>CAVYYK010000001.1:0-31150 GCA_963772635.1 uncultured Alphaproteobacteria bacterium
CACGCAATTGTCAGGTGCATTCTAACGAGAATGAATCGCACGTAAATCAATTTGCAGAAACCAGCGAAAAAAACGAAACATTTCCATCGACCGGCGGCCACGGCAGGCGTATTGGCCACCGGCCGAGACCTCCAGCGCATCGCACATCAGGCGCACCGGCCAGGTGTCGCGGTGATCCTCGATGAAGCGGAACTTCATTTCGGTGGCTCCGAGAAAATGGCGACTGTTTTTTTAGAATGTCGCGCTCCATGCGCAGCCGCTGGACCTCCCGACGAAGGCGAGCCATCTCGGCAGACTGGTCATCGGGCGTGCCAGCCTGCGGGGCTACCGCCTGCGTATTGCGGCGCCGCGATACCCCCGCAGGCACCCTCTCGACCCCATTGCGCCACTTGCGCAACATCGACGGCTGAATGCCCAGCTCGCTGGCGATCTGTATCAGCGGCCGGCCACTCGTCTGCAACAGAGCAACCGCCTCCCGCTTGAACTCATCCGTGAAACTCCGACGCGCTTTCGTCATCAAACACCTCCCTGCTCCTCGCGGAGCTTAGCAAAGGTGTCCACCAAATCGAGGGAGGTTCAACCGCTGTGTCGGCCATAAGATCGGCACCGTGCTTCGATATGTGCCGAAGCCACCGGATGTTTACCGGTGGCTTCGGATTCTCCGACAATTTCAGTTGAATGCACGTCGGGAGGGTGATGTCTCTAAGGGGCGAGGTCGGGGTCTCGGAAGTAGTTCTTGACCTTATCCCACAGACTGGCCCTGGGTTCCTTCTGGCAGGCGTCGATTACCGCCGCAATTGGACGATTGAAGTCGTTCAAATCGAGTTCCAGATCTTCCAGCTTTCCGTTGGCGGCGTATGCCTCCAACCAGTACACCACGCGTGGCTGGACGTCCGTCCCGAGCGCGAGGAACTCCTCGCAAGTGATTTCCGTTGCCGGCTTCTTCGCGGCCATCGCCGTTCCCGCCGCAGCGAGCACGATCAGGCCAATCGCCAGCGCCAAAGCGCCTTTCGACTTTCGCATATCCTATTCCTCCATATCCGGTTTCGACGCCTTCTCTACGCAATGTACTTCCCCATCAGAACTCCCTCGGAACGTGAGCGACGCACGAATCCGAAAGGCGGGATCAATGGGGTTCAAGCAAACGCCATGCCATACAATAATACTCTGAAATTGAACGATTATGTTGGCCAAGGGGGAGAGTGTCACAGGGGGAAAACACCCGAGATGGTGGTTTTCCTCAACCACCGCCGATCGGTAGCCGCGGCCTCGGTTCCGCCGCCGTACTGGCAGGGATGCGCGCGCCGGACGGCCTAGTGCTCTGGAGGCTTGAGGAGCAGCCACCGGAACGACTTCCGGATGAAAGCCCGCCCGTTTTCTTGTGCCCATTTGCCGTGGGCAATAACGACGCGGTTCGGCCTCCATCCGAGCACCTTGTCGAGCGCGGTTCGGGCCCGCTCGCGTTGTACGAAACTGAGACGCCACTCAAGGGGAGCCATTCCATGCGGTTCCGTGATGCGCCACAATCGCGCAACGGCCCTTCGCCAACCGCGCCAACCCGGCGTATCGCGCAAGAATGCACCTTCAAGGTTTTCGATCAGGTCCGCGAACAGAACCGTTCTGGATCGACAGTGAAAGAAGACCGCCTCGTCCATCAGCAGACTTCCGCGAAACACGACCTGGTCGATCTCGCCCTCCCAGTCCGCAGGCGGTTGATCGTTGAGCGCCGCGTCAAAATGTAGGTCGCGGCGCTTGCGAACGACGGCGGGCAACCCCCACAGCTTGGCTTCGGGATACGCCTCCGCCCATTCGGTGAGAAAGAGATGATGGAGTTTGTTTGGGGAGACGAGATGTGTTGGGCTGCCCAGGGAGTCGATCTCTTCTTTCAGCTGCGAATCCAACGGAATGGGCGACCAGATCCACAGCTTCCCGCCGCCCAGACGGGCGACGCCCATGCGGGTTGGATAAGGGAACGAATAGAAGTCGACGACGGGTCCGTCTGCGATCCAGAGTCGATCGCCAACGGATTGGAGGCGCAAGGTCGGGGTCCGCAGCGGTCTACTCGTCCTGAAGCCAGGTCCAGGCCTTGCCGGCGTCGGATACAGCGAAGTGTCTGACCTCCGAACGGCTCAGAGTTTGTTTGAGCCGCACAACATCGCTGAGAAACTTGTCTGAAGAGACGATAGCCACCTTTTCGACGAACCCCCAGTTGTGGATCCAGAACCGGAAGGATCGGGCCTCGCCCTTGCCGTCCCAGCCGGTAAGCTCGGTCCAATCGAGAAACACCCTCGCCGGTGAAGCTTCTTCGATCAATCGCCCCACTGCCGGCTCAAGGACTTCGAAGTCCGCGTCCGTCAGCCGGTCCATCGCTTTGAGGGCAACGGTGTGACCGTTGGTCTCCGGCAATATCTCGTACATCACGCTTTACTCCCTGTGCTTACGCGGCTTTCCGAGCGCGGGTCGCCGCGGCTCGCGGCGTAATCGAACCAGATGTAGGCGCGGATCGCATCCTTCTTCACGCCCCAACCATGGGCATACGGTGTTACCATGTCGCGCTTCGCAGCGACATCGCCTTCCCGTGCGGCCGGCTCGAGCCATTTGCGAGCCTCGTCGAAGTCGTGCAGCACGTCCGTTCCTTGCATGTAGAGTTCGCCCATCTTGAGGATGGCCTTGACCAGTCCAGCCTCCGCCGACTTCCGATACCAGGTGAGGGCCCTGTCGATGTCTTTCTTCGTCCCAGTCCCGTTCTCGAACATGACACCGAGCCAGTAGCTCGCCTCGGGATCGTCCTTTCGCGCCTCAGGCTTGAATTGCCCTTCGCTAATCCAACAAGAGCACGTTTGTCGGAGGAACGGGGCCGACGCAAAGTCGGCCCCCGTGAGGCTCGTCCGGCATAGGGCAGAGGAACCCGCGCCGATCCGGCCTACCCCGTCATGCGGCCAGCACCTCAGTCTCGACGGCGTTCCATTGCTCCAAGATCCCGTGGGCTTGCCTCACCTCGTCGGCGTTGCCGTGGGCGATGACGAGGTACTTGTCGGCTTTGAGTTGCTGCTCGTACTTGACAACGCTGTTCTTCGGGACGCCGAGGCCGGCCAGAGCGGCCCCGACGGCGGACAGCCCCCCGAGGATTGCGGCGCCCTCGAGCGCGCCGACGAGCGCGTGGACGATGGGGCCAGCCGCGGCAATCGGCCCGATTCCCGGAATCCAGAAGAACGCCGCCCCGATGAGGAACCCCCACATGCCGCCCCAGAAGGCGCCAAAACCGCCCCAGCTCTTGATACGGTCGCCGGTCGTGTAGAAGCCCACCGGGTGCTCCTCCGAATGATAGCCCTTACCGATAATCGAGAGCTTCTTCATGTCGAAGCCTGAACGCTGCAGCTCCTTGATGGCGTCTTCGGCTTGGATGTGGGTGTCGAATACAGCGACGACAGCATTGTCATCCTTGGGCTTTTCTCTGGTCATGTTTGCCTCCATCCGAAGCATTCGTCTTTCCCGGGAAGTTCCAAGAGATTACGATTTCGTCTCCTTGGAGATGGCGTCGACCTTGAGCGCGACGACATCGAGGGCACTGTCGATCGCCTTCTTGGCGGTGGTGACGTCCGGCGTTTTCTGGGCAAGGGCCAGGCGTGCTACGGCGAGCTGTTCGTAAGCATGACGAACCGGCAAATAGAAGGTCGTCGACGAGATCTCGTCGGCAACATTTTGAAGCTCAATCACCGCGCCTTTGGTATCGTTTGCCTGGGCTTTTTCCTTTGCGGTGTTCAGTTTTGCTCTTGCCGACTTGGCCAATTTGGGCGCGAAGACCTCCAGCTGGTCAACATTGCCGTTGACCAGAATGAGGCTGTCCGCAAACGTATCCACACCCTCGGCGACCAGTCTGTTCTTGGCGTCGCGGACAGCGTCCGTCACCGCGATGATCGGTGAGATGTTGACGATGACGTCGGCCGTGCCCTCCGCTTCAAGGATCGCGTTCTGGGCGGAGGCCAAGTCGCCCTCGTCAATGAGTCGCTTCGCCCGATTGATGCGTGCAACAAGCAGTTGACCCAGGTTGAGGGCAAGGCGCTCTGTTTTTTCGGAAGACCAACCGGTCTCGTAGATGCTGAGGGTGTCGGTGCCCATGGCGGCTTTGTCGGCGGCGCGTGCCGGCATGTCGGACGCCATCAGGCTGACGACTACTGCGCCGGCGACGACGGCGGGATAGAGCGATGGGCGGTGCATTCTTTTCATTGGTATCTCCTTCGTCGATGGTTTCGATGGGTGGACCAAACTTCAAGCGTTCAGCCCGCTGCATTTTCGCTACGCAACACCCATGCCAGACCGTTAAGTGACCAGAATTAATCGATATATTAACTACCGGTGTGTAGCCGCTCGCGTCATATGCACCGCTCGCAATGCGGATGATGGGGCATTTCAGCCAGAAAGGCCCATGCCGTCGTGCAGTTCGTGTGGGCGACCGAGTTGAGGCGGTAAAGGAAAATTCTAGGACCCGGGGTTAGCCGCCCGTCAGCGGGTCATGATGTTGTGGTCCTGGGTCGCGCGCTGAGGAGCAGGTGGTCAGGGTCGTGTCCCCCGTGGCGCCGCCGGGCAGTCTGGTTCTCCTGCCGGTGATTTCCACCACAGTCCTTTGGCCAGAGGGTGGAAAACCACAGCTCCGTTTCGTCCGCTGCAGAAATTGTCTTGGTAATTCAATTTGTTGTGCCTTTGGCACGCAACGTGCAATTCCACATGGACAACCAGATGCACCTGCGCGTGTCAGTTCGCGAAGGTTGAGAGATGGAGATTTGAAATGAAAACCAAATATCTGACCACCACCGCCGTCGCGGTCGCCGCTTTGCTGGTCGGCTCTCCGATTGCCTGGCAAGCGGTTGCCGCCGAGAAATCCGAAGCATCGTCGGTCACCATTGAGGCCAAGGGCGGCCCGACGGAGGTCGATCTTGCCAAGATGTCGAAGGAGGGCCTGTTGGCGATGCGCTCCGTGTACTCGGCGCGTCGAGCCATCAACGACGGCGAATACGATTTGGCGAAGGAGGCGTTGCAGGACGCCAAGGATGCCCTAGGCCAAGTCAAGAAAGCCGACGTGCCGACCACCGTCAAGGACGAGGTGAAGGCGGGAGGCAAGGTGGTTGACACCTCCAAGGAGCAGGTTCAGGCCGATCTCATCCCAATCTCCGGTCAGTTTCAGATTGTTGAGGATTTCGACCCGACGCCCGAAAAGACCGAACATATGAACAAGGCCCACGAGCATCTCAAGAAGGGGGACACCAAGTCCGCCATCGAGGAGCTCGAGATGGCGGACATCGGTGTGGTGTTTCAGCGCATCGATATGCCGCTGGCGGCGACCAGGGATCATGTCGACGCCGCCATCACCCTTCTCAAAGACGGCGAATATCATGAGGCGAACATGGCTTTAAAGGCGGCCGAGGACGGCCTGCAATACAACACGGCCTCGATCGTCGCTCCCGTCACGGGGGAACAAGCCCCCAAGAGCTGATCTTCCCCAGCCCCGTGAGACTTTGGGCCGGCCCCCTCCGGCCCACTTTTTTTGCCCGCGGCTTTGCGGAGAGTTGATGAATCGGGTGGTAGCCGTGAACGTCGTACCTGGAACGACACCTGGCCTTGTCGCTTCCAACCGGCGAAAGACGCGCCGCGCTGCGGGCAACCACCTAGTACCGACTAGCACAATTCCGCACCCCATGTGACGGTCTTCCGAGGCCTCCGGCCAGGCGCGCGTTGGGCCGTGATGCTGGAGCATCACAAGCGGCGCGCAACGCCGCCGGGGACCTCGGCAGGCCGCCCGCAGGGTCGCTTTCCGCGCCCTCGGGGCGTCGACGGCGCTTGACGATGCTCCAGCATCGCCGGCGCGCCGCCTCCTGCCGAGGGCGCGGGAAAAGCGATCACATGGGGTACGGAATTGTGCTAGTCGGTACTAGGCGATGGAGTCCTTATCGGCGATGCCCGTGATCAGGACCTTCTTGCCCTTCAGCGGTTCGGGATTGATCCGAAGCGGTTGGAGGGCGGGATCGTATGGGCACCATATGTCGGAACCAGAGCACTAGTGCCTCTGTGAACTCATGCTCCGTGTTACGACCCCGGGCTTGTCTCTTTGATCCACTTGGCCACCTCCGGCCACGAGTCCTTGAGTGTTTTCGAGCCCATGAACAGGCCGATGTGGCCACCGGGCACCAGCTTCTTGACGATCTCGTGTTTTGGAGTGCCCAGCTTTTTGTCCGCCTCGAACACCTGTGGGGCGGGGGTGATGTCGTCGCCTTCGCCGGCCATCAGAAAGGCCGGACAGATGATGTTGTGCAGGCCGATCTTGCGCCCCAATGCGACGAAGTTACCGTTGCAGAGGTCGTTGTTCTTGAACAGGTGCCGGATGGCCTGGAGATACCATTTGCCGGGCAGGTCGAGCGGCCGTTCGTACCATCGCTCGAACTCCTCCCGCTTCTTGATGTACGCCGGATCCTCGACGTGCTCGTAGAGATCGAGGTAGGTCTTGAAGTAGTGCTCCTCGGGATGCATGCCCTTCCAGCCGGCGAGCATGAACTTGCCGCGCAACAGTCCTCCCCCCATGCTCACCAGCTCCTCGAAGAAGCTCATCGGCTGCTCCTTGGCGACCTTCTTGATGAAGCCGTCGCCGGCATCGGCATCGAGCGGCGTGCCGGCGGCAACGAGCGTCGCCACCTTGTGCGGATAGCGGGCCGCGAACATCCCGGCCATCCAGCCACCCTGGCAAAGGCCGATCAAGTTGACCTTGCCGCCCAAATCATCGACGCCCAAATCATCGACGACGGCGTTGATCTCGGCGAGATAGATGTCGATGTTGTAGTCCTTCATCTCGTCGGTCGCCGACTTCCAGTCCATGCACAGTACGCGGCGCAGGCCGACCGCCTGCAGCGTCTCGACCAGGCTTTGGCCCTGGGCGTAGTCGGCGATCGTGGAGGTGTGCCCGGCGTAGGGCGCATCGATGATGGTCGGCACGATGGTCTTGTCGGTGCGTGCCGCCGCCGCCGAAAAATCGCGCAGGCGCATGGTGTTGAGGTCGTAAAGGATGTCGTTCTTCGTCGCCCACACGGGCTCGAGTTCGAACGCCTCCTTCTCCACCTCCTCGGCGAAGTCGAAGTTGCGCTTGACGACCTCCAATTCCTCTTCGCCCAGCTCGGCCATGATGCCGAGCGGCCAGAAGAACGGCACGCTGTGTTCGTATTTAAGAGGTTTCGTATCCGTAGTCATTCTCGCATCCCCTAAGACAGTTGGAGTTATGCCCTTGCCAATACGCTTGTATTCGTCGAGATGATCACGCGCTCACTGGCGGGGCCAGCGCCAGAGTGTGCCTCGCGATCATCAGTTCCTCGTTGGTCGGGATCACCCAGACGGATACCCGGCTGTCTGCGGTGGTGATCCTCGGGCCGTTCTTTTTGTTCGCCGCTGCGTCGAGCGTGGCGCCGAGCCAAGCGAGCTTTTCGCAGACCTCGGCCCGGACCAGCGGCGCGTTCTCGCCGATAGCCGTACTCATGCACGTATGGGGCTGCCGCCGACAGAACGTGCTGCAAAGCACTCATTGACCGTCGCTACCCGTGGGCTGCGCCTCGTCACCTTTCAGCAATGCGTACTTTTGTATGCGGTACCGCAGGGTCTCGCGGGTCGTGCCGAGGGCACGCGCCGTCGCGGTGACATTGTTGTCATGTAGCTTGAGCGCGGTCTTGATGATGAATCGGTCCATGTCCTCAAGGGCCATGCTCCCGTCCATTGGCAGAATAAGGCGATCTCCGTTCATGCTTGACGCCGTGATTTCAGGTCTCGCTTCGCCGGTGCCTAGCTGCAGCCATTGGGCAGGAAATACGGGACCGTCGGCGAACAGCACGCACCGCTCGACCACATTGCGCAGCTCCCGCACATTGCCGGGCCAATCGTGCGCCTCGAGCATTCGCCAGACGTCTTCAGGAATGACTTTGACGGATTTGCCCGCCTTGACGTTGTACTCGGCCACATAGAGCGGAACGAGGTCCCGGACGTCCCCCTTGCGCTCGCGAAGCGGCGGCAGATGCAGGTGAAAGACGCACAGGCGATGATAGAGGTCAGCGCGGAAGTGCCCGGCCTCGACTCGTTTCTTGAGGTCCTGATTGGTGGCCGCGATGATCTGCACGTCCACGGAGATCAGCTGGTCGCCGCCCAAGCGCCTGACGTTCCGATCCTCGATCGCCTTGAGCAGCTTCGACTGGAGATCCAGGTCCATCTCGCCGATTTCATCGAGGAACAGGGTGCCGCCGTTGGCCTGCTCCATGAGGCCTCGTCGGCGGCCCCTGGCGCCGGTAAACGCCCCCGCTTCGTGTCCGAATAGCTCGGATTCGAGGAGTTCTCGCGGCAACGCCGCGCAGTTGAGCTCGATCAGCGGTCCGTTGCCCCGAACGCCGGAATGATGGAGGATACGGGCGGCCAGGCCCTTTCCGGTTCCCGTCTCTCCAGTCATTACGAGGGCGCTAAAAGGCACATCGGCGAGCTTGCCCAGAATGTCCCGAACCAGTCGCGCCGCCGCGCTTTGTCCCGCAAACGACTCGATCGCGTATCGGCGCGTGCGCTCTCTCGCTTCGTCCCGCAGACGCCGTTGGGCTTTGGCACTTCGCGCCGCGCCGGCAACGACCAGGTCGAGCCGCTCCTGTTCGCAGGGTTTGGTCAGGAAGTCGTAGGCGCCGAGACGCAGTGCCCGCACCGAATCAGGTACCTCGCCATAACCGGTCAGGAAGACCCACTCGCCTCCCAAGCTTCTCTTGCGGATCTTCTCGAGTAGATCGAGCGCGTTGCCGTCGGGGAGGCTCATGTCGGAAAGGACGACGAGGGGGCCCATATCCTGGTCGACAAGGGCCTGCTCGGCGCGCCTGAGAGTGTTGGCCCGAACCACATCCCATCCGCCGCGCCGGTAGTGGCGCTGGAGTTCGGAGCCGAGCAGCATTTCGTCTTCAATGATCAGCAATGTATCAGTCATCGCTCGTCCGACAGGGCAATCTCAGTTCTACGCGGGCTCCGTGTGGATCCACATTCGAAAGTCGCAGCTCGCCGCTCAGATCCCGGGCGAGTCGCTTCACAATTGCCAGTCCCAGCCCGGTGCCGTTTCTGCGCCCCGTCACGAAGGGACGGCTACCGTTCTCCAGCACTGCCGGCGGAAAACCCGGACCATTGTCGCATACTACCAAGGCGACCGTGCCGGCGTCCCGTTGGGCCGAGACGGTAATCAGCCCTTCGCGATCGCCGATGGCCTGAGCCGCATTGACGACGAGGTTGAGCAGCGCCTGTTTGAATCGATCTCGTGGCAGTCGGCAGTCAAGGCCAACTTGGATATCCCAATCAATGCGGATTTTGCCAGGGATCTGATGACGGGCCAAAACGAGGAGACCGTTTACCGTCTCCGAAAGTTCGACGTCAGCGAGCGGCTCCGGAGTATGACGCGCGCCCTCCAGCAGGCCGTTCAACAGGCTGGTGATCCGCCGCACTTCGGCGATTATGAGGTCGAGGCGTTCGGCATGCTCGCGGTTCGCCGTATCGCTGCGAAGGTTGGAGAGCGCCATCTGCATTCCCGCGAGAGGATTGCGCAGCTCATGGGCAATCCCGGCGGCGACCTCGCCGACAGCCGCCAAGCGCTCCGCCGCCGCCAGTGTCCGCTGCTGCTCAAGAAGCGCCTCGGTTGCCGCCCGGACCTGATGCTCGAGCGTTTTTTGCCGGCGCGCGTTTTCGCCTTCGAGCTGGGCGAGGCGAACAACAAGATCGTTATAGCTGCTTATCAGTGGCTTTAGCATGGGATCGACGTCTTCGGCCGGCATGGGCGTGTAGTCCCGCCGGCCCAGCATCGTTAAGAGTCGGCCCAAAGTGGAAAGCGGGACCAGAACCCGTTTGCGCACAAGGAAAAACGTCAGAAGGGCAAGCGAAGGTAGAATGATGATGGTTGCAACGACGATGTCGAATTCGAGCGCCGCCGCGCGATTGATCTCGGCCACAAGTTCGTTGTGGGCCCGTGTTTCCAAAGTCACCACTTGGCGGATCTGGGAGAGGACTGCGATTAGGGCTTCGCGTGGATCGCCGGCCAAGTCGCCAAGAGTTGCTTGGGCTTCGCGAAGGAGCACCGGGCTTGTCGGCACCAGGTGGCTATCCAAGGCGATGATGTCCCCGACCTCCTGGCGAAGCACTTCGAGCTTGGCCGTCTCGATGGGCTTGTTACCGCCCAGATGGCCGACCAACATCTCTTGAAGGTTGAGCCCGGCTTCCTGCAGACGGCTCAACTGCTCCATATGACGGCGGACGGGTTGAAGTCGATTGACACTGTTCCACGACGTCACCAGAAGAACGCCCAGCGATACAGCGAGAAACACGCTGGCAATCGTAACCGGGAGCCAGACGGGTCGATACAATAACGGCTGTAACATGTGCCCGGTGGTTTCAGCATGATCGGTCGTCCGCTGTCCTCTGCTCCGTTCGTCCCCCTTGTCAAGGGAGTATGCCGGTTTTTCACGCATGCAGGCATTCCCGCTCTTGTCGATTCGATGCGGGCGGTTACCTGGTTGGCCGAGTCGAGATTCCATCGTTTGTTGGCATCATGGGACTTTCATCTCCTCTCATGAATCTCAAGCGTGGCTTCCGCATCCCTCGAAGCTGTTGTCGAGAGGAGGCCGCCTGAAGACAGCAAACAGCAAATCGCGTGCCAGCAGGGAAAGATTTTGAATTATAGTTTGTTATGGTCATAGGGTGACTGGTTTCGGCACTGGGGACAGGGCCAATTCCACAGGCGTGGGGCAAATCCACCATAGCTTGAGACGAGGCAATGGACGCCAGGGTGGGCGGGTTCCGAATGCCGCATTGCGGCAAATATCTTCATGAATGGCATCGCGGCGCGCCCGCCACCGCGTCGCCGGACCGTCTCGTTGAAACCTCGTCAAAACTCCCCGATCGACTTGACACCGCGATCTGCGTCCACCCACGCCATGATCTTCGAGTGCCTAAGGATTGATTCTGCCATGAACGGCGAAATGAACGGCAAAATCAAGGATGTGTCCGGGGACAGCCTGCTCCCCTTCGTCCAGGGTGCCGTAGTGCCCGGCTCCGTGGTTCACACCGACGGATGGAACGGCTACGCCGGGCTGGCGGCGGCCGGCTACAAGCACCAGGTCACCGTCATCAAAAGCGGGGCGGAACCGGCACACGAGGTCCTGCCGCGCGTCCACATGGTCGCCTCGCTGCTCGAGCGGTGGCTGACCGGCACTCACCAAGGCGGCATCCGGCACCGGCATCTCGACTACTACCTCGACGAATTCACTTTCCGCTTCAACCGTCGACGCTCACAAGCTCGGGGATTACTCTTTCATCGCCTCGCCGAACAGGCGGTTGCTGTCCGTCCCGCCCCATATCACACGATCGTCGGCCCCCACCCGGACGGACTTGGGTGAAGGGGATACCCGGTCAGAAAGATAGCTTTAAGTCATCGACTTAGCCTAGGAGAAGTAGCGAAGGACGGCAGGAGCGGGCGGCGTAGGGTCCGATCCGCCGGTCACTCCATGCCGAGGAGCTTGTAGGCGCGGCGGGTGTAGTCGCCGAAGGCCTTCTCGGTCTTGATGTCGAGATGGCGGGGATGGGGCAGGGCGATCTCGAATTCGTCGGCCATCCTGGCCGGGCCGGCGGTCAGCACCACGACCTTGGTGCCAAGGAACACCGCTTCGCTGATGCCGTGGGTGACGAAGATGATGGTCTTTTTCGCCTTCTGCCAGATGCTCAGGAGCTCCAGGTTCATTTTTTCCCGGGTCAACGCGTCGAGGGCGCCGAACGGCTCGTCCATCAGGATCAGCTTGGGATCGTGGACCAGGGCGCGGGCGATCGCCGCCCGCTGCTGCATGCCGCCCGACAGCTCGTAGGGGTACTTGTCCTCGAAGCCGACGAGCCCGACCATGTCGAGCAGGTCCATCGCCCGCTCGCGGCTCTCCTTCTTCGGCAGGCCGAGGATCTCCGCCGGCAACAGCACGTTGTCGACGATCCGCCGCCACTTGAGCAGCAACGCCTGCTGGAACACCATGCCGACGTCGCGGCCGGGGTCGAAGGCGGTCGCTCCGGAGCCGATGCGGACGACGCCGTCGGTGTGGGCATAGAGACCGGCGAGGATCTTGAGCAGCGTAGTCTTGCCGCAGCCCGACGGACCGACGATCGACACCAGTTCGCCCTCTTCGACGTCGAAGGTGACGTCGGAGACCGCAAGGAACTCCCGGCCGCGGCTGCGGAACACCATCCGCACCCCGTCGAGGTGGATGAACGGCTCTGCGTCGGGGGTCCGGTCGATCATCAGTCGAGCCGGGCGTCGCGGACGACGGTCATCCGCTCCAGCAGCAGCACGATCCAGTAGAGGACGACGCCGACCAGGGTGATCAGCAGCACCGCCATGAACATCGCCGCCGTATCGAGGGTCACCTGCACCTGCAGCATCAGGTAACCGAGCCCCTCCTCCGAGGCGATGAACTCGCCGACGATGGCGCCGGCGACGGCGAGGACCACCGCCACCTTCATGCCCGAGAAGATGTACGGCAGCGAGCCCGGCAGCTGGATCTTGGTGAACACCTGCCAGCGCGAGGCGCGCACCGTGCGCACCAGGTCGATCAGATCCGGGTCGACCTCGCTGAGGCCGCGCGCCGTGGTCAGCAGGATCGGCAGGAAGCAGATGGCGAACGCGATGACGATGTTGGGACCGACGCCGTAGGAGAACCAGACGATGAACAACGGCCCCAGCGCCACCTTGGGGATCATGTTGAGGCTGACCAGCAGCGGCATGAAGGTGACCTCGAGCAGGCGAAACCACGAGAACACCAGGGCGAGGCCGACCCCGACCACCATCGCCAGCAGATAGCCGCCGAAGATCTCGCCGGCGGTGACGATGGTGTTGTGGAGCCAGTTGTAATTCTTGCCGAGGGACTCGATGGTGGCGAGCGGCGTCGGCATGACGTAGGACGGGACGTCGCCCCAGGCGACGAACAGATACCAAAGGATCACCACCGCCACGTGGATCGAGACGACCAGAATCCAGTGGCCCACCGTCTCGTTGACCTTGCCGCGCCCGGGCCCGCGCGCGCCGTCGGTCGCCGTCCGGTTCGGATCCACCACCGCCATCGGTTCAGTAGACGCCGTCGAGGGTGTCGTAGTGGGTCGGCTTCGCCCACGACGTCATCCCCCGCGACACCCAGTCGGCGACCCAGGTGACGATGCGCTCCGACGGCACCACCGGATAGCCGAACAGGTCCGCCGCCAGGCCGCCGTTGACCAGGCAGATGCGGTCGACCTCGGTGTTCACGAACGTCGGCTGCTTGCCCATTCTGCGGCCGATCGATAACGCCAGATCGTGGATATTGGTCGACTTCGGCGCCGGCGATGTTGATCGGGCTCATCGGCACCGTGCAGTGCAGAAGGCTCCGCAACGCCTGACTGTTGGCATCGCCCTGCCAGATGGCGTTGACGTGGCCGGCGGAGAGGTCGATCGGCTGGTCGTTGAATACCTTGGTCGCCACCTCGTGGAACACCCCGTAGCGCATGTCCTGGGAGTAGCACAGCCTGAACCCGCGCATCGGCGCCTTGTTCCTGATCGAGAAGAACTCGAAGGACCGTTCGCGGCCGACACAGGAATTGGCGTACTCGCCGGGCGCCGCGTAGGGCGGGTCGTTCTCGGTGCAGCCCTGGCGGACGATGCTGGAGCTCGGATAGACCAGGATCGTCGAGAACACGACGATCCGCGAATTCGGGAACGCCTCGCCGACGAGGGCGGGAACGTAGGTGTTCATCGCCCAGGTGAACAATTCCATGCCGGCGGTGCCGAACTTCTTGCCGGCCATGTAGACGATGTTGGGGAGCTTCGGGATCCCCTGGACCTGGTCGCGGTCGAGCAGGTCGGCGACATGGGTCTCGATGCCCCACGATTCGAGCCGCTGCTTGACGGCCGCGTCGCTGAACCGGGCGACGCCGACGATCCGCTTTTCGGGGGCGGCCCGCTTGGCGAGGCGGGCCAGCGTCGGGCCCATCTTGCCGGCGACGCCGAGGATCAGGATGTCGCCCTCGACCTTGTTCATGTCGTCGATCAGCGCCCGGGACGGGATCGACATGAAATCTTCCAGGTGGTCCTCGCTGTCGAACCTGTCGGGGAACATGGCGGGTGAGAGGAATTGCCTGTCCTCGGAAATCGTCGTCATCGTCCGGCCTCCCTCAGCTTTTTTTGCTTTGTTATCCCTTCGCTCCCTCGGGTCCGGGTCAGGTCCCGGTGTCCCGGAACGGCGTTTCCTCGTCCCCCAGCCAGCGCGCCAGGTTGGCGCGAACGAACTCGTCGTCGTGGAGCTCGGGATAGGCGGCGGCGATACGGTCGATCTGTTCGGACTGACCGGGGCTCAGCGTCTCGTCGGGGTCCAGGCACCAGATACCCTCGAGCAGCCCCTGGCGGCGAAGGACCTCGTGGACGCCGGGAATGCAGCCGCGGAGATCGTTCTCGCCGTCGTAGACCGCGCCGTTGGCGTCGGTGGTCCTGGCGTCGAGCGCGAGCAGGTCGATGACGACGATGCCCCTGCCGATGGCGGCATGGATGTGATCGAGCAGTTCGACCGCGCGCCGGGTCCAGAACGCCCAGTGGCCGAGCAGCCCGCCCCGCATGTGCACCGTCACCCGCTCGCCATCGCGGACCAAAGTGTACGGTGTCAACAAGTCGAGAACGATGTGGTCGTCGTTGCCGGTATAGAGCGTCACCCGATCCTCCGCCCGCGCCTCGACGACGCCGCGGACGACGTCGACGGTGCCGTAGCGGTTGAACGGCGCGATCTTGATGCCGACGACGTTGTCGATCGCCGCGAACCGGCGCCAGAAATCGGCCGACAACCGCACCCCGCCGACCTCCGGCAGCAGATAGAACCCGAACAGCGGCATCTCCCGGGCGACGGTCTCGGAATGCTCGAGGATGGCGTCCTCGCTCTCTCCCTTCAGCGCCGCGACGTTGAGCAGGCCGATGTGATAACCGAGGCGGACCGCCGTGCGCGCCTCCTCGATCGCCTGGTCGGTACGTCCGGCGAGGCCGGCGATCATCGCCACCGGGCGGTCGGTCCACGCCCTCGCCGTCTCGCGAACCGTGCGCAGCACCGGCTCGTAGAGACCGGCCTGGCGGATGGCGAACTGGGTGGTGTGGACGCCGACGGCGAGCCCGCCGGCGCCGGCGTCCAGATAGTAGCGGGTCAGCACCCGCTGACGGCGGGGATCGAACCGGCGCTCGGCATCGAGCGCCAGCGGATGCGCCGGAATGACGACGCCGCGCCGAACGGCGGCGAGGATGTCCCGGGGAAGGTCCGAACGGTGCAGCGCCATCGCTTTCCTCCCTGTCTGGATTGACTGGCAATCGTAAGGTCGTGCCGCCGTCGGAGTCCAGCCCGGACGGTCGTTGACGCCCCCCAAGGCATCCCCTACTGTTCGGTTAATCAAGCGGATAGCGAGCAACAAACAACCGCTTCGACGACAAGGGAGCCGAAACCGGGGGCGAAGGATCCCCGAAAAAACCTCAGGAGGAAACGATGGTGCGTTACGGACGCCTGCTCGGAGCAACCGCCCTCGCCCTGGCCGTTTCGGTCGGCGGCGCCGAGGCAGCGGAAAAGGTCAACTTCATCCTCAACTGGATCGCCGGAGGCGATCACGCCCCGTACTACTATGCCCAGAAGATGGGGTGGTACGAGGACGCCGGGATCGATCTCAACATCGAGCAGGGCAAGGGCTCGTCGATGGCGGCCCAGCGCGTCGGCGTCGGCCAGAACGAGATCGGCCTCGCCGACCTGCCGCCGGTGTTCGTCACGATCGGCAAGGGCGCCAACTCGGTCGCCGTCTACAACGTCTACGCCAATTCGCCTTACGGGTTCTATTGGCTGAAGAGCTCGGGCATCGAAGGGCCGAAGGACTTCGCCGGCAAGAAGATCGGCAACCCGCCCTGGGACGCGGCGCGGCAGATGTGGCCGGCGTTCGCCGAGAACGTCGGCATCGATCCCAATTCGGTGACCTGGGTCAACGTGCAGCCCAACGCCAAACTGGCGGCGCTGAAGAGCGGCTCGATCGACGTCACCACGTCGTTCTACAACATCCATCATATCTTCAAGCGCGAGCTCGGCGACGACATGGGCTACGTGGCGGGCAAGACCTTCGGGGTCAATCCCTACGGCAACTCGATCGTCGTCAACGGCGATTTCCTGAAGAACCACAAGGACGTGGTCGACGCCTTCGTCAAGGTGACCCAGCGCGCCTTCCACGAATGCGCGGAGAACCACGAGCCGTGCATCGAGGCGCTTGTCGAGGCCAACTCCGGGCTCACGGTAGCCAACGAAACCGAAAACTGGATGCTGGTCGAGGAACTGATGCGCGACGACACCTCGACCAATGTCGGTCTCGGCTATATGGACCCGAAGCGGATGGAGGAGTCCTACAAGCTGTTCGAGCCGTACCTGGAGAAGCCCTTCGACATCAACAAGCATTTCACCAACGAATTCGTCGATACATCGGTGAAGATGCCGGCGAACTAGCGGGCAATCCATCGAACTAAGCCTATCCCCCTCACCCAGCTTCGGGTAAGCGCCGGCTTCGCCGGCGCAACCCTTCGCATCCCTCTCCCCTCGGGGAGAGGCAAGGTGAGGGGGTGCATCAAGTATTCTAGCCCAGTTCCGGTCCGGCGATGGCGATGACACGTTCGGGGTCGTCGAAGGGCGCGTCGCGGCGATAGGCCATCCGGGTGAACGGGCGCTGCGGGACGAACCCCCGGCCCGCCAGCCATGCCCGCAGGGTCTCGTGGCGGTCGAGAACGTCCATGTAGACCGGCTGCCCGACACCCGCGAGCGCCCGATCGGCGAGAGCGATCGCCGTCGACTGATCGTCCGCCACCAGGGGACCTGAGTGATGGGCGGTCCGGCCGTCTCTCGCCAGCACATAGCCGACGAGGCGCCCCGATCTCTCGGCGACGAACGCCCGCGCCGGTTGCCGCTCGAGGAAATGAGCGAGGATCGGCACGCGGTCGGCGCCGAACGCCGGCGCGTCGACGGCGGCGATCGCGCCGAGATCCGCGGTCGTCGCCGGACGCACCGAGACCCCAGGCGGCGGTGCCACGGAAGCCGATGCCGGTTGCGATGCCGCCGGCGCCTGTAGCCGCTGCAGCCGGTAAAGGCCGACGAAGCCGAGCGGCTCGTAGACCCGCGCCCCGGCCGGCGTCGCGTCCAGCATCGGCGTCAGGCCGCGCTCGACGAGCACGGCCATGGCGTGATGCAGCAGCCGGTTGGCCAGGCCGCGCCGTCGGAAGTCGCCGGTGACCAGGACCATGCTGATCCAGGCGAAACGCCCGCCGAAGGGCAGCACGATCGTGCTGGCGACCAGCCGTCCCCCGGGCTCCCACACGCCGAAACCTTCGCCCAGGTTCAGCATCAATCGCCAGTCGGCGGCCGTCTGGTTCCAACCCGCTTCCGCCGCCAGCGGCACGGCTTCGGCGATGTGTGCCTCGGTGAGACGACGAATTTCGACGATTTCGGAAATGGCCTGTGGCACCCCTTCGATGGCAGCGCGGAGAACAAAACCTATGGAACTTTGCCTTCGGCCGCCAGCTTTGCCGGCAACATCGACAAGCCAGTCCCGCAATCGACGGCGATTGACGCCGAGATCCCAGTAGCCGACTTCCGATCGACTGTAGGCGATCAAGGTGGAACGGTCGGCACCCAGGGGAACGAAACGGGCGCTGATGCGGTCGACAAAACCGAACACGGCGCTTCGCTGTTCGGCTTCGACCTGCAGACCATCGTCCGACACGGCGACGTTGGTGCGCGGTTGCTCTTGGACGACAAGGACCCACGCCCGGGCGAGCCGTTCGGCCGGAACGTCGAAAGCGGGTGCCGTTTCGTCGGGTTGGGCCGGTCCGAAATCCGAGGGCGCGACCAGCCAGTTGTTCGGGCTGTCGGGCGGTTGCAGCGTATCGAAGTCGGTAAAACCGAGATCGGCTTTCATGGTATCGTCCCGTGTGTCGTTCGCGGCAAAACCGCAGGAGCCGAGCGTCAGCAGCAGCAATAAGGCCGATACTCCGCAACGAAGCCCGGCAAGGAGGATTTTTGGTTTCCAATGGTCGCCCATAGCCTTAACACTCGTTGATGAACACGAGAAACCGCAAACAAGGCACGCGGTCGCCGACGCGGTTTCTCCGATTGGATATAGGACGTCGAATGAGAAATCTCATGCTTGCCGTTGTCGTCGCGGCGCTCGTTCCGTGGTCTGGAGCAATCTTCGCCGGGGAGGCACAGGCACCCCGATCCGAAGAAGTCGTGGTCTACAAATCGCCCTGGTGCGGGTGTTGCGAGGGGTGGGTCGATCATATGCGGGCCAGCGGTTTCCAGGTGACGGTCCGCGAGCAGGAGGACCTGAGCGCGATCAAACGCATGTCGGGAGTTCCCGAAGAGCTGCAGTCTTGCCACACGGCGTTCGTCGGCGGCTACGCGATCGAAGGCCACGTTCCGGCCGACGCGATCGAAAGGCTCCTGGCGGAACGGCCGCCGGTACGGGGGCTCGCCGTCCCGGGCATGCCGATCGGCTCTCCCGGCATGGAGGGAACCGATCCCGAGCCCTACGAGGTGAAGACGTTCACCCAGGGCGGCGCGACCACCGTATACGAACGCATTCGGCCGCAGTGAGCGGCACCATGGCGGAGCCGGCGGAACCCGGTCCGGGCCCGGATCTGCGTCCTGACCGGCGACCCCCGTCTGCCGGACGCGACCAAACGCGGTGGAAGGTACAACGAGGAAGACGCGGCCACCCACGCAGGAATGACGCAAGCCCTGGAATCGCTCTCCGGTTACCAGTTCGAATTCCTCGACGATCACGCGCACGTCTTCGAGCACTTCCGCCTGAACCACCCCGATCTGGTCCTGAATTTCTGTGACACCGGATACTGCAACGTCGCGGCGCAGGAGCTGCACGTGGCGGCGTTGCTGGAAATGTTCGGCATTCGCTACAGCGGGGCGACTCCCGCCTGCATGGCGATCTGCTACGACAAGGAGATCGTCCGGCTGCTGGCCGAAGCGCACGGCGTCGCGGTTCCGCGGGAAGCCTACGTCGAACCCGAGCATCCGCTCGACCGGCTTCCCGATCTGTATCCGGCGCTGATCAAGCCCAACCAGGCCGACGGCAGTCTGGGGATAACCGCCAATGCCCGGGTGGCGACGCCGGAGCAGGCGAGAACCTATCTCGAGTGGTTTCGTTCGGCACTTCCCGGCCGCGCCGCTCTGATGCAGGAGTATCTGCCGGGGACCGAGTACAGCGTCGGCCTGATCGGCAACGCCGATGGCGATCTCCAGGCGCTTCCCCTGCTCGAGGTCGACTTTTCGGATTTGCCCGCGGGTCTGACCCCGATCCTGTCATACGAATCGAAGGCGTTTCCCGACTCGCCCTACTGGACCGATATCAAGTTTCGGCAAGCCACCGTTGGCGACGCCGTCGCCGGCCGGATGATCGCCGATGCCAAGCTGTTGTTCCAACGGCTCGGCTGCCGCGACTATGCCCGCATCGATTTTCGCTGTGACGCCGCGGGGGTGCCGCGGCTGATGGAGGTCAACCCCAATCCGGCATGGGCCAACGACGGCAAGCTCGCGCTGATGGCCGGCTTTGCCGGCATTCCGTACGCCGAAATGCTACGGATGATCGTCGAAGCCGCCGTCGCCCGGATCAACGAGCAGGACGGCGTCAGACCAACGCCCGCGGTATGTCCAGATCCCACCGGCGTTCGCTAACCGTCTCGTCGCCCTCGAACGCCTGCAACTCCCCCTCGAAGCGGAAATGGTCGCGGGTCGAGGTCAGCCGGGTGCGGACGGCGACGCGCACCGACCACTCGGACCGCCGCAGGACCACCTCCTGAGAGAGCTCGGTGCTGGCGGAGAGCGGATCCGTCTCGCGAATCCGGTGCTGCCTGCGCAGCCGGTAGCCGGCATCCATATCGATCGCCTCGATCCGCGCCAGCGACGCGCCGCCAAACTCGCCGGCATCGCTCTCGAGGGTGTAGATCGTCTCGTTCGTCGTCCGATCGTTCTCCACCGTCCGTTTCAACGGAAACAGGCGAAGCTTCTTCGGCTCGATACTGGGAGCCGCCTCCGGTCGTCCGAATGGCCACGGCTTCTCGTCGCTCGCCGACGGCGGCCGTTCGGGAAGGGAGAGGGTGCTGTTCCCCGTGCTCAGGGTCAGCGTGACGTTCTCCGGCGACGGCCAGGCGATCGGCCAATAGCTGGTCGAGATCGCCAGCCGGATGCAATGGCCGGCGGGAAAAGCGTGGGCGATGTCGTTCAACTTCACCGTCGCCGCCGTGCGCTGCCCCGGCCGCAGCGGCTCCGGTCGGTCGTGACCCCGGTGATGGGCGAGGTTGAGGAGGCCGTAGGTCACCTGCGTCGACGCGCCGTCGGGAGCGACATCGTTCAAGCGAACGGCGACGAGGGCGTCGGGCTTGTCGACGATCACCTCCAGGCGGACGATCGGGGCGCCGAGAATTTCCAGCCGCCGGGGTAGCGGGCCGGTATCGAAGGTCAGGGATCGCCCGTCGTCGGGGCGCTGATCGAGGGGCATCTCGCCCTCGGCGCCGAAGGCGCACCATTCACCGGCGCGGAGCCCCGTGGTCTGCGGCGAGCGGAACGAAATCTCGACGGCGGGCGCCGGTTCGGGGTCGAGGCGGCCGGGATTGAGGTGAAAGCGTCGATCGACGATACCGGCGGAGGGCCAGCACTCCTCGGCGATCCAGCGACCGGGTCGCTCGTCGTAAAAGGATCGCGGCGGCACGCTCTCCTGCATCCACACCCGCATCATCGGCTCGTCCATCATCCCGCTGTCGACGCCGCGCAGCCAGTGGTCCCACCAGCGGACCGCCTCCTGCAGGAAGCCGATCGCGGGTCCGGGCACGCCGTCGTGGGGGAAGACATGCGCCCACGGACCGATCAGGCCCTTGCGCGGGCATTCGAGCCCCGCCATCAGCCGCGGGATGGCATTGGAGTAGCCATCGGCCCAGCCGCCGATGGCGTAGACCGGGCACTTGATCGCGGCATGATCCTCGCAGACGGATCCGTGCTTCCAGTAGTCGTCCCGCCACTGGTGCTCCATCCACACCGCCGGAAACGGCTTGAGATGATCGATCCGGCGCATCCACATCTCCCGCCATTGGTCGCCGACGATCGCCGGGTCCGGGGGCAGCGCCGTGTAGGCCATCAGGATCGAGCCCCACTGCATGTTCTCGTTGAGCAGGCATCCACCCATGTAGTGGGCATCGTCGGCGTAGCGGTCGTCGGTCGAGCACAGCGTGATGATCGCCTTGAGCTGGGGCGGGGCGAGGGCGGCGACCTGCAGCGCGTTGAAGCCGCCCCAGGAGATGCCGATCATCCCGATGGCGCCGGAGCACCACGGCCGTTCGGCGATCCAGGCGATGATCTCGACGGCGTCGCGGTGTTCCTGCTCGGTGTACTCGTCCTCGAGGATACCGTCGGAGTCTCCGGAGCCGCGGATGTCGACGCGAACGGCGGCGTAGCCGTGGCCGGCGAAGTAGCGGTGAATGGGCTCGTCGCGGGCGCGGGTGAAATCGCGCTTGCGGTAGGGAATGTATTCGAGAATGGCCGGAACCGGCTCCGTTTCGGCGGACTTGGGAAGCCAGATCCGCGCCGCGATCCGACAACCGTCCGACATCGGGATCCACACGTTCTCGATTTCCGCGATGTCGGCCGAAACGTCGATTTTGGTGATCAATCGTTGCTCCCGGAAAAGCCGGCGGCGGTCGGGCCGGGGAAGATCACGCGGTTTTCGCCTGCCGGCGCGGTCGCTTGGCGACCAGTTGCTGGGTCGACCAGAAGGCCAGCGCCAGACGTTCGCGGACGCTCCGGCCCGCTTCGAGATCGAAACAGTTTACGATGGCCAACCGAAATCCCCCGGGCGGCATCGAGTGGGACTGCGGCGGCCGATCCTCGTGGAAGGTGATCTGAATGCTGGTCACCCCGGGACGCTCGCGCAACTCCGCGACCAGCTCTCGGGGCGGATGCGCGTACTGCAAACCGTGGGCTCCGAACAGAACGACACTGAAGCCGGTCCGTCGATCCCGGTCCGGGTAGTCCCAACGGCCTTCGGCATAGAGCCGGACCAGGGCGCCGAGCCAGCCGGCGCCGTAGAGATCGGGCCACTGGTCGGAAAACCGCAGGTGGGCTTCGATGATCCTGGCGCCGATGGTCTCGAAATTGACCATGCCGGTGTAACCGCGCAGGTTTCGGCGGAGCCATTCCGCGCAGTAGCTCTCGATCTCGGGACGCGCCTCGGCGAGGATGGTCCAAGTGTCGAACATTCCCCCGCTGAGGGCGGCGCCGATGACGTGTCGCCACCATTTGGCCTCGCCGTCGACGACCGCGACATCGGTGCTGACGTGCTCTCCCTCGAGCAACGGCATCCACATGTGCCCGGGCCGCTGATTGACCTGATACTCCCGCGGCGTCCGCAGCACGCGGCTGCCCGCGCCCATGCCGCGCATGTTGTAGATCGGCTTGCTGAACACCGGAAACGAAGGCGGCTCCATGCCGTGGAGGCCGTGGACCAAGCCCTGGGTCTCGCAGATGAGAAGCTTGTTGTAGACCCACCGGTGGTCGGGAAACAGCTCATAGGCGTCGCCGTCTTCGGTCGGGACGATCAAATCCCCGGGACAGGCAACGTCTTCGAAATACTGCATTCGCCACGGGTCACGCTCGAGGATTGGCATTGTCCACCGCCCTGGTTCTCGTTTCACATCGGCGCCGACGGAAAGCCGGCCGCCCTTGATACCCTCGGAAACCACGCCGTGGTAGCGGAATTGGGACCGCGATACGACAATCAGGTCAGGACACGGATCGGTTCGCCGGCCAGATAGGCGGCGATGGCGTCGACGGTCTGGCCGTAGAAAACCCGATAGGTCTCCTCGGTCACGTAGCCGATGTGCGGCGTCAGCAAGGCATTTGGACAGCTTCGCAGCGGGTGATCGGCAGGCAGCGGTTCGCGGTCGTAGACGTCGATCCCGGCGCCGGCGATCCGGCCCGCCTGCAGCGCCGCGATCAACGCCGGCGTATCGACGATCGGGCCGCGCGAGGTGTTGATCAACCACGCGGTCGGCTTCATTTGCGCCAACTCCGGCTCCCCGACCAGGCCGCGCGTGCGATCGCCGAGGACGAGGTGGACCGTGATCACATCCGAACCGGCGAACAGCTCGTCCTTGGAGACCGCCGGCACGCCGACTTCGCCGGCACGCTCGGGCGTGAGGTTCCGGCTCCAGGCGACGACCTCCATGCCGAACGCCTGCCCGATCTTCGCGACCTGGGAGCCCAGCCGCCCCAGGCCGATCACCCCCAGGGTCTTTCCCCGCAGATCGCACCCGAGGGTCGTCTGCCAGCCACCGGACCGCATGTTGGCGGCCTCGACCGGCAGATGGCGCGCCAATCCGAGGATCAGCGCCCAGGTCAGCTCCGCCGTCGCATGGCCCCTCACCTGGGTGCCGCAGACCATCACCCCGAGATCACGCGCGGCGTTCAGGTCGATGGCGGCGTTTCGCAAACCGGTGGTCACCAGCAGCTTCAGCTTGGGGAGCCGGCTCAGCAAGTCCCGCCCGATCGCCGTTCGCTCGCGCATCGCGCAGACGATCTCGAAAGGCTCCAGCGCGCGCGCCGCATCGTCGACGCCCTCGAATGGACGATTGAAGACGGTCACGTCGACATCGGTCGAGATCCGCGACCAGTCCGCCAGCGACAAGGCACAATTCTGATAGTCGTCGAGAACGGCAGCACGCATGTTCGTCGGCCCTCCGGTTCCATCGCGTCGGGCACCGCCGACCTATTCCTACAGTTTGGCCGTGCGCTCCCACCATGGCTTTACCATGAAGGCGCCATCGGTCCAAACGACCTCGTCACGAGCCGAAGCCGAGGCCACCGGCAGCAGGAAGGCCGTCCGGGAGGCCATCACCCACTTCGAGACCAACAGGGCCGGCGTCCGTCGCGGCTCCTCCCGCTACTCAAACCTCCGCCGACGGATCGAGACTTCCCTCCGACCGATGGCCACCGCCAAGGCGATCGTGAAGGACATGAGCAAGGGCGTCCTCAAGACCATCGACAGGCGCACCACCGCCGCCACCGTTCCCGACCTGTCCGACGTCCAGGAACTCCGGGTGAAGCTGATCCGGCAACATCACTGGCTTGACCCTCAGATACGGGACGTTCTCCATCGGCTGGGCGTCAAGGCCGCCACCGGGGAGCTTCTCGTTGACGACCTTGAGCACGCTGCCGAGATCGTCGGGGCGTTCAAGCATACAGTTCCGGGCGCTTGGCGGCGGGACGAGAGAAGCACTCAAATCGCGTAGATTGGCTTGGGTGGTGCTCCAGTACCGGAGCCACTCAAATCCCCTAAATACGGCCAATGAATTCAACAGGTTACGAAGGGAGTTGGGGGCGGACATACGGTGACTCGGACGCTGGATCGGCGCCAAGACCCGATATGTGCACCAGCCGATGGACTCCCGCCGCTCTCGATGCCTTTGCCACATGCATTGCGCCCTGCCCGTGGATCGCCTCGAAGGTCGATTTACCCCGCTCGACATAATGGCCGACCGTGTTGATCACCGCGTCGGCGCCATTCACCGCCGGGGCCACCGTCGCCTCGTCCCAGACATCGGCATATACTGGGGTGATCTGCCCGGCCTTGCTTTCCTTCGTCAGGAATGAGGCGCGCTCGGGATGACGCACAGCCACGCGCACTTCGGCGCCGTCTTCGGCCAGACGCCAAACGATCTGGCGCCCCAGGAAGCCCGAGCCTCCGAACACGGTAATGCGGCTGTAGTTCATGTCCGCTTGCACCTGCAGATCATGCCGAGGCTAACTGCTTGACGATGCGCGAGGCTCGCTTCGAGGAACGAAACCTTCATTTGATGGGTCAAGGCAAGGATACATTGATCGAGGTCTATCTGTCAGCCACGCGGTCCGATGCCGAGGAGCATGCCTTGGTGCTTGCTGGCCATGGGCATCGGCTGCACAGTGGTCGAGGACGACAGCGTTTTTGCGCTGCTCGTTTCGGCTCCCAACGCGATGTCGGCCCGCGAGCAGCTTGCCCTTTATGCCGAGGAGAACCGCGAGCCGGCGCACCCTCAGCCCTCTGAGCGGCGGCTTACAGACGGGGTCGGAGGTGCCCTGGTCTATGGCGCCGTTCTGCTGCTTCTGTACGTGTGGTCGCACCAATACGCGTTTTCTCAAGACTGGTGGAATGCCGGCGCGGCGCAAGCAAGGCTCATCATCGACGGCGAATGGTGGCGGACGGTGACCGCGCTCGGCCTGCATGTGGATCTGGTCCACCTGGCCAGCAATGTGACCTTCGGCGTCGTGTTCGGGCTGCTGGTGTCGCAAGTTCTCGGCTCGGGCCTGGCTTGGTTGGCCATTCTCGCCGCCGGTGCCGCGGGTAATGCGCTCAACGCAGTTGTCCAACCCGCGGCGCACACTGCCGTGGGTGCCTCCACCGCCGTCTTCGCCGCGATTGGGATCCTGTCGGGACTGATGTTGAGACGCCAAGCTTATCATTGGCGTCGCGGCGTGCGCCGCTGGACGCCGCTCGCCGGTGGTTTGATGCTACTCGCCTATCTTGGGAATCGGCGGTGAACGTACCGACGTGGGAGCTCATCTGGCCGGTTTCGCAGCGGGCGGCATCGTTGGCATTGCCGCAGCGTATTTGGGCCGCCGGCTACCGCAGGGACCGCTCGCTCAGCGCGCTTTCGGCATCAGCACCTTGGTCATAGTTTCGCTCGCATGGGTCCTAGCGCTCCACGCCCACGGATAATGCGTCCTCCGATCGAGACGGCTTAACCTAGGTCCGAGTGCCTGGGGTTCCCGGCCTTTCACTTCAGCTTCACCTCCGATAGCTGACCGACCTTAGCTGCATTAGCTTGAACTTGATCTGACAGGACGTGTTGGTTTTCGTAGACAGAAGCCGGCGGGCGGGTCGCGGTTCTCACATGGGACCGGGACCGCGGCCCGCCCGCCGGCGGCAATCAGCAAAGCAACGAAGGCGATCAGATCGTATGGCCATCTGCCCCACATGAAAAAGCCCAGGAAACATACCAGAAGTGCCGCCAGGAAGACTTGTTCACGTGACATAGCTCAGGAATCGACGCAGGCGTTTATGGCAGCATTTCTTGCCCCGACCATGCAGTCGGGGAATGGTTGAGGTAAGCTTAGCCCGACGCCGACGCCCTCTACAGCTTCAGCCGAACTTCGATCAGGGCAGGGTCGTTGAAGCTTGTTCGTTTGGCAAATCCGAGCTTATCACAGAGTCTCAACATCTGCCCGTTCTCGCGCAACACGTCGCCGACGATTTCCTTGATTCCCCTGTCCCGACTGTATTCGATGATCCGCTCCATGAGGCGGCGGCCCATTCCCAAGCCCTGCATGTCCGTGCGCACCATCACCGCATACTCTCCTTGTTCCCCTTGTGGGTCGGTCATGACCTGCACAACACCAAAGATCTCTGCGTCTCCGGGAGAGAGGGGCTCCGTGACCACGAAGACCTTCCCGCGCTTTTCGTCGACATCCGTGATGTCGTCGGCCAAGGAATTGCTCAGGGTATCCTTGTATTCGTGGAAGCGCATCCGGACATCTTCCGACGACATCCGTTCGACTAGATCCTGCAAAGGCGCCTTGTCCTTCGAATGTACGGGCCGCAAACGCACGACCATGCCGTCGGCAAGCTCGACGTCTCACGTCTCCTCCATCATCCTGCAAATCGGCGGGCATAGGCGAGGCACTCCTCATGCAATGTTTGGTATGCCCACCGAATTCGCACTACTTGAATCGTGTCGTCGCCCTACCCATCGCATCCTGAAGTTCCGACCACGCGTTCTCCATGCCGGCTTTCATATCCTCCCACGCATCGTCGCCGGCGTTTCTGAGTTCCTTGAGCTTTTCTCTCGCTTTAGCCTGTCGCTTCTGGAGATTGTCGATCTCCTTTTCGTATTGCAGTTGAGCGTCGGCTTCCGCCCCGGCGGCCTTGGCCTTCAGTTTGTCGATCTCCGCTTTCCATTCGTCGAGCCTGGCTTCAAGTTTCTTTTCATACGCTTGCTTAGCGCTCATCACGGTCTCCTATCGATGCAGCATGAATACGATAGAACGAATGTTAGCCGGGGAACTGGGACTGTGCCTTAGCCTATGACAAGAGCCTCGCGGAGCCTTTCTCGACGCGACGACGACGAAGTCCGCCTGCGACAGGCGGTCATCGGAGACACAACCCGCTTTCCGTGTCGGCCGCGCCTTCGCAGAAGAGCACGAAGTCGCGTTCAGTGCTCACACCAAACGCGTCCATGGCCGCTCTCGTCATCCTGCGCAACAGATCGGACGGGTCCTTCACTTCGCCGGACGCTTCGATCGTAGCGTTCCACCACGGTTCCTGGCCCGGTACGTAGAGCAAGAACGAGATAGCGTAGTGCGACGTGACAAGTTCGCCTCCTCGATCCAGTGGGACAGTCAATTGGTCGTGCACTTGATCGTGGATGTCGGTTGGACGTTTCGTATCGATGGACGGCGGTGCGGCCGTCGTCGGTTTGCCGCCCTCTTCGGGCAACGAAGCTTGCGGCGCCGACCGCACGACGAACCGCAGGATTGGCGCGCCGGTTTCGGCGATGGAGATGCCGCGGTCGGCCAGGGCTTGACGGACGGCGTCGCGCACGGCGTCGATAAGCGGCCCGTCCAGACCATCGACATCGCTCGCTCCGGTCTCGATCACCACCCGTGCCGGCAGCGCTGCAGCGTCGCCGGCGGCCACGGCGGACAGTTGACCGAACCCGGATGCAGGGGGCAACAGGGTCATATCTGCTTGGCCCCCGAGAACAACCGCCAGCACCGGAACGATTACCATCCGTACCAAAAGCACTCTCGCTCGGAAGTCCAATGCAATCCGAAAACTCATACCGCCATTACCTCTCCGAGATGGTCCGACAGCTCATGGATCGAGATCTTGGTGAGATCCTTGTTTAGTTCGGCGGTGACCAGCCGTCTCAATTGATCGGAAAATTCCGACCGAAGATCGCCAAGAGCTTCCGGAGGCGCGACGACGACGAGGCGATCGAAGGCATTTCTTTTCCGCCGATCTTCGAGAACGTCCGCAAGCTCGTGGGCGAAGGCCTGCTTTTCGTGACGGTGGGGATCGGTCGGCGGTTCCATCGCATGCCGGCCCTCGCCGGCGCTGTCGAACGCCCGTCCCGGTCTGTCGGTGGCAATGTCGCGGCTCGGCAACTTGGCGCCGATGAACTCCTGGCCTAAGGCGGGTTTTAGCCCCTTGCCAACGCCCTCGTTGACGAACAACCGCGCCCGAGATCCATCCGCAATGAGAACCCACGTGATAACAGGCCTTGGCATTTCTTGCGTTCCTCTCTCAGATACCCCCTAAGCAGATCCCGTCTTCCGACCGCGGCGCTTCGAATACCGACATCACGTCGAGAATCGCGCCCTTTATCGACGCCGAGTCATCGCGGCATCCGTGGCGCGGTCGACAACGGCGACCCGGAGCAATGCCGATCCGTGGCAATCGCAAGATCTTGGTAACATACGCTTTGGCACCGCAACTTGCTCCAGGTTAAGGTCAGGCGGCTCCGATTCAAGCACATTAGAACAAGTAGCCAAGTAGCGTAGCGTCGCCCGACACAGCGCGTGGAGAACTCTTGGAGACCATCGGTTATCTGTTCGATACACAAACACCGATCTACGAGATCGTCGCGCGATTGGCGCTTGCGCTGGTGCTGTCGATGGCTTTGGGCTACGAGCGCGAGGCGTTCAACAGGCGAAGCCTACTTTGAGGAAGCTTGCGAAAAGGGTTGTGAAGGGATCATCGCCAAGCGTGCCGAATCCCCGTACCGACACAAACGATCCGGCGATTGGCTCAAGTTTAAATGCGCCAAGGGTCTACCATGTAATGGTAAGTCTATCTCGACTATCTGCGCAATGCCTACGGTCAGACCGTGGTCGCGCCGTATGCCGTGCGGGCTCGGGACGGTGGTCCGATCGCCACCCCGCTCGACGGGTCGGAAGTGTCGGCCGCGGTTAAGAGACCCGATGCTGACACAATCGACAACGTCTTTCGGCGAATGGCTCAGAAGGAGGGTAGAGTCGGGATGTGGCGCGGTGGTGTTAGGATCGGCCTATCTGTTTCCGCCCCTTTCGTCTGGCGGTGCCTCAATAGCCGAGCCACTGGCTCCGTTTCCACACCCCTCTCATCGAACCGGACGTGCAGATTTCCCGCATCCGGCTCTCGGACAAGACCTCACGCCTTCACCCACGGCACGTCGTGCCCAAGCCGGGTCAGACGTACGAGCCCGAAGTGCCCGTAAAGGTGCGAGAGTGGATAGCTCCCGCCCTTGCGTCGCCTGACCTTGTGCTTGGCGCGCAACCACCGGCGCAACCGCACAGCTGTGTAGTTGTCGAGCGCCCGATACGCTTTGTTGACGGTCCCTACTTGGAAGTAGTTCGCCCATCCGCGCAGCGAGCGGTTCAGCTTGCCCACCAGCTCTGTGGTCTCCTGCCACGTTCCCGCTCGGACGGTCAGCCCATGGATCTTCTCGACCATGCGCTTGATGCTCTTCTTCGATGGCCGGTATCCCAGGAACGCCTGGCCGGTTCTCGCCGAATACATCCGCCCGAACGTGTACCCCAGGAAGTCGAACTCCCCTTCCGGGACCTTGCAGATTCGTGTCTTCTCTTCGTTGACCGTGAGCTTCAGCTTGCTCGTGATCTCGCGCAGTCGCTGCAACGCCTCTTCGGCTTTGCCCCTCCTGCACAGGATCACCAGATCGTCGGCATAGCTCACGATGTGCGTGCCAAGGCTTCGCTCCAGCCCGAGCTTCCTCCATCCCAGCACCAGCCGACGCATATACAGATTCGCCAGTAGCGGTGAGAGGGGTGAGCCCTGCGGGATGCCGCGCCGGGTATCCCGAGCCTGGGTCGTGCGTGTCTTCCTTCCTCGGTCGTCGGTTTCTTCGACGGGGCATTCCATCCACATCTTGATCAGATGCAGCACGCGCCGATCGACGATCCGGCGCGCCACCGACTTCAATAGCTCGGCATGGGGGATGCTCCCGAAGTAGTCCGCGAGGTCGGCGTCAACGACGTCCGGATGGCCGCGGAACAGCAGCTCTTCCACCTCGACAACCGCCTGTTGGGCATTTCGCCCGGGGCGGTAAGCGTACTGCTCCGGTGGAAGGTCGGCCTCGAAGATCGGCTCCAGCACCAGCATCGCTGCTGTCATGCAGACCCGATCCCGCACGGTCGAGATGCCCAACGGCCTGAGTTTGCCCTTGGCCTTCGGTATGAACACTCTTCTGATAGGGTCCGGTCGGTAAGTCTCCTGCCTGAGCGCAAGCGCCAGTTCGCCAAGCCACCGCTCCACCCCATACGCCTCGATGTCCGTGAACCCCTGCCCGTCCACACCCGGAGCGCCCTTGTTGGAGCGGCACTGGGCATAGGCATGAGCCAGGATGTCCTCACGGCTGATCTTGTCGTACAGGGCGTAGAAGCGATAGCCGGCTTCTGCCTTCGCTTTCGCGTGCAACGCCATCTGCAGTTTCTGAACACTCTTCGGAGTTGATAGGTTGCCCAATCTCCCGGTCCCTCACCGCGTCTTGCGTCCGTCTTGAACTGAGGTCCCTTCCCTCCGCCGGCGTTACCCGGCCTCAGCGGTACTACGAACCTCTCCGCCACCCCAGGGCGCCCGGCCTGTCCCTCGCGGGCGTCCGGTTGGTCATCCCTGACCACACCCTGGGGCTTCCCGTGTTGCCTGCGCTTTCCTTGTGTACATGCTGCTGCCACTACCCCGGTGCAGCGCCTGGGCGTACTCTTCGCTCATCTCACCCAGACATATCAGCCTTCCCCGAAAGGGTCGTCGGGTCGGCCTGCACATCGTCCTTTTCGAGGCTTGCTCGGCATTCACTCGCGTTGCGGCCTGCACACGCGCGCTGTCACCAATTCGTGACACGCTATCCGAAGGCTTCAGCCATTTCGTCACCTCCATGACTGCTCCGGTTGCTTCCGGCTGGAGCGGTGGCCGGGTGGGACTTGCACCCACTGGAAAGCGCCGCCTTATCACGGCGCAC
>CAVYYK010000002.1:0-50420 GCA_963772635.1 uncultured Alphaproteobacteria bacterium
CCTGAATGGGCATGATTTCCGCCCGATCGGCCCGTAGTCGGGTCCGGTGCGGCGCTCGCCGCGATGGTCCTACCGGTTTTTGCGGCTTTTGGGCTTGCGCTTTCCCTTGGTCGTGGTGCCGCCTGGGCGGCGAGACGGCGCCCGGCCACCCTCCATCATTTCGAGGATCAGACCGCCGGTGATCGGATTGGCCTCTGCCAGACGCACTTCGACGGCGTCGCCGAGGTGAAACGTCCGGCTCGTCGACCGCCCCACCAACCGATGGTTTTTTTCGTCGTGAACATAGTAGTCGTCGGGCAGACTGCTCATCGGGACGAGTCCGTCGCCGCCGCTTTCGTCCAGGGTGACGAACAGACCGAAACGGGTGACGCCGTTGATCCGTCCGGCAAACACCGCCCCGACTTTTTCCGCGAGATAGCCGGCGGTAAACCGGTCGATGGCATCGCGTTCAGCCGCCGCTGCCCGCCGTTCGGTCGCGGAGATGTGCTCCGACACCCGGGCGAGGTCGGGCACGTCGCCGCCCTGGCCGCCCGCGCCGAGGCCAAGTCCTTCGATCAAGGCCCGGTGGATCAGCAGGTCGGCATAGCGGCGGATCGGCGAGGTGAAATGACAGTATCGCCTGAGCGCCAGTCCGAAATGCCCGATGTTGGCGGGATCGTAGACCGCCTGCGCCTGGCTGCGCAGCACCACTTCGTTGATCATGCGGGCGTCGGGCCGGCCCTCCGCTTTGGCGAGAATCCGGTTGAGATCCTTGGCCCGGACCACCTGACCGCGAGGAAACTTGATGCCGAGGGTATCGAGGAACTGGCGAAGCGCCTCCAGCTTGTCGCGGGAGGGCTGGTCGTGAACCCGGTAGACGCAGGGCCGCTTGCCCTCCTCCAGTCCTACCGCCGCCGCGACGTTGGCACAGATCATGAACTCCTCGATCAGTTTGTGGCTGTCGAAGCGTTCACGTGTTTCGACCCGCACCACAGCGCCATCCTCGCCGATCACCACCCGCCGCTCGGCGAGGTCCAGTTCGAGAACGCCCCGCCCCTTGCGGGCCCTGGCCAACGCCTCATAGGCGCCGTAAAGGGGGGCGATGACAGTATCGGTCAGCGGGTCGGTATCGTCGTCGGGCCGACCTTCCCGTGCCTCCTGCACCTGGGTGTAGGTCAGCCTCGCCGCCGAACGCATCATCGCCCGTTCGAACCGGTGGCTGAGCAGATTGCCGTCGGCGTCGATCCGCAAGTGGGCCGCCAGGCACGGCCGGTCCTCGTTGGGGACCAGCGAGCACCATCCGTTGGAGAGCGCCTCGGGGAGCATCGGCACGACCCTGTCCGGGAAGTAGACCGAATTGCCGCGTTCGCAGGCCTCCTTGTCGAGGGGATCGCCCGGACGCACGTACCATGCGACATCGGCGATGGCGACCAGCAGGCGCCAGCCGCCGGGATTGTTTCGGTCGGGGTCCGGCTCCGCCCACACCGCGTCGTCGAAGTCCCGCGCGTCGGCGCCATCGATGGTGACCAGCGGCAAAGCCCGCAGGTCGGCGCGGTTCTTCATCGGCGTCGGACCGCAAGCGTCGGCTTGGCGCAGCGCCTCATCCGGAAACCGGGTCGGGATGTCGTGATCGTGAATGGTGATCAGGCTGATCGCCCGTGGACCTTGGGCGGGCCCAAGGCGCTCGACGACCCGGGCATGCCTGAGGCCGAGGGGACGACCCGGACGGACCTCGGCCCTGACCAGTTCCCCGGGCTCGCAATCCATGGTGTCACCAGGCGCCACCAGGAACTCCTGCTTGGCGCGGCGGTCGATCGGCCTAATCCGCCCCTGGCCGCCGAAGGCTTCGTAAATGCCGAGCGCCCGCGCCGGTGCCGCCGCCAGGCGGCGGATGACCCGCCCCTCGTAGGCGTCGGGGTCAAGCTTCCTGAGCCTGACCAGTGCCCGGTCACCGGGTGCGAGCGCCGCGCGGCTGCGGCCTTCCGGTACTATGGTGACGATCGGCGCCGGGGCGTCCTCGTCCCAACTGAGCGGCCGGGCGAGGAGTTCGCCGTCGGTGTCGATGCCGGTGATCTCGACCACCGCGACAGTCGGCAAGGTGCCCGGTTCGTGATAGTGGCGCCCGCGCCCGCGCTCGATCGCGCCCTCGGCCTCGAGTTCCTTGAGGATCCGCTTCAATGACAATTTCTGCTCGACATCGAGGCGAAACGCCCGTGCGATTTCCCGCTTTCCGACCCGTTGCTCGCTGGCGTTGACGTACTCGAGAATCTGCTCCCGGCTCGGAAACGGCACCGATTTCTTGCTGGATTTCGCGGCCATATGTTGAGCCGGGCTCTCAGCCCGTGGTCTTCTTTTTGGTCGCGGGTTTTTTGGTGGGTTTCTTTGCAGCCTTCTTCGTGGGCGTCTTTTGGCCACCCCCCTTGCTTGGGATCTTGGCGCTCTTGGCGGCGAGGATGGACACGGCCTGGTCGATGTCCACTGTTTCCTCCGATACGCCATTCGGCAGGGAGGCGCGGATCTTTCCGTGTTCGACGTAGGGACCGTACCGGCCGGCCTTTAGCATCACCGGTTTGCCGTCGGCGGGGTGGTTCCCCACCGCCCTGCCCTTGCCTTTCTTGTTGGAAGCGTCCGCGAGCAGGGCGACAGCGCGATTCAGGCCCAGGCTGAGCACATCGTCGTCGCCTTTCAGCGAAACGTATGTATCGGCCACTCGCACGTAAGGGCCGAACCGACCGATCCCGGTGGTGATCATATCCCCCGTTTCGGGATGGGCGCCGACTTCGCGGGGCAGCGACAACAGCGCCAGCGCCTTATCGAGATCGACAGTTTCCGGGTCCATTCCACGGGCCAGCGACGACCGCTTCGGTTTGGTCTTCTTCTTGCCTTCGCCTTCGCCTTCGCCGAGCTGGACGTAGTAGCCGTAGGGGCCTTTGCGAAGGTTGACTTCGAAGCCGGTCGTCGGGTCGGTGCCCAGCGATCGCTGGTCGACGCCGGTGGCCCGGGTGTCTGTCTCCTCACCGTCGCGGACCGGAACCAAGGGCCGGGTGTAACGGCATTCCGGGTAGTTCGAACAGCCAATGAACGCGCCGAACTTGCCTAGCTTGAGGTTGAGTCGACCATCCGCGCAACCGGGGCAAGCGCGGGAATCCGACCCGTCCTCGTTATCGCGGAAGAAGTGTGGCCCCAGCATGGTGTCCAGCGCCTCGAGTACTTCCTTGACCCGGAGGTCCTTGGTGTCGCCGATTGCGGCGCTGAAGTGCTGCCAAAATTCGTGCAGCACCTTTTTCCAGTCGATCCGTCCGCCCGAGATGTCGTCGAGCTTCTCTTCCATCTCGGCGGTAAAGCCATAGGCGACATAGCGTTCGAAAAAGCTGGTGAGGAAGGCGGTGACCAGCCGGCCGCGGTCTTCGGGAAAGAAGCGACGGCTCTCGAGCCGCACGTAGTTTCGGGCCTGCAGCACCGATAGGGTGGACGCGTAGGTGGATGGTCGGCCGATGCCCAACTCCTCCAGCCGCTTGACCAGAGCTCGCCTCGGTGAACCGGGGTGGCGGTTGGGTGAAATGCTGCTCCGCCTCGACGCTCAGCCGCTCCAGATCCTCACCCTGCTTGAGTTCGGGCAGAATGCGCTCGCCGTCCTCGTCGCTAGCAGTGTCGCGCTCGGGATCGTCGCGGCCTTCCCGGTACAGCTTGAGAAAACCGTCGAACGCGATGACTGAGCCGGTGGCGCGGAGGACGACCTGGCGATCGGCGGATGCGATGTCCACGGCGACCTGGTCGAGAACGGCCAACTCCATCTGACTGGCGACGGATCGCCTCCAGATCAGCGTGTAGAGCTTCTTCTGGTCGCCGTCGAGGTGACCGGCAATGTCGGAAGGCCGCCGCCCGAAGTCCGTGGGTCGAATGGCCTCGTGGGCTTCCTGGGCGTTCTTGGCCTTGGTCTTGTAAACCCGAGGTTTGTCCGGCAGGTATCGGTTGCCGTAGTCGGCGTTGATCAGCTTGCGGCAGGCGGTGATCGCGTCCCCGGCCATCTGGACGCCGTCGGTCCGCATGTAGGTAATCAGTCCGACGCTCTCGCCGCCGATGCTCACACCCTCGTAGAGCCGTTGCGCCACGCGCATGGTATGGCTGGCGCTGAAGCCGAGCTTACGTGAGGCCTCCTGCTGCAAGGTCGAGGTGACGAACGGCGGTGCCGGGTGGCGTCGCGTCTGTTTGCGTTCGACCTTGGCGACGGCGAACGGGCGCGCTTCGATGGCCTGGACCGCCGCCTGCGCCGCTGCTTCGTTGGCCAGATCCATCTTGCCGAGCTTGCGGCCGTTGAGATGGGTGAGCGTCGCGGCGACCTTGTCGCCGGCGGCATTACGGAACAGACCCTTGACCGACCAGTATTCCTGGGAGTGGAAGCTCTCGATCTCGGATTCGCGCTCGCAGATCAACCTCAGCGCGACCGACTGCACCCGGCCGGCGGACCGACTGCCCGGCAGCTTGCGCCACAATACCGGCGACAGAGTGAAGCCGACGAGGTAGTCGAGAGCCCGTCGCGCCAGATAGGCGTCGATCAGCTCGTGGTCCAGCTCGCGAGGGCGGGCGAAAGCGTCGAGAATGGCGTTCTTGGTAATTTCGTTGAACACCACGCGTTTGACGTCGACACCCTTGAGCGCCTTGTTTTGTCCGAGGATTTCGGCCACGTGCCAGGAAATCGCCTCGCCTTCTCGATCGGGGTCGGTGGCGAGATAGAGGTGCTCGGCGCCGCGCACGGCGTCGGCAATCTCCTTGATGTGTTTGCGGGCCTTGGGGTCGACCTCCCAGTCCATGGCGAAGTCGGAGTCGGGGCGCACCGAACCGTCCTTTGCCGGCAGGTCACGGACGTGGCCGTAGCTGGCCAGCACCTTGTAACCGGAGCCCAGGTACTTGTTGATGGTCTTGGCCTTGGCCGGGGACTCGACGACGACGACGTTCATATGTTCTAGGGCGTTGCGATCAGGGAAACCTTGTTTCCGGGATGCCTCTCCAGGCGGCCCGCCAGTTCCCATTCCAGCAGGACCGTGGTGACGACGGCCGGGGACAATTGGCAGGTACGGATGATTTCGTCAACCGTCACTGGTGTAGGGGAAAGGGACTCGGCGATCGTCCGGCGTGCCGTTTCCACCCCCATGTCGTCGGGTATGGACGGCGGAGGTGCCTCTATGGCGGGCCGGGAGATCACGTTCGCCTGGCGTTCGATCGGTCTGTCGACAACGTCGAGTACGTCCTCCGCCGATTCCGTCAGCGCCGCGCCCTGACGGATCAGATGGTTGGCGCCGCGGGCTCGGGGGTCGAGCGGCGAGCCGGGGACGGCGAATACCTCGCGTCCCTGCTCGAGCGCCATCCGGGCGGTGATCAGCGAGCCCGAGTGCAGCCCGGCCTCGACGACGACGACCCCCAGGGCGAGGCCGGAGATCAGCCGGTTGCGGCGGGGGAAATGGCGCGCCTGCGGATGGACGCCGAGCGGTACTTCGGAAATGACCGCCCCGCGGGCTGCGATCTCGGCATAAAGTCCAGCGTTCTCCTGCGGATAGACGACGTCGATGCCGCCGGCAACCACCGCCACGGTCCCTGTCGCGAGAGCGCCCCGGTGGGCGGCGGTGTCGATACCGCGGGCCATTCCGGAAACCACCACAAAGCCGGCGGCACCCAGCGCGGCGGAGATGTTTCCGGCGAAGCGCCGGCCGTTCAGTGATGCATTGCGGCTGCCGACCACGGCGATCACGCGCCGGCCGAGAATCCGGGCGTTGCCGAGCACGCTGATCAACGGCGGTGCGGCGTCGATCTCCGCCAGCATCGGCGGATAGTCAGGCTCGCCGCGGGCGATCAGCCGGGCACCCGCGGCTTCAAGCGCTTCGATCTCCCGGTCCGCATCGGCCTGCGGGCACACCTTGACCGCCTTCGCCCGCCCACCTCGGCGGGATAGCTCGGGCAGGGCCGCCAGCGCCGCCGCTGCCGAACCGAAACGCTCGACCAGACCGTAATAGGTGATCGGGCCGACGTTCTCGCTGCGGATCAGCCGCAGTCTTTGAAGGCGCTCGGTCGCGGAGAGGGGGGTATGGCCAGAGGCATCATCGCTCATCACCGGTCACGGTAGGCTACGGTAAGCGGATGATCAATCGATCGGAGCGAACGTTTTGCCGAGGGCACCGATCACCTTCTCACTGATTCCGGCGATCTCTTCGGGGGTATAGGGTTTCGGCGGGCCTTTTCCCCAGACCGGTTCGGGCCAGGCGGGGTCTGTCGTGTGGCGGACGATCACGTGCCAATGGAGTTGAGGCACGATGTTGCCGAGGGCGGCGACGTTGATCTTGTCGGCCTTGAGCCACTCGGCGAGCCACCGGGAGAGAAGGGACGAATCCCCGATCAAGCGGATTTGATCGGCTTCGGGGAGTTCGTGGATTTCGCGGATGTCCGCGCGTTCCGGAACCAGGATGAACCAGGGATAGGTAGAATCGTTCATCAGCAACAACAGACACAGCGGCGACCTGCCGATGGCGATGCAGTCTCCCTTCAGCCGCGGATGCAACTCGAACATCGGTTCCCTCCCTGGGAATAGCGGACCCCGGCGGCGCCCGCGGCGTATTTGATGCATGTCGGGGACAGTTCCGGACCCGTTCCCGACACGTCAATTCGATATCGGCCGATCAGGCGGCGGCCGACCGTTCCGATTTCAGCGTCTTCAGATAGTTGAGCATGGTGTCGGCGCCGGAGACCTCAAACGGATCGGTCGGGCAATTGTCGCCGAAGTCTGGTTCGACGAACATCTTCTGGATCTCGCCGTCGACCACGTACATGGAATAGCGCCAGCTGCGCATGCCGAAGCCGAGGTTGGACTTGTCGACCAGCATGCCCATCTTGCGGGTGAACTCGCCGTTGCCGTCGGGAAGCAGAAACACGTTCTTGGCGCCCTGGCTCTTGCCCCACTGATACATCACGAACGCGTCGTTGACCGAGAGGCAAACCACAGTATCGACGCCGAGCGCCTTGAAATCGTCGTAGAACTCCTCGTAGCGGGGCAGGTGGCTGGTCGAACAGGTAGGAGTGAACGCGCCCGGCAGCGCGAACAGGACCACCCGCTTGCTGGCGAAGATGTCGTCGGAGGTCAGGTCCTTCCACTCGAACGGATTCGGTCCACCGAGGGCCTCGTTGCGAACTCGGGTCTTGAAGGTGGCGGAGGGGACTCGGGTCATTAGATTACTCTCCTTTCTCTCGGGTGTTGCAGAATTCACGCACGCTCAGCAGTTTTACTGCATACTTCACGACATCAGAGACCAGCGCTTCTAGCGATCGAGTCCTGAGCGGGAAAACATTCACGCTAAATGCCGTATCCTTACCATCGGTTAACTGATAAATTAGAGTGATTATAATTTAGGATGAGTTTGCCTGAAGGTCAAGGGTGTTAGAATAATTCTAAAAACTATCTCTTGGCACCGGCCTCAGGGTCGGGTAACCGTCCGCGCCTTTCGCCAAAACCGCCGCGTCGCGAGAGATCTTGTCAACTTAAAGATCTTGTCAACTTCAGGGTGTTATGCTCAGGCGAATCCGCGGAGTGCAAGCGGCGAGAAAACGGATCGCCGTGTGACCTGGGACACAGGGTAACGACGTCGGATCGGATAGGATTACGGCCAAAGAGGCCAATTCGTTGGGAGAAGACCATGAGTGATCCCGTTCAAGACGACGCCGGTCGGCTGGGCGGTCGCCAAACGCCGCCGAGCAGGCAAACCAAGCTTTCCAGTCCCCGCGCGGACGCGTTCGGCAACGGCCGTCAGTTCCGATGGACCGAGACCGCCGACGACCCGTTCGACAAGGGTAAGTACTGGGAATTCTACGACGGCACCGACTGAGCGCCGGCGTTGCGCGAATCCTAGGCCAAAAACCTCGGTTCTTCCTGCGCTGGATACAGCTGACCGACAATCGTCATTGCGGCTGCTGCTGCTTCAATTGCTGGTTTTCCTGTTTCAGCCGCTGCGTCTCGGCTTCCGAGGCCTCGGTCTTCTTGTGCTGGTCGTAAATGTAACCGCCGGCGCCGCCGATCGCCGTACCGACCGCCGCGCCAATCGCCGCGCCCGTTCCCGGCACGCCCGCCATCGCCCCGAACAGTGCGCCGCCGGCCGCGCCGACGACGGCGCCGATCCCCGCCCCGGACGCCGTCCGCTGCTCGGTTTCGTTCATCGTGCAGCCGCCGACCAAAACGGCGAATGCCACCAACAAAGGAGCTGCCAGCCGCAGGATGCTTGCCGCTTTCAGCCCCTCGAAACCCATTACCGCGCTCGCTTGCATCATTTCGTCTCCTCTGGCTGAACCGATACGGTCTATTTCGTGCAGGGCCACTTGGCCGACACCGCCCTGAACACCGCCTCCATCGGCGGCTCCTGCAGGTACTGCGGATTGGCGCGCATAAAGACGACGAAGACCTCGACGGCTTGATCACGCGTCACCGTCTGCGCCGGGCAGGCGATCGGTAGGAAATCCGGTCCCCGGGTAACGGCTCTGTGAAAATGCTGCCCGCCGGCGAAATACCCGAGGCAAAAGCTGTGCGCCGCCGGATAATCCGCACGTGCGGCGTCGAGGGTGCAGATGTCGAAAAGGTCCGCCGCCGTGTTGAGTTGGAAATCCGAGTAGCTGTAGCCATCGGTGTCCGCCGCTTCGGCTCGAGACGCCATCGAACCCAACACCAACACCAGAGCGAGCGCACTGAACATTTTACCCATGATATGACCCCGAGACCCGTTCGCGTTGCTTCGCGGTGTTCCGGGGCCGCCGCCGGGGCTTCCCCGACCCGCAACCAAATTTATAGTCGCCGTCGGACCACGGAACAAGGACCCATCCGTCGAACCGATGTTCCGCTCCCGCGGCCGCTAATCGAAGCACTTTTCAAGTGCGATGATTGACTTTAGAAGCGGTGTCAAGGGCCATTTGCCCGGCTGAACCGGGGCGGTCACGAAGCGAGGCACGGAGGAGCCGGATTTGACGACCGTTAGGAGGGAAACCCTCATGCCATCTGCGTCAAGCTCCTTCCAGGGCGCGTCCTTGGTCGTTCTTGCGTCCCTTCTTATCGTTGCACTGGTCGCCCGGGAGGCGGCCGTCATCGTCGCGCCGCTGGTGCTGGCGATCGTCGTCGTTGATCACCGTTTCACCGCTGGTTGATCGGTTGACCCGCGCCGGTCTGGCGCGCGCGCTCAGCGTTTCGCTCGTCTTTCTGTCGATGCTGATCAGTATTGGCGGCGTCGCGCTGATGGTCGGGCGGTCGATCGCCCTCATCAGCGGGCAGATGGACGAGTTCAAGCAGAAATTCGATCAGACCCTCTCCGCCATCGTGAACCACTTGCGGGCGATGGGCGTCGACGTGCCCAAGGAAAACCTGACGGATCTCGCCAGCGGCGACGCTGTCGGCGGGTTCGTCGAAGCGGTGCTAGGAGGGTTCGGAACCTTTGCGAGCGATCTATTTCTGTTTCTTTTTGTGGCGATCTTCCTGCTGATCGAAGTGCCGCTGTTCGCGCGCAAGGCTGCCGAGGTCGAGGCCGGGTCTGGACGATCCTTCACTGCCATCCATGCGCTTGTCGGCGATGTACGCCACTACATGGGCCTGAAGACGGTGACCAGCCTGGCCACCGCCATCCTGATGATGATCTGGCTCGCCGTGCTGTCCGTACCGTTCGTGCCGCTGTGGGGAGTGCTCACCTTCCTGCTCTATTTCATTCCGAACATCGGCGCCGCGATCGTCGCCACCGCCGCTTCCATCATCGCCTTTGCCGACGCTGGCCTGGCCACCGCCCTTCTCGCCGGCGCCGGGTTCGGCGTGGTCACCACGGTGATGGGCAATGTCGTGGAGCCGCGGATCTTCGGACACGGCATGGGCATCTCCATGAGTGTCGTGTTCATCTCGCTGGTAGTCTGGGGCTGGGTTCTGGGGCCGACGGGGATGCTGCTGGCGGTGCCGTTGACGATGATGGTCAAGCGCTCTCTCGAAGCCTCGGAGGGGACGAAATGGCTGGCGCAACTGATGGGCTGAAACCAATAGTCGGTGCCTCCGGTCGAACAGTCGAATCGTTTGGCATCGCGCCGGACACACCGCCTCACAGAAAATCGAAGAGGAGATGTTGATGTTTGGAAGATCTTTGACCGCCGCGCTCACGGTCGTGGCCGTCGCAGGCACCGCGCTTCCCGCTGGCGCTGTCGAGACCCTGTCGGCCGGTGAGATCGCCGCCGCCATCGGTTTTACCGAGGACAACAAGAACAAGGTCCTGGCCGGCGGGGTCGTCGCCGCCGATCTGCCGGAGACAACGGACAAGATGCTGGCCCAGGCAATCGCGCTATTACTCCCGGTCAAGCCCGACGAGGTCGCCGAACGCCTGCGGTCGCTGAAGCTGTTCGAGGCGGACCAGACGGTGCTCGCCTTCGGCACCATCGATCCGGCGGATCCGGAAGCGGGTCTCGCCAAGGCCATGTTCACCGACGGCGAGGCCAAGGAAGCCGCGAAGTTTATGAAGGCTTCGCCGGGTTCGGAATTCAACCTGTCAGCGGAGGAATTCGCCAAGGTCGAGGCGGCGGCCGCCTCGGGCGATGTAACGCCCGCCGCCGCCTCCAAGGTCTACCAGGACATCCTCGCGGCGCGGGTGAAGGCTTTCGCCGCGGGCGGGATCGAGGGTATCGCCCCGTACGATCGCGGCGACGGGCAGACGGCCGGCGCCGGCGAAGACCTGGAAGCGATGGCGAAGGCGCTGACCTTCCTGCAGAAGGAGGCGCCTTCCTTGTACCAGGCTGTTCTCGACTACCCAACCGGCAAGCCGGCCGGCGTCGAGGAGATCTTCACCTGGGAGAAGCGGACGGTCGAGGATCGGCCGTTGTTCGCCCTCGTCCATCGGATGATCTTCAACCAGCCCGATCAGCTCGTCGTGGTCGTGCGCGAATACTACGTCGGCCACTCCTACAACGCCTCGCAGGGCGTCAGCGGCGGCTTCCCGGTCACCGGGGGAACGCTGGTGATCTCTGGCAACCGCAGCACCACCGACCAGGTCGCCGGCTTCATGAGCGGTACCCGCCATTCCGTCGGCCGCGGCATGATGCGTGACGAGCTGATCGACAAATTCAAAAAGCTCCGCGCCGAGTTCGCCAAATAGCGAAGATCGATGGCGCGGTTCGAACGGACGCATTCGGAAGTCAACAACCCCGAGGGGAGACGTCATGAAACTGATCAAGACCGTCATCGTCGCCGGCACGGTGATGATGGCCGCGTACGGACAGGCGCTCGCCGCCGAACCGGCAATGGAACTGCCCGCGGCCGACCGTGCGGTTCTCGACAAGCTGCTCGGTCCGGGGGTCGTCGGCGCGCCGGTGGCGGGCAACCCGATCGCCGACCTCTCCCAGGTGTTTCCCTTTAGCGACGCCACCTGGACCGTCCGGTTCGTCAGCGGCGACAACAAGGGCGAAACCCGGAAGGAAATGTTCACCGTCTCGAAGCGGGACAAGGCGGGGGCGACAGGCCAATACGCTGAGGGGCCCAAGGACACGCTTTATCTTCAGCGTTCCGACGACGGCAGCATTGGCCTGGTCAGCGAACAGGCCCAGAACGAAGGCGTGATCACCCGTTACGCGCCGCCCGAGCCGATGCTGGTCAGCGGCCTCAAACCGGGTGAAAGCAAGAAGACGCACGATCGCAGTCAAGGTCTACGACCTCAGTGATCCGAGAGAGGTGAGCCATACCGGTTCGCTGAACGTGACCTACAGCTACCTCGGCGCCTACAAGGTGACCGTGCCGGCGGGGACCTACGACGCCGCACTGCTCAAATGGAACTACGAGGGGGAGATCGGCCCCGCCAGCATCAGCGATGTCCAGTACCGCCTGGTCGCCAAGGATATCGGCCCGGTTGCGTCGATCGACAAGCTGAAGGTCCACGCCATGCTGATCTACAACAAGAACACCAAGTCGGGAAAGGTCCTGGTCTCCAAGCCGTAAGGTGAACGTGAACCCAGCCGGTGGCCGACAGGGTGTGGGACGCGCGGATCGACACGCTGGACGGCGGGCGTGTCCGCAGGATCAGGATCGAGCACGATGGCAAAGCGGTGCCCTATGCCGAGGTCCTGGAACTATGGCAGGGCGACGACAGCTTTCGAGCCTTGTTCACCACGCTGTTGGCCGACGCGCCCTATCGGGCCTACCTCTGGGAGACACCGCCGATCACCCGGTCGACCGTGACGCGGGGCTTCGAGTTCGTTCTTGTCGAGAGCCCGGCCCTGGCCGGCATGACCCCCGATCCCGAGGCGTTCGCGGGCCCATTCGAAGCGGCCGGCACCGGGGCGGACGTCGCCGCCTTTGCCAACCTGGGCGGCGACGCGCTTCTCGTCGCGCCGTGCCCGCGGACACCGGACGACACATATCCGCACCTCGCCGCTTTCGTCCGCACCGCACCGACGGCGCAGCGGCAGGCTTTCTGGCGCGCGGTCGGTGCCGCCGTCTCCGACCGCCTCTCCGACCGTCCGCTGTGGCTTAGCACCAACGGTCTCGGCGTCGCCTGGCTCCACGTCCGGCTGGACTCGCGGCCGAAGTACTACGTCTTCGAGGCGTACCGGAGGAGTTCATAGGGGCTGTTGGTGCGGGTGCTCTCAAACCCGTCGCCATGGCCCCCGTACCCGGTTATCCGTCGATGCTTGCCTCGATGTCGCCGCGCAGTTCGTTCAAGTGGCTTTGGATAATGTCAAGTTGGCTTTGGATGAGTTGAACCCGGCGCAGCAATGGGGCGCGAACGCAGCCGGTCTCACGTTGGTGCGTCGCGCCGAGAAAGCGCACGCCGAGTTTTGTGTTCGACGACCAGACGATCTCGCAGTCGCGGCTCGGTCCGCCGGGGATGTTCAGCATGACTACTTCCGGCAGATCGAGATGACACGGGAGTTCGAGGCGGGCGCCTTCTTCGGAGAGGTCGCGGACGGTGCACTCGACCACGCAGTGGCTGTTGTTGAAGATGATCTTGCCCCTCTTCAGCGTCGATCGGCGCCTGCTTTGTCGTTGCTCCAGGTAGAGGAAGGACTCGGTGTCTTTTGCCATGGTGCGCTTCTCGGTCAAGGGTTTGGACTCGCCGCCCGCAGACAGCGATCAGTAAACGCCAACTCGGTTTAGCAACGGTTAACTCGTTTGCAAATCGACGATGCCTGCGGATTTCGAACCGGACTATCTGCCGGGGTACGATTTACTTCCGCCCCCAGAAGGCGGCAGCCGGCGGGCGGTCAGGCGCTGCGGCGCTTTCTGGCCTTTTTCTTGGCCTTGGCCTTGTACTGGGCGCCCCAGCCGGCGCGGTCGGCGGCGGCGGGGGCGACGCCGGCGCGGTCGAGGCCGAGGTCGTGGGCTTCGAGGCGGCGGATCTCGTCGCGCAGCCGGGCGGCCTCCTCGAATTCCAGGTCGGCGGCGGCGGCGCGCATCCGCTTGTCCAGGGCCGCCAGATGGCTGCGCAGGTTGTTGCCGACCAGGTGGATGTCGCCGCTGACGCCCGGTGTCGACGGTGACGTAGTCGTGCTCGTAGACGCTCTGCATCACGTCAGCGATGCCCTTGCGGACGCTCTCCGGGGTGATGCCGTTGGCGGCGTTGTACACCTCCTGTCGTTCGCGGCGGCGGGCGGTCTCGCCGATGGCGTAGTCCAGGGACTCGGTGATCCGGTCGGCGTAGAGGATCACCCGGCCGTCGATGTTGCGGGCCGCCCGGCCGATGGTCTGCACCAGGCTGGTCTTCGAGCGCAGGAACCCCTCCTTGTCGGCGTCGAGGATGGCGACCAGGGCGCACTCGGGGATGTCGAGCCCCTCGCGCAGCAGGTTGATGCCGACGAGCACGTCGAAGGCGCCGAGCCGGAGGTCGCGGATGATCTCGATCCGCTCCAGGGTATCTATGTCCGAATGCATGTAGCGCACCCGCACGCCGTGCTCGTGCAGGTACTCGGTCAGGTCCTCGGCCATCCGTTTGGTCAGGGTGGTGACCAGCGCCCGCTGGCCGCGGGCGGCCACCGCCTTGACCTCGGCCATCAGGTCGTCGACCTGCGTCTCGACCGGGCGGACGATGGTCGGCGGATCGATCAGTCCGGTCGGGCGCACCACCTGCTCGACGATCGCCCCGCCGGTACGCTCCAGCTCCCACGGCCCCGGGGTCGCCGAGACGAAGATGGTTTCGGGGCGCATCGCCTCCCACTCCTCGAACTTGAGCGGCCGGTTGTCGACGCACGACGGCAGCCGGAAGCCGAACTCGGCGAGGGTGCATCTTGCGGTTGAAGTCGCCCCGGTACATGCCGCCCAGCTGGGGCACGGTGACGTGGCTCTCGTCGACGATCAGCAGTGCGTTCTCCGGCAGGTATTCGAACAGGGTCGGGGGCGGTTCCCCCGGGTTGCGGCCGGTGAGGTAGCGGGAATAGTTCTCGATACCGTTGCAATGACCAGCGGTCTCCAGCATCTCCAGGTCGAAGGTGGTGCGCTCCTGCACCCGCTGGGCCTCGAGCAGCTTGCCGTCGGCGACCAGCTCGTCGACCCGCGCCTTGAGCTCGGCCTTGATGCGGGGGATCGCCTGCTGCAGGGTCGGCCGCGGGGTGACGTAGTGGCTGTTGGGATAGATGGTGATCGTGTCGAGGGTGGCGACCTTCTCGCCGGTGAGCGGATCGATCTCCCAGATCGCCTCGATCTCGTCGCCGAACATCGACAGCCGCCATGCCCGGTCCTCCATGTGCGACGGGAACACCTCGATCACGTCGCCGTGGACCCGGAAGGCGCCGCGGAACAGGTGGACGTCGTTGCGCCGGTACTGGAGCTCGACCAGCCGTTTGAGCAGCTCGCCGCGCTCCACCCGCTGGCCGGCCTCCAGGCCGACGACCATCTGCGCGTAGGTCTCGACCGCGCCGATGCCGTAGATGCATGAGACCGAGGCGACGATGATCACGTCGCTGCGCTCCAACAGCGCCCGGGTCGCGGCGTGGCGCATCCGGTCGATCTGCTCGTTGATCGAGGCGTCCTTCTCGATGTAGGTGTCGGTGCGCGGCACATAGGCCTCAGGCTGGTAGTAGTCGTAGTAGGAGACGAAGTACTCGACCGCGTTCTCGGGGAAGAACGCCTTCATCTCGCCGTAGAGCTGGGCGGCCAGGGTCTTGTTGGGGGCGAGGACCAGGGCCGGGCGCTGCACCGCCTCGATCACCTTGGCGGCGGTGAAGGTCTTGCCCGAGCCGGTGACCCCAAGCAGCACCTGGTCGCGCTCGCCGTGTTCCAGGCCTTCGATCAGGGCGGCGATCGCCTGGGGCTGATCGCCGGCCGGCTGGTACTCGGAGACGATCTCCAACCGGCGGCCGCCCGCGACCGGCGGCCGCTTCTCGGGGATGAAGATGACCGGATTGGCGACGGCAACCATGGTCTAGTTATAGGGTGACGCCCTGCCGATCGCCAGGGGCGGAAATCAGAGGTTTGCCCGTTGCCTGCGAGGTGCGGAGCCCCTACAGTCGCCGCCGTCAGGATCAACGGGAACGCCAGGGTAGTGCCATGTCCTTTATCTCCGAGCGTGTGGGCCGCATCAAGCCGTCACCGACCATCGCCGTCACCCAGAAGGCCGCCGAGCTGAAGGCCGCCGGCCGCGACGTCATCGGCCTCGGCGCCGGCGAGCCGGACTTCGACACCCCCGACCACATCAAGGCGGCGGCTAAGGCCGCCATCGATCGCGGCGAGACCAAGTATACCGCGGTCGCCGGCACCCCGGCGCTGCGCCAGGCGATCTGCGCCAAGTTCAAGCGGGAGAACGACCTCGACTACACCCCCGAGCAGGTCACCGTCGGCTGCGGCGGCAAGCAGACCATCTACAACGCGCTGATGGCCACCCTCGATCCCGGCGACGAGGTGATCATCCCGGCGCCCTACTGGGTGTCCTATCCGGACATCGTGCTGCTCGGCCAGCGGCAAGCCGGTGATCGTGTCCTGCGGCGCCGAGACCGGCTTCAAGATGGGCGCCGAGGACCTGGAGCGGGCGATCACGCCGAGGACCAAATGGCTGATCCTCAACTCGCCCAGCAACCCCACCGGCGCCGCCTACGGCCTCGCCGAGATGCGCGCGCTCACCGACGTGCTGATGCGCCATCCCCATGTCTGGGTGATGACCGACGATATCTACGAGCACATCGTCTACGACGGCTTCCAGTTCGTCACTCCGGCGCAGGTGGAGCCCGGGCTCTACGAGCGGACGCTGACCCTGAACGGCTGCTCCAAGGCCTACGCGATGACCGGCTGGCGGGTCGGATACGCCGCCGGCGCGGTCGAACTGATCAAGGCGATGAACAAGCTGCAGTCGCAGAGCACCACCCATACCTGCTCGATCGCCCAGGCCGCCGCGGTGGCGGCGCTCAACGGCCCCCAAGACTTCATCGCCGCCAACAACGCGCTGTTCCGGGAGCGCCGCGACCTGGTCGTCGTCGATGCTCAACCAGGCGCCGGGACTGGTCTGCCACACGCCGGAGGGGGCGTTCTACGTCTACCCGACCTGCGCCGGCGTCATCGGCAAGCGGACCCCCGACGGCAAGACCATCGAGAGCGACGACGACTTCGTCACCTATCTGCTGGAGGCCGAGGGGGTGGCGGCGGTTCAGGGCTCGGCCTTCGGGCTGTCGCCGTGCTTCCGGGTGTCCTATGCGACGTCGACGGCGCTGCTCGAGGAAGCCTGCGGGCGTATCCAGCGGGCCTGCGCGGCGCTGACGTAAGACGCAAGCTCGAGAACGGGGCTTTTTCCTTGATTCGCGCACCGGGGGCGGTAGGTTCGTCGCAAGGTGTGCGACGCGCGCGCATGTCGTGCCGCTTACAGAACAACCAATCCCCGGGAGAACACCCTTGAACATGAAACAGCCCTCCGCCCCCCGTTGTGCGGCCCTGGTGGGACCGTATCTCAGCGGCAAGACCTCGTTGCTGGAGAGCATCCTCGCCCATACCGGCGCCGTCAATCGCAAGGGCACCGTCAAGGAAGGCAATACAGTCGGCGACGGCACGCCGGAGGCCCGCGCCCGGCAGATGAGCACCGAGCTCAACGTGGCGACGACCGAGTATCTGGACGACACCTGGACTTTCCTCGACTGCCCGGGCTTCGTCGAACTGATCCAGGAATCCTACAATGCGTTGATGGTGGTCGACGCGGCGGTGGTGGTCTGCGAACCGGAACCCCAGAAGGCCCTGATCGTGGCGCCGCTGCTCAGGTTTCTCGACGAGCACAACATCCCCCATCTGCTGTTCATCAACAAGATGGACAATGCCAGCGCCGGTGTTCGCGAAACGCTGGAGTCGTTGCAGGCGTTGTCCGAGCGGCCGCTGGTGCTTCGCGAGCTGCCGATCCGCGACGGCGAGCAGATCACCGGTTTTGTCGACCTGGTCAGCGAACGAGCGTTCCGCTGGGACTCGGGGAAGCGTTCGGAACTGATCTCGTTGCCGGAGTCGGTGATTGCAAGCGAGAAAGAGGCGCGCACCGAGATGCTGGAGGCGCTGGCCGACTTCGACGACGGGCTGTTGGAGAAGCTCCTCGAGGACGTGATTCCACCCACCGACGAGATTTACGCCGGCTTGACGCGGGATCTACAGGAAGACCTCATCGTGCCGGTGTTTTTCGGCTCGGCCGAGGGCATGCATGGGATCAACCGGTTGCTGAAGGCGCTGCGCCACGAAGCGCCCGAGCCGAAGATCACCGCCGAACGACTGGGGATCGAGGCGAGCGCGGGACCTTGCGCCAGGGTGTTCAAGTCCCTCCACGCCTCCCACACCGGCAAACTCTCCTTCGCGCGGGTGTGGGGTGGCGAAATCGCCGACGGGACGACGCTCAACGGCGAGCGGGTCAGCGGGATCAACCGCGTGGTCGGCCAGAAGCTGGAGAAGCAACCCAACGCCGTTGCCGGTGAGGTCGTGGCCCTCGGCCGCCTCGACGAAGCGGCGACCGGAGCCCTGCTTTCACCCTCCGGCAAGGTTGATGCCGGAGACTGGCCGCATCCGTTGAAACCTCTCTTCGCCCTGTCCGTTCATGCCCAGCAGCGGTCCGACGAGGTCAAGCTCACCGGCGCGCTGGGGCGGTTGGTCGACGAAGATCCCTCGATGTCGTTCGGCCACGAGGCCGATACCGGCGAATTGCTGCTGTGGGGCCAGGGCGAGATGCAGCTCAACATCGCTCTCGACCGGCTGCGCAATCGCTACAACATGGAAATCGCATCGGGCCAGCCGCAGGTGCCTTACAAGGAGACGATCCGTGGCACCGTCAGTCAGCACGCCCGGCACAAGAAACAATCGGGTGGCCATGGCGAGTTCGGCGATGTCCACCTGGACATCAAGCCCCTTCCGCGAGGCGCCGGCTTCGAGTTTTCCGACACCATCACCGGCGGCGCGGTGCCCAAGAATTACATCCCGGCGGTGGAACTCGGCGTCAAGGAGTACTTGAACCGCGGACCCCTGGGTTTCCCGGTGGTGGATGTCGCGGTAACGCTCACCGACGGGCAGTTCCATTCCGTCGACAGCTCCGACATGGCGTTCAGGAAGGCCGCCGCATTGGGGATGCGCGAGGGGATGCCCAAGTGCGGCCCGGTGCTGCTGGAGCCCATATTCAACGTCAAGATCTCCATCCCGAACGAGTTCACATCGCGAATTCAGCGCTTGGTCAGTGGGCGCCGCGGGCAGATCCTGGGGTTCGGTCCCAAGACGGACTGGCAAGGCTGGGACGAGGTATCGGTGCTCTTGCCCCAGTCGGAGATCTACGGCCTCATCATCGAACTCCGATCGGCGACTCTCGGGGTGGGCACCTTCGAGTGGTCGTTCGACCACCTTCAGGAGCTGACCGGACGGCTGGCGGACGACGTGGTTGCGAAAAATGCGGCGGGCGATTGACGCTGCGTCGGTCCCGTCGACAACACCACGAAGCGATGGATGGTGAGAAACGACCGGCAACAATCGGCTTGTCCTGTGCGAGGAAATCGATAACGCGTTCTTGGTTCACGAACAGATCCGATGTGACGCCGGTTTGGGCAGCACCGAACCAAGGGCTTTGTTTTGCGGCGCAGCAAGATCCGCTGGCCTTCCTTTGGCAAATGGCATCTGCGGGGGAAGCAGAACAAGGTTTGATCGAGCAGAGACCGGTTTGCCGCGGTTGACCCTGCACGCCGCGGGGATAAGCGGAATTTGGTCTCTTGATTCCTGTTGATACGCCATTCCGAGGAAGAAAACGGCCAGATAAAGAAAAGGCCGGGCTATAAATAGCCCGGCAAGTCCAACAGGGAGGCTTCACGTCTGGGAGACGTAGGAACTCGTTGGGAACGAGCCCTTCTTTCGAGCCTTGCGCTCGAAACTCGAAAACACACTAATGCTGCAATGCAACACCAACATTTTCTGTATACGAGCACTCGGATAAAACAGCCAGCCCAAAAACTGCAGCCCTCCTATGCGCTACATGCATGCCAGAAAAAACGCTCCCGATCACTTTGGATGGCGAAGGAGAGAGGCATTTTGCTGCCGCGGCTGCGGGGCGGCGGTTATTCCACCAATTCTCCGACCTTGCGGACAATGAATTCGCGAAATACTGCGATACGGTTGGAGTGCCGCATTTCCTCGGGATAAACAAAATAGACGTCGACGTCGGGGCCCTCGAGTTCCGGTAGAATCGGAACCAGGTTGGTGGTTTCCTGGCTGAGATAGTGCGGCAACGCACCGATCCCGATTCCGCTTTGTACCGCCCGGAATATGGCGTAGGTGCTGTTCACCCTGAGGAAAGCCTTACGCTTACCATCGCCCTGGGTGCCAACCTCGAGCAACCAGTTGAGGGTGGGGACCGGCGGGCGGAATTCCTCGCCAAACACGATGAGCCTGTGGTCTTCGAGATCCTCGGGCTTCTCCGGGGTTCCATGCTTTTCCAAGTATTCTGGCGCTGCGAACAAATGATAGTGCAGAGTCATCAGGCGTCTCTGGACCAGATCCGATTGGGTTGGCGGCATCATTCGGATTGCAAGGTCGGCTTCGCGCATCGACAGGTCCAGTTCATTGTCGGATAGCATCAGCGAAACATCTATGTCGGGGTAATCCTCAAGAAACTCTTTGAGGCGCGGCGCCAGCCAGATCGAGCCGAATGCGATGGTCGTTGTTATTTTCAGCGGACCTTTCGGCCGTTCCCGGCTCTCGCTGATGCGCGCTTCCGCAATGTTCAGCTTCTGCAGAATCTCGCGCGCTGTCCGATAAAGGATATCGCCTTGCTCCGTAAGCACGAGTCCCCGGGCATGGCGGTGAAACAGAGGCACCTCGAGGCTTTCCTCCAAGGCGCTGACTTGGCGGCTGACCGCGGATTGGCTGAGGTTGAGCACCTCGCCTGCGTGGGTAAAGCTGCCGGCCTCGGCGACGGCGAAGAAAACTCGAAGCTTATCCCAGTCCATGAAATTCCCCTGCTGGATCCCGGAACCGGCTTTTCCATCCGCTGAGCTGCGGACTGTCGTTTTGGACGCGTTTATCGCGCGTACGAACCGTCTAAAGCCCGCGTTTGGTACTGCCCCAACGCCGTTACTGCGCTGCCACGGTCACCGTCTCTTGCTCCGCCAGGAACTTCTCCGCCTCCAGCGCCGCCATGCAACCGGTTCCGGCGGCTGTCACCGCTTGTCGGTATATCTTGTCCTGCACGTCGCCCGCAGCGTACACGCCGGCAACACTGGTCGCCGTGCTGTCGGGAGCGGTGACGATGTAGCCCTCGGCATCCATCTGGAGTTGCCCCCGGAAAAGCTCTGTGTTGGGGGTGTGCCCTATTGCTATGAATACACCTTTCACATCCACGACCCGGGCAGCGCCTGTCTTAACGTTTCTTGTTCTGACACCGGCGACACCAGGAGGATCATCAGTGCCGAGGATCTCATCAACGACACTGGACCACACCATTTCGATCTTAGGATTGCGGAACATACGGTCCTGGAGAATCTTCTCGGCGCGGAGCTCATCGCGGCGATGGATCACCGTTACCTTGGTAGCGAAATTGGTGAGAAAGATTGCTTCTTCGGCCGCGGTGTTGCCGCCGCCGACGACTGCAACCCGCTCGCCCCGAAAAAAAAAGCCGTCGCAGGTGGCGCACGCCGACACTCCGAAACCCTTGAGTTTTTCCTCGCTAGGTATTTCCAACCAGCGGGCCGAGGCGCCAGTACAAATGACGATGGTGTCGCCAAGGTAGGTTTCGCCGGAATCTCCGCTCATTATGAATGGGCGGTTTCCGAGATCGGCGGCAACGATGCTGTCTTCGAACATCCGCGTACCGACCCTCGCCGCCTGCTCGTCCATCTGCTCCATCATCCATGGACCCTGCACGGCGTCCGCGTACCCGGGGTAGTTCTCCACATCGGTCGTGATTGTGAGCTGACCGCCCGGTTGGAGCCCCTTGATCAGAATGGGATCCAGATTAGCACGAGCCGCATAGATTGCCGCAGTATAACCTGCGGGGCCGGAGCCCAGGATCACGATCCTACTATGATGTCGGTTCGGCATGTCGTCTCGGCGCTATCAACAGAGTGGAGGGAGCGAGAGTATCCAGAAAAGCCTACTTATTGTAGGATATGGACACGCGACACGAGACGCAAGAGCAGCCGCGCTTCGAGATCGAATTGGCGGCGCGCTGACACCAACAGCCATTTGCATGAACCCTGAGTGTGCAATATTATTGCGCTCTTCAGGGAGGGAACGGAGAATAACGCCGTGCGTCGGGTTAAACTCGATAAAATCGATCAACGGATTCTTCACGACCTACAGGCCAACGGCCGGATCACGAACGTGGAATTGGCGCGACGCGCCGGTATTTCGGCGCCGCCGTGCCTGCGGCGGGTTCGCGCCCTCGAGCAGGCCGGGTATGTTCGCGGCTATCATGCCGAACTGGAACCCAAGGCGCTCGGGTTCAATGTCACGGTGTTCGCTCATGTCGGGCTCGCTAGCCAAGCGGAACCGGATCTGGAGGCATTCGAGGCGCTGGTGGCGACGTGGCCGGAAGTGCGGGAATGCCATATGTTGGCAGGAGAGACCGACTTCTTGCTGAAGGTGGTGGCCGAGGACTGGGACGATTATCAGGAGTTCCTGACCACCAAACTTACCGCCGCTACGAACGTCAGCCAGGTCAAATCGGCGTTATCGATTCGGAAATCCAAATTCAAGCCAGGCGTTCCAATTTCGTCAGACGGTGAAAACGGCGACCGAGATTAGGCGTTTGGCGGCACCGATCGTCCGAACAAGCGGGTCGCGGTCAAGTCAAATCAAACGTACCTCCGCAATGCTGCGTGGATCCGCTCGCGCACGGGAACAGAAGGGTCAGGCGGTTGAAAAGCCTGCCCGGTGACCGTCTCGCAAAGGGTAATATAGCGCTGGCTGAACTCGATGAGTGTTTCCGGCGGAATTTCAGGGATCGTCTCACTGTAGGGGTCGCACCGCTCGGCGATCCATAGGCGGAGGAAATCCTTGTCCAAGGTCTCGGGGTCCGCGCCGGCGGCGAACCGCTCCTCGTAACTCCCGGTTTTCCAATATCGGCTGCTATCCGGCGTATGGATTTCGTCGGCAAGGGTGATTCCGCCCGCTTCGTCGAGCCCGAACTCGTACTTGGTATCAACAAGGATCAGACCGTTTCCTGCCGCGACATCTCGTCCCCGGGCGAACAACGCCAGTGCGGTTTGCGCCAGTGCGTCCCAGTGCTCTTGCGTCAACAACCCGCGTTCGACGACCTCGCTCGGCGTTATCGGCTCGTCGTGCTCTCCGTGGGCGGCTTTCGTGGTGGGGGTAATGATCGTCGCAGGCAGCTTCTGGTTTTTTCGCATCCCGCCGGGAAAATCGGTGCCATACATGCTCCGCCTGCCGGCCTGATACATCGGCCAGATCGACGTGGATGTCGAGCCCGTCAGGTAGTCGCGCACGACGATCTCAACGGGCAGCATCCGCAGCTTTTTTGCCACCATCACATTCGGGTCGGGATACTCGATCACGTGGTTTTGCGAGAGGTCCCGGGTCGCGTCAAACCAGAAACGCGCGATTTGCGTGAGCACTTGACCCTTGAAGGGGACGGCCGCGAGCACTTGATCAAACGCACTTTGCCGATCGGTGGTAACGATGATGCGACGCCCGTCGGGAAGGTCATAGTTGTCCCGGACTTTGCCGCGCGAGTAGTTGGGTAGGTCCGGATAGCGGGCGTCGACGAGGACCTTGTCAAGTTGGGACGCAATCAGTTCGCGAAGACGGCTGTGTACCATGATGCTGTGCTCACCCCATGACCGATACGTTCACCATGTCGCCGACAAAAGCGGTCACGGCAAGATGCGACTGCGGCGCAAATCACGAGCCGTAGGCGATCTTCACCAATTCGTATGATTTTGAACCCCGCGGCGTCGAAACTTCCACGATGTCTCCCAAGGTCTTGCCGATGAGCGCGCGGCCCAGCGGCGAGGTTATCGACAGACTGCCCGCGGACGCATCGGCCTCGTGGCTTCCGACGATCCGATAGGTCGACTCCTGCTCGGTATCCTCGTCGGTAACCATGACTGTCGCGCCAAAACGGACAACATCGCCGCTGAGGAGAGAGGTATCGATCACTTGCGCACGGCTGATGATATCCCCAAGCTCGGCGAGCCGGCCTTCGATGTAACTCTGGCGTTCCTTGGCGGCGTGGTATTCGGCGTTCTCGGAAATATCCCCGTGTTCACGAGCGTCGGCGATTGCCCGGATGACGGCAGGCCGTTCTTCGGTGCGAAGCCGTTTCAATTCCTCCTCCAGTTGCGCGAACCCCTCACGGGTCATGGGGAATTTTTCCATTACCTGCCTTCCTGAAATCCGAGACAAACGGTTTGAGTCGCGTTTCCAGCCCCCATGGAATCGACAACAAGCCAATGGCACGGCACATGAAAGGGAGCCTAAAACGAGCCGTAAAGATAGGACTGCAGCGGAGTCACTTCAAGGCCATCGCCATCTATCAGCGCCTCGATACCGTCGACCGCGGCGCTGGCCCCGGCAATGGTCGTATAGTGAGGGATCGTGTTGAGCAAAGCCGACTGGCGAATGGAGAAGCTGTCCTTGATCGCCTGGGCACCCTCGGTCGTATTGATCACCAGTTGGACCTCGCCATTTATCAACGCGTCCTCGCAATGGGGGCGGCCCTGAAGCACCTTGTTGATGCGGCGGACGGTCAAACCCTTCTCGGCGAAGTAGCTGGCGGTTCCGTCGGTGGCGAGCAGATCGAAACCCAAGACAGCGAGGCGCCGGGCAAGATCGGCGGCGGCGGCCTTGTCCCGATCCTTGACCGAGATGAAGACGGTGCCTTGGGTAGGCAGCTTGCTGCCGGCTCCCAACTGAGCCTTGGCAAACGCACTGCGGAAATCCGGAGCGATGCCCATCACTTCGCCGGTGGATTTCATTTCCGGACCGAGGATTATGTCGGCGCCCGGAAAGCGAGAAAACGGAAATACGGCCTCCTTGACCGAAACGTGCCGAAGCACCGGCCGCTCTCGGAGCTCGAATGTTTTCAGCGGTTCTCCGGCCATAACCCGCGCGGCGATTTTGGCGATCGGCACGCCCGTGGCCTTGGCGACAAATGGAACGGTGCGACTGGCGCGCGGATTGACTTCCAGGACATAGATTTCGTCCTCCTTGACCGCGAACTGGGCGTTCATCAACCCGATGACGTTAAGCGCTCGGGCCAAAGCCCTGGACTGGTTCTCCAACTCCGCAACCAACTCGGCGGACAGCGAGTGCGGTGGCAGCGAGCAAGCCGAGTCACCGGAGTGAACTCCCGCTTCCTCGATATGCTGCATCACCCCGGCGACGTATACATCCTCTCCGTCGGCGACGACGTCGACGTCCACTTCGATGGCGTCCTGAAGATATGAGTCCAGCAATACTGGCTTGGTTCCTGATACCTGAACGGCTTTGGTCATGTACCGGTGCATGGCCTGGGGATCGTGGATGATTTCCATCGCCCGCCCACCCAGGACATAGGATGGCCGGATGACCACCGGATAGCCGATTTTTGCCGCGACACGCTCGGCCTCTGCTGGTGAGCGGGCGAGGCCGTTGGCCGGCTGGCGGAGACCGAGGTCAACAAGAAGCGCCTGAAAGCGCTCGCGGTCTTCGGCGAGGTCGATGGCGTCCGGGGATGTTCCAAGTATCGGAATGCCGGCTTTCGAAAGGGCATCGGCCAGCTTGAGCGGCGTCTGTCCTCCGAGTTGGACGATTACGCCCAGCAGGGTTCCCCGCGACTGCTCGACACGGAGCACCTCGATGACGTCTTCATCGGTGAGCGGTTCGAAATAGAGACGATCCGAGGTGTCGTAGTCGGTAGACACAGTTTCCGGATTGCAGTTCACCATGATCGCCTCGAAGCCTGCCTCTTTCAGGGCGTAGGCCGCATGGACGCAGCAATAGTCGAACTCGATGCCCTGGCCGATGCGATTGGGACCGCCGCCGAGGATGACGATCTTGGTCCGATCCGACGGTTCCGCCTCGCATTCGGCGGGCGAAACGAGATCCGTTTCATAGGTGGAGTACATGTAGGAGGTTTGGGCGGGGAATTCTGCGGCGCATGTATCGACCCGCCTGTAGACCGGCACCAGCCCAAGCATGCGCCGCCTCAGCGCGACTTCCTCGATGCTTTTGCCACAGAGTTCGGAAAGCCGGCCATCCGAAAAACCCAACGTTTTTAGCCGGATCAGGCCAGGCGCATCGCCAGGTAGGCCACGCAGTCTGATTTCGTCCTCGGTCTCCACGAGGTGTTTGATCTGTTCGAGAAACCAAAGGTCATACTTGCAGGCGGCCTGAACTTCTTCGATCGTCAGACCGCGACGGAAGGCCTGAGCGATGACCAGCACGCGGTCGGGGCGCGGAGCGGCCACCGCCGCCAGAACCGCGTCCCGAGATTCGTCGAGGCTAACCTCGTTGAGGCCCGTTAACTCCGTTTCCATGGACCGGAGACCCTTTTGCAGCGATTCCGCGAAACTGCGGCCGATGGCCATGGCTTCGCCGACCGATTTCATCGAAGTGGTCAGCATCGGTTCGGCGCCGGGGAATTTCTCGAAGGTAAACCGGGGAATTTTGGTGACGACATAGTCGATGGTTGGCTCGAACGACGCTGGCGTGACGCCGGTAATGTCGTTGTCGAGTTCATCGAGCCGATAGCCGACAGCAAGTTTGGCCGCCACTTTGGCGATGGGGAAGCCCGTTGCTTTCGAGGCCAGAGCCGAGGAACGCGAAACTCGCGGGTTCATCTCGATGATCACCAACCGGCCATTCTCCGGATTGACCGCGAACTGGACATTGGAGCCCCCCGTATCGACGCCGATCTCGCGCAACACCGCAATCGAAGCGTTGCGCATCACCTGGTATTCCTTGTCGGTAAGGGTTAGCGCCGGCGCGACCGTAATCGAATCACCCGTGTGAACGCCCATCGGGTCGACGTTCTCGATGGAACAGACGATGATGCAGTTGTCCGCGTGATCGCGGACGACTTCCATCTCGAATTCCTTCCACCCGAGCAGGGATTCTTCGATGAGGACCTGATGCGAGGGAGAGGCGGCGAGGCCACCCAAGACGATCATATCCAACTCGGCGTTGTTATAGGCGATGCCGCCACCGGTGCCGCCGAGGGTGAACGACGGCCTGATGACCAAGGGCAGGCCGATCTCTTGCAGAACCTCCCGCGCTTCCTCGATCGAGTTGACCATTCGGCTTTTCGGGCTCTCCAGGCCGACCCGTGCCATTGACTCGCGAAAAAGCTGGCGGTCTTCCGCCTTGGCGATGGCCGCGGCATTGGCGCCGATCATTTCGACACCGCATGCTTCGAGCACACCGGCCGCGTGCAGTTCCATGGCGGTATTCAGCGCCGTCTGTCCGCCCATCGTCGGCAGCAAGGCGTCGGGCCGTTCGCGTCTGATAATCTTTTCCACGGTGACGGCGGAAATCGGCTCGATGTAGGTCGCATCAGCCATGCCCGGATCGGTCATAATGGTCGCCGGGTTCGAGTTGACGAGCACCACCCGGTAGCCTTCCTGTTTGAGCGCTTTGCACGCCTGCGTGCCCGAGTAGTCGAATTCACAGGCTTGGCCGATGACAATTGGGCCGGCACCGATCATTAGAATTGTTTCAATGTCCGTACGTTTTGGCATCTGGCGAGTTCACGAATTCGGCGCGGAAGGTTGAAACTGGATAGGGCGCAACATAATCCTGTTGTGCCCCATCAGGGAGTTGCAGCGAACAGAGGCTTACTGTGGCGGCAGAAAGTCGAAACTCACGCGGTTTCGCTGATACGATCTATGAACCTTTGAAACAGATAGTGGCTGTCCTGGGGGCCCGGAGAGGCTTCCGGGTGATACTGCACGGAAAAGATCGGACGATCTTTGACCCGCAGTCCCTCGTTGGTGCCGTCGAACAGCGAAACATGGGTCTCGATCACATGCGGCGGCAGGCTGCTCCGATCCACGGCGAAACCATGGTTCTGACTGGTAATCTCCACCCGACCCGTCTCGAGGTCCCTCACCGGATGGTTGGCGCCCCGGTGGCCCAAGTGCATCTTGTAGGTTCGAGCGCCGAGCGCCAGGGCCAGCATCTGATGGCCCAGGCAAATGCCGAACACGGGCAGGCCGCTCTCGCAGATCTCGCGGATCGTGGACACGGCGTATTCGCCGGTGGCCGCAGGGTCGCCCGGGCCGTTTGAAAGGAACACGCCATCGGGATTGTGAAGGAGCACGTCGCGCGCGGTAGAATTCCCGGGCACCACTGTGACTTGGCAGCCGAGGTCGGCGAGGCAGCGCAGGATATTCCGCTTGGCTCCGTAGTCGATGGCGACCACGTGATGGCGTGGTTCGGTCTGCCGCCCGTAACCCTTGCCCAACTCCCAGCGGGTTTCGTCCCACGTGTAGGTCTGACGACACGTGACCTCCTTGGCCAGATCCATGCCCTCGAGCCCCGGCCAGCGCTCGGCCATGAAACGCAGGGCGAGAACGTCGATTTCCTCTCCGGGGGCGTAAATCATCGCACCCTTGGGAGCGCCCCGGTCGCGGATGCGGCGGGTAAGCCGACGGGTGTCGATGCCCGTTACAGCCACGAGGTTGTGAGATTTGAGCCAGGTATTCAGGTGCCCGGTCGCCCGCCAATTGGCGGGATTGGTGATCGGCAGGCGCAACACACAGCCGCGGGCCGCAGGTGTGACGGTTTCGATGTCATCCGGGTTGACACCGACGTTGCCAATGTGAGGGAAGGTAAAAGTGATTATTTGTCCGGCATAGGAGGGATCGGTCAGGATCTCCTGGTAACCGGTAAGCGAGGTATTGAAACACACCTCACCGACAGCAACTCCGCATGCACCGGCACCCAATCCCCAATATACCGAGCCATCTTCCAGCACCAGTGCTGCATCTGCACCCGGCGGGCGACACGTGGAACCGGTCACCCCCGCGGATTGCACGGGGAGGCGCAATTCAGTCGTCTCGGACATTAAACACCGCTCTCCTTGCCAATCCGGCGCACAGGTCGGGGCGACGCCTGCAAGAGCTGGTCGGCGGCCGGATCGGCGACCCCGGTCTTAAGCAAAAGTAGGGCCGCCGTCAAGCCTTTGCGGTTGATGGAGTTTGTTGTATTTCAGCGGGTTATTTTGCTATTAGCGATTGCTTCGGGATTGACCTAGTGCTCTGGTTTCGACATATGGTACCCATACGATCGCGTTTCCCGTTCCCTCGGCAGGGCTTCGGGAGCTTACGTGGCGCCAGTGGCGCCACGTAAGTTCCCGAAGCCGGGCGCAGGCGATGGCGACCCATCGTCAAGCGCGTCCGACGCCCCGAGGGAGCGGGAAACGCGACCCGGCAGGGCGGCGTTCCAAGCCCCCCGGTGTCGTTGCGCGCCGCTTGTAATGCTCCAGCATCACGGCGCGCCACGCGCCTAACCGGGCGAATTTGGAGGGCCATCGTATGGGTACCATATGTCGAAACCAGAGCACTAGTATGCATTTTCGATTTTCCGTGGAGGCATAATGCTGCGCACACGACTTGACGAGGCTCTGAAGTCCGCGCTACTGGCACGGGACGGGTGCGCTGTGACGACCTTGCGACTTGTTCTCGCCGCCCTGAAAGACCGCGATATCGCCGAGCGCAGCAAGGGCAACCACTCCGGAATCGCAGACGATCAGATCCTGACGTTGCTGCAATCGATGATCAAGCAGAGACGTGAGAGTATCGAGTTGTATGAACGTGGCCGCCGCGACGATTTGGCCCGCCAGGAAGCGGAGGAAATTGCCGTCATAGAACGCTTCATGCCGCCGCAGATGGGCGACGAAGAGATGGGAGCAGTGGTCTCGGCTATCATCGATGAGTGTGGCGCGAAAACCCTGAAGGACATGGGCCGGGTCATGGGGATACTCAAGACCCGTCATGCCGGGCAAATGGACTTTGCCGCAGCCAGTTCCCGCGTCAAGGATCAGCTCGGCTGATCGCAACACGGGCCCCAAGGTGCTGTTGGGGAAGATGCCCATCGACGGTAGGTGCCAATGGCGTTTTCGCCACAGTTTCTCGATGAGGTGCGGGCGCGCGTCGGTCTCGCCGACGTGATCGGGAGACGTGTTCGTCTGACCCGCAAGGGTCGAGAATTTTCGGGGCTTTGCCCGTTCCATAACGAAAAGACGCCGTCGTTCACGGTCAACGAGCAGAAAGGCTTCTATCACTGCTTCGGCTGCGGCGCCCATGGCTCGGTGTTCGACTATGTCATGGAAACGGAGGGACTGAGCTTCCGCGATGCGGTGGAACGCCTGGCCGCGGAGGCGGGATTGGAGGTTCCCCTTGATTCGCCGGAAGAAACGGCGAAGGAGAGGCGGCGCCAATCTCTGTCCGAAGTCATAGAAGGCGCCGCCGATTACTATGCGAAGATGTTGCGTGAACCGGAGGGCAAGAGCGCGCTCGCCTATCTCCGCGACCGTGGTGTCGACGATACCGCCATAGCCCGCTTCGGTCTGGGGTATGCTCCCGATGGACGCTACGCCCTCAAGGCGGCACTCGCCCGCGACGGTGTCGCCGAGGAACTGATGGTCGAAACCGGCCTGTTGATCGCTCCGGAGAGCGGGTTGCGGGCGTCCTACGACCGTTTTCGTGACAGGCTGATGTTTCCGATTGCGGATCGTAAGGGACGGACCGTCGGCTTCGGCGGCCGCGTTCTGGGAAACGGCGAGCCGAAGTATCTGAATTCTCCAGAAACCCCGTTGTTCCAAAAGGGGCGGCTGCTCTACGGACTGCCGCAAGCCAGGAAGTCGGCCCAGGCCGAGAAAACCCTCATCGTGGTCGAGGGATACATGGACGTGATCGCGCTTTCCCGTGCCGGATTGGAGAACGCAGTGGCGCCGTTGGGCACAGCGTTGACCGAGGAACAGATTCACGAATTGTGGCGGACCGTGCCGGAGCCAGTATTTTGCTTTGATAGCGATAACGCAGGATACAAAGCTGCCACTCGCGCGGCATTGCGTGCTCTACCACTTCAAGGATCAGGGACATCTCTAAGATTTGCATTCCTACCCGCAGGGCAAGATCCTGATTCGCTGATAAGGGAGGGCGGAACTGAGGCATTTCGAGGGGTGCTAGCGAGATCAATCGCGTTGTCAGAAATGTTGTGGAGAATAGAAGCCCAAGGCAAGAAACTGGACACGGTAGAAGATGTTGCTAAGTTAAAAAAAGCGCTAGACGCTCGCACAAGGGAAATCAGCGACTATAAATTAAAAATTGAAATTGAAAATACCTTTAAAGACTATCTTTATAAAATAAGAAAAAAGTATCGGAAAAATAATGTTGATAAATTTATAGAAAATAGGAGGCATGTGGATCCTATATACCGCGATAATAAAGATATAAACAAAATACACGAAGCAGAAAAAATATTGCTTGCAATAATTATTTATAATCCGAGTTTTTTTGATGGTGTTGAGGAGGAGTTTGGAACTGTTAGTTTCGATGAGCCAAGTTTTGAGCAGTTACGCTGCGCACTTATTTCAATAATGTCTGGAGTTGACGTGTTTAATAGCGATGATCTGGAAGCAGAGCTTCGTAAAAGGAATCTGGGAGAAGCTCTAGAGAAGCTTTTTCAAGATCAATTAGTTAGAACCCATCGGCTAATTCGTTCTGGTGCATCCCAGGATGACATCGAGGCCACGTGGCGGACGAGCTTCGAGGTGATTTGGAAAGCAGCCACGAAAAACGACCGGGCGACAGAGCTATTTTCGGATGGGGCGTCCAAAGAGGATTGGGAGAAATGGGTGGCCCGCAAGAGGGCAAGATTGGAAGAAGGGGACGGATAGGAGGACCAAATATGATTGGTCGAGTGTCCACGATGGTATTCTGCTGTCCGACGGTAACCGCTCGGTAACCAACGCGTGCAATCTTGACAAGGTTCGACAGGAGTCTTTAAAGACCCTATTTTCAAAATCAAGTCTTGACGTGGCAGCGTTGGAACGCCACCTAAGGCATTGCGTTTTCTATAGGCATGTCGAGGTCTGCGTGGGGCGTGAAACCGCGTTGCGCCGGTGTTGGCGCATCCGGGAAAGGCAGTGTGGATGACCTGTCACGACTCAAGAGACGTAAGCGCTGTGCAGGCACCGCGCTCTGACGTTTAGACATTATCGGAGACCACGGCTTGCCGGTCATTGCTCAGCACGACCAGAAAGACGTCATGCTCTTCGAAGCTCCGGAAACAGAATTGTGCGGAAAGCGGCTGTGAGTCTAAGTCGTGCAGCGGCGGTTGACCGGCGGGCGCGAGCAATGGTTGCATATGGCGAAGGCTCGACCTTAACTTGGGCGCTTCCGCGAGACGGGTTATTGGTAGCGGGGAATAGATGACTAGCAAAGCGACAGGCGTGGCTGAAATACCGGAAACCAAAACCGACGGCGCGGACGCGCCTCTGCTCGAACTCTCTGGGAGCCGGCATAAAGAAGATGATCGCACGCGGAAAGGAGCGGGGCTACGTCACCTATGACGAACTGAACGGTGCGCTACCGCCGGATCAGGTGTCTTCCGAGCAGATCGAAGACACGATGGCGATGCTTTCGGAAGTTGGAATCAACGTTGTCGAGGGCGAGGAAGGCGAAGAAGGGGCGCCAGCTGCCGAGATCGCCGAGGCCGAGGCACCGACCGGCAATGTCGATGAAAACGAGATCGGTAGAACTGACGATCCGGTACGCATGTACCTTCGCGAAATGGGCAATGTTGAACTCTTGTCGCGGGAAGGCGAAATCGCGATTGCCAAGCGGATCGAAGCCGGTCGGGAGATGATGATCGGAGGCATCTGTGAAAGCCCGCTGGCAATTCGAGCTATAATTCGGTGGCACGATGCGCTTGTCGAGGGACATATGCTTCTTCGTGACATCATTGATCTCGAAGCCACCTATGACGGGACGGCGGTGGCCGGAAGCGAAGTCTCTGGGGTTGGTGCGGGTGCCGGTGCTGCCGGTCCGGGCGATGGCGCCGGTGACGGCGGTGTTGGAACTTCCAGTGATGGGGGGCAGCAAACCGCAACTGGAGGCCAAGTCGGCTCTGAGGATGCTGGCTGTGTGCAAGCAGACGACGAGGACGAGGACGACGACGAGGATGAGAAAACTCTCCGCGACGGTGAAGACGTAGACGAAGACGACCTCGAAGCCGAGGAACAAAGCCTGTCTTTGGCGGCGATGGAAGCTGCACTAAAGCCAAAGGTGATTGAGAACTTCGAGCAGATAGCCACCACTTACGGCAAGCTGCATAAGCTGCAAATGCAGCGCATTCAGGCCTTGCAGAAAGGTGAAGAGGTTAAACCCTCTCTTGAAAAGCGCTTCACTAGGTTGCGTCGTGATCTAGTCCTGTTGATGGAAGACGTACACCTCAACAACGCCCGTATCGAAGAACTGGTGGAGCAACTCTACGAGTTCAATCGCAAGCTGATCGGACTTGAAGGGCGGCTTCTGCGATTGGCTATGAATTGCCGGATCAAGCGGGACGAGTACCTAGAGCAATACCGGGGCCAGGAATTGGCGCCCGATTGGCTGGAGCGTGTGGCCGGCCTTTCCGGAAAGGGATGGGAGAATTTTGTCGGTCGGTATGGCGAGGAGATAGAGTCCATTCGTAGGCAGATTGCGGCGATATCTCACGAAGTGGGTTTGCCCATCCTCGAGTTTCGTCGCATCGTTTCTACGGTGCAGAAAGGCGAGCGTGAAGCGGCCAAGGCCAAGAAGGAGATGATTGAGGCCAACCTCAGGTTGGTCATATCGATTGCCAAGAAATATACGAACCGGGGTCTTCAATTTCTCGACCTTATTCAGGAGGGCAACATTGGCCTGATGAAGGCAGTCGATAAGTTCGAGTATCGTCGCGGCTACAAATTTTCGACCTATGCCACTTGGTGGATCCGCCAGGCGATTACTCGGTCGATCGCCGACCAGGCCCGAACCATTCGCATACCTGTGCATATGATTGAGACCATCAACAAGCTGGTCCGCACGTCGCGCCAAATGTTGCATGAGATCGGGCGGGAACCGACGCCGGAGGAGTTGGCGGAAAAGCTTTCCATGCCACTGGAGAAAGTCCGCAAAGTCCTGAAGATCGCCAAGGAGCCCATTAGCCTGGAGACACCGATTGGTGATGAAGAGGATAGCCATCTGGGCGACTTTATCGAAGACAAGAACGCCGTGCTGCCTCTCGACGCGGCTATCCAGGGAAATCTACGCGAGACCACCACTCGAGTTTTAGCCAGCCTGACGGCCCGGGAGGAGCGGGTACTTCGTATGCGCTTTGGGATCGGCATGAACACCGACCACACCCTGGAGGAAGTGGGCCAGCAGTTTTCTGTCACCCGCGAGCGTATTCGCCAGATCGAGGCAAAAGCGCTACGAAAGCTCAAACACCCGAGCCGTTCCCGCAAGCTTCGGAGTTTCCTGGACTATTGACGAGCATCGCCGGCGCGAAACGGCGGTCTTCGTGTTCGTTGGTTGTCTTGCGAGATCGGGCCCGTAGCTCAATTGGTTAGAGCCGGCCGCTCATAACGGTCTGGTTGCAGGTTCGAGTCCTGCCGGGCCCACCACATCGCTGGCGGGATGGTGCGCTTTCGGGGTTGCGTTGGCAGCCTTCTCTGGCCGGTTCTCGATCAAATGCAGTTGTACGCTAGGATCGGAAGGAAGTAATTGCGATTCCGCTCCGGATGGAGGGTTGATGCGTAAACCGCCTTCTTGTTGTAGCGGGCGCAATATCGGTCGGCTACTGAATCGGCGTTTCCAGAGCCAATGAACGGCTGCTTGAGCCAAACTCCGTCCACGTTGCCGTCTATCACAGTCGCATCCAGGCATCCCAGAAGCGGCACGCAGGCGAGGACGGCGAGTGTCTTCTTGGTCATTGTCATTTCATCTCTTCAGGAACCCCGCTCAAACCCTTATTTCCGGATCGCGCCACAAACGGAACCCTCCTTCGAAGGCATTGGCATTGTTCCCAAGTTGCGTATGGGGCGGCAAACCGCGGAGAAGGTAGGCGTTGCCGCCACCGACGATGACGTAGTCCGCAACGAGGGCCGCGCGCAATAGGGTCGTGACCGCGGCCACTTCCTGCCGCCACGCCGGCAGGCCCAGGCGTTCCTTGCCGCTCTGTCGCAGGAAATCGCCGAAGGTAAATCCATTCTTATACGGTAGCTTCGACAATTCCATCGGTTGAACGACATTGTCGACGACCATCGCCGACCCCAATCCGGTGCCGAGCCCGAGAAACAGCATCCGGCCGCCCTGGTAACTCCCTAGAGCCTGCATGGCCGCATCGTTGATGATTTTCACCGGGCGGCGAAACGCCAATTGGAAATCGAAACCGACCCAGCCGCGACCCAGATGGTTTGGTTCCAGGGTCGGCCGGCCGCCCCGAACCTCTCCCGGATAGCCGAGGCTGATGACGTCGAAGCGCCAGCGATCCGCCAGTTCCAGGATCGTGTCGATTATTTGTTGCGGTGTCGCAATAGGACCCGATGGCGCTCGCCGGATTTCTTCGCCGGAACTGGCGCGAATCTTGACGTGCGTGCCCCCCACATCGACGACCAGGATCTCCATCGATTGCCTTTGCACCTCCTGCTTTCCGCGGATATTAGTGATCCGGGTTTGACATCGAAAGCCTCGTTTGATCCTGTTTCTTTCAGGCTCGGCACTCCCGCCCTGTAACGGCCGTTGCGAGCATATCCTTGACGCTGCGCGTCGAGACCCTAGATTATGATGGAAGAACTCGCGGGATGACGGACCGAAGGGTGCGGAGTTTCTCGCACTTCGCGGTAGGCGCCCGATGAATCTCTTTGAGGTCCTCCTCCACCCAGACCAGGAAGAACTGGAATTCAAGGAACGTGCGCTGGTGTGCAACGCAGCCAACGTATTGCAGGTGGGCGAGTTTCAGTTGCTTCAGCTGGCCTATCAGGAATGGTTCGACAAGGATCTACCCGAGGCGCTGGTCGCTCGGTTGTTCTCGGACTACATGCTGCTCAACGACGTGCCGCACTGGGCGCGGCACTATGCGCGTCTGGTATTGATGCGCGAGGAACGGGGCCTGCTCGACGCGAACGATCCCGGCTACCATCGCTACGATAACGACTATCACACCACCGTTCCGAGGGGCGTCCGGCGCTTCTGTGCCGCGGTGGGTATCCTCGCGTTGTTCATGATGTCCGCCTTGTTGGTGGCCAGCATGGTGGTGACGAAACCGACTTCGGTACTCCCACCCTACTTCGACGAGGAGGAACTGCAGCCTTCCGGCAAAGGGGTGGATTGGGGGCGTGAGGACGGCCCAACTGCCTCCGGTCGGCGATGATCGCGGTAACCGCGAAAGCCGGCACCGGTATTTCTTGCCGGCCGATGCCGTGAACGGCTAACGTGTTGTCATGTTCGAATTCGCGGGCGAATTGGCGCCGGTCGTCAACTGGGTTTTCCTTATCGTAACCGGTTTTGTCGCCTGGCACGGGATCCGGTTTCGCGACGCCGAAGGCAATACCGATTTCGTGCGCCTGCTGTTCGGGAGCATCGCCGCCGTGTTCTTTTTCATGGTGCTGTTTCAGGACGTGCTGGGGGTCGTCAGCTTCTAATACACACGGGCCCCACACGCGTCTCAGGGCTTGTACATCCGTTGCTCATTATCGATCTCAGGCACCCGCATGAGGCGCTCGCTTTCGGGAAGAGCGAGTTGCTGTCGAAGGTATTCGGCCCTCTTGCGCACGGTTGCCGGCCGAGCCTCGACGTAGAGGATCCGGTGGACGAGATCAGGACCTTCCACGGCGCCTTCGTCGATCTTCAACGCCCGGGAATAGTCTGCGAGGGCCTTCTCGTACCGCTCGGTTCGGTCGTACAGGATGCCCCGGTTGGCGTAGGCGCCGGCCAGCACGGCGATCCCGGTCGCATCGTCGGGGGCAACGTTGGCGGTGAGATAGTCGATGAGATGGGTAAAAGTCGGCTTCGGCCTCGTCGTAGCGCCCGCTCTCGAGCAATGCGATCGCCCGACCCATCAGGGCGCCACGGTGATCGGGAGCGACCGCGAGTGCCGCCGCAAACCGTTCCAAGGCTTGGTCGTATTCCTTGTCGCCGAGCAGGATATCGCCCTGACGCACTTCGTAGTCGCCGGCGGGCGCCTCGACAAATTGACGGACCACGGCCCAGATCGTGAACATCACGAACGTGGCGATCGCCATCAGGATGATGAAACGTCGGATGACTCTGGGGTGGGTCAGGGTCGTCATTGCGGGGCGTACAGGTTTCCGTACAGCACATCGACGTAGAGCACGGAGAAGACCAGGCAGAGAAGCCCGGAGGTGACCGACGCCCGACGCTTGAGAGCGCTGCGGCGCGCCTCGTCCGGCGGCGTCCCGGTCTTGCGCTCTTCGCGGCGCACCGACAGCACCCAGATGAGCTGACGGATCGGAAAAAACAGCAAGAGGGCGAGAACTGCCGTCCACAGCCACTGATATCGAGGCGTAAACAGTTCTTCCATTTCGGCAAATACCGTAGCGTCGCCGAATGCCGTGCCGTCGATGTCGTGTGACCGGGAGTTTCGCAAAAAGAACGGGGGAAGGGCAAGCCCTTCCCCCGGATCGGATCGGATCGGCTCAGACGCCCGGCTTTTCGAGGGTCGTGTCGCCGATGTCTTCCACCAGGGCCTCGACTTCGGTGTCGGGGACGGTGGACATTTCGCACTTGTAGGCGAGGAACCACATCATCGCCACGCCGAGGATCCAGAACAGGATCTGCCATGCCCAGATCGACGGGATGCCGAAGGTCCAGCCATCGCGGCCGGCATCCGGTGCGCCGAAGATGTCGTTGCCGATCACCGCGCCCGGGCCGATGCCGAAGAACATCCACGCCAGAGTGACGATCCAGGCGATCGGGATCAGGCCCCTCTTGGACGCGCGAAGCGACGCGTGCTCACGCAGGAAGTTGTGGTACTTCATGCGATGGGCAAGGGCCTGTTCGTTCTGGGTCATCGCCGAGACGATGACGCAAACGGCGACGTTGAAGAAGATGCCCCACCCCGCCGAATGGATGGTCCAACGGCCAGCGACCCCAAATATCGATGCCCACGCCCTTCAGGATGGTGAGGCCGAAGCGCTCGGTGCAGATCACCGCGATCAGGCCGGCCACCAGGCCCCACGTCGCACCCTGCGCGGGTGATCCACGGGAAGTAGCAGATAGCCGCCAGCGGCACCCACATCTGGGTTCCGAACGCCACCGCCAAGCCGCCGAGGAGAACCAGGGCGTCCTTCGAGAAGGTGGCCACCATCAACGCCGATACCACGATGAAGGCGACGCCCAGACGCCCGAACATCTTCTGGGTGGTGTGCGAGGCGCCGGGGTTGAGGTACCGCTTGTACAGGTCACGGGTGAGCATGCCGCCCGCCGTCGACATGTAGGCCGCGCCGGTCGACTGCATCGCCGCCAGGGCGCACACCGCCAACAGGCCCACCAGCCATGGCATCGAATCGCCCATCAGATTGAAGTAGTTCGGCACCAGCGAGTCCGGACTCTTGGCGATCGAATCCGGAAGCACGTCGGTGAACAAGGCGAGACCGGCATCGTTGATCAGCGGGCTGGCGCCGAGGAAATGGGCACCCATGCCCTGGAAGGCGGTGAAGAAGAACAGGATCAGGCCGATCGCGAAGGAAGAGGCCCACACCTGCTGCGGCGCGAAGGGCTTCGGGTTGGTGTTGGCGAACGACCACATGGTGAACGCCGGCGCCGACTGAATGCCCATGAGCGCGAACATGTAGGTCAGACACATGACACCGGTCCACAGACCGCCGACCGGCGTTTCCTTGCCGAGACCGGCCGTCCACTGGATGACGCCCGGAATGGCGAGATAGGCGCTGTAGTCGCCGCCGCCGTATCCCTTGGTGGAGCCCCACCGGCCGACTTCGGGGTGTTTGCCGAGTGCGGCCATGGCGTTGTTCAGGGCATCCCATCCGCCGACGGCGTTGAGGGCGATGATGCCGGTGATGATGATGCCGAGGGCCAGCAGGATACACTGCGCCGTGTCGACGTAGGCCACGGCGCGAAGCCCGCCCGTGGCCACGTAGATCAGCACCACCAGGGACAACAGCCACATGCCGAAGTTCTCCGGAACCAGGCCGTCGGTGAGCACGTTGAACAGGAAGCCCGACGCTCCGAGCTGCACGCCCAGATAGGGGATCGAGAACAACAGCGCCACCAGCACCGTCAGGATGCGGATGGCGTCACCCTGGAAGTAGTCCGCCAGCATTTCGCCCGGCGTCACGTAGCCGTAGCGCTTGCCCAGCATCCACTGGCGCTTCAGGAAGATCACCCCCGTGAACGGAATGGTGATGGTGTAGAAGGACGCGTACGCGTATTGGAATCCGTCGCGGTAGACCAGTCCCGGGTGGCCCATGAAGGTCCAGCCGGAAAACGATGTGGCCGTTGCCGCAAGAACGAAGACCCACAACGAGAGCTTACGGCCGGCAATGAAGTAATCGCTCGCCGTTTTCGCCATTCGTGATGCGCGTATGCCCCAGAAGATACAGTAGGACCAATACAACGCTACGAACACGAACAACCAGATAACTTTGGGTGCCAAGACAGTTCTCCCCTAACGCTTCGGTCCTCAACCTATCACGGGAGCACCGGCTCCCTAGGACCTCAGATCAACCCCATGCGCGATACAATGGCTCCGTCAACCTGAGTTTACGACGCCACCTAGAGTTGAACGATTGCCGGAGAAATTCCGCGGAATCCCTCTACTTCGCTGGACTAAGCTGGGTTGAGGACGTTCCACCGTTCCCACACGTGCCCTTCAGGGCTGCACCGAAGCTCGCGAAAGCGCGCGAAGCTTACTTTTTTATCGTTCAACTTTACCTCTTACACCGCAAGGATCGATCCCTGCAACGCAAAAGCGGTATCATGGATAGCATTTTCCATGACTCTGCACAATAAGAGAAAAGGCAATGACGTACGTCGCCCCTGTTGCGAACCGTCGCGGCCGATCAAAACTAGAAACCACTATTCTTTCGATCCGACACGGACGAGGCTGAACTCGGCGCCGGCGCTTGCAACCCATCAGCGAAGGTGGTTTGATCGGTGGGGTTGCGGTCTCGTTGGTTTTAGCGATGATTTGTGAAACTATCGGTTCGTCGCCGATGGGTGGCGGTGGGTGGTCGTTTTTTCGTGGATATTTGAATGGGCAGCAAGTCGAGAAAGGAAGTCGGCCGATCGCGAACCGCCGTGTTCAGTTTGTTGGTCCGGGATTCCATGCGATCCCGGTCGGAAGTGCTTGCCGTTCGGACCGGAACCCGTTGCGCCGACATGATTGCATTGTTGGCAGCGGAAAAGGCGTCCTGCGCCATCGTTGTCGATGCCGCAGGTCGCCCGGTGGGAATCGTAACGGAACAGGACATTGCTCGACGCATCGCGTACCGGGTGCCGGGCGAAACGCCGTTGGAAGCGGTCATGACTTCGCCGGTAATGACCATCGCACGCGGGGATTACCTGTACCACGGCATTTCCCGGATGCGCCGGCACAGGTTGCGTCACATGCCGGTGGTCGAACGAGACGGGAGGCTGGTGGGGATGCTGTACCTGCACGATGCTTTAGCGATCGCCGCTGAGCGGTTGATGGGGCAGATCGACAGGCTAAGCCACGAGGGCACCATCGATGGCCTCAAGGAGGTAAAGGCGGCACAGGTGGAACTGGCGGAGGAGTTGTTCGCCGACAATTTGCCGGCTCCGGAAATCCAGCAATTGCTGACCCGGATCAACAACGACATGTACCGGCGTATCGGCGAATTCGTTCTCACGCAGATGGCTGATGAAGGCTGGGGAGACCTGCCGGTCACGGCTACGACCATCGTCATGGGTTCTGGCGGACGCGGCGAGAACTACCTGTTTCCGGACCAAGACAACGGCTTCATTGTTATGGATTACCCGGACAGCGAGCATGGGCGGATCGACACCTTTTTCATCGAGTTGGCGGAAAGGATGTGTAGAAATCTCAACGCGGTCGGCATTCCCTACTGCAACGGCTACTGCATGGCGGTAAACCCATTGTGGCGCAAGACGCTCTCACAGTGGGTCGAGCAGATTACTCTGTGGGGGCGAAAGAGCAATTTTGTCGCAATCCGACTCGCGGATATCTTTTTCGACTTTCAGCCGGTGTGGGGTGACCGTGAATTGGCTCATGAGTTGCGCCTCAAGGTTACCGAGATGGTGCGTCACAACCACTATTTTTTGAAGCAGATGTTCCAGGATCAGGCGGACCACAATGTTGCGCTTGGGTTTTTTGGTGGCTTTATAACAGAGAAAGAAAAACGTGAATATAAGGGACAAGTTAATCTCAAATATACAGGCACGATTCCCCTTGTTGAGGCAATACGGCTATTAGCTTTGCGCGAGGGAGTTGAAGAGACATCAACCCTTGAACGGATTCGTGTTTTGCACGACCAAGGTGTGCTTGGTGTCAACGAAAACGATGATTTGGTCAGTGCATTCTATCTGATCACCGATATCATGCTGCGCAAACAAATCAGAGACTACAAAGCAGGAAGGCGGGTCAACTACTTTGTCGACCCCAATACGCTGACTAAACGTGATCGAGTTATGTTGTTAGAGTCTTTAAAATCCATAAACAATGTGCGCAAGCGTGTCCATCTGGAGTTTACTGCAGAAATTTTTTGAAATCCGTAGACGTTTCTCTTTCGTCTATGAATCTGAATCGTTCCGCTAAGTCTCCGGACGGACACTCAGTGACCCGCGAGTTGTTTCCGCAGTCGAATTTGACCTCCGTAAGCCACTCGGACAGCGACCGATTGATCAGACGCGTGCATAGGGAATATTGACAAAAAAAGTCGCGCCGTTGCCCGGTTCGCTCTGCACCCAGATACGGCCCCCCAGGTGCTCAACGATGCCGCGGCAAATCGCAAGACCCAGGCCAGAGCCCATGGGATTTCCTGTATTTTCCGAGTGAGCCTGATGGAATTTCTCGAAAATGTGCTCCTGCTCTTGCAACGGAATGCCAGGCCCGTTGTCGGCGAAGCTGACGGTAAGCCCGGTCGCGCCTGTCTCAAGATCGATAGTCACTCTACCAGTATCACATGGGCAGAATTTTTCGGCATTGGAAAGTAAGTTGATGGCCAGTTGGATGAGTTGGTCGCGATCGCCACGAATCGGTGGGACATCTGCGGCCAGATTGACATCAACAGTGATGCTCTTCTCCTCGAACAGATGGTGTAACGACGACACAGCATGATCGATCACCTCGCAAAGGTCGACGTCGCTCATCTGCCATTCCATTTTTCCTCTCTCGATCTTCGTCAGGTCCAGAACCTGGTTGATGAGCCGGGTTAGCCGCTCGCTTTCCCGGATAATGATGCTGAGAAAGTGTTGGCGCTCGGATAGATCAAGGTCCGGTGTATCGTGGAGGATCTCGGAAAACGAGCGGATCGATGTCAGCGGCGTACGCAATTCGTGCGTAACCGTGGACAAGAAATCGTCTTTGAGTTGATCGAGTTCGGTCAGCCGTTCATTGGCCGCTTTCAGCTCGGAACTCGCATGCTCCAACTCTTTGGATTTCTGTTCCAGTTGGCGGCTGTACTCCAGTACCTGTGAGGTCTCGTCGAGGATCTGCATGATCTCCTCGAGGCCGACGCCTTCACCCTTCAACGTAGAGGCCACCATCACTCGGGCCGAGGCCGCGCCGATAGCACCGGCCAGCCTCCGCTCGACGAACTGGACCAATTCGCCGTCGGCGTTGGCTGTCGATACCACGGTGAGCCCGCGCCGATGGGCATACTCGCCGAAGACCTCGTCGGTGCGCTCACGGCCGAGAAATCTCTCCGCCATGGCCCTAAGATCGGTTACCGCAACAGTGCCCTGCCACAGTCCGGAGTTGGTCCCGGCACTCGTTTGGCGGAAAACCTCGACAAACAACGTAGCTTGGATGCGCTCGATAATGCTTTGACGATCAACGAGGGAAACGGAAATATAGGCCCCGACATTGGCCAATAGGCACCAAAACAGTGCGTGGGATATGTGGCCAAGCCCGTGCAAACCGAACAACGCGTAGGGCTTCAGAAACTCGATACCGAAAGGTCCGTTGTCGATGAACGTCTCCGGCAACCAACCGGACCGGGCGAATGACGGAAGCAGAAGGGTGTATCCCCATACCAGAAACCCGGCCGAAATGCCGGAAACTGCGCCGCGTCGCGAAGCCCCCTTCCAATACATCCCGCCAAGGATTGCCGGCGCGAACTGGGCCGCAGCGGCGAACGATACGAGGCCGATGCTGACTAGAGCGTAGGACTCTCCGATCAGCCGGAAATACAGATACCCAAACAGGAGAATGAACCCGATGGCGGCGCGGCGAATCCCAAGCAGCAGGCCCGAAAGATCCTTGTGTTCGGCCAGATGCAGCCACGCGAAGCGCAAGAGAGCGGGCATCACCAAGTCGTTGCAAATCATGGTGCTGAGCGCCACGGTGGCAACGATGGTCATGCCGGTCGCCGCAGACAGCCCGCCGATGAACACGAACAGCGCCAGCCCCGGCCGCTGCTCCGCCATCGGCAGGGCGAGAACGAAGGTGTCGGCGTCGACGCCTCCCTCGGGGAAACGCAAAAGACCGCCGAAAGCGATTGGCAAAACGAACAGGTTGATGAGAAAAAGGTAAAGCGGAAAAAGCCAGATCGCCTTGTTCAGGTGACTTTCGTCGACGTTCTCGACAACGGTTACCTGGAACTGACGGGGCAGGCACATGATCGCCAGCATCGCCAGCAGCGTGAGTGGCACCCAGTCGGTGCCGGCGGCATCCATGGTCATCAGCCGGGCCAGTTCCGGCACCGCCGCGGCTTGACCGAACAGGTCGCCGAGGCCGTCGAACACGCCGAAGCTCACAAACAGTCCGACCGAGATGAAGGCGATCAGTTTGACCACGGATTCGAAAGCGATCGCCGCGACCAAACCTTCGTGATGCTCCGTTGCGTCGATGTGGCGGGTACCGAACAAGATCGAGAACACCGCCATCAATACCGCTACCCAGAGCGCCGTATCTCCGAACAGTGGCATGCGGGCCGGGCCTCCGGGTAGGGTGACGTCGGGATAGTGCAGAAGCACGGTAAAGCTGGCAGACACCGCTTTGAGCTGAAGCGAGATGTACGGCATGATCCCGACGACGGCGATAATCGTGACCAAGCCACCGAGCAAGTGGCTCTTTCCGTAACGCGACGAGATGAAATCGGCGATCGAAGTGATGTGGTGGACTTTGCTGATCCGGATGATCTTGCGAAGGACGATCCACCCGAGGGCGAATGTCAGTGTCGGTCCCAAATAGATGGGAAGAAACCCGACGCCGCTCGACGCTGCGCGGCCGACGCTTCCGTAGAAAGTCCATGCAGTGCAGTAAACCGCGATGGACAGCGCGTAAATGTAAGGACTGGCAACGAGGGTGCGACCACTGTCCGCTCGACGATCGCCGTAGTAAGCGATGGCGAACAACAAGGATACATAACCGAAGGAAGCGACGACGATCAACCAGCCCGGGAGCATGTCATCTATCCACCAAATGGTCCTCGGGGTGGGGCGATCGAGTTTCCCACGTCGTTCCTGCATCAGCGGAAGTCCGTTCGGTAACGACCGCCATCAACCCTATCAATACCGCCCAACCGATAAAAAGGTAAAGATACAGAAGTGGAACGCCGAACACGGCGACATCCGCGCCACCGTCGAAGATCTGAATCAGCAAAGGATCGAAGAGCACCAATCCCAGCAAGAATACTGCGCCAAACCGCTCGCCGTCCCGGTTCTGGTCTCTCATCCGTGCCATCTCTGATTTCCTCCCGACCAGTGGTTACGAACCCGTCCTTGCCTCAGAAACTGGCCTGACGGGCGCGCACCTCAACGATTGTGTTGGAGGCCTCGATCGCTTCGTCCAAAGTGTGCACGCCCCGTGCTTCCAAGACCTCGATCATTTTTAGGAAAACACCGGCGGTCACCAATGCATCACCGAGGGCGGTGTGCCGCCCCTGAATCTCGATACCGAAGCGTTGAGCAATGGCATCGAGAGTATGTCTCGTCGTGTAGTCGTGCAGGTAAACGGAGAGCAGAAGAGTATCCAACGCCGCCATGTCGAACTTCACTCCGCATTCGGCTTCCTTCAGTTTCAAGAACTTGAGATCGAACGCGGCATTGTGCGCGACCAGTACGGAACCGGCGACGAATTCGCGGAACTGCGGCAGCACAACCTGAACCGGAGGCTTGTCCTTAATCATCTCGTCGGTGATGCCATGAAAGCGAATCGAGTCTTTCGGGATCGGACGCCTGGGATCGACCAAACGCTCGAACAATTCGCCGGTGAGGATCCGGCCATTGACGACCCGAACGCCGGCGATCGAGATGATTTCGTCACCGGCGGAAGGCTCGAGGCCGGTGGTTTCCGTATCGAAGACGACGTAGTTGATCGATTTGAGAGTGCGGCCTCCGAGCTGCCCCAACTGTGCGGGTTTCTTCAACAGCTCGAAGTCGTAAAACTCCGGCCGCGATGGCCGGCTGCGTGTGTCGCGACTCGATGGTGGTCGTATCGCAGGCGGCAATGGCAGACGCAAGCGGGCGAGGCCGTCGCGATGTGGAAGGCTCCAGATGTCCGTCTTGTGGTGCTCGAGCACGTCGCGCAACGTAAGCCCGCCCAGTGTTTCCTCCAACTGATCGTCAAGCCAGGAACTAAGCTTAGACGTCTGGACAACTCCGCCCGTCCAGACAACATCTAAATAGACGTGGCGCTCGCCAGCGACGGCCTCGAGTTCGAAGGTGTCCGTACCGGCAAAAGCACCGACTTTGCGGATAATGCGCTCAAGAAGTTCCACCAGTGTATAGCTGTCGCCATGCAACCACTGTGGGATACCGGTCATCACAGCGTTCAGGCTCGATTGCTCGCGTAAGCGGTGGGCAACATTGTTGAGCAGGTTGGCGGAATAGATGTCCGTCATCGGCCAGCTGCCGGTGATCACATCCCGGTATTGCGCCGACAGCGTTTCAAGACGATCGGAGAGGTATTTGCTTTCCTTGAGGACGACCTGTCTGAAGGCGGTCTGCTCCTCACCGGTCATGTCGGAGGCGGAGTTGAGTATTTCCGCCGCCGCCCTGAGGTTCCCGACCGGGGCGCGGAGTCCCTCGGTCGCTTCGCGCAGGAGACGATCACGAAGACCCAGTGCCGCCAGCTCTTCGGTGTCGTCTTCGAATGAAATGACATAACCGCTTGGAACATCGTCGCTGTCGAGTATCAGGCTCATTCGGCCATCCAGCGTGTAGCGCCCATCGGTCGTCGAGCCGACGAATGAGACCATGACCCCTTCAGCATGACGCATGTGACGGCCTTCCGCGACCCGATTGCTCAGCCGCGTCAATGCGTGGAGGATGGGTTGACAATTCATGAAGCGCAGAAGCGAGCGGTCCAGCCCAATCTCGCCCGCGATGTGCAAAAGCTCCAATGCTCGGTTGTTGTAAAGAAGAATGCTGTGGTTGAGGTTGCAGACGACCACGCCCTCATGCAGATCCTGCAAGACAATTCCAAGTTGGGTTTTCTGATGTTCTACGCTCTCGGTGGCTTTTAGGATCGCTGCGCTGACGGTACTACGGGCCTGAGCGAGTTGGCCGACCAACTCCCCAACTGCTTGAGGCAGATTGCCGAGCTGATGGCTGTCGTCGACTTCGATCCGATGGTCCGGGTTTGCATGGATAACCGTTTGGATCCCCCGGACAATGGCCGAGAGCGGTTGCGCGATGGCGTAGTCGAGGTATGCCCAGAGTACGGCAATTGTCGCTACGAGCAGGCAGGCAATACCCCCGCCATAAACGATGACGATGTCGGCGACATCCTGCGCACCCTCCGGGAGTTCGGTGCTGATGAGCCAAGTACCGACGCCGACGGATGCGAGAGACGCCGCCGCGAGAGCAGAGAAGCAAACGATCAAGAAGAGGCGCGGACCCATGGCATCAAACGGCCACTATCCTATTTCCCCCGGTCAACCGGATGAATCCAGGATCTGTTTGACCTTCTCGGTGAGATCACGGGTGGAGAACGGTTTAGTCACGTAGTCGTTAGCCCCCAGGGCGATGCCTTTTTCCCGGTCCACCTCCCGGCCTTTGGCCGTTAGCATGATGATAACGATGTCGCTCCATTCCGGATTGGCGCGGATGGTCTGACACACGTCGTAACCGTCGCGTTTGGGTATCATGACATCGAGGAGGATCAGGTCGGGCGCCCTTTCCTCCACCGCCATAAGAGCTTCCTCGCCGTCTCGGGCGACGCGGACGTCGAACCCCGCCTTCTTCATTAGGAACTGGAGCGACAGTACGATGTTTGGTTCGTCTTCCACGACGAGTATTGATTTCGCCATCCCCACCTCCCGTGCGCAACCGGTGTTTCTCTTCCGAGTGGTCGCCCGTCGCCACCGTATCGAAAATGGCAGTATATCACTTTTTTTGTCTGTGAAGCGTTTTGGGTTGGCTTTCTCCCGGTTGTGGGTTCGGTGCCCTTCGGGCTACAACCACGCCGCCGCCGCACCAACCGGTCGGCAGTTATTCGTGACCAATTTGCCAGAGGTTTCCATGGCCGCTCCGCAATACGTCTATGTGATGAAGGGTCTGACCCGGATCTTTCCCGGTGGGCGCGAGGTTCTCAAGGGCGTTACGCTGTCGTTTCTCCCGGGGGTCAAGATCGGCGTGCTCGGGGTCAACGGCGCCGGCAAGTCGACGTTGCTGAAGGTCATGGCCGGCCTCGATACCGATTTCGGCGGTGAGGCGTGGGCGGCCAGCGGGGTGCGTGTCGGCTACCTGCAGCAGGAACCGCCGCTCGATCCGGCCAAGGACGTCGAGGGCAACATCGTCGAGGGACTGGGCTCGACCAAGGCGCTGCTCGATCAATTCAACGCCATCAGCGCCCGCTTCGCCGAACCCCTCGACGACGACGAGATGAACACGCTGCTCGCCGAGCAGGGTGATCTCCAGGAGAAGATCGAAGCCGTCGGCGGTTGGGAGCTGGAGCGGACCATCGAGGTGGCGATGGATGCGCTGCGCTGCCCCCCGGCGACGCCGACGTGACCAAGCTGTCCGGCGGCGAGCGGCGGCGGGTCGCCCTGTGCCGGCTGTTGCTCGAGCATCCCGACATCCTGATGCTGGACGAACCGACCAACCATCTCGACGCCGAGTCGGTGGCCTGGCTGGAGCGGTTTCTCAAGGAGTACGACGGCACGGTGATGGTGGTCACCCACGATCGCTATTTCCTCGACAACGTCACCGGCTGGATCCTCGAGCTGGATCGCGGGCGGGGCATCCCCTACGAGGGCAACTACTCCTCCTGGCTGGAGCAGAAGCGCAAGCGCCTGGAGCACGAGGAGAAGCAGGAGTCCGCCCGCCAGCGCACCCTCGCCCACGAGCTGGAATGGATCCGGCAGTCGCCGCGCGCCCGCCAGGCCAAGAGCAAGGCCCGCATCACCGCCTACGAGACGCTGCTCGCCCAGGCCAACGAGAATACCGCCGGCACCGCCCAGATCGTCATCCCGCCGGGACCCCGTCTCGGCAGCCTGGTGGTCGAGGCCGAGGGCCTGAGCAAGGGGTACGGCGACCGGCTGCTGATCGAGGACCTGAGCTTCCGGCTGCCGCCCGGCGGCATCGTCGGCGTCATCGGGCCAAACGGCGCCGGCAAGACGACGCTCTTTCGCATGATCACCGGCCAGGAGCCGCCGGATCAGGGGGCGTTGCGGCTCGGCGAGACGGTGGTGCTCGGTTACGTCGACCAGTCGCGGGACCGCCTCGACGACAAGAAGACCGTCTGGGAGGAGATCTCCGACGGGCTCGACGAGGTGGTCCTGGGCAAGCGCAAGATGCAGAGCCGCGCCTACGTGTCCCAGTTCAACTTCCGCGGACCCGACCAGCAGAAGCGCGTCGGCGACCTTTCGGGGGGCGAGCGCAACCGCGTCCATCTCGCCAAGATGCTGAAATCGGGCGCCAACGTCCTGCTGCTCGACGAGCCGACCAACGACCTCGATGTCGAGACCCTGCGGGCACTCGAGGACGCGCTGCTCGAGTTCGCCGGCTGCGCGGTGGTCATCAGCCACGACCGGTGGTTCCTCGACCGCATCGCCACCCATATCCTCGCCTTCGAAGGCAACAGCCAGACGGTGTGGTTCGAGGGCAACTACGAGGACTACGAAGCCGATCGTCGTCGCCGTCTCGGCGCGGACGCCGAACAGCCCCATCGGATAAAATACAAGCCATTGCGGCGGGATTAAGCTCGGGACACACGCGAAGGCAGGCTCGCTCAGATGAGCCGACGGTTTTCAGTTCCGCTTTCTGGCGAGAGTACTTCTGGCGCGGTTCCTCGAGCAAGCCTGCGATGGAGTCTACGCATTGTTGGCTGGTCGCCCCGCGGTGGGACCGCATTACCCGGCTCATGGACGTGACTATTGCGACGATATCCTTGATCTTGTGCGTCCTGTCCCGTTGGCCAACCCGTCACTCAAGGTCGATCGGCGCCCCTCCCTGGATCCGCGCAATCTCGGAAAACACGGCGATAGCGTCGGCAAACACCAAGCTCGGATACGACAGAGAAACTACATATGGCGATGGCCAGCAGGAGAGGGAAATCTTGCTGGGGAGGTGTCGTCATCAGGTTGATGACCGCTATTGAGGTTTGGAAGCATCCTCGTTCGGGATCTCTGGAATATCCGGCATCGCCGGCAATTCGTCGAGGGACGGTCCAAGGGTATCGCCGGACTCCTTGCCCTGATTGATCTCGCTGTTGCGGTGCTGCCGGTAGAGGCTGCGGATCGAAGCATAGAGGTCGAGCGAGGTCTTCTCCAACTCCTCCAAATCCTCGTAAGATTTCGCTCGCTTGTCGATCCCAGTGACACCGGCGCGGGTGTAACCGATCCACGCCCTATCGCTGTTTCGGCGCGAACCCACCAGGCAACTGGATCGAGGACAAAGGTGTCGACGGCCAGAGCGACACCGTCGCGGGGATTAGACGGGCCGAGGACCGGAAGCATCAAGTACGGACCTTCGGGAAGGCCCCAAACGGCGAGGGTTTGCCCAAAGTCCTCGCTATGGTCCTGCCAACCGAGTTCGGTGGCAGGATCGCCGAGGCCGCCGACACCTAGCGTCGTGTTGACCAGAAACCTGGAGAACGTCGTGCCCGCACGACCCATTTCTCCCTGAAGTAGGTCGTTGGCGAGGACGACGGGAGTGTGCAGGTTGTTGAGGAAGTTGTGAATGCCGCGTTGAAACGGGGGCGGGGAGAACTCCCGGTACATGATCGCCAGCGGCTTGAGAAACCAGGCATCGAGGGCGCGGTTGAGTTGGAAGAAACCTCGGTTCATCGGCTCCGAGGGGATCGTTGATTTCCTGGTATTCGGCATAAGCCTCGGTGTCCGATCGGTCTGGCGGCGTCGCGCAGCCTGCTGAGAGAGGATCACAGCGACAATGGCGAAGAACCGAAGCGGTAAGAAGTGGAACCGGTTTGAGCCTTTCATGGCCATGTGGTTCTTCTGCTCCTTCAAACACTTTCCTTGCCCGGCCCTGCCTGATGAGCGGACCCAATGATACCCCTGTCTGCGCCGGCGCACAGCCCGAGATGAACCGGCTACACTTTCCGCTACCGCATGGGTTTCAGAAGTCGGGCACCTGATCCCTGCAGATCAACGGCACCAGGGAAATGTCCCAAAGGCCCAAGTTAGGGTGGCTCCCACTACCATACTTGACACGGAAAGAAAAGCCGCAGAGCCTCGACAGGATCGAGCGGAACAAGGCTACTCGGAACCTTTCGCGGATCGAGGCGGTTTTTTTCGATTGCGATGCTTAACCTTAAATGGACAAGGGCATTCGACGCGCAACCTGACGGTCGGGCGCCGTCCGGCGAATGCTAGGCCTCGGTCTGCTTTAGGTGCCGGCGCTGCTTGCTAAGATCTATATTG
>CAVYYK010000003.1:0-72899 GCA_963772635.1 uncultured Alphaproteobacteria bacterium
CGGTCTGGTGCTGAGGGCGATGCGCGAGAATACCGAGCGGGTCGCCTTCGCCGGCATCCCCGTCTACCGCTATCGCCTCTACGCCTTCGCCCTCTCGGGCGCGTTCGCCGGTCTCGCCGGGGCGCTGTTCTCGCCGTTCAACCGCATCGCGGTGCCGGAGATGGTGCACTGGACCCAGTCGGCGGAGCCGGTGCTGATGAGCATTCTCGGCGGCAGCCAGTATTTCTTCGGACCGATCTTCGGCTCGGCGGTGTTCCTCGTCCTCAAGAACGGGATCACAACCTTCACCACCGAGTGGATGATCTATCTCGGGATCATTCTCGGCCTGATGGTATTGTTCATGCCGCGCGGCCTGCTTGGCGTCTTCGACCGCTGGCTGGGGGGGCGCACGTGAGCGCGCCGTTCCTGGAGGTCGACGGCGTCACCAAGTCCTTCGGCCATTTCATTGCCGTCGATGACATCTCGCTGACCCTCGGCGAGGGCGAGGTGACGGCGCTGATCGGACCCAACGGCGCCGGCAAAACCACCCTCTACAACATGGTCTCCGGTCGCCTGAAACCGACTTCGGGGACGGTGCGGTTTCGCGGCCGGGAGATCTCCGGCCTCCCGCCGCATCGGATCAGCCGGCTGGGGGTGTCACGCTCGTTCCAGATCACCAACATCTTCAACGAACTCACCGTACTCGAAAACGTCGGCGTCGCCCTCGTCGCCCATCACGACAAGGGCCTCAAACTGTGGCAGGTGGCGAAACGGGACAAGACGCTCGCCGACCAGGGAATGGCGTTGCTGGGCCGCCTTGGCCTCGATCAGCTGGCGGCGAGCCGCGCGGGTACCATCAGTTACGGCGACAAGCGCCTGCTCGAACTGGCGATCGTGCTCGCCACCGAGCCGAAGCTCGTCCTCCTCGACGAACCGACCGCCGGCATGACGCCGGAGGAAACCCACGGCGTGGTTCGCCTGATCCGCTCGCTGGCAACGACCGGCCCCTACACGTTCTTTATCACCGAGCACGACATGGAGGTGGTGTTCGGCCTCGCCCAGCGGATTTTCGTGATGCACCGGGGCGCTCTCCTCGCCGCCGGCACGCCCGACGAAATACGAAGCAATCGCGAGGTGCGTACTGCCTATCTCGGCGAGGAAGTGGACTGATGCTTCGGCTCGAAGAGGTCAACACCCATTACGGCGAGAGCCATGTTCTGCAGGGAATCAACATCGAGATCGCGGCGGGCGAAGTCGTCTGCCTGTTGGGCCGCAACGGCGCCGGCAAGACGACGACGCTGCGCTCGATCATCGGTCTTACCCCGCCCAGCCGTGGAACCATCACCTACAAGGGCACGCCGATCCAGGGGCTTCCGGCCAACCGGATCTCGCGGATGGGCATCGGCTTCGTGCCCGAGGACCGCCGCATCTTCGCCGGCCTCAGCGTCGAGGAAAACCTGGAGGTGGCGCAGCGGCCGCTGGCGGATGCCGAGCGTCGTTGGCCGCTTACCAGGATCTACGAGCTGTTCCCGATGCTGGCCGAGATCCGCGATCGCCCCGGCGACCACCTGAGCGGTGGCCAACAACAGATGCTCGCCATCGCCCGCGCCCTTGTCGGCGAACCCGAACTTCTGCTCCTCGACGAGCCGAACGAGGGGCTGGCGCCGGTCATCGTCCAGCAGATCGGCGCGCTGATCGAGGGACTTTCCAAGGTGACAACGATCCTGCTCACCGAGCAGAACGTCAAGTTCGCCCTTACCCACGCCAGCCGCGGCTACGTCATCGAGAAGGGCGTCATCCGCCACCACGCCACCACCGAAGAATACCGCGCCGACCCGACGATCCTCGAGAAGTACTTGAGCGTTTAGTGGCTGGTTCGGCGCGATTATGCACTGTCAAAGGCGGGCGAGATCGAGATCGGCTTGGTCGCCGGCCCAGGCCCGCTTGAACAGGCGCTCGGTCAGTTGCGCCGCGACCGCTTCGCCCTGGGCCTTTTGGGCTTCCCTCAGGCCGTAAAGCGCCCAGCCGTTGTTGGGGGTGCGGATCAGGCTTTGCTGGAACGCCCGCTCGGCTTCCGCCGGCTTGCCGGCCGCCAGCAGCACGGCGCCGAGCGACTGACGCACCGGGTAGTACCAGTACGGCGGCTCCAGATACGGCAGGCTGTCCTCGACGGCGATCGCCAGTTCGAACTGCTTCGCCGCCGTCTCGAGATCGCCCTCCGCCCGGGCGATGCGGGCGGCGACCACGTGCTGGGCGAGGCGCAGGATGTCGGGCACGGGAACGCCGCCGGCGATCATCGACCCGAAGTCGGCGTTTTCCTCGATGGCGACGATCGCTCGGCCCTCGTTGCGCGCCGCTTCGACGTCGCCGCCGGAGGCCAGCGCGACGCCACGCATATAGTGCCAAACCGCTTTCACATACGGGAAGGTGTCTCCCGGATCCGGCACCGACAGCACCGTCTCCAGATCGCTCATCTGCGCATGGGCGAAGTAGGGCGCACCCTTGATCAGTTGGATCCACGGAACGCTGCGGGCGACCTCGTCGGAGATTTTTCCGTCGAGATGCTTCGCCGCGTCCATCGCCGTCTCCCGGTCGCCGGCCATCTGGGCGGAGACGAGGAGGAAGTGGATGTTGTGGGGATAGTAGCCGCTGGCATAGATGCCCGCCGAATCGCTCCGGGCGAGATAGGCCTCGTCGGCCGCGACCGCATCCCGGTTGGCGTCGAGCGAGTCCAGATAGCGTCCGACCCGATAGTAGATGTGGGACGGCATGTGGACCAGGTGGCCGGCGCCGGGGATCAACGCGCCGAGGCGGTCCGCATAGGGCTCCGCCCGCTCCGGCGTGGTCGAAGCCTCGACGGTGTGGATGTAGAAATGGATGGCGCCCGGATGATCCGGGTTTCGCGCCAGCACCCGCTCCAGCGTCCGCACCAGCTCCGCCGTCCGCCCCTTCGACGTCGTGCCGTCCGCCTCCCAATAGTCCCACGGCGACAAGTTCATCAGCGATTCCGCGTAGAACACGGCGATATCGTCGTCATCGGGAAACCTGGCGACCACCTCGGCCATCGCTTTGGCATAGTCGGTGTCGAGCGCCACCCTGTCGGCGTCCGGATCGGCCGAATATCGTTTCGCCAACGCGGCGATCAGCGACTGCTCGCGAAGGTTTGCGTCGCCGGCCAGTTCCTGCGCCCGGGTGACCGCAGAGAAGGCGGGAACGACGGCCGACGGTTCCATCGGCGCGTTGATGTTGGGGCCGAGCACCAGCGCCTCGCCCCAGGCGCACATCGCGCAGGTGGGATCGATCCGCCGCGCCTTCCTGAACGCGCGAAGGGCCTCCGCGTGATTAAAACCGTAGGCCAGACGCAAACCCTGATCGAAATACCGTTGCGCCAGTTCGTCGGTCGTGGTGATCGGGTAGGTCAGGTCGCCGAGGTTGTCCCACAGCGGCGGACCATCATCGTCATCCGCCTCGATGCGCGCCGCGTAAGCCGCGGCAAGTTGAACCCGCGGCCTGAACATGCCGGCTCTGGCGCCGCCCAGCCCGCACACGGACCTGGCAATAAAGGCCGGATCGACCAGCTCCGAAACCCGGGTCACCCCCACCGACGATGGGGGAGCACCCGCGAAAACAGCCGTCGCGGCAAGCGCCGAGACGGTGACAAAACCGCCGCCAAGCTTCCAAGGGGACATTTCGCACACTCCTCTCCAAACATTTCGTTCGGAGAGAGTGGCGTTTCAATGTTTCCGGATGATTTCAGCGGCGCCGGACTTGCGTTTCAATTGTTTCAGCAAGATCGGGGGAAGTGAATTGCCGTGGTCCGGAAGGCGTGCGCGCTCAAATGGGCGCGCCCGTAACGTCAGGCGGCGTGTCCAACGGCCGGATTTGGCTTCTGTTCGTCGCGCCGGTTTCCCCAAACTTGGTCATGATGCCCGACACAGAAGGATGAGCCCTCCCGAATGCGCCTGCCGCAGACGACATAGACGCCAAAGCCTTCACGGCTCTCGATCCACCGGCACTGGCGGTGGTTGGCCTCGCTCAACAAAACTTTGCCGGGCGCGGCGATAAAACCCATGGTGTTCCGCATGGAATAATCTACCGTATGTTGTTGATGTTGTCTGCCCGCGTTCCTTAGAGCGGACATGCTCCCGCAGGGCACATCCAAGACCAGAACCGCCGTCCGGCGCAACCGCTATTCTCGCCCATCTGATCTGTGCATACGGCATAGCTGGATAGAAAGCGGTAATCACAGTGGTCGATGGTGTAGAGTCGATGACGTAGTATGGGGTCGCAGGTCCGGGACTGTTGGCGATGACTGAAGAAAACCCAAAGAACGCCGTCGCCGGTTGGCGTGAGGTCGAGGCGGCGGACTTCGCGGAGGCCGGCAGGGCGCCGTTCGCGGCCCTCGCCGGTGCGCCGGCCCGACGATGCTTCCGCCATGAAGACGGCTCCGCGGCCGCCGTCGTCCGGATCGCAAACCTGAAAGGCCAGGCAGCCCCAACGACGCTCGCGCTGACGGGTGAAAAGGACCCGAAGGCCGGCCTGCTGTCGGTGTCCGCCGGGGCGGGACCGGATCGTATCGCCGGCGCCGTCGATTGCTGCACCGGGGACGAGGAACTCGGGCAGCATCCCCTCTACCTCGCTTTGCCCGACACGCAAGAGCAGCCGATGACCGCCGCCGTTCGGGCACGGCTGGCGGTGCCGGAGCCCGTCGGCACCCTGGATGTGAAAGCGGCCGGTGGCGAAAGCCGCTGGAACCTCTATCGCGTCAAGATGGAGGAACGGCTCGCCCCTGATCTACGCCGCGAACTCCTCACCCGCGGGGTAGGGCCCGGACCCATCGAGGGTCCGGACAACCTACGCGGACGAGAAAAGTGGTTTCAGCGCCGATCCGGCAAAGACGAATAGCGCATCAAGCAATCAGTCGAGGCCGAGCCGCCACAGGCTGCGGCCATAGGTCGCGGCCGTCAGCGTGTTGTCATGGATGTGATAGACCATGTCGATCACCATCACGTTGGGCAGGTTGCGGGTGATGTCCGACCAGTTGTCTCCCCCGTCCTCGGAGACATGAACGCCGACGTCGCTACAGACGAACACCCGGTTGGGCGCTTTGCTCGAGATGGCGATGCCGTTGTGGGGGACCCGGGGCAATCGCCCCTGATCGATGTCCTCCCATGTGACCCCGCCGTCCCGGGAGCGAAAAACGCTGTTGTTGTCGAAGTTGGCAACCGTGGCGTAGACGAGATCGGCATCCGTCGGACTCGCCTTCAAGCGGGTAATCTGACGCCCCGGCATCAGCGGCCCCGAAAGGTCGCCGCTCCAGGTATCGCCACCGTCGGTGCTGCGAAAAACGCCACCGTTGTTGGTACCGACGTAGACGGATTGGGAATTGGCACTCGCGACTTCGATCGCGGTGATGTCGCTGCCGTCCAACACCGGTGACACCGCCTGCCAGGTATCGCCGTCGTTGCGTGTCCGCCAGACGCGCTGGGTGCCGGTAAAGACGATGCGGGGATCGTTCTGGTCCATGGCGAGGAACACCATCCACATGCTGTTCCGCTCGCTGTTGCCCTGGGGCAGCGGCGAGACGTCGACCCAGCCCTCCGGCTGGCGGAACCGAACGATGCGCATCTGTTGCGAGGACGCATAGAGGTGGAGCGGATTGGTCGGGTCGATGGTGATCCAGCCGCCGTCGCCGCCGGAGATCATGAAATGATCGTCGGTGCTTCCGGTCTGGGTGATGTTGGTTCCGTTATCCTGGCACCCGCCGCCGTAGATCCGGCCGTCCGACTGGGCCATCTCCAGGTCGTAGTACATGGTCGCGGCGAGGCCGTTGCTGCGGTTCTCCCAGGTCTCGCCGCCGTCGTCGCTCCGGTCGATACCGCCGTCGTTCGCCGCGTAGATAATCCCGGGCTGCGCCGTCGGCATGACGTGACGATGCTGATCGGCATGGGCGTACTGAGGGTCGCCCCGGTCCCGCCACCAGTCGGTAACCCGTTGCCAGCTCTGCCCGCCATTGGTGGTGCGGTGGATGTCGACACCGCCGCAGACGACGTGATCGGGGTTGGTCGGGTGCACGGCGATGGTGTTGTTGTAGAACATCTGTCGTTCGTCGGCGAAGTGGGCGCCGGCGATATCGGTCCAGCTATCGCCGCCATTGCCCGAACGGTAGACACCGAGGACGCCGCTCTGCCGGTCGGCGAACTGGGCGTAGAGCACCGACGTGTCGGACGGTGCGATGGCCAAGGCTCCGCGACCCGATATCGTCGGGTCAGGCAGTCCGGATAGCAGATGGGTCCACGTCTGGCCGCCGTCCACGGAGCGCCAGATCCCCGAGAGCACGCCTCTCGCGGTTATTACCGTGTACAGGACGTCCCGTCGGCTGGGATCGAACTGGATATCGTGGCATCGATAAGCCCCGGTCGTGGCGAAGGACTCCCTTTGCCAGGTGGCGCCGCCGTCGCGGGAGGTCCACATGCCGTCGGTGCCGGTCCCGTGCGAAACGCCGCCGAGGCGGATGTGCCTGTGGTCGCTGGGATCGACCGCAATTGTGCCGATACGGGTGGGAAGTCCGGTGTCGGCGGACGCGGCCAGCAACTCCCAATTGTCGCCGCCGTCGGTCGAACGAAACAGGCCGACGCCGGGATGGGAGTCGGCGGAGAGGTTGGCCTCCCCGGTCCCGCAATAGATGACATCGGGATTGCTGGAGCAAAGGGCGAGAGACCCGATGTTGAGCGTCGGATGCTTGTGCCACAGGCCTTCCCAGCTACGTCCTCCGTCGGTGCTGCGCCAGACCCCGCCGCCGGCGGCGCCGGCGATGACCCGGTCCGCATCGGTGGGGTGACAAACCAGCGCGGTCATCCGCCCGCCGATATTGGACGGGCCGACGAATTCCCACTGGGTCGCACCGGACGCCGGGGCGATTTCGGTCGCCACCCGCTCCCGTTCTCTCAGCAGCGCGGTGCCCGACGCCTCGCGATACGGCCAGGCCTCCCGCGAACGGAACCAATTGGCCCGTTGCTTATGGGTCGACAGATCGGCCTCGGGCGGGCCGACGAGGCGCTCCTTACGCGGACCGTCGGCAAGCTGTTGGCGATACTCCTGGAGTTCGATAGCCATGGTCCCCTTCCCTCACCGAGCTTCGGCTTTGAAGATCGACCGCCGGCCGATGACGTCGAAGATCAGCGAAAACACGAACCAGGTCGCCAGAAACGCCAGGCATTCCAATCCGAAGGAACCAAACTTGTAGAACAGCTCGGCGGTCAGAAAGGCAAGGGAAAGCGCCGGTGCCTCGAGAATGAGCAGGCGCTTCAAGCTGGTGTTACGGATCATATGGTACATAGACACTCCTCCCCGTTTCATGTCTTTGGCTGCAGGGGCTTAGGGTCGGTCGTTGGACCCACGCCACAAGATTACCAGATGCGATGAGTGTTGATTGAAGCGTTCGTGTCCGTCTCGCCGCACCCCCTCGACCAAGGACTAAACAAGCTCCAATAATAAAACAAAGACATCGGAAATGCGATGACTTTTGGCTGGCCACTAACAATTTTGAGCGCAAAGAATTTGTGGTTAATGACTACATGATGAACGGGGTCGCACCAGCGCCGCAGCCGGTTCGCCCTCGAATCCGCGGCCCGATTGACTCGCCGGCCCGATTACGGAAGAACACCGGCAATGGAGCAAGACATTTCCCCTGAGAGCGATGGTGAAGGCATGCGGGCGGAGCGCGGGAGACGCAGGACTTTCGCTCGCTGGGCGGTCGTCGCGTTATTGTTGCTGTTGATCGCGGCATGCACAGCCGCACCGAAGCCCGCAATGACGGTGCTCCAGCGGCCGGAGCGGCCTTACGAATACCCGTGGATCGACCCCTACACGGCGACCGTCGTCGGCACCCCGCCGGTGCTCAAGGCGGATCTGCCGAAGAAGATCAACATCGACGAGTTGGAGTTGAAGGTCTTTCCGGATCGCCCGATCCCCGAGGTCTTCTGGTACGACAGCGCGCTGAGGTTTTCGCTGGTTTCCCAGCGCTCCAAGGCACCGCTGATCTTCATCATCGCCGGCACCGGCGCACCTCATGAATTCGAAACTCATGAAGGTGATGCAGCGGGCCTTTTTCGATGCCGGCTTTCACGTCATCTCGCTGCCTTCCCCGACCCACCCGAACTTCATCGTCAACGCCTCGACCACGAGCGTGCCCGGCCGGATCGGCGACGATGCGAGGGATCTCTATCGAGCCATGCGGCTCGCCTACGCGGAAGTCGAAGATCGGATCGAGGTCTCGGATTTCCATCTCACCGGGTACAGCCTCGGCGGATGGCACGCCGCCTTCGTCGCCAAGCTGGATGAAACCGAGGGCGCGTTCGGTTTCGGCAAGGTTCTGATGATCAATCCCCCGGTCAGCCTGTACAACTCGGTCAGGATCCTCGACCACTTGCTGGACGACACCCTTCCGGAGGGAACCGGGCAGTACGATGCCTTCATCGACAACGTCTTCGAGGCGTTCTCCCAGGTTTACCCGCAGTCCACGGCGGTCGATTTCAACGATTTGGTTTACCAGGCTTACGTCAAGTTCGTCCCCACCGAGACGACTTTGCAGTCGCTCATCGGATTGGATTTCCGGTTTTCGTCCAACAACATGGCGTTCGTCGCCGATGTGATGGCGGACTATGGATACATCGTCCCCAGGGGCACGAAACTCGACAGCCTGAGCTCCCTCACCGATTACTTCGACCACGGGATGACCCTGAGCTTCGAGAGCTATTTCGACCGATTTCTGTATCCTTACTTCAAGGCCCGGGACCCCGACCTCACACGAGAGGCGCTGATCAACGAGGCGAGCCTCCACGGCATCCAGGACTATCTGGCGGGTGCCGACAAGATCGGTCTGTTGACCAACGAGGACGACATCATTCTCGCACCCGGTGAGATCGATTATCTGCGAACGCTGTTCGGATCCCGGGCGCAGATTTTCCCCACCGGCGGTCATTGCGGCAATCTCGATGATCGTCACGTCGTCCACGCCATGGTCAGTTTCTTCAAGCAATGAGCGAGCTTCGCGTGCTTATCTATTGGAAAACATGGAAGTTGACGATAGTGGCCGGTATGGTCGGCCTTGCGCTGGCCGGATGCGCGGCGACAACGCCCCAACAGGTCGGCGAAACGCCCAACCACGATCAGGCCGCCGGCACGAGTGACGACGCCCCCGCCGAATTGATCGACGTTTACGACCCCTGGCAAGGGTTCAATCGCGGTGTCTACAAATTCAACACCGCTTTCGACAGGGCAGTCTTTTTACCCGTCGTCGAGGGATACGAGTGGGTGATGCCCGTATACCTGCAGGACCGGGTCACGGACTTCTTCGCCAATTTGAAAGACTTGACCACTTTCGCCAATCAAGTCCTTCAGCTCAAACCCGCTGAGGCCGGCCTGACCGCCTTCAGGGTCGGGGTCAATTCGCTCATGGGGCTGTTCGGTCTGTTCGACCTGGCGACGGAACTCGGGATGCCGCGCTACCACGAGGATTTCGGACAGACCCTCGGCCACTGGGGTGTCGGCGACGGACCGTACCTGGTCCTTCCCATTCTCGGGCCCTCGAACCTGCGCGACGCCGCCGGCTGGGCCACGGACACCGCCGCCTTTGCCCTGGTCGATCCGTTCCAGGCGTCCTCGTTCCAGATGGAATATCCTCCGGTGTTCGCCCTCAACGTGATCAACCAGCGCAAGATCCAGTCGTTCCGCTATTTCGAAACGGGATCACCGTTCGAGTACGAACTGATCCGATTCCTCTATACCCAGAAGCGTGAAATCGAGATCGAGAACTGACGCCAACGGTGCCGATGGGGACGTCGCTTCCCGGTGACAAAGAGCGAAAGGGCGTACACGCAGCAATGAAACCACACATTTGGACTTCCTCCCGTCGTCGGTGTTGGTACAAAATCCAACCCGGAGAACGTGCGAAGTGTCACCTGCTTCCTCCGTGTTGTTCGACGGGAACATCAAGCGAAAGGCCGCCCCATGGACCAGGACGAGTACGTAAGTGGACGGGTTGATGCGCAGATCGCCTTTTACGAGAAGGCCGCGTCACGCGCGAAAAGCTGGCACATGCGCTACCAGATCGCGATCATCCTGCTGGGACTCGCGGTTCCGGTCGTCGTCAATCTGCCGAAAGAATTCGTACCGGGCGAAGCCGGAGGCATCCAGGCGCTCGTTACGGTCATGTCGCTCTTGCTCGCGAGCTTCACCGGCATCACCAATTTCCGGAAATACGGAGAGCTCTGGCTGACCTATCGGGCGACCGAAGAGCAGCTCAAACACGAGAAATTCCTGTGGCTCGCCAACAGCGGGCGCTATCGGAACGCCGAAGACTCGTTTCCCGAGTTCGTCGAACAGATCGAAACGATCATTTCCTCCGAGCACACCCAGTTCCGCTCGATCATCGAGGAATCAAAGCGCCCGACGACGCCCGCCAAGAGCGACGAGAAAACGGCACAATCTTAGGAGAATCAAATTATTGTGCCCCTATGCTGCTGTACGATAGAAACTATTGAATAGTCGCGGCGCCTCAGCCCGCTAATCCTCTCCCGTTCGTGGATCTTCGCGGCTACCGATATGACGAAACGGTCAAGCAAACAAAGGGCGGAGAGAACCGCAGGGATCATCGTGGTTCTGTCGATCGTGTCGACCCTGGGCCTGCGCGGCTTCCCGGCCGATGGCGAAGAACCGGCAAGCACCGAGTTCGACCGAACAACCCTGGATGAACAACTGCTCTTGAAACAGGTCGAGAAGCTCGAGTTCGAAAAACAGAAGCTCGAGACCGAAGTGCAGAACCTGAGAGCCGTCACCCCGGAAACACATCTATGGATCACCGTTGCCGGGGGTATCGGAACTGTGATCGGCGCGACGATGGCGGCTTTGATCGCCGGCTTGGGATTTTGGGTCAACCGGACATACAACCGTACCCAGCACAAGAAGATCGACCAGGAACGGGAATTGGGTCGGGAAAAGCACAACCTCGAGCTTTTCCAGGGACTCGGCAGCGACAATGCCCGCGTCCGCATTGCGTCCGCGTCCGTCCTCTTGCAGCGGCTGCGGAGCGAGTATACCGGTTTGACTGCCGGCCGCTCTCTCGACGATACCGGGGACAGGGAAGAGGTCCGGACTTTGGTGCAAGTGCTGCTTTCGGTCATCAAGGATCGGCAGGGCAGAGACGACGAGGGCGATATCGCCTTGCGCAAACATATCGCCGACAATCTGGTCAAGGCCTTGAACCTGGTGCGCGACGAAGGTCACCCGTCGCCAGACGTGAGTCCTTCGGCCCTGCGATCGTTCGATTTACAGGGTGCGTTGCTGAGGGATGTCTTTTGGCGCGGCGTCAATCTCCGTCATGTCGACCTGTTCGGTGCGGACCTTCAAAAGGCGAGCCTGAGAAACGCCGACCTTCGCAATGCCGTGCTCATGGAAGCCGATCTGCGTGGAGCGGTTTTGGAGGGAGCAATGTTGGAGGGCGCAAATCTGCAGAACGCCGACTTGACCGGAGCCAAATACGACGAGCGTACGCTGTGGCCCGAGAATTTCGATCCGAAAGCACGTGACGCCATCGAAGTCATAAGAAGGACGAACCCGGCGGTTTGAGCCCATTCGTACGGATGGGGGGTGTCCAGGGACAGGGATCTTGAAGGTGAACCACAAACCCGCTGCTGTCGACACGTCGGGCGTCGACTTGTCCGAGGACCTGCGCGAACTGGCGGAATTGCTGGCGAAAAACTCCCATCGGCACTGGAGCAAGCGGCGCCTGTCGGAAGGCTGGAGGTTCGGCCCCGCGCCGGACTACGCCAAGAAGGAACACCCCGACCTGGTGCCTTACGAGGATCTGCCGGACTCGGAGAAAGCCTACGACCGCAGCGCCGCGATCGAGACCCTGCGTGCGATCATCGCGCTCGGCTATCGGATCGAGAAGATCGACGACGGATCGTGATGAGCTCGGCAGGCTGGCCCAGGCAAGAACGCCTGACCATGTGCGCTACGATGCGACAGAACGTTCAATCGCCTTCGGTTTGGATGTTGAGGACCCGGCCGCAGTGCTTGCAATGGATGGCGTCGAGGTCGTGGCGGTTGAGACCGCAGTCCGGGCAGCGGAAGCGGATCTTCTCGGGGCGGAAGATGGTCTGCACCAGCCGCAGGAACAGGGCGACGCCGACCACCATGATGACGATGGCGAGCAGGCGGCCGACGGAGCCTTGGAGGGTGATGTCGCCGAAGCCGGTGGTGGTCAAGGTGGCGACGGTGAAATAGAGGGCGTCCACGTAGTTGGTGATCTCGGGGTTGCCTTCCTGCAGCACGTAGACCAAAGACGTGACGACGAAGATGAACACGCCGAGATTGAGGACGCTGCCGATGACCTCCTCGTTGCGGGCGAAGAACCGGAACTGTTGTCTGAGATCGCGCAACACGTGATAGGACCGGATCAGCCTGAGGGCGCGCAGCACCCTGAGGAACGCCCAGTTCTCGATCAGGAACGGCAGCAGCAGGGTAGCGATGACGATCACGTCGGCAAGCGTGCCCAGCTGGAAAGCGAACCGGAGCCTGGATCGCTCGATCCAGAACCGTGCCGCCAGATCCAGGGTGAGAACCGTCGCGATGGCGAAATCGACCACCAGGAACCAGGTCGGCGTCTCGACGAACGAGGCGACGAGAAAGAAACCGATGGTGACGACGTCGAAGACGAGCAGCGCATAGTTGAACCGGACCGAGCGCTTGCTCCTGCCGTTGTAGAGTTTGTCCAGGGTGGCCTTGAGTTCGGTCATCGGCTGTCGCAACGGCTCGGTCGAGGGGATCGATGGATGCGGATGATAGGGACTATATCTGCAATGGGACCGAAATAGGCAAGGAACCTCCCGCTTGAGCGCCTCGAGCCCCACCGCCCATACCCTGTGCCGTGACTGCCTGCAGCTGTCGACGGACGCGACGGCGATGTGCCCCCGCTGCGGGTCTGAGCGTCTGGTTTCCCATCCCGAGGTGCTTGCACTGACCATCGCCCACATCGACTGCGACGCCTTCTACGCCGCGGTCGAGAAACGGGACAATCCGGCGCTCAAAGACTTACCGGTGATCGTCGGCCATCCCGGCGGTCGCGGGGTGGTGACCACCGCCTGTTACATCGCCAGGCAATACGGCCCGCGCTCGGCGATGCCGATGTTCAGGGCGCTGGAACTCTGTCCCGACGCGGTGGTGATCCCGCCCGACATGGCCAAGTACAAAAAGGTTAGCAACGGGATCCGCGAGATCTTCCGCGCCGCGACCCCGATGATCGAGCCGGTCTCGCTCGACGAAGCCTACCTGGACCTCTCGGCAGACGTGCGCCTCGAAGACCGGCCCGCCGCCGTTTCGCTGGCGGAGATCGCGCTGGCGATCGAACGCGACATCGGCATTACCGTCTCGGTCGGCCTCAGCCACAACAAGTTCCTGGCCAAGCTCGCCTCGGATCTCGACAAACCGCGCGGGTTCTCCGTCATCGGCCGCGCCGAGGCGAGCGACTTTCTCAAGCCGCTTTCGGTGCGCAAGATCATGGGCGTCGGCGAAGCCACCGCCCGGCGAATGACGGAGCTGGGAATCACCACCATCGGCGAGTTGCAGGGTATCCCCGAACGGCAGCTGATCGCCCGTTTCGGCAAGTTCGGCCGCCGCCTCGCCCGATTCGCCCACGGCGAGGACGAACGCGCGGTCACCCCCGATCGACCGACCAAGAGCGTTTCGGCGGAAACCACGTTCGCGGCGGACATCCGCGGCACCGACCAGCTCTGCGAGGCCCTTCGCCCGCTCGCGGAACGGGTGGCGGACCGGCTTCGCCGAGCCGACTTTGCCGGCTGGACGGTGGTCCTCAAGCTCAAGACCTCGGACTTTCGGACGCTGACCCGCAACCACCGGCTTGCCGATCCGACCCGGCTCGCCGACGTCATCTATCGCAGCGCTGCGGCGCTGATCGGCCGGGAGGCCGACGGCCGGGCGTTTCGGTTGATCGGCGTCGGCGTCACCGATCTCTGCACGCCGGAAAACGCCGACCCGCCGGACCTGTTCGACGCACTGCGCTGAACACGCGCCGCCGGAAGCGCGATCAGTTCGATCCGAAGACCTTCTTCAACAGGTCGGTGGTGCGCGCCGCCGGGTTCTGGCGGATCGCCTTCTCCTCCTCCGCCAGGTAGAAGAAGATGCCGTCGAGGGTCTTGTCGAGGCCGTATTCGGTCAGGTTGGCCTTGGCGTCCGGCACGAACGGCAGCTTTCCGTATTCGCCCATCATGTTGTCGTAAGCCTGGACGGCGCCGACCTCGGCCAGGGTCTCGTCGACCACCGGCCGCATTTCGTTCTTCAACGGCTCCGACATCTTGGCGCGGAAATACCGGGTCGCCGAGTCGTCGGGTCCCTCGTAAATCCCCTGGACGTCCTCCAGGGTCATCTCCGAGATCGACTGCCAGAAGATCTCCTTGGCCTTCGGCGTCGCCGCCTCGGCGGCCCGGTTGAGCTTCAGCTCGACCTCGTCGGCGAGACCGGACATGCCGACCGCCCGCAGCGCCGACTGCACCTGTTGCAATTGCTTCGGCAACGGGATGTGGATGTTGGGGTCGGCGTCGAACCCATCGGTTCGGCCCGTTTGTTCGACCACTTTCTCGGTACCGACGCGCAGCGCCTCGCGCAGGCCATCGCCGATCTCGGCGGAAGAGAGCGAGGACGCGCCGCCCCCGGTCGTGCCCGCCGTGCCCAACAGGCTTTTGGCCTTGTCGAGATAGTTGGTCTGCGCCAGCGCACCCGAATTCATCAGGTTACTTGCGGCAACAACCAGCGCCGCTGCCGCGATCGCGGCGATCAATCGAACCATCGTCGGTCCTCCTCTCGGTTGTCGGATCAGGCGGATTTCTTGAGGATGTCGCGGATTTCCTCGAGCAGAACCTCCTGCTTCGGCGGTTCCGGCGGCGCCTTCGGTTCCTCTTCCTTCTTCTTGGTGAACCGGTTGATCTGCTTGATCACGATGAAGATGACGAAAGCGATGATCACGAAGTCGATAACCGTGTTAATGAAAACGCCGTAGGCGATCACGGGCACTCCCAGCTCTTTCGCTTGACCCAGGGAGGTAACGGGCTCTCCCGAAAGCTGAAGGAAGAGATCGCTGAAGTCGGCGCCGCCGAGCAATAGACCAATGGGCGGCATGATCACGTCGTTGACCAGGGAGCTAACGATCTTGCCGAAGGCGACGCCGATGATGATGCCGACGGCCATGTCGACGACGTTGCCGCGAAGGGCGAATTCCTTGAATTCCTTGAGCATGTTCTCCTCCTTATAAATCACTTGTTAGCAATGACATGGAGCGGGACCGGAAACCGAGACCGGCATCGTCCCCCGCTATTCGGCGGCCGCCCGACCGACCATGTGAACCGTCCGCTGCGGGAACGGAATGGTGATCCCGGCCGCTTCCAGGGACTCCTTGAATGCCTTGGTGAGATCGAACTTGACCCCCCAGTAGTCGCTGCCGGCGGACCAGACGCGGACGATGATATTGACCGAGCTGTCCGCCAATTCGCCGACCACGATCTGCGGTGCCGGATCGGCGAGACAGCGGTTGTCCTTGGCGATGACCCCCTTGAGGACGTCGAACGCCTTGTCGATGTCGTCGCCGTAGTCGATGCCGACGAGGAAATCGACGCGGCGGGTCTCGTGGAAGCTGTAGTTGGTCACCGACGAGCCCCAGATCTGTCCGTTGGGGATGAGGATCTGGACGTTGTCGGGGGTGGCGAGTTCGGTCACGAACAGGTCGATGGCCTTGACCGTGCCCCCGTGTCCGCCGGCTTGGACGTACTGCCCGACCTTGAACGGGCGGAACAGCAAAAGCATGACCCCCGCCGCCAGATTGCTCAACGTTCCCTGCAACGCGAGGCCGACGGCCAGGCCGGCGGCACCGAAGATCGCGATCAGGCTCGCCGTCTGTACGCCGAACTGGGCGAGCACCGCCAGGACGACGAAAACCAGGATGACGTAGCGGACCAGGCTCGCCAGGAAATGGCGGAGCGTAATGTCAATTTTTTCGATTTTGCTGAGGCCGCGGTCGACCGATCGCCTCGCCCAGCCGGCGACGATCCAACCGATGATCAGGATGATCACACCGCCGATCACGCTCAGCCCGTAGGTGGTGACGAAGGCGGTGATCTCCTCGCGAGCGCCCTCGACCCACGTCATGACCTTATCCATCTGTTCCATCTTTCCCTCCTCGAGATTTCTCTTCTAGCCCGTCATCACCCCCACCGTGAGGCATCGGGTCGAGGGGTTTTGCCGCATATTTGCGCGTACGTCCATTTTTTCCAGCCGCGCGTACGAGATCGGCAATCTTTCAACTTTCACAGCCTCACCGACCCGAAAACATCCGGACATCGACTCGCGGTCAAATATTTTGGTCGGAGACGGCAATACGCAAACCACGATTGTCAATTTATTATAGTCCCCATTTTGGGGGTATTTTATTTCCATAACCTCACTGCTGTCTTGTCGTCAAGCTGACATATTTAATGAATTTGGCGTCAGGAGCACGGCTTTGACTTGGAAAACACATTTCCGCCACAATAATTCGTATATCATTTAGTCTTGAATGATAAAAACCAGGGCTCGGAACTTCGAGAATGCACCGATCGAGGTGGCAAATCTTCTTAATTCCGCTCGGGACAGCTTTCCGGGAGGACTTGGCGATGAGAAACAGTGCGTTGCAGGCGATTTTTGCCGCGGTCACGTCGCTCGGATTTTTGTGTGGTGACGCGCGGGCGACGGTGCTCACGTTCGACATTACCGAAACGTCGAGCGGTGGCTGGGTCGGAAATTTTGCGCACGCGCCACAGGACTACGGTGATCGGGTTGCCGGTTTTTCGACCGCGTCGGGCTTGAGCACTTATCATTACGGCAGCGCCGAAGGCCCTATACCCGAAATCGAGGTGGGCCATGGCCCTCCTGTCACCGACGGTGATCTCTGGAACGACAACAACGGTGACCTCAACGGGGTCATTCTTCCCTACAGCGACGGCGCCGGTATTTTCGAAGTCATCCTGGCCGCCGATTCGATCTACGACCTCGACCTTCACCTTCTCGACGTGGGAGTTTGGAACGGACCGATTGCACCATCTTTCTCGTTGGAGTGGTGAGCAGAACGACAACGCTGTTCTCATCGCCGAATGCCGCAGTCGCCGGAGCGGGACCAAGCCACACGGTTTTCAACTTTGCGACGCCCTTGATGGCTCGAACGATGACGATCCGCTTCGACTCCGCAAATCTTGGCTCCCTTTCGGACAACATCGCAATGGACAACATCGCCTCCAGTCAGGGCGAAGCAATGCCGGTTCTCCTCACCGCCACCTTCCTTTTGTTTGCAACCGCTCTCGCCTGCCTCGGAATCGTTGTCGCACGCAGACGCCGGCCTCACTGCTTCTAGCGAAACGACAGCGGGAGCCGAGACGGAGAAGGCCCGCGCGACCTACCCGCCGTCACTCGGCGCAGCGAAAGCCGACCATGTCGAGGCCGATGTCGGGCGGATTGCCGTGGCGGTATGAGACGCGTAGGCATTAGGGATCGTTGCCCCAGCCGCCGCCGCGCAGGACCACCTCCTCCGGCGCCGCATCGCCCCACGGATAGCCCCGACCGTCGCCGCCCCTCGCTGCGTACTCCCATTCCGCCTCGATCGGCAGCCGCAGCCCCGCCCAGGCGCGGAACGCCGCCGCGTCGTTGGCGGAAACCTGAACGACCGGGTGATCCGCCCCGCCAACAATGTCACTGTCCGGCCCGAACGGATGGCGCCAGTCGGCGCCGGTCACCCGCCGCCATCGCCCATGACGAAAGAACCGATGAAAAGACTCGATATTACCCTCCCCCGGCGGGCGTGAGACGCAGGATGGCGCCGTCGTCCTGGTCGGTGAGGAGATAGACGGCGCCGTCGGGGCCCTGGCGGACGTTGCGGATGCGGGTGCCCATGTTGATCCGCTCCTCGCCGGTCACCCGCTCGCCGTCGAGGGTGAGGCGGACCAGGGCGCGCGACGACAGGCCGCCGATCAGGAGATTGCCGTTCCAGCCGGGGAAAGACGTCGCCGGTGTAGAAGGCCATGCCGGAGGGCGAGATTGCCGGGTCCCAGTGGTAGATGGACGGCGCCAGGTCGGGGCGGGTCGGCGGGTCGGGGATATCGATAAAGGTGTAGTGCCGGCCCCAGCTGACCAACGGCCAGCCGTAGTTGCGGCCGGGCTCGGGGATGTTGAGCTCGTCGCCGCCGCGCGGCCCGAACTCCAGCGACCATAACCGACCGGTTTCCGGGATGCAGATCCGCGCCCTGGACGTTGCGGTGGCCGTAGGACCAGATCTCCGGCCTGGCGTCCGGACGGCCGACGAACGGGATTGTCGTCGGGGACCGATCCGTCGGCGTTGATGCGAACGATGGTGCCGAGATGGTTCGAGAGATCCTGGGCCGGCTCGAACTTGAAGCGTTCGCCCAAGGTCACGAACAGGGTGCCGTCGCGGGCGAAAACGAGCCGCGAGCCGAAATGGTTGCCTCCCGATACCTTCGGTTGCTGGCGAAAGATCACCTGAACATCCTCGAGCGCGCCCCCGTCGAGCCGTCCCCGCGCCACCGCCGTGGAGGCGCCGCCCGCGCCCGGCTCGGCATAGGAGAGATAGACGAGACGGTTGGACGCAAAATCCGGGTCGAGCGCCACGTCGAGGAGGCCGCCCTGGCCGCTCGCCGCCACCTCGGGCACGCCCGGCGAGGGGTTCGGAGAGCGCGCCGTCCTCGGATACGACCCGCAGCCGCCCCGGCCTCTCGGTCACCAGCATCCGCCCGTCCGGCAGAAACGCCAGGCCCCAGGGGTGCTCCAGGCCGTCGGCCACCGTCTCCACCGCGACGCGCCCCAGTTCGGTCTCGATCACGCGTTCCTGCGCACCCACCGGTACAGGCACGGCCAAAACCGCCACGACAACCGCCGACACCAAGGTCCCTTTCATCCGCCACCTTCCGTTGCTGTTCAACACCATGTGGACGCATAACTGCCTCGTCGCAACACCGCGACGCCGCCGACGCTAACGCAGCCGAACCGGGAAGGCGTTGTCGACCCGGTGGCCGCCGGCGTCGCGGACGATGACGACGCGGATCCGGCGCTGACCCCGGGTACCGATGATCCGGCCGGCATCGGCGACGACGACGAACTGATCCTCGGCCGAGCATCCGTCCCGCCGGTTGGGATGGCAATCGATCTCGCCTCGCAACAGCACGTCCCTGACCAGGGCGCGAGCTTCGTCCTTGGTCATCGTCGCCAGGAACTTGCCCTTATTGCGGAACGACGGCTCCCATCCGAAGTGCACCCCTTTCGGCGTCCATTCGGCGATCCGCTCCGCCGCCTGTCGCAGCGCCGTGGCGACGTCCTCGCCGTCGGATACGCCGAGCTCTTGCGGTCATTTCCGCTTCCGCCGCCACTCCCACGGCGGATCGAAGGTTCCCTTCCACAGACCCTCCTTGCGTGCCCGGGCTGCGGTTTCGGCACGGACGTAGGCCTTGCCGCGGCCCGGATCGGCGACCGCCCAACCGTCGGCGACCATCATCTCGTTGAGGTCGAACGGCCCGAGAGAGCAAATCGCGATCAGGCGGCCATCCGGGTCACGTTCCTCGCCCTTACAGACGAGGGTATGACCGGAGACCAGGCCGGAAAGCTCTGCGGTCGCATGGGTGCCGCAGTCGTACGGCTTGCCTTTACCGCTCAGGCATTGCTGACCTGGATCGGGGGCGTCGATCCCGTCGAGGCGAACCCGCTCGCCGCCGATCTCAAGGGTATTGCCGTCGATGACCCGGGCCTTGCCGGTGACATCGGCGATGGCGGGGGTGGCAGCAGCCATCATCAGGGCGAAGACGCCAAACCATTTGGGCATGATCGCGAGCTTATGATCCGACACGGCGGAGAGCGAAGTCTCCTCGCAACACGCCGTCAGGCGGTCGAGGACCTCGATCGCTTCCTCCTCGATCCGCGCGACGATGCGGGCAAGGGGTTCGAGGCGGTCGGCGAAGACCACCGATTGGCCGACCGACAGCGCGCCTCGTGTTGGCGACGCACAACGGAGGAAATCCTTGGGACGCCAGATCGATTCCGCGTATCCTGACGAGGCGGGTCTCGTCCTGATCGCAAACAAGCGGCAGCCGAGGCAAGAATGCCAGCGACGCGAATTGGCACAATACCAAGGAATCGTTCGAGGAGGCTGGGGACAACTTCGAAAGGACGTCGATCCAAGCTACGTCCGATGGATGGTTCTCGGAGCCTGACCGGGATGCCATAGTGGAAGCATCGGCATGGATGAATCGGGAATAGAGAAGCCGAACGAATTCCCCGACGGCTCCGATCGGTCGCCTGTCCGGGCGCGAATATCCTCGTTCTCGATCACCGGTCTGTTCGTGCTGGCAGTTTGCTATACGCTCTATTATGCGCAGGCGATCTTGATGCCGATCACGGCGGCCGTGATCCTGACACTCCTCCTGCAACCGGTCGTTCGCTTCCTTGTCCGCGCCAAGGTGCCCGAGCCCATCGCCGCCGGCGTGGTCGTCGTCGCGTTCTTCTTCGCTTTCACGGTAGGGATCTACTTCCTCTCCGATCCGGCCGCGAAATGGATGTCCCAGATGCCGGATGTCGTGTCGCGAGTGCAGGAGAAAGTCAAAGCGCCGATGAAACAAATCAAAGATGCAAAGAAAGAGATCGAGAACATGGTCGGGGAGACGCCGGCAGAACCAAAGGACGCGCCGCCTCACAATCCCCAGCAGAGCAAAGCCCCGCAGCCCGCAGCCGAGCAAGCCTCACCCGAAGCAACCCGAGTCAGCCTTCTCGAAATCTTTACCCGGACATTCGCCGTTCTGCGCGATGTGGGGTGGAGCGTCCTGATCGTATTCGTTCTGTTGTATTTCCTGCTGGCCACGGGCACGACGCTCCGCGAAAACATCATTCTCGCCCTCCCGACGTTCCGAGACAAGAAGCGGGCGCTTGCGATGTCCAGGGATCTTCAGCGCGGCGTATCGGTACATCTCGCAACGGTGACCCTGATCAACATCGGGCTCGGCGTTGCAATTGGCCTCGCGATGTATGCGATCGGGCTTCCCAACCCTGCCCTGTGGGGTGCAATGGCGGCGATACTCAATTTCATTCCGTATATCGGCTCGATCGTGGGGAGCGTCGCCGTAGCGATCGTTGGGCTCGTGACGTTCGATGCGCCCGTGGAGGCGCTGCTTCCCCCGGCAATTTACCTCGCGATCAATGCCGCCGAAGGCAATCTGGTCACACCCATGATTCTCAGCCGCCGCTTGACGATCAGTCCCGTCGCCGTATTTCTCTCGGTCATCTTCTGGGGCTGGGTATGGGGTGTGATGGGCGCTTTGATGGCGGTTCCCATCCTGGTCTGCCTCAAAGTGGTTTGCGACGCGAACGAGCGTCTGGCGCCGGTGAGCCAGTTCCTGAGCGGCGTCCGCCTGCGGTAAACGGGCTGCGACGGCCCGCCTGAGCGCAATTGCCGGCGCTACTGGGCCGCTTGGTTTTCCGAGGCGTTGCCGCGGGCCCGATCCAGGCGGTCGAGGGCCTCGATCGCTTCCTCCTCGATCCGCGCGACGATGCGGGCAAGGGGTTCGAGGCGGTCGGCGAAGACCACCGATTGGCCGACCGACAGCGCGCCTCGTGTGGGGTCGCCGCTGAGATAGGCCTGGCGGCCGATCTGGCCCGAGACGTAGGGCATCAGGGTCTCGATGTCGCCGCCGCCCTTGGCCTCGAGCTCCTTGACGATCGCCGTCGTCTCGTTGCGCAGCACCCGGGCGGTATTGCGCACCGACTTGAGGATCAGGTCGGTTTCGCGCTCGTCGGCGCGGACCAGGTGGCGCTTGTAGTCGGCGTGGGCGGGGATCTCGTCGGCGACCAGGAATCGGGTGCCGATCAACACCCCGTCGGCACCCAGAGCGAGGGCGGCGACCAGGTGGGCGCCGGTGCCGACGCCGCCGGCAATCACCAGCGGAATCGAGAGCGATTGTGCCGCCAAGGCCGCCTGGACGAAGGTGCCGATCAGGTCCATGCCCGGGTGTCCGCCGCACTCGGCGCCGACCACGGTGACCGCGTCGACGCCGACCGCCTCGGCTTTTTTCGCGAAGCGGACGGCCGGGACCTTGTGGATCACCTTGACGCCGGCGGCATGCAGCCGCGGGATGTAGGCCTCGGGATTGCGGCCCGAGGTCTCGACGAACGGCACGCCTTCGTCGATGATCACGTCGAAGAAGCCGTCGGTGCGTTCTCCCTCGGCGAGCTTGGGCAGCATCGAGACGTTGACGCCGAACGGCTTGCCGCCGGTCAGCTCGCGGCAGCGGCGGATCTCGGCGCGCAGACCTTCGTTGTCGGCAGAAGCTCGCCGCGGTGATGAACCCCATGATCCCGGCATCGACCGCGGCGGCGACGTAGTCGGCATTGGCCAGCCACTGCAATCCGCCGGCGAGCACAGGCAGCCGGATGCCGAACAGATCGGTGAGGCGTGTGGTCAGGAGTTGGGTCACCGCGGCACCCCGGTCTCGCTCTCGCTGCCGGAGCGGTAGCGGAACGTCCCCTGCCCCACGGCGACCAGGGCATCGTCCGCGTCGAACACCTCGCCGCTGCAATAGAAGATGCGCCGGCCGCCGGTCTGCTTGCGGCCGACCGCCTTGAGCACGCCGTCGCCGACCTGGCCGGTGAAATTGGTGGTCAGCGACAGGGTCACCGCGCGGCGCACTCGCCCCGGCACCGCGCAATAGCACCCGGCGTAACCGCACACGGTATCGATCAGCGTCGCCAACACGCCGCCGTGAAGAACCCCGCTGCGGTTGAGATGCTGCGGCCCGACGGCGAGTTCGACGATCGCCAGGCCCTCGCTCCATTCGACGATGCGGTATCCGATCAGCTCCTGGAAGCCCGAGTCGACGGCGACGGTCATTCACTCGCCCCGGTTTCTCTGGCGAAATAGAGATCGTGGAGGCGATCGATATCCACGTCGGCGGCCTTCTGCGACATGATGATCTTGCCGGCCTGCATCAGGTAGACGTGATCGGCGACCGAGAGCGCCTTGTAGGTGTTCTGCTCGACCAGAACGATGGTCCGTCCTTCTTCCTTCAGTTGCTTCAGGCCGGCGAAGATCTCGTCGACGATGACCGGCGCCAAGCCGAGGGAGGGTTCGTCGACCAGGAAGATCCGCGGCTCCTCCATCAGGCCGCGGCCCATGGCCAGCATCTGCGCCTCGCCGCCCGACAGCGAGCCGGCAAGCTGGCGGCGGCGCTCGTTCAGCCGGGGAAAATTCTGATAGACGGTTTGCAGGTTTTCTCTCGCGCGCGGCCGGGTGCGCTTCGGAAACGCGCCCATCAACAGGTTGTCCTCGACGGTCATGTCGCGAAACACCATGCGGCCTTCGGGAACCATGACGACGCCGTCGTTGACCATGTCCCACGTCGACGTTCCGGTGCGGCTCCGTCCGTCGACTTGAATATCACCCTGGTTCACCGTCACCAGGCCCATGATCGCCCGAAGCAGGGTCGACTTTCCGGCACCGTTGGGCCCGAGGATCGTCGTCGTGGCGCCGGCCTCCACCGACAGGCTGACGTCCCAAAGGACGTTGATGGCGCCATAGCCGGCGCGAATTCCCTTGACGTCAAGCGCCGTGCTCACCGGTGTAGCTCCTGATGACCTCGGGATCCCGGAAGATCCGTTCCGGTGTTTCGTCGGCGATGATCTTACCGAAATTGAGAACCACCGCCCGTTTACAGAGGGTCGAGATCGTCTCGATGTCGTGCTCGATGATGATGATCGCCAGCCCCGCCTGCTCGTGCAGGTGCTCGAGGGTCGCCATGAACCGTCGCTTGCCGGTGGTCTCGAGGCCGGCGAGCACTTCGTCCAGCAACAGCAGCTTGGGATCGGTCGCCAGGGCCTTGCCCACTTCGAGTGCCTTGTGCTCGGTGAGGGCGAGGTCGCTGACGGCGTTTCGTTCCGCCTTCTCGCTCAAGCCGAGGAAGTCGAGAATCTCGTCGATCCGTCTCGCATCCGACCGCCCGGTGCCGAATTTCTGGGCGACGACGAGGTTCTGGCGAACGGTCAGCTCGTGCAGCGGCTGGGGGATCTGGAAGGTGCGGGCGATGCCGATGCGGGCGCGGGCATGAACCGGCTGCCGGAGCAGGTCGGTCGTGTCGAAGCGGGCGCTGCCGCCGGTCGGTTTGACCAGACCGGAAATCACGTTGAACAGGGTGGTCTTGCCGGCGCCATTGGGGCCAACGAGACCGATGAACTCACCGTTGTCGACGTTCAGGTTGACATCGGTGAGGGCGGCCAGACCGCCGAAGGTCACGGTGATATTATCAAGCTTGAGCATGGCGCCCCCGCGTCACCATTCGCATGACCAGCGGAACAAGCCCGGTCGGACTGAGCACGATCATCGCAACGAGAAGCGCGCCGAGGATGATCTCGTGGCCGTGCGGGAGGAACTCCTTGAACACCAGCTGGTCGACCAGATAGATCACCAGGGCGCCGACCAGCGGGCCCGAAATGGTCCGGTAGCCGCCGAAGATGGCGGCGACGATCGGCAGCACCGTCCACGACCCGGAAAACGCGTAGTCGGGGTCGAGGAAGTTGATCTGGTGGGCGTTGAAGGCGCCGACCACCCCGGTGATGAACGCCGATACGACCAGCATCAACGCCTTCAGCCGGGTGCTGGGCACACCGACGATCCGTGTCGCGTCCTCGGTGTCGTGCATCGCAAGCAGCGCCAGGCCCATGGTGCTCTGGCGAAGCCAGGCGTAGCCGGCCATCGCCAGCAGTACGATGGTCAGGATCACGTAGTATCCGCCGATCTTGGTGCCGAGATCGAACCCGGCGACGGTCGGCAGGACCGGAATGCTGAGCAGGCCCCCCGCACCGTGGGTAATGCTCTCCAGTTCGGTGGCGAGAATGCGGAAGATGTGGGCGAAAGCGAGGATGGCGAGGGCGAAGTATGGGCCGCGCAACCGCAGCGCCGGCATCGTCACCACCGAGGCGATGACCGCGCCGGCGCCGCCGGCCAGCATCGCGGCAAATACCGGCCAGCCGGCGTCCAGGGTCAACAGCGCCGAGACATAGCTGCCGACGCCGAAGAAGGCCGCATGGCCGAAGCTGACCATGCCGCCGAGGTTGCCGAGCAGCGCCCAGGCGACGGCGATGCCACCGATGGTCAGCGCGGCGATGATCAGGCTCATCACATAGTCGATGTGCCCGACCGCGACCGGAACGGCCAGATACAGCACGAACACGATCAGCCCGGGGAAGACGGCGTTCGTCCGCATCAGCCCCTCCTCGCCCCGAAACCGAACAGGCCCTGAGGACGCAGAAGCAGCACGACCAGGAACAGTACCATGCCGGTGAATTCCTGCAGCGACGAGCTGAGGTAGGTCACCGTCAGCGCCTCGATCACCCCGATCAGCACGGCGCCGAGCAGAACGCCGGGAATGGAGCCCATGCCGGCGAGCACGGTGATGATGAACGCCTTGATCGTCAGCGCAAGGCCCAGCGACGGCTGGATGACCTGTCCGGTATAGATGGCGATGCCGGCGACGGTGGCGAGCACGCCGGCGACGACGAAGGAGAGGACTTCGGTCTGCCGCGGGTTGACGCCCATCAGCATCGCCGCGTCTCGATTGGACGAGACCGCCCGGATCGCCCGCCCGTACCAGGTTCGCGTCAGCCACCACCAGGTGGCGAACACCAGGGCGATGCTGATGAGGAAAAACAGGACCTCCGAGCGACTGCTGTACAGGATGTCGCCGACGACGACCGCCTCCTGAAACCACGTCGTCGTCGTCGAGTGGATGTCGGCCGACCACACCAGCAGCACGAAATTGGTCAGGATGATGCCGATGCCGAAGGTCAGAATGAGCGAGTTGAGCTCACGGTCCTTCTTGATCCGGCCGACCAGCAGGTAGACGGCGACGGCGACGAAGCCGACCAGCACCAGAGCCAGCGGAATGGACGCGAGCGGGTTCAGCCCCCATTGGCTCTCGGCGGTGTAGGCGACGTAGGCGGCGAGCAGGACCAACTCGCCGTGCGCAAGGTTGATGATCTTCATCGTCCCGAACACCAGCGCGAGGCCGAGGGCGACGAGCGCGTAGTAGGCGCCGGTGAGCAGGCCGGAATAGAGTGCTTGCAGCGTCAGTTCGAACATGAGCGAGCGTCCCCGGGAACAGGGCGCCGCCGCGCCGGGGGACCGTTGCGGCCCACCCGACGCGACCCAGCCGCGCCTATTGAGACCACGGGGTGGCAGGGAAGATCATCTTGCCCGTCGCCGCGTCCTCCGGCCAGACGAGGACGACCTTGTCGCCCTGGTGCTGTCCCATGCGATGGCTGAAGAACGGATTGTCGCCGTTCTCATCGAACTTCACCCGACCGATCAGGGTGTTGGCATCGGTCCCGCGCAGTTCCTCGGCGAGGCCGCCGGTGGCCAGCGTACCGGCCTGCTGGGCGCGCACGATCGCCTCGAGCAGGAGCTTGGTCTGCACATAGCCGAACTGGCCGAGGTAGTCGGGCTCCTTACCAAAGAGCTTCTGGTAGGTGTCGGCGAACTCCTTGGCTTCCGGCGAGGTAAACTCCGCCGGATAGGGAAGCATCGACGTGCCGTAGACGGTCTGCACCAGGTCGTGAAACTCCTCGTTCATTTTCGATGTCGCCAGCGACCAGACGCCGACCATGGCCTTGACATCGGGCTTGAGCACGGTCCCGGCCTTGAGGATTCCGACGTAGTCGTTCTCGTAGCCGACCATGCCGATGGCGTCGGACTTGTCCTGCAGCTTGACCTTGTTGACCAGGGGCTTGAAGTCCGAGGTGGCGCCGTCGAAGGCATGGAGGACGACCTCGATGCCTTGATCGGACAGATCCTTCTCGACGGTCTTGGCGAGGTCGGTCGTCGCCTCCTTGTTGTTGTAGAGGATCGAAACCTTCTTGACGCCCATCTCCTTCAGAAGGCCCATCATCGCCTTCGAATAGCCCTCGGTGTTGTTGATCCGGAAGAAGCCCTTGTGACCTCGCTTCGACAGCTCGGGCGCCACGCCGCCGGAGGTGATGTAGACCAGTCCCGCCTTGTTGGCGGCTTCGGAGGCCGGACCGATGATGTTGGATCCGTAGCCTCCGGTCAGCGCGACGACGCCTTCGCCGGCCAGCTTCTCGACCGCCGCCACCGCCTTCGCCGGATTGGTTTCGTCGTCGATGGTGACGAGTTCAACCTTGTATTTCCCCTCGTTCTGGCGATTGAACATGTCGACCGCCACGGCGATGCCCTCGTGCATGCCGGTGCCGACCCGGGCGAGCTTGCCGGTGAGCGGCAGATGCGAGCCGAGCAGAATCGTCTCCTCGGCGTGAGCTCCGGCGAGCCCGACGAGCGCGATGGCGCCGGCGAGGGCGAGGGTCCGTAGTGTGTTTTTCATGGCGTTCTCTCCTTCCAAGTGCTTGTTGAACCTTGTTTATGTTTGTTGTGACGCTTTTCGGATGGTGTTGTCGTCCTCCATCGTCGCGGCCAGTTCGACCAGCTTCCGCTTGAGCACCTTGCCGGTGGAGCCGGCCGGAAACTCGTCCAGCCTGACGATCCTAGAGGGCACCTTATAGGGGGCCAAACGGTTTGCCGCGAACATCCGGATCTCGTCTTCGCCGACGGCGCAACCGGGCACCGTCTGGACGAAGGCGACGACCTCCTCGTTGCCGGCCACGCGCCTGCCGACGACGGCGGACAGGGTGACGGCGGGATGGTCGTTGAGCACGCCCTCCACCTCGGCGGGATAGACGTTGAAGCCGGACCGGATGATCAGCTCCTTGGCGCGGCCGACGATGAACAGATGGCCGTCGGTCCCGGATCGGGCGAGATCCCCCGTCCGCAGCCAGCCGTCGTTCGACAGCACCTCGCACGTCGCCTTCTCGTTTCGGTAGTAGCCGGCCATCACGTTGGGGCCCCTCACCCACAGCTCGCCGACGTTGCCCGGCTCTGCATCCCGGCCGTCGGCATCGACGATCCGGGTCTCGAGGCCCGGCAACGGCGGACCGACCGAGTCGTCGGACCGCGGCTCGTCGATCAGGGTCTGGGAGACGGTCGGCGCGCATTCGGTCAGCCCGTATCCGTTGTTGAGGATGAGGCCGAAGGTCTTCTCGACCCGGGACTTGAGCGCCAGATCCAACGGCGCCCCGCCGGCGGACAGATAGCGGAGCCGCGGCGCCTCGAGCCGGATGCCCTTGACCTGGGCGTACTCCAGCAGCCGGGCATACATCGCCGGCACGCCCTGGAAGACCGTGATGCCGCGGGCCAGCGCCGCTGCCAGATGACCCGGATCGAAACGCGGCACCAGCTCCAGGCAACCACCGGCATAGACGGTGCCGAGGAAGGTCGACGCCAGCCCGAACACGTGCGAGATGGGCAGCACCCCGTAGACGAGATCGCCGGCGGCAAGGCCGCGCTGACGTCCGGAAACGGCGGCGATGTAGAGGACGTTGCGGTGGGTGAGCATCACTCCCTTGGGCTCGGCGGTGGTTCCCGAGGTGTAGATCAACGCCGCGACCTGCCGATCTCCGGCGGAGTGAACCGGCTCGACCTCGCCCTCGAACGTTGCGCTCACGGCCAACGGTTCGATGCCGTCGATGCGGAGGGTGTCGGCGCCGTGCCGGTCAGCGTGGGCGCGCGCTTCCGGCGAGACGGAGACGGTGTAGAACACCCGCCGGGGCCGGCAATGATCGCGGATGACGTCGATCTCGCGTGAAGACATGCGGGCATTGACGATTACCGACCACGCGTCCAGTTCGCTCGCCGCGAACACCAGGGCGACGAGGGCGATGCTGTTCTCGTTGACGATCATCACCCGGTCGCCGGGCCGCACCCCGAGACCGAGCAGGACATCCTTGGCCGCGGCGATCGCGGTCGCCAGTTCACCGTAGGTCATCACGGTGTCCGCCGCCCGCAGCGCCGGGGCGTGCGGCGCCCGCCCGGCCCACGCCAGAGGGACGTGGCTGATCCGCCGCGGCAACCCGGCGATGATCCTGGCGAAATCGCTCACCCCCGCGCCTCTCGGATCATGTTGCGGGCGATCACCAGTTGCTGGATCTGGCTGGTTCCTTCGTACAGGCGGAACAGCCTTACGTCCCGATAGAAGCGCTCGACCGCGTAGTCGGAGACGTAGCCGGCGCCGCCGTGGATCTGCACCGCGCGGTCGGCGACACGCCCGACCATCTCGGTGGCGAACAGCTTGCAGCAGCCGGCGATGGTGTTGACGTTCTCGCCGGCGTCGCGGCGGCGTGCGGCGTCCATCACCATGCAACGGGCGGCGTAGGCCTCGGTCTTGCTGTCAGCCAGCATCGCCTGGACCAGTTGGAACTCGGCGATCGGTTTGCCGAACTGCTTGCGCTCCATCGCATAATTGAGACTGTCGCGGATCAATCGTTCGGCGACGCCGACGCTGACCGCGGAGATGTGGAGGCGTCCGCGGTCGAGGGTCTTCATCGCGGTCTTGAAACCCAGTCCCTCGACACCGCCGAGCAACGCCGATGCCGGCACGCGGCAGTCCTCGAAGATGACGTCGCAGGTGTGGGCGCCGCGTTGTCCCATCTTCTTGTCGAGCTTGCCGAGCGACAGACCGGGCGTGCCGGCCTCGACCAGAAACGCCGACACGCCCTTCGCGTCGGTCGTCTTGGGGTCGGTGCGCGCGAACACCGTGAACAGGCCGGCCTCGGGCGCATTGGTGATATAGCGCTTGGTACCGTTGAGTACGTACGAGTCGCCGTCGCGGCGGGCGCTGGTCCTGAGCGAGGCGGCATCGGAGCCGGCCTCCGGCTCTGTCAGGGCAAAGGCGCCGATGATCTCGCCCGCGGCCAGCCTCGGCAGATAGCGCCGCTTCTGCTCGTCGGTGCCGTCCATGACCAGCCCCTGGCCGCCGATCCCGTTATTGGTCCCGAGAAGGGAACGGAAGGCCGGCGAGGTCTGGCCCAGTTCGAACGCGAGCTGGACTTCCTCTTCCATGGTCAGGCCGAGGCCACCGTACTCCTCTGGAAGCGCGTAGCCGAACAGGCCCAACCCACGCAATTCCTCGCGGATCTCGTCGGGGACGGCGTCGTCCTCGGCGACCTTGTCTTCGAGCGGCACCAGCCGCTCGCGCACGAAACGCGCCACGGTTTCGAGGAGTTGGTTCAGTGTTTCCTGGTCAAGGGCCATATTTCGCTTCCCGCGTTTCGGTTTCGGTTACGGATCAGTATCGGGCGATCGAAGCGCCCACCTTGCGCACCATCTCCACCAGTCGCGGCCCGAGATCCTCTTCCAGCCGCCTGCGATCGAGAAGATAGGCCGGACCGCCGCAGTTGAACGCCAGGATCGGCGAGCCGTCGCGGGGCACCAACGGCGCGCCGACGGCGCGAATGTCGGGAGTCCACTCGCCCATGGAGAGGCTGAACCCCCGGGTCTTGACGTCATCGATCGCCTTGTCGATGCCGTCCAGGATCTGCGGCCAGCGCTCCTTTTCGCGTATCCGAATGTGCTCCATCAGATAGCCGCGCTCGCCGTCCGGCAATGCCGCGAGGAATGCCCTCCCCATCGATGTCGTCGCAATCGGAATCCGTGAGCCGACGTCGAGCCTTAGGGTGACTGCGGTGTTCGGCCGGCAACTCTCCAGGTACACCATGCTCAACCGGTCGCGGCCGCCCAGTCCGACCGAAACGCCCGAATACTCGGCCAGTTCCTGCATCAGCGGTCGCGCCACCTGGCGGATGTCCATTCCCGCGAGGCAGGCAAAGCCGAGCGACAGCACCGGCGTTCCCAGGGTGTATTTTCCGGTACTCTGCGAATAGGTGAGATAGCCGAGGTTGCACAGCGTGTAGGTCAACCGCGAAACCGTCGGCTTCGGCAGGTCCGTCCGGGCCGCGATCTCCTGATTGCCGAGCGCGCCGTCGCCGGGCCGGAAGGCGCGCAGCACGTCGAGCCCCCTCGCCAGGGCGACGACGAATTGCCGGTCCCTGACTTCCGGTTCTCCGCCCGGTCGCGCACCGGGAGCGGTTTCCTGCCGCTTGCGCAAGTGGGGCCCTCCCTAGTTTCCCGTTTTTCTTGTTTGACGCCGACACATCGGGAACCATGCCGACAGATTTGGATTGAAAACCACTGTTTCACGGTTTACCGTCCAAGTCAACAAATGCGAAATATAATTTTGCATAGCAAAATAAAGGGAGGTCCGATGACTGAAGTGTTGTGCGAAAGGCCCCGCGACGGCGTCGCCCTCGTCCGCATCAACCGCCCGCAGGTCAAGAACGCCATCAACATGCGGGTGCGCGAGCTGTTGACCGAGCACTTCACCCGACTCGGTGGCGACGATGACGTGCGTTGCATCGTGCTCACCGGCAACGAGGACGCATTCGTCGCCGGCGCCGACATCGGCGAGATGGCCGAGTTGACTCCCACCGAACTGATGCTGCGGCGAAACCACCTGCACTGGCGGGCGATCGCGTCGTGCCCCAAGCCGGTCATCGCCGCCGTCAACGGCTTTGCCCTGGGCGGCGGCTGCGAGCTCGCCATGCACGCCGACATCATCATCGCCGGCGAGGGCGCCAAGTTCGGCCAGCCGGAGATCCGGGTCGGGATCATGCCCGGCGCCGGCGGCAGCCAGCGCCTCACCCGCGCCGTCGGCAAGTTCAAGGCGATGAAGATGGTCCTCACCGGCGAGCCGGTGACGGCGGCCGAGGCCGAGGCCATGGGTCTGGTCAGTGAGGTCGTGCCCGACGCCGAGGTGCTGGAGCGGGCGCTGAAGATGGCCGAGCGGATCGCCGCGATGCCGCCGCTCGCGGTGATGCAGATCAAGGAGGTGTTGCTGGCGGGTCAGGATGCCTCGCTGGAAACGGCGCTGATGCTGGAACGCAAGGCCTTCCAGATGTTGTTCGACAGCCGCGACCAGAAGGAAGGCATGAAGGCCTTTGCCGAGAAGAGAAAACCGCGCTACCAAGGGAGATGACGACCATGACGCTGGATCCCGATAGACCCGACCTGTGCCTCGGGGTCATCGGCGCCGGGGCGATGGGCCGCGGCATCGTCCAGGTGGCGGCGACGGCGGGGATTCGGGTGCTGATCAGCGACGCTCAGGAGGGCGCGGCGGAAAAGGCCGTCGCCTTCATCACCGACATGCTCGACCGCGCGGTCGCCAAGGGGCGCGTTTCGGCGGCCGATGCCACCGCGACCAAGGATCGGATCGAGATCGTCCACGGCGGACTGATGCCGTTCTCCCAATGCCAGGTGATCGTCGAGGCGATCGTCGAGAACCTGGAGGTGAAGCGCGAACTGTTCAGCGGGCTGGAGGAGTTCGTCGCCGACGACTGCGTGCTGGCGACCAACACGTCGTCACTGTCGGTCACCGCCATCGCCGCCGGCTGCCGTCGGCCCAGCCGGGTGGCGGGGTTCCACTTTTTCAATCCGGTGCCGCTGATGAAGGTGGTCGAGGTCATCGGCGGCGAGCTCACCGATGCGTGGGTGACCGACGCCCTCGCCGGCATCGCCCGGCGCATGGGTCATCACCCGGCGGTCACCGTCGACATGCCCGGCTTCCTGGTCAACCACGCCGGCCGCGGGTTCGGCACCGAGGCGCTCCGGATCGTCGGTGAAGGCATCGCCGATTTCCCCGGGATCGACCGGGTGCTGCGCGATGTCGCCGGCTTCCGCATGGGCCCGTTCGAGCTGATGGACCTGACCGGTCTCGACGTCTCCCACACGGTGATGGAGTCGATCTACGACCAGTTCTATCAGGAGCCGCGGTTTCGCCCCTCGCCGATCACCCGCCGACGGGTGATCGCCGGCCTCTACGGCCGCAAGAGCGGACGCGGGTTCTACGACTACGCCGACGGCAAGATGGCATCGCCCCCCGAACAGAAGGTTCCCGAAGCGCCGCGCCGCTCTGCCGGTGTGGGTGAGCCCGGCCGAGCCCGAGGCCCAGGCGGCGCTGACGAAGGTGTTGCGCGATGCCGGCGCCGAGGTGCGCGAGGGCGCCGATCCGCCCGCGAAAGCCGTCCTGTTCGTCACCCCCTTCGGCGCGGACGCGACGACAACGGCGGTGATGCAGGGACTGGATGCGGCGCGCACCGTCGCCGTCGACACCCTGTTCGGCCTCGACCGCCGCCGCACCCTGATGACGACGCCGGTCACCGACGCCGCCGTCCGCGACACCGCCCACGCGCTGTTGGCGCGGCGACGGGACGCCGGTGACGGTGATCCACGACAGCCCCGGTTTCATCGCCCAGCGGGTGGTCGCCGCCATCGTCAACATCGGTTGCGACATCGCCCAGCAGCGCATCGCTCGGCCCGCCGACATCGACACCGCGGTCCGGCTCGGCCTCGGCTACCCCCATGGTCCGCTCGGCTTCGGCGACGCCGTCGGGCCGCGGCGGGTGCTCGCCATCCTCGAGGCGATGGAGCGTTTCTACGGTGACCCGCGCTACCGCCCGAGCCCATGGCTCAGACGCCGGGCGCTGCTCGGCGTCTCGCTGACGACGCCGGAAGACTGACCGCCGGAAGAGCGACCCCCGGAAGAGGACCCAAGGAGGAGACCAACCATGCTCGACGCCTACATCTACGACGGCATACGCACGCCGATCGGCCGGCACGCCGGCGCCCTGGCCAAGGTCCGCCCCGACGACCTGCTCGCCGGGACCATCCGGGCGCTGGTCGGGCGCTCCGCCTTCAAGCCCGAGCAGATCGAGGACGTGGTGATGGGCTGCACCTGCCAGGCGGGCGAGGATTCGCGGAACGTCGCCCGTCACGCCGGCCTGCTCGCCGGACTGCCGATGGAAGCCGGAGGCGTCACCCTCAATCGGCTGTGCGGCAGCGGGCTGGCGGCGATCCTCGATGCCGGTCGCGCCACCACCTGCGGCGAGGGCGAGCTGTTCGTCGCCGGCGGGGTCGAGAGCATGAGCCGCGCCCCGTTCGTGCTCGCCAAGGCCGAGAGCGCCTACAGCCGCAAGGCCGAGATCTACGACACCACCATGGGCGCCCGCTTTCCCAACCGCGCCATCCGCGCCCAGTTCGGCAGCGACACCATGCCGGAGACGGCGGACAACATCGCCCACGACCTCGACATCGGCCGCGAGGAAAGCGACCGCTTCGCCGAAGCCTCGCAGAACAAATATCAGGCCGCCAAGGCCGCCGGCTTCTATGACGAAGAGCTGCTGCCGGTCGAGGTGCCGACCCGGGGCAAGGCGCCGCCGGTGCAAGTCGGCGAGGACGAACATCCCCGCGCCGGTACCACCTTCGACAAGCTGGCGACGCTCAAGCCGCTGTTCGAGGGCGGCGTGGTCACCGCCGGCAACGCCTCGGGCATCAACGACGGCGCCGTCGCCTTACTGGTCGGCAGCCGCGCCGCCGGCGAGAAGGCCGGCGTCAAGCCGCGCGGCCGCATCGTCGCCGGGGCGATCGCCGGCGTCCCGCCGCGGGTGATGGGCCTCGGCCCGGTGCCGTCGTCGCGCAAGGCGGTGGAGCGGGCCGGGCTCACCCTCGCCGACTTCGACGTGATCGAGATCAACGAGGCCTTCGCCACCCAGGTTCTCGGCTGCCTCAAGCAGATGCAGCTCCCCGCCGACGACAGCCGCCTCAACCCCAACGGCGGTGCCATCGCCATCGGCCATCCCCTCGGCGCCTCCGGCGCCCGCCTGACGCTGACCGCGCTCCGCCAGCTGGAGCGCACCGGCGGCCGCTACGCCCTGGTCACCATGTGCATCGGCATCGGCCAAGGCATCGCCGCGGTACTCGAGCGGGTGGAGTGATCAGAGCAACCGTCGCAAACAGTCGAACCTTCGATCGCTCGGGGTCTCCCAACTCGAAAGGAGTCGGCGTCCAACCACTGGACGTATAGGCGGGAACCGAATCGCCCACGCTTTTTCGCCTGAACCCTCACGCTCGCCTGACGACTCGCCTTTTGATCCTATCGGCTTACCGGTTTGGCAACGTACTGATCTCAATGAACAACCAAGCTGTCGCACCCTTGGATGTTTGGGCCCAGCTTTTCCACGTTGCAAGAAGCGTCCGTTAGCCCAAAAAGAAAGGCGCCGTACTTGGGAAAATCGGTGGTGCGCATGATCGACAATTTGGAACTGGTCGACCGTTTGCTCGGCGAATTCAGGGCGCTAATCCCGCTTCCGGCGACGACCACGCCGTCACTCGCGACAATACTTCGCCAGCGGAAAGCGAACCGACCCCTGCCGCGGCAGTGCCAAGTGACAAGGATCGACTACGCCGGCGAAGAAGGCGGCATCATGTGCGGGCTCGATTTCGGCATGGCCGATGCCGACTCGGCACACTTCGTGTCAATTACTCACCTGACATTCGATCGCAGCGTTCCGCTGTACCGGGAGATCGAAGCGTATCGGAAGCACCGCATCAAGCGCCTGCGCCGACTGAACGGAGCTATGTCCCCGTGACAACGACCGCCACGGATCACCCACACACACCCTGAGAGGAGGTTGAAGCGATGCCCCGTCCCTCCCCGTCGACCGCCGTTCCCAAGGCGATGGAAACGCACTACCGGGTCGTTACAGAACTCACCGACGGTTTTTGCCGCCAACACCTCGACGAGGAGTATGCCGGCCTCGCCCGTCTGGCGGTGGCCGGCTTGTGCCGCAAGCGACCGAGCCCGCTTCTGTCGGGAAAACCGAACACATGGGCTTGCGGTGTCGTCTACGCCCTCGGCCAGGTCAACTTCTTGTCCGACAAAGACACTAGTCCCCACATGGGCATGCAGGACCTGTGCACTCGGTTCGGCGTTGCCCCGTCGACCGGTGGCAACAAGGCGAAGGCGGTCCGGGATGCGCTCGACATCCGGCACGGGGACCACCGCTGGATCCTGCCCAGCCGAATGAACTCGAGCCCGACGGTCTGGCTGATCGAGGTCAACGGGTTGGTCGTCGACGCCCGAAAACTGCCCCGCGCCGTGCAGGTCCTTGCTTTCGAGCGCGGTGTCATCCCCTACGTGCCGGCGGATCGCGATCGTTCCGGCGCCAACAGCCGGATGCAAACGGCCGAGGCCATGCGCTACGACCGCTATCGCAAGATCAACACTGAGCACCAAACGGAAATCGCGAAACGACTGCTGGCCGGCCCGGTCGCCGAGCATGCCGACGCTCTCGGGTTGATCGAAAGCCTGGAGGATCTGGCCGGGATGGAACCCGATGATCTCGCTCCCGCCTTCGATTTGGCGCTCTACGAGGCCGGAGAGGATGGAATGAGCGAGGTTCGGCGATACGTACGGGATCTGCGCGGCATGGTGTCCGCCACCGAGGACCGGGTGCTGGCCGCCATGTGCGAAGCCAGGTACTCGATTTTCCGCGTCGTCGAGCGTCACCCGACCGCCGGCGCTTGGCTGTCGGATCTGGCCACCGGCGAAACGGTGTGGGTCATGGATCGCGGCCTCGACGCTTCGGCGGAGCCGGGCATCGAGCTGGCCCTGCGGCTGTTCCGACCCGACGACTTTTGGATGACCACCGGTGTCTGCGTTGTCGTCGAGGGGGATAATGTCTGGCAACTTCTGCAACGTGAGGGGTTGGCCGTCCGCAAAGGCGCGTTGGTCGCGGCCGGAGATCGTGACCGTCTGGCGATGACGATCTATCGGTTGGCGATCGATCCGGACACACTGAACGACATCAGCGGCCGGGAAGGGACTTCGCAGACCGTCGGCGGATCCGAACTGGTCGTGTAGTCCTGGGAATCCGGTCTGGGGCGCCCGTACCCCCGTCCCGCTTTTGCTCGGTCACTTTCCAACCTGCATCGCCCGGGTGATCTCGTTGATGACCAGGTCTTCATCGCGTGGACGCGGGCCGGCATGATCGTCGGGTTCATGCCGGCGCGCCTGGCCTCGTCGGCGGCGACCGGGCCCACTGCGGCGACGACGGTATTCGAAAGACCGTCGCGCAAGGCATCGCCGAGCCCGCGGGCCCGCGCCACGCTCCACAGCCGCTTGACCTGGGAGGCGCTGGTCAGGGCGAGGACATCGACGCCGCCGGCGGCGATCCGTTCGATCAGGTCGGCGACCCGCTCGCCGTCGACCTCGTCGGCATAGGCGTAGGGCGCGACCGGATCGGCGGTGGCCCCCGCATCGCAAAGGAACTCCATCAGCGGCAAGTTGGGCTCCTCGCCGTAGAGCTGCACGCCGACGGTCCGACCGACGAGATCGTATCCGGACAACAGGGCGATGATGCCGTCGGTAGTCGGACTCGTCGGGCTGCAGGTCTGCTTCGAGGCCGACCTCGCGCAGCGCCCTGACCGGCTTCGGCCCGCGGGTGATCCGCCGCGCCCCGCCCAGCGCCGCGACGAAAGCATCCCCGATCCCGGCCCGCCCGGCGAAGCCGCGCACGCACGTCCAGCTCCCGCGTCTCAGGCACCACGATTGTCTTCCCCGCCAACTCCACCATCCATACACCCGAGCACATCCCTGCCTCAAGCAACCGAGGTCGTTCGCCGGCTATGTGTACGTCTCCGCGTCCGCTTGTCGACTCCTCGCCCCTAACCTCGGCTTTCATAAGAGCGAGGCTCGGAAGGTCGCAGGACCGAACGCTCCCTTGACAGTGCCTCGTTGAGGGCGAACATGCCAGGGTGTTCCGCCGAGGACCGGCATCGGAACGTGTCGTCGTTCTCGGCTGAGGAATCGAAACCATCGAGTTCAAGCCAAGGGAGAGAACGATGAGTGAGCGGGATGCCTACGTGAAAAAGCTCGAAGCGAAGCTCGAGGAGTGGGACGCCGAAATCGACAAGCTCCAGGCCAAGATGAAGGGGGCGCAGGCGGATGCTCAGCGCAAATACCAGGAGCAACTGAACGAGCTTCGCGCCATGCGAAAGGAAACGCTCGAGAAGATGGAGGAAGTGCGCGGAGCGAGCGAAGGTGCCTGGCAGGATATGAAGGCCGGACTGGAGCAGGCCTGGACCAAGCTTCAGGACGCCTTCAGCAAGGCGCTGGGTCGCTTCAATTAAGCGAATTTCGGGCCGAATCCGGCTTCGGGGAGGCCGCTGGCCTGAGCTCGCCGCTCGATTGACGGCGTGGCGAACAGCCCGAGCATTTCATGCTTCTGCCGCGGGCGACTCGCCGGCGTCGGCTGCGGTTTGTTCGATGCCGACCCGGCCGGCCGCGGCACGAACGAACGCGATGTCGTCCTTGTGCGCCATCGCCAGACTTGCTCGTTGCAGCGCTTCCTTCGACATTTTGCGCGCGGCACTTCCGAAGAGCGGTGGATCGACGGCCGCGAGGGTTACCAGACACTTCTGCAGCCGAAGCTGAACCTCCAACAGGCCGGCCCCGTCCCGCGCGATGCCTCGGAAGGCGTCCGCAAATATGTCTACGGGGTCGATCTCCGGGACCGTAAGCCGCGGATAGCGAACTTCGGGCTTGGCGTCCTGCCGGATTTCACCCCATTCGGTGAGGATGCGGGTGAGCGTTCCGACGACGTCGATCGCCGTCCCCGGATCGTTCACCCCCGGAGACAATGCGCGAGATGCGATCTCCGAAAGGACCAGCAGGCCAAAGCGAGGATCCGTATCGAAGGTCCGCCCTCCGCCGATGACAAACGCCGATCGGATGTCGCGCCGCAGATCTTCGCCGGGTTCGGTCTCGACCATGGCGAGGGGGTGCGTCGGGTCGACGTAGGTTCCCGGAGGGGCGGCCACGTGGATGGCAACGCCGAGGCTCTCGGTGAGCCTTCCGAGCAAAGCCTCGTCCATGTGCCGGACGTAACCGATTGTGGTGGAATGGACAGCCTGCGCGCCTTTCGGGACCGCCGCGGTGCGCCGACATCCGCAACGAGGCTGCGCGGCTTGAAACGCTCGCCGGGTCGCTTTCTCCACCCGGTCGACAGCTTCCTCGACGCCGCCGATGTGCGATAGCTTTTGTATCCAGCCGATCAGGGTAACGACCACCACCACGATCAGGCACAAGGTTATGATCAACAGAACGAAACGTCCCGACAGGTCGTAGAGGCCGGCCGAAAGGGCGACAATCCCAAGCAGGCTGAACAGGAACGTGCCGATGAAGGTGGAGATGGCGTTCTGCGCCGTGCGGTCTTCGACGAGCAGCCGCCGGACCCGTGGCGTGGCGGCCTGAGAGACGGCTTGCATCGCCGCCACCATCGTCGTCAGCGAGAATACGGCGACCGCGAGCATGCCGGACGCGAGGATCTCGAGGATCCGGCCAACCCCTTCCGCGCCCACTCTCGTGGCGAGATCGTCCGGAATCATGGGGCCAAGGACCGTCGAGACCGCCAACGTGGCGACCGATGCGAGCACGTAGACCGCAGGCCGGAACCAGATGGCCCGAACGGTTTGCGAGACGGCAAACTTCATCCGCCCAATCATGCCGACCTCGTTTGTCCAGTCGAGAGCAATCGACTCCTCTCTAACACCGGGGAAGACAAAGGTGAAGGTACCGACGCCGCGCCAACGAGTGCGTGGACCCACTCGCCTCGCACGGAACAAGTAACTTTAACGTGCAACGCCGCCGCCCCGCGTTTCTCGAAGAACAGCGTGAGCATGTCCAGCCTCTCGGATCTCCGGGACGGCAATGGCCTTCCCCGCCAACTCCGAAATAGGCGCTCTTCCAGCAAATCTCCATCGCACATGAACGAAGATGTTGGTCGGCTATGTGTGCATCCTCGCGCCCGCTTGTCGAGGTTCCGTCCACGTCGGGATCAGAGCGGTCGGATGACGCGGCAGGGGGTGCCGGCGGCGAGGACCCGGGGCGGCACGTCGGCGAGGACGATGCTGCCGGCGCCGATGGTGGTGTCGTCGCCGATGGTCACACCGGCGCCGATGACGGCACCGGCGCCGATCCAGACATTGCGGCCGATGGTGACCGGATAGGCCATCTCCGGCCCCTTGCGCCGTTCGTCCGGGTCGACCGGATGGGTCGCGGCCGAGATCACCACCTGCGGCGCGATCTGGGTTCCGGCACCGATTTCGACGGTATTGCAGTCGAGGACGACGCAGCCGAAATTGATGTAGACGCCCGCGCCGATACGGATGTGAACACCATAGTCGCAGTGGAACGGCGGTTCGATGACGACGCCGTCGCCGAGCCCGCCGAACAGCTCGACGAGCCACGTCTTCCGCTCGGCCACGTCGTCGGGGCCGCTGTGGTTGTAGGCGTGGGTCAGCCGCCGCGCCCGCAGCCGCATCGCCATCAGCTCGGGATCGGAAACGTCGTACAACTGGCCGGCCAGCATCCGCGCCCGTTCGCTGTCGCCCGTCATCCCCTGCCCTCCCGTCATCCGGACAAGATCTCCTTGCCGAAAACGAGGATGGCGAGGGGGACGGGGGCAACGGCGAGGACTATGGTGGCGAGGAAACCGGGAACCGAGTACAACCGACTGGCACCCGCCATCAGCGCGATACCGCCGCCGCCGCCGATGACGATGTTGCCGGGAAGGTTGAGAACGATGGCCAGCGCGATGTAGCGGTGGCGGAGGAGGAAGGGGATGAAGCGACCCGGCGCATTGGCGACCAGAAACGCCAGCCGGTCTTCCATGGTCATCGGCGCGATCGTCGCCGAGCAACCGGCTAGCCTTGCGAAAACGGAGGTCGTCGAGCAGGCCGATCAGTCCCTCCAGCGAAATCAACCGGCCGACGACGAAACTGGTCGAGAGGCCGGCGAGGGTGCTCAGGTAGACCAGAAACACGATCGGCGGCCCGAGCATCCCGATCAGGGTAAGGCCGATCTCGACCCCCGGCACGAAAGGGATGGCGATCAGCAAGGCATAGGCCACCGCCGAAATCGTCACCATCCGGTGGACGAGATCTTCGTTGCTGGGCCGGACCTCGAACCGTAGCGCTTCGGCGACCCCGTCGGCGGCGAAATTGGCGGCGACGATCAGCAGAATCAGACCGCCGAGCTTGAGCAAACTTCGCCAGCGGCCCCGGACGACCCCGGTCGCTCAACTGCCGTGTCACCGGCTGCTGGCGATCGGGGTGGCGCCTTCTACGAGGGTGCCTTCGAACGAAAATTCCTTCTCGATCGTCCAGTACCAGCGAACCGTGGTCCAAGTGAACACCCCCTTGATCGTTCCGTCGTCGACGGTTCCCCGCCAGACGATCTTCGCATCCTTGTCGGGACACCGGGTTTCGCTGATGAATTCGATCCTATCGCCGACCTGACGAATGAAGTACGGCCGGGCGGGATATCCGCACCTTCTCTCGCACTCGGTCGAAACAAACGTCCCGTTGGCGAAAACCAGCGTGTCTTTCACGTCGGCGGGTTTGCCGAGGGGGCCGAGCTCGGCGGAAAACGTCATCCCATCCAGCATGCCGGAGCCGCCGACGTCCGCCGTGTCGACGTTCTCGGCCTGGACCGGCATCGCCTCTAGCGAAAACACAAACCAGCCGCCAGCCAGCAGCACCAGCAGCCCACCGATCGCAAGAATGGTTTTCGATTGTCGCATCGTGTTGCACCGGGTTCAGGGCGGTATCGCCGATTACGACGCGCGCGACGCGCCTCCAAGCAACGCGGCTACTCTCTTGCGACTATATCTCATTTGCATCCTCATTTCACCTATTTCAAAAACCAACGTCATCGACTGGTTGGTCATATGCCTCGTGAAATGCTTTAGAGTTCGGGATCAGGGGACAGGGGACACCGCCCATTCCGCCTGAGATCCCTTGGTCAGCGGTGGCACGGAAAACAAGAAAAGAGGAACCCGCGGCGGGTGGCCGAGGGGAACTTCGCGTCCCCCGGCCTCGCCGGCGCCGGAAAGGCGGACCGCCTATTCCGGGGTCGCGCTGAGTTGGTACATGGCCTGGAGCGCCGAGGGCATCCGTCCTTTGATGTCGCCGAACCATTTTTCGTAGATCTGAACCACCTCACCGGTTCGATAGAGATGTGACAGCACCCGATCGGCGACCAGGCGGAAGTCGGCGTCGTTGCGCCGGACCGCGAGGGCGAATGGCTCGTAGGAGAACAATTCGTTGGAGATGACGAAGTTGTCCCGATTGGCGGAGGTCAGGAGGAGACCGATGAGAACCACCTGATCGGACGAAAAGGCGTTCACCTGTCCGTTCTGCAATGCGGCAAAGCCTTCGGCGGCGGAAGCGACCGGGACCACCTGCGCCTCGATCAGCGCCTGCTTCAACGCTCCCTCGAGGGCGTCGATGGTGGTGGTGTCCTTGACCACCGCGACCTTCTTCCCCTGCAGATCGGCGACGCCGGCGACGGGCGCGCTCTTCAGGCTCAACAGCGAGGCGCCGGTGACGAAGGTGAGCTCGGTGAAATCGACGATCTCGCCGCGCGACAGCGTCTTGGTCGTCGCCCCGCAGAGGATATCGATCGAGTTGTCGGCGAGCATCGGCAAACGGGTCGCGGAATCGACCGCAACGTATTCCACGGAAATGTTCGGGTTGCCGAGCTTCGTCTTCACCTCGGTGACGATCCTCGAGCAGAGGTCGATCGAGTAGCCGACCGGGTTGCCGTTCTGGTCGACGAACGACATCGGCGGTTCGGAAACCCGATAGCCGATCCTGATCTTTCCGCTCTGTTTGATCTGGTCGAGGGTACCGGCGTCCGCCACCGCCGCGACCGCAACGAAGGACGACGCGAACAGCACGACCGCCATCACCCGTACGAACAAGGATTTCATGGGACCTCCACGTTATATTGCATTCGACGCCGGCGCCACTGACTGCGGCACGGGCGCCGCACCTTAGCCGATTCGAAGGCAAAGGGAACAGCAATCAGCAGACTGGCCGTCGCGCCCTTGCGGTTTGAATCGTTGCATTGCCAACGCAGCCGAAACTTTGCTAATCCTCGACAAAACATACTGGGAGCGACGGCGAGCGAAACTTTCGGCCGCGGTTCGGATCGCTGAATATCTCAAAAATTTCAAGGATAAGGAGTGAACCGAATGGCGTTCTCGGTCGCGACCGACGTGTCCAGCCACGCCCGACAATCCGAACCGATCGACCTTCGGCGGACCGGCATCGATCCCGACTTCTGGTATCCGGTGGCCCGGTCGAGGAACTTGAAGCGGGGGAAGACGCTGGCCGTGCACTTCGCCGGCGATCCGATCGTGCTGGTCCGTCCGAAAGACGGTTCCTGCTTCGCGCTCGAGGATCGCTGCGCGCACCGGCAAGTGCCGCTTCACGCCGGTGTCGTCTGTCCCAAGGGCCTCCGCTGCGGCTATCACGGCTGGACCTATGACGCGACCGGGCGCTGCGTCGACATCCCTTATCTGAGGTCCGGCAAGCAATGTCCCAACGGGGTGCGCGGCTATCCCTGCCGCGAGGCCTATGGGCTGGTTTTCATCTTTCCCGGCGACCCGGCCAAGGCCGCGACCACGGCCTTTCCGGCCATCCCCACCCACGGCGATCCCAAGTACAAGATCCGCTATCTCGACCGCCGGGTCGCCTGCCACTATTCGTTCATGCACGAGAACCTGATGGACATGAACCATCAGTTCCTGCACCGGCGGCTGATGGGCGGCATCAAGACGATCTCGCTCGCCAAGCGCGGCGGCGAGAACTGGGTCGAGGCCGACTACAGCTTCGGGCGCACCAGCGGCAAGCAGAGCTTCGGGGAGTGGTTCATCATCGGCAAGCGGGACGACGACAAAGGTCGCGAGCGCCGCGACCTGATGACCATTCGCACCGAATATCCCTATCAGACGTTGAAGTTCTGGACGGCGGGCAGCGAAACACCGGCGCTCGACCTGTGGAATGTCTACATCCCGGTGGACAAGGATCAGCGCGTCAACCACACGTTCGGGATGATCATGATCGAAAGGCCGCCGATCCCAGGCCTGATCCACCTCCTGTGGCCGTTCATCGTCTGGTTCACCGAGGGGATCTTCAGGGAGGACCGCGCGATCGTCGAGCTGGAGCAGAAGGCCCACGACCAACAGGGCGCCGACTGGAACCAGGAAATCTTCCCGGTCATCCTCGACCTCCGCGAACTCCTGGTCCGAGGCGGCGTGCGCATGAGTTAGCGCGTCATGCGCACGCTGCAAACAGCGCCGTCCCGGGTTCCAGATCGATGGGCTCCAGGGACATGGTCAAATCTGCTCCACGCTGCTCGGGTTGCCGCTCGTGTTTACAGAACCCCGATCGCTATCTGATCGGTAGCGGGATGGAGGGGTCGCGTGTCGGCGGCTCGATGAACGCGCCCGCAATGCCGTGCGACGATATCGCAAAACGACAAGCAACGCGACCAGCACGCCGCGACCGCCCCTCGTCCCCGGATCAGGCGCCGCCGAGTGAGGCCCTTCACCAATGGCTCTTAACGAAACGGTGTCAAAGCACGTTCGTTTTCTTCATCCGACAACCCGCGAAGCCCAGTCCGGCCAAGCCTATGGCGAAGAGGGCAAGAGTGGACGGCTCAGGGATGGCCGTGGCCGTGACCACGCGGATCCAGTCGCCAGGCTCAGTCACAATCATACCAACGCGAAGGGTTGTCGGGTTGAGAAGAGCGTAGCCATCCGAGCCCAACCCTGTTCCGTTATTGCTCTCCAGTCCACGGGCGGTGAAAGGCGCCGCCGGGCCGCTTCCAGCAAATGTAACCGTGTAGTTCGTCGCGGGATTACCGAGTTCGAACGTCGACGCAGCTTCGAGAGTACCCCCGCTATCCGACATGATGCCGAGAATGACGCCGCTAAACGTCCAATCCACGCTAAAATGACTGAGCGAACCGGTGCCTTCAGAGTTCAGGAAAATCATGTGGCTGTCGACAACAGTGCCCGCCGGGATGGAACCTCCACCATCGATCGCGTGGGCGACTGACGTCGTGACACCCTGCGCTTCGTCGAAGCCCTGCATCCCGGTGTTGATGACAATGTCATCGAGTATGTCGGATGGAGCTGCGATGATTTCAGGTGCAGTCCCCGCTGAACTAGCCGGTCCGGCAACGGCGATCAAAGTAGCCTGGGCAGATGTGGAGAGCGCAGCGACCAAGAACGCGGCGGCTGCGGCGAGAGTATAATTTTTCATGGTCACCCCTGCGACAACACCTAAATGGGCATTTCCACAATAACACCCAAACGGAAGTTTTTGCAAGAATCAGGCCAAGACTTTTTTGTGGCCATTTCAAGGGGTTTGAGCGAAGGCGAGGGCGCGAACCCAGCAACAACTGTAAAGAATTCTGACAGGCGGAATCGGGGCGACGTAAAATAATTAAATAAATCAATAGGTTAATCAACTGATACGCGATCGCGCCCAAACGCACGAATGTAAAGAAATTTGACAACTCAAAAGCGAGAAAAATCAAAGCCTTAGGCCAGAACGGGGTGAGTCAGGCGATAATGCTGTAAAAAAATTTGACACCACAACAACTTTCAGCGGCAGCTTCGAGATATGTCGGGAAGTGGCTGATCCTTCCCCGTCGCAACCCCCGGCCGATTGGTAGGGGCAGGCGTTCAACGGCGCCACGAACGGCGCCTCGCCGTGGTCGAAAACCCGTTTCAGCTTGATCTCGCCGGCGACGGTATCGCCGTACCCGACATCGCCTTCGAAACCGGGAATGTCCGAAAGACCGGGCGGACGACCTTAAGACTGCGACACGCCGGAGTCTTCCAGATAGCGTAAGCTTCTTTGCATGTTTGGTTTTTCAGCCGCAGCGCGAACCCATTGGCGACGACCGTGAGACCTTCGCCGAGGCTCACCTCTTCGGAGCGATTTCGTGGCGGACGACGATCTTGAACTCGAGATCGCTGTCCTGGACGTGCCGTTGCTCGTGGTGTCTGCCGTGTTTTTCGTGTTTGGCCATGATCGTCACTCTCTCCTTTCGGTGTCGGTCAGCTCAGGCGCGCGGCTTTCTCGCTTCCCGCCCGGACCGTCCACAGCTTTCCCGCGTCCAACTCGAACCACCAGCCGTAAAGGCCGAGCTCCTTTCGCTCGACCTTTTCCCGAATCCACGGATAGGTCATCAGATTGGCCGTCGAAATTCGGATCGAGGCCTGCTCCACCTCTCTCAAATTCCGGTGTCCTGTGTCGTCCTTGCCGGCGGCGACATGATGGGCGCACGCGCCGGCGACGACCGACATCCAAGGTTCGATGAAGTCGCGTTTGCTCCCTTCCTCGCCCAGTCCCCGCACCAGCCCCTGGATGCCGCCGCACTGGGAATGACCGAGGATGATGATGTGGCTCACGCCGAGATCGCGAACGGCGAATTCGAGGGCGGCGCTGGTCCCGTGGTGGAACCCGTCCGGCTTGAACGGCGGCACGATGTTGGCGACGTTGCGCACCACGAACAGCTCGCCGGGTTCGGACTGGGTGAGGACCGCCGGGTCGACCCGCGAGTCCGAACACGCAATGACCATGACCTCCGGGTTCTGCCCGTGTTGCAGCGTCTCGAACAGCTGCGGCCGCCGCTCGTAATAGTGGGTGCGAAAACTACGAAAGCCGGCGAGAAGGCGATCGATGGTCGACATGTCTGCCATCTCGAGAACTCCCCGGATGCGGCCTCACCGCCGCTCCAGCGGCACATAGGGCCGGATCGGCGCGCCGTTGTAACGCTGCCGGGGCCGGCCGATGCGCTGGTCGTGGGCCTCGATCATCTCCTTCCATTGGGCCACCCAGCCGACCGAGCGGCCGAGGGCGAACAGCGCCGGGAACATCTCGGTCGGGAACCCCATCGCCCTGAGGGTGATCCCCGAATAGAAGTCGACGTTGGGAAACAGCTTGCGTTCGACGAAGTACTCGTCCTCGCGGGCGATCCGCTCCAGCTCCAGCGCCAGTTCGAACAGCGGTTCGTCCTTCTTGTCCAGCTCCTCCAGCACCTCGTGGCAGGACTCGCGCAGCACCGCCGCCCGGGGGTCGTAGTTCTTGTAGACCCGGTGGCCGAAGCCCATCAGCCGGAACGGATCGTTCTTGTCCTTGGCCCGCTTGATGTATTCGGGGATGCGGTCCTTGCTGCCGATCTCCAGCAGCATCTCGAGAACCGCCGCGTTGGCGCCGCCATGGGCGGGCCCCCACAGGCAGGCGATGCCGGCGGCGATGCAGGCGTACGGGTTGGCCTGGCTGGAGCCGGCGATGCGCACCGTCGCCGTCGAGGCGTTCTGTTCGTGGTCGGCGTGCAGCACCAGAAACCGGTTCATCGCCCGCGCCAGCACCGGGCTGACCTCGTAGGGTTCGCACGGGACGGCAAAGCACATGTGCAGGAAGTTGGACGCATAGTCGAGATCGTTGCGCGGATAGATGAACGGCTGACCGATGGAATACTTGTAGGCCAACGCCGCGATCGTCGGCATCTTGGCAATGATGCGGTGGGTCGCCACCATCCGGCCGTGCGGGTCGTTGACGTCGGTTTCCTCGTGGTAGAAGGCGCTGAGCGCGCCGACGGTGCCGACGAGCACCGCCATCGGGTGGGCGTCGCGGCGATAGCCCTTGAAGAACTGGGGCAACTGGTCGTGCACCATCGTGTGATGGGTGATGACGTCGTCGAACTCCCGCAACTGCTCGGCGGTGGGCAGATCGCCGTAGAGCAGCAGATAGCAGACCTCGATGAAGCCGGCGTGGGCCGCCAGATCCTCGATCGCATAGCCGCGGTGGAGCAGCACCCCGCGATTGCCGTCGATGTAGGTGACCGTCGAGTCGCAGCTCGCCGTCGACATGTAACCCGGGTCGAAGGTGAAGTACCCGGTCTCCTGATACAGCCGCTGGACATCGATGACCTTGGGGCCGTGGGTCGGGCTCAACACCGGAAGATCGACCTGCTTGCCGGTGCCATGAAACGTCACCGTTACCTTTTCCCCGTCTACGGGCTCGACGATCTCCAGTTCGGGAAGTTCACGTGTCATGGCGTTCTGTCCTCATTCCTATCCGGGTTGGCTGTTCCGCGGCGGATGGCGGCGGCTACCAAGCGCCGTCGTTGTGCATCTCGGCGATGTCTGCTTCCATGAATTGATAAACGATGGCGAAAGGTTCAAGAGCACCCCCGTCGATGGGCGCTCAAAGGGTGCCGTCGAAGCTGGCGAGCAGGACGTCCTTGAGGTTGGCCGGCGTCAGCGGAACCGGGTTGGAGCCGGCGGTCGGATCGACGGCGGCCATCTCGGCGATCCGCTCGATCCGGTCGCGCCCGACGCCCAGCTCGGCCAGGGTGTGGGGGATGCCGATCTCGCGGCGGAGCGCCACCACCCAGTCGAGGAACGACCGGTAGGAGGGGTTCGGCAGTTCGAGCCAGGCGGCCAGCCGGATCAGCTTGTCCTCGATCGCCGGCCGGTTGAAGGCGAGGACGTAGGGCATGAACACCGCGTTGGTCAGCCCGTGGTGGGTGTCGTAGAGGGCGCCGACCGGATGGGACAGCGAATGGATGGCGCCGAGCCCCTTCTGGAAGGCGACCGCGCCCATCGACGCCGCCGCCATCATGTAGCGCCCGCGCGGCGAGGTTGCCGCCGTCGGCGACCGCGGCCGGCAGCCACGTCCTTGATCAGCCGCATGCCCTCGACGGCGATGCCCTCGGCCATCGGGTGGAAGCCGGTGGCGCAGTAGGCCTCCAGACAATGGGCGAGCGCGTCCATGCCGGTGGCGGCGGTGATGTGCGGCGGCAGGCCGACGGTCAGCTCGGGATCGGAGATCGACCACCGACGGCAGCATCTTCGGGTGGAAGACGATGATCTTGGTGCCGGTGTCCTCGTTGAGGAACACCCCGGCGCGGCCGACCTCGGAGCCGGTGCCGGCGGTGGTCGGCACCGCGACGATCGGGGCGATGCCGCCGGCGTCGGCGCGGGTCCAGTTGTCGCCGACGTCCTCGAAATCCCAGATCGGCCGCGTCTGCCCGGCCATGAACGCGATGCCCTTGCCGGCATCCAGACCGCTGCCGCCACCGAAGGCGATGACCCCGTCGTGGCCGCCGTCACGAAACACCCGGACGCCGTCGGCGACGTTCCTGCCCACCGGGTTCGGCTTGACGTCGCTGAACACCTCCACCGCCAACCCCGCCTCCCGGCAGGCGGCGATCGCCTCCCCCACCATCGGCAACGCCGCCACCCCGGGATCGGTCACCAGCAACGGCCGCCCCATGCCGACGCCCGCGGCACGCCTCGGCCAACTCGCCGATCCGCCCCGGCCCGAAACGGATTTGGGTCGGATAGCTCCAGTTCGCGGTCAATGTCTTTGCGTCCATGGTCACGGTCCCGGCGGTTGATGCCAACAGATCTTCGACGGGTACTCATAGAAGTTGGCACCGCCGGGTGTAAACATCCGTCTCACCGATCTTCACGCCATCCTCCGGCACCAACGCACTTGCCGTTCTTTACACAAGCGGACCCGGTAATCGCCAGCAACGGCGCCCTCTATCGCACATTTCCACGGGATATATCGGCTAGTTGCATACTTGGCCCTGCCCGGGCGATACTCTCGCGGACGAAGGCGAGACCAACGAGGGGGCAGAACGCATGCTCGACGGCGCGATGCTGATGTGGTTCGTCCTTACCGGGGCCAGTTTGCTGTTCGTTGTCTGGGATTCGGTGACCAATGGCGTCACCAGCTGGGTTCAGCGGTCGGCGTGGATTCTCGTTACCGCCTACACCGGACCGGTGGGCGCCTTCTTCTACCTGCTGGGGTGCCGGCGGCCGTTTGCGGGCGGCCACGACCGGTTCACCCAGGCGACCTGGAAACAGGGCCTCAACAGCGAGATGCATTGCCTCGCCGGCGACGCGACCGGGATCGTCATCGCTGCATCGATCGTGCCGGCGTTCGCGCTGTCCAATGGCTGGGACGTGACCATCGAATATGTGGCGGCCTTCGCCTTCGGCCTGTTCATCTTTCAGGCGTTGATGATGCTCGGCATGTACGACGGCGACTATCTGAAGGCGGTGCGCAAGACCGTGTTCGCCGAGACCGTGTCGATGAACTTCGTGATGGCGGGAATGATCCCGACCATGGTGGTGCTCGCCGCCGCCTGGGAGGGCTCGGAGGACCCGCTGGCGCCGACCTTCTGGTTCCGCATGAGCCTGGCGTCCATTGTCGGCGGCGTCCTCGCCTATCCGATCAACTACTGGCTGGTGAAGAGCCACCTCAAGCACGGCTGCATGACGTTGCCGGGTACCGACGGGCCTGCGACTGGACTCGGCCATCGCTCTCCGGAAGCCGCGGCGGGGCGCGCCGCGCATCACGGACAGAGTTCCGTGGAGGGTATGGCGCCGATGGACCCCGGCATGCACGCCGCACACGCCAGCGACCATGCCGACCACGGCGGAGGTCACCATGACATGGCCATGAACAGCCTGCCGTTGCACCAGAGCGGCTCATGGGTGATCGGCTCGTTTGCCATGCTTCTGGTCGTGATGTGGTTGACCGATCTTTTGGTGCCGATCAGCTTCGCCGTCGGCGATTGATAGACCCGATTCCCGCAGTCCCGCTCGCCGATCGGCGACTCGGAAGAACCAAACGGCGCTGATCCGGGCCGCCGGCAACCTACACATCGGTGCGCAGGTGAAAGGATTTGGGGCGGGTGAGTTGGTCGAAGCCGAGTTGCGACAGGGTGCAGCCGCGGCCCGAGTCCTTGACCCCGGTCCACGCCAGCGCCGGGTCCAGGTAGTCGCAGCGGTTCATGAACCAGGTGCCGGTCTCGATCCGGTCGCCGATGGCGATCGGCGGCGTCTTCGTCGGTGGTCCAGATCGACGCGGTCAGGCCGAAGTCGCTGTCGTTCATCAGCCGGATCGGCCTCGTCGTCGGAAGCGACCTTCATGATCCCGACCACCGGGCCGAAGCTCTCCTCGGTCATCACCCGCATCGAATGGTCGACGTCAACCAGCACCTGCGGCGCCAGATAGGGTGAGCCCGGATCGTCGGCGGGGAACCCCTTCGGGTCGATCAGCGCCCGGGCGCCGGCGAAAACCGCTTCGTTGATCTGGCCGCGGACGAAATCGGCGGCGGCGGTGCGGACCATCGGCCCAAGGGTGGTGTCTTCGTCCAGCGGGTTGCCGAGCCGGTAGGTACCAACGAGCGCCGCGAAGCCCTCGACGAAGCGGTCGTGAATGTCGGCGTGAACGTAGATCCGCTCGATCCCGCAGCACGACTGGCCGCTGTTGAAAAAGGCGCCGTCGACCAGGTTCTCGACCGCGTGGTCGAGGTCGGCGTCGGCGCGGACGTAGGCCGGGTCCTTGCCGCCCAGTTCGAGGCCGGCGCCGATGAACCTTTTCGCCGCGGCTTCCTGGACCGCGTGGCCGGCCGGCACCGAGCCGGTGAAGGCGACAAAGTCGACGCCCCCGACCTCGATCATCGCCAGCGCCGAATCGTGGCTCAGGTGCAGGTACTGGAACACGCCCTCGGGCAGGCCGGCGGCGGCGAAGGCCTCGGCGAAGCGCTCGGCGCACAACGGGGTCTGGGCCGAGTGCTTGAGGATCACCGCGTTGCCGGCGACCAGCGCCGGCACCACCGAGTTGACCGCGGTGAGATAGGGATAGTTCCACGGCGCGATGACGAACACGACGCCGAGAGGGTCGCGGCGGATGAAGCGGGTGAACCCGGCCTTCGGCGCGACGGCGATATCGGCCAGTTGGGCCTCGGCGATGTCGAGCATGTGCCGCGCCCGCTCCTCGAACCCGCGCACCTCGCCCGGCGCATAGCGGATCGGCCGCCCCATCTGCCGGGTGATCTCCTCGGCGATCTCGGGACCCTTGGCGACGAAGGCGTCGACCGCCTTCGCCAGCAGCGCCCGCCGCTCGCCCACCGGCATCCGCCGCCACCCCGCCTGCGCCGTCCGCGCCCGCGCCAGCGCCGCCGCGATTTCGGTGTCACCGGCCAGCGGCGCCTCGACATAGACGCTGCCGTCGATCGGCGAAATACACCTCAATGAACCGCTCATTCCCTGCCCTACCCCTTCCCGCCGGTTTACCGCAGCGTGCTTATATGATCTCGAAGTAGCGTTCCAGTTCCCAGTCGGTGATCGCCTTGCGGAACTCGCGCTCCTCCCATTCGCGGGTGGCGGCGAAATGGTCGACGAAGGCGTCGCCGAACGCGGCGCGGGCGGCCTTCGATTGCTTCAGCCGCTGGGCGGCGTCCCACAGGGTGGCGGGAAGCCGGAGCTTTTGCGGGAACTTGCGGTCGTAGGCGTTGCCGACGACCGGGCGCGACGGCTCGACCGCGTTCTCGATCCCCCACAGCCCCGACGCCAGCGCCGCGGCGAGGCCGAGATAGGGGTTGGTATCGGCGGCGGCGATGCCGATACTCGACCCGCTGGGACTTGGCCGAGCCGGGGATCACCCGGAGCGCGCAGGTGCGGTTGTCGATCCCCCAGCTGGCGTCGGTCGGCGCCCAGAACCCCGGGATCAGCCGGGTGAACGAGTTGATCGTCGGCGCGATCATCGCCAGCAGCTCCGGCATCAGTGCCTGTTGCCCGCCGACGAAGTGCCGCATCATTGGGGTCATCCCGTCCGGCGCGCCCGCATCGTGAAACACCGAGCGGCCGCCGGCGTCGACCAGCGACAGATGGATGTGACCGCTCTGTCCCGGCCAGTCGGGCGACCACTTGGCCATGAAGGTGGCCATCTTGCCATGCTTCTGGGCGAACACCTTGGTGAAGGTCTTGAACAGCGCCGCCTTGTCGGCCGCCGCCAGTCCGCCGTCGACGGTGATCGCCGCCTCGAGCACCCCCGGCCCGGTCTCCTCGTGCAATCCCTCGATGCCGAAGTCCATCCGTTCGCAGAGGTCGAGCAGCCCCCGGTAGAAGTCCGCATGGGTCGAGTTGCGCAGCACCGAGTAGCCGAAGAACCCGGGCGCCAGCGGCGTCGGGTCGCGGTAGCGCTTCTCGCGGATCGAGTGCGGGGTTTCGTCGAAGACGAAGAACTCGTACTCGAAGCCGGCCTTCGCCTCGAACCCCATCCGCCGGGCGTCGTCGATCACCCGCCGGAGCACGCCGCGCGGACAGATCGCCTCCGCCGCTTCGGCGAACTCGCCGAGGAACAGCAGCATGTCGTCCTCGGTCGCCATCTCCCGGCAGGTCTCGGGCAGGATCCGAACCGGAGCGTCGGGATAGCCGGTGTGCCAGCCGGTATAGGTGACGTTGTCGTAGAGTTGGTCGTGGGAGTCCCAGCCGAGGACCACGTCGCAGAAACCGAAGCCCTTGTCCAACGCGGCGAAGAACTTGTCGCGGGACATGTACTTGCCGCGCATGATGCCGTCGATGTCGAACACGCCGACCTTGACGTGACTGAGCTCCCGCTCCTCCACCAGCCTGCGCGCGTCCGCCGCGCTCGTCACCACGGGTCTGCCCATCGCCGCCTCCCACGTTCCCCAACGCCGCGGACTTTATCACGACGCCGCTTGCCGGCGCGCCAGGGAAATGTAAAAGGCTTTGCTAGCCCAGCACTCCGGGCAGCCACAGGGCGATCGACGGAAAAATCAGGATCAGAATGGCCATGACCATCATCACCAGCACGAAGGGGATCGCGCCGAGCATGACGTCGTTCAGGGAACCGCTCTTGCGCACCCCCTGCACCACATAGAGGTTGAGGCCGACGGGCGGCGTAATCAGCGCCATTTCTATGAGCAGAATGACAAGAATTCCGAACCAGACGGGATCGAACCCCATACCGAACACGATCGGCGTGACGATGGGGATGGTGATGACCATCAGCGAGAGGGTCTCGACGAAAAAGCCGAGCACGAAATAGAGGGCCATGATCAGGAGGATGGTTCCGGTCGGACCGAACCCGACGCCATCGAGGAAATCCGACAACTCCCGTGACAGGCCGACCGATGCCAGCACGAAGTTGAGAACGTTCGCGGCCAGGATGATCAGCATGATCATCGCGGTCGTGCGCATCGTCGACTCGACCGATTTGCGCAACATCTTCAGATTGAGGCGGCGATTCCACGCGGCCAGGCCCATGGCGGCAAGCACGCCCAGCGCCGCCGCCTCGGTCGGCGTCGCCCAGCCCGCATAGATCGAACCGATGATAACGATGAACAGCACCAGGATCGGCAGCAGATGAACGAGGCCGCGCCAGCGCGTGGGCCAATCGAACGTGCGCCGCTGCCCGCCGAGACGGGGCCATATGGTGCACATCCCTGCGGACGTCACCATGAACAACAGGGCGAGAAGAAGACCCGGGATGAGCCCGGCGGCGAACAGCTTGGGTATGGAGGTTTCGGCGAGAAAGCCGTAGATGATGAGGTTGATCGACGGCGGAATAATGATTCCCAAGGTCCCGCCGGCGGCGATCGATCCGGCAAAGAGCCGTTCGTCATAGCCGAGCTGTCTCGCTTGGGGCAGCGCAACGGTGGCGACGGTGGCCGCCGTCGCGACGCTGGATCCGGAGGTGGCGGAAAAAAGGGTCGCGGTCGCGACATTGGCGTGGAGGAGCCCGCCGGGCAGCCGCGACATCCAGCTTTCGAGCGTCGCATATGTTTTCTCGGCGATCCCGGCCCGCACCAGGATCTCGCCGAGGAGAACGAAGAACGGAATGGCGATCAGGACAAAACTCTCGCTTCCCGTCCACAGGATCTCGCCCGTGGCGCGGTAGAGGGGAAACGATGAAAAGCCGAAGTCCAGGACGAGGCCGAGCATGATCAGCGTCGCCGCGACCGGTATGCTGAGCACCAGGAGAATGAGGAGAACGGCAATCGTAACGATGAGCATGGCTCAGGTGTTCCCCTGCCCTGTCTCCGTCCCGATTTCCGTCTCCAGCTCGATTTCCTCGTCAAGGGTCGGGCTGCCCACCAGGCGAGCGGAAAGGGTGGTATCGCCTTCCAGGGCGGCGACCACGGTCCGCATCAGCAGCAGGACGACGCAAACCGTGAACCAAAGAAGGCCGACAAACCAAAGAAGCTGCGGGATCCACAGCGGCGTCCCAAGCGGCGTGTTGGAGATCGAGCCTTGCGAGATCGAGGTTGCGAGCACGTCGAAGGCTTGCCAACTCACCAGGATGGTGAAGATCGAGAGCGCAAGGAGCGCCAGCCCATCGAGCGCCAGGTGATAGGCTGGCGGCAAGCGAACGTAGAGGACATCGATGCGGATGTGCGCCTTGCGGAAAAGCGCATACGCGAAGGCCCATGAAACGCTGATCGCGAACGCATAGGTCGAGAGCTCGTTAGTCCCCTGGAGCGAGGTGTTAAAGCCTTTGCGAAGGACGATCTCGACGGCGATCAACCCGATGGAGGCGAACAGGAGAATCCCGCCGCCCCAGACCCCGAGGAGGGAAACCCGATCGAACCAAGCCACCAAGTGATCCAGTCGCTCTCCGGTTCTCCTGGTGGCTTGGGGCGACACTTCAGTTCACCTTGGCGGTAATGCCGACGACCTTTCCGATCGTTTCATTCCACTGCTTTACCCACTCGGGATCGACGCGGCTCGACCAGGCCGGCAGGATGGTCTCGCGCAGAATCTGGTTGGCGAGCTCGATGTCGCCCTGTTGCGTCTCGACCAGTTTCATGGCGCCGGGCTTTCCGAGCGTGCACTCGCCGTTTCCGGTGAGGCAGGCGATCCCGTCGCGTGTGCGTTCCACCGCCGACGTCCAGACCTTGGCCTCGAACGCCTCGTTCTGCTTGATCAGGAAATCCTGGGTCGCCTTGTTGAGGCCGTTCCAGACATCGAGGCGCATCGCCGTGACCACATGATCCCAGCCGCCCACGGGCAGGGAATAGAGATACGAACTCACTTCATGCCAGCCCGAGCTATAGCCGGAGAGCGAACCCGTGATCGCACAGTCGACCACGCCTCGCTGCAGCGCCGTCGGCACCTCACTGAACGCCAGGTTGACGCCTTCGGCGCCAAGGGCATTGACGAACTCTCCCGTCGTCCGTCCGCTCGCCCGCACCTTCTTGCCTTTGAGGTCGCCGAGGCCCGATATCTCGGTATTACAGAAGACGACCTGCTCCGGATACGGTACGACGCTGAGCAGCTTGGCATCGAAACGCTTCGCCAGGGCCTCGTCGAGCACGGGCTTGTATGCCTTTGCGACTTCCCACCCTTTCTTGGCGTCCGGCGCAAGCATGGGCAAATCAAGACCCTCGAGTTCCGGCGCGTCCTGCACGGTATAGTCGGCCACCGTCGCCCCGACGTCGAACAGTCCCTTTTCCAGCAACCGGAAGACCTCCCCGCCCTTCAGGCCCTGCTGATCGAAGGTCGTCAGGGTGACCTTGATCCGTCCACCGGATTCCTTGGGAATGGTTTCGGTCCAGAACGGTACTTCGAACTTCTTGTGGAGCTGAAGCGCACTCCAGCTGCCGACGACGGACAGCGTTATGTCGTTCAACTCCTCGCCGGCAGCATCCGAAACCGCTCCGGCCGCGACCAATGTCGTCGTCATCAGCGACGCGAGTATCAGCTTTCTCATTTCTTCCCTCCTTGGTTTCTTGAGTCTTCTCTGTTCGATTACACCTGTCGATCCTAAAAGATCGCCGTGCGCACGCTGGGCACGTCGGTCACCAGCATGCAACCGGGCATGTGCGTCACACAGAAATCCAGTCCGGCGCCGAGAATCGCCACTTGGGGCGTCACGCCACACGCCCAGAACACGGGGACTTCATCGCCGCGGATCTCAACGGCGTCGCCGTAGTCGGGCTTGGCGAGATCCGTGATGCCGATGGCCTCGGGGTCGCCAAAGTGGACGGGCGCTCCATGGGCGAGCGGAAACCGCGATGTTATCTGTATGGCTCGGATCGCATGATCCGGGCGAAGCGGCCGCATGGAGACGACAAGGTCGCCGGCAAAAGGACCGGCGGATTCGGTAGCGACATTCGTGCGGTACATGCTGACATTGCGTCCCAGTTCCACGTGTCGGACCGGGACACCCTCATCGACCAGAGCCTCCTCCCAACTGAAGGAACACCCAATGGCGAACGTGACCAGGTCGTCACGCCAGATGTCGCGAATGTCGGACACCTCCTCAACGAGATTGCCATCGCGAAACACCCGATACCGGGGTACATCGCTGCGAATATCGATGTCGTCCCCCAGCGTCGGCAGCGATGGGTCACCGGGTTTTCCGACCGCCAGCAGCGGGCACGGCTTCGGGTTGCGTTGACAGAACGTGAGAAAATCGAACGCGCTTTGGTAGGGAAGAACGACCAGATTGGCCTGGAGAAAACCCGCGGAGACGCCCGCGGTGTTCTCCGCGAATTGCCCCTCCCGTATCAACCGCCTGACGACGGCGGGGGACGCAGAGTGCAACGATTCCGAACGGTCGGCCGCACTATGGCGATCCACGATTCCTCCTCCCCAGGCATTTGGGGTTTGGTCCCCATTCCTGTCGGCCAACCGCGATTTGCCGCGAGTGGTCCCACCCGGAACCAATGATGCTAACGATGCCGCGCAATAAGTTCAAATCGTTCTTTTTGATGGGAAACGGTAAAATTTTTTTATCAGCGAAAGCGATTGAAATCCTGGGCCACATCGACCGCCAAGGCGGAAACCCTCTCGGCCAAACGGCTGTAAGGTTCCCGCGGATAGGAGGCGGTGAACACGAGGTCCGATGGTTTCCAACTGCTGCGAACGACCTTGAGCTGCCCGTCCTCGAGCTCGGCGCGGATGTACTGGAGCGGGAGCGTGCCGACGCCAATACCGTCCAGGGTCATGCGCTTGCAGGCGGCAAGTGACGTCGAGGAGAAAATGCGGACGGGATCGGGGCCCTCCGAACGAAAGCGCGCGCGGATCTCCGAATACGGCTGGGTATTCTTGGCATAGGTGACGATGGGCCACCGGGACAGCGTCGCCATGTCCACTTCGTCCTGTTGGAACGAGAGACTCGGGCTGACCACCCAGTCGAGCGGGAAGGTGCTGAGGACGTGGTTGGCGACGGTGTGTTCCGCGATCGGGCCCAACAGAAAAGCGAGATCGTACGACCGGTCCAACAGATCGCTTGCGGAGGTTGGGGGTGATGTCGACGGTGAGCTCGACGTCGACCAGCGGGAGGGACAGGTGCAGCCGATTGAGAAATTCCGGAAGCCACATCTGAACGATCGTCTCGGATACGCCGATCCTAACCAGAGCCGGAAAGCGATACGGACGCATTCGCCCGCTCTTTGAACCGTTCCGCCAGGAACAGGAACTGCTCCGCAAGCGGGAGAAGCTCGTTGCCCTTGCTGGTAAGCGCCACTTTGCCGGTGCCTCGCTCGAAGAGCTTGACGCCCAAGCTCTCTTCCAGCGCGGCAATGCGCGACGATATGGCTGGCTGAGTCGTAAACAGTTTCTCGGCTGTCTTGCGAAAACTACCCAGTGTCGCCACCCAAACGAAGGCCTGAATTTGCTTGAGATTCATGCTCCGGTTCCTAATGGCCCACAGGCCATGGTAGAGGAAAGCGGCCAGTTAGGCTGCTCGCAAATCTCTCCACTCCTTGGAAGTCGGGACGCGAAGACCGGTTAAGCCGGATTTAACCGGGCAGTAATGGCAGGGAGAAGTCAATGTGTGGCCAGACCTTTCTCGAGATGCGGTTTCTTGAGCTCAGAGTCGCGACCCTGTTCTCGGCATGGTGAACTCGCTGGTCAGTGCCTTTCACAAAATGATATGTAGCCCGATCCAAAAACAAGAAACACGCGCCTGCAGCCATGGCAACGCTAAAAGCAATTCTGGAAGAGATCCGGGCGGCGATCGCCCCGCAGATCGGGACCGGCACGGTTGCCAGCTATATTCCAGCATTGGCGCGGGTCGATCCGCACAAGTTCGGCATCGCCGTCGTCGATCTCGAGGGCAGATTGACCGTCCTCGGGGACGCCCATGAGCCCTTCTCGATCCAGTCCATTTCCAAGGTCTTCACCCTAGACTCTCGCCCTTGGCCGGCACGGCGATGACCTCTGGGATCGGGTGGGGCGGGAGCCTTCCGGCTCCCCCTTCAACTCCATCGTGCAGCTGGAGCAAGAGCGCGGAACACCACGCAATCCCTTCATCAACGCCGGCGCCATCGCGGTGACCGATGCGGTGCTCGACGGCGGTATGGCGGACAAGGTCGTCGAGGAGATCACCGGCTTTTTCAGAGAACTCGCCCAGGACGCTTCCGTTCGGATCGACCCGGAGGTCGCCATCTCGGAATCGCAGACCGGTTATCGCAACGCCGCGCTGGCCAATTTCATGAAGGGCTTCGGCAAGCTGGAAAACCCCGTCGAGGCCGTGCTGGAGGTTTATTTCAATCAGTGCGCCATCGCCATGAGCTGCGCGCAGCTGGCCCGGGCCGCCCTTTTCCTCGCCGCCGGCGGCAGAGATCCGGTCACCGGCCGGGAGATTGTCTCGGAGGAGCTGGCCCGCCGGATCAACGCCTTGATGCTGACCTGCGGGCACTACGACGCCTCGGGTGACTTCGCCTTCCGGGTCGGACTCCCGGGCAAGAGTGGGGTGGGCGGTGGTATTCTTGTCGTGGTGCCGGGTCGCTGCGCCGTCGCCGTCTGGTCCCCCGGCCTCAATACCCACGGCAACTCCCTGGTCGGCACCCTCGCCCTGGAACAACTGGCCGCCAGGACCGGCTGGTCGGTTTTTGTCGGCTGATACCGAAAGTGTGCGGATGCTGGAGTTCATGACTTCTGACCTTGTCCGCTGTTGTTGCAAACGAGGACGGCTCCCATCGATAAGGGAATTCTATGACTTTTCATCAGAAATTGCGATTTGGATTTATCGCGTTGGGCGGGTAACGTCGCTTTTCTAGGCGTAAGCTCGCGCAGCCAACTGCGATGGGTCGGCGGGAACCCGATTTAAAGGAAGAGTGCCACGCCCCCGACCGGGAGGGATGAAACCATGGAGACCAACGAGGGAATTCGTAGCCGCTGGCAGTTCTGGATCGACCGCGGCGGCACCTTCACCGATGTGGTCGGCAAGCGGCCCGACGGGCACCTCGTCACCCACAAGCTGCTGTCCGAAAACCCGGAGCAGTACGAAGACGCCGCGCTGCAAGGAATTCGGGATCTTCTGGGGATCGGTGGCGACCAACCGATCGCGGCGGAAGCGGTCGACGCGGTCAAGATGGGCACGACGGTCGCGACCAACGCCCTGCTCGAGCGCAAGGGCGACCGCACATTGCTGCTGATCACCCGCGGTTTCGCCGACGCGCTGCGGATCGCCTATCAGAACCGGCCGCGCATCTTCGACCGGCACGTCGTGCTCCCCGAATTGGTCTACGAGCGGGTCGCCGAAGTCGACGAGCGGATGAGCGCGCGCGGCGTCGTTCTCGAGCCGATCGACCTGGAGACCGCCCGCCGTCCGTTGCAGGCCGCCTTCGACGACGGCATCCGCTCGGTCGCCATCGTCTTCATGCACGGCTATCGCCATCCCGACCACGAGAAAAAGGTCGGTGACCTCGCCCGCGGGATCGGCTTTACCCAGGTCTCCATGAGCCACGGGGTGAGCCCGCTGATCAAGCTGGTCAGCCGCGGCGACACCGCGGTGGTCGACGCCTACCTGTCTCCGATCCTGCGCCGCTACATCGATCGGGTCGCCGCCCAGCTCGGCGACACACGGCTGATGTTCATGCAATCGAGCGGCGGCCTCACCGACGCCGATCTGTTCCAGGGAAAGGACAGCATCCTGTCGGGACCGGCCGGTGGCATCGTCGGTGCCGTCAAGACGACGGAGATGGCCGGCTTTGCCAAGATGATCGGCTTCGACATGGGGGGCACCTCCACGGACGTCTCCCACTACGACGGCGAGTACGAGCGCGCCTTCGAAACGGTCGTCGCCGGCGTTCGGATGCGGGCGCCGATGATGCTGATCCATACGGTCGCGGCCGGCGGCGGATCGATCCTGACGTTCGACGGCTCGCGCTATCGTGTCGGCCCGGACTCGGCGGGGGCCAATCCCGGTCCGGCCTCCTACCGGCGCGGCGGCCCACTGACGGTGACCGACTGCAACGTCATGCTCGGCAAGCTCCAACCGGAGTTCTTCCCCAAGGTGTTTGGCGCCAATGCCGACGAGCCCCTCGACGTCGACGCGGTCAAGGCGAAGTTCGAGCGCCTTTCGGCCGAGATCCACAAGGCCACCGGCGATACCCGCTCGCCGATCGAGGTCGCCGACGGGTTTCTGCGGATCGCCGTGGTCAACATGGCCAATGCCATCAAGGAGATCTCCATCCAACGGGGCTACGACGTCAGCGGCTATACGCTGTGCTGTTTCGGCGGCGCCGGCGGCCAGCACGCCTGCCTGGTGGCCGATGCCCTCGGCATGACCCGGGTGTTCATTCACCCGTTCGCCGGCGTCCTTTCCGCCTATGGCATGGGACTCGCCGACCTCAACACCATGCGCCAGCGGTCGGTGGAAGCGGTCCTGGACGACGCCCGCGTCGGCAAACTGGAAGCGCTCCTGACCGAGATGGAGGAGGACGGCCGCGCCGAAATGCACGCTCAGGGCGTCGACGACGACCGCATCCGGGTGCTGCGGAAAGTTCTCATCAAGTACGAGGACACGGATTCCGCGCTCGTCGTCGATTTCGCCGACCGTGCCGGAATCATCGCCGGCTTCGAAGCGGCCCACCAGCAACGCTACGGGTTCACCGTTCCCGAGAAGGCGTTCGTCGTCGACTCCGCCTCGGTCGAAGTGATCGGCGAGACCGAGCCGGTGAAGATCTCCGTTGCCGAGCACGCGCCGCGCACGGAACCGCTGGCGCCGGCGGCGCATGTGACCATGTACGCCGGCGAAGCGCCGCAACGGACCCCCGTCTATCACCGCGAAGCGCTGCGGCACGGCGATCGGGTCGACGGTCCGGCGATCATCGTCGAGCCGACCGGCACCAACGTCGTCGAGGCGGGCTGGCGGGCCGCGCTCAACGACCGGGGCGACCTCATCCTGACACGGGTGGTTCCGCTCGAGCGCAGCTTCGCCGTCGGCACCGCGGTCGACCCGGTGATGCTCGAAATCTTCAACAACCTGTTCATGTCCATTGCCGAGCAGATGGGCTCGACCCTCGAGAACACCAGCTACTCGGTCAACATGAAGGAGAGGCTCGACTTCTCCTGCGCGGTGTTCGACACCGACGGCAATCTCGTCGCCAACGCGCCTCACGTTCCGGTTCATCTCGGGTCGATGAGCGATAGCGTCAGGTCGGTCGTCCACGAGCACGGCGCTTCGATGCGGCCGGGCGACGTGTTCGTGCTCAATGCGCCGTACAACGGCGGTACCCACCTGCCCGACATTACCGTCGTCACGCCTTCGTTCGATGCGACCGGGAAGGAGGTTCTGTTCTATGTGGCCTCGCGGGGTCATCACGCCGATGTCGGCGGGATCACCCCGGGTTCGATGCCGCCGAACAGCCGAACGGTCGACGAGGAGGGTGTGCTGTTCAACAACATCAAGCTCGTCGATCGGGGCAGGTTCAGGGAGGATGCCGTTCGCGAGGTTCTCGGCTCGGGCCGGTGGCCGGCGCGCCTCCCCGACCAGAACGTCGCCGACCTCAAGGCGCAGATCGCCGCCAACGCCAAAGGCCTCCAGGAGCTCAAGCGGATGGTCGATCAGTTCGGCCTCGACGTGGTCCGCGCCTACATGCGGCACGTGCAGGACAACGCCGAGGAGCAGGTTCGCCGCGTGCTCGATGTCCTCAAGGATGGCGAGATGGCGTTCAAGGTCGATGACGGCAGCGAGATCAGGGTCAAGATCTCGATCGACCGCGACAGCCGCAGTGCGACCATCGACTTCACCGGCACCTCGCCCCAGCGGCCCAACAACTTCAACGCGCCGAGTTCCATATGCCGGGCGGCGGTCCTCTATGTGTTCAGGACCTTGGTCGACGACGACATCCCGATGAACGAGGGATGCCTGAAGCCGCTCGACATCGTCATCCCCGATGGCTGCATGCTGAGCCCCGTCTATCCCGCCGCCGTGGTCGCCGGCAACGTCGAGACCTCGCAGTGGATCACCAACGCCCTGTACGGGGCCCTTGGCGTGATGGCGGCCGCCCAGGGCACGATGAACAATTTCACCTTCGGAGACGCGAACCATCAGTATTACGAGACCATCGCCGGGGGCTCCGGCGCGGGGCCCGGACACGATGGCACATCGGCGATCCAGACCCACATGACCAATTCCCGTCTCACCGACCCCGAGGTCCTGGAATGGCGGTTCCCGGTGCTGGTCGACGCCTTCCGCATCCGTGCCGGTTCGGGCGGAAACGGAAAGTACCGCGGCGGCGACGGGGTGGTGCGCCGGATCAAGTTCCTGCAACCGATGACCGCGTCGATCCTGTCGTCGCACCGCTCGATTGCGCCGTTCGGCCTCGACGGCGGCGAACCCGCGGCGCCGGGACACAACTGGGTCGAGCGCGCCGACGGCACCCGGCAGGACCTGTCGGCGACGGAAACCGTCGACATGGCCGCCGACGACACGTTCGTCATCGAAACCCCCGGCGGCGGCGGCTACGGAGCCCCGAACAGCTAGAGCCCGGCGACGAAGACGTCGCTTTCGAAGCGGACCTCGATGCCGGGGGTCTGGGCCTGGCCGGTGAGCAGCGGCACGCGGGTGGTCAGGAATTTGGTGAGCTCGTTGATGCTGACCAGGCCGTTGCGGTCGGTATCGGCGGCGCTGCCGAGGGCGTCGAGCAGGACTTCGGTGAACGCGCCGTTGTTCCACCGCGCATCCTCGCGCGACGCCTCGCCGCCGCTCGACGAGGTCAGCACGGTGACGTTGGCGATGTCCAGCGCCGCCCGCAGCACCTCGGCGTCGAGCGGCAGGCCGGCGCCGTCGGCGGTCGCCGCCCCCGACCGGCAGGCGTCCAGCAACACCAGAACCCGCCCGTATCGGCCGAGGGCGCGCAACTCGTCGCGGAGATCGGCGATCGACAGCGCGCTGGCCTTGATCCTCGCCGGGGTGCGGGCGTCGACCCCATAGGTGAGCAGGTAGAACTTGCCGTCGACCATCGCCCCGTGGCCGGAAAACATCACCACCGCCAGATCGCGGCCTTCGCCGCCGGCCATCCCCGCGCGCATGGTGGCAAGCGCGTCGAAGATGCCGGGGGTGGTGGCTTCGTCGTTGCGCAATGTTTGCGCCACGACGTCGGCGTAGAGGCTGCCCTGGGTGTTGACCAGGGCGCTGGCGACGTCCTGGGCGTCCTGGTCGGCAAATTCGAGCCGCAGGTGCCTGGCCTGCTCGCCGTAGTCGCTGACGCCGACGGCGAGCACGTGCAGCCGGGCGCCGGGCGCCACCGACGACCCGGTTTGCCGTTGCACCGCCTCCCTCGCCTTGGCGATTTCGTAGACGCCGATGGCCCGCGCCGTCTCCATCTCCTGCAGCACCAGCGGCAGAATGCCGGGACGGCGGAGCTCCTGGATGTCGGAAACCGGGACCGTTTCGCCCGGCGCGTCCCAGCCGCGGTTGACGTGCCAGCGCAACACCCCGTGGGCCCCCGGCGTCGCCCCGTAAAAGCCCTCCGGCGTCCACGCCACCCAGTTCTTGCGGTCGGCCAGCGGCAGAAAAGCAAGCAGCTCGCGGCCGTCGTCCATCCGGTGCCAGCGGATGGTGCCGTCGCCATGGGCGGCGACCACCAGCCGACCGTCGCCGGTGATGTTGACCGCCCAGACGACGCCGGGCACGGCGCGGCGCCAAAGAGGCTCGCCGTCGGCGTCGTAAGCGCGGAGGTACCACTCGGCGCCGAGGACAGTGCGTTCGCCCTCCGGGTGGACCGCCAGGCTGCGCGAGGGCTCGTAGGGTTTGAGCCGCAGCGGCTTGCCGTTCAGCATGGGACGGGTGGTGTTCTTCCAATCCCCTCCGGGATCCCGCCGTGGTCGGGGGGCGCGGTGCGCCCGTCATGTGGTGGCTCCCGGGTGAGACCGAGAGACCGCAGGTCGAACCGGGCCGGCGCCTTGCCCCATCCTTCGTAGCCGAAATCGACCACCGTCCCGTCCGCCGAAACCGCCAGGGATTTATCCTGATTACGGAAATCGGCCAGGGGCGACCGATGCGCCCAGCGTTCGCCGCCCTCCGGATCGAGCACGGCGAGATAGGGGTCCCCGGCGGCGACAAGCACGCCCCCGTCCGCCAGCGCCCTCAGGGTCATGATCGTATTGTCGCCGGCGGGCAATTCGCGGCGGGCGCCTAGGCCGGCATTGTCCATGCGACCACGGGGTTGACACCGTCCCCACGATCGGTACATTCCCCCCGCGAACAGGGTCTCGCCGTCCGTCGACCATTCCACAATCATGAGATTACCGATGGCGATGCCGTCGGTATCCGGACCTGGCAGGGGATCAAGGGTTTGGCCGTCGAAGAGGTCCACAGCGGTGGTGTCGTGCGTAGCCGACCGCAAGCGTCTTCCCGTCGGGACTGAAGGCGATGCCGAACGGCCGGCGCCCGCCGGTCGTCTCTCGCTTGGCGATCCGCCGGAACGCGCGATCGTAGAGCCGGACATGACCATCGATGCTCGTCGTCGCCAGCCGGCCATCGCGGGCGAAGGCGGCGCCGTAGCTGGCGTCGCCGTAGTCGGTGTCGCGGGCGATCTCGGCCCAGTCCGCGTCGCGGTCGTAGACGCGGAGACCACGTCCTCCGACCCAGAGTCGCCGCAAGATGGCGCCCGTCCGGCGAAAAGACGAGGTGCATAGACGACGTCGGGCAGGCCGTCGATGCGCTTGACCAGCGCACCGGTTTCGCGGTCGAACAGGTAGATGTTGCTCCTGTTGACCGCTTCGGTCGGCCCGGTCCACCCGCCGGCGGCGACGAGGGCGCCGTCCGGGCTGATCGCCACCGCGTAGACCTTGCCGACATTCCCCGGTCCCACCGGCAGGCGGATGGTCCGCAGCAATCGGCCGTCGGCGACCGACCAGATCCGCACCGTCCGGTCGTCGGATCCGGTGACGGCGAAACGGCCGTCGGCGTCGACGTCGGCACGCTTAATCGGCGCCGTGTGCATGCCCGGGTCGAAGACCAGCACCGGGCGGTCGTAGAGGCCCGTCGGCGCCTTGGGCGGCTCGGTCGCGGCCGCCGGCGCGGCCCGGCCCAGCGCCAGGGCGGCAAGCAAGATCAGCGCGGGATAGAGGCGAAGGCGGGCCATTTCGTGGCCTCCAACTGGGTCTGGATGGTCTTGCGGGTCAGGCGGTCCTCCTCGCGGTAGTCCAGACAGATCGCCTTGACGGCGTCGATCAGCGGCGCCAGCACCGCGCCGAGCACGTCGACGATCCCGCCCTTCTCGCCGGTGGTGTCGGGCACCAGCGGCATCACCTCATTGCAGAAAGCCTCGCGGGCGGTCACGCCGCGGCGCAGCCGGGCTTCCAGGTCGGGCAGGCTCGCCGGCGCCTCGTCCTCGGCGAGCGCCACCACCAGCCCGGCGATCACCGCGTCGACCTCGGCCTTGGCCTCGCCGTAGGCCAACTCGCCGCGGCTGATCGCCGCCTCGTCGCCGTGCCGCTTGAGCAGGGATGCGCAGGTCTCGGCGCGGGTGCGCTCGGCCGCCAGCCGCGCCACCGCCTCCTGCCAGCCGATGGATTTCGCGGTTTCCGCCTGGATCACCCCCGGCACCGCCAGAAGGACCACAACCCACAGCCACCGTCGTACCCGCGTCACGCCAACCTCCCCCGCCGCGGTCGCATACTCCCGTACCCGATAGTCTACTCCACATCCGGGTGACGTGAAACCGCGATCACCCCTCGCGCCCCGCGTCCGGCCGTGTCAGAATGACCGGCCTTCCGGCTGCGGCGGGAGGGCGAACCAGTTGCCGGGCGTCGTTTGCGCCGGTTGGTGGGGAGTCAATTCAGATCTGCGCCGAGCGAAGGCGCGAAGGAGGTTAAAGTGCGGGAGAGAAGCAAAACGACCTGGATCGGTCTGCTCGCGGCGGCGGCGTTGGTGATCGGCGCCGGCGGCGCGCGGGCGGAGACCCTGCGGCTGCTGACCTGGGGCGGTTACGCGCCGGAGAAGGTGATCGAGATGTTCAAGGCCGAGACCGGCATCGACGTCGAGGTCACCAAGTCCAACAACGAGGACATGATCTCCAAGCTCCGGGCCACCGGCGGCTCTGGCTTCGACCTCGCCCAGCCGAGCCAGGACCGGGTCGCCAGCGCCCAGGCCGACTTCGACATCTACAAGCCGATCGACCTCTCCAAAATCGACGGAAGCCAGATCATCCCGTCGATGCTGCAGGCGACCAAGACCAGCACCACGCTCGACGGCAAGGTCTACGGCGTGCCCCACGTTTGGGGGACCAGCGGTCTGATCGTCAACACCAAGAAGGCCGAAGGCGTCGCCGACTACACCGACCTGTGCAAGCCCGGCCTCGAGGGCAAGGTCACCTACCGGCTCAAACGACCGACGCTGATCGGCTTCGCCTTCGCCATGGGCATGGACCCGTTCGCCGCCTACGACGACGCGGCGAAATACCAGGCCATTCTCGACAAGGTCGAGGCGGCGCTGATCGCCTGCAAGAAGAACGTCAAGGCCTACTGGTCCGGCGGCGACGAAATGATCGCCCTGATGCGCTCGGGCGAGGCGGTGGCGGCGATGGCGTGGGACGCCGGCGGCTGGAAGCTCAACACCGAGAACCCGGACATCGTCTTCGTCGCGCCCAAGTCCGGCGCCCTCGGCTGGATCGACACCTTTGCGCTGCCGCGCAAGACCGAGAACGAGGAAGCCGCCTACAAGTGGATCAACTTCGTCATGCGCCCCGAGATCGCGGCGATGATCACCGCCGACGCCGGCAACTTCACCGCGTCCAAGGACAGCGCCGCCCACGTCGATGAAACCCTGCGCGAGCAGTTCAACGCCAGCTTCTCGCCGGCGGACATCGACAACATCAAATGGTACCCGCCGGTGCCGGCCGGTCTGGAGGTGATGGAGGGCAAGACCCTCGACCGGATCAAGGCGGCGAAGAGCGGCTGACGGCAGGCGCGCGGCGGCCGCCCGACCGCGGCCGCCGGTCCGCCGGGGAAACACGAGTGATCTGAGAGCCTGACCTGAATGGTTTCGGGAACGCGCGGCGGCGACGTCGACCTCGAATGTCGGCGTCTGGTCAAGCGGTTCGGCGACTTCGCCGCCGTCGACGACGTCTCGTTCACCATCGCCGAGGGCTCGTTCTTCTCGATCCTCGGGCCGTCGGGGTGCGGCAAGACGACCCTGCTCCGGATGATCGCCGGGTTCCAGCATCCCGACGAGGGCGACATCCTGATCAAGGGCCGATCGATCGTCGCGACGCCGCCCAACCGGCGCCCGGTCAACATGGTGTTCCAGCACCTGGCGCTGTTCCCGATGATGAACGTCGCCGACAACATCGCCTACGGGCTGAAGCGCCGGGGCACGCCGAGGAGCGAGATCGCGCCCAAGGTGCAGGCGGTGCTCGAACGGGTCGGCCTGCCCGACGCCGGCCCGATGCGCGTCGACCAGCTGTCCGGCGGCCAGAAGCAACGCATCGCCATCGCCCGCTGCCTGGTGCTCGACCCGGCGTTGCTGCTGCTCGACGAGCCGCTGGGCGCCCTCGACCTCAAGCTGCGCGAGCGGCTGAAGGTCGAGCTCAAGGAGCTGCAGAGCGAGGTCGGCACCACCTTCGCCTACATCACCCACGACCAGTCGGAGGCGCTGGTGATGTCCGACCACGTGGCGGTGATGAACGAGGGCCGGTTCGTCCAGGTCGGCACCCCCCAGGAGCTCTATTTCAACCCGGCGACCGCCTTCGTCGCCGGGTTCGTCGGCGACAGCAACCGCTGGCGCGGCCGGGTCGAGGACGCCGACGCCACGTCGGTCAAGGTCGTCACCGACGACGACTTGCCGCTGATCGGCGTGCCGGCCGGCGGCGGCAGCCTCGCCCGCGGCGACCGGGTCGAGATCTTCGTTCGGCCGAAATCGATCCTCCTCGGCCATACCCCGGAACGCCTCGGCGCCGTCGACAACCGCATCCGCGGCCGGGTGGATAGCGTCCTGTTCGACGGCGCCAACAGCCGGGTCCTGGTCCGCCATGCGGCGAGCGGCCACGAGATCGTCGCCACCCTGCCGCAGACCGGCGCGTTCGCCGAGCTTTCCCGGGGCCAGGACGTCCACGTCGGCTGGACTCTCGCCCAGGCCAAGTGCTTCCCGGCCGGTAACGACGCGGCGGAGACACCAACAGTATGAAATCCGGTCCTCCGTTCCGGCTCGGTCTGATCCTGCTGCTGGCGCCGATCGTGCTGTGGCTGTCGCTGCTGGTGATTTTGCCGCACATCGACATGCTGTTGATCTCGCTTCGGGTGCGGGTGGCGCCGCGCGTCTACGAAACCAGTGTCGCCAACTACGTCGAGTTCTTCACCGAGCCGTTGTACTGGAACACCTTCGCCCGCACCGCGATCATGTCGGTGACCGCGACCGCGATGACGCTGCTGATTGCCTTCCCGGTCTCGTACTACATCGCCAAGATGCTGCGCGGGCGGACCAAGAACCTGTTGTTCCTGCTCTGCCTGATCCCGTTCTGGGTCAGCGAGCTGGTGCGCACCTTCGGCTGGATGATCCTGTTGCGCGAGACCGGCATCGTCAGCAGCCTGTTGCAGTGGGCCGGGCTGATCGCCGGTCCGGTCGAATTCCTGTACAATGATGCGGCGATCATGATCGGCCTCGTCTACTCTTCGTTGCTGTTCATGGTGGTGCCGCTGGTGACGACGCTGGACAGCCTCGACGACAGCCTGATCGAGGCCGGCTACGACCTCGGCGGCAACGGCTTCGCGGTGATGCGCGCCATCGTCATCCCCCACGCGATGCCGGGGATCGCGTCGGGCAGCATCGTCGTGTTCATGCTGACGCTGGGCAACTACCTGACGCCGAAGCTGCTCGGCGGCAAGGACAGCCTGTGGTTCACCGACCAGATCTATACCCAGTTCATCACCCGCTTCAATTGGGAGCTGGGCTCGGCGTTCGGCTTCCTGCTCTTGTTGTTGTCGTCGATCATCGTCTGGATCGGGCTGCGGCTGACCGGCCAGACCCTTCGGCGAGCGTGCGGTGATTCCGTCGATCCCCCAGCCGAGGGCGTTCCGCGTCACCTACGCCGTCTACGTGGCGGTGTTCTTCGTCTACCTGATGGCGCCGTTGTTGGTGGCCGCCGCCTTCGCCTTCAACAATTCGCTGTTTCCGTCGCTGCCGTGGAACGGCTTCACCCTCGACTGGTTCTTCGGCGATAGCGAACCCCGGCTCGGCGTGTTCCACGACGGCGCGCTGACCGACAGCATCGGCATCTCCGCCTTCGTCGCGTTCTGGGTCACCCTCCTCGCCGTCGGCGTCGGCCTCTGCAACGCCTTCCTGTTCGAGCGCCGGACGTTCCCGTTCCGCGACCTGCTCTACATGCTGATGCTGGCGCCGCTGGTGATCCCGGGGGTGATCCTCGGCATCTCGATCCTGGTGTTCTCCAACTCGATCATCAACGCCGTCGACGGCGCTTTCGGGATCGAGTTCGACGCGCTGCGTCCCGGCCTGGTGCTGGTGGTCCTCGGCCAGTTCGCCTTCATCACCACCATCACCACCCTGGTGATCTCGGCGCGGCTCCGAAAATTCGACCTGTCGCTGGAGGAGGCGGCGCTCAACCTCGGCGCCACCCGGATGGTCGCGGTGTGGACGGTGACCATTCCCTACCTCAAGCCGGCGCTGATCGGCGCCGGCATCGTCGCCTTCCTGATGTCGTTCGAGAACTTCAACACCACCCTGATGCTGGTCGGCTCGGACGCGCCGCTGACGATCACCATGTACGACCGGTTGCGCGAGGGCTCGACGCCGGTGCTCAACGCCGTCTCGCTACTGTTGATGGTGGTCTCCGGGGGGCTGGCGCTGACCAGCGTCTTCGTCCAGCGCGACCCAGGAGGGCGTTAGCGGCGGGTGCTCGGGGCTGGCGGTCCGGGAGCGGTAACGGCGGGGGTAAACATGGCATCGAGCAACTGCCGGACGACGGCCATCTCGGCGTCGGACGTGCGGCCGTTGCCGTAGAGCGCTCTGGTGATTTCCCAAAAATCGTGGAGATCGACCTTGCTGATCATCTCATGTCCCTGCTTTTGTTGTTGTAATTGACGTGTGTCAATGCGGATAAACTCAACCGCAATTTATCGGCATAGACGTGAATTTGGTCTTAAAAAAGGCGAATTCAATCCCCGATTTTGTGAACCTTATTTGACAGAATACCACTAACCACCAAATCCAGCCAAATATGCGGCCTCCGCTCGCCCCTTGCTTAGTTAAAAAAAAGTAACTTGCGCCTTGGCAGTCCATCCTGTACTACGCCGGCAAAAATCAACACCCTCCAGGAGGAAGCGGTCCGTATCTTCTCGATCATGGTATTCAGGAAAGGTACGCACCATGCCCGATACAACCGAACACCCGCCGATCGCCGGACGTTCCGAGGCCGCCACAACCGTGGCCCGGACCGCGCCGTCGGCGCCGAACGCTCCCGCTCCGGACGACACCGACTTTTTCGGCATCGTCCACCATCAGTCCATGGCCCTGCTCGAGTGCCAGGAACAGGCGCTACGATACGCCGTCGATCGTACCCAGGACTGGATCGATTGCGGCGCCGTGTGGATGAAGGGCTGCTCCCAGTTGCCGCGCGAAGCCGTCGACGCTTCGCGGGATTCGATCCGGATGGCAATCGAGGACTCCGCCAAGCTGTTCCGCCTGTGGACCGAAATCGGTTTCCAGGTCGCAGCGCCCTTCGCCGGCCCGAAGACGCGGGCCAACTGATCGCAGACGCGGTCGTCTCGGGGACGGTCCGACGACCGTCCCCGAACACCGAACCGGCATTGCGGCATGGCCGCGGCGGCTCGAATGGGGTATACTCCTCGTCTGTTTGGGGGTATCGCCGGTGGATCTCCGCGACGGACGCTCCCTTTCGAACAACGGACCGTGGGGAGCAAGTCCGTGGGCGCGAAAAAACCGTTCCAAAGAGAGCATTGTCTTGTCGATCACTGCCGGTTGGTGACCACGGACCTGGACGAAGCCCGCGAGAGCGTCGGCCGGATGTGGGAACGGCATCGATCGGAGATGAGACGGGGCCGCCGCTACGGCTTGCGGTGGCATCAGGCCGAATTGATCGATACCAGCCTCAGCTACGGGTGCACGCCGAGTTCCATTCACATCGAGTGCGGACCGGTAAGCAACTCGTTCCGGATCACGCTCCACAAGTCGGGGCGTCTCCATCATCGCATCGACGGCCACGACGCGGTCTCGTCACCGACCCGCGCGGTGGTGCACGCGCCGGGTCAGGAACTGAAGATGGAGACCGAACCGTTCGCGCTGCTGCTGCTGACGTTCAACGGTGCCTTCGTCAGGAATTGCCTCGATCACCGGTTCGGGCGGACGCCGTCCATCGACGCCTGGCCGCGCGAGTTTCCGCTGACGGGGCCCGCGGGAGCGGCGCTGCGGGCGCTTTGCCGCTGGATGGCGCATGAGCTCGATCGCCCGGGGGCGGAGATCCTCAACTCCGATCGCGCCGCGATGAGCCTGGAACGGACCCTGCTCTCGCTGTTTCTCGACTGCATGGATGAACGCCTTCCGGTCGAGCCTCGAAAAGCCGACGGACCTCGATGCCGCGCGTGTCCGGAAAATCGAGGAATGGATCGACGCCCATTTCGACGAACCCATCGGCATCGAGGATCTCGCTCGCCGGGCGGGGGTCGGCATCCGGTCGGTTCAGACGGCCTTCCGCCGTCTGCGCGGGTGCACGCCGATGCAGATGGTTCTGCGTCGGCGGCTCGAAGCCGCGCGCGAGATGCTGCGCCGCGCGACGCCACAGACCACGGTAACCCACGTCGCGACAGAGTGCGGCTTTTTCAACTTCGGCCGTTTTTAATGCAGATACCGCGACATGTTCGGGGAGGCTCCCTCGCAAACCTTGGCGCGAGCCGCGGATCGCAACGCCTGAGAGTCCGACTCTGGGAACCAGTGTCCAGTAAACGCAAAAAACCGGAATTGCGTTCTTCGAGTAGAGATCCGTTTCCGTCCGAGGGATAATTAGGTCGGTGCCAGTTCCTTTCCGAACGGTTGAAGCATCGTCGGACGCTTGAGGATCCTGTGGCCGGCGATGTCGGAAGGAACCCCCGGGCCGCGCCATCTGGGGGGCCATGGCGCGGCCCGGGATCGGAGA
>CAVYYK010000004.1:0-97922 GCA_963772635.1 uncultured Alphaproteobacteria bacterium
GGCGGCAACAGGGGTTCGAATCCCCTAGGGGACGCCAGTCAAATTAAATCGTCAGCCGCCCCGTGGGGCGGCTTTTCCGAATTCATCCGAGTTCCGGGCGCGGTTGGGCGTTGGTGAGTAGTGTCGGCGGTGCACTCGCCAGCCTCGGCCTTTTCGCGCGGAAGGCGATCGCAGCCTAATACTACCATTTGATCTTTTTCGAATGGTGGCTCTCGCGGGCCGCCATTTCCTTTTGCGCGGCGCCGTGGCGTCGCTGTCGGCCGCCATCGGGACGGATCGGCTGTCGTTCTCGAATTCCCCTGTCAGTCTTCGACCGACGCGTCAGTGCCTCGTCGACGCCGATCCCGGAGCAGGCTGTGGATTTCACGGGCGGCGACTGGACAGGGTGAGGGCGCCGACCCGCGAACGGGCGAACACTGTCACGGCGAGGTTGCGTGCGATCATGCTGAGAGCGGTCACCAACCGCGCCCCCTTCGGAGCCGCCTCGAACGCCGGCCCAAAGGCGATCCGATATCCCTGGATGATCCGTGTCGAACTGCGTCGGCTACTCGATCTGTCCCCCGGCCGTCACGGTCGAACTGCACCTTAACGCAACCTATGTCTGAAGCATTTCGTGAGAAAAAACACTTTTTAGTTGTATAACTCGCTTGAAGGTCCAACTCGCAGGATTCGGATTTTGCGGTTCTTGCTCCGTCGGTTAGGGTGCCCTCAAGGCTGCGGTCACAGGCCTCGGGAGGGAACCATGACGCTTGACATCGTCTTTCTGGAACGCGAGACCCTGCCTCCGGAGATCGTCATACGGCCGCCGGCGTTCGGCCACCGATGGACCGACTACGGCCGCACCACCGCCGGCGAGGTCGTCGAGCGGGCGCGCGGCGCCGATATCCTCGTCGTCAACAAGGTGCCGGTCCGCCGCGAGGCGATCGAGCAATTGCCGCGCCTCAAGATGATCGCCGTCGCCGCCACCGGCACCGACAACATCGACCTGGCGTTCTGCCTGGAGCGCGGCATTCCCGTCGCCAACATCGTCGGCTATGCGGTTAGCACGGTGCCGGAGCACACCTTCTCCTTGATCCTGGCGCTGCGCCGCAGCCTGATCGCCTACACCGAGGACGTACGGCGGGGACGGTGGCAACAGGCGAGGCAGTTCTGCTTCTTCGGTCATCCGATCAACGAGTTGCGCGGCAGCCGCCTCGGCATCGTCGGCGAGGGCTCGATCGGCCAGGGCGTCGCCACCATCGGCAGGGCATTCGGGATGACGGTGATGTTCGCCGCCCACAAGGGCAGGACCGGGCTCGGCCCGCTGTATACGCCGTGGGACGAAGTGCTGGAGACCTCGGACGTGATCACCCTGCATTCGCCGCTGACGCCAAACACCCGGGAGATGATCGCGATGGCTGAGTTCCGGGCGATGACGCGAAGGCCGCTGCTGATCAACACCGCCCGCGGCGGTCTGGTGAACGAGACAGACCTGGTCACTGCGCTCCGCGAGGGGCTGATCGCCGGCGCCGGCTTCGACGTCCTCGCCAATGAGCCGCCCGCCGACGACAGCCCACTCCTGCAACTGCTCGATCTGCCCAACTTCATCCTCACCCCGCACATCGCCTGGGCCAGCCTTGAGGCGATGCAGGCCCTCGCCAACCAGATGATCGACAACATCGAGGCGTTCGTCGCCGGGGGTGCGGACTCGAAAGGTTAAGACTTCGTTAACAGGGGACGCCGGGGGGCTTCATCGGACGGAGAACAAGACGATGATCCTCAAGCCCATGTGCCTATCTTCAACCTTCGTCGCGATCGGCTTCACGACGACGATCGCCGCCGCCGAGCCGACCCGGATAGCGGTCTCGGACATGAGCTTCGACCATCCCCACGACCTGGTGCTATCGCCCGACGGCCGGTTTCTCTACGTCGCCGATCTCGGCAACGACGTGGTCAAGGTGCTCGATCCGGCGACCCTGAAGACGCTGGGCATCATCGGCGAGGGAGATCTGGATTCGCCCCACGACGTCGATTTCGACGAGGCCGGCCGGCTGCTCGTCGCCGATAGCGGCAACGACGCGGTCGTCGTCTACGAGGTGAACGGCGTCGAGAGCCAACGCCTGGCAATCTGGAACGGCGAGATGTTCAGCCCCGAGGGCGTCGCCCCCGCCGGCGGCGGCCGCGTGTTTGTCACCGATACCGGCGGCGGCGGCGTGTTACGGTTCGAAGACGGCCGCGCCGCCCTGCGCAAGGAGAACGGCGGCGCCGGCGACTCCGACTACAACCGCCCCCACGACGTCCTCGTCGACCGCCAGGGCCGGGTGCTGGTGGTCAATTCCGGCAATGCCCGTATCCAGATTCTCGACCAGGAGCTGACGCTGCTCCGCTCGCTCGCCGGAAGCCCCTACGATTTCAACGAGCCCAAATACCTGGCGGTCGACGAGCAGGACAACCTCTACGTTGCCGACGAATACAACAACCAGATCAAGATCCTCGACCCCGACTACCGGATCATCGAGGTGATCGGCAGCGGCGAACGCGGCCGGGGGCCCGGTCAGCTCAACAGGCCGGAAGGGGTCGAGACCCGCGACGGCCTGATCTGGATCTCCGACACCTACAACGACCGTATCCTGCTCTACAGGCGAACCGGCGCCCGCTGAACCCGACAGATAGTACGAAGGTTGAAGACATGATCACGCCCGCCTCGACCCTCACCTGCCCGGAGTGCGGCCACCGGGAAACCGAGACGATGCCGACCGACGCCTGCCAGTTCTTCTACGACTGCAAGGGCTGCGGCGCGGTGCTTCGGCCGCGTTCGGGCGACTGCTGCGTCTTCTGCTCCTACGGCGACGTCCCCTGCCCGCCGATCCAGGCGGCACGGCAGGGCGGAGCGGGCGCGATGCCCGATGGTTGCTGTTAGCGCGTTTCCGCCGCCGCCCAAAAAAGCCGGAAAAGTGTGATCCAGTTCACAGATAATTTGCCGTTGCCCCCCTACCCTGTCCTTCGGTCCGGCGGAGATGTCGCGATTGGCGGCATGCGAGATCGCCGGATGGTCGAGAGAAGGCGAACTTCATGGATTTTGGAAAATCCTTTCTTGCCTGTGCCCTGGTTGTGGGCGGCTCCTTCGTCGGCGGCGCGATGCCGGGAGGTAGCCCCGACCTCGCCGCCGCCGGCGCGGTCGCCGGCCTGATCGCCGCGTTCCTGCTGATGTTGGGACGGACCCACTGATACCCACGGTCCTGCCGGTGCCGGTATCGTCAGAGGCTGTGAATCTTTTGGCACGCCGAGGGTGGAGCTGGAAGATGGCGGTGGGGTGTGACAAGATGTGGTAGTGTCACGGCGGTATTCCTTTAGATATGGTGGTCACTATGGACGGAGCATGGTTGGACGGGTTGCCCGAACAGGCTGCGCCGGGGCGCCCGGGCGGCGGCGTGCCGCGGCTGCGTCGGCCGGAGCGCCGGCAGGTGGAGTTGCGGGCGGTGAGCCTGGAGGATCTGGTTGCGGCCGATCACCGGGTGCGTTTGGTGTGGCGGTTCGTGGAGGGGCTGGATCTGTCGCGGCTGTTGGCCGGCATCAAGGCGGTCGAAGGTCACCCGGGTCATCCGCCGGCCGACCCGCGGCTTTTGGTGGCGCTGTGGCTGTACGCGACGGTGGAGGGGATCGGCAGCGCCCGTGCGCTCGACCGACTGTGCCGCGAGCACGTTGCGTTCCAGTGGCTGTGTGGCGGGGTGGGGATGAACCACAAGACGCTGTCCGATTTCCGGGTCGGGCACGGCGCGGTGCTGGAACGGCTGCTGGTCGACAGCTTCGCGGCGTTGATGACGGCTGGGGTGGCATCCCTGGAGCGGGTGGCCCAGGACGGCGTTCGGGTGCGCGCCGCGGCCGGCGCCGCGTCGTTTCGCCGGCACACCACCTTGCAGGACTGCCGGCGGCGGGCGAAGGAGGAGGTCGAGCGGCTGCGCCGCGAGCTCGACGCCGACCCCGCGGCGGCCAGCCGGCGCCAGGCGGCGGCGCGTCTTGCCGCGGCCGAGGACCGCGAGCGCCGGGTCGCCGAGGCGCTGGCGATCACCGGGTCGCTGCACGCCGCGGGCGAAGCGCGAGCGCGCAAGCGCGCCGCCAAGGGCGACGGATCCGACGGCGACGGGCCGCGCGGGACGGCGCCCGCGCCCGAGCCGAGGGCCTCGACCACCGACCCGCAGGCGCGGGTGATGAAGATGGCCGACGGCGGCTTTCGCCCGGCCTACAACGTCCAGTTCGCCGGCGACACGCGGAGCGGGGCGGTGGCCGGCGTGGCGGTAGACAACAGCGGCTCGGACATGGGCAAGATGGCGCCGATGAACGACGCCCTGGCAGCTGCCTACGGCACGCGGCCGGCGGAGCATCTGGCCGACGGCGGCTTCGCCAAGCTGGACGACATCGAGACCCTGGCCGAGGCCGGGGTGACGACTTACGTGCCGGTGCCGGCGCCCCGCGACCGCAGCCGCGACCGCCACACGCCGCGCCCGGACGATCCGCCGGCGGTGGCGGCCTGGCGCAAGCGCATGGCCACCGACGAGGCCAAGGCCATCTACAAGGAACGCGCGGCGACGGCCGAATGCGTCAACGCCCAGGCCCGCAACCGCGGCCTCATCCGCTTCCTGGTGCGCGGCCTCGATAAGGTCAAAGCGGTCGCCCTGTGGCACGCGCTCGCCCACAACATGGCCTGCGGCTGGCGGCTGCTTCCCACCTGACCCGCCGGCGCACCAACCCGGTTCCGACGGCCGCGGCCCAGGCATCGATCCCCCTCAGCCGACACCGCCGCACCCCGACACGTCACCGCCAAATCCTCCACAGTGCAGACCGCCAATCGCCCAACCCAAACCCCGTCGCCGTCTCCTCACCAAGCTCGCCGTCACAAAACCAATTCATTTTCAGGCTCTCAGTTCCCGATCCTGTCGCGAACCGTCTACGATCGTCCGCTCGTCTACCTCGACAACGCGGCCAGCTCGCAGAAACCGCAGTTGGTAATCGAGGCGATGCGGGACATCTACGAGCGGCACTATTCCAACGTCCATCGCGGCGTGCACAAGTTGAGCCAGGAGGCGACGGAAGCCTATGAGGGCGCCCGCACTAAGATTGCTCGCTTTATCCGCGCGGAGCGCGACGATGAGATCGTCTTTGCCCGAGGCGCCACCGAGGCGATCAACCTCGTTGCTTCTAGCTTCGGTCGAAAATTTCTGAGAAGCGGTGACGAGATCGTCCTTTCTCACATGGAGCACCACTCGAACATCGTCCCCTGGCAGCTGCTGCGGGACGAAAAGGGTGTCCGGATCAAGGTTGCGCCGATCGACGATAACGGTGAACTGTTGTTGGACGCTTACGAGAAACTCTTCACGCCACGCACCCGGCTCGTCGCCATAACCCATGTTACCAACGCCCTCGGCACGATTACGCCGATCTGCGAGCTTATCCGCATCGCTCACGCACATGGCGCCAAGGTCCTCGTGGACGGATGCCAGGCGGTGCCGCACCTGCAGGTGGACGTGCAGGCGTTGGACGCCGATTTTTACGCGTTTTCCGGTCACAAGATGTACGGGCCCACGGGCGTTGGGGTCCTTTACGGAAAGGCCGAAATCCTCGAGGAGCTGCCGCCCTATCAGAGCGGTGGCGAGATGATCACCTCTGTGACTTTCGAGAAATCCGCCTTCAAGGCGCCGCCCCACCGCTTCGAGGCCGGCACACCGGCGATCGTTCCGGCGATCGGCTTGGGGGCCGCGGTGGATTTCCTTCACTTGGTCGGCCTTGCCAACGTGCTTCGGCACGAGACGGCCTTACTGGATATGGCCACTAATCGGCTCCGATCCATTCCCGGCCTTCGGATCTTCGGGACAGCGTCGAACAAGTCGGCAATCCTGTCGTTCGGCATCGAGGGCGTGCACCCTCACGATATCGGCACAGTATTGGACCGCACCGGTGTCGCCGTCCGTGCCGGTCACCATTGCGCGCAACCCGTGATGGATCGCTTCGGTGTCGCCGCGACCGCTCGAGCCTCCTTCGCCACGTACAATACGTTCGAAGAGGTGGATGCACTCGTCTCGGCAGTCGAGACCGTGGGGGAGCTGTTTGGTTGATGCTGGAAGATCTCCGCGACCTGTACCAGGAGGTGATCCTTGATCACGGCCGCAATCCCCGCAACTTTCGACGGCTAGCCCAGCCAACCTGTTCGGCGCGCGGCGATAACCCGATCTGTGGCGACATGCTCAGTATCGATCTCGTCATTGACGACGAGGGCCGCATTGCCGATGTCTCGTTCGAGGGCAAAGGGTGCGCCATATCAGTGGCATCGGCGTCCCTAATGACCGAGGTTCTCAAGGGAAAGACCCGGGAAGAGGCGGAACAATTGTTCCAAACACTTCATGAGCTTTGTACCCGTGATGACTTCGATCCTGCGCTGGCGGACGTCGCGGATGAGGAGGCGCTCGAGCGGCTTCAAGTACTTTCCGGCGTGCGCGAGTTTCCCGTCCGTGTCAAGTGCGCGACGCTCCCCTGGCACACGATGAAGTCTGCCCTGTCCGGCGAAGGGCGGGCGACGACGGAATAGCGAAGGGGTAGGACGATGTCTGCAAACGAACCTTCGTTTTCGGATTTCATACCGGGGGCCGGAATGAGCGACGACGTCGTCGCGTGTGCCGGCTCACCTTTACGTTTGGGAGATCCCCGCGCCTCGCGAGAGGATGTGATCGAGGCCCTGCGAACGGTCTACGATCCGGAAATCCCGGTGAACATTTACGATCTCGGTCTGGTCTATAAGCTGAGCCTGAACGAGAGCGGGTCCTTGGCCATACAAATGACGCTTACGGCGCCGGCATGTCCCGTGGCGGGCCAGATGCCCCAAACCGTCGCGGACGCGGTCGCCGCCGTCTCAGGCGTCGGCGAAGTGGAGGTACGGCTCGTTTGGGATCCGCCGTGGTCGCCCGACCGAATGTCGGAGGATGCCAGGCTAGCCCTCGGAATGCCATAGCGTCGGTTTGGAGGAGCGGGCGCCCGGTACAAGATCTTTAAGCGGGTGATGAACACCGGCGTCGCGATAACCGGCGCGTTGATCGCGCTGCCGCTCTCGATCATCGGCTACTTGCTCGTCAATCCGGTCGGCCTGACCTGACTTGACACTCCTGCGCCCCTGACGGAGAGCCGTTTCCACTGCTCTCGACCCGACGGCCTCGGGTTCTTTCGCTTACTTCCCCGTACCATGCGGCGCCGTTGACGACCTCATAGGATTAGGCCAGTCGGGGCGCGTCTCCACTGACGTGCCGCCGCAGTGCTTACGCCGCATGCGCTCACTAATCCTCGGGACGGCAAAATCCCGCCCCAAGCGTTCAGTGAGCATAGTGGTGCTCACGGCGGCATGATGATGGCAGGAGAGGCACCACGCGAAGACGTTAGGCCCCCGCTCGGCCAGCCACCCCAACGTCATCGGCCCTGACATGCCGGGAGCATAGCGATGGAACAGATTAGGAACAACGGAGGCGAGGGCAGGAGATCAGGCGTCGCCTGTGGCCTCGATCAGGCCCGGGTCATCGTTCCGCACGTTGTTGACGCGGCTGCTGACAGGGTAAACCGTCATCTCGCCGCCGTACGGTTTGAGAAGCGCCCGGGCCTCCTTTGCCGAAAGGGACATGTCCAGCCAGGGATCGAACTTCTCAGGCTCCAAGATAACTGGCATGCGGTCGTGTATCGATCGAAGGCGCTCGCTGGCCTCGGTGACCACAATCGTGCAGCTCTCGATCCTTTCATCCTCGGGGCTTTTCCACACCTCCCACAGTCCGGCGAAGGGGAACGGCTGGTCATCGGCAACGGTGATGAAGTAGGGCTGTTTCTTTCCGCCGGGCTTTTTCTGCCATTCGTAGAAGCCATCGGCTGCGACCAGGCAGCGCCGCTTTTGAAAGGCTTGGCGGAATGCCGGCTTTTCGTGAACCGTCTCCGCTCGGGCGTTGATCATCCGATAACTAATCTTGACGTCTTTCGCCCAAAACGGCACGAGTCCCCACCGCACGATGACCAGTTCCCGGCCTTCTGCGTCCCGCGGCCGGCGAACGATCGGAACATCCTGCGTCGGCGCCACGTTATAGCGGGGTTTGAGGTTCGGCGCCTGTGTACTCTCGGTGATCCGGTAAAGTTCAACGAGTTCCGACCACGGGCGCACTTGCGTAAACCGTCCACACATGGTTGCACAATATCCGCAACAGCGTCATGCGGGAAAGTCTCCCAACGTTTCGCGCCTCGGCCATTTTCTCGATGATCTCCCAGGTGTGCCTATGCCAGGGACTTTTACTATCGTGGTCTGCCACGGCAAGGTTTGGCTACTACCGTAACCGGCAGCCTGCATAGAAGTTCGCGATCACAGAGTCGACCTTTCACCCGACTTCAATCCGCCTGAGTTAACGTCCTTGTCACACCTCTCGACTACCCTGCTGCTACGTCCAACACAGACCGACCCGTGCCGTCGTGACGGTCATCAAGTTCCCGAACCCTGCCAAGCCGACGCCCGAAGAGGTCTTCGAGCCGGATTCTACAGCACCTTGGATATCGCGTTTGAGGTGCACCGGATGATCTTCAATGGCTTGCGGATGGACGCCCTGCGCGACCATCCCGAGATCATGAGCACGCTGCTGGCCGTATCAATCACCAAGCATTTGGCCCCGACTGTTCGCACTGGGTGGAGCGCCAGTTCGAGCATGTGTATGCGGATGGACCCGTAACCTTCATCGAACACGTCAGCTCGTATCGAGTTCGACGCGCCCGCCCTCGGCCTCATCGACAAACCTGCCGCCTCGAAGGACGCGGGCATCGTGCCGGTTATCGCCAAGGCTTGGTCTCGCGGACAGCGGATGGCGATGAAGGCTGCTTTCTGGGGTAGACCGGTGGATGGCAATGGCGTGGGTAGAGGGGTGGGGTTGACCCCATTCGGTGTTTCGAACCGTGGCTCTGAAGGTCGTCGAACAGGCTGAACCGGAAGCCGAAGAACGGGGCGCGATTGACCGATCATAGCCGTAGCCGAACGCTGCCCAACGCGGCCTCGGTCGGGACGAATGTCGCATAGGTCGATGCACCAAGCCGGTCAGTGTACGCTACCCTGGATGTCACGCGGACGATTACGGTGCCGCACCGAACAGTTCTGGAGATGCGCCGCACGAAGAGGAAACTCGGGAGGCAATTCAATGCCGATTGATGTGAAGTCGGTCGCGAAAATGGCCAACGAACATACCGCTGCCTGGAATTCCAAATCCGCCGAAGCGACTGCATCATTTTACGCTGAAGACAGCCAGATTATCATCAACCGCGGCGAACCTTGGAAGGGTCGCGCTGGTGTCAGGAAAATGGCAGCCGGGTTTTTCGCCGACGTGGCAGACTTTTCGCTGACTTGCGATGCTATCCGTTGCGCGGGAACCCACCGCCGTCTATGTCTGGACATTCACTGGCCATGATGCCGAGACCGGAAATCCGCTGAAGGTGCAGGGATGGGAAGAGTGGGAGCTCGGCGATGACCTCAAGGTGAAGGCGTCGCTCGGATGGTTCGACAGCGACGATTATGTGCGCCAAGTCGAAGGCGGCTGATCAGGCGTATTGCGCAAGTCAAAAAACCCGAGGATCGATGCGAAAAGTAGCGCGTCTCAGAAGCGATTCGGTGTTTGCATTGGTTCAGTCAAGGGCGTGTACGGCTAGGGCTTGAAATTCCGGTCAGATCGGATCTCGGCCCAGCATGCAGGAAGCGGGTGTATCCGGTTGTGGCTGCAGACCGGCATCGTGAACCATCGCCAGACAGGGCCGCCATCCTAGGAGTGCCAAACTTGAAGGCCGATCGTCGGCTATCCATTAGATTAGTCGGCTCGTCCCTCGGGTGCAGACCATCACTCGTCGTTGCTCCGACCGTCACTCCTGACCCGAAGCTGCCATTCCTCTGCGACGAATTCGCTGGGCGGTGGTACAATATTTTCGCGAGTGAGGAGCGTCTTGGCCAATCCGCTTAAGCGTGATCCGCGCTATGCGCATCGCATCTTGCGTCGGCGCCTATCGTGCGAAAGTGGAGAGCCATGGCGAACAAAAGTATTTCGTTGGATCAAATCCAATCGTACCTGAGTTCGGGCGGAACCCAATGGCAGGCGGGAGACACGGGACTTTCTAGTCTAATGCCAGAGCAACAGCGGGATTACTTAGGAGCTATTCCTGCGCCAGATGACCCTTCGCTGGAGGAAATCGAAAGTCGCGCTCTTATGGCGGAGGTTTCCATTCATGAAAAGGCCATCGCGGCTGTCGGGGCACCAGCGGCCCATGACCTTAGCAACGTGGACGGAAAGAATTACGTAACTTCAGTGAAGGACCAAGGTAACTGTGGTTCTTCGGTCGCCTTCGGAACAGTAGCTACGGTTGAGAGTACTCTGACAAGGCAGCGACACGATCCTGACCCAAATGTCGATCTTTCTGAAGCTCATCTGTTCTTTTGCCACGGCCGAGATTCCGGGGCTTCCTGCGAAAACGGATGGTGGCCGGGAAAGGCGTATGAGGAATTCAAGATCAAGGGGGTCGTTGACGAAGCATGTTATCCCGCAATTATATACTTGAAAGAATTTTCATAAGGTCATAAGGTTTGGGCAGGGAGGAAAGAGGAATGAACCAATCAGATGAACGTATGCTGGCCTCACGGCTCGCAGCCCTCGAATTCTTTATTGTTGAGATGTCGACTTGATGGGTTCGGCAACAAAATCTCGGTAACGAGCGCTTTTTTGCGACCCATCATGCTCGCAACCTGCAACTCGAAGCTCAGAATTGAGGGCTATCGGTTGAGGCGCAGAAGGAAGTGGAGCGAATTTGGGAGCGGGTGGTTGAGGTCTTTTCCGAGAGGTAGGCCATGCCTCTTCCAACAATTCCACCAAGGTTTTTTTACGCTTAAAAGGCCAAAAAGCCATGTCGATACTCCTTTCTAATCCGATCTTTCACAACGAGGAACGAGCCCGCGCGCACCTTGAGGCGATTCGCTGGCCCAATGGTCCTTTCTGCCCGCATTGTGGCGAGCGTCAGGGGATAACCCGGCTGAAAGGAAAGTCGCATCAACCGGGGCTTTGCTTCTGCCGTACGTGCAAGAAGAAGTTTTCCGTCACGGTCGGAACGCTGTTCGAGCGCTCCCACATACCGCTTCACAAGTGGATGAGCGCGTTCTACTTGATGGCGGCGAGCAAGAAGGGCATCAGCGCCCACCAGCTACACCGAATGCTCGGGATCACGTACAAGTCCGCTTGGTTCATGGCCCATCGCATCCGTGAAGCCATGCGCCCACCGGCCAGCGCTCCCGATCCGCTTGGAGGCCAGAACAAGGTGATCGAAGCCGACGAAACCTACATTGGCGGCAAAGCTCGCAATCGGAAGAACAAGGTTCCGAAGAAAGAAGCCGCATTTGCACTCGTGGAGAGGGACGGGCGTGTTTCCTCGCATCATGTTCCCGATGTGAGCGGCAAGACGCTACGCGATGTCCTGGTCACGCACGTTGACCGCAAATCGTACCTGATGACCGACGAAGCAGGAGCCTATATCGCGGTCGGCAAAGAGTTCGCAGGACACGGCACGGTTAACCACTCGATCGAGGAATATGTCCGCGGCGGCTTCTGGCACACGAACACCGCTGAGAACTATTTCAGCATCCTTAAACGCGGGATCACGGGCGTCTATCACCACGTCTCGCAATTCCACCTGAAGCGCTATCTCGGTGAGTTCGACTTCCGTTACAACAAGCGCATGGCCCTTGGCGTCAGCGACGAGGAACGCGCCACCAAAGCCCTGAGAGGCATCGAGGGGAAGCGCCTCACGTATCGGCGGACTGGTGAGGCCGAAGAAGCGAGGATTTAAGAGCCGCGCCGTGCCTTTTGACGAGGGTTTGAAACGGTTGCTTGAAAGATAAAAAACTTAAAATCCTGAAGGAAAAAAATGAGCAAATTCGAATGGGAAAAGGATAAGAGCGATAATGTCGTTATATATATATGTATGACGGACATCAAACGGCTACCATTTCTGACGCAAAGATTTTACTTCGTCTAGATTATTTAGTTCCGAATGAAGGACAGGTTGAATTTGTTGGCGCTGTTCAATTGGCACTATCACGCGATCAAGCTCGCAAATTAGGTGAACATTTATTGCGCGCATGTGAATTTCCTCATATTCCTCGGCCTTTGACGAGATTCAAAACATTGAGTGACATTCTAAATATCCATGACTATTGAAGAAAAATATGGGGTTATTTCAGAGTGGATGGCAATTTCGGCTATGTTTTTGATATCTGTTGCTGTTCTGTGTTACGTGCAATTCGTGCTCTATGGCTTTCCGATTGATGTCGTGGCGCTGAGCGGTATCGCCGGCGGTGCGCTGCCCATTGTGATAGGGCCGGCTTTGGTGATCCTGCCTTGGCGATTTTTCCAAAAGCGCAGACAAACTTTCAGCAACGCCTCGATTGCTGTCGGCGCCCTGATCTTCATCGCGTTTTTAGTCTTCTACGTGCGGGGAGCGCTACTTAGGGTTTCCTGAGTGGGGGCGGGCAGGTTTCGTCTGTCCGATCGGCCCAGAGGGGTGTTTGGCCGTTTTGGCCTCTTTGCTTTGGTGCGGCTTCGGCGGCATATTGAGCGCTCGCGTAAGGGCCGCGTTCATGATCAACTCGGCTTCCTCGGATGTCCGCTCACCGTCTTCGGCTTTTTTCTCATGAGGTTTCGTCATGGCAAAGCCATTTTACGATCCAAACAGTCGACTTACCAAGGACCAATGCGAAGCGATTGGACGGGTAGCACTTCATTGGTCATTGCTGGAGTATGCCCTCGAACGCATTCTTGTCCGACTCGCTTTTGCGCCTGATTTTCCAGGCATGGCCCTCACAAACGATCTGAGTATAAATAATAGGCTTGTAGCCCTCAAGAGCCTAACTGATATTCACCGTTATAGATATGACCCGTCCATTTTATCTGAGCAACAGCTACAAGAATTAGATGACATTCGCAAACAAATAACAAAATTGAAAGACCGTAGAAACCGTATCGTTCATTACGTATGGTTCCGCCGTGATGATCAAAAAATGTTTGGTATAAGGTTTCGCGGTAAAGTTCCCACCAAAGATCCTCATGCAGCGAGTCATGAAATTCTTCGCATTAATCAAGCTGACAAGATTAGCGAGGAAATCGAGACTTCTGCAAATCAAATGCTTGAAATTTCGCGATCGCTTGCGGAGATACCCGAAACATCGCCCGATAAATCGCGACTACGCATTGAGCGCCGTCCGCGCGCGGCGAGCCAGCCTCGCAAAGTTCGCCCAGACCCTCCTTGATCATCCTTTCCGTAACTTCCACGTCCGCAAGGTCGCACATGATTTCATTCCATTAAATCACTGCTGTCCGGTTAACTGAACGGCGCTGGCTCTGAAAGCCAGGATTTCTGCGGGGTCTGGAGCGAAAATGGGTGGTGTCGATTTGAATTTGCTGGAGCACTTTGCGGAGATTTTCCGCGGAGGTGCCCATGAACGCCGGCAAGACCCTGTTCGCCCAACTCATGGATTTTCTGCCATGGTCGACGTTTGCGCGGATTGTCGAGCGCTACGACGGCGACCGTCGGGTGCGAACGCTCAGCTGCGGCGAGCAATACCGGGCCATGGCCTTCGCCCAGCTGACCTACCGCGAGAGCCTGCGGGACATCGAGACCTGCCTCTCGGTCCACGCGTCGAAGCTCTATCACATGGGCTTCCGCCAGCCGGTCCGGCGCTCGACACTGGCCGATGCCAACGAAGGGCGCGACTGGCGCATCTATGCCGAGGTGGCCCAACGGCTGATCGCCCAGGCACGGAAGCTGTATGCGAACGAAGACCTTGGCCTGGACCTCACCGATACCGTCTACGCGCTGGATGCGACGACCATCGACCTGTGCCTGTCGGTTTTTCCGTGGGCGCACTTCCGCACCACCAAGGCGGCGGTGAAGATGCACACCCTGCTCGACCTGCGGGGCAGCATCCCGAGCTTCATCCACATCTCGGACGGCAAGCTGCACGACGTCCATGCCCTCGACATGCTGATGCCGGAAGCCGGGGCCATCTACGTCATGGATCGCGCCTACGTCGATTTCACCCGCCTCCATGCCCTGCACCAAGCCGGTGCCTTCTTCGTCACCCGTGCCAAGTCGAACATGGATGCTCATCGCGTCTACTCGGCGCCGACGGATCGCGCCACCGGTATCATTTGCGACCAGACCATCTCCCTGGATGGCAACGCCACCAGCCGGAACTACCCCGGACATCTGCGCCGCATCCGCTTCAAGGACCCCGAAACCGGCAAGACGCTGGTGTTCATCACCAACAACTTCGCCCTTCCGGCCGCCACCATCTGTGCCCTGTACAAATGCCGCTGGCAGGTGGAACTCTTCTTCAAATGGATCAAGCAGCATCTTCGCATCAAGCGTTTCTACGGCACCTCGGAAAACGCGGTGAAGACGCAGATCTGGATCGCCGTCTCGGTCTACGTCCTCGTCGCCATCGTCAAGAAGCGTCTAGACCGAACTTTTCACTTCAAATTGGTGTAATGCGTTGATTTGACGCTGGAAAGGCGGTTTTGGTCACGTTTTTGTGTCCATGTAATTAGTTCTTGACACTGCGAATCGACTTTGATTCCCTGTCGCTATGTTCATCGAGATCGTACCCAATCGCACTTCGCCGCCGGCCGTTTTGCTGCGCGAGAGCTGGCGCGAGGGCGGCAAGGTCAAGAAACGCACCCTGGCCAATCTCTCCAAGCTGCCGATGCCCGTGGTGCAGGGGCTGCGCACGCTTCTGAAAGGCGGCGTGGCCTTTGCCGATGCCGGCGAGGCTCTGGAGATCCGGCGCGCCTTGCCGCACGGCGATGTCTCGGCGGTTCTGGGGACGCTGCGGGACGTGGGGCTGGAGCGGCGGCTCGCCGGCGGCAAGCTGGATCCGGGTGAGGGCCGGCTCAAGGATCTGGCCCTGGCGATGATCGTCGCCCGGGTCATCGCGCCGGGCTCCAAGCTTTCGACCCTGCGCGCTCTGTCGCTGGAGACGGCGAACTCCTCTCTGGGCCTCGTGCTGGGACTGGCTGGGGAGGATGCGCCGCCGATCGGGACCCGGGAGATCTATGCGGCGCTGGATTGGCTTGGCGATCAGCAGGAGCGCATCGAGAAGAGCCTGGCCAAGAAACACCTGGGTGACGGCACCCTGGTGCTCTACGACGTCAGCTCGTCTTATCTGGAGGGGCGCTGTTGCGAATTGGCCCGGTTCGGCTATAGCCGCGACAAGCGCGGTGACCGGCCGCAGATCGTCTATGGCCTGCTCTGCGACCGTCATGGCTGTCCGGTGGCGATCGAGGCCTTCTCGGGCGAGACCGGCGACCCCTCGACACTCCAGGCTCAGGTCGCCAAGCTCAAGCAGCGTTTTGGGCTGGCGCGGGTGGTCGTGGTCGGCGATCGCGGCATGATCACCCAGGCGCGCCTCCGTGAGGACTTGGAGCCCGCCGGGCTCGACTGGATCACCGCGCTCAGAGCACCGCAGATCCGGGCTCTGATCGATGCCGGTCCCTTACAGCTCGATCTCTTCGACGATCAAACCGACTTGGCCGAGATCACCGCGTCCGATTATCCGGGCGAGCGTTTGGTCGTTTGCCGCAACCCCGTGCTGGCCAAGGAACGCGCGCGCAAGCGCAGCGAGCTCCTGGCCGCCACCGAGCGCGCCCTTTCGCGCATCGCCATGGCCACCCGGCGCAAGCGCCGGCCCTTGCGCGGCAAGGCCGAGATCGGCCTCGAAGTGGGAAAGGTCATCGACAAGCACAAGATGGCCAAGCACTTCGAGATCACCATCACCGAAGACAGCTTCACCTATCAGCGCCGCGAACAGGCCATTGCCGCCGAGGCCCGGCTCGACGGCCTCTACGTCATCCGCTCCAACCTGCCCAAACAGGCGATGAGCGCCGAGGACCTTGTCGCAAGCTACAAATCCCTGGCCCAGGTCGAGCGCGCCTTCCGCAGCCTGAAGTCCGTCGACCTGCAGATCCGGCCGGTCTATCACTGGCTCGCCCCCCGGGTCCGCGCCCACCTCTTCTTGTGCATGCTGGCCTATCATGTCGAATGGCACATGCGCGAGCGCCTCAAGCCGATCCTCTATGCCGACCACGACAAGGCCGCCGCCGAAGCCGAACGCTCCTCCATCGTCGCCCCGCTCGAGCCCTCCCCGGCGGCCAAGCGCAAAGCCAGACGCCACCGCACCGACAAAGGCACGCCGCTCACCTCACTGCGTGACCTCCTGCGCCATCTCGCCACCCTGACGCTCAACAGCGTCATCACACCGGTCAACCCGAAATACAGCTTCACCGTCACCGCAACACCCACGGACTTACAAAGGAGCGCTTTCGAGCTTCTCGGCGTCAAGCCGATTTGTGTCCAGTAGACAGGCAACGGGAAACCGGAGTAACTGTTCCCGATCAATGCCTTACGCGGGAACAAAGAAAAAAGTTCGGTCTAAAACCGAGTGAAAATCGAGTGGCTTCCCGAGGCTGTGCGCAACCGCGAAACCCAACTCGCCTACATCGGCGAGCACAATCCGGCGGCGGCGATCGACATGGGCGATGCGATTGAGGCGTTTGTCGGTCGCCTCGCCGATTTTCCCGAAAGCGCCCGGCCTGGCCGGGTGCCTGGTACTCGGGAGCTGGTCGTGACCGGGACGCATTTTGTCATCGTCTATCGCGTCGAGCCCACGGCCGTTGTCATCCTGCGCATGCTGCACGGCGCGCGACTATGAGGGCAGTGCGTTGAAAGTACGCTAAACAACGCTAAGGACGTACGAAACATGAACATTTGTTAGGCGGGGCGGCTTACGCCGAGTCGCCGCATCTCGCGATAGATCGTGGAGCGGCCGAAGCCGAGCTGCCTGGCCGCCTCGGTGGGCGAAACTTTCGCTTCGACGAGTTTGATGGCCGCCTCCACCTTCTTCGAATCGAGCGGCTGGCGCCCGGGCCGCTTGCCCTTCGCCCGCGCGGCGGCCAGTCCGTCCTTGGTGCGTTCCGAGATGAGGCGCCGCTCGAAATGGGCGATGGCGCCGAACACGTGGAAAATCAGCTCGCCGGCAGCCGAGGACGTGTCGATCTTCTCCTCGAGGCTCAACAGATCGATCTGTCGTGCCCGCAGCACGTTCACCGTCCCGAGCAGTTCCGCCAGCGAGCGGCCGAGACGGTCGAGCCGGACAACGGCGAGCGTGTCGCCAGGGCGGGCGTAGGCTATGAGCTCGGCAAGCCCCGGCCGGTCCATGCTCTTGCCTGACTTGACGTCGGTGAACACCTTGCTCGCCCCGGCCTGCTCGAGACGCAGGACTTGGCCGGCGGCATCCTGATCCCCAGTGCTGACTCGCGCATAGCCGAGAACGGTTGCCACCCTCGTGTCTCCCAAACGGCCGTTCTGTGGACGAGCCCCAGAGGCCCTATCAGGCGGCTCTAAACCGTCCACAGAATATATCTCTATACCCGGCAGTGTCCACGAATTGAAATGACCCTTTATGGACAGTAGAGGAGGCACACATGCGAAAGCACGAACTTCTGAGTGGTGCCGAGCGGGAGCGGCTGGTTGGCATCCCTTCCGAGCGGGACGAGCTCGCCCGGCTATACACCTTTGAGGCATCGGACCTCGACCTTATCCGGAGTCGGCGGGAGGACCGCAACCGGCTCGGCTTTGCCCTCCAGCTCGCTCTCTTTCGCCATCCCGGCACAACATTGGCACAGGTTCTCAATCGCTCCGCACGGCTGCCTGCCGAGTTGGTGGGATTCCTAGCAGAACAGCTCGACATCCGCACCGACACACTCGCCGATTATGCCGGCCGCGACCAGACAATGACGGACCACGCCCGTGAGCTCACCGTCTTGTTGGATCTCCGGGCCCCAACCCATTCCGACATCCCATTCATGATCGAAGCGGCAGCCGCGGCAGCATGGTCGACCGACAAGGGCATGGTGATTGCCGCGGGTGTGATCGACGCTTTGCGGGGGTCGCAGATATTGTTGCCGTCAATCTCGACCATCGAACGTGCCAGCATCGCCGGACGGGCGCGGGCCCGCAAACAAGCCATGCATGCTCTTCTACGCAGCGTCGGCGCTAATCAACTAGATCAGCTTGACGCCCTGTTCGTCGCCGATCCCGACACGGGCGTCGCCCCGCTCGCTTGGCTTAAGAGCATACCGGTGGCGGCAAAACCGGATCATATCCGTGAGATCCTTGATCGGCTGCGTTTCGTGCGGAACATCGGCATTGCTGCGGATGCGCGTGCGCATGTCCATCCCGATCGTTATCATCAGTTCGTACGCGAGGGCAGAGCGTCGCCTGCCTATTTGATCGAGCGCTACGCGGTGTCGCGCAGGCGCGCCACCTTGGTCGCTCTTCTTATCGACCTCGAAGAGAGGCTGATCGACGCAGCGATCGAAATGGCCGATAAGCTGATCGGCAGCGTCTTCACCCGGGCGAAGAACACGCAAACCCGGCGCTACGCCGCGACGTCGAGGGACGTTTCACGCCTGATGCGGCTGTTTTCCGGCACGATCGATGCGCTCGTCGGCGCGCTAGAAAACGACACCGATCCGATCGGGGCGATCAACGAAACAGTCGGATGGGCAACCCTGCTCAAGGTTAGGCATGAAGTTGGAGCGATCGCTAAGACCGCCGGTGAAGATCCGCTCATAGTCGCGGCCGACCGGTATGCGACGCTCCGGAAATTCGCGCCGGCGCTAATCGAGGCCCTCGAGTTCAAGGCCGGGCGCGGAAGCGCCCGCACGATCGCCGCGATCAGCTTGCTCCGTGAACTGAACGGGTCGGGCAAGCGCGATGTCCCGCCGGACACACCTATGCCGTTTAAGAAGGAATGGCGCAAGCTGGTGACCGGCCCGGATGGCAAGATCAACCGCCGTCTCTACGAAACGGCCACCCTCGCGCATCTACGCAACAAGCTTCGCTCGGGTGATGTCTGGGTCGAACGCTCCTCCGCCTACCGTCGTTTCGACAGCTATTTGCTGCCGGAAGCAGTCGCGGCGCCGATCGCTTCGGAACTGGGCTTGCCGGCGACTGCCGACGACTGGCTTGCCTCGCGCAGCACCGAGCTCGACAAACGGCTCAAAAGGTTCTCAAGGTCACTCAAGCGGAACCAGGTCGAAGGTGTCAGTTTCGTCGACGGCCGCCTGCAGGTCTCTCCTGTCAGGGCTGCCCTACCCACCGAAGCCAAGGCCCTTGCCGATCGGCTTAACTCCCTAATGCCACGCGTCCGCGTGACCGAGCTGCTCCATGAGGTCGCCCGGGAAACCGGTTTCATGGAGGCTTTTACAAATCTGCGCACAGGCGCGCAATGTCCCAACGACAGTGCATTGCTGGCGGCGATCCTCGCCGATGCCACGAATCTCGGCCTCTCGCGCATGGCCGCCGCCAGCCACGGCGTCACCCGTGACCAGCTCGTTTGGACCCAGGACGCCTACATCCGGGAGGAGACGTACAAACAGGCTCTCGCCACCATCATCAACGCCCATCATCGGCTGCCGATCGCCGCGGTCTGGGGCGACGGCACGATCTCAAGCTCGGATGGGCAGTTCTTCCGTGGCGGGAAGCGCACCGCCACCGGCGGCGATGTCAACGCCCGCTACGGCGTCGACCCGGGCTTTAGCTTCTACACCCATGTTTCCGATCAGCACGGGCCCTATCACGTCAGGGTTCTCTCGGCTGCCACGCACGAAGCACCGTACGTGCTCGACGGCCTGCTGCACCACGGCAGCGATCTCAACATCGCCGAGCACTACACCGACACCGGCGGCGCCACCGACCACGTGTTCGCGCTCTGCGCCATGCTCGGTTTTCGGTTCTGCCCCAGACTGCGGGACTTCCCGGATCGACGGCTTATCCCGATGGATCCACCCGCCGCCTATCCGGACATTGCATCGCTGTTGGGGAAGCGGATCCGCGCCGACGTGATCCGCGAGCATTGGGCTGACGTGGTGCGTCTCGTTGCGTCCCTGAAGGCCGGGCACGTCGCGCCGTCAGTGATGCTGAGGAAGCTGGCAGCCTACGAGCGGCAGAACCAAGTCGACATCGCCCTTCAGGAGATCGGCAAGATCGAGCGCACCCTGTTCATGCTCGACTGGCTGGAGAACCCGTCGCTCCGGCGTCGCTGCCACGCCGGCCTCAACAAGAGCGAGCAGCGTCATGCCTTGACCCAGGCCATCTGCACGTTCCGGCAGGGCCGGCTCATCGATCGCAGCCACGAGGCCCAGCAGTACCGCGCTTCCGGGCTGAACCTCGTGATCGCAGCGATCGTGTACTGGAACTCGACGTACATGGCCGATGCCGTGTCCCATCTGCGGTCGGCGGGCGAGCCGGTCACCGATGAACTGCTCGTCCACACCTCGCCCGTCGGATGGGAGCACATCGCGTTCTCCGGGGACTTCCTATGGGATCGTGCCGCACAGGTAACCAGTCGGAAGCCGCTCAATCTCGCAACCAAACGGGAGGCCGCCTAGCGATGTTCTCATCCCGTTCTCCCTTAACGTTGTTTAGCGTACTTTCAACGCACTGCCCTCATCATGGCATGGGAACCACTCCAGACCTGCGTGAGGCGGAGTAGTCAGCCGCCGTTATTGTTGATGACCTAGATCTGGGCTGACAACGTTCGTGCGAAAATAGTCCACGGGGTACTTCCTCCCGCCTTCCATCCCAAATGGGAAAGAAGGCCAGACGGTGGTAGAGTTTTACTCCGTCCGCCGCCGGTCCATCCGGCCGCTACCGTGGATTATTTTCGCACCCCCGCTCTCAGGACGGTCGAATCAACTCCATTCCTTGCCCTGGTAGTTTGCACCATTCATACGTCTGGATGTGATTTGCGGTAGTGACAGGAGTGGGGTGGGCAGACTCTAGCGGGACCGGCTCGCGTCCCGTCTCATACGCCCGAAGGCGCCGAAATACTCCATAGCGTGCGACCTATATGCGACCTAGGAAAATCTGAGCGGTTACCTATTTCGTTTAATCCGTTGATTTCATTGGTGGGCGCAGTAGGACTCGAACCTACGACCCGCTGATTAAGAGTCAGCTGCTCTGCCAACTGAGCTATGCGCCCCCTGGATGGGATGCGGTTCTTTAGCAAAGGCCGGACAGCTTGTCGATACGTTCGCGGGCCGGGCGGTGGCGAATTCCGGGGCGCGGGCCCTAGCCCTCGCCGGTGCTGCGCCGGCCGATGGTGACGTCGCGGTGGACATAGACCGACATCACCAGGCCGAAGCCGAACAGAAGCGTGATCATCGCAGTGCCACCGTAGGAGATCAGCGGTAGCGGCACCCCGACCACCGGGATCAACCCCATCACCATGGCGACATTGATGAACAGATAGAGGAAGAAGGTGGTCATGATGCCCAGCGTCAGCAACCGCCCGAACTGATTGCGCGACGAGATCGCGATGGCGAAGCCGTACACCAGGATCAGCGTGTAGAGGCCGAGCAGCGCCAGCGCGCCGACCATCCCGAACTCCTCGGCCAGCATGGTAAAGATGAAATCCGTCTGCTTCTCCGGCAGAAAGTTGAGGTGGCTTTGGCTGCCCTGCACGAACCCCTTGCCGAACAGCCCGCCGGAGCCCAGCGCGATCTTCGACTGGATGATGTGGTAGCCGGTGCCGAGCGGATCGCTCTCCGGATTGAGGAAGGTGAGCACCCGCTGGCGCTGATAGTCGTGGAGCATCCCCCAGATCACCGGCGCGGCGCCCATCGCCGACACCACGACGAGGGCGAACATCCACATCCGGACTCCGGCGATGAAGAACATCGCACCGCCGGCGATGACCAGCATCAGCGCGGTGCCGAGATCCGGCTGGCGCAACACCAGCGCCGTCGGCGCCGCCACCATCAGCAACGGCACCAGCAGGTACAGCGGCCGTCCCACGTCCTCGACGGTGGCCCCGTGGAAGTATCGGGCGAGCGCCACGATCACGGAGATCTTCATCACCTCCGACGGCTGCAGGTTGATCACCCCGAGGTCGATCCAGCGCTGCGCTCCCATGCCCACCGAGCCGGCGATCTCCACGGCGCCGAGCAGGATCAGCGAGCCGAAATACAGGAAGTAGGCATACCGGAGCCACAACCGGATGTCGGTGAGGGCAATCATCACCATCAGCGACACGCCCGCCGCGAAGCGGATCAGATGGCGGAATGCCCAGGGCTCGACGCTGCCGTTCGCCGCCGAGTACAGCATCGCCGCGCCGACGCCGCCGGTGGCGCAGACCAGAAACACGAACAGCCAGCGGATCTGCCAAAGCTTCTGGCCGATCGTCAGATGCTGGCGCTCGAACGCGTTGATGCTCATCTCCGGTCAGTCTCTCACACCGCGCCGTCGTCGTCGCGGCCGCCATCCGCCATGCGCACCGCATCCAGCTTCTGGGCCATGACAAGGATGTCGCGGGCGACGGGAGCGGCCGCCGTCGAACCGCCGCCGCCGTGCTCGATGACAACCGCCACCGCGTAACGGGGCGCGTCGATGGGCGCATAGCCGACAAAGAGCGCATGATCCCGCCGCTTCCAGGGCAGGTCTTCGTTCTTGAAAACCCCCGCCTCACGTTCCGCCTTGCTGATCCGGCGGACCTGCGAGGTGCCGGTCTTGCCGGCCATTTCCATGCCCGGCTCCTTGATCGCCGCGCCGCGGGCGGTGCCGCGGCGGCCGTTGACGACGTCGACCATGCCCGCGCGGACGAGCTGGAGATGAGCCGGCACCAGCCCGAGATCGTCGGGCGGCTGCTCCGGTTCCGCCCCCTCCGGCGGCGGCGCGCGGCTGGCGATCCGCGGCGTGACCGCCCGACCGCCGTTGGCGATGCGAGCCGTCATCACCGCCAGTTGCAAAGGCGTCGCCAGCACGTAACCCTGGCCGATCCCCGAGATCAGCGTCTCGCCCATCTGCCACGGGACGCCGATGGTGGCCAGCTTCCAGTCCCGCGTCGGCAACAGTCCGGTCCGCTCGCCCGGCAGGTCGAGACCCAGGGTCTGGCCCATTCCCAGCCGCCGGGCCATCGCCGAGATCCGGTCGATGCCGACCCGCTTGGCGACCTCGTAGAAGTAGACATCGCAGGACTGGGTCAGCGCGTCGTGAAGGCGGACCGGGCCGTGGCCGCCCCGCTTCCAGCAATGGAAATAGGCGTTGCCGAGCCGCGTCCGGCCCCAGCACTTGACCGTCGTATTCGGGTTGATGGCGCCCTTCTCCAGCCCGGCCAGCGCCACCGCCACTTTGAACGTGGACCCCGGCGCGTACTGACCGGCGATCGCCTTGTTGGCGAGCGGTGCCTTCGGGTTGGAGATCAGCGCGTGCCATTCCTCGTTGCTGAGTCCGCGGTTGAAGGCATTGGGATCGAAACCGGGGGTCGAGACGAGGGCCAGCACGTCGCCGGTGCGCACGTCGAGCACAACGGCCGAGCCGCTTTCCCCCTCGAGGCGCTGGTTGGCCAGCCGCTGCAAGTCCATGTCGATGGTGAGGGTGATGTCGGTGCCGGGCTCGCCCTCCTTGCGGTTCAACTCGCGTATCACCCGACCGACCGCATTGACCTCCACTTCCGAGCTTCCGCCGTTACCCCGCAGGGAGAGGTCGTAGACCTTTTCGATGCCGGCCTTGCCGATGCGGAAACCGGGCAGTTCGAGCAACGGATCGCCGTTGATCTCGTCCTCCGACACCGGGGCGACGTAACCCAGCACGTGAGCGAAATCCTCGCCGTGCAGGTAATGCCGGCTCTGACCCTCGTCGATGGCGATCCCGGGCAGGTCGGGGGCGTTGACCTCGATCTGGGCGACCAATTCCCAGTCGAGATTTCCGCGCACGGGGACCGGTACGAACTTGCGCTTGCGGCCGACATCACGCAGCACGCGCCGGCGCTCGCCGTCGCTGATTTCGATGATCCTGCCGAGCGCATCCAGGGTGGCCTCGACATCGTTGGCCTGTTCGGCGACGACGACGACCCGGTAGTTCTGCCGGTTGACCGCCAGAGGCCGCCCGAGGCGATCGACGATTCTCCCGCGCGGCGGCGCCAGCAACCGCAGGTTGATCCGGTTGTCCTCCGCGAGGGTCCGGTAATTCTCCAATTCCAAGACCTGCAGGTAGTACAGGCGCCCGACCAGGGCCGACAACAGCACCGCCTTGCCGCCGGCCAGCAGCGCCGTGCGCCGGGTGAACAGCTTTTGACGTTCCACGTCCCGGTTCATGTCAGGCTCTCAAGAACGCCATCTGCCACCTGAGCAGCGCCCAGGACAGCAGCGGGAAACAGCCGAGGGTCAACAACGCCTGGAAAAACAAAGCCTGGGGCTGGATCAGGACGCCATAGAACACCGACACCAGAACCCAGGTCGCGACGAACGCTCCCGTCGAAACCAGGGCGAACCCCAGCCAGACGATCGCGAACGACTTGCCGAAAAAGAACCGCCGCTGGGTATTGACGACGCCGTGAACGACAACGAACACGGCGGCGCTGACCCCGATCGGGGTGCCGGTCAACGCGTCTTGGAGAAGCCCGATCACGAACACCGCGACCGTCGGCATCAACTGAGGCCGGTAGAGGGCCCAGTGGAAGACCGCGATCAGCGGCAACACCGGGGCGACCGCCCCGAAGCCGGGAATATGGAGCGGGACGACGCCGATCAACAACAACAGCACCGTTAGCCCGAAAGGCGTCAACTGTCGAGCCCAGACGTCCAACTTTGACCAGAAGGTCGGCGTCACGGTTTAACGGCTCCGTCTGCCGCAGGCGGTTTCGGTTTCGGTTTTGGTTTCGGCTCCGCGGCGGCAGCCGCCGAAACGGATAGAGCCCCGCCCCGCATGGGTTCCTTGAGGATCCCGGTCAGGCCGTAGTCGACGACCCGAACGTATTCGAGACGGCTTCGTTCGACGAACGGCGTGACCCTGATCTCGCCATCGCTGACCGAAGCCACCGAGCCGATCGCCAATCCCGGAGGGAAGGCGCCGGCATGTCCGGATGTGACGACCTGATCGCCCTCGGCAATCACGGCGTCCGGCTTCAGGTAGAGAAGCTTGGGTCGGTTGGAATTGTCGCCGGCAAGAATTGCGCGGGTGCGGTCCGAGCCGACAAGAACGGGAATTCGCGAATTGAGGTCGGTGATCAGCAGCACCCGTGCCGCTCCGTCACCGACCCCGGCGATCCGCCCCACCAGCCCCTCGCCGGTAACCACCGCTTGCCCCTTGCCGACACCGGAACTCGCGCCGGCGCTCAACAGCAGGCTGTGGGCGAAGGCGCCCCCCGAATCGGCGATGACCCGGGCGGTGACGAAACGGGCGTCCGGTTCGGGAACAAATTTCAGCAATTGCCTGAGCGTCGCGTTCTCCGCTTCCAGGTGACGGGCGACCGTCTGCCACTGAAGCAGGCGTTCCCGATCCCGATACAGCCGCTCGTTCTCGTCGTGAAGGGCGATCCAGCTCTGCACTTGCTCGGCGACCCGTGCGACGGCGTCTATCGGTTGCGACAGGATTTCGAGGATCGGCGCGACCGCTTCGTTGACCTGCACCCGAAGCCTTTCCATGAGAACGGCGTCGGCCTTGCCGAGCATCATCAGGGCGCCGGCAGTCAAAACAAGACCCACGTAGGCAAAGCGATGGGCAAGAACCCTGATCGCCCCAACCATTCGGTGGTCCGGTTTTGGTCTTTCGTTCAACCTGTCCCCTTTCCGACTCAAATCACCAAGGGTTAAAACAGGGACCCATCGCCGCGTGAGCAATGCGCTAGCAAGATTTTAGAATAAAAAAAACGAAACCTGAATCGAAATTTTGCTCCTAATACATGGAACTCAGCACATTTCTCATTTTTTTCATTTCTTCAAGCGCACGGCCGGTTCCCAGGGCCACGCAGGATAACGGATCGTCGGCGATCGAGACCGGCAACCCGGTGGCGTGGCGCAGCACATAGTCGATGTTGGCGAGCAGGGCGCCGCCTCCGGTGAGAACGATTCCCTTGTCGACGATATCCGCGGCAAGCTCCGGCGCCGTGTGTTCCAGGGCCACCTTCACCGCGTCGATGATCGCGCCGACGGGCTCGGCCAGGCTTTCGGCGATCTGTCGCTCGCTGATCACCAGTTCCTTGGGCACGCCGTTCATGAGGTCGCGGCCCTTGATCTCCATGGTGGCGCCGTCGCCGTCCTCGGGCGGACAGGCGGAGCCGATTTCCTCCTTGATGCGTTCGGCACTGCCTTCGCCAATCAACAGATTGTGGTTGCGACGGATGTAGGCGATGACCGCCTCGTCCATCTTGTCGCCACCGACGCGGACGCTGCGGGAATAGACGATTCCGCCGAGCGAGAGCACCGCCACCTCGGTGGTGCCGCCGCCGATATCGACCACCATCGAGCCGGTGGGCTCGGTCACCGGCAGTCCGGCGCCGATCGCCGCCGCCATCGGCTCCTCGATCAGAGCCACCCGCCGGGCGCCGGCGCTTTCGGCCGATTCCTGGATCGCCCGACGCTCCACCGCGGTCGAGCCGGACGGCACGCAGACGATGATCAGCGGACTGGCGAAGGTCCGCCGGTTGTGAACCTTGCGGATGAAATACTTGATCATCTCCTCGGCCACTTCGAAGTCGGCGATCACGCCGTCGCGAAGCGGCCGAATGGCCTGGATGTTGCCCGGCGTTCGACCGAGCATGAGCTTGGCTTCCTCGCCGACCGCGAGGACCTGCTTTCTGCCCTTGTACTCGGCAATGGCGACCACCGAGGGTTCGTTGAGAACAATGCCTTTACCCTTGACGTAGACCAGGGTATTGGCGGTTCCGAGGTCGATCGCCATGTCGGCGGATAAGAGTCCGAACAGCCTTGAGAACATTGACCCTCGCATGATTCGATGGGAAGCGTGGATGGTTTCCGGGGTAGCCTGGCGCCGGAATGCGATCCCCGGCACCAGGACCCCTTTTACAGCATATGTAATAGACAAGAAATGGCTCGTCCTTGTTCAGGCAGACAACGCCGAGGGCGCCGTTTTCTCTCGTTTCACCAGAAGTTTGTTCAAGGCGTTCAGGTACGCCTTCACCGACGCCACCATCGTGTCGGTATCGGCGCCCTGACCGTTGACGGTTCGGCCGTTTTCCTCGAGACGAACGGTGACCTCGGCCTGGGCATCGGTGCCCCCGGTCACCGCGTGAACCTGATAAAGCTGCAGCGTGGCCTCGGTCGGGAACAACTGTTTGACGCAATTGAACGCCGCATCGACGGGCCCATCGCCCGAGCCTTCGCAGGCGCTGACCTTGCCGTCTATGTCCAACTCGAGCATCGCCTCGGGCGCCTTGGTGCCGCATGAGATCGACAGCGACACCAGCTTGACCCGGTCGTTGGCGCGAAGCACCTCGTCGTCGACCAGGGCGATGATGTCCTCGTCGAACACTTCCTTCTTGACGTCGGCCAGATCCTTGAACCGCTGGAACGCGTCGCCGATGGCGTTGTCGCCCAACTCGTAGCCGAGTTCCTTCAGCTTCTCGCGGAAGGCGTGCCGGCCGGAGTGCTTACCCAAGACCAGCTTGGAGCGGGACAGTCCCACCAACTCCGGGGTCATGATCTCGTAAGTGCCGGCGTGCTTCAGCATGCCGTCCTGGTGAATGCCGGCTTCGTGGGCGAAGGCGTTGGCGCCTACGATCGCCTTGTTGGGTTGGACGACGAATCCGGTCACCGCGGAGACCAGGCGCGAGGCCCGCATGATGTGTTCGGTGCGGATGGTCGAATGACACGGCATCCGGTCCTGACGGGTCTTCAACGCCATCACGATCTCTTCCATCGATGCGTTGCCGGCACGTTCGCCGAGACCGTTGATGGTGCACTCGACCTGCCGGGCACCGGCCTGGACGGCGGCCAGCGAGTTGGCGACCGCCAACCCCAGATCGTTGTGGCAGTGGACCGAGATCACCGCCTTGTCGATGTTGGGGACCCGATCGCGCAGCATGGTAATGATCGCCGCGAACTCGTCGGGGATCGCGTAGCCGACGGTGTCGGGAATGTTGATGGTCGTCGCTCCGGCGTTGATCGCCGCCTCGACGCAGCGGCACAGGAAGTCGTGCTCGGTGCGCGATCCGTCCTCGCACGACCATTCGACGTCGTCGGTGAAGCGGCGGGCGAAGCGGACGCTCTCGATGACCTTTTCGTAGACCGCATCCGGCTCCATCTGCAGCTTGTACTTCATGTGCAGCGGGCTGGTGGAAATGAAGGTGTGGATGCGCCGGCGCTTCGCCGGCTCGATCGCCTGGGCGGTGAGCTCGATATCGCCGCGGGTGGCGCGGCTCAAGCCGCAAACGGTCGAACTCGGTGACCACCTTGGCGATCTCGTGGACGGCTTCGAAATCGCCCTGCGAGGAGATCGGGAACCCCGCCTCGATCACGTCGACGCCCATCTCCTCGAGCACTTGGGCGATGTGCAGCTTCTCTTCCAGGTTCATCGAAGCGCCGGGAGACTGCTCGCCGTCGCGCAAGGTCGTGTCGAAAATGACCACTCGATTCGGGTCGGAATTGGTACTCATAGGGTCGTTCCTTCGTTCAAACAGGTGTTGCGTACGCAGCTATCGATGTCCGCATCCCCTAAACGCCTCTTGAGCCTCGAGCGGCCCGATTGCGGAGCGTTCAGGGGCACCTAAGTCGAAGGTCACCACCAAGGAGGAGCGAGAAGGCACACGATGTGCACGCGCAGCGGCCGTCACGGGGCTCCGTGACGAAGAACGATCCTGTACCGTGTACGCGCTTTTCCAACATTGCCGCCAGCCGTTGGTTGGAGCTTTCCCCTATAACTTGGGACAGCTTCCGTTAAATCGAAGTTAATTGCAACCAATAGAGATAATGCTTTTTATCCGATGTCAATAAGATTGTCGGCGGCGAATGCCCGGTCGCGGACGCGCTTTCGCCGGGACCAGGTCAGCCGCCCGCCGAGGATCGGCCGGTCCCGATGTAACCGGCGATCAGTCGGGCATCGCGATCGCGGCGGGACGCGATCCTCAGGCTGGAACTGCCGCCGAAGCATTCGGGGCCGCCGTCGGTGAGATGGACGAAGCCGGCCGCGATGACCTCGGCCGGCGCGAATCGGTCGGCAACGTGGGAATGATAGTAGTCGCGCGGAAAAATCACCGGCAATTCGGCGCCGGCGCCGCGCAGAACGATGTATTTCATCGGCATCGGGTACCAGACTGCGGGGCGCCTCACGACGGCGCCCCATCGCCCCGCGTCAGTTCTTAGACTTGTCGACCAGCCGTTTCTCGGCGATCCAAGGCATCATCGCCCGCAGCTTCTCGCCGACCTGCTCGATGTCGTGTTCGGCGGCGCGCCGGCGCAACGCCTTGAAGCTGGGCTGACCGGCGGTGTTCTCCAGCATCCACTCCTTGGCGAAGCGGCCCGACTGGATGTCGTCCAGCACCTCGCGCATCCGCGCCTTGACGCCGTCGTCGATCAGCCGCGGGCCACTGGTGTAGTCCCCGTACTCGGCGGTGTTGGAGATCGAGTAGCGCATGTTGGCGATGCCGCCCTCGTAGATCAGGTCGACGATCAGCTTGACCTCGTGCAGGCATTCGAAATAGGCCATCTCCGGGGCGTAGCCGGCTTCGACCAGGGTCTCGTAGCCGGCGAGGATCAGCGAGGTGAGACCGCCACAGAGCACGCTCTGTTCGCCGAACAGATCGGTTTCACACTCCTCGCGGAACGTGGTTTCGATGATCCCCGAGCGTCCGGCACCGAGCGCGGAGGCATAGGACAGCGCAATCTCGAGGGCGTTGCCGCTGGCGTTCTGCTCGACCGCCACCAGCGACGGCACCCCGGCGCCGCGTAGGTACTCGGAACGGACGGTGTGTCCGGGCCCCTTGGGCGCGACCATGAACACGTCGAGGTCGGAACGTGGCTCGATCAGCCGGAAATGGATGTTGAGCCCATGGGCGAACGCCAGCGCGGCGCCCTGCTTGAGGTTGCCGTGCAGGTGCTCGGCATAGAGCTTCGCCTGCAACTCGTCCGGGGTGAGGATCATCACCACGTCCGCCCACTTGCCCGCCTCGCTCGGCCCCATCACCTTGAGCCCCTCGTTCTCGGCCTTCTTGACGCTGGCCGAATCGGGGCGCAGCGCGACGGCGACGTTGGCGATGCCGCTGTCGCGCAGGTTCAGGGCATGGGCGTGGCCCTGGCTGCCATAGCCGACGACCGCCACCTTCTTCGACTTGATCAGGTTAACGTCGGCATCGCGATCGTAGTAAACACGCATTGTTCCGCTTCCTCCGCAATTTTTTCGAACTCGTCTTTAGATTGGCTTGCTCCCGCGGGCGATCGCCGCCACGCCGGTTCGCGCCAGGTCGACCAGGCCCAACGGCTGCATCAGCTTGACGAAGGCGTTGAGCTTGCTGGTCTGGCCGACAATCTCGAAGACGAACAATTCGTTGGTGCTGTCGACCACCCGGGCGCGGAAGATGTCGGCAATCCTCAGCGCCTCGACCCGGTGGTCGCCGATGCCCGAGACCTTGACCAGCGCCATCTCCCGCTCGACGTGGTCGCCGTCGGCGGTGAGATCGCTGACCTTGTGCACCGGCACCAGCCGCGAGAGTTGGGCCTTGATCTGTTCGATGATCTGCCGCGTGCCCGAGGTGACGATGGTGATCCTCGACAGGCGTCCCTGGGGATCGGTCTCCGCCACCGTCAGGCTCTCGATGTTATAGCCGCGGCCGGAAAACAGGCCGATGACCCGGGCGAGGACGCCCGGTTCGTTGTCGACGAGGACGGCAAGGGTATGTTGTTCCTGCCTTTCGGGGTCGTGTATCACTGTCTAGCTCCCGATCTGACACCCGGCGCAACTCCCGGCGCCGGGGAAAATTCGAACAAAATCCAAAGAAGGAAAAGCGGGCGCCCGAGTAGGGCGCCGCCGACGCGAACCGTGCCTATACCAGGACCATTCCTTCCTCCGAGATCGACGTCTCGCCGGGTTTGTCCTTCGTACTGAAGATCATCTCGTTGTGGGCCGCCCCCGACGGGATCATCGGGAAACAGTTCTCGGTCTTGTCGACCCGGATGTCGGCGATCACCGGCCTATCAACCGCGATCATTTCCTTGATCACGTCGTCGACCTCGGACGGCTTCTCCGCGCGCAGTCCGACGCCACCGAAGGCTTCCGCCAGTTTGACGAAGTCGGGCAGCGACTCCATGTAGGTCTCCGAGTAACGACTGTCGTGCAGCAGCTCCTGCCACTGGCGGACCATCCCCATGTATTCGTTGTTGAGGATGAACACCTTCACCGGCAACCGGTACTGGGCGATGGTCGACATCTCCTGGATGTTCATCATGATCGACGCCTCGCCGGCGATATCGACAACCAGCGCGTCGGGATGGGCGATCTGTACCCCCATCGCCGCCGGCAGGCCGTAGCCCATGGTGCCGAGTCCGCCCGACGTCAGCCAGTGATTGGGCTTCTCGAAACCGAAATGCTGGGCCGCCCACATCTGGTGCTGGCCGACCTCGGTGGTGATGTAGACGTCGTCGCGGTGCTTGGTCAGTTCGTACAGCCGCTTGATCGCATACTGCGGTTTGATCAGGTCGCCGTTCTGGCCGAACGCCAGGCTGTCGCGAGCCCGCCACTTGTCGATCTGCCGCCACCAGGCCTTCAGGGCGTCGGCGTCCGGCTTCACTTTTTTGGCCTTCCAGATCTCGATCATCCTCTGGAGCACCAGCTCGACGTCACCGACGATTCCCAGGTCGACCAGCACGTTCTTGTTGATCGAGGACGGGTCGATGTCGACGTGGATCTTTTTCGAGCCCGGCGCGAAGTCCGAGATCTTGCCGGTCACCCGGTCGTCGAAGCGGGCGCCGATGTTGATCATCACGTCGCAGCCGTGCATCGCCAGGTTGGCCTCGTAGGTGCCGTGCATGCCGAGCATGCCGAGGAACTGCGGATGGGACGCCGGCACCGCGCCGAGGCCCATCAGCGTCAGGGTCACCGGGAAACCGGTGAGATCGACCAGCTCCTTCAGCAGCTCCGAGGCCCGCGGTCCCGAGTTGATGACGCCGCCGCCGCAATAGAGGATCGGCTTCTTGGCCTGGGCCATCAGCGCCACCGCCTGCTCGATCAGGGCGCCGTCGCCCTCGACCTTGGGCCGGTAGGTCTTGTGGACCACGTCCTCCGGCGGCACGTAGGCGCCGGTCCCAATCGCGACGTCCTTGGGCAGGTCGATGACCACCGGCCCGGGGCGGCCGCTGCGGGCGACGTGGAAAGCCTCGTGGATGGTCCGCGCCAGGTCGTCGGTGCTCTTGACCAGGTAATTGTGCTTGGTGCACGGGCGGGTGATCCCGGTGGTGTCGCACTCCTGGAAGGCGTCGTTGCCGATCAGGTGGGTGGGCACCTGGCCGCAGAAGCAGACGATCGGCACGCTGTCCATCAGCGCGTCGGTCAACCCGGTCACCGCGTTGGTGGCGCCCGGACCCGAGGTCACGATGACCACTCCGACCTTGCCGGTGGAACGGGCATAGCCTTCGGCGCCGTGCACCGCGCCGCCTTCCTGGCGGACCAGAATATGACGGACCCGGTTTTGCTGAAACAGCTCGTCGTATACCGGCAGGATGGCGCCACCTGGATAACCGAATACATCCGTGACGCCCTGATCCACGAGCGCCCGAAGGACAATTTGTGCACCGGTCATCTGGTCGTACGCCATGGTCGTGCTCTCCTTTGTCGGCGTGGTTTCGGCCCCTCTAGGGCCAAATCGATTACGAAACGGCCCGACACCATGCCGGGCCGTCCAATGGGAGTGGCAACCTAGTCGGTCACGTTCGCCGGGTCAACAGAAACTGGCGAATAAACGAAAACAATTTCTGAGATATCCTTTCCGAATATTGCTCGAACACCTGTTGATCCGAATCGAGCTGATGGCGGAGCCAGGTCCATTGCCGCTTGGCGAAGTTGCGGGTGGCCTTCCTGGCGGCGTTGCAGGCCTCCTCCAGGCCGGTTTCGCCGCGCAGATGGGCGGCCAGCTCCTTGACCCCGACCGCTTTCATCGCCGGCAGCGCCGGATCGAGACCGAGGGCGACAAGCGCCCGCACCTCGTCCAGCACGCCGGCCGCGATCATCGCGTCGAAGCGGGCGTCGACGGCGGCGTACAGCGTCTCCCGGGGCGGCGACAGCACGATCGTCGCGAAGCGAGCGTCGATGGCGGGCGCCGCAGGAGCCTGCCGCTGCCAGTCGGCCAGGGTGCGGCCGGTGGCGGCGACCACCTCGTAGGCGCGGATCAGCCGCTGGCTGTCGCCGGCGGGAAGCCGCGCCGCCGCCCCGGGATCGAGCAAGGCGAGCGCGTCCTTGAACGCCTCTCCGCCGAGCCGCCGGTGCAACGCCCGCGCCTCGCCACGAACGGCCTCGGGGATCTCGGGGACCGGCACCAGACCATCGGTCAGCGCCTTGAGATAGAGGCCGGTGCCGCCGACGACGATCGGCAACCGCCCTTCCGTCCGCGCCGCCCGGATCTCGCCCGCCGCCATCGCCAGCCACCGCCCGGCCGAGCACGCCTCGGCCGCCGGCAGCACCCCGAACAGCCGATGCGGCACCCGCGCCTCGTCCTCGGCCGACGGCCGCGCCGTCAGCAGCCGCAGCTCCCGATACACCTGCATGCTGTCGGCGTTGATGACGGTGCCGCGGAATTCCACCGCCGCATCGATCGCCAGCGCCGACTTGCCGCTCCCCGTCGGCCCGGCGACGATCAGGACGGGTTGGCTGGTGAGGTGCTCCATTGTGTTTTGCGACCCGATCGATTATATCGAAAGATATATGATAACGATGAATGATATCATCATGCGCACCATCGTCGACATTCCCGAGGATCAGCTTAAGCATCTCGCCCGGATTTGCGAGCGAGAGCACCTGTCGCGGGCGGAGGTCGTTCGCCGCGCGATCGCTGTCTATCTGCGACGGAGTGGTGCGGCGTCCGAGGATCGGGCGTTCGGACTGTGGCGAGACCGGGGGCTGGAGGGTCTGAGATACCAGAACGAGCTCCGCGACGAATGGACCGAGAGCATGTCCGAATGAAAGCGGTCCTCGATACCAACATCCTCATCGACTACCTGAACGGCGTCGACGACGCCCGCCGCGAGATCGAGCGCTACTCGCGCTCGATGATCAGCCCGATCACCTGGATGGAGGTGCTGGTCGGCGCGCGCGAAGGCGAGGACCGGCCGCTCCGCGACTTCCTCGGCCGTTTCGAGCAGGTCCCCATCGACCCTATCGTCGCCGACGACGCCGTCGGGCTCAGACGCCGCCATCGCATCCGACTTCCCGACGCCATCGTTTGGGCGACGGCGCGCACCCGCGACGCTCTCCTGGTCACCCGCAACACCCGGGATTTCCCGACCGACGACCCGAGCGTGCGGATGCCCTACGCTCTCTGAACCGACGGGATCCAGGCCCGATTACGTCGGCAAGGCGGCCTCGAACATCGGACCTCGCACACCCGCCGCTCTCGAAACGGCGGTTCTCGCGGGCGAGCAGGCGCGGCCGGCACGACATCGCCGGCGGCGAATTCCGATCCGGAGCGCCCGATGTTAGTGCTGGGCCTGTTTCTCGGCCTCGATGTTCCTTTTTAGCTCCTGGGCAAGCTGTCTCTTCCGCTCTTCGCGCTCTTGGCGCTCCATTTCCGCGGCGTCGATTTTCGGTTTGTCCTTGCCCTCTTTCTTCTTGAATAATCCGAACATGGTACCGTTCTCCCGTTCCGTTGACGGTTAATGGCGCATTCCGCGTTATTGTTCGTTCCTTCTATGTTATCCAATTTCAGGACACCGATAAACCCCCTATGCGTACAAATCAGATAAGGGCGTCAGGCGGCGAAATGGCCGGCGAGCAACAACAGCAGCGACGCGAACATGCTGGTCACCGCGAATCCCAGCGCCAAGGCGTCGAAGGCCCTCATTTGGAGCCCGCGAAGCCGGCGATCCGCGCGGTGGTCTCCGGATCGAGGAAGGCGCGGACGGTCGCCTCGCTCTCCAGCTCCATGGCGCGGGCCATCGCCTCCGCGTCGCCGAAGGCGGTGCGGACGATGACCTTCTTCATGTCGGCGACCGCGCGGGGCGGCAGGCCGGCGATCTTCGCCGCGACCGTCCGCGCCTCGTCGATCAGCCGGTCGTCGGGCACCACCCGCCAGGCGAGACCCATGTCCAGCAACTCCTTCGCCGAATAGTGCTCGCCGAGGAGCAGCATCTCCCGCGCCCTGTTGAGGCCGACCAGATGGGGCAGCGACGCGGTCACCCCGCCGGTGACGAACAGCCCCCAAGAGACCTCGGGCAGGAAACCCTTGGCGCCTTCCGCCCAGATCGGAAAATCGCAGTTGGTCGCCCATTCGAAGCCGCCGCCGACCGCCCAGCCGTTGATCGCGCCGACGACGATCCTGTCGCCGAAAACGATCTCCCGGGTCGCCCGCTGGATGGCGTCGACGACGGCGCGGGCCTCGGCCTCGGACCCGGGATGGCGGTGGTCCTTGAGGTCGTCGCCGGCGCAGAAGGCGCGTCCGGCGCCGGTGAACACGATCGCCCGGGTCCCGGGGTCGGCGTTGGCCGCGGCGAACGCGTCGCCGACCGCCTCGATCAGCGCCATGTTCATCGCGTTGAGGCGGTCGGGCCGGTTGAGGGTGATGGTGCGCACGCCGTCGACCAGCGTGCTGAGGACGGGTTCGCTCATTGCGGATCCTCCCTGGTTCGGATGATGACCCTGCGGGTCTTGCCTTCGCTGCGCGGCAGGCTCGCCGGCGCCGCCACGATGACCTCGGCGGTGACGCCGAGCCGCGCCTTGAGGTCGTCCTCCAGCCGCGCCGCCAGTGCCGGTACGTCTGCGGCGCCCTCGGCCAGCTCGACCTCCAGCGGCAGCCGGTCGTAGGGCCCCGGTCCCGGCAGCGCGATCCGGTACTCCCCGCTCAACGCCGGGTAGCGGTTGACAATGGCGGCGACCATCGTCGGAAACACGTTGATCCCGCGCACCACCACCATGTCGTCGGCGCGGCCGACCACCCGGAACCGGGGCGCCGTCCGCCCGCAGGCGGCGGCACCGAGGCCGGTCAGGGTGACGATGTCGCCGGTGCGAAACCGGACCAGTGGCTGGCACTCCTTGCTCAGGTGGGTCAGCACCAACTCGCCGGTCTCCCCCTCCCGCCATGGCAGCGGCCGGCCGTCGTCGCCGTCGATCAGTTCGGGATAGAGCACGTCGAGCGCCATGAAATGGAGGTCGTCGCATGCCTCGGTCTGGCCGGCGAAATTGCAGAGCACGTCGGAGACGCCGTAGTTGGCGTTGCGCACCTTGAAGCCCCAGGTCCGCTCGAGACGGGCGCGGAAGGCGGGATCGTCGAGGCCCGCCTCGCCGCCGAACAGGCCGAGCTTCAAGCCGAGATCGCGGGGTTTCAGCGCCGGGAAGGACTCCGCCAGCACCCGTTCCAGCACCGCCGGATACGACGGCGTGCACGAAATCGCGGTGACGCCGAGCTCGCGGATGGTCTCGATCAGCTTTTCGCTGCCGCCGACCCCGTAGGGGATGACGGTAGCGCCGGTGGCCTCCAGGGTCAGGTGATCGGTGACCCCGCCCATCCACAGCTGGTAGTTCAGGCAGTGGACCACCCGGTGACCGGGCCCGAGGCCGCCGGCGCCCTGCGCCCGCGCGCCGATGGCGGCGGTGAGCGCGGTGTCAGTGGCTCCGAGGGCGATGTTCATCGCCGTCCCGGTGGTCCCGGACGTGCGATGCACCCGGGAGATGCGATCGGTTGCGGCGGCGAGATAGGAGCCGAACGGGCCATGCCGGCGCTGGTCGGCCCTGAGCATCTCCTTGTCGGTGAACGGCAGCTCGCCCAGGGCCTCGAGCCGGCCGTCGGGCCGCCGCCCGTTCCACAGCGTCTTGTAAAATTGCGACCGGGCGGCGACGTAGACGAGCTGGCGCGACCACCGCTCGCCCTGCAGCCGCGCGAGATCGGCGAGATCCATGAACTCCCCGCCCGGCACCGCTGCCGCGAATTCCATGATCACCCCCGCGAACCCGCTTCCACCCGAACACCCTACAGCAAAGACACATTGCCGGTGCGTTCGATATTTGCATCACCTGCGCGTTTTTCGCCTGTGACCTTGACGTGGCCCGCCCGGCATTGGCGGCGCAGTGGAGTGTGGGGAACTTCTAACAGGCGATGCCGGCGACCTCGCAGCCGCCTTGCGTCCGCACGTTCTGGACCCCGCAGGTGGCTCCCATCGTGACTGCCACCGAACCGCTGGCACACGATGCCGGCCGGCCGTAGAAGCGATAGGTGTTGACCGGACCTGTATTCCCCCCTTCCCGCGCGAACCGATCCGTGTACCAGCGGACGTCGCTCATGTCGCCGATGTTCAGGCCGTGCTGCTGCAGACGCGCCGCCACCGCCGAAGCGCAGGGATGGGAATCCCCGGCCACTTGCGCCTCGAGGTCGGCGCGGGCGTTCGACGCCGCGACACCGCCGACCACCGCAAGCACCGCCGCCAGTTTGATAAAGCGCATGTGTCTCATGATCTCCCTCTCGGATACCGTTGCCCAACATGTTGGGTGGGCGCTTCCCGTTTAAAAGCCCTGTCCGCGAACCAAGAGATTGGATACCCTTGGGACCGTGGAGCGGATTGCACTTCCAATGGCGAAGCTTTCACCCGGATCGGTGCTGGCGATCGCGTTCGCCGCCGGGTTGCTGGCGACGATCCTGAGCACGACGAAGGCGCCGGCCGAAACGGCCGACCTTCACCGGTTGTTCGAGCAGCAGTGCGGCCGCTGCCACGGCCACGCCGGCGATTTTGCCCGCGAGAAATTGTCCATCGTCGACGGCGTCCTGCGTGGCCGCCGCCCGGACCTCAAGGGATTCCTCGAACGCCACCACGGCCCCCGGACCGCCGCCGAGGCCGAGGGTCTCTATTGGATGTTCTTTCGCCAGGTCGAGGCGGGCGGAGAGTTCAAGCAGCGCTGCCGCATCTGCCACGACAGCGCCTCGGACCTGGTCCGCGACAGGTTGATCGTCGTCGACGGTGCGCTCCGCGGCCGTTACTCCGGCAACGACATCAGCGCCTTCCTGGTCGGCCATGGCCGGCTCGACGCCGAGGGCGCCGCCTTCTTCGATGACGCCCTTCTGCAAATCGCCCTCGGGCGTCGGTAATGGTCTGGGTGGCCCCGAAGAGCACAAAAAGAGACGAAACCGTGTCCGAATCGGCGCCGCACAGAGCAAGAACGGCATAAGTAAATACCCCAAATGGGGTATTTTTCGGTTATTTCGCTAGTCGAGGGGCAGAGACAGCAGGCCGTCGGCGAGCTTCGGCTCGAACCAGGTCGACTTGGGCGGCATCACCTTGCCGGCGTCGGCGACCGCCATCAGGTCGGCGAGCGCGGTCGGATAGAGGGCGAAGGCAACCGCCCATTCGCCCGAATCGACGCGGTCTGCCAGCGCCTCGAGGCCGCGGCCGCCGCCGACGAAGTCGATGCGCTTGTCGAGGCGGGGGTCGCCGATGCCGAGGACGGGGGTGAGCAGCCGATCGCTGAGCAGGCTGATGTCGAGGCGCTCGACCGGACCGGCATCGGCCGTCGGCGGGTCCTTGAGCATCAGCTGGTACCATTGGCCGTCGAGATACATGCCGAACATGCCGCGATCGGGCGGACGGGCGGGCCCCTCGGTCTCGCCGACCACGAACCGGGTGTGGACCATGCTCAGAAAAGCGCTCGGCGCCAAGCCATTGAGGTCGCGGACCACCCGATTGTAGTCGAGAATCACCACCTCGCTCGCGGGGAAGCCGACGGTGAGAAAGGTGTTGTACGCCGCATCCTCCGGCTGGCCGGGATCGGCCAAAAGCCGGTCCTCGGCAACCCGGGCGGCGGCGGCCGAGCGATGATGGCCGTCGGCAATGTAGACGGCGTCCATCGCCTCGAACCGCCGGGTGAGATCATCGATGGTCGCCTCGTCGGCAATGACCCAGATCTGGTGGCGGGTGCCGTCGTCGGTGACCGCCTCGAGGTCGGGGGCGCCGCTGGACACCCGTGCCAGCACGGCGGCGACCCCGGCATCGTCGGGATAGGCGACCAGAACCGGACCGGTGTGGGCGCCCACCGCCTCGATCTGGCGGGTGCGGTCGGTCTCCTTGTCGGGGCGGGTAAGCTCGTGCCGGCGGATCCGGTTGCTTTCGTAGGCGGCGATCGAGGCGGCGGCGGCGATGCCTGTCTGAACGTGCTCGTCCATGGTCATCCGCCAGACGTAGTAGCAACGCTGGGCCTCGCGGATCAGCACCCCGGCCTCGACCATCCGCTCCAGGTTCTCGGCCGCCTTGGCATAGACCACGTTGGCGTAGGGATCGGTACCTGGCGCGAGATCGATCTCGGCCCGCGAGACATGGATAAAGCTCCACGGACGGCCGCTGGCGCCGGCTACGGCTTCGTCGAAGCTGAGGACGTCGTAGGGCCTGGCGGCCACGTCCTGGCCGCGCCCCGCGGCCGGTCTCAACGCCGCGAACGGCTGGATCAAAGAAATGGTCAAGATTCTCCCTTCGCTTCGTCGGACCGCTTCCGCTACTCGGCCGCCACCTTGGGCAGCGCCTCGATGGACTCGGCGAGAGCCCGGTCCTCGTAGGCCTGATCGACGAGTTTGCCACCGACATAGTCGGCGTAGGCGCCCATATCGAAATGGCCGTGGCCGGAGAGGGTGAACAGGATCGTCCGTGCCGTCCCCTCGCGCTTGCAGGCGAGCGCCTCGTCGATCGCGGCCAGCACCGCGTGGTTCGACTCCGGCGCCGGGACAATCCCCTCGGCGCGGGCGAAGCGGACGCCGGCGGCGAAACACGCCGTCTGCTCGAAGGCCTGGGCCTCGATCAGACCGAGCTCCTTGAGGTGACTGACCAGTGGCGACATCCCGTGGTATCGGAGACCGCCCGCATGGATTCCGGGCGGCATGAAGGTGGAGCCGAGGGTGTGCATCTTGACCAGCGGCGTCAGGTGGGCGGTATCGCCGAAGTCGTAGGCGTAGACGCCGCGGGTCAACGTCGGACAGGCGGTGGGCTCGCAGGCGACGATGCGCACGTCCTCCCCGCCCCTGAGCTTGCGCCCGATGAACGGAAATACGGTTCCGGCGAAGTTGCTGCCGCCGCCGGCGCAACCGAATACCACGTCGGGGTAATCGCCGGCCATCTCCAGCTGCTCGATCGTCTCGAGGCCGATCACCGTCTGGTGCAGCATCACGTGGTTGAGAACGCTGCCCAGGCAATACTTGGTGTCGTCGCGCCCGGCGGCCACCTCGACCGCCTCGGAGATGGCGATGCCGAGGCTTCCCCGGGAGTCCGGGTCCTCCGCCAGGATCCGGCGGCCCGATTCCGTCTCCTCGCTGGGGCTGGCGACGCAGCGCGCGCCGTAGACCTCCATCGCCGCCCGCCGGTAGGGCTTCTGCTGGTAGCTGACCTTGACCATGTAGACTTCGACGTCGAGGCCGAACAGGGCGCCGGCGAAGGCCAGCGACGATCCCCACTGGCCGGCGCCGGTCTCGGTGATCAAGCGGCGGGTGCCGTCCTGTCTGTTGTAGAAGGCCTGGGCGACCGCGGTATTGGGCTTATGACTGCCGGTGGGGCTGACGCCCTCGTACTTGTAGTAGATCTTCGCCGGGGTATCGAGGATCTGTTCGAGACGGCGCGCCCGGTAGAGCGGCGACGGCCGCCACAGCTTGAGGATCTCGCGCACCGGCCCGGGGATCTCGATCTCCCGCTCGGTTGCGACCTCCTGGGCGATCAGGCTCGGTGGGAACAGCGGCGCCAGATCGTCGGGTCCGATCGGCGCTCCGGTTCCCGGGTGGAGCACCGGCGGCGGCGGCACGGGCAGATCAGCGGCGAGGTTGTACCAGGACCGGGGAATGCGCTCGTCGGACAGCAAGTATTTGGTCGTATCGCTCATTGATCCCCTTCCAATGCCGGTGCCGGTCGCTGCTAGCTGTTAGCCCACCTCGACGGCCGTTGCAAACCCCGGATTGCGGGAAAAGGAAGGGGGGAGGGATCTCGTGTTCTGGTTCCGTCATATGGTACCCATACGACGGAACCAGAACACTACCGGTTAGCCCTTGCCGATACGGACCGCGACCCAGCGTACCCCGGCTTCGCCCTCGATCAGCAAGAGCAACGACTTGCGCTTCGCTTCCACCGCCGCCTTGATCTTGTCGAGGACGTCGGCGGGCGTGCTCACCGGTTCCTGGCTGACCTCGACGATCACGTCGCCGGGGCGCATGCCCTTTTCCGCGGCGTTGCCGGAGGCGTCGACCTCGGTGACGACCACGCCCTTGGTATCGGCGTCGATCTCGAAGCGCTCGCGAAGCTTGTCGTCGATGACGGCGACGGTCAGGCCCAGGTCGTCGATCTTCTCGCTGGAGCCTTCGCTCTCCTTGCCGCTGGTCCGCGCCGCCATCTTCTCCTCACCCTCACTGAGGGCCCCGACCTTGACCTTGACGCTCTGCTTGCGGCCGTCGCGCCACAGCACCACGTCGACGCTCTTATCGACATCGGTCTCGGCAACGATCCGCGGCAATCGCCTCATCTCCTCGACGTCCTTGCCGTCGAACTCGAGGACGATGTCACCCGCGCGGATGCCGGCCTCCTCTGCCGGGCCGCCCTCGATGACGGTGGCGACCAGCGCCCCCTTGGCCTCGTGGAGACCCAGGGTCTCGGCGATTTCTTCGGTCACCGCCTGGATGCGGACGCCCAGCCAGCCGCGGCGAACCTGACCGTGCTTGATCAGTTGTTCGATCACCGGACGGGCGGTGCTGGCGGGAATGGCGAAGCCGATGCCGACGCTGCCGCCGGATGGCGAGAAGATCGCGGTGTTGATGCCGATCACCTCGCCGTCGAGGTTGAACATCGGTCCTCCGGAATTACCGCGGTTGATCGGAGCATCGGTCTGCAGGAAGTCGTCGTAAGGGCCGGCGTTGATGTCGCGGCCGCGCGCCGAGATGATCCCGGTGGTCACCGTTCCGCCGAAACCGAAAGGATTGCCGATGGCGACCACCCAGTCTCCGACCCGGACCTTGTCGGAGTCGCCGAACTTGACCGCCGGCAGCTTTCCCGAAGGCTCGACCTTGAGCACCGCGAGATCGGTCTTCGTGTCGCGGCCGACGACCTTGGCCTCGAGCCGGGTTTCGTCATGGAGGATGACCGAGATCTCGTCGGCGTCCTGAATGACATGATTGTTGGTGATCACGTACCCTTGCTCGTCGACGATGAACCCCGAGCCGAGTGATGTCGCCCGCCGCTGACGTTGGTGCGGTTGCGAGCGTTCGAGGAACTCCTTGAAGAACTCTTCGAACGGCGAACCCGGCGGAACCATCGGCATTTCGATACCGGACTGGCCTTCGATGTTCTGTGTCGTCGAGATGTTGACCACGGAGGGAAGCAGTTTCTCGGCAAGATCGGCAAAACTCTCGTGGGCCTGAGCCTGGGTGAGAGCCACGCCGAGAAGGACCGCCACGCCGAACAGGCTGGCGGCGAGCCGGGCACCGATCATCCGCGCCTGCGAGATCTCGATACGGTCCTGCGCAATACGACGGGTGCCACGGGCGATGTTACCAGAGAAATTCACGTAAGTTGTCTCCATCGGCTAACGGGTCGTCCGGAACCGGACAGGTGCCTCGACCCATGTTCTGTCTACGATTTGGTCTTTTCTTGCCGGCCGGTCAACAGGCGACTCCTGATCAACCCGTCGGTGAACAACATACTAGACACGTCGCGCCGCTCAGCCGCGCACCAGCCAGATGACACCGACGCCGAGCGCCGCCGCCGCCAATCCGGCGTTGCGCAAGTGACCCGGGGGCTGCGCCAGCACCTGCAGCAGCATCTTCTTCATGGCGCCGGGAAACAACGCATATGCGGCCCCCTCGAGGGCGATCGCCAGCCCAAGAGCGGTCAGGAGGTCGGCCATGGTCGTTTCTCACCCTTGATCGAATCCGCCCGGCACCTGCCTTTGCGGGATCAGCGCGCTGTCTGCGGCGCGTTCCCCTTCTCGTCCAGGAAGAACCGGAAGAAATCGGCGTCGGGGCTGAGCACCATGGTCGTCCCCTCGCCGCCCAGGGCGCCATAGGCCTCGAGCGAGCGGTAGAAATCGAAGAACCCGGGATCCTGGCCATACGCCTCGTTGAGAACACGGGTTCGCTGGCCGTCCCCCTCGCCCTCAAGAATCTTGGCTTTCTTGTTGGCTTCGGCGAAAATGATCGTGCGGTCCTTGTCCGCCTCGGCCTGAATCTTGGCCTTCAGTTCTTCGCCCTCGGCGCGGAGTTGGGCCGCTTGGGCGATGCGTTCCGACCGCATCCGGTTGTAAACGGACTGGCTGGTTTGCTCAGGCAGATCGGTGCGGCCAATGCGGACATCCACCACCTCGACACCGAAAGCCGGTGCCTGCGTCTTCACGCCGCTGGCGATACGGCCCATCACCACCGCACGTTGTTCGGACAGCATGTCGGCCAACGATACCTTCGCCACCTCGGAACGCACTTCCGAGTTAAGCAGGCCGCCGAAAACCTGACGGAAGTTGGTGAGAGTCACCGCCCGCTGCTTGAATCTTAGCGGATCGACGATCCGGTAACGGGCGAAGGCATCGACGTTGATCCGCTTCTGGTCGGCGAGCAACACTTCCTGCACCGGCGGATCCAGATCGAGAATGCGCTTGTCGAAGTACTCGACGTTCTGAACGAACGGCAGCTTGAACTTGAGGCCGGCTTCGCGCTCGACCCCGACCGGGTTGCCGAACTGCAGGATCAGCGCCTGCTGGGTCTGGTAAACGGTAAACAACGAGCTGAAGACGACGACGCCGACGACCAGAACGCCGATACCTATGATGGCGAGAGTCGTCCGGTTCATGGCTTGGCCTCCTGGGCGCGCTTCTGCAATTCCGGCAGCGGCAGATAGGGAACGACGCCCTGACCGGTGCCGCCATTATCGATGATGACCTTCTGGGTGCTTCCCAGCACCTCCTGCATCCGTTCCAGATAGAGCCGGCGGGTGGTCACCTCCTTGCCCGTCTTGTAGGCCTCGTAAACCGAATTGAAGCGATCGGCTTCGCCCTCGGCGTCGCGGACGACCTTTTCCTTATAGGCGGTCGCCCCCTGGATGGTGCGCTCCGCCTCGCCCTTCGCTCGCGGGACGATGTCGTTGCGGTAGGCCAGCGCTTCGTTGACCGAACGTTCCTTGTCCTGGCGGGCGCGCTGGACGTCGTTGAAGGCGTCGATGACTTCCGACGGTGGATCGACCTTGAGCTGCTTCACCTCGGCGATGAACACGCCCGCGCCATAGCTGTCGAGAATCTGCTGCAACAACTCTTTCGTTTTCAGGTCCACCTCCTGGCGCTTGATGGTCAATGCGTCCTCCAGGTTTGTCTGGCCCATCACTTCGCGAATCGCGCTCTCGGCGGCCAGCTTGATCGTCCCCTCGGGATCACGAAGGTTGAACAGGAAGTCGGCGGCATTCTTGATCCGCCATTGAACCACGTAGTCGACGTCGATGATGTTCTGATCCCCGGTCAGCATCAGGCTTTCCGTGGGCACGTCGCTGGTAGCGTTGCCCCGCCCGGACTCGGTACTGCCGCGAAAACCGATGGTGATCTGATTGGTCACTTCGACATTGGGCGTGATCACATCGCCGATCGGCGCCGGGAACCAGTAGTTGAGGCCCGGCGTGGTTATTTTGACGAACTTGCCGAACAGCAGCTCGACACCCTGTTCGCCGGGCTGGACCCGATAGAAGCCGGTGGCCATCCACAGCGCGATAATGCCGACCGCGACCAACAGCAGGGTTCGCCCACCGCCTATGCCGCCGGGCATAAACCGCTTGAAGCGCTCCTGACTGCGCCTCAGCATTTCCTCGATGTCCGGGGGTGGGGTTCCGGAGGGTCCGCCGCCGCCCCAAGGACCGCCGCCACCGCCACCGCCGCCCCAGGGTCCGCCTTTCGGGTTCCAGGCCATGCAGAAACAAACTCCCTTTACGATTGTCGCTACTGCGTCGCGGCCACTCACAAGCAGCCGTCATGATTGGATATCGCTTCGACGCCCTATATATGGAGATGGAAATCCTTATAGGCCAGCTTGGCAAGCCACGCAACGGACCTGGAACGGCTGACAACGGAGAAGGCGTGGTGCACGCCGGGAGAATGCAGCAATGCCGCAAGTGACCGAACAACAGATCGTCGACGCCCTACGTTGCGTCGTCGATCGAGAGCGGAAGAACGATATCATCAGCCTCGGCATGATCCAAGGCATGCAAGTCAAGGACGGCCATGTCGCCCTGACCCTCGGGGTCGAGCCCGAACGCGGTCCCCACCTGGAACCCCTGCGCAAGGAAGTGGAGACCCTCGTTCACAAGCTTCCCGGCGTCATCAGCGCGAGCGTGGTGCTGACCGCCGAACGACGCGCCGGCGCCGGCGGTCACGCAGGACATGCGGGACATGGGGGGCATGCGGGGCATGCACACGCGGCGGCCAGGCCCCAAGGCGGCGAGCTTCTGCCGGGCGTCAAGGCGATCATCGCCGTCGCCTCCGGCAAGGGTGGCGTCGGCAAGTCGACCACGTCCGTCAACCTGGCAATCGCCCTGGCGACCCTCGGCCACGAGACGGGACTGCTCGACGCCGACATCTACGGCCCCTCGACCCGGCGTCTGCTCGGCATCTCCGGAGGACCGAGGTCGAGCGACGGCATCAAGCTCGACCCGATCAGCAAATACGGCATCAAGAGCATGTCGATGGCCTATCTGGTCGAAGAGGAAACGCCGATCGTCTGGCGTGGTCCGATGGTGCAGAGCGCGCTGGAGCAGATGATGCGCGACATCAATTGGGGCGAACTCGACGTCCTCGTCGTCGACATGCCGCCGGGCACCGGCGACACCCAGCTGACGATGGCGCAAAAGGTTCCGCTGGCCGGCGCGGTGATCGTGTCGACCCCGCAGGACATCGCCCTGATCGACGCCCGCAAGGGGCTCAACATGTTCCGCAAGGTGGAGGTGCCGGTCCTCGGCCTGATCGAGAACATGAGCTATTTCAATTGCCCGAACTGCGGCCATCGCACCGAGATCTTCGGTCACGGCGGTGCCAGGCGCGAGGCGGAAAACCTCGGCATGGACTTCCTTGGCGAGATCCCCCTGGACACGGTCATCCGCCAGACATCGGACGACGGACATCCGATCGTCGCCGCCGACCCCGAAGGCGAGCACGCCCGCGCCTATCTGGCGATCGCCGCAAAGGTCTGGGAAAAGATCGAGCAGAACCTGCAGATGCGCGCCGCTTCGGCGCCCCGGATCGTCATCCAGTAGCCGGACGTCGCGGGACAGTAAGCGGGATCAGCCTTCGCGGTCGAGAACGACCATCAGTTCACGCCATTCGCGCTTGCTGAGACCGCTTTCGTCCTGGGTGACGGGTTCGCCGGCGATCATCCGTTTGATCACTTCGAGGCCACCGGCCGACAGATGGACGCCGCCCATCCGGTAGTTCATGAACGCGTCGAAGGTGATCGGCACCCAGCGCTTCAACGTTTCCAGCATCGCCTCGGCGTAGACCCGGATCTCGTACTGGGCGTGGGGGTCGGCGCGCAAACTGAGGAAGTGCAGAAGGTTGTGCAGGTCGATCTTCCAGTACCACTGGGTATAGGTGTTGAGGGTCAGGTTCATTCGCGCCAGTTCGCGGGCGAGGCCGGCGCGGTCCGCGTCGATGCTGTTGCCGTCCCGATCCTCGTTGAGCATCCGTTCGTAGTCGGCGTAGCACCGCTCGGCGTCGCCGCGGAGCATTTCGAGCACCTGCGACGCCTCCTCGCCCTCCAGGACGTCACCCCGGCCCTGGCGGTTGCTTTGCGACTGGGCCGCCAGCTGATCGGGTGACGGGATGTAGTACTCCTTGTCGAGGATGGAATAGCGGGCGGAGTATTCGTTGACGTTGGCGGTGCGGTGGCGGATCCATTGCCGGGCGACGAAGATCGGCAGTTTGACGTGGTACTTTATCTCGCACATCTCGAACGGTGTGGTGTGCCGATGACGCATCAGGTAGTTGATCAGCCCCTGATCGTCCTGCACACGCCGCGTGCCCTTGCCGTAGGAAACCCGCGCCGCCTGGACGATCGCCCCGTCGTCGCCCATATAGTCGACGACCCGGACGAAGCCGTGGTCGAGCACCCGAATCGGTTCGTAGAGAACCTCTTCCAGGGCAGGAACGCACGCGCGGCGGGTCTCGGCCCGGTCATCGCGCTGGGCATCGATTTCGGCTCTTTGTTCTGAAGTCAGCACCATGGCGGACGCCCTCGATTGGTTGGTCCGGCACTCTAACCGCTTAGCCAACCGCGCGCCAAGGCCCTCCTCCTAAGTGAAGATCGCCGGTGCTTGCCCGCCCATCACGAGCCCCCTAAGCTTGATCCATGAAGCTCGACCAATCGAGGTCACCGACGTGACCCCTGTCCAGAAAATCATGCTGCTGTTTGTCGGCGCCAGCGTCGTAGGAGCGGTCTCGCTCTCCATGCCGGGCGTCGTCGTGCAACGGAACGATGTCCTGGATTGACGCCCTGTTCATGGCCACGTCCGCAATGTGCGTCACCGGTTTGGCCTCGGTGGACATGGGACGGGAGATCACGACCGCCGGTCATGTGATCATTCTCGCACTGATCCAGCTTGGCGGCATCGGCATCGTCACGGTCGCCACGCTGATCATCCTCGCCGGAAAACGGCTGTCGCTCGACCAGGAGGAGATGTTGACCTCGACGGTCGCCGTGGCGGGCTCCGCCAGTATGCGACGGGTAGCACTCTCCGTCATGGGCTACACGCTGGTGTTGGAGGCCATCGGCGCGCTTGCATTGTATTGCATTGTGGCCGGGCGATCTCGAGTGGCAGGCTCGACTCTGGCAGTCGGTCTTCCACGCCGTCTCGGCGTTCTGCAACGCCGGTTTCAGCTTGTTTTCGAACAACCTCGAAGGCTTTGTGCACGACTTCGGGATCAATATCGTTATCATGGTCCTGATCGTGCTCGGCGGTTTCGGTTTCATGAACCTCCGTGAGATTGTCGATCGCATCCGATCCCATACATTCCAATGGTCCCGCTTTTCGACCTTTCTCAAGGTCTCGACGGTGATGACGCTCATTCTAAACGGTCTCGGCGCGCTCATTCTTCTGCTCGTCGAGTCGGGGAATGCCTTTGCCGAGTTACCCTGGAGCGAGAAAGTTCTCGCGGCGGTTTTCCATGCGGTGTCGGCAAGGACCGCCGGCTTCGAAACCATGCCCATCGCGACATTCACGAATTTTTCCCTGTTGATCCTGGTGCTGCTGATGTACATCGGTGGCGTCAGCGGCTCTTGTGCCGGCGGGATCAAAGTCGGGACGGTCGCGGCGATCTATGCGTCCTTTCGGGCCTATGCGCGCAACTACCGGGATCCCGTACTGTTCGGCCGGCGCCTCGCCTTCGTCACGCAGCGAAAGGCGGCGGTCTTGGCAATGACGGCGGTTTTCGTGATTTTCCTTGGCGTCGGCGCCGTCGATCTCCTGGATGCCGGTCTGAGCGAGCACGCGACCGACGCCAACAAACTCTCGGACTATATGTTCGAAGTCGTCTCCGCGGCCGGCACGGTGGGGCTGTCGACAGGAATCACCGCGAAGCTCAGCGAGGGGGCGAAACTTGTCCTTGTTGCGCTCATGTTCATCGGCCGCTTGGGTCCCTTGCTGGTCATCGAGGCCTGGGCCACCAGTGTGAAGTCCGAACAGTTCAGCAGTCCAGAGGAGGTCCTTCCGGTCGGATGACTCTCAGATTGATCGTCCTTGGTGTCAGCACCTTTGCTCGTTCGCTGATCGATTACGTCGGCTCGAATTCCGACGCCGAGATCATCGCCGTCGACAAGGACGAGAAGACCGTCAACGAAATCATCGAGAGCGTCAGCCGTGCGCTGATCGGCGACGCCACCAATGTCGAACTCCTGAAAAAGCTGGGTGTCGCCGATGCCGATCGCATCCTCGTGTCGGTCGCATCAATCGAGGACAGCTTGCTGTCGGTGCTCCACTTGCGCAACCTGGAGGCCAAACACACGATCGTCGAGGCGACAAGTGAACCCCACCGCCAACTGCTCAAGCTTTTGGAAGTCGACGAGATCGTCTTTCCGGAGAGGCAAATGGCGACTTTCTTCGGACTGCGGATGCTTCACCCGGGTTTCCATGGCGCCCGTATGCTGGTTGAGGGCTCGAGCCTCGTCGCCGCATCGGTCCCCGATGAACTCGGGGGCAAGTCGATCGCGACCATCGAGAAGGATTACGAAATCGACATCGTCTACGTGGTCCGGAATGCCGAGGAGAGGGCGTTCAAGGCCACCGCCGAAGAAACGGTGCTGAAGGATGATCTTCTCGTCGTTGCCGGCGCCAACGAGCATCTAATCGAATTCGAGCGCGCCCTCCACGCGCCCGGCCCCTACGGCAAGCTTGTGCCGTGGTGGTAGCCGCCTCGGACGAGTCCGGCGAACACGGTTGCCGGGTCGCGCCGGCGCGGCTCGGCGAGTTCGGCTGGAGAGGACGATCGGAGGGGCCACCGTCGCCGATGGGTGGCCAATGGAGACGCCCGACGCGAAGCCGAAGGGGTGCCGCCCACTTCACAGTGACCCCTCGTCCCTTGCGCCGGGCCTATACGCGGACGTATATTAGCAATGTCGAGAGATCGACTATGGCGATAAACGCCTTACGGAATAAGCGTAGCGGACCCGGGGGCAGTGCCCGGCGCCTCCACCAATTTCTTCTGCGTTTTGGCCATGTAGGCCATGATTTTGGGGGCGAAACAGGATCGACGCGCGTGGTAAAGGTATGGTTTTTGCCCGGCATGGTACCGCCGTTATCGGGCCAAATTTACAGATGCCAACGACAACGAGGCATTTGCTCTCGCCGCTTAAGGCGTGAACGGGGTTCGGGAGGCACCTGGCAACAGAAGCCTCCCACTCCCCGGCATCGCCGATACCGAGTCGACGGGCCCCGTATGCCATGATCTACGATTCATTGCCCTACGACCAATGGATCGAGGAAGCCCTTCGCGGTGTCATTCGTCGTGCCATCGCGTATGCGGCGGAGCACGGGTTGCCGGGCAATCACCATTTCTACGTCACCTTCCGTAGCGATTCCGAAGGAGTGGAAATGGCGCCCGAGTTGCGCGCCATGCATCCCGAGGAAATGACCATCGTCCTCCAGCATCAGTTCTGGGATCTGGAAACCGACGACGACGGCTTCGCGGTCAAGCTCAAATTCCACGGCAAGTCCTACCGTTTGCGGGTGCCGATCGCTTCGATTACCGCGTTCGGCGACCCCTCGGTCAATTTCGGCCTGCAGCTGAAAAGGGTTGTCGTCGGCGAAGATGGAGGAGAAAGCGAAATCGGCGGCGCCCCGACCCATGGCGGGCCAACCGCCACTGGACAGCAGGACACCGATGCGGTCGAGCGCGACGAAGGTAAGACCGGGACCGGCGAGGTCGTGACCCTCGACAATTTCCGCAAGAAGTAAGTAAAAGACGCACCGAGACACGCCGCGCCGCGCCCGGCGACGCGGCCCAAAACAAGCGGTCCGATTCGGACCCCTGAGCTTGCGAGGATCCTGCGATGAGCGACTATGTCCACCACGAAATCTTTCCCCTCGGCGAGGACACCACGCCCTACCGGCTGCTGACCACCGATTACGTGAGCACCGCGAAATTCGAGGGGCGGGAAATCCTCAAGGTGGACACCCGCGCGCTCACTCTCCTCGCCGACCAGGCGATGCGCGACACCCAGCACCTGTTGCGCCCCGGCCACCTGGCGCAGTTGAAGAAGATCATCGACGATCCGGAGGCATCGGACAACGACCGATTCGTTGCCCTGGAGCTCCTGAAAAACGCCAACATCGCCTCGGGCGGCATATTGCCGATGTGCCAGGACACCGGCACCGCGATCATCATGGGCAAGAAGGGTCAGGACGTATGGACCGACGGCGACGACGAGGCGGCGCTGTCGGAGGGAATCCTCAAGGCCTACACCGAGACCAACCTTCGCTACAGCCAGGTCGCCCCGATCGACATGTTCAACGAAAAGAACACCGGCAACAACCTGCCGGCGCAGATCGACCTGTTCGCCACCAAGGGCGGCGCCTACAAGTTCATGTTCATGGCCAAGGGCGGGGGCTCGGCCAACAAGACCTACCTCTTTCAGGAGACCAAGGCGCTGCTGAACCCCAACCGCCTGCGCGCTTTCCTCGACGAAAAGATCCGGACGCTGGGCACCGCCGCCTGCCCCCCCTATCACCTGGCGATCGTCATCGGCGGCACCTCCGCGGAGATGGCCCTGAAAACGGTCAAGCTCGCCACCGCCCGCTACCTCGACGCGCTGCCCACCGGCGGCAACGATTACGGACAGGCGTTCCGCGACGTCGAGATGGAGGCGGAAGTCCACAAGATGACCCAGCAGATGGGCATCGGCGCCCAGTTCGGCGGCAAATACTTCTGCCACGACGTGCGGGTGATCCGGCTGCCGCGCCATGGCGCCTCGTGTCCGGTCGGCATCGGCGTTTCCTGCTCCGCCGACCGGCAGATCCTCGCCAAGATCACCTCCGGCGGGGTATACCTCGAGGAGCTGGAGACGGAGCCCGCGAAGTACCTGCCGGAAGTGACCAAACAGCATCTCTCCGGCGAGGTGGTGAAGATCGACCTGACCCGGCCGATGGACGAGATCCGCGCCACCCTGAGCCGTCATCCGACCAAGACCAGGCTGTCGCTCACCGGGCCGGTGATCGTCGCCCGCGACATCGCCCACGCCAAGCTCAAGGAACGGCTCGACAAGGGAGAGGGGCTGCCCCAGTACTTCAAGGACCTGTGCGTCTACTACGCCGGACCGGCGAAGACGCCGGATGGCTATGCCTCCGGTTCCTTCGGTCCGACCACGGCGGGACGGATGGACGCCTACGTCGAGGAGTTCCAGGCGGCCGGCGGCAGCATGGTGATGCTGGCCAAGGGCAACCGCTCCCAGCAGGTCACTGACGCCTGCAAGAACCACGGCGGCTTCTATCTTGGCTCGATCGGCGGGCCGGCGGCGCGGCTGGCCCAGGACTGCATCAAGAAGGTGGAGTGCATCGAGTATCCGGAGTTGGGGATGGAGGCGATCTGGAAGATCGAGGTCGAGGACTTCCCGGCGTTCATCGTCGTCGACGACAAGGGCAACGACTTCTTCGCCGAATTCTTCAAGCCGGGCCACTAGTGGAGGCGCCGGAGTTCCTGTTCGACGGTCCGGCCGACGCAGCCGCTGACGATCGCGCTGGCCCACGGCGCCGGGCGCGGCGATGGACAGCCCGTTCATGGCGGCGTTCGCCGAAGGGCTGGCGGCGCGGGGCTATCGCGTCGCCCGCTTCGAGTTTCCGTACATGGCGGAACGGCGGCGTACGGGCCGGAAGCGGCCTCCCGATCGGGCGAACGTGCTCCTCGACAGCTGGCGGGCGGCGATCGCAGCGCTTGGATCGGAAAGCCTGGTCATCGGCGGCAAGTCCCTCGGCGGCAGGATCGCCAGCATGGTCGCCGACGAAACGGGGGTTCGCGGCCTCGTCTGCCTCGGCTATCCGTTCCATCCGCCGGGACGGCCGCAGGATCCGCGTATCGACCACCTTCGGCAGCTTCGAACCCCGACCCTGATCCTCCAGGGCGCCCGCGATCCGTTCGGACCTCCCGAAGAGGTTCGCGGCTACGCCCTCTCTCCAGCGATCCGCGTCCACTGGCTCGAGGACGGCGACCACGGCTTCAAACCCCGCAAGGCCTCCGGGCGCACCGAGCGCCAGAATTGGGACGAGGCCATCGACACATTCGCCGGATTTGTCGCCGACCCAAAACCCTGACTTGGAGCGACCGTGATCATGACCCGCAAAGAGACCGACAGCATGGGCGCCGTCGACGTGCCGGCCGACCGATACTGGGGGGCGCAGACCCAGCGGTCGCTGGACAACTTCCGCATCGGCGGCGAGCGTATGCCGCAGCCGCTGATCCGGGCGCTCGGCATCCAGAAGCAGGCGGCGGCCCTCGCCAACATGGCGCTGGGCGAACTCGATCGCCGAATTGGGGATGCGATCGTCAAGGCGGCCGAGGAGGTCGCGGACGGCAGGCTTTCGGATCATTTTCCGCTGGTGGTCTGGCAGACGGGCTCGGGGACCCAGACCAACATGAACGCCAACGAGGTCATCGCCAACCGTGCCATCGAAATCCTCGGTGGCAACATCGGCTCGAAGGACCCGGTGCACCCCAACGATCACGTCAATCGCGGCCAGTCATCCAACGACTCGATCCCCACCGCCATGCACATCGCCGCGGCGACGGAGCTCTCGAACCGCCTGCTCCCGGCACTCCGCCACCTGCACGAGGCCCTCCGCGCCAAGGCCGCGGCGTTTGCCGACATCGTCAAGATCGGCCGCACCCACACCCAGGACGCGACGCCGCTGACCCTGGGCCAGGAGTTCTCCGGTTACGCCACCCAGATCGCCAACGGCATCGCCCGCGTCGAAGGCACGCTGCCCAGGCTGTTCCAACTCGCGCAGGGCGGCACCGCCGTCGGCACCGGCCTCAACACCCGCGCCGGCTTCGCCGAAGCCTTCGCCGCCGAGGTCGCCAAGATCACCGGACTGCCGTTCTCCACCGCTCCCAACAAATTCGAGGCGCTGGCCGCCCATGACGCCATCGTCGAGGCTTCCGGGGCGCTCAACGTGCTGGCCGTCTCGCTCAACAAGATCGCCAACGACATCCGTTTTCTCGGCTCGGGACCGCGCAGCGGCCTCGGCGAGTTGATCCTGCCGGCCAACGAGCCGGGCTCGTCGATCATGCCGGGCAAGGTCAATCCCACCCAGTGCGAGGCGCTGACCCAGGTGTGCGCCCAGGTCTTCGGCAACCACGTGACGATCACCGTCGCCGGCGCCTCCGGCCACTTCGAGCTCAACGTGTTCAAGCCGGTGATCGTCTACAACCTGTTGCAGTCGATCCGCCTGCTCGCCGACGCCTGCGTCAGCTTCACCGACAACTGCGTCGCCGGGATCGAGGCCGACCGGGCGCGGATCGACGAGCTGGTGCAACGCTCGCTGATGCTGGTGACCGCGCTCAATCCCCACATCGGCTACGACAACGCCGCGAAGATCGCCAAAAAGGCGCACGCCGAGGGCAAGACCCTCAAGGATACCGCCGTCGAACTCGGTTTGCTCACGCCCGAGCAGTTCGACGCGTGGGTTCGCCCGGAGCAGATGGTCGGTCCGCGAGACGGATAACTACCTGTGTCGCCTATTTCAGCAGGTTCATCCACGCCTCCTGCGCGCTTTGCAGCATGTCAAGCGGTGACGGGGGCGACGGGGGCGACGGTGGGGCGATGCGGGTGGCGATCGACCAGTGGTGGCCGAACGGATCGACGAGTCGGCCGCAGCGGTCACCCCAGGCCATGGTAGCGGCCGGCATGACGACCATGGCGCCTTCTTTCACCGCACGGTCGAAAACCGCATCGACGTCGCCGACATAGAGGTGGATCGAAACGGCGCTACCGCCGAACGCTTTCGGCGAGTGGCTGCCGATTTCGGGAAACGCGTCGGCGAGCATCACGACGGCGCCGCCGATTCGGATCACGGCATGCATCAGGCGTTTGCCGTCGGGCGCCGGCGTGCTCATGAGTTCTTCGGCGCCGAACGCCCGCTCGTAGAAGCCGATGGCCGCGGCGGCGCCATCGACGACCAGATGGGGCGTCACCGCGGTGAACCCCTCGGGGATGGAATATGCCTGCTCGCTCATCACGTGTGACTCCTTCGTTCGGCAGCGAATGTCGCATCGACGTGAAGGGTTCGCAAGCGCAACGGGCGACAACCCGGCCGGCTTCGTGGTAACCAGTGGGTGTGCTTGTCGAACCCGCAACTCTCGGTGCGTATGTAGTCGCGGTGCTGGCGATCGTGGTGTCGCCGGGCCCCGATACGATGCTGATCCTGCGCTACGCGCTGACCTCCGGACAGAAGGCCGGCTTCGCGGCGGTGGCCGGCGTGCAGCTCGGATTGATGGCCCATACGGTGCTGGCGATCCTTGGCATCTCGGTGCTGATCGCCTCTTCGCCGGTCCTGTTCAAGGCCGTGGCGATCGCCGGGGCCGGCTACCTGGCATGGCTCGGAATCCAGGGTTTCCGCGAGGGCGGCACGCTCCGGCTCGACGGGAGCAAACGACCGGTCACCGCCGGGCGGGCCTGCCGCGACGCGATGATCACCAACGTGCTCAATCCGAAGGTGATCCTCCTTTTCCTGGCGTTGCTCCCCAACTTCGTGGACACCGGCCGCGACGATGTGCCGGCGCAGCTGATCACCCTCGCCGCGGTGCTGATCGTCATCAATGTGGCGTGGCAGGCACCGCTGGCATGGGCCGCTCAGATCATCCGCCGCTGGCTCATCCGGCCTCCAGTGCAGCGAGCGATCTCCCGCCTCACCGGCGCCATCCTGTTGCTGTTCGCGGGATTGATGCTGTACGAGCATCTGGTCTGAATACGAGGGCCAGTGCGCCTGGGCCCGCGCCGCTTTCGGAGGCGGCGCGGCATTCACGCTCCGCTCAATGCCCGGCGTGGGGCACCATACGACCCGGCCGACGAAAGACGCTGGCCCAGTTCCGATGCACGCGCTTGCACCATGCGGCAAAGTAGGCGCTGCGCACGGCACGGGCATGTTTGACATAGGCCTCGATCTCGGCCGGCGAAAGGTCGGAAACGTGGGGGACGGCCATCGGCGCGTCCCCGGCGGAAACTCCGGTGGTGTTGGGACTTTCGAATCTGGTCATGGCTGCATACCTCACTACAGGGTTGAAGCACCCTTACGACAGACCCTCCCGACTTTTCTTGGATGATGGTTTGAGCGCGCCCTCTACGTTCCGCGCTTCGATTGACCGGAAAGTAATATAACTTCGCGGCCAAATCAAGGGTTTTGTTGCACTGCAACAAAACTTTAACGTGCAATGCTGCTTTTCGGCAACAGTCGCGCTCCGGGCTTCGCGCGCCCCTCGCTATCGGTTCTTCAACAAGCCCTTGAGGGCCTTGCCGACGCCCTTGCTGTTGCCGAGTTTGTCGAGGCCGGGGATCCGGATCGCCCCCGTCAGGCTGCTCGTGTCGACCTTGAGATCGGGGGCATCGAGCGGACCGCGTAGCCGGAATGGCAGGATCTGCGGCCGTTGGGACTCCGTCGCCCCCGTCACCAGGCCGGCGACGACGTTGTGGGCGAGCTGCAGCTCACCTTCGACGTCGATAAACCACGCCGGAAGGTCGGCGAATCCCGAGGCCGTTCCGTTTCCGAGAGCCGAATCGAGGCGCATGTCCTCGGATCGGGCCACCCCGTTCTCGATCGCGTAGGTTGCCGTGAAATCGGCGGCGCTTGCCGGGCCGCCTTGGCCCAACAATCCTCCGATCCGGTTCAATCCGTCGAACACGGCGAGCAACGGCGCCAAAACCGTGCCCTGTGCGCCGCCGGCGGTTTCGACGCCGGCCAGCGCGATCGATCCCGAGCCGTCCAACGCCGAAACCATGTCGACGGCGCTTTGCCCGCGGGTGGTCAGCCGGGCATCCGCGGTCATCCGGCCGGTGGCGACCGACCTGCCGGCCGCGGCGCGCGTCGCATGACCGAGATCGGCGTTGTCGATCTTCACCGTGCCCTCGAGCTGGGGAATGCCGGTGGTATCGAGACGGCCCGATGCCGACAGCGGTCCGTCGAACAACGCGCCGGTCAATCGTTCGGCGGTGAGCACGCCCCCGGCGAGTGTCGCCGCCAGGTCCGCGTTGTCGAGCGTATATCCCTGGTAGGCGATCGCCTCGGACTTCAACCTGACTTCGGCGTCGAAGCTTTGCAGCATGCTGAGATCGATCGACTCCCGCGACCAGCGCTGGTGGGGTGTCGCCGCCACCAGACGCAACCCGCGTCCGCCGCGGATCCGGGGCGGCGGCGCCGGCCGCCATGATGCCGGCCGCCATGACGCCGGCACCAGACGCGGCGTCATCGCCGCCGTTCGATTCGCCGGCAGCAAGGGATCGACCGCCAGCTTGCCGGTGGTCAGGTCGGCGGTGATCTTCGGGCGCCGATCCAGCAAGCCGACCGCAACACTTCCGTTGATGGCGACGTCCCCGATCGTCCCTGCGAGTTCGCGGATGCTCACCTCGGAAACACTGCCGTCGAGTTCGCCGGCAAGGTCGATGGCGCCGACCCGGCCCGACGGCCGGTAGTCCACGGCCAACGCCTCGAGCAATCGAACCATCTCCATCTGCCGAATCGTCATCCGACCGCCGAAACTGGGGGCCGGCAGCAGGCTCAGGGTGCCGTCGAGCCCGATTTCGCCGCCCGCGACCCGGACGTCGACATCGATGGCCGGCTGCGAAAGGGCGCCCTCGGCACGACCGCTGATGCTCACCGCGCCCAAGGCCCGTGCCTGCCGCGGCGGCTGAAATCCGGCGCTGCGCAACAGCCGCTCCGCATCGGGGACGTTCAGATCGAAGGTAACCGCCTTGATCCCGGGCTCGCCGGCAAGCCCGTAGAGCAAGCCGGCGATATTGACCGAGGCTCCGCCGATATCGGCGATGCTCGCCCGATGCACCTCCAACGCACCGTCGAACAGCGTCGTGTCGACAACCAGATCGGTCATCACCGCGCCCCGGTAGGTCAGGGTGCGGAATTCGGCTCTGAGATTGGCGTCGAAGGAATCGAGCACGGCAAAAAGCGACGGCGAGCCGGCTTCACCCTTCGACGCGGTGGCCTCCGAAGCCTCCCGCGCCGATCCATCGACGGAAACCTCCGGCAGGTAGGCGTCGAGGTTGATTCGATCGATCGTCAGGTCGGCGCCGAAAGCCAATCGCTTGGAAATCGCCCAAGTCACCCCGCCGGTCACCCGCGAACCGTCCACCTGCACGTCGATGTTCCGTGCCTGCACCAGTTCCTGGTACGCCGACAGCTTGCTGCGGCCGGCAAAGGCGCGAAGGCGGCCGGGTGGAACGCCCGAGATGTCGACGCCGAGCCAGTCGAGCACGCCGAGCAGGTCGGCCGATTTCGCCTCGATCTCGCCGTCGAACTGGGGCGCGCCGTCGGGGGCGCTGACGAAGCCGAACAGGGAGACCTCCGATCCGCCCGGCAGCAGCGCCGACATCTGGCTGATGGTGATCTCGCCCCCGGCGAGATCGGCATTGGCCCGGGCTCGGCGGACGATGTCGCCGCGATAAGTGATGGCGTCCGTCGAGACGGAGACGGAGACGTTGATCCCCGTCGGCAGTTGAAACGTCGCGTCCTTCGGTTTCGCGGATCGGCCGCCGCCTTCCGCGGTTAGGGCGGATCCCCCCGGCACCGTCGGCATCGCCAGCCAGGAGTCGAGGTCGATCCGGCCGGCGGCAAGCCGGCCGACCGCCGAGATTTCGTCACCGAGCTTCGCCGACAAGGTACCGGTGGCCCGCGTTTCGCCGAGGCGGACCGACAACTCGGCGATCGCAAGATCGGAACGAGAGGCGGTGACCTCCCCGTCGGCGTCGAACGCCTGGCCAAGAAAACCGGGAAGCGCCCCGGGTACGGCGGTTTGGATCAATCTAGCCAGGCTTTTGCCTTCGGCGGTTACCCGCCCTTCGAAGCTCGGCGAGTCCATCGGGCCGCGGACAATGCCGCGAACGTCGAACTCGGGACGCTCCGGGATCCGTCGTCAGCGTCATCGTGATCGGCACGGCGCGTCCTTCGACGATCTCGCCGACGGCAATCCGCAAGCCGAGCGGAATGTCGCGGACCCGGAGCCGGCCGGTGAACGCGAACGGTCCCCGCAAGGACGTCGCCGAGACGGTCGCGTTCAGGTCGTCGATGCGTTCGGCGGTGCCGGCGGCCGCGTCCCGGTAGACGACGACGCCGTTCTCGATCTCGACGCTGTCCAGCCGCACCGCCAGCGGCAGGCCGGTGCCACCGCCGGGAGCCGAGCCCGGCGCAGCCGTCTCGCCTCCTTCATGGCGACGGGCAAATTCCCAGTTCTTTCGCCCGTCGGCGAGGATCTCGAGGTTGACCACGGGCTCGACCAGCTTGACCTTCCCCACCTGGATTTCACCGGACAGCAGCGGGCCGAGCGCCACGCGAATCTCCAGAGACTTCAACCGGATCATGTCTGCGTCGGCGGCGCCGTCGACGTTGGCGAGCCGCACGTCCGTCGCCACCAGGGCCGGCGCCGGCAGCAGCGTCAGTCCGATGTCGCCGCCGATAACCAGCTCGCGACCGGTGAACGCTCCCGCTTGGGCAGCGATTTCGTCCTTGTAGTCGTTCCAGTCGATGAAGCTGGGGACGATCAGCGCCGTCGCAAGGAGGATGAGAACCACTCCGACGACGCCGATGAAAACCTTCTTCACGCGGTTGCTCCGTGTGTGGGCGTTGCGGCGATGCTACAGGGTCAACCTACGGCAATCAAACCGAACCATTATTTTCGGTCACCAAACCGTAAGTGTGGCAATACGATGCCCTTTGTTTGACGGCTTGTAACTCCCGGCCTATCCTCGTCAAGAGAGTGCGATACAGATTGGTCCGTTATGTCCGGGGTCGATCAGGGGGCGGCACCAGTGGTGACAGGTCTGGTGGTCGCCGTTACGGGATCCGTGGTGGATGTGAGCTTTCCCGGCGGCGCTCTGCCGTCGGTGAACACCGCCTTGGAAGTCGACTGGGACGGCCCTCACCGCCTCACCCTGGAAACCCAGCAGCATCTGGATCTGAAGACCGTGCGGACCGTCGCCATGCAGAACACCGCCGGCCTTGCCCGCGGCGTTCCGGTTCGCTCCAACGGGCAGCCGATTACCGTCCCGGTCGGCGATGCCGTGTTCGGCAGGATGTTGAACGTCGTCGGCGAACCGGTGGATCGGCTCGGCGACTTCTCCGCCGACGTAACCTGCCGCGCGATCCATCAGCGGGCACCCAGGCTGGTGGACACGGGCCAGTCGCGCGACATCTTTCAAAGCGGAATCAAGGTGATCGATCTGCTGGCGCCGCTGGTGAAAGGCGGCAAGGCGGCGATGTTTGGCGGCGCTGGCGTCGGCAAGACCGTCTTGATCATGGAACTGATCCGCACCACGGTGGAGAAATATGCCGGCGTCTCGGTGTTCGCCGGCATCGGCGAGCGCTCCCGAGAAGGCCACGAACTGCTTCTGGAGCTTCGCCAATCCGGGGTTCTCGGACGGACCGCCCTGATCTTCGGACAGATGAACGATCCTCCTGGCGCCCGCTGGCGGGTCGGGATGACCGCCCTGACCATCGCCGAGTACGTGCGCGACGTGATGGGCGAAGATGTTCTGCTTCTTATCGACAACGTCTTCCGCTTCGTTCAGGCGGGCGGCGAGGTTTCGGGCCTGCTCGGACGGTTGCCGTCGCGGGTCGGCTATCAGCCGACGCTGGCCACCGAGATCGCCGAACTCGAGGAACGCATCGCTTCGGTCGGCAACCGGTCGATCACCGCCATTCAAGCCGTCTACGTTCCGGCGGACGACTTTACCGACCCCGCGGTGGCGGAAACCTTCAGTCATCTGGATTCGAGCATCGTGTTGTCCCGCGAGATGGCGAGTGAAGGACTGTACCCTGCGATCGACCCCCTCGCCTCGACCTCGGTTCTGTTGGACCCGCGGACCGTGGGCGAAGAACACTATCATCTCGCCCAGGACGTCCGCCAAACCATCGCCCACTATCGCGAACTGCAGGAAATCATCTCGCTCCTCGGCATGGAGGAGCTCAGCGCCGCCGACCGCGCAACGGTGCGGCGAGCGCGGCGGTTACTGAGGTTTCTCACCCAGCCGTTCATGGTCACCCGCGCGTTTACCGGCAAGGAGGGCCGCTCGGTGGACATCGCCGACACCCTCGCCGGCTGCCGCGCCATTCTCGACGGCGAGGGAGACGAATGGCGGGAGAGCGACTTCTACATGGCCGGTGGCTTCGACGAGGTTCGCGAGCGCCAGCGCCAGGGCAGCGAGGTGTCGCCGTGAGGCTGGTGATCACCACCCCGGTGGCGGTCGTCGCCGACCTGGCGGACATCCGCCACGTCAGGGCCGAAGATGACACCGGCGCCTTCGGCATCCTCCAGCGGCACACCAATTTCCTTACCGCACTGGCGATTTCGGTGGTGAGCTGGCGCGATTCCTCCGGCGGCGAAGGGCATGCCGCGGTGCGTGGGGGTGTCCTGCGGGTCAGCAACGGCGATCTGGTCGAGATCGCGACCCGCGAGGCGGTCTGCGGCGACGATCTGGAGACCCTGGAGACGGAGGTGGTGCACGGATTCCGCGAGGATGCCGAGAGCGAAAAGCAGGCGCGGAGTGCCGCCGCCAAGCTGGAATTGGCCGCGATTCGTCACATCCGCGAGTTCCTATATCCGGGCGAAGGAGCCCACCGGACGGCACCGTTGGTCGCCGCCGCCGACAGCCGTAACCGCCGCGAGGCGGACCGATGAGCGCCGTCCCGCCCAACCACGAAACGCTGCGCCGCTCTGTCCGCACCCGCCGAAAGCGCAAGGAGCAGTGGGAACGGGAGGGCGAGCGTTCGCTGGCCCAGACCTTGGGGATGATCGGGGCGCTGGGCTGGCTAGTGGTTATTCCGACGCTGGTCGGCATCCTCGTCGGCCGATGGTTGGATCGCCTTTGGGAAACCGGCATCATGTGGACCGCAGCACTGCTGTTCGTCGGGCTGGTCGCCGGATGCACCCTGGCTTGGAAAAGGATTCACGAACCGTGAGCGAGGCGCTCCTCTTTACCGTGCTCACTTATGTCGTGGTCGGCCTGGCGGCGGGGCTCGCCTACTTCGCCGTGCTGCGCGTCAACGTTCGTCAGTACCTGGACGGGACCGCTCGGTGGCAACCGCTGACCCTGCATGGGGTCCGAATTGCCGCGGCCGTTGCCCTGTTCTGGGTGCTGGCCACTCAGGGAGCGGCGCCGATGTTGGCAGGGTTGGCCGGCTTTGTCACCGCGCGCTTCGTCGCCCTGCGGTGGAAGGAAGAACGCCCGTAATGGAAGCTGTGTCGCTCTCCACCCGCGTGCTGTTCCACATCGGTTTCTTACCGATCAGCGAAGTGATCGTGGTGACCTGGGCGATCATGGCGGTTTTAGTGCTCGGCAGTTGCCTGGCGACACGGCATCTGTCGATCCGGCCGGGTCTGGTGCAGGCGCTGATCGAACTGGTGGTCACCGGCATCGCCGGACAGATCGAGGAAGCGATCAAACGGCCGGCCGCGCCGTTCCTGCCGCTGATCGCTACCTTGTTTATCTTCCTCGTCGTCGCCAACCTGTCGCTGCAACTCCCGGGAGTCAACGCTCCGACCGGGCATCTGGAAACGGCCGCCGCCCTGGCGCTGATCGTGTTCTTCGCCGGGCACGTCTACGGCATTGGCAGCCGCGGCGTCGAAGGGCTATCTCGCCCACTACCTCAAGCCCAATCCCGCTGCTGCTGCCGCTCAACATCCTTTCCGAGACTGACCCGGACGTTGTCGCTGATGGTGCGGCTGTTCGGCAACATCATGAGCCATCGAGTTCGATCATCGCCCTGCGTGCTGGCGCTCGCCGGCCTGCTGGTTCCGATCCCGTTCATGGTCGCTCGGCATCCTGATCGGCCTGGTCCAGGCTTACATCTTCACCGTCCTCGCCACCGTTTTCATCGGCGCCGCGGTCGGCGCGTTCGAAGCGCGACTAGAGAGGATTGCATGTACGATCAACGAGGATCAGCATCATCGGCGCGGCCATCGCCGTGTCGTTCGGCGCCATCGGGCCGGCGCTGGCGGAGGGCCGGGCCATCGCCGCGGCCATGGACGCCATCGCCCGCCAGCCGGAATCCGCCGGCACGCTGTCGCGGACGCTGTTCGTCGGCCTGGCCATGATCGAGACCATGGCCATCTACTGCCTGGTCATCGCGCTGCTCCTGCTCTACGCCAATCCCTTCGCCGGCTTGACCATGCACATCGACTGGTGGACGCTGGCGCTGCAGGCGATCAATTTCCTCGATCCTCGTCTGGCTGCTGGAGCGTTTTCTCTATAGGCCGGTGACGGGCGATCGTCGAACGCCGGCGCCAGGCAGATGGAAGCCGCGCTTTGCCGAGGCGGAAGACGCCCGGCGCCAGGCGGAAGCCGAGGCGACGACCTATCGGCGAAAGAATCGCCGCGGCCGAAGCGGAACGGCAGGACCTCATGCAAACGGTGCACGACGAAATGGACGAGCGAACGCACCAAGATGCTGGACGAGGCGCGCCAGGAAGCTGACGAACTCCTGCGGCCAAGCAGCGCCAGGCGATCGCCACCGAACGGACGGGCGCGCTCGAGGACTTGCGCGACAGGCGCTGCGGATCTGGCGGTGTCGCTGGCGACCGCTCTGTTGCGCGAGGCGGCGAACGGGTCGGTCGCGGAGACATTTCTCGAGCGGCTTGCGCCAGCGTTTCCTCGATCTGCTCGGCCGCCGAAACAGGGCGTCTGCTCGGCGCCGGCCGACGGACCGACGGCGCCGCGGGTGGCGACGCCAGCCGGCGCTCACCGACGCGCAACGACAGCGCTGGCGCGAGCGACTGGCCGCACCGTCGGCGACCGGTGGAAGATCGAGTTCGGTGCCGAAGACGGACCTCATCGGCGGCGCCGAGATCCACTTTCCCGCACGCCAGCCTGGAGTTCAGCTGGGCGGAGCAGCCCTGAAGGACGCGAAAAGAGAGCTCGTCGGCGATGAACTGGCTGCGTGATGACCTGGCACACTGGTTCGAGCAGGCGCGCGGCGCGCTCGACGGCGGTCCGGCCGCTCGCCACGTGTCGAACAGGTCGGCAGCGGTGGAGCGGGTCGGCGACGGCGTCGCCATCGTCGCCGGCCTGCCCGGACGCCGCCTGGACGAGCTGCTGCGGTTCGAGCGACGGCTCTGCTCGGCCTGGCGGTGACCTCGAGCCAGCGATCGCATCGGCTGCGTGCTGCTCGTCGCCCGGGAAACCGTCGCCGCCGGCACCGCGGTCCACGGCACCGGCGAGTCATCCGCGTGCCGGTGGGCGAGGCGCTGCTGGGCCGCGTCGTCGATCCGCTCGGCGCAGCCGCTGGACGACGGCGGCCGCTCGGCGCGCGAACGCCTCGATCCGGTCGACCGGCCCGCGCCGGCCATCGTCGACCGCGACCTGGTCACCAGCCGCTGATGACCGGGCTCACCGTCGTCGACGCGATGATCCCGCTCGGCCGCGGCCAGCGCGAGCTGATCATCGGCGACCGCAAGACCGGCAAGACCGCCGTCGCCGTCGACACCATCATCAACCAGCGAGGCAGCGACGTGATCTGCGTCTATGCGCCGTCGGCCAGAAGACCTCCACCGTCGACCAGGTATCGACGCCGTGCGCCACACGGCGCCCTCGAGCGCTGCATCTTCGTCGTCGGCGAGCCGACGCCCGCCCGGCGCTGCAGTGGATCGCGCCCTATGCCGCCTGCACCATGGCCGAATACTTCCGCGACCGCGGCCAGGACGCGCTGCTGGTGATCGACGACCTGACCAAGCATGCCGTCGTCTACCGCCAGCTTTCCCTGCTGCTGCGCCGGCCGCCGGGCCGCGAGGCCTATCCCGGCGACATCTTCTACATCCACGCCCGGCTGCTGGAGCGCGCCGCGAAGCTGTCCGCCGAGCGGGCGGCGGCTCGCTCACGGCGCTGCCGATCGCCGAGACCCAGGCCGGCAATCTCAGCGCCTACATCCCGACCAACCTGATCTCGATCACCGACGGCCAGATCTATCTGGAGCCCAAGCTGTTCTACGAGGGCCAGAAGCCGGCGGTGAACGTCGGCATCAGCGTCTCCCGGGTCGGCGGCAAGACCCAGGCGCCGGCGATGCAAGGCCCTGTCGGAGAGTCTGCGGCTGGACTACGCCCAGTTCCTGGAGCTGGAGGTGTTCACCCGCTTCGGCGCGCATGGTCGACGAGCGCACCCGCAAGGCCATCGAACACGGCCGGCGCATCCGCGCGATCCTGGCGCAGCCGCAGTTCGGCCGCTGTCGCTGGCCAGCAGGCGGCCCTGCTGCTCGCCGTCGGCGCGGGGCATGCTCGACGAGCTCACCCCGAAGCGGCCGGACGTTCAAGGCGCGGCTGACGCGCTGGCTCGACGAGCACTGCCGCGAAACCGTCGCGCGGATCGAGCGCACCGGCGGGCTCGACGACGACGATCGCGGCGCGCTGGAGCCTCAGCGCCGCGCCTGGCGGCCGAGTGGCGACCGAAAACCGATGGAACAGCTGACCCGGCTCGCGCCCGCATCGCCAGCATCGGCGAGCTGCGCGAGATGATGCACACGATGCGCGCGCTCGCGGCAGGCGGAGCAGCAGGCCGACGAGCGCTGGCCGGCACCCGCGTCTAGCCGAGGGCATCGAGGCCGCCTTCGGCGAGGCGGTGGCCCTGGTGGCGCCGCGCCGGCCGCTGGAGGAGCCTGGCGCGACGGCGCCGGCCGCGCGGTCTGCTGCGCCGAGCAGGGCTTCGTCGGCGGCTTCAACGAGCCGCTGATCGAGAAGGCGCTGGCCCCCGGCCGCCGGCCGCGCTCTTCGTCGTCGGCACGCGCGGCGCGCGCGCGGCGCGCGAGCGCGGGCTCGACCCCGCCTGGACGCTGGCGATGACGTCGCACCGCGACGGCGTCCCGGCCGTCGCCCGCCAGATCGCCGCCGAGCTTTATCGACGGGCCGAACGAGAGAAGATCGTCCGCCTCGACATGATGTTAGCCCGCACCGGCGGCGCCTGACGCTGGACCTGCGAGCGGCAGTCGCTGCTGCCCCTCGATTTCGCAGCGATTCCGGCGACCGAGCCGAACGTTCCACCGCTGCATCACTACCTGCCGGCGCCGCGCCTGGTCGAGCAGTTGGTGGAGGAATGCTTCTTCGCCGAGCTGACCCGGGCGGCAATGGAAGCCCTCGCCGGCGAAAACACCGCCCACGACAACATCGACCGCAAGATCGAGGAGCTGAAGCGCCAGGAAGACCAGCTCCACCAGGAGGAGATCACCACCGAGCTGATCGACGTCGTCACCGGCAGCGAAACGCTCCTCCGCTCGAAAATCTGAGATTTCGAGGCTCTCCTCCGCCGCGCCCGTGGCGCAGCGCCTTGAAGATCTCCATCACCGCGACCAGGCCCAGCGCCAGCCCGGCCACCGGCAGCCAGGTCTCGAAGAAACGGGCTGAATACGAAGCACATCGCTAAGGCCCGGGACATACATGGCGCCGATGTGGACGCTCTGGGCGGCGAGGACGGCGAGGATCAGGAACCGGTTGGCGCGGAACGGCACCCGGAACGCCGAGCGCCATTCGGAGCGACAGTTGAACACGTGGGCGTTCTCGAAACAGACCATCAGCAACAGTACCCCGTTGCGCGCCTCGAACTCGGTCCAGCCGCGGTCCAGGGTCCAGCCGAAGAACAGGAAGCCGACAACGCCGATGAACGCGCCGGACACCAGCACTGCGCGATCATCTGGCGGTCGAAATCGGCTGCTTTGGGGGCCGCGGCGGCTGGTCGAGCATCTCCGATTTGCCCTTTTCGAAGGCCAGTGCCACGTCCTGGATCCCGTTGGTCACAAGATTGAGCCACAAGAGCGGCACCGCGAACAGCGGCAGCGGCAGGCCGAAGGCGAAGAGAAAGAAGAGCACGATTTCCGAGGCGCCGGTGCCGATCAACAGGTAGACGACCTTGCGGACGTTGTCGCAGGCGACGCGACCTTCCTCGATGCCGTTGACGATCGACGCGAAATTGTCGTCGGTGAGGATCAGGTCGGCGGCGCCGCGGGCGACGTCGGTGCCGCTGCGGCCCATCGCCACGCCGATGTTGGCGGCGCGCAGCGCCGGCGCGTCGTTGACCCCGTCTCCGGTCACCGCGACGAAGTGGCCGCTCCGCTGCAGCGACTGGACGATGGTCAGCTTCTGCACCGGCTCGACCCGGGCGTAGACAACGGCTCCCGCGACGGCGAGGTCGAGCTCCGCCGGATCGTTGGCCAGATTCTGCAACTCGGTCCCATGGATGGCGTGCTCGGGGTCGTCGGCCAATCCCAACTGGCGGGCGATCGCCAGCGCGGTCACCGGGTGGTCGCCGAGACCGCCAGCGCCACGGCGACGAAGAAGATCTCGGCGGCCGGCATGCCCTTGGCGTAGAGCGCCACCCCGAGAGCCGCTACCGCGACGACCACCATGAAGCCGACCGCGCGGGTGAACCGCTCGAGGCGGATGATAATCGGCGGCGGCGCGGTGCCGGTCGTCCCCAGTGTCTTGCCGATGCGGGCGAACGTCGGGGTGCATCCCGGTCTGGTCGACTATCCCGGTGGCGCGGTCGTTGAGCACGCTGTCTGCCGGCATGGATCATCGTGCCGCGGTCGCCGACCGGCGTCTGCTCGTCGAGCGACGCGTCCGGGTCATCTTGCCAACCGGCAGCAATTCGCCGGTGAGCAGCGATTTGTCGAGTTTGAGGTCGCGGGCCGGCGAGCAGCCGGATGTCGGCGGGGACCAGCGAGCCCGACTCGAGACGGACGATATCGCCCGGCACCAGCTCGACGCTGTCGACCTCCCGCCTGAGGCCGTCGCGGACGACCACCGCCTGATTATGGATCAGCCCCTGCAAGGCTTCGGCGCTGGTCTCCGCCCGCCACTCCTGAACGGTGCCTATCACCGCGTTGATCTGCAGCACCGCGAAGATGAACAGCGCGTCGGTGAGCTCGCCGATCGCCAGCGAAACCGCGGCGGCGGCGGCGGGCAGATAGATCAGCGGGCTCTTGAACTGGGCGAGATAGACGACCAGCACGCTCCGCCGTTTCATCCTGGGCAAGAGATTGGCGCCGAACGCCTTGCGCCGCCGATCCACCACGGCGTCGGTCAGCCCCCCGTCGGCGGTCTCCAGCGCCGCCAGCACCGCCACCACCGGCTGCGCGTGCCAAACTGGTGGGCGATTTGCTCCGGTTTCATCGGTGAGAGACGAGCCCACCGCGCGCGCAGGCGAAAGTCGAGTGGCGCACGGCAAGGATCCTGTATCGCGCCACATTTTCGCCACGCGATTGATCTAACGCGCGTTGGACGTTTAATGTTCGCTGGCTGTCCACGGCGCGGCCGGCCCAGTAAGCGAAACTCCCGACCACCCCTACCACGACGATGAGGATTGAAATGGATAAGCGATATGCAGGCTTGGCGGTAACCGGCTTGGCGGTCATCGTGCTCGCCGGTGGCCTACGCGGCGGTTTCGCCGCGGATCAGACCGCCGCGGATCAGACCAAAGAGGGGTCTACGGCCGAGATGGTGACGGCGGCGGGCCATCCCCTCGCGCAGGACCCGTTGCTGCCACCCAACGCCCGGGCCGGCGAATGCTACGCCCGGGTGTTCGTGCCGCCCGAGTACAACATCCGAGACCAAGCAGGTCCTGCTCCACGAGGCCGGCGAGAAGGTCGAGACGATCCCCGCCCGCTACGAGTGGGTGGAGGAACAAGGTACTGGTCAAGGAGGAGTCCGAGAAGCTCGAGGTGATCCCCGCCAAGTACCAGACCGTCGAGGAGCAGGTGCTGGTCAAGCCGGCGGAGGAGAAGCTGGAGCCGGTGGAGGCGGAATACAAGACCGTCGAGGAGAAGGTGCTGGTCAAGGCCGGCTACACCACCTGGAAGAAGGGCCGCGGGCCGATCCAGCGGGTCGACAACGGCACCGGCGAGATCATGTGCCTGGTCGAGGTGCCGCCCGAGTACAAGACGGTCAAGAAGAAGGTCCTGGTCACACCGGCGGGCGTCACCAAGGTGGAGATCCCGGCCGAGTACAAGACCGTCAAAAAACAGGTCCTGGTCGAGCCGGCCCGGGTCGAGAAGGTCAAGATTCCGGCCGAGTACAAGACGATGAAAGTGCAGAAGCTGGTCGAGCCGGCCCGCGAGGTACGGACGCCGATCCCGGCCGAATACGGCGAGGTCACCGAGACCCAGAAGGTCAGCGAGGGCCGGATGGAGTGGCGGCCGATCCTCTGCGAGACCAACACCACCCCCGGCATCATCACCAGCCTGCAGCAGGCGCTGCGCGACTCCGGGTTCGATCCCGGCCCCGTCGACGGTGACCTCGGCTATCAGACGATGATCGCCGTCGAGGCGTTCCAGCAGTCGAAGGGCCTGCCGACCGGCCAATTGACCATGGAAACCCTCTATCAGCTCGGCGTCATCCCGCCCAAGGGCTGACCGGCGCCACGACGACCGGAACGGCAAGCCGGCGGCCCCCAAGCCGCCGCTTGCCGGTCTCCCCGAATCGGGCGAGTCCGGATAGTTCCGGGGAGGCTTTAATTAATTGACCGGTCACCGGGGTGGATTGCCGCCCTCGGCGCGAAACAAATATCATTTCCCCGTAATGCCATCCTCGCTGCTGTCCTCGAAAACATCGGGGCGCGTACTGGCTCGAGCGGCGGTCACACGGCGCGGTGTTCGGCTTTCCCGGCGGCTCCACGCGCCACCCGTCGTTGCCAGTTCTCCGGGCCGTCCGGACGGCGTCCCCTGCGGCCGGCCATGAATCGATCACCGGGCCGCTTATTTGGTGGACAGCATACTCCGTTAATTCGTAATCGGTATTCTGAGCGCCGTTGGGACGCCGATCACCGGGCGCCTCGACCGCGATCGCTATCCACCCGCGGAACTCCATGAACACGGTCAATCATGTCGTTCAATTTAGGCCCCTATGACCAATACTATCTGGCCGCCGTCGTGTTGCTCGGCACTTACGGCGCGGCTTTCTTCCTCCTGTGGCTGTCGCAGAGTTCGCGCTACGCGGAGTTCATCAAGACGTTCCGTGGCATCGCCCAGAACTTTCTCACCGTGATCAACGTCATCTTCGCGCTGAACCTGGCGTTTCTCGCCAACGACACCTGGGACGCCCGCGATCGCGCTCTTGACGCCGTATACCGGGAATTGGGCAGCCTCAACAATATCCTAGACCTGGCCCGGAATGTTCCCGACCCGGCCCGATCGAACATCACCCGGGTTGTGGAAAACTACGCGCGGCTGACCGCCGCCAACGAATGGCCGAAGCTGGCTCGGCGCGAGAGCAGCGAGCAGGTCTCCGACCAGTTGGACGCACTGCTCACCCTGGTTGCCGCCGGCGACGTGACCTCGGCGGTCAATGCCAACGTCGCCGCCCAGTTCTTGCAGCAAGCGATCGACGTCCGCGACACCCGCGACCTGCGAATCGCCCTCAGCCAGACCCACGTCAACCCGCTCAAATGGCTGGGAATGGCGTTCCTCGGTTTTCTCACCCTGATTTCGATCGCCATGGTCCACGTCGACCAGCCGCGCGCCCAGATTTTCGCGGTCCTATTGTTCGCCACCGCGGCGGCGCCGTCGGCGGCGATCATCCTGATCCACGGCAACCCGTTCCAGAACCCTTTCGCGGTGTCGCCGGCGCCCATCGCCGACATCGTCGAGCCCCAGCCGCAACCGGCCTCCTGACACGACGGCCCGGCCGTTGGCCCGCCCCACTCTCGTTCAAACGTGCGCTTCCTGCTGTAGGGCGACGAAATAGACGGGCTTTTCGTCCGCGCCATAGACCGGGAAGACCCGCCAAAACATGTCGAATTCGGAACAGTCGCGCCGGTAATTGACGGCCTGACCCTCGAACACGCGCCCTGCCGAGAGGTCGTCGCGCAACTGGTCGAGCACCGCGTCGTCGGTCTTCGGCCCCTGTAGCAGGCGAGGCGACTTTCCGATCACTTCGGCTGGGGTGTACCCGGTCAGGGCGGTGAATGCGTCGTTAACGTAAACGATTGGCGTCTGTGGTGCGGCCTGCGTCACCATCACCGAACACAAACTGTTATCGACGATGCTATCGAGGATCGCATCGGCGCGGTAGCCGGAAAGCATGGAACTCAAAGACATGTCGGATCTCCTCATTGCAATGGCATTGGAAAGTGGGGTGGAACATTTTCGGCCGGTTCGCCGCCGGGCGCTCTTGCTGCAACGGTGGGGACGACCGTTCGGATCGCTCCCTCGGATTTTTTGGCGTGTTTGTCAGAGTAACGCCGTGAGGAACAGCACCGCGCCCGCCCAGATCGTCCCGGCGATCGGAACAATCCCGTCGCCGAACCGCTTTACTCCTGCAACAGTTTTCGCAGCCATCTTTAGGCCTCCATCATTTGATCGATAGCTGCTCTACGACTTTCAAGTCGCCCTGGATCAACCGACACCACGCGGGTATTCGCCTTGGGTGATGCACTCTTGCTGCGAGGCCGCCGGCACCAAGTTAACGTCGCTTGTCCGTCGCTGGGCCGTGCGCACCAATTCATTGAGAAGGTGCACTCGGTCCCGTTTGTTATCTGGTATGTGTTGGGCGGGCTTGATCGGCGTGTTAGCAGGGCTTTTAGCGTTCGTGCGTTTCCAGTTCTATGCCGGCCCTGGGTTAATTTTTGTGTCGTTGATCGTAACGCTTGCCTGCGTCATATTTTTGAGAAAGCTCCGATGGGACGAAGCAATAATCTTGACCTCGCTGTACTTTAATCGGGAAAGAAGAAACCCATGAGGCAATTTTACATGACAACATTTTTGACTGGATTACATAGAGTATCGTCCTTCAGCGATATTCGAAAGCGCGAGCTAGAGAATGGACGTGCGGCATGACAAAGTACAGAAAACTTGTCGTGACCGGTCATCTCGGCTTCATCGGATCTGCGTTCTGCTGGAATTACCGCGATAGCTATACACTCGTCGGCGTCGATTTCGCCGGATGGGGCTCGATGAAGGAGAATCTGGCGCCTGGCGTCCGGGACGTGCGCATCGATATCGCCGAGGCTGACGAAGTGAGAGCGCTTCTTGACGAGGTCAAGCCGGACGCCATCGTCAATTTTGCGGCCGAAAGTCATGTGGATCGCGCGGTCGATCAGGATCTGCCGTTCTGGCGGTCGAACGTCATGGGTGCAAGAAATCTGGCGATCGAGGCACAGCAGCGCGGACTCCGTCTGGTTCAGGTGTCGACCGATGAGGTCTATGGCGACGCCACGGAGGCAACCGAGGCATGGACCGAGCGGAGCCCCATGGCGCCTCGCAACCCCTACTCGGTGACGAAGACGGCCGCCGAGATGATGCTCTTGGCCTACGAAAACACCTACGGCCTCGATGTGGTAATCACCCGCGGGGCCAACACCATCGGGCCGCGGCAGTTCCCGGAGAAAGCCGTCCCGAAGGCGGTGAATCATTTTCTTCGGGGAAGTCCCTTCCCTCTGTTCCGGACCCCGGCACGAAGGATGTGGTTGTACGTGGACGATCACGCCTCGGGCGTCGAGGCGGCTTTGCGCAAGGGGCGGAAGGGCGAGGCGTATAACATCGCGCCGGGCATCAAATCCGAGGCGTACACGCACGAAGTCATCGCCATGGTCAAGGAACAGGTGGGAAATGGCGAGATCGAGGAAGTCGACGATCGCAAGGGCTATGACCTACGCTACTGGATGTCCGCGGAGAAGGCACAAAAAGAGCTCGAATGGGCACCGGAGCACGACTTGCGTTCGACCGTACAACACAGCGTGAATTGGTACCTGGAGAACCAGGAGTGGTTGGGGAAGGCAGGGGCACAACTGCGAGAGGCGTCTGGCGAACCAACGGTGTCCGGATAGCATCGATGATGGATGGAGCCGCGTCGTGAACACGAACCGCGCGGATGGTTCTCGGGTCGCTCGTTCAAGCAGCAAAAAACATGGCAGCGATAGTACATCGGTGGCTGGTCGTCATGCCTGCTCACCGCTTGGGTTTTTCCTCGATTGTCTAACTGCCCTCCTCGTCTTTGCGCCCCACGGCGGCGCCCACGCCGTCCACGAAAAGTTTCTGCCATGCCTCCATGTTCTGGAGACCTGCCGGCAACCACATCTTGAACAATGCATCCGGTTCCATCGCTGAAAGCGCCTTCTTCATTCGACCCTCGATGTCTTCCATCATTGCTTTTTGCATCGGTTTGACATCCGGCAATCCTAACAGCGTTCTTGCTTCTTCCGGCGTCACGTCGACTTGAATTTTCATCTCCCCAGCCCTCCCTGGCTTGGTAGCCTGATTGATGCGACAGTTCTCGCAAACATTCGAACCGATCTTTCCCAGGGACCCCGGAAAATCGGGACGATTGTAGCCGAACGAGCTCATCTGGGAAACAGCAACGGAGTTTTTGGCGGTTGGCGTCAGGTTTGGCGGTCTGAGTAGATCTCTTCGTCCCAATTTCGCCGGTTTTCGGGACACACCTCTCCTCTGGTTTCCCGGCGACCGATCCGGCAGTCAAGCCGGAGCGGGTCTTGGCCGTAGATCATCGATCCGCAGCAGGATTTTCCCGAATAAGTCTCTCGGCACAGCCACCTCGGCCATCTGGAAGGTGACGTAGCGCCCGTGAGCGACGACCTTGGCCCCGATCTTGACCAGCTTCTCCCTGAGCGAGGTCAGCGACAAATGCTCAACATCACTGGTTGCGCGAAGGTCCGAAACGGGTCAATCCCGGAAGGACCGTAAGCTCTCTGGCGGAGTCCGTACCTGAAGCGATCGCTGACTTGAATGCTCCTCAGAGCGATACCTTGCGGCAGCCGTTCCGGCGGCGTCCCCAGGGCTGAAGCGCCCGCAATTCTCTTATGTCGCCCAATCGCCGGAGAGCGTGCGGCGGCATTATCCGCGCCAGGCCGAAGGGCATCGTCAACAACAGACGCGCTATAAGGCATTTTTTCCTTGCATTCGCCGATAATAGGATATATATCCCCATTAGGTTTCCGACGCTGTGAGGGTGAGGCTCTGTACGCCGAGGAAGAGAAATGTGTCTTGGATCCGGCGGCGGTCGCCGGCATAGCGGATCGGGGCGATGAGTGGGGCGAATTCGGGAACAATGACGACTTTTGCACACGGGAAAAGCGCAGTTGGATCAAGGCGCTATGGCAAATTCATGACGACATTTGCATACCTGGTCGGAAATGCCGGTCGTGGAAAATCAAGGACTTAGCCGAAAACATGACGACAAATGTCTACTTTTGCATACTTTTCATGTTTGGCGCGGAGCGGTTTTGTTTGGAATCAATGGGTTAACCACCACGGGAGCGTAACGAATGTCGTCAAAACCGGCGGAAATGTCGTCAGAATGTCGTCAAAACGAGGCCCGGAGGCCGGTGGTCGCCCTGGTGGTGGTGGCGGCGCGGGCGCAGGCCCGAAGACGGGCGCGGCTGCGGGCGTTGTTGCGGCGGATCACGCTCAGGCGGCGGCGGGGGTAGTCGCCCGGTTCAGTCCCACTGGGCCAGCTCGACGGTGATCCCCTCGGGACCGGTGACGAAGAACAGCCGGCGATTGTGGAAGCCTGCGAGTTCGCCGCGCACCACCACGCCGTGGGATTTGAGGTGGGCGACCACCGCCTCGGCGTCGTCGACGGCGAAGCAGATGTGGTTGAAGCCGAGCTTGTCGAGCCGGGCGATGTTGGGGTCGGTCGCGGCCTCGGGGTGACGGTAGTGCAGGAGCTGGACTTCGAACCGGGGCGAGAGGCCGGGGATCGCCAAGGTGACATGATCGGCCTCGATTTCGGCGACCCCCATGTAGGTGGCAAAAGGCTCCCCGGAGATGACCACCGACTTGTCCTCCTCGAACCCGAGGAGGCCGAAGAAGCGCTTGGCCGCGTCGACGTCGCGGACGCAAACCGTCACATGGTCGAAATGCCTGATCATCGATCCTCGGTCCTTGTTGAAAGCTCCGTCCCGCTACAGCCGAACCGTCTTCCCGGGGTTCATGATGTTGGCGGGGTCGAGTGCCCGTTTGATCGAGCGCATGACCTCGACCGCCGGGCCGTGCTCGGCGGCCATGTAGTCGAGCTTGCCGAGGCCGATGCCGTGTTCGCCGGTGCAGGTGCCGTCCATCGCCAGGGCGCGTTTGATCAGGCGGTCGTTGAGCCGTTTGACCTCGGCGATCTCCAACGCGTCGTCGGGGTCGACGACGAAGGCGATGTGGAAGTTGCCGTCGCCGACGTGGCCGACGATCGGCGCGATCACCCGGCTGGCGTCCAGGTCCTTGCGGGTCTCGACGATGCATTCGGTGAGCCGCGAGATCGGCACACAGACGTCGGTCGGCCACACCCGAGAGCCGGGCCTGAGCGCCTTCGCCGCGTACGCCGCGTCGTGGCGGGCGGCCCACAGCCGGTCGCGGTCCTCGGTCCGCGCCGTCCAGCGGAAGTCGCCGCCGCCGTACTCCCGGCAGATCTCCTCGACCGTTTCCACCTGTTCGGCGACCCCGGCCTCGGTGCCGTGGAATTCGAGGAACAGGGTCGGCTGCTCCGGGTAGTCGAGGTCGGAAAAGGCGTTGCAGGCGGCCATCTGCACCTCGTCGAGCAGCTCGATGCGGGCGATCGGGACGGCGCCCTGGATGGTGTCGACCACCGCGCCGACGGCGGCGCCGACATCGGCGAACGAGACCACCGCGGCGGCGATCGCCTCCGGGATCGGGTGGAGCCTGACCGTGACCTCGGTGATCACCCCGAGCGTGCCCTCGGAGCCGACGAACAGCCGGGTGAGGTCGTAGCCGGCGGAGGACTTGCGGGCGCGCCGCCCGGTGCGGATGACGGTGCCGTCGGCGAGGACCACGGTCATCGCGATGACGTTTTCGCGCATGGCGCCGTAGCGGACGGTGCTGGTCCCCGAGGCGCGGGTCGCCGCCATCCCGCCCAGCGACGCATCGGCGCCGGGATCGACCGGGAAGAACAGCCCGGTGTCGCGGAGCTCGGCATTGAGCCGCTTGCGGGTGACCCCGGCCTCGACCGTTGCGTCCATGTCGGCGGCGTTGATCGCGACGATCCGCTCCATCCGGCTCAGGTCGATGGTGACCCCGCCCTCGACCGCGGCGAAGTGGCCCTCGACCGAGGTGCCGGTACCGAACGGGATGACCGGCGCGCGGTGGCGGGAACACGCCTTGACGATCGCCGAGACCTCTTCCGTCGTCTCGGCGAACACCACCGCCTCGGGCGGGAACAGGGGGCTGAAGAACTCGTCGCGGCCGTGCTGCTCGCGCACCGCCATCGCCGTCGACAACCGCTCGCCGACGATGCCGCGAAGCTCCTCGATCAAACTGGCGTCGACCCTTGCCGGCTGCGCCGTCATCTTGATTCTCCTAGTCTACCGCTAGAACTTCTCGACCCATGGCCGCAGGTCGAGCTCGTGGGTCCAGGCGCTGCGCGGCTGGCGGTGCAGCGTCAGGTAGTTGGCGGCGATGGCGTCGGGGTCGAGGCGCGACTCATCCGCGGTCTGGCCGCCGCTGCGCTCGGAAGCGATGACGCCATCGACGATCACGTGGGCGACGTGCACCCCGGAAGGCCCCAATTCCCGCGCCATGCTCTGGGCCAGCGCCCGCAGCCCGAACTTGCCGACCGCCAGGTTGGCGAACCGGGCGCTGCCGCGCACCGAGGCAGTAGCGCCGGTGAAGACGATGGTGCCGCCGGGAACGCCGGCGCGGGTCGGCGCGGTCATCATCCGCGCCGCCGCCTGCCCGACCAGGAACCCGCCGAAGCAGCCGACCCGCCAGCAGCGCTCGAAGTCGGCGGGGTCGATCTCCATGATTCCGGCGGGGACGAACGCGCCGGCGTTGTAGACGACCAGTTCGGGCCGTCCCAGGTCGGCCTCGACGCGTTGGAACAGGGCGGCGACGTCCTTCGCTCGTCGGTGACGTCGCAGGCGTAGTCGCGGCTCCTAAGGCCGCGCGCCTCGACCTCGTCGACCAGGCCGTCGAGCTTGCCGGAACTGCGGGCGGCGACCGCCACATCCATGCCGGCGTCGGCGAAGCAGCGGGCGAGCGCCGCGCCCAGACCCGAACCGACCCCGACCACCAGAGATAGTCCATCGCGTGCCATCGAACCCGCCTCCTTGACGCTCCCTTGGTTACCCAATCCCCTGCGGCTTCGGTCCTCCCGTCGCCCAGTCGAGCAGTTCGACGGTGTGGACCATCGGCACCCGGGTGCCGCCGCCGATATGGGTCAGGCAGCCGATGTTGCCGGCGGCGATGATCTCCGGCTCGGTCGCCTCCAGGTTGGCGACCTTGCGGTCGCGCAGCCGCATCGACAGTTCCGGCTGGAGGATGCTGTAGGTGCCGGCGGAACCGCAGCAGAGATGCCCCTCGGCCGGCTCGCGCACCTCGAACCCGGCGTCGGCGAGCAGCCGCTTCGACTGGCCGCGCAGGCCCAGGCCGTGCTGCATCGAGCAGGCGGTGTGGTAGGTCACCGCCTGGCCCGTCGCGATCGCCGGCTTCTTGAGGCCGAGTTCGACCAGCAGTTCGGAGACGTCCTTGCTGATCGCCGAGATCCGCGCCGCCGGCTCCGCCCACTCGGGGTCGTTCCTGAGCAGGTGGCCGTAGTCCTTGAGCGAGACGCCGCAGCCGGACGCGTTGAAAACCACCGCGTCGAGCCCGCCGTCGTCGATCGCCCTGGTCCAGGCGGCGACGTTGGCCCTGGCGGCGGCCCGGGAGTCCTCCTCGCGGCCCATGTGGTGGACGATGGCGCCGCAGCAGCCGGCCCCGTCGGCGATGACCACCTCGCAGCCGTGGCGGGTCAAAAGCCGCACCGTCGCCTCGTTGATCTCCGGGCGCAGCACCGGCTGGGCGCAGCCGGTGAGCAGCGCCACCCGCTTGCGCCGGGGCCCCTGGGCGGTGAACACCTGCGGCTTGTCGACGCTCGACGGGCGGGACAGCTTCGCCGGCGCCATCGCCACCATCCCCTTCAGCCGCCCCGGCATCAACCCGGCGAACGGCCGCCCGAGCCGGCCGCCGATCAGCGACAGGCGGAACAGCTTGGGGTTGGGGACCACGGTCGCCAGCAGCCAGCGCATGAAGCGCTCGGGCAGCGGCCGGACATAGGTCTTCTCGATGTGGACGCGGGCGTGGTCGACGAGATGGGCGTAGTGCACGCCGGAAGGACAGGTGGTCATGCACGAGAGACAGGTGAGGCAACGGTCGATGTGCTTGACCACCTGGGCGGTGGCCGGCTTGTCGCTCTCCAGCATGTTCTTCGCCAGATAGATCCGCCCGCGGGGGCTGTCCAACTCGTCGCCGAGCAGGACGTAGGTCGGGCAGGTGGCGGTGCAGAACCCGCAGTGGACGCAGTTGCGCAGGATGTCGTTGACTTCCTTGATGTCGGGGTCGGCGAGGCGGGCCTGGCTGAAGCGGGTCTGCATCGGCTCACACCCCTTCGTACATGCGACCGGGGTTGAGCACGCCCTTCGGATCGAAGCCTTGCTTGATCCGCCGGGTCAGCGCCGCCAGCGGCCCGGGCTGGGGCTGGAACACCGGGACTTTCGCCCGCACCGCGTCCTCGGCGCGGATCAGCGTGGCGTGGCCGCCGGTGGCGTGAGATCGCCGTCCTCATCGCTTCGTGTCCGGCGTTGGCGCGCGGCGCCATCGCCAACCACACCAGCCCGCCGCCCCAGTCGTAGAAGACGCGACCCTCGACGGCGGACAGCACCTGGCTGGCGACCCGGGCGCCGTCGGCCGGCGGCACCGACAGCCGCCACACCTGCCGTTCGCCGGCGCCGACGAAATAGGCGACGTCGCGCACTTCGCGCCAGAAAGCGAGGGAGTTGGCGCTGTGCAGTTCCTCGACCTCGCCGAACGGCGCCATCAGGTCACGCAAGGCCCCGCACCGGAACTCGACCGAAGGCCCCGGTCCCTCGACGCGGACCGCGGTCACCGCACCACCGGCGGCGGCAACCGCGGCGACCTTGGAAGTCGCGGCGATGTCGGTGGGGAGATGGCTGGCGCCCGAAACCTCGTAGGGGGTTTGCAGCGCGGCGGTCATCGCCCGGACCGCGGTGTCGTCGGAGCAGCCGAAGACGAGGACCGTGCGGGTCTTCTCCGGGGCCGGCAACGCCCTGACGGTGACCTCGGTCATCACCGCGAGGGTGCCGAACGATCCGGTGATCAGCTTGGAGAGATCGAAGCCGGTGACGTTCTTGACCACCCGGCCGCCGGACTTGAAAGCCTCGCCGCGGCCGCTGACCGCGTGAAAGCCGAGCAGATGGTCGCGGGCGGCGCCGACCTTGACCCGCCTGGGTCCGGCGATGTTGCAGGCGACGATGCCGCCGAGGGTCCCGGAGACGTTGCTGGAACCGTCGAACGTCCCGAGCAGCGGGCCCAGGTCGCCGGGCTCGAACGCCAACTGCTGGTTCTTCTCGGCCAACGCCGCCTCGATCTCCGCCATCGACGTTCCGGCGCGGGCGGTCAGCACCAGTTCCTCCGGCTCGTAGAGGACGATCCCTGCGATCGCCGCCATGTCGAGCCGGTTGTCGGTCTCGGCGGGACGGCCCAGCGCGGCCTTGCTGCCGCTGCCTGCGACGTCGAGGGACTGCTCCTCCGCCACCGCCCAGCTTACCGCCTCCACCACCTGCTCGGGCGTCTCCGGTTTGAACGTTTGGCTCATCGGCGGGCTCAGAACCTGGGGAGGTCGGGAAAGCGGGTATGGCCGTGGTGGACATGCACCCGCCCCAACTCGGCGCACCGGTGCAACGTCGGGTAGACCTTGCCCGGATTGAGCAGCCCTTCGGGATCGAAGGCGCATTTCAGGCGTTGCTGATGGTTCATGTCGTCCTCGGTGAACATCTCTCCCATCAGGTCGCGTTTCTCGACGCCGACACCGTGCTCTCCGGTCAGCACGCCGCCGACCTTGACGCAGAGCCTGAGAATGTCGGAACCGAACTCCTCGGCCCTTTCCAGTTCTCCCGGTTCGTTGGCGTCGTAGAGGATCAACGGATGGAGGTTGCCGTCGCCGGCGTGGAAGACGTTGGCGCAACGGAGCCCGAACCGCTGGGTCATCTCCTGGATCCCCTCGAGAACCTCGGAAAGCCGGTGGCGGGGAATGGTCCCGTCCATGCAGTAGTAATCGGGCGACAGGCGGCCGACCGCCGGAAACGCCGCCTTGCGGCCGGCCCAGAACTTCTGGCGTTCCTCCTCGTTGCGGCTGACCCGGACGTTGACCGCACCTGTCTCCCTGGCGATCGCTTCGAGCCGTTCGATCAGATGGGCGACCTCGGCCTCGGGACCGTCCAGCTCGACGATCAGCAGCGCCTCCACGTCCAGGGGATAGCCGGCGTGGACGAAGTCCTCGGCGGCGCGAATGGCCGGCTTGTCCATCATCTCCATGCCGCCGGGGATGATGCCGGCGCCGATGACGGCGGCAACGCATTGCCCCGCCGACCGGGAGGTGGGGAAGCCGATGAGCACCGCGCGCGCCGTCTCGGGCGCGCGCAGGATCCGTACGGTCACCTCGGTGATCACCCCCAACAGCCCCTCGGAACCGGTGATCACCCCGAGCAGATCGTAACCGTCGCTGTCCAGGTGCTTGCCGCCCAAGCGAACGACCTCGCCGTTGATCAACACCATTTCGACGCCGAGCACGTTGTTGGTGGTGAGTCCGTACTTGAGGCAGTGGACGCCGCCGGCGTTCTCGGCGACGTTGCCGCCGATGGTGCAGGCGATCTGGCTCGACGGATCGGGCGCGTAGTAGAAGCCGTTGCCGGCGACCGCGTTGGTGATGGCGAGGTTGGTGACGCCCGGCTGGACCACCGCGCACCGGTTGTCGAAATCGATATCGAGGATCCGTTTGAACTTGCCGAGACCGAGGGTGATGCCGTCGGCGAGCGGCAACGCCCCGCCGGAAAGCGACGTGCCGGCGCCACGCGGAACCACCTTGATCCGGTTTTCATGGCAATAGCGCAAGACCCGCGAGACCTCCTCGGTGGTCTCCGGCAGCACCGCGATCAGCGGCAGTTGCTGGTAGGCGGTGAGCCCGTCCGCTTCGTAGACCCGGAGCTCGTCCTGGTCGGCGATGACCCCTTCACCGGGGACGATCGCCCTCAGATCGTCGGCGATCTTCTGTCGTCGGGCGATGACCTCGGCGTCCGGTTCCGGCATCAACATGTCGTTTTCTCCCCGACCGGCATTGACCACCCAAGGCGTCGCCGGCTGCTTTTATCAATTTAGGGAGTTCCGACGCCGAACGAAAGCGCAACCGCACCCCGGCGGGAGTGATCGAGGCTGGTTCGGAAGGAAAAGTGCCGGGCGCGTGGATCGCCCGGGATCAGCCCTGGCGGGTCTTGAACCGCGGGTGACGCTTGTTGATGACGTAAAGCCGCCGCTTGCGCCGCACCACCGTGCAACCCCTCTCGCGGGTCTTGGCCGACTTGATGGAATGCCGAACTTTCATCACTCGTGTCCGTTGTTACGCTTGGATTCGGGCCCTACGCCGTATGGCGGCGGACGATAGATTCTCAGGGGCACCCTGTCAACGCCCCCCGGCGCAGGCTTCCGGTCGGGCGTCGAAGCCGGCCGCCTGTTCGAGGACGCCAGCCGCCCGGAACACTGTTTCCTCGTCGAACGGACGGCCGATCAACTGGAGCCCCAGCGGCAATCCCCTGGCGCTGAGCCCGGCCGGCACCGAGATGCCCGGCAGGCCGGCGAGGTTGGTCGGCACGGTGAAGACGTCGTTGAGGTACATGGTGATCGGGTCGTCCATCTTTTCGCCGATGGCGAAGGCGTCCGATGGCGCCGTCGGCGTCAGGATCACGTCGACCGTCTCGAACGCCCGGCGGAAATCGCCGGCAATCAGGGCCCGCACCTTTTGTGCCTTGAGGTAATAGGCGTCGTAGTAGCCCGCCGACAGCACGTAAGTGCCGATCAGGACGCGGCGGCGGACCTCGGCGCCGAACCCCTCGCCGCGGGTGTTCTGGTACATTTCGTCGAGGGTCCCACCGGCGACGCGCAGCCCGAACCGGACGCCGTCGTAGCGGGCGAGATTGGACGAGGCCTCGGCGGGGGCGACGATGTAATAGGTCGCCAGTGCGTAGCGGGTGTGTGGCAGCGAAACCTCGACGGTCTCGGCGCCGGCGGCCTCGATCCACTCGATCCCCTTCTGCCACAGGGCATCGATCTCCCCGGCCATCCCGTCGATCCGGTATTCGCTTGGAATGCCGACGCGCAGCCCCCGGATGTCACCGGTAAGAGCCGCCTCGAAGTCGGGAACCTCGATCGGTGCGGAGGTGGAGTCCTTGGGATCATGGCCGGCCATCGCGCCGAGCATGATCGCGGCGTCGCGGACCGTGCGGGTCATCGGCCCGGCCTGGTCGAGGCTGGAGGCGAAGGCGACGATGCCCCAGCGGGAACAGCGGCCATAGGTCGGCTTCATCCCGACGATGCCGCAGAACGATGCCGGCTGGCGGATCGAGCCGCCGGTGTCGGTGCCGGTGGCGGCCAGGCTCAACCGGCCCGCCACCGCCGCCGCGGAACCGCCGGACGATCCGCCCGGCACCAGGTCCTTGCCGTCCTTCGGCCCCCACGGGTTTTTGACCGGGCCGTAATAGCTGGTGATGTTCGACGAGCCCATGGCGAACTCGTCGAGGTTGGTCTTGCCGAGCATCACCGCGCCGGCATCGCGCAGCTTGGCGCTGACGGTGGACTCGTAGGTGGGGACAAAGCCATCCAGGATGTGCGAGGCCGCTGTGGTCAGGACGCCTTCGGTGCAGAACAGGTCCTTGACCGCGATCGGGATGCCGTCCATCGAACTCGCTGCGGTGCCCTCGGACCGCCTCTCATCCGAAGCCGCGGCCCGTTCCAAGGCAACCTCCGGGGTGACGGTGATGAACGCGTTGGCGTCTGCCGCTCGCTCGATGGCGTCGAGGTGGGCTCGGGTCAACTCGACCGACGAGAAAGCGCCGGTTCGCAGACCGTCGCGCGCCTCGGCGATGGAGAGATCGGTCAACCGAGATGTCATTCGACGACCTTGGGCACGGTGTAGAAATCGTCCGTCCCCTCCGGGGCGTTGGCGAGAACGGCCTCCCGGCAGCGGCCGTCGGTCACCGCGTCGTCCCGCCTGGGCAGGGCCATCTCGACGACGCTGGTCATCGGCTCGACACCTTCGGTATCGACCTCGGCCAACTGCTCGACCCAGCCGATGATAGCGGACAACTCGCCGGCGAGTCCTTCGAGCTGGTCGTCGTCGACGCGCATCCGCGCGAGGAAGGCGATGTTCTTGACGGTGTTTCTGTCCAACGGTGGGGACTTCCTTGCTCACGATAGTCGAGCGGCGGGGACGGCGGTCCGGAACCTAGCATTCGCACCATGGCCGTGCAAGTCGGGCCGACCTCCTGAACTATCGAACGGAAGGAAACCGCGACCCTCACAGGGCGCGCGCTTTCCCTGTCATCGCACCTTAAGGTCACACCCGGGAACGAGGGCCGTACCCGGCATTTCGCTGCTTCAAAAACCGAGCTTGAAACCGGCTGTGGCGCCCCACCCGTTGTTCTTCTGGCTGTTGTCCTCGTTCTCACCGTCAAACCAGAAGACGCCGCCGACCAAACGGACACCCGGCCCCAACTGGTAGGTGCCGCTGAGGACCGCCTGGTCGAGATGGCCCTTACCGCTGTTGCTCGTCGGGTTTTCTTCACCTTTCATGTAATTGACGCCGACCGTGTAGGGTCCGGTCTCGTAGTTCGCTCCGACGATCCAGCTTCGACTGTTGAAGCGCGTGTTGAAGCCGTCGTCACCGGTACCCCGATTGTAGGCACCGCCGAAGCTGAAGCCGGCATAATTGAACTGCGCTCCGAAATCGTAGGCATTCAAATTGTCGTTGCCACCCGTGACCAAGTCGGCACCCGTATCACCGAACAGGTAACCGGCCGAAAGCTGAACCCCAAAGCCGTTGAAGTCTTCGGTATAGTTGATGCCACCGGCAAAGCCGTTGTTGACGTTATTGCCGTTGCCATTATTGAGCTTGAGGCTACCATTATTGTCTCCACCGGCCTGGAACTGCGGGATGAACGAGACGCCGAGTTGCACACCCGAGAACCGAGGCGAAACGTAATTGATCTTGCCGGAGTCGTCGTCGCCGAATTCCAGAAACGTGGTACCGGTCGCCCGGTCGAACAGGGTCAGACCGGGATTGACATAGAACTCGTTATTGATGACGTCGCCGGAATCGAGACTGACGCCGCCGTCCGGCGCGGTCACGTGTAACAGGGAGGCTGCGTTGTCCAGATCACCCAAGATCAATTGACCGAGGGAATCGCTTTGCACGAACAGGTACAACTCGTCGATCTGGTCGCCCGAGGTGTTGGCTTCGAGCTGGACGTTGACGCCGAAGGTGATACCGTTGTCGAGTGTCGTCTCGCCGACGAAGCAGATTTCGCTGTTGTGCTTCTCGGTGACGAGATTGGTCGAACGCTGGGCGCCGCTGAGAGCGTTGTTGTCGTAGTGCTGCTTGGCCCCGACCATCCACTGCTGGAAGTAACCGTGGACACCAATGTCAATCCTTTCCGCGGCGACCGCGTTCACCGCAACCCCGGAGATCATCCCCGCCGTCGCCAGGGCGGTCGTGCCGTAAAGGAAGTGCTTGTGCTTATGCGTCTTGTTCCGCATTGGTTTGACCCCTTGCGCGTCCACGTGCCGGCGGCGAGCCCACCTCGGCCGCATTCCACCTATGAATGCAAGCACCGGACCAAAACCGTAACATAAATGCAACACATGCCTTTCGAAGATTATTGTTTATTTATAGATGGTTACTGCGCTGCAACTTGTGTCGGTGGGGGCTCGGCGTTGCGATCATCGGGAGGGCGTCTAAAAAATAGGCAAGTGGCCGATTTTAACCGAGAAGTTGCTGATTCTTTGTGCGCGGACCGCTGCTCAGGACCTCGATCCTCGATCCACGCATCCCGGATTTGCATGTCTCGGAGACTGTCATGTCCCGGTCAATGCGATCTGTGACCGCCGTCGAAACCCGAGATCGGCACTGGAATCGAAAATGCCGATCATGACGCCCCTCGAACTGCGGTCCGGATTGCAGCCGGGTCAGCGGTTGCTGGGCCTCGACGTCGGCAGCAAGACCGTCGGCTTGGCGTCTGTCGGATCCGACGCTAGACCGTGGCCACCCCCCTGCAGACCCTGCGCCGGACCAAGTTCACCCGGGACGCTGAGTTGCTGCGTCGGATCGCGGAGGAGCATGAGGTCGGCGGGCTCGTCATCGGGTTGCCGGTGAGCATGGATGGTACCGAGGGGCCGCGTTGCCAGTCGGTCCGCCAATTCGCCACCAATCTTCTCCAGGTTTTCGAACTCCCCGTCGCCTTCTGGGACGAGCGGCTGTCGACGGCGGCGGTGCAAAGGATGCTGATCGACGAGGCCGACATGAGCCGCCGGCGCCGCAGCGAAGTCGTTGACAAGGCCGCCGCCGCCTACATCCTGCAAGGCGCCCTCGACGCCATCGCGGCCCAATCGCTCTCCGGCAGGGCCCCGGAGCGCCGGCGATGATCGCTATTCTCTCGGCGCTGATTCCGGTGTTCGCGGTGATCGTGCTCGGCCACGTGTTCAAGCGCACGCGGACGATCCCCGACGCGTTCTGGCAACCGGCTGAGCGGATCACCTTTTTCGTCTTTTTCCCCGCGCTCCTGTTCGCCAATACGGCGCGGGCGGATCTCGGTGGCCTGCAGGTCCTGCCGATGGTCGGGGCGATCCTGATCGCGATCGCCTCGGTGGTCGCTCTCAGCTTCCTGTTCCGACCGCCGCTGAAACTGAACGGTCCGGCCTTTACCTCGTTGGTCCAGGGCGGCATTCGGCCCAACGTCTACCTGGCGATCGCCGCCGCATCGGCGTTGTACGGCGGCGAGGGGCTCACGGTGATCAGCCTCTGCGTCGCTTTCGGCGTGCCCGCCGTCAATGTGATCAGCATTGTCGCGATGGTTCGCTACGCCTCCGCGGACGGCGCCGTCGTCGGCTGGCGGTCGATGCTCGCGCAAGTCGCCAAGAACCCGCTGATCATCGCCTGTGTCGGCGGCTTGCTGATGAACGTCGCGGGGATCGGACTGCCGCCGCTGATCGGTCCGCTGCTGGACATCCTGGGACGCGCCTCGCTGCCGATCGGGCTGCTGGCGGTCGGCGCCGGCCTCGATCTCGCGGCGATTCGGCCGGCGGGACGGGCGGTCGCGGTCGCGGCATCGTTGAAGCTGCTCGTGCTGCCCGTCCTGACCTTCCTCCTTTGCCGCGGATTCGGGATCGAAGGCACGACGGCGGCCGTCGCGGTGCTTTACGCGGCGATGCCCAACTCGGCGACAGCCTACGTGATGGCCCGGCAGATGGGCGGAGACACGGTGATGCTGGCCGGTTCGATCACCGCCACCACCCTGGCCGCGGCGGTCACCCTTCCGTTGATGCTGGGCTTGTTCGGATAGTGGTGTCGTCCGGCTTGCGCCGGCCACGGCCGCAACCGTATAGTCCCGGCCCATGACCGACGGCGCCTCCTCCGCCTCCTTTCCTCACCGCCACCTGCTCGGCATCGAAGGCCTTTCGCCGCCGGAGATCAGCGTGCTGCTCGACCGTTCGGAAAGCTACGTCGAACAGAATCGACAGGCCGACAAGAAGAAATCGGTGCTGCGCGGGCGCACCATCATCAACCTGTTCTTCGAAGCGTCGACGCGGACGCGGACCTCGTTCGAGCTGGCCGGCAAACGGCTCGGCGGCGACGTCATCAACATGTCGCTCTCGACCAGCGCGATCAAGAAGGGCGAGACCGTGATGGACACGGCGATGACCCTGAACGCCATGCACCCCGACGTCCTGGTGGTGCGCCATCCCGAATCGGGCGCCGTCAAGTTGCTGTCGGAGCAAGTGAACTGCGCCGTCGTCAACGCCGGCGACGGCTCTCATGAACACCCGACCCAGGCGCTGCTCGACGCGCTGACCATCCGCCGGCGCAAGGGCCGTCTCTCCGGACTGAGGGTCGTCATCTGCGGCGACGTCATGCACTCGCGGGTGGCCCGGTCCAACATCCACCTGCTCAACATCATGGGCGCCAGCGTCCGGCTGGTGGCGCCCGGAACGCTGCTTCCGGCGGAGGTCGAACGCCTGGGGGTCGAGGTCTTCCACGACATGCGCGCCGGCCTCGAGGGCTGCGACATCGTGATGATGCTGCGGCTGCAGACCGAGCGCATGCATTCCAACTTCTTTCCTTCCGTCCGCGAGTACTTTCACTTCTTCGGGCTCGACTACGACAAGCTGTCGAAAGCCAATCCGGAGGCGCTGATCATGCACCCGGGGCCGATGAACCGGGGCGTCGAGATCGACTCGGTGGTTGCCGACGACTACGGGCGCAGCGTCATCCGTGAGCAGGTGGAAATGGGAGTCGCCGTGCGTATGGCATGCCTGGAGCTGCTGAGCCAGAACCTCTCCGGGGCAGATTCGGGCGCGCGGAACATCTGATGGCGATGCGCAACGGCAATGGCCCGGGACGCGTGGCCTACAGAAATGCCCGGCTGCTCGACCCCGCCACCGGGCTGGACGTCCGTGGCGGTCTGTTGACCGAGGGCGAGTTCGTCGCCGACCTAGGCCCGAACCTGTTCGCCAACGGCATCCCCGAGGGCGCGGCGGAGGTCGATTGCGAGGGCCACTGCCTCTGCCCGGGACTGGTCGACATCCGGGTGCAACTCCGCGAACCCGGCGAGGAACACAAGGGAACCCTGGCCTCGACCGGGTTGGCGGCAACCGCGGGCGGCATTACGTCGATGGTCTGCCTGCCCAACACCCGACCGGTCATCGACGATATGTCGGTGGTCGAGTTCGTCGCCCGCCGCGCCCGCCTGTTGGGGCTGACCAAGGTCTACCCCTACGGTGCCGTGACCAAGGGCCTGGAAGGCCGGGAACTGGCGGAGATCGGCATGCTCGCCGAGGCCGGCGCCCTCGCCTTCACCGACGGCGTCAAGGCGATCGCCAGCGCCCGGGTCATGCGTCAGGCGCTCAGCTATGCCCGGACGTTCGGGCTGTTGATCATCGAGCACGCGGAAGAGCCGACCCTCGCCGAAGGCGGCGACATGAACGCCGGCGAGATGGCCACCCGGCTGGGCCTGATCGGCATCCCGCGCGAGGCGGAGGTGATCATGGTCGAGAGGGATCTGAGGCTGGCGGAGCTCACCGACGGACGGCTCCATTTCGCCCATCTCTCGACCGGCAGCGCGATCAACGCGGTACGCCGGGCCAAGGACAAGGGCCTGAAGGTGACCTGCGATACCGCGCCGCCCTATTTTGCCCTCAACGAGAACGCGGTCGGCGACTACCGGACCTTCTCCAAGCTGTCGCCGCCGCTGCGTGACGAGGACGATCGGCTGGCGGTGATCCAGGGCCTGCTCGACGGTACCATCGACGCCATCGCTTCCGACCATGCCCCCGAGGACGAGGACTCCAAGCGCCTACCGTTCGCCCAGGCCGCTTTCGGCGGTATCGGATTGGAAACGTTGCTGGCGGTATCGCTCGAACTGTATCACAACGGGTACATGTCATTGCCGGACGTGCTGGGGCTGATCACCTTCAAGCCGGCCGACCTGCTGGGTCTTCGCGCCGGACGGCTGGCCAAGGGGGAACCCGCCGACCTGACCCTGTTCGATCCCGAGCGCGCCTGGCGGGTGCGGGAGCACGAGCTGCACAGCAAATCCAAGAACACGCCTTTCGACTATCGGCCGGTACAGGGACGGGTGTTGATGACCGTCGTCGATGGCCGCCGGGTGTTCACGTTGGACGGCTGAACGATGCCCGAAGCCGCCCAAGGGATCACCGTCCTTCACCAGCTCTCCGCGGTCGTCGGCTATCTTCTCGGCTCGATCCCGTTCGGACTGCTGCTCACCCGCCTCGCCGGCAAGGGCGACATCCGCAGCATCGGTTCGGGCAACATCGGCGCAACCAACGTGCTGCGCACCGGCAGCAAGGGTCTGGCGGCGCTGACCTTGCTGCTCGACGGCGGCAAGGGTGCCGTGGCGGCATTGGTGATGGGCCATTGGGGAGCGGACTACGCGTTGCTCGCCGGCCTGTTCGCCGTGGTCGGCCACGATTTCCCGATCTGGCTCAAATTCCAGGGCGGCAAGGGTGTGGCGACGACGATCGGGGTGCTGCTCGCCCTCGCCTGGCCGGTGGGACTGATCGCCTGCGGCGTCTGGCTGGCGACGGCGCTGGTTTTTCGAATCTCGTCGCTGGCGGCGCTGGTCGCGCTCGCCGCCTCGCCGTTGTTGATGGTGTGGCTCGCCGATGGCAGCCGGGCGGTGATCGCGGCGTTGCTGGCGCTGCTCGCCTTCGCCCGTCACTACGCCAACATCCGCCGGCTGCTCAAGGGCGAGGAACCCAAGATCGGCGGCGGCTGACGAACCCTACTCCCGGGTTCGGGCCTCCACCAGGAGATCCGCGACCTCGCGCACCGCGCCCATGCCGCCCGGCAACGAGGTGACGATGTCGACCTCGCGGAGGACGGCGGGATGGGAATCCACCGGCGCGATGCCGACGCCCGACGCCCGGATGCAGGTCAGGTCGTTGACGTCGTTGCCCATGAACGCCACTGCGTCCATGCCGATCCCGAGTTCGCCGGCGATGCCCTCGAGAACCGGAAGCTTCTCGCCGACGCCCTGAACGCAACGGAGCTTCAGCTTGTTGCAGCGGGCGGTGACCACCGGGTTGCCTTCCTTGGAGATGACGACGACGGGAAGTCCCGCCGCCCGCAACAGGTCCATGCCCATGCCGTCGCCGCGACTGCACAGCACCGCCTCGCGGCCGTCCTCGAGGACGATCACCCGGTTGTCGGTCATCACCCCGTCGAAATCGAGGGCGAGCAGGCGGACGTGGCGAAGCAATTCGATCCCCCGCCCGGTCCACAGCCGGCGGTGCAGCGCCTCGCCCACGTGCCAGTCGTCCTCGCCAGCCAGCCGAAGACCGTACGCCGACGGGATCTCGTAGAGAACGATCCGCCCGCCGAGTTGGTCGCCCGATTGCCGCAGATGGGCCGTCCGCGTCACCGTGATCGAGCCGTTCTCCGCATACCGGGGCTCCCGGCCCGCCGCCGCGCCGTCGTCGACCGGCAGCGCCCCGCCGTTCTCGTCCTCGACCCACAGGACACCCGGAGAGCGGTGGACGGAAACCAGGGAGTCGCCGTCACGGTCGAGCAGGTGGTTGATGGCGCCGTCGATCATCTGCGGGGTGCGCAGCGGGCAGGCGGGCGGCAAGATCAGGGTGAACGCCGGCGAAGCGCCGTCCCGGCGCTCGAGTTCGGCGAGGGCACGCGACACAAGCGGTTCGAGCGCTCCGTCGTCCGCTCCCGGCCGGACCGGACCGGTGATCACCTCCGCCCCCCAGTCGCCGGCGATCCGCGCGATCTCGCCGTCGTCGGTGGCGACGATCGTGCGGCCGATCCGGGCGCTTTGGCGCGCCTGCTCGATCGAATGGGTGATCAGCGGCCGTCCGGCGAACGGACGCGCCGCCCCGCCGGGAACGTGGGTCGATCCGCTCGCTGCTGGAATGATGGCGACAACGTCCATCGGAATTCACGTCCTTTCATCGAAGATCGGGCCCTTCGCAAACGATGCGGCGCGCATAGAACCAGCACACCGGGGGGGCGTCAACCGGCCGTTCGCGCGCGCCGGATCACAAAACCGCTGGCAGACCGTCGACAGCCGTTGAATAATGGCGCCGAACAAGGGAGCACCATGTCCGAAACCGAAGCCGCCATCGTCGTCAAGGACCTGACCATCTCCTACGGCGATTTCCTGATCCAGCAGAACCTGAGCTTCACCGTCAGGCGCGGTGCGATCTTCATCATCATGGGCGGCAGCGGTTGCGGCAAGACCACGGTGATGCGCTGCCTCACCGGCCTCAAGGAACCGTCCCGGGGCCAGGTTTTCCTCGACGGCGTCAGCTTCTGGGAAGCGGAAGACGCGGAACAGGAAATGCTCTCGCGCAAGCTCGGCATCGTCTACCAGCAGGGTGCGCTGTGGAGCTCGATGACCCTGGCCGAGAACGTCGCCCTTCCGCTCGGCGAATACACCGACCTCGGCCCCAAGGACATCCGCGACCTCGTCTCGCTCAAGCTGGCGCTGGTCGGGCTCGCCGGCTTCGAGGACTACTACCCGTCGGAGATCAGCGGCGGCATGCGCAAACGCGCCAGCGTCGCCCGCGCCCTCGCCCTCGACCCCGAGCTGCTGTTCTTCGACGAGCCTTCCGCCGGCCTCGATCCGATCACCTCGTCGCTGCTCGACGATCTCATCGCCCAGCTTCGCGACAGCCTCGGCACGACGATGGTGATGGTTACCCACGAGTTGCCGAGCATCTTCGCGATCGGCGACGATTCGGTGTTTCTCGACCCCGAAACCAAAACGATGATCGCCGAAGGCGACCCCAAGCGCCTGCTCAAGGAAAGCCGGGACCCGAGGGTGCACGCCTTTCTCACCCGCGGCGGCAAGGACACGGTCGGCCAGACACAACACCAGATATAGCAGATGACGAGTTCGCAATTGCTGATGCCCCTCTGGGTCGCCCTGGGCAGCGCGCTTGGCGGTGTCTTCCGCTACTGGTGCTCCGGCTTCATCGCCGAGCGTATCGGCGAGACCTTTCCGTGGGGGACGCTGTTCGTCAATGTCGTCGGGTCGATGCTGATCGGGTTGTTCGCCACCGTCACCGGCCCGGACGGCCGGCTGCTGATCGGCGCCGAAACCCGGATGTTCTTCATGCTCGGGGTGTTCGGCGGGTTCACCACCTTCTCGTCGTTCAGCCTGCAGACCCTGAACCTGATCCAGGACGGGGAGTGGCTGTACGTCTCCGGCTACGTCATCGGCTCGCTCGTCCTCTGCCTCGTCGGCGTCTGGCTTGGCCACATGCTCGGCATGGCCTATAATCGTTAGAGAGGTCCCACCATGCAGATCTCCGAAGACGCCGTCCTGCTCCGGATCTTCATCGGCGAGAGCGAGCGCTACGAGCACCGCCCGCTGTACGAGGCGATCGTTCTGAAAGCGCGGGAAATGCATCTCGCCGGCGCGACGGTGCTCCGCGGGCCGATGGGGTTCGGCCACGCCGCCCACCTGCACACTGCCAAGATCCTCCGCCTCTCCGACGACCTGCCGCTGGTGATCGAGATCGTCGACACCGAGGACCGGATCCGCGGCTTCGTCGACGAGGTCGAGCCGATGGTCGCCAGCGGCCTGATCACCCTCGAGAAGGCGACGGTGATCCGCTACGGCCCTCGGAAATCCTAGACGAAACCCGGCAAACGCCCGGAACAAGCGCAAAAGGACGACCCCGCCGGCCCGCTAACCGATGTGCAGCCACAACTCGACCGTTCCTTGCGGCGGTTTGGCGCGAGCCCAGCCGGTGAGGTTGCGGACCGTCACGTCGACCCGCCCGACGCCGGTTTCCGCCAGGATCTTCTCGACGTCTTGGGCCAGCCTTTTGGCCTCCTCGGCGTCCTCGGGATAGAAATAGCGCACTTCCTGCACGGTCGAGGGCGATCGTTCGACCCCCGGCACCGAGAAGTTCTCACGACCGAGATCCGCGGTAATCGCCTTGACCTCGTCGCCCGAAAGCCGGCCACTGTACTGGAAATAGACGGTCGTTTTGTTCTCCGGTGGCCGGTCCGACGGCGCGCTTGTGATCAACGGCGGAGCCGGCTTCTCGGGCATGGCGACATTGGCGCGGCTGGCCAGTTCTTCGGTCGCCGCATTCAGCGTGGCGACGCTTTGCCGCAAAGCCTCCAGTTCCTCCCGCGCCTTGTCGAACCGCTGCGCCACGTCCTCGGCGGTGCGCAGGCGAAGACCGAGGCTGGCCACCTGGTCGTTGGTCGTGGCGATCTGAGCCTCGATCCTCCGGCTCAGTTCGCCCGTCTGCTCGTTTAGCGTCTGGACGTCCTCGACCGCCCGCTTCGCCGCCTCTTGAAGCTTTTCCAACTCCTGCTGGGCCACCTGCGCCGTGACACTGACGCGCTCGGCGCCGTCAACCGCCGGTTTGACCTTCTTTTCGACCAGACCGGCTATTTCGCTTTGGATCAGGTTGTTGACCAGTGCCCATCCGCCGAGGCCGTAGAGGCCGAGGAACAGGGCGACGATCCAGGCATAGCGGCGCTTCAGCGCGCTCTCGACCGAATCGGTGACCTTTTCGGTCAACCGGCGCTCGGTCAGTTCGATCCGGTCGTCGTCGTCGATGGCCATCGAGAACACCCCCGCGGCCGGTATCGGCCGGCCTTCCGTGGCGGAGGAGTCCGGAGAACGCTCCGCCGGGGCAGGGAGGGTCCCGCTTTTCGACGCGGCGGTCAACGACTTGTGATCGCCGAAGGACTTGCCGACAATGGGCTCCGAGATCAATCTTGGAACGCGGAACCTGTCGCGACTGCTCTGGTTCCGACATATGGTGCCCATACGATCGCGTTTCCCGCTCCCTCGGCAGGAGGGGTCGCGCAGGCGATGGCGACCCATCGTCAAGCGCGTCCGACGCCCCGAGGGAGCGGGAAACGCGACCCGTGGGGCGGCCTTCCAAGCCCCCCGGCGTCGTTGCGCGGCGCTGGTGATGCTCCAGCATCACGGCGCGCCACGCGCCTAACCGGGAGAACTTGGAAGGCCGTCGTATGGGTACCATATGTCGGAACCAGAGCACTAGGAAACGACCATGACCTTCATTCGTGCGCCAGCCATTCGTGCGGCAGCGAGACCTGTTCGCCTGGTGGCGATCGCCATCGTCTTTTTGGCGACCACCGGCATCGCCTCGTTCCAGGCGCTGTTCGCCCCGTCGGCCGACCTGTGGGAGCGGTGGCAGGCCCATGACCCGGCGTCGACGGCAACCATCGACCATTCGCCCTGGGACCGGCTGCTCGCGACTTACGTCGTCCGCGGCCGCGACGGGATCGCCCGCTTCGCCTACGGCCGGGTGACCGAGGCCGACCGGGCGGTGCTCGACGCCTACATCGGCGGGCTGGCGGCGACACCGATCAGCCGCTACGCCCGCCCGGAACAGCGCGCCTACTGGATCAACCTCTACAACGCGCTCACCGTCCAGGTCGTCCTCGACCACTATCCCGTCGCCAGCATCATGGACATCGACATCTCCCCCGGCCTGTTCGCCAAGGGTCCGTGGGACCGTAAGCTGCTCGAGATCGAAGGCGAGCCGGTCAGCCTCAACGACATCGAGCATCGGATCCTGCGGCCGATCTGGAAGGACCCGCGCCTCCACTACGCCCTCAACTGCGCCTCGCTCGGCTGCCCCGACCTGATGCAGAAGGCCTATACCGCCGCCCTCGCCGAGACGCTGCTCGACATCGCGGCGCACGCCTACGTCAACCATCCCCGCGGCGTTCGGATCGACGGCGGCCGGCTGACCGTCTCCAGCATCTACGCCTGGTTCCAGGAGGACTTCGGCGGCAGCGACAAGACGATCATCGCCCACCTCGAGCGCTACGCCGCGCCGCCGCTGGCGGCGAAGCTGGCCGCCATCGACACCATCGCCGACCACGACTACGACTGGTCGCTCAACGACGCCGCCACCGCCGGGCTATGAGAGCGCGCTATGACCACCCGGCGCCGCCGGGCCGGTGGGTCTCCGAGTCGTAGAGCCGGGCCAGGCGCTCGGGCGAGGCGCCGAAGGTGTAGAGCAGATGGATGCGGATCCAGCCCCAGACGATGGCGGCCGGACGGCGGCCGCGGAAGCGCCTGGACGAGGTCACCAGCGGCGGCTCTTCGATGCAGCAGGTCTCTCCCAGCCGCTCCAGCCGGCGGACGAAGTCGTAGTCTTCCATCAGCGCGATCGGCCGCACCCCGCCGAGGCTCCGGTACACCCGGGTGCGGACGAACACCCCGGAGTCGCCATAGTACCGGCCGCGCCGGCGGATCCAACCGTAGGCGCGGGTCAGCCAGCGGCTGAACCGGTCGTCGCCGTCGAACACCACCCGGAAATTGCCGCCGACGATCCGGGGCGACACCGCCAGGACCCGTTCGATCCGCTCGAGGCCGCCCGGCGGAAACACCGAGTCGGCATGGAGAAACAGCAGAACCTCGCCCCGCGCCAGCGACGCCCCCGCCGCCAGTTGCGCCCCCCGGCCCCGCCGGCAGACCACCACCCGGGCACCATGGGCGCCGGCGACGACGATGGTGCCGTCGTCGCTGCCGCCGTCGGCGACGATCACCTCGCGGGCCGTCCGCCCGCGCCCCAGCGCGTCCAGCACCGCCGGCAGCCGCCGGGCCTCGTTCAGCGTCGGGATGACGATCGAAATCACCGCATCGTGCCCTCTCCGATCACGCCCATTCTCCGCTCACCCCGCTCCGCCGGCAACGGTTTATCCATCGCGCAATTCCGGCGAAGGCGAGTTTTGACGACGCTTTTGACGACATTTCGGGTAGTTTTGACGACGTTCGTTACGCATCCGTGGCGCTTAACGCGTTGATAAAAAACGAAACCCCTCCCGGCGGAATGTGAAAGGTATGCAAAAGTAGACAAAAGTAGACATCTTTTCGGCTAAGTCTTTGATTTTCCGAGACCGGCGTTTTTAAGCAGGTAGACAAATGTCGTCATGAATTCCCCATAGCGCCTTGAACTAACTCGTGAATTTGCCGAAACAAAAGTAGACATTTTTCCTGCAACCGCCTCGCATTCTTAAAAAACAACGCCCGCCGCCATCCACCGCAAAACCAAAAGACGAGACACACGTCGCCCGCCGCCCCGAAAGGAACACATCATGAACATATACGGCGGAGAGCCGGCAGTCAAGGATAATTATCCTGTAGTCGCGGCCTTGGCGGACCAACGGCGCCGATCGATAGTCGGCTTTCCGCCGGATTTGGTCGGCTCCACCTCGGACAACCAACTCTGAGGGCTCCTTGCCGGAACGGGGAGTTATGACCCGTTGTCGAACTCTGGCCAGCGTGGGTCATCGTTGCTCGCCCAGGTCCACTGTCGTAAATTGCTGACTTACCTGGAGCACAGGCGCTTCGATGCGATTAGCCAAAAGTTGCCACTCGCGTCTTGCTTTAGTGCCGACATTCAAATACCCACGTCAAACAGGTGAATGTTGTGTTGGGAGAACACCGGTTTGGTGGATTTCAGGAAGCGCCTTGCAGGCAAGAAGGCAAAGAAACCGACTGAACCGGTTGAGCTGTATGACACCCTTGACAGGGCCCACGACAAAGGTCCGCTTCGGCCGGCTCAGCTCTCTGTGCTCAAGGAATGGTATGGTGAGCGCCAAAAATCGCGCGATGTTATAGTCAAGCTGCACACCGGTCAGGGCAAGACCTTGATCGGCTTGCTCATGCTGCAGTCGCGGCTCAACGCGGGAAAAAGCCCAGCTCTATTTCTCTGCCCCAATAACTTTCTAGTCGCCCAGACCTGCGAACAGGCCAAGCAGTTTGGCATCGCAACCTGCACCGCCGATCCGGATTTGCCAGCAGATGCCTGATGGGGCGCGAATCCTCGTCACGTCCGTTCAGAAGCTTTTCAACGGCCTGACTAAGTTTGGCCTCCACCGGCAGTCCGTTGCCGTGAGCACCCTACTTATGGACGATGCTCACGCCTGCATCGATATTATTCGGGAGTCCTGCCGAGTCCGAATTCCGGCCGATGAGCCAGCCTACACGGCGCTACGCACCCTGTTCGCCGATCATCTGGAAGCACAAGGAGTCGGCGCCTGGGCCGATATCCTCAACAAAAAGCGGGATGCCATACTGCCGGTGCCCTATTGGGCGTGGATGTCGAGAGAAGCCGAGGTCGCGGGAATCTTGTCGAAACACGTGGACCGCACTTCCGTTAGGTTCGTATGGCCGCTTCTCAAGGACATGCTCAGCCAATGCCAATGCGTCACCTCAGGTGCAGCCGTTGAGATCGAGCCACAGATCGCCCCGCTCGACGCATTTGGATCGTACTGGAGGGCGGAGCACCGGGTATTCATGTCGGCGACCGTCACTGACGATGCCTTCCTGGTCAAAGGCCTCCAACTCGCGCCCGAGACAATCATTAACCCGTTGACCGATGACAAGGAGACCTGGTCCGGTGAGCGGATGATTTTGCTGCCGTCACTCATCCATGAGGATCTCGGTCGTGAGAACATCGTTGCATTGATGAGCAAGCCAAAGCCAAAGCGGCCGGGCGGCATAGTTGTGCTCGCACCAAGCTTCAAACGTACCAAGGACTGGGAAAGTCAAGGCGCGATTATCGCTAACACAGAGAACGTCGGCGACGTAATCGAGAACCTTAAGAAGGGTGAGTTCAAGAACACCATTGTGCTAGTCAATCGCTACGACGGGATTGACCTGCCCGACGACACTTGCCGCCTCCTAGTGTTTGACAGCCTACCTTATTCCGAGAGCCTGTCGGACCTTTACCAGGAGCTTTGCCGACCCGATAGCGAAGCGACCCTGATGCGCACCGTGCGTACCATCGAGCAGGGAATGGGCCGTAGTGTCCGCGGCGACAAGGACTATTGCGTCGTTGTGGCGATTGGCTCTGATCTCGTGCGCCTGCTGCGCGACAAGACCGCACGGAAGTCCTTTCGTCCCAGATGGCGGCCCAAATCGATATCGGATTCCAAATCGCCGATATGGCAAAGCAGGATATCGAAGACGGAAAGGAACCGAAGTCGGCCTTGAACGAACTTGCCGGTCATAGCCTGAAGCGCGACGCCGATTGGAAGGCGTTTTACGCTGAGCAAATGCGCAAAGTTATGCCGAGGGGAGCAAATCCAACGTTGCTACGCGCCTACGCCGCAGGAAGCAGGGCTGGGCCGGCTTACGCCGCCGGAGAATATGCCGGCGCTGCCGATACACTCCAGATGCTTCTGAATGGGGGTTCGATAGCCGCCGACAATAAGGGGTGGTACTTGCAAGAAATCGCTCGGTACAAGTGGCGCGCCAGCCGGCCCGAGTCAGAAAGTCTACAGGTGGCGGCGCACAAGCAAAACCGTATGTTGCTAAAACCCCCGTCCGGCGTGACCATAGCAAAGCTTAGAATAATTAGCCAAGGACAAGTCGAGCGGATCGCGAAATCGGTGAGCAAGTACGGCAGCTATTCCGAACTTGACGCTTGCATCTCTGACGTCCTCGGTCGCCTTGTGTTTGGCACGAAGGCGGATAAGTTTGAGCATGCTCTCAATGAACTGAGCCAGGCGCTAGGTTTCGCTGGCGAGCGCCCCGACAAGGAATGGAAAGAAGGAGCCGACAACCTCTGGGCGCTTGACGCTACTCAGTACTTGCTGTGGGAGTGCAAGAGCGAAGTCGA
>CAVYYK010000005.1:0-50380 GCA_963772635.1 uncultured Alphaproteobacteria bacterium
TTATTTCTTCCAGCACCTGCCGTACCACCTCGTCGTGGCCGGGGAGCGGGAAGAGCTTCGCGGGCTGCTGCTCGACTACGCCTGGATCGCCGCCAAACTGGAAGCGACCGGTATCGCGGCGGTGATCGCCGACTACGCCTTGGCGGGGGACGATGAGGCATTGCGCCTGATGCAGGGGGCGCTTGGTCTTTCCGCCCACGTCCTGGCCAAGGATCCGGGTCAGCTTGCGGGACAACTGATCGGGCGGCTGCGCGGTGTCGGGTTGCCGGAGTTCGAGGGACTTGTGCGGGAGCCGGCCACGGATTCGCCCATCCCTGGCTCCGGCCTGAGACGCCGTCGTTAACCCCTCCGGGCGGACCGTTGCTGCGCACCCTGGAGGGGCACACGGGTTGGGTCAGCGCGGTGGCGGTGCTTGCGGACGGGCGCCGCGCCCTCTCCGGCTCTTATGATGGCACGCTGCGGCTGTGGGACCTGGAGACGGGGGAGAGCCTGCGCACCCTGCGAAGGGCACACGGAGCGGGTCAACGCGGTGGCGGTGCTGGCGGACGGGCGCCGCGCCCTCTCCGGCTCTCGGGATAGCACGCTGCGGCTGTGGGACCTGGAGACGGGGGAGAGCCTGCGCACCCTGCAAGGGCACACGGATCGGTCAGCGCGGTGGCGGTGCTGGCGGACGGGCGCCGCGCCCTCTCCGGCTCTGATGATGGCACGCTGCGGCTGTGGGACCTGGAGACGGGGGAGAGCCTGCGCACCCTGGAAGGGCACACGGATTGGGTCAGCGCGGTGGCGGTGCTGGCGGACGGGCGCCGCGCCCTCTCCGGCTCTCGAGGATGGCACGCTGCGGCTGTGGGACCTGGAGACGGGGGAGAGCCTGCGCACCCTGGAAGGGCACACGGATTGGGTCACCGCGGTGGCGGTGCTGGCGGACGGGCGCCGCGCCCTCTCCGGCTCTTGATGACAACACGCTGCGGCTGTGGGACCTGGAGACGGGGGAGAGCCTGCGCACCCTGGAAGGGCACACGGGTGGGGTCAGCGCGGTGGCGGTGCTGGCGGACGGGCGCCGCGCCCTCTCCGGCTCTGGTGACGACACGCTGCGGCTGTGGGACCTGGAGACGGGGGAGAGCCTGCGCACCCTGGAAGGGCACACGGGTTGGGTCAGCGCGGTGGCGGTGCTGGCGGACGGGCGCCGCGCCCTCTCCGGCTCTCGGGACAACACGCTGCGGCTGTGGGACCTGGAGGCGGGGGAGAGCCTGCGCACCCTGGAAGGGCACACGGATCGGGTCCACGCGGTGGCGGTGCTGGCGGACGGGCGCCGCGCCCTCTCCGGCTCTTGAGGATGGCACGCTGCGGCTGTGGGACCTGGAGACGGGGGCGAGCCTGCGCACCCTGAAAGGGCACACGGATCGGGTCACCGCGGTGGCGGTGCTGGCGGACGGGCGCCGCGCCGTCTCCGGCTCTTGGGATGGCACGCTGCGGCTGTGGGACCTGGAGACGGGGAAGAGCCTGCGCACCCTGGAAGGGCACACGGATTGGGTCAGCGCGGTGGCGGTGCTGGCGGACGGGCGCCGCGCCCTCTCCGGCTCTGAGGATGGCACGCTGCGGCTATGGGACCTGGAGACGGGGGAGAGCCTGCGCACCCTCGAAGGGCACACATAGTGGGTCAACGCGGTGGCGGTGCTGGCGGACGGGCGCCGCGCCCTCTCCGGCTCTGGGGATGACACGCTGCGGCTGTGGGACCTGGAGACGGGGGAGAGCCTGCGCACCCTGGAAGGGCACACGGGTTGGGTCAGCGCGGTGGCGGTGCTGGCGGACGGGCGCCGCGCCCTCTCCGGCTCTGGTGACAACACGCTGCGGCTGTGGGACCTGGAGACGGGGGAGAGCCTGCGCACCCTGGAAGGGCACACGGATGGGGTCAGCGCGGTGGCGGTGCTGGCGGACGGGCGCCGCGCCCTCTCCGGCTCTCGGGATAACACGCTGCGGCTGTGGGACCTGGAGACGGGGGAGAGCCTGCGCACCCTGGAAGGGCACACGGGTTGGGTCAACGCGGTGGCGGTGCTGGCGGACGGGCGCCGCGCCCTCTCCGGCTCTTCGGACAACACGCTGCGGCTGTGGGACCTGGAGAGCGGCGAGGTCATCGCCACCTTCACCGGCGATGCCGCGATCATCTGCGTCGCCGTCGCCCGCGACGATCTGTTCGTCGCCGGCTCCGCCAACGGCGCCGTCCACATCCTGCGGCTGATCGAGTAGGGCGGCGCTCAGGCGCCGGAGGCCGCGTGCTTGGCGGTTTTCGCCGGCTTCGCGGCGGGGACGGCGGTGCCGTTGCGGGTTTTCTTGGCTTCGTACATGGCGGCGTCGGCGGCGCGGAGCAGGGTTTCGGGGGTGTCGCCGTGGTCGGGGAACAGGGCGACGCCGATGCTGGCGCCGATGCGGATCTGGCCGCGGCCGACGTCGATCGGCTCCGACAGCCGCTCGCCGATCACCTGGGCGAGGTGGGGCGCCGCCTGCCGGTTGCCGAGGTCTTCGAGGACGACGACGAACTCGTCGCCGCCGAACCGGGTGACGGTGTCGGTGGCGCGGACGCACGACGCGATCCGCCGCCCGACCTCGGCGAGCAGCCGGTCGCCGGCGGGATGGCCGTGGTCGTCGTTGATGCGCTTGAACCCGTCGAGGTCGACGAACAGAACCGCCAGCAACGTGTCGTGGCGGCGGGCGCGGGCGATGGCGCCGGCGAACTGGTCGAGCAGGAAGTGCCGGTTGTGCAAGCCCGTCACCGGGTCGTGGGTGGCGAGATGGCGGATCTCCTGCTCGGCGGCGACCCGCTCGGTGATGTCGACCCCGGAGATCAGGACGCCGCCGACCTCGCCGTCGTCGTTACGGATGATCGCCGAGCGCCAGTCGACCAGCCGCCGCCGTCCGTCCCGGGTGAGGACGGCGCTCTCGAACGGCTTCGCCCGGTCCTCCGCTCCCGCCATCAGTTTGCGGTGGATGTAGCCGAACTTGGTCCGCTCGTCCTCGGGAACGACGAGGTCGAGCCAGCTCTCACCAAGCAGCGTGCTGCGCCGGTAGCCGAGCAGGGTGCAGCCCTCGTTGTTGATCAGGGTGATGCGGGCGTCGGCGTCGAGGGCGACGATGATCGTCCGGGCGATCGCCAGATAGGTCTCGGCACGCTGCTTTTCGCGGATCTGCACGGCCTCGGCGGCTTGTCGCCGCCGGATCTCCTCGGAGAGATCGCGGGTCCGTTCGGTCACCCGGCGATCGAGATCGGCGCGCGCCTCCTCCAGTTGCGAGACGACGCATCCCATCAGCAGCCCGGTCACCGACATGGTGATCATGAACACCTGGACGTCCTGCAGCGCCGCCGGCGTTCCCAAGACGGCGACGAGGAGGGCGACGCCGCTGTTGATGACCATGTTGCCGAACACCGCTCCGGTCAGGCCGAAGCGAAGGGCGAGCCAGACGATCGGCAGGAACAACGGATACCATCGCCAGGGGCTGTCCAGGTCGGCGACCGCGAACATCGCCAAACCGGCGACGGCCAGACAGAATATCCCTTCCACAAGGACCTTCTCGGCCGCTTCGGTATTGGTCATTTCGGCGATGTCGATCAGCCGCGAGCGCAGGCGGAAGGCGGATGGCTCCATCCGAAACCGACCGATCAACGCCGTTCCGGCGATATAGAGCGCCGGGGTGAAACTCAGCACACCGACCATGTCGCCGGCCGTGAAGGCGACGGCGGCGGTCCGGACCTCCGACCAGGGAACGAAGCCATGGAAGGCCAGGTTGATGCAGCTGGAGACCGCGGTCAGCGCCGCCGCGCTCACCGCCAGGACGCACAGCCAGAACACCCGCGCCACGGGGTCGTCGCCGATTTCGAGCAGTTTTCTGCGCTCGGCGACGTAGGCCGCCAGCGTGTAGAACAGCGGCGGCGTAGCGCTGATGACCAGAAATCCGGCCGCTCGGCCAAGGGAAGGACCGCCCGCCGCGTCCCACACCCACCGGTAATCCATAGCGGGAAGAAACAGCCCGACGACAAGCTCGGCCGCGAAGACGATCAGGCCGAAGCGCCAGCCGAACAACAGCAACACCGCCAGCCGGACGCCCGCCGGCGGATACCAGACGCTGATCCCCGCCTTGACCCCGAACAGGCCGGCGGCGTGGAACAAGGCGAGGAACAGGACGGCATAAAGGATGGCCGCCAGCGGCAACCACGCGCGCGGGAGACCACCTCCCCCGCGATCGACGGCAACTGCCGCATACCCCCCTTCGGACATCGCGTCCACTCCGCAGGGTGAAATCCCCCCGAGACAGAATACCCGCAACCGAGTAAGGGTCAATAGATAAAATTCCCTTTTTGGGGAATTTTACCGGAGGGTCGCCAACTCCCGGCGTCGGCCGGGTCAGGCGCCGATCAAGGCCTGGGTGCCGGGCTCGCCGGCGGCCGCGGGGGCGGTCCACAAGCGTTCCAGCTGATAGAATGCGCGGACCTCGGGGCGGAACAGGTGGATGATGATGTCGCCGGCGTCGATCAGCACCCAGTCGCACTGGGCGGCGCCTTCGACGGCGACCGGCTTGACGCCGCTGCCCTTGATTTTCTCGCGCAGATGCTCGGCCATGGCACCGACCTGGCGCTGGGAGGTCCCGGAGGCAATGACCATGTGATCGGCGATGGCGGTCTTGCCTGCTAGATCGATGACGACGACGTCCTCGGCCTTGTCGTCGTCAAGGGAGGCCGTCACCAGCGCCAGCAGACCGTTTGGCGCCGACGGCCGTCGTTTTTTTGTCGGTATGGCCCTTTCTCTCCTCTCTTACGGTTTCCCGGTCACCGCCCGGCGCCCTTGTTTCGGGTCGCGTGCCGCGCGGATCCGCGTCGCCGATTCCGGATGCGGCCGGGTATGGAAGAAGATCCAGGCCGGCGGCCGCAGCCTGACCAGGGCACCGGCCCGCGTCTCGGAGACCCTGAAGGCCGCGAAACGGCGCGCCGCCCTGCCGGTCAACGCCTTCAAAGAATACGGCGGCCGGGCGAAAACCGCAATGGGAACGGTCGTGAAGATTTCGCGCCAGCGCCGCCAGCGAGGGATCTGGATCAGGTTGTCGGCGCCGATGATCCAGACGAAGCGCACGCCGGGAAAGCGGCGGGTCAGCGCGGCGAGGGTGTCGATCGTGTAGACGGTGCCCGTCGTACGCTCGATGTCGGTGACCCGGATGCAGGAATGATCGGCGATGCGGCGGGCGGCCGCGAGGCGCTCTTCCAGCGGCGATTCGGTCGGCTTCTTCAGCGGGTTCTGCGGCGACACCAGCCACCACACCTCGTCGAGGCCGAGGCGCCGCGACGCCTCCAGCGAGATGTGCCGGTGGCCGTCGTGGGCGGGGTCGAACGACCCCCCGAGCAACCCCACGCGCCGCGCTGTCACCGTTCCGGCTGCCGGCGGTCGGGTGTCACGGGCGGCACTGGCCCGAGCCGCGGACCACGTACTTGAAGCTGGTCAGTTGCTCCACGCCGACCGGGCCGCGGGCGTGCAGCTTGCCGGTGGAGATGCCGATCTCGGCGCCCATGCCGAATTCGCCGCCGTCGGCGTACTGGGTGGACGCGTTGACCAGGATGATCGCCGAGTCGAGCCGGCTGACGAACAGATCGGCGGCGGCCGGATCCTCGGTGATGATCGCGTCGGTGTGGCGCGACGAATGACGGGCGATGTGGTCGATCGCCGCCCTGACGCCGTCGACGATCTTCACCGACAGGATCGCGTCCAGGTACTCGGTGTCCCAGTCCTCGTCGGTCGCCGGCAGCACGCGACCGTCGATGGCGCGGGTGGCGTCGTCGCCGCGCACCTCGCAGCCGGCGCTGAACAGGTCGTCGACGATCGGCGACAGCACGACGGGCGCGATCGCTCGGTCGATCAGCAGGGTCTCGGTGGCGCCGCAGATGCCGGTTCGCCGCATCTTGGCGTTGAACGCCACCCGGCGGGCCATCTCCGGGTCGGCGGCGGCGTCGATGTAGGTGTGGCAGATGCCTTCCAGGTGCTGGAACAGCGGCACCCGGCTCTCGGCGGTGATCCGCTCGATCAGCGATTTGCCGCCGCGCGGCACGATCACGTCGATGAACTCGCTCATCCGCAGCATTTCGCCGACGGCGGCGCGGTCGGTGGTCGGCACCAGCTGGATGCTGGCCGCCGGCAGGTCGGCGGCGACCAGGCCGGCGGCGAGGCATTCCATGATCACCGCCGACGAATGGAAGCTCTCGGAGCCGCCGCGGAGGATCGCCGCGTTGCCGGCCTTGAGGCACAGGCCGCCGGCGTCGGCGGTGACGTTGGGGCGCGATTCGTAGATGACGCCGATGACGCCGAGCGGGGTCCTGACCCGGGAGATATGAAGGCCGTTGGGCCGGTCCCATTCGGCGATCACCGCGCCGACCGGGTCGGGCAGGGCGGCGATGTCCTCGAGGCCCCCGGCCATCGCCTCGATCCGGCCCTCGTCGAGGGCGAGACGGTCGAGCATCGCCCTGCCGAGGCCCTTGTCCTGCGCCGGCGGCGACATCCCTCTCGTTGGCGGCGAGGATGTCGGTGGCGCGGCCGCGGATGTTCTGGGCGGCCTGGAGGAGGGCGGCGTTCTTGGCCTCGGTCGGGGCCGTCGCCAGGTCTGCGGCGGCGGCGCGCGCGGCGGCGCCGATGCCGCGCATCAGGCCGGCGATGTCGTCGCCGTCGGTTTTCTTGCGGAGCAAGGACTTAACGCTCATCGTCGTTCCCCGGTCTCTTCCGCGCCAGCGCCAGGTCGTCGGCGTGGATGATCTCGTCGGGACCACGGTACCCGAGGCGCGGTTCTATTTCACTGGTTTTGTGGCCCATGATCTTGCCGACGTCGTCGGCCGAATAGGCACACAGGCCGCGGCCGAGCTCGCGGCCCTCCGCGGTCTTGACGATCACCGCCGCGCCCTTGTCGAAGGCGCCCTCGACGGCGATGACTCCCGCCGGCAGCAGGCTGTTGCCGCGCACCAGCGCGTTGACGGCGCCCGGATCGACGACGATCGCCCCGGCGGGTTTCAGCCGGCCGCCGATCCAGCGCGTGCGCGCCGCCGTGGGGCTGGCCGAGGGCAGAAACCAGGTGCACGGCGCCCCGTCCTCGATCCGCTTGAGCGGATGCAACGGATGGCCGTCGGCGATGACCATGCGGCAGCCGGCGGAAAGCGCCACCCGGGCGGCGGCGAGCTTGGTGACCATGCCGCCGGTGCCGTGGCCGCGCGGCGCGTGGCCGGCCATCGCCTCGATCTCGGGGGTGATCTCGCGGACCTCGGACACCAGCCGGGCGCCGGCGTCGCGGCGCGGGTCGCCGGTGTACAGGCCGTCGATGTCGGAGAGCAGCACCAGGGTGTCGGCGGTGACCATCTCCGCCACCCGGGCGCCGAGGCGGTCGTTGTCGCCGAAGCGGATCTCGTCGGTGGCCACCGTGTCGTTCTCGTTGATCAGCGGCACCGCGCCGGCATCGAGCAGGGTGGTCAGGGTGTTGCGGGCGTTGATGTAGCGGCGGCGGTCCTCGCTGTCGTCGAGGGTCAGGAGCACCTGGGCGACGGTCAGGTCGTAGGCGGCCAGCACCTCCTGATAGGCATGGGCGAGGCGGATCATCCCGGTCGCCGCCGCCGCCTGCTTTTCCTTCAGCTTCAGTGCTCGATTGCCGAAGCCGAGGGGGCGGCGGCCGACGGCGATGGCGCCCGACGAGACGATCAGGATCTTCTGTCCCCGCGACCGGCAGGCGGCGAGGTCGGCGGCGAGCGCCTCCAGCCAGCCGCGGCGGACGGCCCCGGTCTCCTCCTCGACCAGCAACGCCGAGCCGATCTTGACGACCAGACAGCGGCCGGCGGCGAGATCGGTGCTCTGCCGTTCCGGGCTCACGGGGTGAACGCCTTCTGTCGGGGGGCCTCCTTCTCGCGCGCCGCGCGAACGAAGGCGAACACCCGGGCGACGGCGTCGTCGAGACCGGTGCGGGCGACCCCCGAGGTGAGCAGCACCGTCCCGCCCGCCGCCGCCTCGAGGGCGGCGCGTCGCTCGGCCAGGAGGTCGGGATCGAGCGCGTCGGTCTTGTTGAGCGCCACCACCTCCGGCTTGATATCGAGGCCGGCGCCGTAGGCGGCCAGCTCTCGGCGCACGGTGCGGTAGGCCGCGGCGACGTCGTCGCCGGTACCGTCGACCAGGTGGAGCAGCACCTGGCACCGCTCGACGTGGCCGAGGAACCGGGTGCCGAGGCCGGAACCCAGGTGGGCGCCCTCGATCAGGCCGGGAATGTCGGCGACGACGAACGCATCGTCGCCGATGGTCACCACGCCGAGGTTGGGATGCAGGGTGGTGAACGGATAGTCGGCCACCTTCGGCCGGGCGCGCGACACGGTGGCGAGGAAGGTGGACTTGCCGGCGTTGGGCAGGCCGATCAGGCCGGCGTCGGCGATCAGCTTGAGCCGCAGCCACAGCCACAGCTGCTCCCCGGGCCCGCCGGGGTCGGCGCGGCGCGGCACCTGATTGGTCGACGACTTGAAGTGGGCGTTGCCGCGGCCGCCGCGGCCGCCGCGGCAGATCACCACCCGCTGGCCCGGTTCGGTGAGGTCGGCGATCAGCGTCTCCTTGTCCTCGTCGAGGATCTGGGTGCCGACCGGCACCCGCACGACCACATCGGCCCCATCCGCGCCGGTGCGGTCCTTGCCCATGCCGTGGTGGCCGCGGCCGGCCTTGAAATGCTGCCGGTAGCGGAAGTCGATCAGGGTGTTGAGGCCGGTGACGCACTCGACGACGACGTCGCCGCCGGCGCCGCCGTCGCCGCCGTTGGGTCCGCCGTGGGCCACGTACTTCTCGCGCCGGAACGACACGCAGCCGTCGCCGCCGTCGCCGCTCTGCACGAACACCTTGGCCTGGTCGAGGAACTTCACGGGAAGATATCCATCAAAAAAGGGGAATGGATTTCCATTCCCCCCGATCTCCGGCGGCGAATTTTCCGCCGGAGCTATTCGGCCGGCTCCACCATCACGAAGGTGCGGTCTCCGGCCCTGCGCCGGAACGCGACGCGGCCTTCGGTCAACGCGAACAGGGTGTGGTCCTTGCCCATGCCGACATTGGTGCCGGGGTGGAACTTGGTGCCGCGCTGACGGATGATGATATTGCCCGCGATCACGGCCTCGCCGCCGTACTTCTTGACGCCGAGCCGGCGTCCGGCGCTGTCGCGGCCGTTGCGGGAGCTGCCGCCTGCTTTCTTGTGTGCCATCGGCGCTACTCCTTGGTCTCGGTTGCGGCGGGGGTGGCCGCCGTGTCGACGGCGGGTTCCGCCTCGGCTTCGGCCGGCGTCGGCGCCGGCGCGCTCTCCGCCTCGGCCTTGGCCTTCGACGCCGGTGCCTTGCCCGACGGGCTGATGCCGTCGATCCGGAGCACCGTCAATTCCTGGCGATGGCCCTTGAGGCGGCGGTAGTTCTGGCGCCGCTTCTTCTTGAACACCAGGATCTTGTCGCCGCGGGTCTGCGACACCACCTCGGCGAACACCGCGGCCTTGTCGAGATCGGCGCCGGCGATCAACGGCTGGGCTTCGCCGCCGCCGATCATCAGCACGTCGGAGAGGGTGACGGTACTGCCCGGCTCGCCCGCCAGCTTCTCGACCGTGATCCGGTCGTTCTCGGCCACTCGATACTGCTTACCGCCGGTACGGATAACTGCAAACATCTGACGATCCGTGAAAACACGTTAAGCGGGCCTGGCGCCCCCGTGGCGCGCCCGCGCAAAAGAGCCGGCACTATACCGGGTGGCCGCCCGTTGTCAACGGCCGCCGGACGCCCGGACGAGGCGCCCCAAACCAGGCAATCATTGCCAGGAGCGCCGCAACGCCGCCGCTTGCCGGGCGACGGCGATTGGGCTAACGTCCGCCCGCCACGCCCGGGCGATCGACCGGATCGCAAGCGGCGTCGCGGAGGGGTGCCGGAGTGGTCGATCGGGACGGTCTCGAAAACCGTTGTACCCTTTGCCGGGTACCGTGGGTTCGAATCCCACCCCCTCCGCCATGTAACAGGGGCAAAAGCCCGGGCGGGTTACAGTGCGGCGTGCTGACGGATGAAGTGGGGTAGCGGAGGCAGGTCGGGAGTTTCGGGGACGAGGAGGCGGCTGCCGAGATAGCGCCAGAACCGAATGCCCAGGTCGCTGGCGATCTGTATCAGCGGCCGGCCACTCGTCTGCAACAGAGCAACCGCCTCCCGCTTGAACTCATCTGTGAAACTCCGACGCGCTTTCGTCGTCAAACACCTCCCTGCTCCTCGTGGAGCTTAGCAAAGGTGTCCACCAATTCGAGGGAGGTTCAGATCCGCCAGCCGCCACGGGGGCGTAACTCCAAGGCCAAGGGCCAACACATCCTTCGCATCAAATTTGAGTCAAACCCATTTTTCCAGGCCGATCCAAACCAGGACCGGGATCGGCGGCTGGATCGACTATTACAACACTTCGAGGCCTCATTCGGTCGTCGATGGACGCATTCCCCAGGAGGTCTATACCGGGCGTGACGTGCCATCTCCGGGACATGCCTCGAAGATGGCGCCAGAAATGCTGGCGGCATGAAAATCAACATGGGATCCCACCTGACAAACGCCGCCAAACTGTCCAACGATTGGGGACCACTTGCTTATCGGCGCCGTGCTCAGGACCACGTCACCCCCTTGAGCGCATCCCATGCCGCATGGTCGTCGGCGGCATCTCGGATCGCGCGCTTCGTCTCGAGCCGCAGTTTCTTGAGCGCGGCGCCCGTTGCAGCCAGGCGTCCCGCTTGGCCATCACCACCTGCGCCGCCTCACGCACGCTGCGGTGATGATGTTGAGAAATTCTTTCGGTTCGTCCGACGTGGATTGGCGATCGTCCGGAAGCAAGTTTTGCTTTACAGGCAACTTTGTTAGCATGAAAATTACCTAGAATGGGGTAGTGGGGACATCGCGTCTCTGGCGCAAGTGGGCAGCTGCCAGCGGTTTACTGGGATCAGCGGCATGAGGATCGACCGCGGTAAAACCATCCGACCTGAAACCTGGCCCTGCTCATCAGCTGACAATGAGGCTCGGGGCACGTGCATCTAAAGCTGGATATAAAAAGTTACCACCGCCTGTCGCCAGGGCAGGATACTGAGAAGATCGTCCAATCAGGACGTCTGACTATCGGGCGCGCGGCGCAAAACGACTTGGTATTGCCAGACCCGACGCGGATTGTTTCAAAGTTCCACTGCGTGGCGGAAGGTGACGGCGAGATCTTTCGGCTGACTGACAACAGCAGAAATGGCGTTTTTGTCAACGACGGCGAAAAGGCCATAGGCAAGGGAAACACGGTCGTTCTGGGCAACGGCGACCGACTGCATATCGGGGAATACGAGCTTGAAGTGGCGCTTGTGGCTGATCAGCCTGATGTTAAGCCGCCAACGACCGCTGGGGTTACCGACGCACCGTTACCGTCGAGTTCAGAAAATGACGGTCTGATTCCTCGTTTTCGGACAAACGGGAACGCGGTATTGGGATTGAGTGACCAGGAGGTGGATCCGGGTGGTCTCTTCTCGCAGCCCCAGGAATCCGCCAGGCCGGGGTCAGGCTCGTTGATCGGTGAGGATTGGAATGCACCGCCGTCCGAGCCGCCCCTGGGTCAAACACCACCCAGCGCTCCGGAGGAAGAGTTTTTCCGTCCGCCGTCGCCGGCCGCGCCGCAAACGCCGATCCCGAAATCCGGCGGTACCGAACCCGGCGCCGGTTTCGAGGTCGAACCGGATACGCCGCCGTCTCCAGATGTAGCCGACTCCATGCCATCGGAGGCAGCCGCCCCACCGATGGCGAGACCAGAAGCGGTACCTGTCCAACGAGGGCGTAAAGCGGGAGGCGAGGCGCTGCTCAAGGCCTTTTTCGACGGCGCGGGGCTTGAAACGGTTGTTATCCCTGCGGGATCGGAAGAACAGACCCTGCGCAAGGTCGGCGAAGCCTTCCGCCACTCGGTCGTCGGCATCATGAGCGTTCTCGCGGTGCGGCGCGGCGTTAAGAACGAGCTGCGTTTGCAGCAGACGACGATCATGCCCGCCGGCAACAATCCGTTGAAATTTTCCATTGGCGCGGAAGAAGCCATGGAAAATCTCCTGCTCAAGGAGGGACGGGGCTACCTGAGCATGCGGGACGCCGTGATCGAGGCGTTCGAAGACATCAACGCCCATGAACTGGCGTTGATGGCTGGAATGCAGGAAGCGGTCAGGCATCTGCTCAAACAGATCGATCCAAAGGTGTTGGAGCAACAGGCCGACAAGGATCGCGGTATGGGCGATATGCTGACGACGAACAAGGCCCGCTATTGGGATACGTACCTCCGGGCCTACGAGCGGATCGCCGATATGATTGATGAGGATTTCGACAGCCTGCTTGGCCGGTATTTTTCGCGAGCCTATGAGGAGCAGATCGAGCGACAACGGCGGTCGCGGCGCTAGCCCGATCAATTTATCCTGACGGCCCAGTGGTGGCTCGGATGGAGTAGGGATGAGTTCGGCGGTGACGGCCTGCGGGGCGTCTGGTTTCGACTTCGTTTGTGTCAGGCGTTGGGGATTGAAGATCTGGGGTTTGACGGAGCACGCTGCCCCAGTTTCTCGGTCCCCCCGTGGCGACGCTTCCGGCGAGCAAGCGGAGTAGGGCGGCATCCGGGCAGGCGGAGGCGAAGAGGATGCGGATGTGGGGGGCCTTTTTGATGAAGCGGGCGGTGACCTCAAGCAGCCGCAACCTGAGGGTATTGTACTTAGGCTTGGCTTGCACCGCTGCGGTGGAAGGCACCATGGATGACTGATAGCTGGGAAAGGTTGGTCCTGCGCCGCGGCGTCCGCGTGGGCTTCGCGTGTTTGGCGCCCATCGTTGTCAGTGGCTGTCTCGCCAGTGTCGTGGAGGGCTTGGCCAGCGTGACGCTAGACCAGATAATGAAGCCCAGCCCAACGGAGATGGAGGTCCAACTCTCGGCTACAAACGACGTCAATCCCGATCCGGATGGCAAGGCGTCTCCCATTGTTGTTCGTGTGTATGAGCTCAAGACCCTGGCGGCGTTCGATAATCAGGGGTTTTTCGATCTCTACGACAACGACACAGATTTGTTGGGTGACGATCTGCAGGTTCGTGACGAGTTTGATTTGTCGCCCGAAGAGACCATCAGCTTCGAGCGTGAACTGAAAGAAGGATCGCGATTCATCGCTGTGATCGCCGCGTATCAGGACCTGGACAACGCAACATGGCGAGCATCGGCGGAATTGCCGCCCAACGAGACGACCAAACTCTTCATTGAGGTCGGTCGTTTGGAAGTGAAAATCTCTGTTGACGAGTGAGCGCTTGATCGGGGAGCCGTCTTCGAATGGCAAGGAAAACACGGGAAGATCGTTCCAAACAAACTGGCCGATACGGTTCGCGCGCGGCCGTTCGCGTGGTGCAACCATAGACTGCTGAAGCGGGAATCCAGGAAACGCCAATGTCACTATTCGGTCGTGTCATCTGGTCGGAGGGCATGTTTCTTCGACCTCAGCATTTCCAACAGCAGGAAAGGCACTTCGACAATCTGCTGCGAAGATGCTTCCTGAGCATCAATCCGTACGCCTGGGGTTTCAAAAGCCTCGATATCGATCGTGACCTGTTGGCGGTGGGAAAGGTTTCCATACCGTCCTGCGAAGTCATTATGTCCGATGGCAGCTTCATTCGGATACCCGAGGAAACGGATCCACCGGGAGTCATCAATGTCGGCCAGAACGTGCGCGACGCGGTCGTCTTTCTCGCCTTGCCGGTAGATCGCGTTGGTCGGGCGCCCCGAACCGGCAACGCTGGATCCAGCGACATCGAAAGGCGGGTGCACCGCGAGGTCCAGGTGCGCGATTTGACGGGCGCTTCCCGGGAGGCCCTGGCGGACGTTGCGGTCGAACAGCTAAACGTTCGAATTCTGCTCGAGACGGAGGAACGCGACAGCTTTCACTGCATTCCAGCGGCGCGAATCCGTGAAGTCAACGCCGACGGGGCTGTTGTTCTCGACGAGGCTTTCATCCCGACCTGCGTATCCGCGCGCGCGAGCCGATGGCTCACTACAATGGTTCGCGAATTGGAAGGTCTGGTTCATCAGCGTGCGGAGACCATGGCGGGACGTGTCAGTCAGGCCGGCCGCGGCGACGTTGCCGAAATCGCCGACTTTCTGTTGTTACAGGCGCTCAATCGCATCCAACCGGCCATCTCGCATCTGACGAGTATTTCGGACGTGCATCCGGAACGGCTATTCCAGTTTCTCGTCGAAATTGCCGGAGAACTTGCGACCTTCACCCGCGATGAAAAGCGACCGCAGGCCGCGCCTGCCTATCAACACGAACGTCTAGCCGCGTCGTTCGAGCCGGTGATGGCGGAGATCCGCCATTCGCTCAGCACCGTGTTCGAGCCGACCGCGATGTCGATTCCGTTCGAGGAGCGCCGCTTCGGCATTCGTGTCGCCACCATTCCGGATCCCACTCTGATCGAGAGCGCGGCCTTCATTTTGGCGGTCAGCGCCGACATGAGACCCGATCTTCTCGCCCGTTCGTTTCCGATGCAGGCGAAGGTCGGCACGGTGGAAAAGATCCGCGAACTGGTGAATCTCGCCATTCCAGGCGTTGACGTCCGGCAACTGCCGGTCGCGCCGCGGCAGATTCCGTTCCATGCTGGAACCACGTACTTCGAGCTGGATACCAAGACGGATCTCTGGAAGGCCCTTGTGCAGTCCGCCGGTTTGGCCCTCCACGTCGCCGGCGAATTTCCAAATCTGAATGTCGCGCTCTGGGCAATTAGGCGGTAACGCGCATGCAGGATGATAACGACCCGATCCAGGGTGAGGACGGAACAGACCGTACGGTTATCATGCCGGCGCCAGGTGGTGGGCGCCGGCGCGAGGCCGGGTCCGCGGTCGAGCATTCGTCTGGAATTTGGGAACAACGCGATGTCGGTGGTTTCGAAGGAACGACGTCGCTACCCGAGGGAATCGGACCGAACCCGTTGTTGCGGGCGGCGAACGGGCTTTTCGCCCTTGTCCGGCAGCTCCGCACTGTGACTACCCACCATGACGTTTCCGCTCTGCGGCTCAGTGTTCTCGACGCCATCAAAACGTTCGAGCGGCGGGCCCGCGCGCTTGGCGCCGATCACGAGGCCGCGTTCACCGGCCGTTACCTTGTTTGCGCTCTGATCGACGAAACCGTGCTTGCGACGCCGTGGGGCGCGGAAAGTACATGGAACAAGGAAGGCCTTCTGGTGAGCCTCCACAAGGACTCATGGGGCGGAGAAACGGTTTTTCACATCGGTCAACGTTGTGCCGAGGATCCGGGAAAGCATATCGATCTCTTGGAACTCCTCTACGTCTGCCTTTGCCTCGGTTTCGCGGGAAAGTACCGCGTTGTCGAGCGCGGCAATCAGAAGCTGGAACAGATCAGGCAGCGTTTGTCCGCGATCATCCGAGCAGAGAGAGGCGCCGGCGAATTGGAGCTCTCGCCGAACTGGAAAGGCGTGCAGGATCGTCGTCCCAAGGTGTCGAGATATGTTCCTCTGTGGGTCGTTCCGGTGGCGGCCGTGGCCCTCATTTTCGTCATCTACTGGGGGTTTAACATCTGGCTCAGCAGATCCTCCGACGCAGTTGTGGCCGACCTGAACCTTTACATCGGGGACATGGAGAAGGTTGCGCTCGAGGGACCGGAACTACCCGCCCGGTCCCTACCATCATCTTTGGTCGAAGAGGCTCCGAACCAGATCGCCATTGGTCTGCGTCAGCATTTGGCCGAGGAAATATCGGCTGGCCTGCTTGAAGTCCTCGACGTCGGCCGCGGCGCCAAAATCGTGCTTCGGAATAAATCGCTGTTTCGGCCGGGATCGGCGGATGTGGGCGGTAACTATCCAGCCATCGTCACCAAGATCGCGTCGTATCTGAGTAAATATCCGGGACCGTTCAAGGTAACCGGTCATACCGACAAGGTTCCTATCAATACGCCGCGCTTTCCGTCCAACTGGCAGTTGTCGAAGGCGAGGGCCGAGGCGATCGCAAAGCTGATGAGCGGTCCATTGAGGGGGGACGGCAGAATTTTGACCGAAGGACGCGCCGACACCGAACCGGTGGCGATCGCGGATACGAAGGAAGCGTACGCGCAGAACCGCCGTGTCGAGATTGCCGTTCCCGCGGATGGGGAGAGCGGGCGCCGCGCCGCGGCGGCATCCGCGGAAGGCAGTCGGAAAAAATGATCCGCATAATCAAGAAAGTTCTGTCGTTTCTGCTGAATCGGAGGGTCGTCTCGGCAGTTGGGCTTCTTCTGTTGGCGCTCCTCATTTGGTATCTCGGCCCGCATATCTCGATCGCCGGCTTCCAGCCGCTCGCCGACGAGACCACGCAGATTGTAACGATTGGCGTCATTGTTCTGCTGTGGTCGCTCAACGCGCTGCGCGTGTTCCTTCGCGACCGAAAGGCCAACCAGAATGTCATCAAGGGGCTCACCGGCGATGTTTTTGGGGCTCCCGAGGCAGATCCGACAGACGTTGCCTCGGCGGAAGAGGTCGAGACCGTTCGTCAACGTTTTCGCGATGCGCTGGCAACCTTGAAAAAGGCGAAACTGGGTGGTCGGCGGGGCCGGCGACTTCTGTATCAGTTGCCCTGGTATCTTGTGATCGGGCCTCCGGGAGCCGGAAAAACTACGGCGCTCACCAATTCCGGGCTGAACTTCCCACTTACGGAGAAATATGGCCGGGGGGCCATCAAGGGAATCGGTGGCACCCGCAATTGCGACTGGTGGTTCACCGAAGAAGCCGTTCTGGTGGACACGGCGGGTCGATACACCACGCAGGACAGCGACGAGACTGTCGATCGCGCGGCCTGGAGGGGGTTTCTGGAACTGCTCCGCAAGTATCGTCGTTGGCGGCCCATCGACGGGGTGATCATAGGACTGAGCGTGACGGATCTTCTTTCCGGCAACCCGGGGGACCGCAAGCGCCACGCCCAGGCAATCAAGAGTCGGTTGCAGGAGCTGTATTCCATTCTGAAGGTCACGCCCCCCGTTTACATGCTCATCACCAAGTCGGATCTGATCGCCGGTTTCTCCGAGTTTTTCGAGGGCATCGGCAAAGAAGAGCGGAGCCAAGTCTGGGGTGTCACGTTTCCAATTCGGGTTTCGCGCGAGGCCGACGGGCCGATTCAGTCTTTTGGCTCGGAATTCGATTCTCTGGTCGAAAGGCTCAACAATCGCGTGATGGATCTGCTCGAGCGAGAGCGGGATCTCGATCGGCGCAGCGCAATTCTCGCCTTTCCGCAGCTGTTCGCCGCGATCCGCACGATCATACAGGAGTTCCTCGATGACGCGTTCGGATCCAGCCGGTACGATCAAGCCAATCTTCTCCGTGGCGTGTATTTCACGAGCGGAACCCAGGAAGGCACTCCGATGGACCGCCTTATCGGCACCATCTGCCGGGCTTTCGGTCTCGACAAGAGCGCCGCTCCGTCGTTCAGTGGTCAGGGCCGGAGCTACTTTCTGGGACGTTTGTTGCGAGACGTTATTTTTCAGGAAGCGGAAGTCGTCGGACCAACCAGCATTCTTGAAAAGTATCGTCCATGGTTTCTGCGTGCCGCTTACGGCGGGGCTGCCGTTTTAACCCTTTTGCTCATTGTTGCCTGGTCGGCGAGTTATGCGAGCAATCGGACGTACATCGCCGAATTCGATAAAGCGTTTAAAACGTTCCGCGAGGAAACCTCGACTCTCGACTACCGGCACGCCGAAACAGGCAATCTCCTCTCATCGCTTTCGGAGTTGAGGGCTCTCTCGGGGGATTACGCGGATAGCAACCGCAGCGTTCCATTATTGGCGGGATTGGGCCTCTATCAAGGTGACAAACTCGGTGGGACGGCCTATGCGGCCTATCGAAAGGCATTGAACGAGTTCTTTATGCCAAGAATCGTCGATCGTCTCGAGCAGAGCATCCGTGAGAATGCCGACAATCCCGGCGCTCTGTACGAGTCGCTGCGCGCCTATCTTATGTTGGGTATCCCCTCGCGGTTCGAGCCGGACGTTGTGCAAACGGCGGTCACCCAGGACTGGGCGAAATTGTATCCCGGCGCCGACAACGCCCCGATCCGCAAGACATTCGAAAGCCACCTGTCCGTGTTGCTTGAGAGCGAGATCAAGGAACCGCGTTTGGATGAGGATCTGGTGAAGCAGGCGCAGGCGCGGCTGAAACTGCTTCCCATTGCGGACCGTATCTACGAGCAGGTCAAGACCGCCGGGCTTGCCGCCGACGCCAAGGATTGGCGCATTATCGACGAGGTGCGAGCTGATCACCTTCGGTTTTTCCGGCGCAAGAGCAACAAGGCGTTCTCGGACGGTGTACCGGCCTTTTTTACGGTTGCCGGCTACGACGAGATCTTCCGCCCGGAACGCGATCGACAGATCGACAAGCTCCTGGAAGACTCCTGGGTGCTCGGCCCGGAATACGCCCGAACTTTGAAGGAAAGCACTCATAAATCTAACCTCGAGCGACAGGTCAGTGAGAAGTACGTCGTCGACTACATGCAGATTTGGGATGAGTTCATTACCGATTTCGAGATCATCCCGTTTCATCGTAAGCTTGCGCTCGCCGGCGAAGTGGTCAAAGAATTTTCGGCTCAGGACTCTCCGATCAAGACGATGGTCATGGCATTTACCACGCAGACCGCTCTTTACGACCCGCCGAAAAGAAGCGTCCTCGGGGGAAAAATCGGTGGCATCAAGGATACCGTTAAAGGTTGGATCGGAGAAGATCGCGAGGAACCGATACGCCGGGAGATGGATGATCCGGCGGTCCTCGTGGACCATCATTACGAGCGACTGAACGCGCTGGTCCGCGAAAAGGACGGCCAATTGCCGATCGACGCCGTTCTTGCGCCGCTGGGCGATTACTATGTGTACCTGGAATCCCTGCGAATAGAGTCCGATCCAGACGACCCGCTCGGAAGAATCCCTAAATCGGATATCAGTGACAAGATCCGCATCGAAGCCAAGCGCCAGCCTGAGCCGGTCGGTGGTTGGCTGGCGAGCATGGTCCAACGGGGACGCTCAATTGTAACCGGTCAGGCCCGAGGCAGATTAGTAGAAATTTACGAAACAGTCGTCGCCGCGGAGTGCATAGAGAAGCTCGCCTCAGGCTATCCGCTCGCGGCGGACAGCTCTGACGACATCAGCGTCGCCGATTTCGGCGAGTTCTTCGGCGAGGGCGGCGTCATCGACCACTTTTCTGAGGAATACGTCAAGAAGCAAGCAGATACCTCAAGAAGACCATGGCGATGGCTCAACACCGGACTCGGGTTGTCCAACGCCTCGCTCAAGCGTTTCGAGCAGGCCGAGAGAATCAGAAAAGCGTTCTTTATGCAAGGCGGCACGATGCCGTATGTCGGCTTCGAGCTGGAAGCTGTTTCCCTGGACAAGGCCGCGAACCGGGTCGAATTGACCATCGGCGATCAGCGATTTACCTACGCACACGGCCCGCGCCGGGCCAAGACCTTGCACTGGCCATCCGAAGTCGGGAGCGGGGCCAAGATAATCTTCCAGTCGTCTGTGGGCGGAAAAAAGGTCACGATAGCTGAGAAAGGGCCGTGGGCCTTCTTCCGACTTCTCGAAAAAGCGGATATCGACCCAGGACAGGGCGCGGCATTGATCGTGGCATTTGCAAAGAAGGGCATGAACGCGGTGTTCAGGATCCGAGCGAACAGTGCCGTCAACGCATTCAATTTGTTTCCGGAGCTAAAGCAGTTCGAATGTCAGGACAAGCTGTGACGGTCGAGACTCATCGAGATGCTCCGGGTGTTTTCGGCAAACTTCCGGGGTTTGGCGATTTTTTTCGCCGGCGATTGCCCAAATCCTTCGCCGAACCCATGGACGCATGGTTACAGGCCGGTATGGAGGGGAGCAGAAAGCAGTTGGCCGATGAATGGCTGCAAGGTTATTTGACCAGTCCCTTCTGGCGGTTCGCGCTCTCGCCGGGTCTCTGCGGCGAGTCGGTCGCGACCGGCGTCATTATGCCCAGCGTAGATGCCGTCGGGCGTCACTATCCTCTCGTCATCGCCATTGTTCTTCCAACATGCGGCAACCCGCTGAGCTTGCCGTTCGAAGCCGAGGAGTGGTACGCCGCCGCGGAGGACGTCGCGTTGTCGACACTTGGAGAAGACTTTCGAGTAGGGGATTTCGAAGCCAGGATCGATGAGCTTGGCTCTCCCAATTCGACCGTTGTTCACCAGGAAACCGCCGTAAAGGCGTTGGTCCCAATATCGGCCGGAAACCTGGGCTGGACCGGAGGTCCGGAGAAAGTCGGCGATGTGATCGCGGCGATCTACCCTGTCGCCCTCGACCGGATGGCGCGCTCGAAGTTCGCTCTTTACAGCGTATGGTGGACTTCTGGCTCGGATCGGATACCGTCGGCTTTCCTTCTCTACCAGGGACTTCCGCCGACCGAGGATTTTGCCGCATTGCTGTGCGGCCCGTTAGAGGTTGAGAAAACTGAAACGTTGGTGCGGTCCTGACCCAAAGGGACTGGAAAGGCGATGGTGGCCAGATGCCTGACATGAAAAGGAACGCCCAATTTACCTGGCGTTCGGCTTTTAGCAGTGATCCAGGTCCACGTCGTCCCGCAAACGAGGATGCGTGGCTCGACGCCGCGGAAATCGGCGTTTGGGCCGTCGCCGACGGCATGGGCGGCCACGATGCTGGGCAGGTGGCGAGCCGTATGGTTATCGATGCGCTCGGAAACGTTCGCAAGATGGCAACGCAAGTTGGGCTCGTGGAGCACGTCAAGCAGCGGTTGAACGACATAAACCGGGGGCTTCGAGAGATCGGGAAATCTCAGTTCGACGGCAGGACGATCGGCAGCACGGTCGCTGTCTTGTGCGCTGTGGATCGGCAGGTGGTCTGTCTCTGGGCCGGGGACAGCCGGATCTATCGCATGCGAGGTGGCCACCTCATTCAAATGACAAAGGATCACAGTCCTCTGGAGGAGCTCATAGATGAGGGGCTTATCAATCGCAAGGATGCGAAAAATCACAGGTTGTCCAACGTGATAACCCGCGCGATTGGAGCCGACGACACACTGGATCTGGATTCTCGGAGCGGGGACGCCCAGGATGGCGACGTCTTTCTCCTGTGCACCGACGGACTGAACAAAGTTGTTTCGGATGACGAAATCGGTCAGACGCTGCTCGCTGGCGACTGCCAGGAGATAGTCAAGGCGCTCGTCCATCTCTCGCTTGTCCGAAAGGTGTCGGACAACGTAACCGTCGGCGCGGTGCGGTTTGATGAGACCAATTAGAAGAAGATAAAAACCCGTAGGTTGTTCTTGAGGTGGTAACGGCCGCTATATCGGGACGAGGAAAACATGGAAGAACAAATTGGGCGATACAAGATCCTCGAGACCATCGGCGAGGGCGCGATGGCCATGGTGTACCTAGCCTACGACCCCGGAATCGATCGCAAGATCGCCTTGAAAATTCTGAAACCGGACTGTTGTGATGACAAGCAACTTGTTCAACGGTTCCTTCGTGAATCGAAGGCGGCCGGTGCCCTGGCGCATCACAACATCGTGCTGGTCTTTGATCTGGGATCGTTCGAAGATCGACCTTACATCGCCATGGAATACGTCGAGGGACAACCTCTCAGCGAGCTTTTGCACGCGGAGGAGCCCCTTCCCCTGGATAAGATCCTCACCATCGGGATCCAGTTGGCCGATGCCCTCAACTATGCGCACAGCAAGGGAATCGTCCATCGCGATATCAAGCCGAGCAATATTCTGATTTCGTCCGATCAAGAAACGGTAAAGGTCACCGATTTCGGAATTGCGCGATTCACGGGTCCGGAGGCGATCGAACAAACGCAGGTGGGCACGGTGCTGGGCACCCCTCAGTACATGTCTCCGGAGCAGGTGATCGGCCAACCGGTTGACGGCCGCTCGGACCTATTCTCTCTCGGCGTCATTCTGTATCAAATGATTACCGGCAAGCGCCCATTCAAAGCCAATACCATTCATTCCCTTATGCGCGAAATAGCCGAAAAATCGCCGATCCCTGTTGGCGACCTTAGTCCCGATGCTCCCCCCGGATTGCAGCTTGTGGTTACCAAGCTGCTGAAGAAGGCACCGGAAAAGCGGTTCCAGTCTGGGGCTCAGGTGGTCAGAGCGCTGTCGCACGAACTGAAACATCTCCGGGACGACGCCGAGCACGGAAGACCAATCAAGTTGAACTCGTTCAGAATCCGTTGGACGGCGCTTGCGGCGTTGATCGTGGCAATCACTATGGCTTTCGGCGGCTATTTCGTCTATCAGCGACAGCTGCTCATGATGACGGAGGCGCTGGTCGACTTCGGCGCGACTTTGTCGCGTTTCGTGGCACGGGAGGCCTCGGCGCCGATGCTTCGGGAGAATTGGGTGTCGGTTCAGGTTCTTGTTGAGGCTGTCCAGGAGCAACAGAGTTTCGCCTATCTGACCATCACCGATCGGAACGATATGATCCGCGCGTCCACCGATCCGGGGTCCCTCGATCTCCAGTATGAAGGGCCAACCGGGACTCCTCTCGAGACGACCGTGAGTAACGTGGTGGTGACGGAATACGAAGACGCCGCAGGCAACGCGGTCGTCAACTTCGAGGCGCCGATCGTTATTAGCGGATTTAATCTCGGTCACGTCCACCTCGGTTTTTCCCGCGCTCCGCTGAACCACGTGGCCAACACCAGCCTTGTCCTGCTGGTCGTCCTTGCCATCACCGGGATCGCTTCGGTTGTTTTTGTAACCTATTTGCTGACTATGCTTCTCGGCCGCCCGATCCGAGTTCTTCGACAGGCAATGACGGAGTTCACCTCTGGCAATCATCAGTCGCGCATTGCTCAGAAGCGTAGCGACGAATTCGGCGACCTGTTTACGGCGTTCAACGAAATGGCGGCCTCGGTCGAAGAGGGGCAAGTAACGTTGGGTGAAAGCGACGACGAAGTTTCCGAGGCCGCAGGAGAGGCTGCTCTAGACGAAGAGGTAGGAGAAGAGGCAGAGCAACAAGTAGACAAAATTCTCGAGGAATGCCCCGAAGACATTGCCGGGGACGACGAAACACGATTGATCGGATCGCGAAATGCGCAAGGGTAGGCTGTCGGTTCTGGTTGCTCCCTCTTGGCGGCGGCGGTTCGGCGCTGTGTTGGCCTTGATGATGTCCGCAGGTTGCGGAACGGGCGACATCGATCGGGTCGAGGTCGCACGAAACGACGAGTTCGTGGTCGTTCGAGCAGGCTTTTCCGATACCGCGCCGATGCTAGCGCAAGATTATCTCGACGATGCCGAGAAGTTTTGGGCCATTCAAGAGTTCAACGGCACCGATAGGATCGTGCCCGGGATGGAGGTGGTCATTCCTTTGAAGCAGGTTAATCCGGCTGGCGTTTCACCCAACGGATATCAGACGGTTCCGATCCTGTGTTATCACCGTTTCACTGAACGCGAACGCTCGCGCCAAAAACTGGAGATTACCAAACGTGGGTTCTACGAGCAGATGCAGTACCTGCGGGACCACGGCTATCGGGTGATCAAGCTTTCCGAACTTGCCCAGTTCTTCGACCAAGCAGCGGATATACCGCCGAAGTCAGTGGTTATCACGATGGATGACGGCTACAAATCCATCTATGACATAGCGTTTCCAATTCTGAAGGAGTTTGGATACCCCGCAACGGTATTCATCTACAGCGAATTCGTCGGCGCCGAGGCCGGGCTTTCCTGGGATCAGATGCAAGAAATGGTTGCCTCGGGCTTGGTCGACGTGCAACCGCACTCGAAGACCCATTCCAACCTTACAAAGCTCCGTGCCAAGGATCAGGCCGATTATGCCCGCGCTGTGAGAAATGAGATCCGAGATCCCGCTACTCTGATATCACGCAAGTTGGGAGAAAGAGCGTACTCGTTCACCTATCCCTACGGAGCGACCAATGACGCTATTGTCAATGAACTCCAGCGCCAGGGCTTTCAGATGGGCATGACCGTGAAACGGGGAGGCAACCCCGCTTTCGCGTCCGTATACCGCCTGCGTCGATCGCAAATCTATTCGACCGACGACCTTTCGGCCTTCGCCAAGCAACTCAAGGTTTTCGAGCAGGTTGACTTGCGGTGACCGTTTGTGTTTGGGAGCGGGGCCTTCTGGTCACACTTATCATACTTTTGGTTCAGGCATGTGCTTTGCCCAATGATGGAATGACTGATCCATCCATGGGCGCGACCGCCGAGGCCCGTGCCCGCAAGGCCCACGATCTTGAGCGGAAGGGGGATCTCGCCGCCGCCCTCAACGAGTGGAAGGTGGTGGCTTTGGTCGATCAGGACAAGGCGACCGCCGCGGATCATATTCGTCGAATTCAAGGAGAAATTACGAAGAGGGCTCAACAGCACATGCGAAGAGGCGAGAAAGCGCTCGCAGAGGGAAACCGGGTGTCGGCTTATGCGGAGTTTCTCAAAGTGTTGGCGGTCGACCCTCACCACGCCGGTGCGTTCAAGAGGCTTCAAGCATTGGAGACGCACAACTCGCGGAGGTGGCAGAGCGCCTGGGGTCTGGACGCGGTAAATATGCCGGCGCCGAGCAAGGGTACGGGGCTCCAATCTGATGAAGCATACGACCCCCCGCCAAATGCGCGGGACCAGCGAGTGGACTCCTCGCCGATGGCGCGGGGCATGGATCTTTATCAATCGAGTCGATACGCGGAAAGCATTGCGGAATTCGAAAAAGAGATCCGCAGTGGTCGGTCAAGCGAAATAGCGCGGTTGTACCGCGCCAAGGCGCAGCTTCATCTTGCCGAGAGATCCTTAAGCGCCAAGGACCTGGGAAACGCGGACGCCTATCTCAAAGAAGCGATCGGACACGATGGTGGAGCCGACTGGGCGACGAAAACCAGGGTCGCCGACATCTCTGGAGAGCTTGCAAGAGCCTATCACCACCAAGCTCTGCGGACCTATCAAATAGATCTCCGGCGGGCGATCGAGTACTGGCGAAGAAGTAGTGCCCTTGAGCCGGAGAACGCTGAATGGACCCTCTTCCTGGAACGCGCTTTGCGGTTATACGAAGCTACTCAAACCCCTAAGTCTGACCTCAGTGCAAGGAAGCCGACCGATCCTCGCGATTATGGCCGCTGGATCGAAGTCCCGTTCTAGCGAACAGTAGGGTGGCCCAAAAACTTGCACTTTTAGCCGTCGCCACCCGACTTTCTCAGCACTTCTAGCTTTCCAAGATCTTGCTCGATAACGTGCTTTTCATCTTGGATTTTTTGGTCATCCGCATCGATTGCGTGCGCTTGGATGATGTTTTTAAGCGCCAAATCAAGGTCACCCTGTAGCCGGGCCTTCACGGCCTCGCGATAATAGCTATCCTTGAGCGTATCGCCAATTTTTTGGCGGCGGTCCGCGGCTTCTGTCAGGTTGGGATTTAGCTTTAGTGCTTCTCCATATTCCTCGTAAGCCCTATCGAGATCGCCTCGTTGTTCGAAGTCGTTTGCGCTCGCCAGCCGCTGTTGCGCCGGGAGAAGCGACGTTTCGATCTCAAACAATTCGCTCCGCAAGTCATCCCGATACGGCACCAATTCGATCGCCTTTTCGTACCGGAGCCTCGCGCCCCCGTATTTGCCCTTGCTCCGAAGCTGGCGGGCGGAAGCCGCGTAATAGTCCGCAAGGTCGCTCCTCGCTCCTTCGCCTTCGCTCTGCGCACCCGCAGGCTGCGCTTCCCACAGCGCTTGTTCCAAGAGGGAAATGGCTTCCTCATATCGACCTTGCGAATTGAGGTCCCGCGCCGCCTGTCTCTCCTCGTCCAGGTTTTCCGCGGGCGGCTCGATGTTTTGCGCGGGAGGTTCTGCCGTGTCCTCTGGCGGGAGGGGCCGCTCTCCCTGAGAACCGCCATCAGGTACGGGGCCGCCGAGACGCTCACCACCATTGCCCCCGGGTCGGTCTCCCTCAGAATCGCCGCCGGGTACGGACCCAGGTTCGCCGCCGGGTACGGAGGAAACGGGAGGCAAAGGTTCACGGGTGCTCGCGGCAACCGACGCCTTCCCCGGAATTCGAAGCACAGTACCCACGTTCACGGACTTCGGTTCGTCGATATCATTGTATCGTGCCAGGATGACGAACTTTAAAGTATTGCCCATATATCTCTTAGCAATCAGCGAGATGCTCTCGCCGTTTTTGACTGAATACTTGAACGACTGCCCCCCATATTTTTGTGTCACATATTGTTGGGGATCGGCGGTCAATTGTTCCTTCAGGTCCGCGGCCACGCGATGGCCAGGATCCTCCTGCAGAATGGCATTCAGCTCCGCTTCGGCGCAATCGTACTCATCGCGCGTTTCCAAATGGCCAAGGGCCTCCACCACCCGCTGTTTCGTGGTGAGGCCAGGCTTGGCGTTGCAAGTCAGTTTCGTCGGTGGTGGTGGTGGCACATATGGTTGCTTGGATCCGTCTTGATCGTCTTGTGCACAACCAGCAAGGCCAAACAGCAGTCCCGTGAAAACGAGCGACAAAACACGGGGATTTATTTTTTGCCTCCACGTCGGACAGCTTAAGTCCCTCACGTGAGCACGGGTGTTCTGGTGTTCGGTCATTGAATTTGGCATTTTCTAAAGGCATTAGTTAACCGCTAACGCCCATAAATTACCGATAGTACATTTCACGTCCTTAGAGAACCACTTTTTTGGGGCTCTAGTGGTTAGACCGGAACGGATGAGTCCCGCGTCAAGGTTTCCCAGGCCATTGTTAAAAATGTGATTTTTGAAAGCGGAGCACCTTAGGAGCGGGGTTCGAAACGTTGGATTTGATCCACTAGATCCACATTCCAAGTGAAACACCGGTACGTTCCGGAGTTGCGATGGGAAAGAAATATGGTCAATTGGACATCCCAGATGGTGGGTCAACTCACCACCCAGGGCACGCTCGATCAGCGCCGATTGCAGCCGCTTGAACAGACCCTCCTTGCCGAATATCTCCTCCGGCGTCTCATGCCCCAAGAGCAGGGCGTCGAGGGTCCCACCTCCGTGCGGAACCAATTATCCATCTCCTGGAACGTCCGCGGGTAATCGATCCCTGGAACCGGGTGTCTCGACGCCTCCATCCCCAAACGCTACCAGACTTCTTAACTTGGGCGAAGGGGATACCCAGTTTTTTTAAAATGTTCGATGGCCAACTCGTTCTGCGCATAATGGCGAGGACGGGCGGACATCTTGCGGGACCCGAGCGCCTTCAGTTCCCGCCCGACGGTGGTTTCGTTCAGCGAGATGCGGAATTCCTCCCATATCCACTGCGTCAGGTCCTTGAGACGCCAGCGGACCACGCCATGGACCGCCGGGATCGGCCCGTCCTCGACGATCTCCTCCAGCGCCCGGCATTGCTCGCGGCTAAGCTTCGGCGACGGTCCCGGTGCCTTGCGGTCAACCAGCCCGTTCGCCCCTTCCGCACTGAAACGCAGCACCCAGTCCCGGATAACCTGAAGACCGACACCGCCGACACGCGCCCCATCCGAGCGTGCACCGCCGTCATGAATTTCCGCCAAAGCAAAAAGCCGGCGGCTTTGGGCCGCATCTCTGAAGCTTCGGCCATTTGCCGCAAAGCCGGACCGTCAAAATCTTCCCGCAACGATATCGCTGAACCCATCGCAAATCTCCGAATCACCTCACCCCATTGATTTAGAAATCCAGCCGGTTGGGAATTTGGAGGGTTCTGTGAGGTCGCGCGGCACGGACGGATGGCCTTGACTTGCAGGTGCGACCTCATTGAAGCCGGATAGAGTGAACCGCAACCTTTCGGATGAATATCGTCACAGTTTGCCCCAAATCACAGTTTACTATTGCGGAGACGAATTTTTTTTTGCTAAATTTTTACCCCAAAGGGGCATTTGCCGTCGATATATGGACGGCGACAAAGCAGCGGAAGATAACCGCGGTGCGAGCGGCCGTTATAAGTCAGCCGGGATGACGTGTCGGATACGTCGAGGAGGCGGACAATGAGGGGGCTTGATCTCGATGATTTGCTGGCGGAGGTTTCCACCGAGACGCCCTGTGGCGACAACCTCGAGTACGAGGCCGAGTACCAAACACTAGAGCAGGACTTGCAGCCTTCGACCGCGCAAATGGTCGAAAGCGAGGACGAAGAAACAAAGCGTTCCGACTGGGCGGACATGGGCAAGCGCGCCGCCGCGTTGTTGGGCAGGTCCAAGGACCTGCGGCTCGCGATCATCCTGGCACGGGCGCAACTGAATACTCATGGGATCGCGAGCCTTGGCGCGGGACTCGCGCTCATACGCGGGCTTCTGGAGCAATACTGGGATCATGTGTATCCCAAGCTAGACGCCGATGATGGAATGGATCCGACACTGAGGATCAATGTTCTGTCAGGTTTGTGCGATGGCCCGACTTTTCTCAGCGATATTCGGAGAGCTCGCCTAATCACGTCAAAGGCGCTCGGCACCGTAACCTATCGAGACGTGGCCATTGCCGAGGGGAAGCTTGTTCCATCCAGCGCCGACAACAGTGAGGCGCTGCCCGATGAACGGATCAACGCCATATTCCTCGATTGCGAAGCAGACGAGCTTGAGACTGCTGCGGTGAGCGTTCACCAGGCGCTTGGACACGTTCGGACGATCGACGATCTACTGATGCAAAAGCTCGGTGCGGAGCAGGCTCCAAGTTTCGAAGGCCTTGAAAACCTTATCGGGCGCATCGACGCCTTGATGGAGAAAAAGGTAAAGGAAAGAGGACTGATGCCTTTGGACACTAAGGCAAGTTCCGACACGGCGGTTGGCGCAGAAACCGTGAAGTCGGAGCCACCGCCGGTCTCGAGAAACCCGGATAGCATGCCGGTTTCCGGGGAGGTGGCCAGCCGGGAGGAGGTGGCCCGGATGTTGGATAAAATCTGCGCTTACTACAGCCGGTACGAACCCTCCAGCCCCGTTCCGTTGCTCTTGCAGCGCGCCAAACGACTGGTCTCGAAGGACTTCATGGAAATCCTTCAAGATCTTACGCCTGACAGTGTGTCGCAAGCGCAGAAGATCTGCGGAACAGTCGAAGAGGAAGCGGCGGGATGAAGCCACGGATCTGCGAAATGGGAATGGCGCCGCGTGTGGGTCCGACGAAATCGGCGCGGCTGGGCCGCGAGTTGCGGTGGTTATGGGCGATCATTCACGGGCGGGGCGATAGGGACCTCGCGGCAAAGGAGTAGGGCATTATGGCGAAGGCGAGCAGCCAGAAATTTATCGCGCGAAACCGGGCGCCCCGCGTACAGATCGAATACGACGTCGAACTCTATGGGGCCGAGAAGAAGGTGCAGATCCCATTTGTCATGGGGGTGATGGCCGATCTCTCGGGTAAACCGGCCGAGGCGCTTCCGCCGGTTGACAAACGCAAATATCTCGAAATGGACGTCGATAATTTGGACGCCCGAATGAAGGCCATGAAGCCACGCGCCGCCTTCCGCGTCCCTAATACGCTGACGGGCGAAGGCGAACTCAGTGTCGATATGACATTCGAAAGCATGGATGATTTCTCGCCGGCCAATGTGGTTCGAAAGATCGATTCACTGAACAAGCTTCTGGAAGCCCGCACCCAGCTCGCAAACTTGATGACATACATGGACGGAAAGAGCGGCGCGGAGGAACTGATCGCTCGTGCGGTGCAGGACCCGACGTTGCTGCAGGCACTGTCGTCGGCTCCAAAAGCGGAGGCCGCGAAAGAGTCCGCAGAAAAGTCTAAGGAGTAATACGAATGGCAGAAGTGGAAGCGCAGACCGAGGCGGGTGCCGGCGAAGAGGCACAAGCTCTTAACAGTGACGATTTCGCGAACCTTCTCGAGCAGGAGTTCAGGCCCCAGTCCGATAAGGCCAAGGAAGCGGTGGAGGTTGCCGTCCAAACCCTTGCCGAACAGGTGCTCGCCGACAGTACGGTGGTGTCTTCAAATGTGGTTCACACGATCGAGGCGTACATCGCGGCGATCGACAACAAGCTGACCGATCAGTTGAATTAGGTTCTCCACCACCCTGATTTCCAACAACTCGAAGGCGCGTGGAGAGGGCTCCAGTATCTCTGCAACAAGACCGAAACCGACGAGATGCTCAAGATAAAGGTCATGAATATCTCCAAGAAGGAAGTTCATAAAACTCTCAAGAAGTTCAAGGGAACGGCGTGGGATCAGAGCCCGATCTTCAAGAAGGTCTACGAGGAGGAGTATGGCGTCTTCGGCGGCGAGCCGTTCGGTTGCATCGTCGGTGACTACCACTTCGATCATACACCGCCGGATGTCGAGTTCCTGAATGAAATATCGCAAGTATGTGCAGCCGCCCACACACCATTTATCGCGGGCGCGTCACCCAAAATCATGCAGATGGAGAGCTGGCAGGAACTGGCCAATCCCCGGGACTTGACAAAAATCTTCCAGACGGCGGAATACGCTCCCTGGAAGTCGCTGCGCGACGCGGAGGATTCACGTTACCTCGGCCTTGCGATGCCGCGCTTCCTCGCCCGCTACCCGTATGGCTCGAAGACCGATCCGGTCGATGAGTTCGACTTCGAGGAAGATACCGAGGGCGCCGATCACAGTAAGTACTGTTGGTCGAATTCGGCGTACGCCATGGCCGTCAACATCAACAGGGCGTTTAAGCTCTATGGTTGGTGCTCGCGCATCCGTGGAGTCGAGTTCGGGCGGAGCGGTCGAGGGTCTCCCCGTGTGCACGTTCCCCACCGACGACGGTGGTGTCGATATGAAGTGCCCGACGGAGATCGCGATCTCCGACCGGCGCGAGGCGGAACTCGCGAAGAACGGGTTCATGCCCCTCATCCACAAAAAAAATTCCGATTTCGCGGCTTTCATCGGGGCGCAGTCGCTTCAGAAGCCCGCGGAATACGACGACCCGGACGCGACGGCGAACGCCAACCTGTCGGCGCGACTTCCATACCTGTTCGCGGTTTGCCGCTTCGCCCATTATCTGAAATCCATCGTCCGCGACAAGATCGGCTCGTTCAAGGAGCGGGAGGACATGGAGGTTTGGCTCAACCGGTGGATCAAGAACTATGTGACGGAGAACCCGGCGGTGGCAAGTGAAAACCAAAAAGCCAGGAAGCCTCTGGCCGCTGCCGAAGTCCGTGTGCAGGACGTCGAAGGCAACCCCGGCTACTACTCGGCGACTTTTTATTTGCGACCGCACTATCAACTAGAAGGATTGACGGTCTCACTGCGCTTGGTCTCCAAGCTTCCGTCAGTTAAGGGCGTATGAGGAGTGGTTAGTGCAGTAGATGTGGGAGGGAGGCGAGTTCAACCGGTGCCCAAGCATCGGTCACTAGTCTAGAAAGGAGAAAGACATGCAGCAATCAATGCCGTCGATGCCAATGCGGGCAAGCAATCTTTCCGACGAAATCGAGGGGTCGGCTTGGCTCAAACTTGGCAACTTCGAAGGAACAGCGACAGAGACGGGGTATGAAAAACAGTTCTATGTCCTCGACTACCAATTATGGGTGGAAAAGGGCAAAGCGGGAACGAAAGCGGTATTCTCGAATTTTACGGCCGACCTCGTCGTAGACAGCGGGGCGGCCGATGTGATGTTTTCGGATAAGGGTGGCTGTGCTGCGCCTATCACGCAGGCGACTGCCGTATCCACTGGTGGGGACGCTTCGGACAAAGTCGATGCCGTGCTGACGGTTCTAAGCGGAACCACTATTGAACTCACAGGCTGTCGAATCATGTCAGCGGCCCTCAGGGGCGCGACGGATGAAAGAGCCGTCCTAAGGCTTGGCCTTTCATACGATAAGATAAAGATAAATGACACAGCGTGGGACGTGAGATTGGGCGCGGCAGGGTAAGGTAAGGGCGGGGCTGACGGGCAATGCCCGTCAGCCCTTTTTTCTATAGGGATTGTGACAAGAAGATTTTTTGGTTGTTCCACATGGATTCCCTGAAGGATCTCCGGCAGGTCAAACTTGAGGATGCTCTCAGGGAGGTCCAGGCGAAAGTCCGAGACGAGCCCGCAAGCGTCGAACAGCGGGTTCTTCTTTTCCAACTGCTTTGTGTGCTCGGCGAATGGGATCGCGCCGTCGGGCAACTGGGCGTGCTCGGCGAACTGGATGCGGCGACCCTGCCGATGGTTCATACCTATCGAGCCGCCATCGCCTGCGAAAAGGTGCGCCGGGAAGTGTTCGATGGAAAAAGAACGCCTCTCGTGCTCGGCAGCCCCGAGCGATGGGTGGCATTGCTGACCGAGGCGCTCCGCCACGCGGCGAACGGAGAGTTTACGCACGCCAACGCCCTGCGCGACGAAGCTTTCGATCTGGCGCCGGCCACATCGGGCATCATCGACGGTGACGCGTTCGAGTGGATTGCCGACGCCGATCCGAGGCTCGGCCCGGTGACCGAGGCAGTAATCAATGGCGCCTATTACTGGGTGCCGTTTCACCGCGTACGGACATTGAATATCGAACAACCTTCGGATCTTCGCGATCTGGTGTGGGTTCCCGCTCATTTCACATGGTCGAACGGCGGCGAAGCCTTTGCGCTCTTGCCGGCCCGATATCCTGATTCCGAAAACCAGGATGAGGGTGACATCCGGTTGGCGCGCAAAACCGTATGGCAAGAGCCATCGGCGGGCATTTACTTTGGCCTGGGACAACGGATGCTCGCTACCGATACCGGCGAGTACTCTCTGCTCGACGTCCGCGCGGTGTCCCTTGACTCACAGGGCTCAGAGGACTCGGCGCCTTCTCCCCCACCGCCAGAAGCCGCGCCGCGTTGACGTGATGGTCGAACTGACGCCAAAGGATCGACTGCAACCGTCGCTCCTCGATCGTTTGACCGACAACGAACCCGACGAGAAAAGCGAGCTGCCGGAAAAGCGCGTGCTGTCCATGAAGAAACTTCGTGAATGCGTCTTGCGGGATTTGGCGTGGTTGTTCAACAGCGGGAATATGTCCGGTGTCGAGGACCTTGACAAATACCCTCTGGTTGCCGGGTCCGTACTGAACTACGGGATTCGCGATCTCACGGGTGCGACGGTTTCAGGCATACGCGTCCAGACGCTCGAAAAGATCCTTCTGCGGGCGATCGTCGATTTCGAGCCGCGCATCCTTAAGGATACCGTCAAGGTCCGCTCGGTCGTCGACACAGCGCTCGCTCAGAGGCACACGGTTGCTTTCGAGGTGGAGGGGCTGCTCTGGGGCCAGCCAGCGGCTTCGAGCCTTTACATCCGTACCGAGATCGATGTCGAGACCGGCCATGTATCGATCTCCGAGTACGCAGGGAGCTCGGCCCGCTAATGGATCCCCGACTTCTCGAATACTACAACCACGAACTTCAGCATATCCGCGAAATGTGCTCGGAGTTTGCCGAGGAGTATCCGAAGATTGCCGGTCGGCTCGGGATCGAGGGCTTCGAGTGCGCGGACCCCTATGTGGAGCGCCTCATCGAGGGGTTCGCGTACATGGCGGCCCGCGTCAAACTCAAGGTCGACGCCGAGTATCCGAGGTTTTCGCAGAACCTCCTGGAGATGGTGTATCCTGGATATCTGGCGCCATCTCCGTCCATGGGGATCGTCCGTCTTTCGCCTGATATGACCCAGGGAACTCTTAAGGATGGTATTCCTGTGCGGCGCGGGAGCGTGTTACGGAGTTAACCCGGCCGCCACATGCAGACGACGTGCGAATACCGAACCGCGCACGACGTAACGCTTTGGCCCGTCGAGTTGACCGATTGCAGGTATTTGCCGTCCACTGGCGACGTCGCTTCTGTCGGGATCACCGACCTCGCCGGAGTCAAGGCAGCGCTGCGTTTTCGCTTCCGGACGATCGGCGAGCTTTCGTTTGCCGATCTGCCGTTGGACAGCTTGAGCCTCTATGTGCGAGGCGCCGATCCAGTCGCCATGCAGCTTTACGAACAGATCATGGGCAACAAGGTGGGCCTGATCATACAATCAACCGACCGAGGTGCTGTTTGGCGTGCGAGTTTGTCGGCAGAAAACATTCGGCCCTTGGGCTTCAGCGTGGAACAGGCGCTGCTGCCGGCGAACCCCCGATACTTTTCCGGTTATCGACTGCTGAAGGAGTATTTCGCTTTTCCGGAACGGTTCATGTTTGTTGACATCACCGGTTTCGACGCTAGGCCTCCGGACACCACCGACAGGGAATTCGACGTCATCATCACCTTGGATCGGAGCGTGAACGGGCTCCAATTTTCCGTCGACACGTCCCGGTTTTCGCTGTTCTGCACCCCAGTCATCAATCTGTTCCCCAAGCGGGCCGACAGGATCCATGTGTCCGACCGGGAGAACGAATACCACGTGGTCGCGGACCGCAGCCGCCCGCTTGATTTCGAAGTGTTCGACATTCAGTCGGTCGTTGGGTATGGCGCAACCAATGAACCCGATACCGAGTTCCTGCCGTTTTACGCCTGCAGCGATTTTCCCCGGTATCGCGACCACAAGGCGTTTTACACGGTCTACCGTTCGCCACGAGTAATCTCTTCGCGCCAGAGACTGCGGGGTCCAAGAACCAACTATATCGGAAGTGAAACGTATGTCTCCATAGTGGACGCCACCGAGGCGCCATACAGCAGCAATCTCCGTCAGGTCGCCGTCACCACGCAGTGCACCAATCGCGATCTTCCGCTGCAGATGCCGGTCGGAGTGGGGAAGACGGATTTGACCCTGGATCTGGGAGCACCCGTGGAGTTGGTTCGCTTCATCGCCGGTCCGACGGAACCAAGGGCGTCGATTGCTCGTCGGGAAATCGCTTGGCGGCTGATCAATCAGTTGTCTTTGAACCACGTGTCACTGGTCGATGTGGATGAGGGCCGCGGCCCGGCGGCTCTCAAAGATGTGTTGACGCTTTACGCGGCCATGGGCGATCCGTCTTTGCGGCGGCAGATCGAGGGGGTCGTCTCGATTGAGTCCGAGCCCCAACAAGCGCGTTTGACCGGTCCCGGTCCCGGATCGATCACGCTTGCCCGCGGCCTGGAGATCACGGTGACCTTGGACGAGGCGGCGTTCCAGGGAAGCGGTGTTTTTCTGCTTGGAGCCGTTCTGGAACGATTCCTGACGCTTTACACATCGATCAACTCATTCACGGAAACCGTTTTGAGAACACCCACACGCGGCGAGGTCATGAGATGGGCCGCCAGGATCGGTCAGAGAAACGTGATTTAAATCTGTATAGCGCTCTGCAGAGGGCTTGGTACCGGTTTGATTTTTTCCAAGCGCTGCGGAGGCTGGAGTGCGTCTACCGGGACCGTCCGAGGATCGGGCGATCGGCGCGGCCGACGGAGGACCCCATTCGACTGGCCCAGGACCCATCGCTGAGCTTCGCAAGCTCGACCCTGACATCGTTCACGCCGGGCAAAAGGGGGCGTCCTCCTCGGCTCGCCGGCTATTTTTTCGGGTTGTTCGGGCCCAACGGACCGCTGCCAATCCACCTCACCGAATACGCGTACGACCGTTTGCGCAACGCCCATGATCCAACGGTCAGCCGTTTTTTCGACCTTTTTCATCACAGAATGCTGTCGTTTTTCTATCGGGCCTGGGCCAATGCGCGGCCCACGGTCAGCTTCGATCGCCCCGATAGCGACTGGTATGGAGTTTATGTCGCTTCGTTGATTGGCCTAGGCATGCCGTCGTTTCGCAATCGGGACGCAATGCCGGATAGCGCGAAACTTTATTACGCCGGCTGGCTTGCTTCCCGCGTCCGCGGTCCCGAAGGCCTGCAGGCGATGCTGTCCGATTACTTCCGGGTTTCGATCTCCATCCGGGAGTTTGTCGGTGAGTGGATCGAGTTGCCGCAAAAGGCGTGTTGGCGCCTCGGATTGTCCCACGATACTGGAACGCTTGGAAAAAACGTCATTCTCGGGTTGAAGGTGTGGGAGGTCCAAAATCGCTTCAGAGTCGGGATCGGCCCACTCACGCTGGTGGATTACCAGCGCTTTCTGCCATTGGGGGAAAGCCTCCCGGTGCTGGTCGCCTTTATTCGCAACTACACTGGTATCGCGTTGTGCGCCGAGGTCAATTTGACCCTTCGAGGAGCGGAGGTTCCGCCACTCAGAGCCGGCTGTTTCAACCAACTCGGTCGGACGACGTGGCTTACCGATCGTCCGCTCGACCGCGACGTGAACGACATGACCTTCGTGCCGGCAACCGAAACCGGAATGAGCCCAGAAAGGCATGAAGACGTAACGACTGTGGATAATTCGTGTCCGGTTCTGGCCGAGGGGAGGTGACGGATGGCCGCAATCAAACGCAAAGTCATGTACGGAAAGCTTGATGAACTTGCCTATAACGCGATTGCGAGCGCGACCCAGAACAGCAGACTCCAGGGGAACCCGAGCGTCGAACTGGTCCACTGGATAAATCAGATCCTCCGCTATCCAGACTCCGACCTTCATCGCATCATTCATCATTTCGAACTTAATCGGGCGCACCTGGAACGGGACATCGGTGACGCACTGGACCGTCTGCCACGGGGAGCCAAGACCCTGTCAAATTTCTCGAGCCAGCTCGAGGAGGCAGTGGAAAAAGGCTGGCTCTACGCATCAATGCTGTTCGACGAGTACAAGGTCAGAACCGGCCACCTGCTCTACGGGATCTTGAATACGCCGGGAATGCGCCGATCACTCCTCAAAATCTCGGAGGAATTCGCCAAGGTGGAGGTTGATGCGCTGGGTGATCGATTCAAGGAGATCGTCGACGGTTCTCCGGAAGACACGCTCGGCGCCTCCGACGGCTCCGGCGGCGGGGTCCAGGGAGAGGGCGCGAGACCGGGCGATACGATGGCGCCCGCGCAGATGGGCAAGCAGGAGGCACTTCAACGGTTCTCCGACGACCTGACGGAACAAGCGCGAAACGGCGAGATCGACCCCTATGTAGGCCGGGATCAGGAAATCCGCCAAGTCATCGACATCCTTATGCGTCGGCGGCAGAACAATCCTCTCATTACCGGCGAAGCGGGTGTGGGCAAAACGGCGATCGTTGAGGGCTTCGCGCAACGGATCGCCAACAAGGACGTCCCGCCACCACTTCAGGATGTCACCTTGCGGACCCTGGATCTCAAGCTGCTGCAGGCGGGGGCCAGTATGAAGGGCGAATTCGAAAGCCGGCTTCGCCAGGTGATCGATGAGGTGCAAGCCTCGCCGACGCCCATCATCCTTTTTATAGACGAGGCGCACACGCTGATCGGGGCAGGCGGCGCTGCGGGGACGAGTGACGCCGCCAATCTTCTCAAGCCGGCGCTCGCCCGGGGAACGCTGCGAACGATCGCGGCGACGACCTGGGGCGAGTACAAGAAATACATTGAAAAGGATCCAGCCCTGACACGCCGCTTCCAGACCGTGCAGGTGGACGAGCCGAGCGAGGATCGCGCGATCCTGATGCTGAGAAGCGTCGCCAGCCGCTACGAGAAGCATCACAAGGTTCAACTCCTGGACGAGGCGCTGGAAGCAGCGGTGAAACTGTCGCACCGCTACATTCCGGCGCGTCAGCTTCCCGACAAGGCGGTCAGCCTCCTCGATACAGCATGCGCCCGCGTTGCCATCAGCCAGCACAGCGACCCCGCGGTGGTGGAAGACAGCCGCAGGCGGATCGAAGCGATGAACACCGAGATCGAAATCCTTGATCGCGAACGAACCGCCGGTGTCGAAACCGATGATCGGGAAACCGAGGTCCGCGCGCGCATGAGCGTGGAGGAGGCTCGCCTCGGGGAATTACGGGAGCGCTGGGATCGGGAGAAAGCGCTCGTGGACGAAATCCTGGAGATCCGGGCGAGGCTTCGCGGTCGTGCGCGCGCCGTCGAAGGAACCGGCAGCGACCTGGAGAAAGCGGCCGCCAAGGAAGCGGAATCGGAAACCGGAGATCCGGGTCCGGTTGCCGCCGATGCGACACCCCATGAATTGAGCAAACCCGAGCGCCAGCAAGCGCTTGCCCAACTTCGAGATCTGCAGCGGCAGCTGCGGGAGATCCAGGGGGAGGAACCGCTGGTTCTGGTGAACGTCGATGAACAGGCCGTGGCCAAGGTGGTGGAGGATTGGACCGGAATACCCGTGGGGCGCATGGTTCGAAACGAGATCGAAGCGGTGCTCAATCTGGCGCAAACCCTCAAGGAGCGGGTCATCGGTCAGGATCATGCGCTGGAAGCTGTCGCCAAACGGATCCAAACGGCTCGCGCGGGTCTGGACAACCCCAGCAAGCCCATCGGCGTTTTCATGTTGTGCGGTCCAAGCGGCGTCGGAAAGACGGAAACGGCTCTCGCGTTGGCCGAGGCTCTGTACGGCGGCGAGCACAACGTCATCACCATCAATATGAGCGAGTTTCAGGAAAAGCACACGGTTTCGACGTTGAAGGGGGCGCCACCCGGGTACGTCGGCTATGGCGAGGGCGGCATCCTGACGGAAGCGGTGCGGCGAAAGCCTTACAGCGTGGTCCTGCTCGACGAGGTCGAGAAAGCGCATCCGGACGTTCACGAAGTCTTTTTTCAGGTGTTCGACAAGGGTCAGATGGAGGACAGCGAGGGCCGGATGATCGATTTCAAGAACACGATCATTCTGCTCACCTCCAACGTCGGAACCGATCTGATCACCAACATGTGCCAGGATCCCGAATTGATGCCGGGCTGGGAGGGATTGGCAAAGGCGCTTCGAGAACCGCTGCTCAAGGTGTTTCCGCCGGCGCTTCTCGGCCGATTGATCGTCATTCCGTATTTTCCGCTGGCGGACGACGTCGTCTCTCGGATCATTCGGCTTCAGCTCGATCGTATCCAGCGGCGTATCAACGACAGCCAACGCGTACCCCTGACCTACAGCGACGAGGTGGTTCGCCTCATCGCCAGCCGCTGCACGGAGGTGGAAAGCGGTGGTCGAATGATCGATGCGATCTTGACCAACACGGTGCTTCCCGCCCTGAGTAACGAATTTCTGACAAGAATGATCGACGAGCAGCCGGTGGAGCGTGTCGAAATCAGCGTCGTGGACGGCGACTTCCGATATGCGTTCACTTGAGTCGGCGCCCGGGGAAGCCCCGGATGGACATGCGTCCAACCATACGATTACCAGCCTCGCCGAAGTCGGCGATCCGAATGGGGTGTGGCGCCAGATCGAGGCCATTTTCTTCGAGAGCGCCGCGGTGCGGTCGTTTCCATCCATCGAGGGACGGGCCGAGTTCCTCCGCCGATGGACGGAATACTATCGCCGGCGCGCGCCGGAGGACGTCATCGTCGCCATGGATACGGCGAACCGGGTGGCCGGCTATGTCATGGGCTGCCGCGACAGTCGGGGCGGCTCGGCCTTTATTCCGGGATATTCCGAACTACGGGCTGTTCGCCGACCTGTTCGCGGACTTCCCCGCGCATTTTCACATCAACTGTCGCCCCGACGTTCGCGGCCGGGGCGTCGGTGGGCGGCTGGCCGAGAGGTTCGTGTCTTTGTGCGAGGCGGCGGGACTGCCCGGCGTCCACGTCGTTACCGCCGAAGGAGCGCGAAACGTCGCCTTTTACCGCGCCCGTGGGTTCGACCGTGCCGTCGAACGTACCGCGGGCGAGAAGACCCTTCTGTTTTTGGGGCGGCGATTGTGAAACATCCTTTCCTTTCCCGGAGTGGCTGGAAAAACAAATGCCCCTGATTGTTGCTAAGACTAGGCAACAAGCGAAAATTTCTGTACAATTCTAACCCATAAAAATGGCGCAAGTGGGGGTATCATGGAGGCGTCGGGCGGGACCAAGCTGATTTCCGTCTCGATTTCCCAACCGATCGACGGCGTGGAGCTGTTCTTTCACCGCATCCGGGTCGAAGAGAAGCTCAACACCATCCCGGAGGCGCGTCTCGAGTTCCTCGGCGACAGCGACGACGTCACCTTCGAGAAACTCCTTGGCGAGAACCTCACCGTTCATTTCGGCTTGCCGGACGGCCAGGAACGGCGGTTCGACGGGGTTGCCTGCGAGGTGTCCTACCTCGGCCGGCGCGGCCGATACGCCCACTACCGCTGCGTTCTGAGGACATGGCCGTGGCTGTTGTCGCTCAACAGCGACTGCCGGATTTTCCAGGACAAATCGGTAATCGACATCGTCGAGGAGGTGTGCGAAGAGCGCGGCTTCACCGATCTCGATATCAAACTGCGCCGCGGCGACTACAAGCCGCTCCACTACTCCGTCCAATTCAACGAGTCCGACCAGAACTACATCTGGCGGCTGTGCGAGGACGCCGGCATCTGCTGCTACTACCGTTATGAAACGGGCAAGCATTTCCTCTGTCTCGCCGACAAGAATTCCGAATACGTCGCGGCCCCGGGGGCGGAAAACCTGACCTTCAACGCCGACATGATAGACCGTGGGTACGGGCACCGTTTTGTCACCGAATGGCGGTCGTCCGGCCAGTTGCGTCCCGGGAGGCGCGCCTACAGGGACTACGACTTCGAGGGCCCGAACAAGAATCTCGAATGCAAGCGCGAGTATGCCGCCCCCGGCGGCGACGGGGCGCAACTCGCCAAGAAGATGGCGCAGTGGGAAGTGTACACCTTTCCCGGCAACTACACCGAACAAGGTGTCGGCGAGGACTGCGTGCGCCTGCGCCTCGAGGAGCAGCAGACCTGGCAGACCTGGGTCCACGGATCCGGCGGCACCCTCGGCCTCGCCCCCGGCCATACCTTCACCATCGAGGGATTGCCGCGTTCCGCCGACAACAAGGAATACCTGGTGGTGGCGACCGAGTTCGACGTGGAGGGCGGCCCGCCGGAATCGACGGAGCAAGGGGATCTTTCCTATATCTGCAGGTTCACCGCCCTCGACCACAACGCCCGGCCGTATACGCCCGAGCGGATCACCCAGGTGCCGGTGATCCCCGGTCCGCAGACGGCCACCGTCGAGGGCGACGGCCAGATCTCCACCGACAACCACGGCCGCGTCCGCGTGCGCTTCCCGTGGCAGCGGGACGACCGCGCGCCCGCGGACAACAAATGCTGGCTGCGCGTCTCCCATAACTGGGCCGGCAGCGGCAACCGCGGCGGCCTGTTCCTGCCCGAGGTCGGCGACGAGGTGCTGGTCAGCTTCATCCAGGGAAACGTCAACGATCCGGTGATCACCGGCCGGGTCTACAACGGCAACAACATGCCGACCGAAGCGCTGCCCGCCGCCATGACCCGCAACGGCTGGCGCGACGCCCAGAACAACTTCTTCTTCATGGACGAGAAGTCCGGCAGCGAGCTCGTCGACCTCCACGGCACCAAGGACATGCAGAGCCTGGTCGACAACGACAAGCGCGAGAAGGTCGGCAACGACCGCTTCCGCGAGGTCGTCGCCAACGAGCAGATCGGCATCGGCAAGAACTGGACCGGCACCATCGGCGACAACCGCAGCATCGACGTCGGCCAACAGGAAGACCGGGTGATCGGCGCCGATCAGAACAACACCATCAAGGCCAACCAGAACAACAGCGTCATCGTCAACAAGAAGACCGACATCGGCGGCAACTTCGACGAGGCGGTGACCGGCAACTTCACCCAGAACATCACCGGCAACACCACCAAGAGCATCACCCAGAACGAAACCAAGACGGTAACCATGAACGCCACGAAGAATGTCGTCATGGCCGCGGCGTTCACCGTCGGCGCCGGCTACGCCGAGACCGTCAACATGGGCAAGGTGCAGAACATCACCGGCGGCAAAACCGTCACCGTCACCGGCGACAGCTCGGAATCCGCCACCGGCAACAAGACGGAGAGCTACAAGGGCAACAGCTCGATCGCGGTCACAGGCGGCCGGACGGTCGTCGGTGGACAAGGACCTGGGCGAGACCATCAAGGGCGGTCACACCGAGACGGTGACCAAGGACTACGGCCTCAAGGCCAAGAACGTCATCGGTCACCGCCGAAAAGCAACTGACAATCAAGGTTGGCAAAGCCACGATGACAGTTCGAGGACAACGGGGACGTTACGCATCAACGGCAACAAGATCACAGCCAAGGGCAAAGGCGATGTCGTCATTAAAGGAAAGAAGATCTCTCGAAAACTGAGGCGTGCGGATGCGCACACCGGAGCCTCTCGCAAGAACTCCTACCAACCTGCCCGAGGTGGTGATCGGTTGGCTGGTTGCTCTCGGCGGAAAAGGCGAGCCGTTGGTGGACTATCCCGGCAATCCACGCCCCGAACCGTTGCCGGCGCTGGCGACGGCGTCTTGCGGTCAGGAGGCGGTCGGCCGCGAGTTGGCGCTTCTGTTTGCCGACGGTGACCCGTTGCGCCCACTGATCATCGGCTTCATCAATACATTGCGGCATCGACACCGTCGAGGCTACCGAGGATGTCGAAGAGGATGACGACGCGGAACCCACCAAGCTCGAGGCGAAGCTCGACGGCGACAGGGTGATCCTGAGCGCAGACAAGGAGATCGTTCTCAAATGCGGTAAGGCCAGCATCACGCTCACCCGCGCCGGCAAGATCCTCCTTCGTGGCGCCTACTTGTTGAGCCGATCCTCTGGAGTCAACCGCATCAAGGGCGGTTCGGTTCAAATTAACTGAGATCCGATCATGTTAAGACTTCGGGCAAGACTGCGGGAATATCAACACCGAGACGAACGACCGTTGGGTACGCATGTGGTTACTCGCAAACGAAACGCCGTTTGCGGCTGAGCGGACTTGGACCCGCGATGAGAGAGGGGCCGAGTTCTGGCTCGTCGCGATCCGCGCTGCGTTCGAGATCGACGCCGATGGCAGGCAACGCCCCTCGGACGAGCAGACCGAGGTGCAGCGCTTCCCCGTTTATGCCGGCGATCCGGTGCGCGAAGAGATGCTCTGGGACGCCGATTTCGTGCTGAGCAAGACCGGAACGGACGTACTCGTCGGGGGACATGCCTATACGCCGGAGGGCAGACCGGCGATCCAAAGCCAAGTGCGACTGAAGGTGGCCGATATTGACAAGATCGTGAATGTCGTTGGCGATCGCATCTTTTCCAAAGATCTCGGATTGACCTCAATGACGCGGCCCGCGAAATTCACGGCAATACCGCTTTCCTGGTCGCGGGCGTATGGCGGCTGGGACGATGAGGGGAAGGACTGGGTGCCGGAAAATCCGGCGGGGTGCGGCTTTGCCACGGATCGCAAACGCTTGGTCGACACCCGGGCGCCGAATCTTCGAGTACCCTAAAGTGCCCTATCGCGGCCCGCGGTCGGGCCGGCCAGCTGGTTTTGGTCCGGTGGCTTACCACTGGCAACCCCGCGTTCGTTATGCCGGGACCTACGACAAGGAGTGGGAAGAACACCGCGATCCGTTGCCGCCGGACGATTTCGACCGCCGGTATTTCCGCTGCGCTCCCGCCGACCAGCAGACCGCAACCTTTCTGACAGGTTATGAAGAGGTGCGGCTCGGCGGTTTCACACCGAATGGCTATTTCGCCTTCGTCCTGCCGCGGATCGTCTTTGACGTGGTAACCCAGTTCCGGGGCGCCCCGGATGTGCGGCACGTGCCAGATATTCATACACTTTGGGTTTATCCCGACCGCCGGCGCTTCGAACTTGTCTATCTCTCGGCTCTCGAGGTTCCGCCGACAAAGGAGGAGCGATTGACTGAAACTACGGTCCGCATGCGGCCGCGAATGGGCGTCTCGGACCGCACGCGCCGCACCGGCGTGTGGATCTCGGAGTAAACCTATTGGGGGGGATGGCCATCATCGGCTGTGGTGCGCGCACGCCGGTCGGATTCGACTGCCTCGCCACCGCGGCAGCCGTACGGGCCGGCATCTCGGTGATGGAAGACCATCCTTTCATGATCGACCGCTTCGGGCAGCCTATGGTGGTGACGCGGGACGCAGGGCTCGATCCGGGCTTGCCATGCGTGAAGCGGATCGCGGCAATGGCCGAGGCCGCAGCGTCGGAAGCGTTTGCTGGCGGCGTGCGGCCCCCGAAACTCGGCCTGGTGCTCAATCTCGGCGAACCTCGGCCGGGCCTGCCAGAGGACACCTCAGGAGAAGTTGCCCGGCATCTGCGCACCGCGCTGCAGCTTGACGGCCCGGTCGTTCACTTTATGAGGGGGAACGCCGGGGGGATCGCGGCAATGGAGGCAGCGGGGCGGCTGCTCGATGCGGGCCGCGCGGAGGCCTTGCTGGTCGGGGGTGCGGAAAGCTATCTCGATGCGGACACGTTGGAGTGGCTGGACGAGCAGGAGCGGCTGCATTCTGAGAATAACATCTACGGGTTCTGTCCCGGCGAGGGCGCAGCCTTCATCCTGCTCGCGAAGCACGGGCGGGACGCTTTGATCGAGATTGCGGCGACCGGCCTCGCGCAGGAGTCAAACCTAATCGGGACTGACGACGTCTGTCTCGGCGATGGTCTTGGCGCGGCGTTCGCCGCGCTTGGCGATGGTCCGGCAGACCGCATCCTTTGCGATATGAACGGGGAACGCTATAGAGGGAACGAATACGGCTTCGCGGTGCTCCGCGCCCGTCCTTTGTTCCGCGATGCGGCCGATGTTGAAACTCCGGCCGATTGTTGGGGCGATCTCGGCGCCGCATCCGGGCCGCTTTTCGCCTGCCTGGCAATTCAGGCCGAGGACCGCGGCTACGCCAAGGGCCTCCGCACGCTGATTTGGGCTAGCTCCGAAGGGGGACAGAGGGGAGCCGCGCTTTTGAGAAGAACTGGAAGCGCCTGATGACTAGCCATGTTCTCGTGAATAGCCTCGGCCTGACCTATAAAAGCACCATCGGTATGTCCGCGGCAACCATACCGGATGTCTGCAAGACGCCGTCTCCGGGCGGTCCGGTTCCGATCCCTTACCCCAACTTCGCCGACCAGTCCTCATTGAAAAACGGCACAAAGACGGTCAAGGCCAAGGGCAACGATGATCGCCGTGAAGGGCTCACAATACAGCCGCTCCAACGGCGATGAGGCGGGAACAGCAGGGGGAGTCAAGTCCAACGTCAACATGAAGGCGACGGATTGGATCACCTACAGCTTCGATGTTACGATGGACGGCAAGAACGCCTGCCGCCACACGGACAAGAAATTTCACAACAACCAGAATACGGTGGACCTTGCGGGCAATTTGGATCCGGCAGTCGCTGCTGCTGCGGAGCATGACATCAAGTGCGCCATTCAGAAATGCGACAAAAAGGACGAAAACGGCAACGACTACGACGTCAGCACCACTGCTGCAGATAAACCAATGCCCGCCGGTTCCCAGTGCTCGGCTCTCGGGTCAAAAAAACACACTTGTGTAAAAAAAACCTTGGAAGCGAAAAACCCGAACTGCCAATGTGAAAAGACCTTCGATATGCAAAAGAAACCGCCGACCCTGCATCCCCCTGGCGCTCCGCGACTTCCACGAGGTAAAGGACGGCGCCCCGACGTAGTTGTAGGCGGCGGCCCACCACCTACAGACTATGACGTCTATGACGCCAAATTTCCCTGTTCAGATGCTGTAAAGGGAGGGCAGACTACTGGATCCATGCACTCGGACATGACGAAGACCGGTGCATCTAAGATGTCAGCAAGCCAAAAGCGAGCATATAACAAAATTGCCAACGGTGGTAAAGTTGAGCCATTGTCACCAGCGAATTGCGCTTCGGAGCCCTGCTAATAGTCTTCGTGTGGATGATCACAATGAGTGAGCTCAACACTGTTCCGGAATCCGCGTTCACTTTCGTAAAAGACGACGGCACGCGCATTGTCTCCTTTTGTTGCGACGTCGCGCTATATACTGGAGAAGATTTGTCGTCGATACCAGATTCTGTACTCCATATATATGACAGGTATCTCGCCGTTTGCTCTCCAGAGCGGATTAAATGGTATTCCACCGAGAATATGACGCGCCACAAACCGGTGACGCATCGTGTCCTGAATATGCTTCGGGGCTGGCTAAAACCCGGGGCGCCCAGTAGGAAAACAATCTATATTGATCTCAAGGACGGTGCCAGCTTCGACGATGCTCCGGAGTACTCGTTCGAAGTGTTTGGCTGTGAGATAGGGGAACTGGGGTATGGAGAGGACGCGAATGCCATCCGCTGTACCTTCCCCGGAAGGTGGGGCGTAGATCATGCGGACCTGCTCCTCAACTTCGCAGCTGACGCGTGCGCGGTATTTCCATTTATGTCTGGCCATGCTGGATTTGTGTTGGAAACCAGCCCTTACTATAAGGTTGATGGAGAGGTCACGGCGTGGCAGATGTCGATGAAACACCCTGGACTAGATATCTCCAATTCGGTCACAGACCCGGTTGCCCTGGGGCGCGACGGAATTAAAGGGGTGAACTGGTTGACAATGCTTGGTCCTGAGTTCGCAGACCGTATCGGCGGTGCCTCGGCAATGCGTCAGGTGCTCCCCAAGTCGGTAACCATCCTTTCAGCTGGAAACGGAGTAATCCTTCAAGCCGGCCCGGTACCATGCTGGGGAAACGTAAATCGTCAGGATCTGCTTCCTGATTATCGGGCTGTTTACAAGCTCGTCGCGCCCCTGCAGGATCCGATCGTGCAGCGCTACACTTCTTTTTCCCTTCCAGGGGGAGACCATAAGGAGAAAACAACAGCGTGGTTGCGCAGGTTTGCCGATGGTGCCTAGACCTATTCCCCCACTGTCGCTCTCTTGGACAAATGCCGCTAGTCAAGAGTTGGTGGTACACTTTGAGCTTGAGCAGCCGTCAATACCGGATGGATTGGACGATCTTCAAAGAGTTGTCGCGTGCTTTGTCACCATGGGTGCAAGCGGCGGCTTCGCCCGCGAAATGGTTTCCCCCGTCAACTCGTCATTAAGCCTTACAGGAGAAGATCTGTCTTCTCCAACCGGACCAACCTTTTTTTTGTACTCGGAGCAAGTCGATATCCGCGCGTTTCAGCTACTGCGTCATTGTGGCTGGAGATGGTCTGCAGATGCACAAGCCCTTCGGTCAATCTCTGTTTCCGATCGAACGCCGGGGCAAGAGGCACGGCAGGTGCAATTGCCCGATGCGACTTGGGCGACGGAAGAGGCCGCATATCCTCCACAGTCGCAGTTGTTGCAGTTTCCTATCGAACGAGGAGACCCAGCCGACTATCAAAAAGAGCGTCGATGTGTGGTGGAGTTCGGCCGGGCAGTTCCGAGTGAAGTTTTCGAGAGTGTTATCGCCTCAATTTCTGCTTGGGTGGATCTGGCAGCTGAAGGCGCATACGGACCTCCAGTGAGACCCTCTTTCGAGGCCGAGGTATGGGAGGAAAACCTAGGGCCTTACGACGAGTATTCTGTAGAGTGGCCCTTTCTCTATTTGAAGCCAGCGAATTTGCATGGCATGCGCTCCTGAACTCTCTTGAACGCTATTCGAACACCACTGAGAAGGTCGTGCTGGTGACCTTCGATTGACGACATCCTTGCGAATACCGGATTAGAAAGCACATGGTTTTCTTCAGTGAACTAGACGAAAATATTCAGGTCTTCATTTTTGCTCAACTTGCCGCGCTGCAGTTCTTGCTGCAATGGCTTTAGAGGTGTACCTAAGCAGCGATCCGTTGATCGGGACACAAATGGCGGCTCCGCTCCTCATTGAGTTGATCGACGGCGAGGGCGACGGCATTGTCGAGTTGGTGGACCGAGGCGAAGGTCTGGTGGGCGAGGGCGGCGCGCGTCAGCTTGCTGGTGTGGATCGGGCCATTGTCGACAACCAGGACGACCGGCTTCGACAGTCGTCCGAGACGGGGCCCGAAGAGCGGGTCGAGGCGCTCCAGCAAGGCGATGAAGTCGGTCCTGCGCTTGCTGCGGCTGCGATGAACGATCAGCTTGTCGGCGGCGTAATCCAACGCGCCGATGAGGGCCAGCTTGCGCGCTTGCCCAGGCGCAGGCACCCACAGATTGGCCCCGCCATGCCACGCTCCCCTTGTCCCAACTCCCCCACCCCCTTCTACGAGATGTGGCACCATCAAGGGAATCCTCCTTAGATCGTAATCCACTTACTGAAGTTCAGTTTCGGCAGCTTCGTTGGATGTGTCGTAACATGGCAGTTCTATGTTCGAGGTGAGCCAAATCGGCCCAGGGTGTTCTCAGTGATGTGGTTGGAGACAGTTGTCTTGTGGCCGTTGGCAGAATGAACCTGATCGCTTCTCTTGGATTGGATTTGGCACACAGTGGTTGATTCATTTGTCGGGAGCATCATTCAGTCCGTCGTCACACAAAACGCCGAGGAAGCGGCGTTTCTGTGGCTGCAACGGGATGCTGCGGTGGGGGATCCGCATTTCGACCTGAACGACCTAGCCAATTGGGATGATCGCGTCGAGGCGCATGTCGATGGCTTAGGGTTGCGGGCGATGCGGGCTGGGACCTGTGCGTCGAGCAGCTTCTGCAGTGGGAAGAAACGGGCGAGGTGTTCGCCGCCGGGGTGCTGGCGCTGGAGTCGGGCGAGCGGTCCAAGCTTGCGCGTGTGCTCGACGTGGTCGACCGGGTTCCGGAGACGGGCCGGGGTTTGATCTCCGCCTTCGGGTGGGTCCCGTTCGAGCAGGTGCGCGACACCGTCGACGGCTGTCTGAGGTCCACCTCGCCGTTGCTCCGCCGTCTCGGCATCGCCGCGTCCGCCATTCACCGGATCGATCCCGGTGATTTTCTCGTTCGCGCGCTCGAAGACAACGATCCCGCGCTCCGCGCCCGCGCGCTCAAGGCGGTAGGCGAACTCGGGCGGGAGGATTTGCTGCCGCTGCTTCGCACCCAACTCGAGGCCGAGGAGGACGGCTGCCGGTTCTGGGCGGCGTGGTCGGCGGTGCTGCTCGGCGAACGGGGGCTGGCGCTGAAGCTCCTGCACCTGACCGCCGCCGCCGCCAATCCTTACCAGACCCGCGCGCTGCAACTGGTCCCGCGGCTCCTGGACAGGGGACCGGCCCGTACCTGGCTCACCGGTGGCGGCGACGATGCCGAGGCGTTGCGGCCGCTGATCATCGCCATGGGGGTCACCGGCGATCCCTTCTACATTCCCCATCTCTTTCCCCTACATGGAAATGGACGAGGTGGCGCGGGTCGCCGGCGAGGCGTTCTCGATGATCACCGGGGTCGATCTGGCGTACGAGGATCTGGAGGGAGAGTGGCCGGAGGGGTTCGAGGCCGGGCCGACCGAGGAGCCCGAGGACGACAACGTCGAGATGGACGCCGACGAGGATCTGCCGTGGCCGGCGCCGGAGTTGATCCGCAAGTGGTGGGACGGCAACAAGGACCGGTTCCGGCCGGGCCGGCGCTATCTGTGCGGCGCGCCGATCACCCCCGAGCAGTGCAGGAACGTGCTGCGGACCGGCTATCAGCGCCAGCGCATCGCCGCCGCGCTGGAGCTGGCGTTGATGCGCCCCGACGCGCCGCTGTTCGAGACCCGCGCCCCCGGTTTCCGCCAACAGCGCCTGCTTGCCGCCAGCCCAGCGCCGGGCGCCTGATCTCCCGTCCGTCTTTTCCGACGCGGGGCAGCGGTCGCGGCCCCAGGGGAATCGGGTGAACGTTTCATGCGGTGATGAGGCTTGCCAGGAAGTCGTCGTCCCAGGCGGCGACTTTGCGCCGCAGGCGGAGCGAGTCCTTGCCTTTGGCGTTGCGCAAGAGGTTGAGGGCCATGTGTTTGATGGTGGTGAAGTTGGCGGGCGCGTGGTCGGTGCGCACCCGGCATTCGTCGTCGCGAAAGACCATGTCCATGACCCAGTGCAAACTGTTCTCGACCGCCCAGTGGCTGCGGACGATCCCGCCGAGTTGCGCGGCGAGGAGCAGGAGCGAGGTGATGTACAAGCGGGTTTCCCGTTCGATCTTGCCATCGATTTCGCGGAGGCTGTCGACGATGACGATCGCTTTCAATCCCGGCCAATGGTGGCGTTGTTGGAGCCAGGCGACATCGTGGATGACGGTCGTCGTCCGCGTCTCGATGCGGCCGTGATCGCCATTGACCGTCTGATCTCGGCTGATGGTGGTGTCCTGGAAGTCCCTGGCTTTCTGTTCGGCGACGAACAGTTCGACGTCGTCGCGCAGGCTTCCCTGGTTGCCTTTCAGAGCGAGAACGTAGTCGGCCTTCTTGTCGATGATGGTCTTAGCGATGTCGCGCTGGCATCCCATGGCGTCGATGGTGACGATCGCGCCCTCGATCGCCAGCATCTCCAACAGCTTCGGGATGGCGACGATTTCGTTCGATTTTTCCGCCACCTTCACCTGCCCGAGGACGAGGCGCTGGCGCGCCGCAAACGCCGAGACCATGTGGATCGCTGCTTTCGCGCCCTTCCTGCCCTTCTTGTCACCGGACCGCCGCACCGTCTTGCCGTCGATGGCGATCACCTCGGCGGCAACCCCGGTCCGCGCCGAAACCCAGCCGACGAAGCAGCGTTGAAACGCCTCCGCGTCCAGCGAAGCGAAGATGTCGCCGAGATGGTCGTGGGCCGGCGTTCCGTCGCCAAACGGCAGAAAGCGCCGCAACAGATCCAGCTTCTTGG
>CAVYYK010000006.1:0-4137 GCA_963772635.1 uncultured Alphaproteobacteria bacterium
AATCAGGGCCGCCTCCAGGGCCGGACCGTTGTCTACGATTTCGTTCCGCAGACACCCGGGTTTCGGGCGCCCGCCGCCGATATCGATTTTTTCCCGGTCCTCGCCGACTTCGGCCCCACTCAGCAAGAGTTCCACATCGGCATGGGGTCGATCGCCACGCCGGGTTTCGTCCGGGGGCTCTTCGAGGCGCACCGCGATCTCGGCATCATGCCAATGCGGCGGATCGTCGAGCCGGCGGTCGAACTGGCCCGCAACGGCGTTCGCATGAACGAGATGCAGGCCTACATGTTCGGGGTGGTCGGCGCCATTCTGCAAAGCAGCGTCGCCAGCAAGGCGATCTTCGAAAGCCGCGAGCGGCCGGGCCAGCTCATCGGCGAGGGCGAGATCCTGGTGCAGAAGGAGTTCGCCGACACCCTCGAGGTGCTGGCGATCGAGGGGGCCGACCTGTTCTACCGGGGCGAGATCGCCCACAGAATTGTCAACGATTGCCGGGTCCGCGGCGGCCACCTCACCCTCGACGATATGGAGGAGTATCGGGTCGAGCGTCGCGCGCCGCTGACTCTCGATATCTTCTCCGCCCGCCTGCATCTCAACCCGCCGCCGTCCACCGGCGGCATCCTCATCGCCTTCGCCCTGGAGCTGCTTCGCAACTCCGACCCCACGGCGCTGGGGTTCGGAACCTCGGCGTATCTGAGCCGGCTGGCCAAGGTGATGGAGCTCACCAATCGGGCTCGGGTGGAAAGCCGGCTTCACGAGCTGGACGCGGACACCGCCGCGGACGATCTGTTGCACCCGGCCCTGATTACCGCCTATCGGGCGAAGATTCTCGGCCGTCCGAAGGCGCCGCGCGGAACCACCCACATCAGCATCATCGACGAAGCGGGGAACGCCGCCAGCCTGTCGCTGTCCAATGGCGAGGGCTCGGGTTACGTCGTTCCCGGCACCGGGATCATGCTCAACAACGTTCTCGGTGAGGAAGACATCAATCCCCACGGTTTTCATCAGTGGCCGCGGGACGTGCGAATAAGCTCGATGATGACCCCGACGCTGGTCATGGACAAAGGCGGTGGCCTGACGACACTGGGCTCGGGGGGCTCCAACCGCATCCGTACCGCCATCCTCCAGGTGCTGCTCAACCGCTTCGTCTTCGCCATGCCGCTGGAGGAAGCGGTCAACGCCCCAAGGCTTCACGTCGAGGACGACAAGGCCAGCGTCGAGCCGGGATATGACGATGGCGCGGTCGAGGTGCTGGCCCCTGCTTTCCCGACCGTCGATCGCTGGCAGCAAAGCAACATGTTCTTCGGCGGCGTCCATGCCGTCCATCGCGACGGCCGCGGCGGGTTCGACGGCGCCGGAGACACCCGCCGGGGCGGCGCGGTGGCGTTTTCTTGAGCTGAATAGCCTGACCAGCGATGACCGCGGCCGCCGAGAAACACTGCATCCTGACCATTTTGTGTCCCGACGCCCGCAACATCTAGAACGTGGTCCTCGCCCGCTCCGTCCGCGACCACATCGAACACCGCATCCTGCTCAACGGCACCAAGACCGTGGTGTCGAGGTAGCCGCAGCCCGGGTGCACAAAATAACCGGTGTTCACGCGAGATCCCTCAGGATGACTATTTGTTGCCCGAGTGAGGGAACATCCCTTTTCCTTCTGGAAACGGACTCCGCAATGAGCGCTTTACGGCAGCGGAAGGGATATCTTAATAGTTGTCGATAGATTATCGCACTCTCGCATAACTAGGGATAGTGCGCATGTTGGAGTTAACCCGGGGCGACAACGTCGGCAGGTCACGAGGCTCTTTCGGCGAGGAAACGGGCCTGCTCTCAGGTGTTTGCCTTCTCGGCGAGCTCAGTGCGGAGCGGCTGACCTCCGTTGAGCAGGCGTGCCGCTACAAGCGGTTTGCCGCGCAGGAGCAGATCGTCGATCGCGACAGCGCGACCACGGACGTGTTCTTCGTCGTCCGTGGCAGCGTACGGGTGGTCAACTATTCGATTCTGGGACGCGAGATCGCCTTCGACGAGGTCACTGCGGGCAATTATTTCGGCGAGCTCTCGGCCCTCGACGGCCAGCCCCGGTCGGCCAGCGTCATGGCCCTGGAGGATACGCTGATCCTCGCATTGCCGCGCAGCCTGTTTTTGAACCTGCTGTCGGAGCATCCGAACATCGCCCTGCAGGTGATGATGCGGCTGGCGAAGATCGTCCGGACCGCCGACGAGCGGATCATGGACCTAAGTACCCTCGCCGCTCACAACCGGGTGCACGCCGAACTGTTGCGCCTAGCCCGGATCCACATCGTCGATGGGGGGTCGGCAAGGATCGAGCCGGTGCCCGTTCACAGCGACATCGCCAGCCGCGTCAGTACGACCAGGGAGACCGTCGCCCGGGTGCTCAACGATCTCGCCCGCAGCGGGATCGTCGAAAGAACCAAGGACGCGCTGTTGATCCACAACCTCGGCCGGCTGCGCAACATGGTCCAGGAAGTTCGCGGCTGACGCGTGGTCCGGAAGTCCGGCATTTGGTAACGGAACGGCTTTTCTCGCTGCGCTGCGGGCGCACACTTGCGCTTGCCGTCGAGCCGACCACGATCCCGTCATCGGCTCGCGGGTGCTACTTGATCTTGGCTTCCTTGAAAAGCACGTGCTTGCGGACCACCGGGTCGTATTTGCGGAGTTCGAGCTTTCCGGTGGCAGTCCGGGGGTTCTTCTTGGTCACGTAAAAGAAACCCGTATCTGCGGTGCTGATCAGTCTGATCAGGATCGTGCTGGGCTTGGCCATTCGTGAATTTCCATCTCTGACAAAAGCCCGCAGGGCTATCGATCCGGCACCATACAGTTGCCGCCGGGTCTGTCAAGACGTCGTCAGTTCGGCGCCAAGGCAACGTCCGGCGTCGGATCGAGCGCCCGCACGTACGTCGCCCGATCGCCGAGCAGGCGCTGGGCGACAATCAGCTCCAAATCGTCCATGCGGCGCTCCGCCGGGCAAGCCCCCCGGGCGGTGGAGGGCACGGCCGCCCGCACGGTCGACCACCTGCCCGCGATCACGCTCTCGACGGCGGCAGGATTGTCGCCCCGAATGCCGCTGGTACATACGGTGGGCACGACGCCGTGTCCATGCAGAAGATAGCCGGAAGGTGGGACCAACCGCGACCACGTAAGGGTCAGTTCCCCGTTGTTGGGCAGCGAGATAACCGTCTGCACCGTGCCCTTGCCGTAGGACGTGGTTCCGACGATGACGGCCCGGCCGCGGTCCTGCAACGCCGCCGCGACGATTTCGGCCGCCGAAGCCGAGCCGCCGTCGATGAGAACCACCACCGGCAGTCCCGCGACGATGTCCCGGCCACGAGCCTCGTAATACTGATCGCTGTCCGGGTGACGGCCTTGGGTGGTGATGATGCGGCCGTGGTCGAGAAACAGGTCGGCGACCTTGACCGACTGATGAAGCAGGCCGCCGGGGTTTCCGCGGAGGTCGAGGACGACCCCTTTCAACCGTTCTCCCGCCCGATCGACTACCGAGTCCAGGGTTGACCAAATGCTTCCCGCAGTACCCTGATTGAAACTCTCGATGGCGAGATAAATGATCCCGTCGGCGAAGCGCTCGCTGACCGTTTCGGAGATGATGTGGGCGCGGTGAATTTGCAGGCGACGCGCCGCCACGCCGTCGTTGCGGCGTGTCGTCACCGTTACCCAGGTGCCCGCCGGCCCGCTCAACCGGTCGGCGACGGCTGCTTCGCTCAGTCCCAGGACGGGGGTTTCGTCGATCCATGTGAGCCGATCGCCGACCCTTAGGCCGGCCTGGTAGGCTGGGCTTTCGGCGGTCACGCCGGTCACTCGCACCGCTCCATTGACCAGCCGGAAGCGGATCCCGATGCCGCCGTATCCGTCCCGCCGATACCTGTTGCCGCGCGCCTCCTCGGCGCTGGCGTAACGGGAAAAGACGTCTAGGGTCGACAGCGCGCCGTCGAACACGGCTTCGTATATCTGCTCGTAATCGGCGGCGGCAAGCGGGCGTGAGGCGGCACGGGCCGCCGTCGCAGCGTCCGCCGTCAGTGCGGCCCAACCGTCGACGTCATCGGCCAACGGGGCGGGATAGCGGGCAATCTCGCTGCCCTTGACCGAGAGAAGGACCCGATCGTT
>CAVYYK010000007.1:0-11868 GCA_963772635.1 uncultured Alphaproteobacteria bacterium
CCGTGGTCTGAACGAGCGGACGTCCATCGGGCCCTCCGCCGTTTCGGAGTCCGTGACCGGTCGATCGCAGCGAACGCCTGGCTCAGCGATTGTTGGTGCGGAGCAGCGCCGATGCGTGCTATGATTTTTCCTGGATAAGCCGTTCATCTATCAGGGTACGTTGCCCTGGTGTTTCGCTGCGGGCATGTTCCCTTCCGTCTGGCAAGGGGGAGGCGCTCTTGGCAAAGGTCATCCACACGATGATCCGGGTTTTCGACCTGGATGCCTCCATCGATTTCTACAAGAAGGCATTGGATCTCGACGTCGCCAACCGGTTCGACTTCGAGGGTTTCACCCTCGTCTACCTCCGGAACGGCGAGAACGACTTCGAGATCGAGCTCACCCACAATCACGGACAGGACAGGCCGTACACCCATGGTGACGGATACGGTCACATTGCCGTGGCCGTCGACGACCTGGATTCCGAGAACGCGCGCTTCGCCGGCCTCGGATTGAACCCGCAACCGATCAAGGAGTTCAACCGCGACGGCGCCCTGATGGCCCGGTTCTTTTTCGTCCAGGATCCCGACGGCTACAAGATCGAGGTGCTGCAGAAGCATGGGCGCTATCGCTGACCGGTAGTGAACGGCTGCGGACGCATAAAACGGATAAAGACACATCGGGAGGGTATGTAATGAGAGTGATCGAAAAGCGGGAAGTCTATTCGCGGCGGACCGTCCTCAGGGGTGGAGCCGCGGTCACGGCCGGCGTCGTCGCCATGAGCGTCGGCGCCGGCGGTGTTTTCGGGCCGGGCAGGGCCTGGGCGGTCGACGCTCAAAACCTCAAGCCCGAAACCATGCAGACGCTGATCCAGATGGCGCGTGACATCTATCCGCACGACCGGCTGGCCGACAAGTACTACGCCGTCGCCGTCCAGGGTTACGACACCCAAGCCGGCAAGGACGCCGCGTTGAAGGCGACCATCGAGAACGAAGTGACGACGCTCGACGGCATCGCGGCGGCGAAGTACGGCCGCCGCTACGTCGAGGTCGGTTGGGAGGCGGATCGCGTGGCACTGCTCCGCGAGATCGCAGGCGGCGCCTTTTTCGAGAAGATCCGCGGCGGTCTCGTCGTCGGCCTCTACAACCAGCCGGAGGTCTGGGAGCGCCTCGGATACGAAGGCCCGTCCGCCGACAAGGGCGGTTATCTGGAACGCGGTTTCGACGATCTCGACTGGCTCTGAGGCCGGGCAATCGAGACGAAGAGGGAGGAACGAACAATGACAGCACCTTACGATTTGAACGATGACGGCGTCGTGGTGGTGATCGGGTCTGGCGCGGGCGGCGGTACGTTGGCGCCCGAACTGGCGTTGAAAGGCATCGATACCGTCCTCTTGGAGGCCGGTCCACGTTACGACATCGGCGATTTTGTCAACGACGAGTGGAAAGCTTTCGGCATGACCGCATGGCTCGACATGCGGACGACGTCGGGAACCTGGCGGGTGGCCCGGGACTTCCCCAATCTGCCGGCGTGGATCGTCAAGGCCGTCGGCGGTTCGACGGTGCATTGGGCCGGTGCGTCGCTCCGGTTGCAGGAGCATGAATTCAAAGATCGCACGGTCTACGGTGACATTCCCGGCGCCAACCTGATGGATTGGCCGATCACACTCAAGGATCTGGAGCCGTACTACGCCAAGGCCGAGGACAAGATGGGCGTCACCCGAACCAACGGAATTCCTGGGCTTCCCGGCAACAACAACTTCAAGATCATGAAAGCGGGCGCCGACAAGCTCGGCTACAAGACCTGCCACACCGGCCGGATGGCGATCAACTCCGAACCCAGGGACGATCGTGCCGCCTGTCAACAGACCGGTTTTTGCTTCCAGGGATGCAAATTCGGCGCAAAGTGGTCGACGCTCTATTCCAATATTCCGAAAGGCGAGGCGACGAGCAAACTGGAGGTCCGCCCTAACGCGCAAGTGGTGAAGATCGAGCATGACGAAGCCGGAAAGGTGACCGGCGTCGTTTACGGAGACAAGGACGGCAACCTCCATCGCCAGAAGGCGCGAGTGGTGGCGGTCGCCGGCAACTCGATCGAAAGCCCGCGGCTTCTGTTGAACTCACAGTCGAGCAAGTACCCCGACGGTCTCGCCAATTCCTCGGGACAGGTCGGCAGAAACTACATGCGCCACATGACCGGCAGCGTTTATGCGCTGTTCGATAAGCCGGTGAACATGTACCGGGGGACGACGATGGCCGGGATCATCTCCGACGAGTCGAAGAACGATCCGTCGCGGGGCTTTGTCGGCGGTTACGAGATGGAGACGCTTTCGCTCGGCCTTCCGTTCATGGCGGCGTTCCTCGATCCCGGCTCCTGGGGCCGCGAGTTCGCCAGCGCCTTGGACATGTACGACCACATGGCGGGGATGTGGTTGGTGGGTGAGGACATGCCGCAGGCGACCAACGCAGTGACCTTGCACCCGACCGAGAAGGACAAGTTCGGGATGCCGATTCCCAACGTCAATTTCGACGACCATCCCAATGACATCGCCATGCGCAACCACGCCCACCGGCAAGGCTCCGCCCTCTACGACGCGGTCGGCGCGGTGCGGACGTTTCCGACGCCGCCCTATCCGTCCACCCACAACCTCGGCACCAACCGGATGAGCGAAAAACCGCGGGACGGCGTGGTCAACAAATGGGGGCAGACCCATGATATCGGCAACCTGTTCGTCTCGGACGGCAGCCAGTTCACCACCGGGGCATCGGAGAACCCGACACTGACCATCGTCACCCTTGCCCTCCGGCAAGCGGACTACATCGCCGACCAGATGAACAAAGGCAAAATCTGAGCGATTCTCCGGTTTCAACTCTCGGCCCCGGCAATATCGGGGCCACTTTTTTCCGGTGCCGCGAATGGTCCGCCGATCCGATCAAGGAGACGGGTCCGCGACGTCCAGGGTGCGATCGAAGAACTCGTAGATCGCGTCGCGCATCCAGTTGAAGCTGAGCGGTGTCATTGCGAAAAAGGCGGCGCCGTGGCTGTCGAGGATGGTGTAGCGCTCCGGGCGGCCCATCAGCTCCCATAGGGTGTCGCGGGTGCCCGGCTTGACGCACTCGTCGTAATAGGCGTCGAAGATGATCACCCGCGCAGGATCGGCTCGGCCGGGATAGCGGGCCGGATCGTAAGGCTGGAAGATCGGCTCCAGGAAATCCTCGTAGTCACCTACCGTCCAGCCGAATTTCTCGAGGATCGTCTTGCGCAGCTCGCGCGGCCACTCCGCCATGCAATAGGCGATCACCGAGTGGGGATTGACCAGGCCCATCACCAGTGCCGTCGCCGCGATCCGCGGTTCCTGAACCGTCAGCAGCGCGGCGTAGATGCCGCTGTGGCTGAAGCCGATGACGCCAATCCGCCCGGGATCGATCTCGTCCCGGGTTAGCGCCCAGTCGATCAGGCGGCGCATGTCGATCAGAGTGGCGCGAACCCTGAGCGTCATCTGCTTCATCATCCGGGCCAGATCCTGTTCGCTCGACGCCTTCTCCATGCCGGCCCAGTCGAACAGGTGATCCTCGCCGAGGAAATTGAGCACGTGAGTTTCTCCCCGGCCATGCTCGACGAGGCCGGCGGCAATCGTGTCGGACGGGTATGTGTGGCTGCCCCAGATCGGCAGGACGATGATCAGCTTCTTCTTTCCCGGAGTCTTGCTCTGGTAATAGAGCGCGGTGACCAAGTTGTCCTTCTGGCCGTTCTCGCCGATCGACGGGAAACTCAGGGAACGCACCCAGTAGGCGTCCGTTTCCTCCTCGTCCAACGTGTGGTTGTTCACGGCCACGGCGGTCGGCGGATATTCGAACAACGGGTCCGTTTGAAAGACCATCCGCCGTTCCGACTCCAGAGCGGGATTCGGGGTGTAGGGAACGTGTTCCTTGAAGACACATGCCGTGAGCGTCAGTACTGCGAGCGCGCTCGCCCCGAAACCCGCCATATTCATGGACTTGCCCGCATGCCGGCGGTCCAATGCTGCGACGCCGTCGAACTCGGCAGCGTCCGATCGTTCCTGCCACCCCATGATAAGGGCTCTCATCCTTCGGCTCCAGGGTAACGGTGAGCGTTTAATTGTCACCGGATTTCGGCCATGTGCCAATGACGGACCAACGGATGGTAGCCGGTGACAACCTGCGATGACGCTCGAAAATGGACTTGCCATCCCGGCCGGGTGGCTGGTGTGTCAAAAATCTTTACAGTCGTTTTTTCTTCCGGATTTTCTCACAACCTCATGAAAATAAACGAATTTTTGCGGCGCTTTGAGCGGGGAAGGCCAAGCATCGGTGCGGAGTGCCACTTATGGCGTAAAATATATTTACAATTCTACCTATGAGTGTTCACGCCAATTTCTGAAGCCATTGTTTTTATTGTAGTTTCATAGCTGGCATGAGGTTTGCATTGAATGGCCCAGGTGTAGGAGCACCAAGGGGGGTTACGCGGCAGTGTCGAAAGAAAGAAGGAACGTAAACAATGTGGAAAAACCTAACAGGGGCATTCGTCGGGGCGGTTGCCTTTGCAGCGCTTGCGCCGTCGAACGCGGTTGCGTTGACGCAGTTGTTGCAAGACGAAAATTCGACGTCAACAATTACAGCCAACGCAGGAGGATCCCAACTTCAGGCGACTTGGAATGTCGACGGCGTATCGCAGCTCTTCGAGCAGAACTTTTATATAGATGTCACCGGCACGACCGGCAATGCGCCGGTTAACCTGGCCAGTATCGCGCCGACAGCGTTTTCGGCGACCGACACCAATCTCTCCGGGTTTAACAACAACCTGTTCGTCCGGTGGGATGACATCAACCAATCGGGAATCCGCGTCGAGATTAACTTCTCGTTGGATGGCGCCGGGGCGGGAACGGGGTTGTCGGACCTCGGTGAGCAGATCGAAATCTCGAATTCATCCGGCGAAGCCGTCGACATCAGGTTCTTCGAGTATGTCGATTTCGATCTTGATGGCACGATCGGCGGGGATACCGCCACGAGTTCCTCGTCTCCCGTAGCATCGGTCGAGCAGTCGGATGTGTCGTCGCTGGCGGAGACGGTCGTCACACCGGGTCCCGACCTCTACCAAATCGGAGCGTGCTGTGGCATCGAAGCCAGCATCCTGCTCGGCAATGACCTGAGCACCTTGCCGGGCGTGCAGTCGTCGTTTGGCCCGGGCGATGCGTCATGGGCCTTTCAGTGGAACCGGACGATCGCCGACGGCGGCAGCTTCCAAATCAGCAAGGACAAGAATATTCGCGTTCCCGTCCCCGAGCCGGCCACGCTCGGATTACTCGGTGTCGGTCTCGCCGGACTGGGCTTCGCCGCCCGCCGGCGCCGCAAAGCGGCCTAACACGACCATACCTGTCAAAACTTCTGACATGCAGGGCGGCTCTCGGGAGCCGCCCTTTTTTTTGGGTGTGCTCCGCTCTTTGCCGGATGCCGTGGCCGAAAAATTATCGCTCTGAGGATCGGGCTGCTGCTCCAGACGGGGGGTGAAGGCGCAAACGCTTGTTCGCCCCCTTCGTGGCATCAGCACCCGTGTTGTTCGGTCGCAATAATGCTGCTTTATGAGTTCGACCCCAATTCGCCCGCCGGCGTCGCTCACCCCGAGACGACGGCGGCGATCGGCGCGGGGGGCTCTTCCGCGGATGTCGCGCTCTACGGCGCCGGCGCGGTCGCGAATGAACCGATGAACTTTTTTCATACCCACCGCGGAGCCATAATGGAGCCATAATAATGGTGGAGTACGACGCCTGTCGTGAGAGAGGTTAGTCGGCCCTGTACGAGTGAAGCGAGCAGGCGGCGACGATGACGGGGTGCTGATTGACAACGGCACCCATTCTGTCGATATCGTCGGCTATCTCATCGGTCCGATTTCCCGAGTTTTCCTCGTCGAGGGGCGGCAGAACCGGGACCTGGACGGGGAAGACGCGGTCAACATGTCCATACGCACCTTCAACGGCGTTGGCGCCAATGTCGACTTCTCGTGGACCATCAACAAGGCGCTCGACGACGACATCCGGGTTTTCCGCACCAACGGCAGGATCCAGGCGGGCTGGCGCGAGGCCCGTTACCGGCCGGCCGGATGACCGCGCGCATCCATCCCACGGCTCTCGTCGAGGACGGGGTCGAGATCGGCGAGGGCACCGTGGTGTGGGACAGCGTCCATATCCGGGCGTCGGCGCGCATCGGCAGCGAGTGCATCGTCGGCGAGAAGACCTACATCGCCGATGGTGTCGACATCGGTGACCGGGTCAAGATCGATGCCTTCGTTCATATCTGCACCGGCGTGACCATCGAGACCGGGGTGATGATCGCCGCCGGCGTGGTGTTCACCAACGAGCGTCATCCGCGGGCGACGACCGGCGACCTCGCCGCCTTGCGCCCGTCGCAGGCGGACGAGCATGCCCTTCCGACTTTCGTCCGCGAGGGTGCCACCCTCGGCGCCCGATCGGTGATCGGTTGCGACCTTGAGATCGGCCGCTTCGCTATGGTCGGCATGGGCGCGGTGGTTACCAAGAGCGTCCCCGACTTCCATCTCGTCGTCGGCAATCCGGCCCGGCCGGTCGGTCTGGTCTGCCGCTGCGGCGAGCCGATGCTGAAATTTACCGACCGTGTGCCGGGATCCGTCTACGCCCTTCAGTGCGGCGCTTGCGACCGACCCTACGCCGTGCGGGAAGGACGGGTGGTCGAACTGCCGCCCGCGGATCGGCGAACCGAGTAGCACGACGGAAAAGACCGCCGCACCGCAACAATTCCTACCCGTGTGGGTGTTGCGGGCCCTCGGTGGCTTCTGCGACACTGTCCCAAATATCGAAAAAAAGAGGGAGTGAGGGCAATGGATCGAACGGCTTGTGGCCTTTGTCTCGGTCTCGCCGTGCTCGTTGCGACGGCGGCACCGGCGGCGGCCGATGTCGTCGTCTTCCGAGGATCGACAACCGAGGTCGTGTCGTCCTCCGGGGGCGGCCGTCCGGTAACGGTTTTGCGGGGAACGCCGGAGAAAGACACCGCATCGTACCGCGAGCGCCGCCAGGCAAACCGGCAGCCGATCGCCTACGGCGTCCAGGGCACCGGCGAAAACCTGTGGACAGTCGACGCCCGCGGCCGCGTCCGCGCCTGCTGGCTGACCGGAACCGGCTACGTCAACAGCCTCAAGGTCGTCTGCACACGGTGATTGCCGGGTGTCCGGACGGGCACCGCCCGGACACGGCGACGGACATCGTCTACGGTCGAAAGAATTCCGCTCGCCGGTGAAGGCTCGAGAGTTGCCGTCGGATGTCCGGCCGTCGCTCGGCGAGGTCGCTGAGGAAGCTCTTGCGGGCATTGACCATGCGGTCGCGAAGCCTGTGTAGGCGTCCCCGCGCGATCACCGCCCGGACGGCGTCTGCCGTCTCCCGGCCAATCGGGCCCTGTTCGCTGATCTTAATCCCGGACAACCGGGAGAGCTGGTCGCGAAAGTGACGAAGACCGAACCCCGGCCCGTGGTTGACGACCGCATCGAACACCTGATAGGCGAGGTCTGGATCCGGGATGGCGTCGAGATTGTACTCTCTGATGAAATCTTCCTTGTAGATCCGTCGCGCCTCCCGTTGCGATAGGACCATGAGATCGTCAAGCTGTGGAGCCTCCCTCCCTCGGCGAACCCGCGCCGCTTTCAGGGTGGTGTCCTTGATCCCCCATTTCGACGGGTCCTCCGGGTTGAACGCCGATCCCTCGACGCCGAGCAGGTGGGTGATCACCTGCTCCCAGTCGGTCCGTTTCGGCGGAACAAGCCCGATCTCCCGGCCGCCGCTTTCGATCGCGGCGACGTTCGCCGTCTGCTGGCCGTCATTCCCTCGCTCAACCCTGACAATGCCGGACGCGGGCGCTGCGAACATGGCCACCGTGCGGACCCTGTCGCCCTGGCGAAGGACCACCTCGCGCGGTTCGATCGCCTCGACCAGCCACCCGCCGATCGACTGTCCCGGGGCACGTTTGCGCCTTCCCGTGCCGTCATCCAACAGCGCATAGCGGGTATCGCCGGCGATGACGATGCCCGTGACGACGAGTTCACCCGATCCTCGCGGCAAAGAACGGTCCATCGCCGCAGCCGGGAACCCGCTCATCGATACCAGCGACGCGAGCACGGCCAAACGAACCGCCCGCCGGCAGAAGCCCCCCTGTAACAACGGCATTCGCAATTCCTAATCGTTCCGGTAGTTCGGCATCATGAACACCCTCGCGCGCAAACGCTTGCGAAATCCCGATCCAAATTCGGGATACTGCACCACGATGAATTTCGCATTCCAGGCACACAGTACATATCCCATCGGTTGTCCAGCCAGTCGCTGCCCCCGCGATTGATTGACTCCCCTCTCCGGGGCGCGGGCCTTCATGGTTTTTTCGGGATTTGGTGGGATAGTGCGAGGGTGGGGCGGCGACGGGCCGCCCGGGCGGAGCGCAACCATGCTGGTCATGCTCGAAAAACCCGAAACCGGCGAGCACAAGGCGCTGGGTGTCGGCTGGAACTGGAGCTTCCTGCTTTTCAGTTCCTTTCTCGGGCTTCCCCTGTTCCGGAAGGGATTGCCCGTGTGGGGCGCGCTCATCCTGATCCTCTGGGGCCTCGACTGGGCCTTGCCGCTGATCACTCCGGACGCCACTGTCACCGCCATCCTCGTTCCCGGCGCGGCGATCGCCGGGCTGTCGGTGTTCCTCGGCTACCGGGGCAACGCGATGATCGCGCGGCGATACCTCGCCCGCGGCTACCAATTCGCCCGACCGCAGAGCGTCGAGGCGCGCCTGGCCGCCCAAAGATGGGGTTTGATGCTCTGAGAGCCCGACCCGTAATGTATTGTGTGTTTTCAGAGCCTGCGTGTTCGCACCCCGGTACGTCGAGCCGCCGTTGTGATGCTCCAGCATCACGGCGGCGGCCGCTTCGGGAACTTAAGCGGCGCCACTGGCGCCACGTTTCCCGAGGCCCCTGCCGGAGACACGAACACAAGGCTTTGAAAACACACCATATGTCTCGGGACGGACTGAGCACAGCGGCAATACCCTTCGCGGGGGACGTCAAAGCGTGAAGGTCGATTTCCTCGGCAATCGCTTCAGCTCCACCTCAGACAGCGGACCCACGTTGACCGTGGCCAGAACGGGGAAAGATGACCTGTTGCTGCCGTTCCTCTGCGACGAATTCCGCTGGAGGGTGCTATGATAAGCACGGGCTCGGAAGCCTTTCAGCCATAGCAGCGTAAAGACCCACCATATCTATACCCAGGTCCTCAGAACCGCGGCCCGACCGGCGTACGTGGCCGCTCGATGGGCCATAGAATTTCATGGAGGTTCCTATGAAGATCCCCATAAGACGCTATGGTAAGAAGAGACGCTATGGTAAGAAGCGCCATCTGTGGTAAGCGCTTGATTTTGGCTGGATTGTTGTAGTTGCACGCGCGGCTTCAACGGCAATTTATGAGGGCACGCTCGCCTTTTCTGGCATTATACGCGAGTCCATGTGATCATTGTTAGTTGGTTGGATAGTACAAATTATGCTTAAAGTTATTGCCCTGTTGTCAGTTTTTTTTACTACTTAGTTGCGGCACTACTCCGATAGCGTACGAACCATCACCGATGAGTATCGGGCATGCTGTTGATATCGTTGAGCAGTTAACTATGACACAACATAAAACATCTGCCCTGACCACTTTTCAATTAACGATAAATACATCTTGGCAATATGGGACAATTTCCAAAGGGCATGTTTCTGCAGTGGCTATAGACAGTATCGTATTTGGCAGCGTCACATCTGCTACACGCAGTGTAGGCGGTAAGAGGCTATCTTCTAATTTAATACACGATATTCAATTGCAGTCATGGAAAAGAAAACTTAGTCAATGGTATGTTGTATCTGCTTTTGATAGTGATAACAACTTATAGTTCAACATCTATTTCGCACTCAGAGCATAGAGGATGCAAAACGATTTACTCGAACGAATGCATGCTTTGGTTTTATATCACGAGAACGGTTAGGTCAGGTATGGGGAGCATGTTATTAAATTGATCTTTTTCTTTTGCAAAGTGTAGGCTATTCAGAGTTCTCTAGAGTCATTTTCTGGAAACCTGCCAATGTTTTTGCTCCCTGAGCATTTCCCCTCCGAGGACGATCTTCGCGATCCTTATTTAGTCCCTTACGAGTGAAGTGTTGATGGAATTGGCGAATGAATCTGACATTTGGCAAAGGGCCACTGCGAGATGGACGTATATTGTTCCGGGAGACATGTCTTCTAACCAAGCGCATGAACGGGACCGGCCAACAGCTGGAACTGGTGACGGCACCCCTTAATTCACGAAGGGCACGCACTCGCGACCGCAACGACGGCGTCACACGAGCCCCGCCGTCGCGAGCGAATCCTTGACTTTCCGAATTATAGGATATATATCCTACACAAACCTTGCGACGCCGGGAGGGCAGTCGGATACCGGATTTGGGCCGGAAACCGGTCGCTCGCGGTAAAAGTGACGGCGGTTTTGACGATTTCCTGACGACTTTGGACGACTTTTGACGATGACTGGGTTTCGGGCGCGGCCGATTTTGGGGATGGGTTTTGTTTGGAATCAACGGGTTGCCGGCCGTTGCGGCAACGAAATGAAGGGTTATTCATTATTTCATGAAATCAATGGGTTACGATTTGTTTTGACGACTTTTGATGATTTTTGACGATGATTTCGACGTTTTTCTGATCCGTTTGTTTTCAGAGCGTTAGCCGGTTCTTGCGGATGCAAAATCGTCATCGATGACCCCGTAATCCGCTCGGGTATTTGCTGCCGCCCGGAAATAGGCGGTTTTCCCGGGTGCGGGGGACGCGAACGGGGACTCGGGTCGGCGGCGGGGGCCTCATATGGGGTGCAATGTGGGGACAGGTTCGCCCTTGGCGCGAAGGGGCTTGACCCACGGGCGATTGGCGGTCATAGGGACCCAACGGGACCAACAAGCAGAGTGCGTAATGGCGAAAGAGGAAGTTCTCGAATTCAACGGCGTGGTCACCGAGCTGCTGCCCAACGCGATGTTCCGGGTGAAGCTGGAAAACGACCACGAAATCCTTGCCCATACCGCCGGCAAGATGCGCAAGAACCGGATCCGGGTGCTGGCCGGGGACAAGGTCAGCGTCGAGGTGACCCCCTATGACCTGACCAAGGGCCGGATCACCTTCCGGTTCAAGTAATACCAACCTGCGCTGATACGAACCCATTGTGCGACCTTTCGAGGTTTCCGGCGAGGAGTGGGGCGTGCCGCGATGCTGGAGCATCGTCAAGCGACTCACGACGAATATCGGGGCCTCGAAGGTTGCTGTCCGGATCGTGTTTCTCGCACTCTCGGGGCGTCGGAACCGCTTGACGATGCGCCAGCATCGCCTGCGCGATCCCTCCTGCCGAGGAAGCGGGAAACCCGATCACAATGGGTTCGTATCAGCGCAGGTTGGTATAAGAGCCCGACCATCGGCGACGGCCGTCGGATCCGCGGTGCGCTCCGGCCGCTCGGGAGGATGATCCGTTGAAACCCCGCCTCGTCCTGGCCTCGGCGTCGCCGCGACGCCTCGACTTGCTTCGCCAGATCGGCATCGTCCCCGATGAGATCGTTCCCGCCGATGTCGACGAACGGCCGCTGCGCCGCGAACTGCCGCGCGAGTTGGCCGGCCGCCTCGCCGCCGCCAAGGCGCGGGCCGTCGCCGAACGTCTCCCCGATTCCTTCGTCCTCGGCGCCGATACCGTCGTCGCCCGCGGCCGGCGGGTATTGCCCAAGGCCGCCGATGCGGCCGAGGCGCGGGTCTGTCTCGGGCTGCTCTCGGAGCAATACGTACGGGAACCGAAGCGGGTGCACACATAG
>CAVYYK010000008.1:0-6362 GCA_963772635.1 uncultured Alphaproteobacteria bacterium
CGCAGATGCCGCGGCGGCTGACGACGGTGCCGGTCAGCCGCCGCAGACACGCGGGCCGGCGGCGAGCGGCCTGTTCCGAGATCCGGCCGTGCCGCGCGCCTCGCACCCCCGCCGTCGAAATCGTTGCGCCATGACCCCGTGCGGTCGCATAGTGGAGGCGGAACATGAGGAGAGCGTTGTGAACCCCTTGCTCGAGCGCATTGCCATCGACCCGGAGGTGTGCGGGGGCAAACCCTGCATCCGGGGGACCCGCATTTGGGTCTCGCTGGTCCTCGATTTCCTCGCCGACGGCGTGCGCGAGGAGGATCTCCTCGGCGACTATCCTCAGCTTTCCCACGAGGACGTGCTGGCGGCCATCGCCTACGGTGCCGAGGCGGCACGCGAACGCGTCGTCCCGGTTCCGGTCACCCTGGGCGGATTGAACTGGAAGGCCCTGCGCGACGAGGGACGTCGGTGAGCGACCTGATCGCCACCCTGCCGATCCTGACCGATGGCGGAACGCCGGAGCGGGGTCTTCGCGAGGTGCTGACCCTGGCCCGCGCCGAGGGCCTGAACACCTATGACGCGGCGTATCTCGAACTGGTCATGCGCAAGGGCCTGCCGCTGGCGTCGAAGGACCGGGCGCTGGCCGCCGCCGCCGACCGCGCCGGCATCACCAACCTGATCGGCTGAAAGCCGGACTTCTCAGTAGCGCAGATATGCCTCGCGTTCACTCAGCCAGGCCTGCTCGTCCGGCAGGGCCAGCGCCTCCAGGTCCTGCGGCGTCGCAGCCGCATCGTCCACCCATTCCCGCTGGGTCGGACCGCCGTTGATGACCCGCGTTGCATCGATGCCGGGAGCGCCGAACGGTTCGAGCGGCCGGGTGGTGGCGCGGCCCTCGGAACGGGCCGCATTCACGATTTCATGCTCGCGATCACCCTGCGCGGTCAGGCAGCCGGCGCCGCCGACCGAACCATCGCCCGCCGGCGCCCCGCCGGCTCCGACGGACTCGTCTGACGTAGAGCACGCCCCAGACCGATCCCATCAGGGCGACGGAGCTCCAAAGCCATGTCGAGATGTCGCGGATCTGTTCGATGCCTGGCAGATGAGTGGACCACGCTTCCATCCAGGTCCACATCGGCGTGGGTTGTTCGAACAGCACTCCCACCCGATCTTTATTGAGCCAGACGACGGGTCCGACAATCAACAGACACCAGAAAGCAAAAAGCAGGGTCACTTTGATGAATTTGACAAGGGTCGGGAACCAGTTGACGGCCAAATCCTTGATGAACAACGGCACTCGGACAAAGGTAAACCGAAACACCCCGACGATCATTCGGATTTCAATGTCCTCGAACCTGTCGAGCACCCGCCAGAGCCAGCTTTTCTTCGCTGATTTCGGTTCCGCATCCTCGCCGGGCGCGGAGGTTCCGGACTCCGCGAACGGCTCTTCCGGGCCGCTCGATCCGCCGGTGCCGCCTCTGTTGCCTCCGGGCGTGCCGATGTGCACGACGTCTTCCGCTGGCGTCGCCTGACCGTCGATCGTTGCCTTTCGCTCCGGTTCTGCCATGGTTCCATTCCTCCCCATGCCGTGTTGCGCAAGAGCGCGAGAACCCAGCCCCCATGGCGAACCCGCCCCACCGGTCACGGATGGCCATCGGTTCTCGTGGTCTGGATCCCGATGGTCGGTTGGGCGGTCAGCCATTTCATCATGCGCCGAGTAGACGACGTCATGACTACGCCAAGAAGATGCCGAACGCTGTGAACCAGCTCACAAAACGCAATCCCGAGATTGGCGCATCACCTCCGCGCTCTATGCACTGCATTTCGAGTTGTCACGTAGGCGATGGGCAAGAACCGCACCCTTCTGCGTCCACTCTTGTTGGTCCCCTATAAATCCGTCACCTTAAGGGACTTCCCGTCTTCCCCCGCTATCGGGCGTTCAGGAACCCGCGGATCGGCTCGGGCGGCGCCTTGGCGTAGATGCCGCGGCGGCTGACGACGGTGCCGGTCAGCCGCCGCAGCTTGATCGCCATCTCCGCGGCCTTGGCGACGCTGGCGATCCCGTTCAGCACGATCATGCCGTCGACGCTTCGGTGCCTTCGGGTCGGCGGCGGACGGCGCGTTTCGCCGCTTGCGGATCGGTGGCGATGACGCGGAGATAGTTTTCGGCCGCCCGGTCCGGGCGGGTTCGATGCTGTTCCCAATCGCGCAGGGTTCCCAGCGGGAGGGCGAAGATGCGGGCGAACTCCTCCTGCCTCATACCAAACCTCACTGATAGCAGAGACCAGCGACCCAGAACTCGCATTCGTTCGCCGCCAAGATACCTGTGATTCCCTTTGGCCGTGATTTATGGCATGGTTGCTGGAAATAGGGGGGCAGAAGGGAGGCGGCTGCCGACACTCGGTCGCGGCGCCGTCGGGAAGGAAGTGCGGTGTCCGGTCCGATGAAGGCACACCGGCATGAGGCCGCGAGGCCGCAGACGGGCGCGCGATCGGTGGTGCCTCAAAATCGTCCTTACGTCCAACACGCATCGCCGGTTCAAGACCTTCGGACCTTGAGCCGGCCGATGGGTTCGGACGATGCGCCCTGTCAGATCCGCGCCGTTCTCAATCTCCAACGCACCCTCGGCAACCGGGCGACCGGGCGGTTGCTGCAGCGGCTGGCGGCCGGACCGATCCAACCGAAGCTCAGCGTTGGTCCGGCAGGCGATCGGTATGAGCGCGAAGCGGACGCCGCCGCCGACCGCGCCGTCGCCGGCAAGCCGGTTGGGTGGCTGTCGCGTCTTCCCTCCATGGGCCTGCATCGGCAGTCGGAAACCGAAGAGGAAGAGCCGGCCCAAGCGCTCAGCAACGCGCCCGCGGTGCAGCGAAAGTGTCCGGCGTGCGAGGAAGAGACGCAGCGTCAGGCAGACGAAAAGGATAAGCCGGTTCAAACGAAGGCGAGAGCCAACGAGGCCGGGCTCGACACGACGGCGGCGGAGAGCGCAATGGCCAGGTGCGGCTTGGGCAACCCGCTTGGCGACACCCTGCGGAGACAGATGGAAGGAAGCTTCGGCGCCGACTTTTCGGCAGTCCGCGTGCATACCGGTTCCGCCGCGCGGGAGGCCAATCGGGCGATCAACGCCCGCGCCTTCACCCATGGCGCCGACATCTATCTGGGCCCGGGCGAAAGCGCCACCGACACCCGCCTGATGGCCCACGAACTGGCGCATACCCTTCAGCAATCACAAGCTCGTCGTTCCACGGTTCAGCGCTTCGTTCCCTGTACGCGCGCACGACTCTCGGGCGAGGAATGTCCGCGTCGCGTACGCGGCGAAGACAGGATGGCGCGCAGCGAACCCTCGATTTTGGTGTTCATAACCTCGCCGGAGAAAGGGTATCTCATCACCAACTTCGATATCGGCAGAGAGCAAGCTCAAAACGAGCGCAAAGCTCGAACCGGACTGGTCTGAAATGATCCGGACGATATCCAAGGCCGGCAGCGAGTGGCAGCTATGGGGATTGTCCGATTGTCACGGCGACGAGACGATAAATGGATCGCTTCGTCAGGAACGCGCAGATGCTGTCCGCGCGGCGCTGCCCTCAGCAGCGGCAGCACACATCGTTGGGGCGAGTGGCGTGTCCAAGTACGATTGCATCACCGACAATTCCACTCGGCATCACCGCGCATGGAACCGGGCCGTTCTGATCAAGGCCGTCAAGCGCGATATCGATTTCAAGCCGGAGGAGATCAAAGTGAAGCGGCCCGCCGTCAAGAAAGCGGACACGGAAGACTGTAGTCGGGCCCAGCGGAATGCATTGAGCCGCGCTCAGGCGCTGGCAATAAGGATGGTCCAAGCGGCCTTCGCTGCGATTGATGATAGAGGCCCGTTGCTAACGACGTACTTTGGCAGGGACGCGGTCAAACATCGCTTTCACATCAGACAAAACTTCTCGGCGATCTCGAAGGGACTCAAAGCCAATCCAGATTTCGAATGTGAAGCGGAGAATAGTTGGTGGTGCGACGGAGCGCATGCGCGCGTCGTTCCTGTCGTTGGTGACAACATACATATCTGTCAATCCGCTATCGATAAAGGTGACGATTTCCTGGCCAGGACGATCGTTCACGAAGCCGCACACAGATTTGCGTGGATATTCATCCCCGATAAACTCTGCGAGGGAGGCACTTCCTTGGATACCTTAGATTCCGAGGATAATGCTGACTGTTATGGGGAATTTGCGGGCGAGGCTCTGCAGCGGTCGCGATAGGTGCCGCATCCAGAGAGAGCCGTGTTCAAAGTCGCGCCTTATACAACCCAAGCCTCGAGCGGAGCGTGTCAACGGAATGTCGCAAGTGTCCGCCGGTGCCTCTCTCGCCCCCGCTATCGGGCGTTCAGGAACTCGCGGATCGCCTCGGGCGGGGCCTTGGCGTCGAGGCCGCGGCGGCTGACGACGGTGCCGGTCAGCCGACGCAGCTTGATCGCCATCTCCGCGGCCTTGGCGACGACGGCGATGCCGTTGAGCACGCTCTCGCGAAGGCCGATCACCGGGATATCGAGGCTGCCACGGCACTCGATCAGGCCCGGTTCCTGAAAATGGCCGATCGACGGCCTGCTTGCCCGCCCGGCCACCAGCGACCATAATGCCGCCCGAGGAAAAAAGCGCGCTTGGCGGGATCCGGATGCATCGCGGCACGATCGCCGTCCGCTTGTCGAAGATGGTGATGACCGGAGGGCTGGCCTTCTGGGCCTTTCTGGTGACCCTCGGCAACGTGACCGACTACGACAGCAACTGGCTCTTCGTCCAGCACGTCCTCGCCATGGACACCGTCTTTGCGGAACTCCTCGCTGACCTGGCGGGCGATCACCAACCCGGCGGTTCAAGCCCTCGCCTACGGGGCGATCATCGTCGTCGAGGGACTGACCAGCCTCGCCTTCCTCGCCGCCACGGTGCTGATGGCCCGGAACCTGAGGGCGGGGAAGGCCGCGTTCCAGCGGGCCAAGTCCGCGACCGCGATCGGCGTCGCCCTCGCCTTCGGCCTCTGGTTCATCGGCTTCATGGCCGTCGGCGGGGAATGGTTCGTCATGTGGCAGTCGAGCAGCTGGAACGGCCAGGACGCCGCGTTCAGGTTCACCCTGATCGTGCTCGCCGTCGCCGTCTATGTCTTCCTGGACACCGACGGCGCGCCGGGCGCATCGGATTGAGCGGAAAGGACGATCCCGTGCCGCGACGGTTCGAGGGTCGGTGGGCGATCCCTCAGTAGCGCAGATATGCCCGGCGCTCGCTCAGCCAGGCCTGCTCGTCCGGTAGGGCCAGCGCGTCCAGGTCTTGCGGTGTCGCGGCGGGGTCGTCCACCCATTCCCGAAGGGACGAACCCCCGTCGATGACCCGCCTTGCATCGATGTCGGGAGCGCGGAACGGTCCGAGGGGCCGGGTGGTGGCGCGGCCCGCGGAGAGGGGCGGATTCACGATTTCATGCTCGCGATCGTCTTTCGCGGTCACGCAGCCGGTTCCGGCGCACGCGTCAGACGTAGAGCACGCCCGATCCTACCCCACCGCGCAGCCCGCTCCAAACCCCGGCGAAAAATCGCTCCCGCCAAACGCTTCACTTATTCACCAACGGATCCTGAGTAAACGCGCCTTGTTTCTTCTGACGATGGAAGTCCGCTTTCGCCTCCTCGATCATCTCTCCCACATCGCTTTCCTTGGCGGCGGACGCGGCCATGTCATTCAGATCCTTCTCACTCACCGTCGAAAGATCGACCCCCTTGGCGAAAAGCTTTGTCATTACTTTAAGGTAGACATAACCGGAGGCCAAAGTCAGGGCGTAGCTGGTCGCGCCCATGATGACCGATGAACCGATGCTGCCGAGCCCCGGCACAAGTGAAAAAGCAGAGGAAACGACGATCGCCCCGACCGCGGCGCGAGCGAGGTTCGTCGCAACGCCGGTTGCCAGTGACTTCAAGACGTTCTGGCCGAACGGCAACCCTATTTTTGCGCCGATCCGGCCATACATCGACCAAATGAAGCCCGCGGATATCGCCGTCGCGGCCGCTCCTCCCGCTCCGGGAATCCATCCGGATCCCAATGCCGCCACGGCCGCGCCTTTCGAATGGAACTTCACGATTTCGGAAATCTGGTCAGGCAAGGCCTTGTCTACGGTTTTATCCATAGCTTTCACCAAATTCCTCGCTTGGCCCAGCAAGATTCGGTCGACGCTCATCACTCCTCCTTTTTTGCCCGACTCCAATCCGTCGCCGGAAGAAACTTCGCGTCCGCCCCCACTATCGGGCGTTCGGGAACTCGCGGGATCGCCTCGGGCGTCGCCTTGGCGTAGAGGCCGCGGCGGCTGACGACGGTGCCGAGGGTACTGCCACTGAGGCTCACCCTGGTAAGCCTGCG
>CAVYYK010000009.1:0-25398 GCA_963772635.1 uncultured Alphaproteobacteria bacterium
CATCGGCCAGCTGCCGGTGATCACATCCCGGTATTGCGCCGACAGCGTTTCAAGACGATCGGAGAGGTATTTGCTTTCCTTGAGGACGACCTGTCTGAAGGCGGTCTGCTCCTCACCGGTCATGTCGGAGGCGGAGTTGAGTATTTCCGCCGCCGCCCTGAGGTTCCCGACCGGGGCGCGGAGTCCCTCGGTCGCTTCGCGCAGGAGACGATCACGAAGACCCAGTGCCGCCAGCTCTTCGGTGTCGTCTTCGAATGAAATGACATAACCGCTTGGAACATCGTCGCTGTCGAGTATCAGGCTCATTCGGCCATCCAGCGTGTAGCGCCCATCGGTCGTCGAGCCGACGAATGAGACCATGACCCCTTCAGCATGACGCATGTGACGGCCTTCCGCGACCCGATTGCTCAGCCGCGTCAATGCGTGGAGGATGGGTTGACGATTCATGAAGCTCAGAAGCGAGCGGTCCAGCCCAATCTCGCCCGCGATGTGCAAAAGCTCCAATGCTCGGTTGTTGTAAAGAAGAATGCTGTGGTTGAGGTTGCAGACGACCACGCCCTCATGCAGATCCTGCAAGACAATTCCAAGTTGGGTTTTCTGATGTTCTACGCTCTCGGTGGCTTTTAGGATCGCTGCGCTGACGGTACTACGGGCCTGAGCGAGTTGGCCGACCAACTCCCCAACTGCTTGAGGCAGATTGCCGAGCTGATGGCTGTCGTCGACTTCGATCCGATGGTCCGGGTTTGCATGGATAACCGTTTGGATCCCCCGGACAATGGCCGAGAGCGGTTGCGCGATGGCGTAGTCGAGGTATGCCCAGAGTACGGCAATTGTCGCTACGAGCAGGCAGGCAATACCCCCGCCATAAACGATGACGATGTCGGCGACATCCTGCGCACCCTCCGGGAGTTCGGTGCTGATGAGCCAAGTACCGACGCCGACGGATGCGAGAGACGCCGCCGCGAGAGCAGAGAAGCAAACGATCAAGAAGAGGCGCGGACCCATGGCATCAAACGGCCACTATCCTATTTCCCCCGGTCAACCGGATGAATCCAGGATCTGTTTGACCTTCTCGGTGAGATCACGGGTGGAGAACGGTTTAGTCACGTAGTCGTTAGCCCCCAGGGCGATGCCTTTTTCCCGGTCCACCTCCCGGCCTTTGGCCGTTAGCATGATGATAACGATGTCGCTCCATTCCGGATTGGCGCGGATGGTCTGACACACGTCGTAACCGTCGCGTTTGGGTATCATGACATCGAGGAGGATCAGGTCGGGCGCCCTTTCCTCCACCGCCATAAGAGCTTCCTCGCCGTCTCGGGCGACGCGGACGTCGAACCCCGCCTTCTTCATTAGGAACTGGAGCGACAGTACGATGTTTGGTTCGTCTTCCACGACGAGTATTGATTTCGCCATCCCCACCTCCCGTGCGCAACCGGTGTTTCTCTTCCGAGTGGTCGCCCGTCGCCACCGTATCGAAAATGGCAGTATATCACTTTTTTTGTCTGTGAAGCGTTTTGGGTTGGCTCTCTCCCGGTTGTGGGTTCGGTGCCCTTCGGGCTACAACCACGCCGCCGCCGCACCAACCGGTCGGCAGTTATTCGTGACCAATTTGCCAGAGGTTTCCATGGCCGCTCCGCAATACGTCTATGTGATGAAGGGTCTGACCCGGATCTTTCCCGGTGGGCGCGAGGTTCTCAAGGGCGTTACGCTGTCGTTTCTCCCGGGGGTCAAGATCGGCGTGCTCGGGGTCAACGGCGCCGGCAAGTCGACGTTGCTGAAGGTCATGGCCGGCCTCGATACCGATTTCGGCGGTGAGGCGTGGGCGGCCAGCGGGGTGCGTGTCGGCTACCTGCAGCAGGAACCGCCGCTCGATCCGGCCAAGGACGTCGAGGGCAACATCGTCGAGGGACTGGGCTCGACCAAGGCGCTGCTCGATCAATTCAACGCCATCAGCGCCCGCTTCGCCGAACCCCTCGACGACGACGAGATGAACACCCTGCTCGCCGAGCAGGGTGATCTCCAGGAGAAGATCGAAGCCGTCGGCGGTTGGGAGCTGGAGCGGACCATCGAGGTGGCGATGGACGCGCTGCGCTGCCCCCCTGGCGACGCCGACGTGACCAAGTTGTCCGGCGGCGAGCGGCGGCGGGTCGCCCTGTGCCGGCTGTTGCTCGAGCATCCCGACATCCTGATGCTGGACGAACCGACCAACCATCTCGACGCCGAGTCGGTGGCCTGGCTGGAGCGGTTTCTCAAGGAGTACGACGGCACGGTGATGGTGGTCACCCACGACCGCTATTTCCTCGACAACGTCACCGGCTGGATCCTCGAGCTGGATCGCGGGCGGGGCATCCCCTACGAGGGCAACTACTCCTCGTGGCTGGAACAGAAGCGCAAGCGCCTGGAGCACGAGGAGAAGCAGGAGTCCGCCCGCCAGCGCACCCTCGCCCACGAGCTGGAATGGATCCGGCAGTCGCCGCGCGCCCGCCAGGCCAAGAGCAAGGCCCGCATCACCGCCTACGAGACGCTGCTCGCCCAGGCCAACGAGAATACCGCCGGCACCGCCCAGATCGTCATCCCGCCGGGACCCCGTCTCGGCAGCCTGGTGGTCGAGGCCGAGGGCCTGAGCAAGGGGTACGGCGACCGGCTGCTGATCGAGGACCTGAGCTTCCGGCTGCCGCCCGGCGGCATCGTCGGCGTCATCGGGCCCAACGGCGCCGGCAAGACGACGCTCTTTCGCATGATCACCGGCCAGGAGCCGCCGGACCAGGGGGCGCTGCGGCTCGGCGAGACGGTGGTGCTCGGTTACGTCGACCAGTCGCGGGACCGCCTCGACGACAAGAAGACCGTCTGGGAGGAGATCTCCGACGGGCTCGACGAGGTGGTCCTGGGCAAACGCAAGATGCAGAGCCGCGCCTACGTGTCCCAGTTCAACTTCCGCGGACCCGACCAGCAGAAGCCCGTCGGCGACCTTTCGGGGGGCGAGCGCAACCGCGTCCATCTCGCCAAGATGTTGAAATCGGGCGCCAACGTCCTGCTGCTCGACGAGCCGACCAACGATCTCGATGTCGAGACCCTGCGGGCACTCGAGGACGCGCTGCTTGAGTTCGCCGGTTGCGCGGTGGTCATCAGCCACGACCGGTGGTTCCTCGACCGCATCGCCACCCATATCCTCGCCTTCGAAGGCAACAGCCAGACGGTGTGGTTCGAAGGCAACTACGAGGACTACGAAGCCGATCGTCGTCGCCGTCTCGGCGCGGACGCCGAACAGCCCCATCGGATAAAATACAAGCCATTGCGGCGGGATTAAGCTCGGGACACACGCGAAGGCAGGCTCGCTCAGATGAGCCGACGGTTTTCAGTTCCGCTTTCTGGCGAGAGTACTTCTGGCGCGGTTCCTCGAGCAAGCCTGCGATGGAGTCTACGCATTGTTGGCTGGCCGCCCCGCGGTGGGAGCGCATTACCCGGTTCATGGACGTGACTATTGCGACGACATCCTTGATCTTGTGCGTCCTGTCCCGTTGGCCAGCCCGTCACTCAAGGTCGATCGGCGCCCCTCCCTGGATCCGCGCAATCTCGGAAAACACGGCGACAGCGTCGGCAAATACCAGGCTCGGATACGACAGAGAGACTACATATGGCGATGGCCAGCAGGAGAGGGCAATCTTGCTGGGGAGGTGTCGTCATCCGGCCGATGACCGCTATTGAGGTTTGGAAGCATCCTCGTTCGGGATCTCTGGAATATCCGGCATCGCCGGCAATTCGTCGAGGGACGGTCCAAGGGTATCGGCGGACTCCTTGCCCTGATTGATCTCGCTGTTGCGGTGCTGCCGGTAGAGGCTGCGGATCGAAGCATAGAGGTCGAGCGAGGTCTTCTCCAACTCCTCCAAATCCTCATAAAATCTCGCTCGCTTGTCGATCCCAGTGACACCGGCGCGGGTGTAACCGATCCACGCCCTATCGCTGTTGTCGGCGCGAACCCACCAGGCAACTGGATCGAGGACAAAGGTGTCGACGGCCAGACCGACACCGTCGCGGGGATTAGACGGGCCGAGGACCGGAAGCATCAAGTACGGACCTTCGGGAAGGCCCCAAACGGCGAGGGTCTGCCCAAAGTCCTCGCTATGGTCCTGCCAACCGAGTTCGGTGGCAGGATCGCCGAGGCCGCCGACACCTAGCGTCGTGTTGACCAGAAACCTGGCGAACGTCGTGCCCGCACGACCCATTTCTCCCTGAAGTAGGTCGTTGGCGAGGACGACGGGAGTGTGCAGGTTGTTGAGGAAGTTGTGAATGCCGCGTTGAAACGGGGGCGGCAAGAACTCCCGGTACATGATCGCCAGCGGCTTGAGAAACCAGGCATCGAGGGCGCGGTTGAGTTGGAAGAAACCTCGGTTCATCGGCTCCAGGGGATCGTTGATTTCCTGGTATTCGGCATAAGCCTCGGTGTCCGATCGGTCTGGCGGCGTCGCGCAGCCTGCTGAGAGAAGGATCACAGCGACAATGGCGAAGAACCGAAGCGGTAAGAAGTGGAACCGGTTTGAGCCTTTCATGGCCATGTGGTTCTTCTGCTCCTTCAAACACTTTCCTTGCCCGGCCCTGCCTGATGAGCGGACCCAATGATACCCCTGTCTGCGCCGGCGCACAGCCGAGATGAACCGGCTACACTTTCCGCTACCGCATGGGTTTCAGGAGTTGGGCACCTGATCCCTGCAGATCAACGGCACCAGGGAAATGTCCCAAAGGCCCAAGTTAGGGTGGCTCCCACTACCATACTTGACACGGAAAGAAAAGCCGCAGAGCCTCGACGGATCGAGCGGAACAAGGCTACTCGGACTCTTTCGCGGATCGAGGCGGTTTTTTTCGATTGCGATGCTTAACCTTAAATGGACAAGGGCATTCGACGCGCAACCTGACGGTCGGGCGCCGTCCGGCGAATGCTAGGCCTCGGTCTGCTTTAGGTGCCGGCGCTGCTTGCTAAGATCTATATTGATAGTTGACTTCGGTCTCCGATGCCCTGAAAAGTAATCAAGCGAATGCGCTCGGTTGCCATGACATCGGCGACCGATGTGCAGGTGGCGGTGGTAGGCGAAGGTGCGGAAGGCAGATATCATTGCCTTGCCATCGTTTGCTTGATCGTCTCTCAATGACAGATAGGGTGGCGAGCGATCGACGCGCACTGCGATTGGTCGTGCCAGGGGTTCATGGGCGGCAACGCGAAGAAGATACAGCGACAGGTCGTCACGAGCAAGCGTCTCACTCCGGTAACGCTACTGCCGATCGCTTCACCTCTACCAAGAGACGTCGAAGTTTCGTTCGAGTTTTTCCCGCCCAAAACCGAGAAAATGGAGCGGCAGCTTTGGGCGTGTGTTCAGCGTCTTGCATCCGTGGATCCAGCTTATGTTTCGGTCACATATGGTGCCGGGGGGTCGACGAGAGAAAGGACCCATGCGACCGTTCTCCGCATTCGTGAGAAAACCCACTTCGAGCCGGCGGCGCATCTGACCTGCGTTGGCGCCACTCGAAGCGAGATCGATGAGATTGCCCGAACGTACTGGAACGCTGGTATCAAGCATATTGTTGCTTTGCGGGGCGATCCGCCGGAGGGCACGGTTGGCTATGTGCCTCATCCGGGTGGCTACGCCTACGCCTCCGACTTGGTTGCCGGGCTGAAACGGATCGCCGATTTCGAAATCAGCGTTGCCGCTTACCCGGAGACGCACCCAGAAGCGCCTAACCCGCAGGCTGACATCGATAACCTCAAGCGGAAGATTGATGCCGGTGCCAGCCGAGCCATTACCCAGTTTTTCTTCGATGTCGATGACTTCTTTCGTTTTGTGGAGAGAGCGCGGGCAGCCGGCATTGCCGTACCGATCGTCCCAGGCATTTTGCCGGTGACCAATTTTGCCCAGGTGGTGCGCTTTGCGGAGAGTTGCGGTACCGCGATCCCAACGTGGATGGCTGATTTGTTCGAGGGGCTGGACGACGATCCGGAGACCCGCAAGTTGATCGCGGCTTCCGTCGCTTGCGAGCAATGTCGGGCGCTGCATGCGGCCGATTTCAAGCAGTTTCATTTCTATACGGTCAATCGCGCTGACCTGACGTACGCGATTTGCCACGTGCTCGGCCTGGGGCCCAAGAAGCCGTCCGACGTCGCGCAAGAACCGGTGCGGATGGTGGGAGAATGACGATGAACCGCGATCGGCGCATTGAAGCTCTAAAGCGCCTCATCAATCAGCGCATTCTCGTTCTTGATGGCGCGATGGGCACGATGATCCAGAGACATAAACTGGACGAGGCCGCCTATCGAGGCGATCGATTCGTTGATTGGTCCCGAGACGTTAAAGGCAACAACGACCTGCTCAACCTCACCCAACCCTCGATCATCGGCGAGATCCACCAGCAATATTTCGAGGCTGGCGCTGACATTGCTGAAAGCAATACCTTCAACTCGACGAGCATCGCCCAGTCCGACTACGGCATGGAGGAATTTGCTCGGGAGCTCAATGTCGCCGGCGCTCGCCTTGCCCGGGAGGCCGCGGATGCATGGACCCGAAAGCAGCCGGACAAGCCCCGTTTTGTTGCCGGCGCCTTGGGGCCGACCAATCGCACCGCCTCGATTTCACCGGACGTCAACGACCCGGGTTTCCGCAATGTCAGCTTCGACGACCTCAGGGGCGCCTATCGGGTGGCCGCGGAGGGCCTGATCGAGGGCGGCGCCGATCTGTTGCTGGTCGAGACCGTGTTCGACACACTCAACGCCAAGGCCGCTTTGTTCGCTATCGACGAGGTGTTCGAGGAACTCGGCATGCGATTGCCGGTCATGGTCTCCGGAACGATCACTGACCTGTCGGGTCGAAATCTCTCCGGGCAGACGGCGGAGGCGTTCTGGAACTCCGTCAGTCACGCAGCGCCGCTATCCATTGGCTTGAACTGTGCCCTTGGGCCGGAGCAGTTGCGCCCGTACGTCGCCGAGCTGTCGCGGGTCGCCAACACCTATCTTTGCGCCTATCCCAACGCCGGCTTGCCCAATGAATTCGGCGAGTACGAGCAGCCGCCCGACGTTACCGCCGGCCATATCCGCGAATGGGCCGAGTCCGGCCTGGTCAACATCGTCGGCGGTTGCTGCGGCACCACGCCCGAGCATATCCGGGCGATCGCCGAGGCCGTCGATGGTGTCGCGCCGCGACCTATTCCCGACATCCCGCGCCGGTTGAGACTCTCCGGCCTAGAAGCCTTCGGACTGGCGTCATGAACGGCACCTTCGTCAATATCGGCGAGCGGACCAACGTTACCGGCTCGGCCAAGTTCCGCAAGTTGATCCACGAGGGGAACTACCAGGCGGCCCTCGACATTGCCCGGGATCAGGTTGTGAACGGCGCCCAGATCATCGACGTCAATATGGACGAGGGCATGCTCGACTCCGAGGCGGCGATGGTAAAGTTCCTGAACCTTATCGCCGCGGAGCCCGACATCTGCCGCGTACCGATCATGGTCGACTCATCCAAATGGTCGATCATCGAAGCCGGGCTCAAGTGCCTGCAAGGCAAGGGCATCGTCAACTCGATCAGCCTCAAGGAGGGCGAAGAGGCGTTCGTCCACTATGCCAGAAAGGTCAGGCGATACGGTGCGGCCGTGGTCGTCATGGCCTTTGACGAGCAGGGCCAAGCCGATACCGCGGAGAGGAAGTTCGAGATTTGCCGACGCTGCTACCGCATCCTGGTCGACAAGGTCGGATTTCCGCCCGAGGACATCATCTTCGACCCCAACATCTTCGCCATTGCCACCGGTATGGAGGAACACGACGGTTACGCCGTCGCCTTCTTCGAGGCCACCCGGCGGATCAAGGATCAGCTCCCCTACTGCCACGTCTCCGGCGGTCTCTCCAACGTGTCGTTTTCGTTTCGCGGCAACGATACCGTGCGCGAGGCCATGCACTCGGTGTTCCTCTATCACGGCATCGCCGCCGGTATGGACATGGGGATCGTCAACGCCGGCCAGATCGCGGTCTACGAGGAGATCCCCGGCGAGTTGCGGGAACGGGTCGAGGACGTCATCCTCAACCGCCGTGCGGACGCGACAGAGAGGTTGGTGGAGATCGCCGAAACCTATCGCGGCCAGGCCAAGGCCAGGGTCGTGGATCATGCATGGCGGCAAAAGCAGGTAACCGAGCGAATCATCCACGCGTTGGTCAACGGAATCGACGAGTTTATCGAGGAGGACACGGAGGAAGCGCGCAAGCAGGCCGAACGCCCGCTCGAGGTCATCGAAGGTCCGCTGATGGACGGGATGAACGTAGTCGGCGACCTGTTCGGCTCGGGCAAGATGTTCCTGCCGCAGGTGGTGAAAAGCGCTCGGGTGATGAAGCGGGCCGTCGCCTACCTGCTGCCGTTCATGGAGTCCGAAAAGGAGAATACGCCGCGGCAGACCAACGGCAAGATCGTGATGGCAACGGTCAAAGGTGACGTTCACGACATCGGCAAGAACATCGTCGGTGTCGTCCTCCAGTGCAACAACTACGAGATCATCGATCTCGGCGTCATGGTGCCGGCGGCCAAGATCCTGGAGACGGCCCGTAAGGAAAAGGCGGACATCATCGGGTTGTCCGGCCTGATCACGCCGTCGCTCGACGAAATGTGCTACGTCGCCAAGGAGATGACGCGCGAGGGGTTTACCATTCCGTTGCTGATCGGCGGTGCTACGACCAGCAAAGTCCATACCGCCGTCAAGGTTGCCAAGAACTACGAAGGGCCACTGGTCTATGTGGTCGATGCCTCGCGGGCCGTGGGCGTCGCCGGCGCCCTCCTGTCGAAGACCGATGGTGCCGCTTACGCCAACCAGATCCGCGAGGATTACGCCGCGGTTCGGGAAATCCATGCTCGTGGCCGCGAACCCAAAAAACGACTCCCGTTGAGCAACGCCCGGGCGAACCGGGCGCCGATCACCTGGGAGGGGCACCGGCCGGCGAAACCGGCAAAGCTGGGCCTGACGGTGTTCGACGATTACGATCTCGCCGAGTTGACGACGCGGATCGACTGGGGGCCCTTCTTCCAGGCGTGGGAACTTGCCGGCAGGTTTCCCGACATTCTCGATGACGACGTCGTCGGCGAAACCGCGCGGACCCTGTTCAACGAGGCCCAGGCGATGCTGCAACGGATCGTCGGCGAGAAGTGGCTGACCGCTCGTGGCGTGGTCGGCCTTTGGCCGGCGAATTCGGTTGGCGAGGACGATATCGAGGTGTTTGCCGATGAGACCCGATCCGGTCTCCTCGCCGTCGTTCACACGTTGCGCCAGCAGATGGATCGGGGAGGTCGGGGACGACCCAACTTCGCCCTCGCCGACTTCATTGCCCCCAAGGAGACGAGTATTGCAGACTATCTGGGCGGATTTGCGGTCACGGCAGGGGTCGGTATCGACAAAATCGTTCAAGACTTCGAGAAGCAACACGACGACTATGGCGCCATCATGCTCAAGGCGCTGGCCGACCGCCTCGCCGAGGCCTTCGCCGAACGGATGCATGAGCGTGTGCGCAAGCAGTTATGGGGTTACGCAGCCGACGAGGATCTCTCCAATGAGGATCTGGTTGCCGAGAAGTACGTGGGCATCCGTCCGGCACCGGGTTATCCCGCCTGTCCCGACCACACCGAGAAGCGAACCCTGTTCAATCTCCTTCAGGCCGAGAAGAACGCCGGAATTCATCTCACGGAGAACTTCGCGATGGTGCCGACGGCGGCGGTCAGCGGGTACTATTTCAGTCATCCCGAGAGCCGCTATTTCGGCGTCGGACGCATCCATCGCGATCAGGTAGAAGACTATGCGCGCCGCAAGGGCATGAACGTCAAGGAAGTCGAACGCTGGCTCGCCCCCAATCTGGTCTACGATCCCGACCTGGCGGAAGAGTGACGAGCCGCGCTGGAGTTAGGCGCGCGCAGTCTTGCCATCCGTGGGAGGCGCCGGGACGTTGGGCTTCCCAGGGGTAACCTCCGGTCAATAGCTGGGGCGTTACAGTAAGCCGTAGCGAAACAACTCGGACTGGCGGCATTGTCAGCGAATGAGCAGGTTTGGAACCATCCTTGTTACCGGCGGCGCCGGGTTCATCGGATCGGCTGTGGTCCGGCATCTGATCGGCTCGACGGCGGCGACTGTCGTCAATATCGACAAATTGACCTACGCAGGAAACCTGGAGTCGTTGGCCGATGTCTCCGATGATGCACGTTATCGCTTCGAAAGGGTCGATATCTGTGACTTCGAAGCAATCTGCGCGATCTTCGCGAGGCACCGTCCTGACGCCGTTTTGCATCTGGCTGCCGAATCCCACGTCGATCGATCGATAGTCCACGCGGTTTCGTCGAGATCAATGTGGTCGGCACGTACACGCTGCTTGAGGTCTCCCGCACATACTGGGAAGATCTCGAACCTGCGGCGAAATCCAGGTTCCGCTTTCACCATGTTTCGACGGACGAGGTCTATGGAAGTCTGCCTCCCGATGGCCTTTTTACCGAGGAAACACCTTATCTTCCAATTTCGCCGAATTCGGCGAGCAAAGCATCATCCGATCATCTGGTGCGCGCATTGCACCACACGTTCGGGTTGCCGGTCTTGATCACCAATTGTTCGAACAACTTCGGACCGTATCAATTTCCGGAGAAACTGATCCCGGTGATCATTCTCAATGCGGTTGCCGGCGGGCCATTGCCGATCTATAGGACGGGCGACAAACTTCGGGACTGGCTCTACGTGGACGATCGCGCGAATGCGCTACATTCGGTATTGACCCGGGGGAAGGTTGGGGACACCTACAATATCGGCGGATACAACGAACGGACCAATCTAAACGTGGTTCGTTCGATTTGTGGCCTTCTTGACGAGTTATGCCCCAACTCGCCATATCGGCCATACGCCTCGCTGATCTCTTTCGTGACCGACAGGTTGGGGCACGACAAACGGTACGCCATCGACGCCGGCAAGATTCAGCCGGAGTTGGACTGGAAACCGTCGGAAACGTTCGAGTCGGGCCTTCGGAAAACAGTGGAGTAGTACTTGAACAACCGCGTCTGGCGGGAACGGGTGCTCAGTAGGGCTTATCGGCAAATGACGGACGAGTTGGAGAACGGGGGAACGGAGAAGCGCGCGGTGATTTGTCGCGGCACGATCAATGTCGTCGAGATTGAACCCGAATGTCAAAGCGCCGTGCTTAGTAATGCATTCTAATTAGGTTCGTCCTCTACGAAGAGACGAAATCTATTACAAAGAGATGCTGGTTCACGAACGGTGATGAAAAATGAAGGTTGCCGAGACGTCGTTGCCCGAAGTCTTACTGATTGAGCCGGAAGTTTATGGCGACTCGCGCGGTTTTTTCTACGAAACCTATCAGTTGGAGCGCTACGTGGAATTTGGAATCCCCGGACGGTTCGTTCAAGACAATCTGTCCTATTCGGAGCAAGGCGTGCTGCGGGGTTTGCATCTTCAGAATCCGAAGGCGCAGGGAAAGCTCGTTTACGTCCTGCAGGGCGAGGTGTTCGATGTTGCTGTCGACGTGCGGATCGAATCGCCGACCTTCGGACGTTGGGCCGCATCGGTTCTGTCGGATGAGAATCGGCGCCAGTTCTATATTCCGGAAGGCTTCGCCCACGGTTTTTGCGTCATCAGCAAGTCGGCATTGTTGGCTTACAAGTGTACCGAACAATACTTTCCCGACGGCGAAATTACCGTTGCGTGGAATGATCCCGACATCGATATCGATTGGCCGATCGACCGGCCCAAGCTCTCGCCAAAGGATGATCAGGGTCTTATTCTGAGGGAGATCGATCCCGCGCGGTTGCCTGGTTACCGCAAGGTCGGATGATGGCGGCTGACTCCGGGCAATTGGCTGGCCCGATCCTGTTGATTGGGAGGTCGGGGCAGATTGGTTGGGAACTTGAACGGAGCCTGGCTTCGCTCGGCCCGCTTGTCGCATTGGGGCACAGGGAGATTGATCTCGCCCTTCCGGAATCAATTCGGGACAGCATCCGCGGAGTCTCTCCTGGCCTGATCGTCAACGCTGCGGGTTACACGGCGGTCGACAACGCCGAAGGCGAAGTCTCGCTGGCGATGGCGGTGAACGGAACCGCGCCTGGAATACTCGCGGAGGAAGCGAAACGGCTGCGCGTTCCCCTCATCCACTATTCTACCGATTACGTATTTGGCGGGCGTCCCCAACGAGGCGCTGATGGAAACGTTCGTCCATACTTAGAAACCGACGCGGTCGCGCCGATCAACGAATATGGTCGAACAAAGCTCGCCGGTGAACGGGCTATCCAGGCAGTGGGACCAATCCATCTGATCCTTCGAACGTCCTGGATTTACGCGTCCCGGGGCCGCAACTTCCTCAGGACGATCCAAAGGCTGGCTGTCGAGCGGGAAGAACTACGGGTCGTGGTCGACCAGGTCGGTAGTCCGACTTGGGCTCGCATGGTAGCGGAGGCGACAGCGCAAATCCTGGCGAGAACATGGGGCGTTTCGGGTTCGGGAAGCGTCGCCGAAAAGGGAGGGCTCTATCATCTCTCGGCGGCCGGCTGTGTTAGCTGGTATGGTTTCGCGGCGGCCATTCTTGAAGCTGCTGAGTTGGCGGGGAAACAGGGACCACGCCTGGTGCCCGTCCAAACCAGTGAATATCCTTTGCCAGCAGCGCGGCCGACCTACTCCGTTCTCGACAGTAGCGCGGTGAAAACGATCTTCGGCATCTCCCTGCCCGAATGGCACCACCAGCTAAGGCTCTGCTTGGCTAGTTAGCGGCTTTCGGGGTGCAGTTCCTCGGAAGATACCCAGGTCGGGAATTCGAGCTATATCGGGGCGTTATCCTTACCACAGGTCAGTTTGTGATTGACGCGGTTGAACGGCTCTGACTCGATGGTCTCGGTACGGGACCGCGAGGATCGAGATGACAGGACTGCAAGCCGTGGCGCGGGCGATTGCTGACGATATGGCGCGACGCCTGCCGAAACAGCGCAAAACCCAGCGCGAGAAGCTCGCCACGCTGACGGCGGCGGTGTTGTCGGAGCGCACGGTGAACCTGATGGAACTCGGCCATGCGCTGCCGATCCAGTCGGCCAACCCCGGCACGCGATATCAGTGGATCAAGAGAACGCTGGCCAACGATCTGATCGTCCCGGCCGAGGTTCTGGCTCCCTATGCGCGCGAGGTTCTGGAGAAAGTGAGCACCAACGGCCGACAACCGATCGTGATCATCGACCAGAGCCAGGCCACGAAGCTGCACCGCCATGAGATGTTGATGGTGGCGGTCCGGGTCGGCGGGCGGGCGTTACCGTTGGCTTGGTGCGTCAGGAAAACCGCGGGGGCGATCGGGTTTTCCGAGCAGCGCCGGCTGCTGCAAATCGTCGCCGGGTGGTTGCCGGACGGCGTCAGGCCGGTGCTGATGGGAGACCGTTTCTACGGATCGCCCGACCTCATCAGCTGGTGCGCCGACAACGGCTGGGACTGGCGCCTGCGCCTGAAGGGAGGCTTGCTCGTCCACGATCGCGACGGCGGCGAAACGACCGTGATGGAGAGCTTCGAGCGCGGCGAGCGGCGGCTGATCGACGTGACGTTGACCGAAAAGCGCGCCGCCACCCATGTGGCGATGATCCACGAACCCGGACACCCCGAACCGTGGATGATCGCCATGTCGCAGCCGCCGACCTCGTATCGCGCCCTCGATTACGGTCTGCGATGGGGCATCGAGGCCATGTTCTCCGACACCAAAACGCGCGGCTTCAACCTCGAAGACAGCCAGTTGCGCCGCGCCGACCGGATCGAGCGGCTGATCCTGATTCTCGCCCTCGCGCTCTACTGGGCCGTCTCGACCGGCATGTGGGACGCTTGGCAAACTGACTCATGGTGAGGTTCGGCTTCGAAAACCTCGCCACCGAGGGTCTCGCCAAGGGCAAGGTCTACGAGTTCCTGTTCGTCAACACCCACGCCCCTACCCGCGGCTCCACCGCGGCGTTCGTGGCGCCGGCGGCGGTGTTCTGAACCGCCCAACGTGGATGGCCATCATGACCCAACCCACCTACCCCAGCCTGTTCCAAGTCAGCACCCGCGCCTGGCTGACCGAGCTTTCCGCCGGTCTCGGGCGCCCCGCCACCCTCGACGACATCCCCGACGCGGCGCTCGATCGGATCGCCGACGACGGGTTCGACTGGGTGTGGCCGCTCGGCGTCTGGCAGACCGGCGCCGCCGGCCGCGAGGTCTCGCGGTCGCGGCCCGAATGGCGGAGGGAGTATCAGGAGATGCTGCCGGACCTGACCGACGCCGACATCTGCGGCTCCTGTTTCGCCATCACCGCCTACCGGGTGCATCGGGACCTGGGCGGTAACGCGGCCCTTCGTCGGCTGCGGCGCAGGCTCGCCGAACGCGGCCTGAAGCTGATGCTGGACTTCGTCCCCAATCACACCGCCCTCGACCACCCGTGGATCGAGGACCACCCCGACTTCTTCATTGCCGGCAGCGAGGCCGATCTCGCCCGCACCCCGGAGAACTACTGCCGGGTCGAAACGTCGCGGGGACCGATCGTCCTCGCCCACGGCCGCGATCCCTATTTCCCCGGCTGGCCCGACACCCTGCAGCTCGACTACGGAAACCCGGAGCTGCAAAAGGCGATGCGGGAGGAAATCCTGGCGGTCGCCGATCTCTGCGACGGCGTCCGCTGCGACATGGCGATGCTGATCCTTCCCGAAGTGTTCCAGCGCACCTGGGGCATCGCCATCGACAGCTTCTGGCCCGACGCCATCGCCGGGGCGCGGCGGTCGTCGCCCGGGTTCATGTTCATGGCCGAGGTCTACTGGGATCTCGAATGGACACTCATGCAGCAAGGCTTCGACTACGCCTACGACAAGCGGCTCTACGACCGGCTGCGCGAGCAGAACGCCGGCACGATCCGCGATCATCTGGTCGCCGATCTCGATTATCAGCGGAGGCTGGCGCGGTTCCTCGAAAACCACGACGAACCGCGGGCCGCCGCCGTTTTCCCGCCCGGGGTGCATCAGGCTGCGGCGGTCGTCACTTTTCTTGCACCCGGTCTGCGGTTCTTCCATGACGGGCAGTTCGAGGGCCGGAAAAAGCGGCTGCCGGTCCATCTGTGCCGACGGGCCGCGGAAGATCACCGACACGGACCTCGAGGCGTTCTATCGCCGGCTGCTGGACGCTCTCCGCGCGGAGATCTTCCGCAACGGGCACTGGCGGCTCCTTTCCTGCGCCCCGGCCTGGCAAGGCAACGGAAGTTGCGACGGCTTCATCGCCTTTCTCTGGGAGCACGCCGACGGATCGAGAAGGCTGGTAGCGGTCAATTACGCGCCGCACCAGGGCCAGTGCCTTATCCCGCTGCCGGTCCCCGATTTCAGCGGCAAGGCCGTTTGGCTCGCCGATTTGCTGAGCGAAGCCCGATACCAGCGGCAAGGTGATGATCTCGTGGGGCCGGGGCTTTACCTGGACATGCCGGCCTGGGGCTATCACGTCTTCGAGTTGATCGTCGAATCGAGCGATCGAACCGGTTTGGCCACGCGTCGGCGCCATACCCCGCGGCGATCGAGACCATCGTCACTCGAAATTTCAGGTTGATCCGCGTTCGAGCGAAGCATGCGGGAGGCAGAGCCTCCCGCAGCGTTCAAGATGCTGTCCGGGACCGGAGGCGGTCAAGCCACCGGGACCGTTTTTCGGCAACTGTTCGTCATGGCTCAAGCGAAGCCTCACGGCGAACATCGAGCCTCTCCAAAGTGGTTTCCGGTGCTTCAATGGCCGGAGATCGGATCCGCAAGACACCCTTCATCTGCAACAGGGTGTGGCAAGGGTGGTTCTTGTTCGACCCGGGAACGGGTGATAGATAGTGTCGACCTCGTCGTGCGGGAACCGACACCGACAATGATAAGAAGCATCAGCAGGTTGACGCCTCTTATCAGCTTGACCCTCTTCGGCGTCACCCTGTGGTTCCTGCATCGCGCGCTGCGCGAGCACTCCTCTCACGACGTTATGACCGAGTTTCGCAGCCTGCCCGCCTCGGGGCTCGCTTTGGCGCTTCTGCTGACGGCGATCAGCTACGTCATCCTAACCGGCTACGACTGGTTGGCCCTTCGTCACATCGGACGGAAGGTCTCTTATCCGAAGATCGCCCTTTCGGCCTTCATCAGTTATGTTTTTTCCCACAACCTCGGGTTTTCCCTCCTGACGGGCGGATCGATTCGCTATCGCATCTATTCGGCCGAGGGCCTTTCCGCTCTGGAAATCGGCATGGTGACGATTCTGTGCGCCACTACGTTCTCCCTCGGCGCGACTACAATTTCAGGCCTTGCTCTGCTGCTCGAACCGACAACGGTCCTTTCCGTGATTCCGCTGCCGGCCGCGTTGCCGCAGGTTGCAGGGGCCATGTGTCTGGCCTTGGTGGCCGGATATGTGATCTGGGGCGCGACGAGAAAACGCGCGATAAGCATTCGCAATTGGTCGGTGCGCGTGCCCTCCGTCTCAATCTGCGTGATGCAGATCGCTCTCGCCGTCTTCGACATCGTGGTTGCAACCTCTGCCCTGTTCATTCTGCTGCCGACAGGCGCACACATAGCGTTTCCGGCTTTTCTCGGGATCTATGTTCTCGCGATCGTCGCTGGAATCCTGAGTCACGTCCCCGGCGGTCTCGGCGTCGTCGAGGGGGTCGTGCTACTGCTCCTGCCCCAAGCACCTCCCGATGCCTTGCTGGCATCGCTCCTGGCGTTCAGGGTCATTTACTACATCATCCCCCTCGGCATCTCCGCTCTGCTGCTTGGCGGCTACGAGCTTGCGCAGCACGTGCCGAAGATCGCTCGCGCCACCGCGTCGATTTCAGGGATCGCCGCCAAGGCTGCGCCGCCCGTCCTCGGCACCTTCGTTCTCGTGAGCGGGGCAGTTTTGTTGCTTTCGGGGGCGAGTCCCGCGGTGGATGCCCGCCTCGAGATCCTTCGCGATATCGTTCCGCTGCCGGTGCTCGAGGTCTCCCATCTCATCGGCAGCCTCGTCGGCGTGGGCCTCTTGATCGTGGCGCGGGGTCTGTTTCGGCGCTTGGACAGCGCCTATCATTTGACCCTTTTTCTGCTGGCGGCGGGGATTGCCGCGTCCCTGATAAAAGGGCTCGATTTCGAGGAGGCCCTGCTACTGTCCGTTGTGCTGGCAGCGTTGGTCGGCGGACGCAGCGCATTTTATCGCCGGGCGTCCATGCTCAGCCTCAGTTTCTCGCCGTCCTGGATCCTGACCATGGTTGTCATTCTTGCGGGGGCAGTCTGGCTCGGGCTGTTTTCCTACAAGCACGTCGAGTACCAGAACGATTTGTGGTGGCAGTTCGAATTCTCCGAAGACGCTCCTCGTTTCTTGCGGGCGAGCTTCGGTGCCGTCGCTTTGGCGGTGAGCTTTGGCGTCTACATGCTCATGCGCCCGGCAGCGCCGGCGCTTGGCCTGCCGGCTCCGGCCGACCTGGACAGGGCGAAGGCGATAATCGCCAAGTCTCGATCCGCGATATCCCACCTCGCTCTTGTCGGAGACAAGCATCTGCTCTTCAATGATCTTGGCACGGCGTTCCTCATGTACAACGTGCAAGGGCGAACGTGGGTGACGATGGGCGATCCCGTCGGCCCCGAGAGTGAGTTCGCGGACCTCGCGTGGACGTTTCGTGAGCTTTGCGATCGCCACGGAGGGAGGCCGGCGTTCTATCAAGTCACGCAGATGTCGCTACCGATCTGCATCGATCTTGGGCTGTCTTTGCTCAAGATCGGAGAAGAAGCACGCGTTCCGCTTCGCACGTTCTCTCTCGACGGCAGCAGCCGTAGAGATCTTCGCTACGCCGAACGGAGGGCCGCCAAAGAGGGAGCGACGTTCGAGGTGGTCCCGCCTGAAACGACGGCGAGCCTTCTTCCGGACCTGGCAGCGGTCTCGAACGCCTGGCTGGCGGAGAAGCATACGGCGGAAAAAGGGTTCTCGGTCGGCGCCTTCAAACCCGACTACCTTCGTCCGCTGTCGTGCGCCATCGTGAAGGTGGGAAACCGTATCGTCGCGTTCGCGAATATCTGGAGCGCAGCGGAGCACGAAGAAGTATCCATCGACTTGATGCGCCACGTTCCGGACGCGCCGTACGGGATCATGGACTTTCTGTTCGCCGAACTGATGCTGTGGGGCCGAGAGCAGGGATACCGGTGGTTCAGCCTCGGCATGGTCCCGCTTGCGGGTCTGGAGGATCACCCGTTGGCGCCGCTGTGGCACAGGCTCGGTACGATCCTGTTCCGCCATGGAGAGCACTTCTACAATTTTGAAGGGCTGCGCAGTTACAAAGAGAAGTTCGAACCGGTTTGGGAACCGAGGTATTTGGCTTGTCCCGGAGGATTCGCGACCGCGCAAGCCTTGCTCGACGTCGGCCGTCTCATTTCGGGGGGGCTGAAGGGGATGGTGGCGAAGTGAACCGCTTCGCCTGACTCACCGTTAAGGAGGGGTAGATTCCCTGCTCCCTGACCGAATCAACGACGCGGCAACGACGGTTCGCGCCGTTGCGCTCCATCCAGTATGCGTACTGCCAACGCGGCGTAGTCGCCACCGAAATGGTGTCCTCCAGGTGTCTCGATCCTCTCGGCTGCGGCCATCGACGGAACGGCGCAACCGCTGTCTTTCTCCTCGACACCGTAAACGCATTGCACCTTGCGGAGATCGATACGCGCCAACTCGGGCATCACGGGGAGGGCATCCGGACCGGGATCGGCTCCCAGCCACCCCGTCACATGGATGACGAAATCGGCGGACTGCGAGAGACCCAAAAGTGAGACGAGGCGGACCCTATTCCTTAGCTTCTCGGGAAGCCGACTGAGCGCGAAGGGTAGAATGTTCGCGCCGAACGAGTACCCGATCAGCAGAACCTCGTCCCGGTGCCATTTGCGGCGATAGTGCTCGATGATCGCCCGCAGGTCATCAGCTATCTGTTCGGGAGTTTTCTTGGTCCAAAAGTAGCGAAGGCAGTCGATGCCGACCACGGGTACGCCGTGATGCGCCAGATACTCCCCGATCTGCTTATCGAGGTCGCGCCATCCACCGTCGCCTGAATAGATGATCGCAAAGTACGGACCGGCTTCGGTCGCGTCGAGTTCGGTGATCGGCAGATCGGAAAGCGCAAATTGTCGTTGCCCTATGGCTTTGATCGGTTCCTCCAGGAGAGCGACAAACCGTTCGGCCGTGCTGCTGCCCTCGCGAATCTCGACGATGTCGCCGCTGTCGAAGCCGGCATCGCGATAGAACTGGTCTGCGGACGCCATTTGCTCCTTCGTGGCGGCGAGACGCCACCATCCGGGCAGATCGCGGACCGGTGCATAGGAGAACCCTCCGGGGACGCGCGCCGCGGCGGCGCCCGGACAAAGAGGCACCTTCGTGTCCAGCACTGTGTCGAACCCGTCGCTGGCGGCTCCCTCAATGGTTGCTCCCGGTGACTGCGCCAAAGCCGCGTACGCAAGCGCAGCGCCCATCCCGGTACCGGCAAGGATTGGAGCCTCATAGCGGCGGATCGCAAGGCTCGCCTGCAGGCGCTTGCTTGCGTCTTCAATCTCACTGATCAGGTAATGGCAACCGTCGTCGCTGGCACGCAGGCGATCCAGATAGGTCGGCAGGTCGATTTTTGCCACTACCGTGCCGAGTTCGGGAGATGGCCGTCGCCGCCTCATCGAGTTCCGCGCTCCAACCGGTCTTGTCGGAAAACAGAAACACCAAGCCGCGCGGGGCCGTTTCCGGCACGATGAAAGGTACGTTGCCCATTCGCCCTGCCTCAATGCTTTGCGATCGAAGCGACGCAGGGAACAGCAATAGCGCACAAACAGCCAACCAAAATAGACGCATGAGCGGCTCCTTCATCAACCGAGAATCCTTTCCCGGACGCTGTATTGGAGATGCACGAACCAATTTGCGAATTCAAGAACCGGAGCCGCGCTTCCATCTCGCGGTGCCCGGTCTCTGCCTCGACATGCCGGCCCGCGGCCATCAAGTGTTCGAGGTGAGCGGCCGGTCGAGCGATCGAGCGGGCCTGGTCTCGGGACCGGGCGATACCCCGCGGCTATCGAGACCATTGCCACTCGATATTTCAGATCCGTCTCCATTTGCGCGAATCTTGCGGGAACGAGAGCTCGTTGCGGCGCTTGACACATCCACACCCGGTGGCCGCCGCGCATCGAGCGGGAGACAGCCATGAACGACCACTACGACGTCATCATCATCGGCTCCGGCGCCGGCGGTTCGGCCGCCGCCTACCGGCTGGCGAAAGCGGGAAAGCGGATCCTGATCGTCGAGAAGGGGGAACCGCTGCCGGTCGACGGCAGCACCCTCGACGTCGAGCGAGTGTTCCGCCGGGCGGCGTTCAAGAGCAAGGAGCCGTGGCGCGACGGTCACGGCCGCACCGTGACCCCGGAGGAGTACTTCAATCTCGGCGGCAAGACCAAATGGTACGGCGCCGCGCTGCTCCGCTTCCAGCCCCACGAATTCGAAGCCGATCCCGACCACGGCTGTCGGGCGTGGCCGATTTCGTATGCCGATCTCGAACCCTACTACCAGGAGGCCGAGGCGCGGCTGGCCATTCGCCACTTCCCGATCGAGCCCGATCTTCGCCGCATCGTCGACGGGCTCAAGACGCGGGATGCGCGCTGGCAGGACCAGCCGCTGCCGCTCGGCCTCGCCGAAGACATCCTGGATCACCCGGAGGAGGCCAAGCATTTCGACGGGTTCGCCTCGGCGCGCGGCCTCAAGTCCGACGCCCAGATGCGGTTTCTCGATGCCCTCGACCCGACCAACCATGTCGACACCGTCACCGGCAAGACCGTCGTCGACCTTATGCCGGCGAACGGCGATGCGCGGCGGGTGGCGTCGGTGGTGTGCGAGGACGGCACCCGGTTCGAGGGCGATACCGTTCTGCTGGCGGCGGGGGCACTGCATTCGCCGCGGCTGCTCCAGCGCCATCTCGAGAAGACCGGCCTGGCGGCACAGTCCCGCTCGTTCCCGAACGCGGGCCGCAACTACAAGTGCCACCTGAACTCGGCGATCCTGGCCATCTCCGCCACGCGCAAGACGGACGTGTTGCGCAAGACGGTGCTGATGCTCCATCCGGAATTCCCCCACAGCAGCATGCAGACCCTCGGGTGGATGGACGGCGAGATCGTCGCCAGCCAGTTGCCGGCGGCGGTGCCGGGGTTCATCGCCAACGCGCTCGGAACCCGCGCCTACGGGCTGTGGATCACCACCGAGGACGGCTCGTCGCCGGACAACCGCATCGCCGACGCCAACGGCGCAGGCTTTCCGACCATCGACTACGATCCGAACCGGCTGTCCGCCGCCGTCGGCGAGCACAGGCGGTTGTGGCACACGCTGCGCCGCCAGTTGCTCGCCCTCGGCTATCTGGCGTTCATCAAATCGATCCCCCTGGAGGGAACCGCGCACGCCTGCGGCACACTGGTCGCCGGAACCGATCCGGAGACCTCGGTGATCGACGGCGAAGGCCGCGTCCACGACCTGGAAAACGTCTATGTGGTAGACGGCAGCGCACTCCCCCGCTCCAGCCGGGTCAACCCCGCCCTCACCATCTACGCCTGGGCGCTGCGCGTCGCCGACCGGCTCGCCCTTGCCGACGGAGGTTCGAAATGAGCAAGCACGGAACCCTCAACGCCGAGCGGCAGCGCCTCGAGAACCAGCGGGCCGGCACCGAGAACTGGCGCCTGTGGGGGCCCTATCTCTCGGAGCGGGCGTGGGGCACCGTCCGCGAGGACTACAGCTCCCACGGCGATGCCTGGGGCTTCTTCTCCCACGACCAGGCGCGCTCCCGCGCCTACCGGTGGAGCGAGGACGGCCTCGGCGGCATCTGCGACGAAAAGCAGCGTCTCTGCCTCGCCCTCGCGCTCTGGAATGGCAAGGATCCGATCCTCAAGGAACGGGCGTTCGGTCTCACCGGCAACCAGGGCAATCGCGGCGAGGACGTCAAGGAGGTCTACTTCTACCTGGATGCCACCCCGAGCCACAGCTATCTGCGCTACCTCTACAAATATCCGCAGGCCACTTTTCCCTACGAAGCCCTGGTCTCCGAGAACGCGCGCCGGGATCGGTTCACCCCACCTTACAACCTGGTCGACACCGGCGCCTTCGACCAGGGCCGCTACTGGGACGTGGAAGTCGTCTACGCCAAGGCCGGCCCCGAGGAAATCCATGCCCGGATCACAGCCCACAACCGCGGGCCGGAAGCGGCGACGCTCCATCTCCTGCCGACCCTGTGGTTCCGCAACACCTGGTCATGGGGTGACGACGGCATCAAACCATCCCTCAGGTCGGTGACACCGGTCGAGGGTGCCGCCTGGACCGTCGAGGCCGATCACCCGGACCTGGGCCGATACGTCCTTCATGGCCGGCAGGCGGCGCGGTTGCTGTTCACCGACAATGAAACCAACAGCGAGCGCCTGTGGGGTCAGCCGAACCCGACCCCTTACGTCAAGGACGCCTTTCATCGTCTGGTGGTCGACGGCGAGGACGCTTCGGTCAATCCCGCCCTGGCGGGAACCAAATTCGCCGCCTGGCACACCCTCACGGTTGCCGCCGGCCAGCATGTACGGGTCGATCTGGTTCTGTCCGCGGCTTCGGGCGTCGCTCCGTTCGCCCGCGGTGAGGTCACCCATGCCGCCCGCCAGTCGGAGGCCAACGTCTTCTACGACGACCTCCTCCCCGAAGCGAGCCCGGAGGACCACCGGATCATGCGCCAGGCCCTGGCCGGGATGATCTGGTGCAAGCAGTTCTTCCATTACGACGTCGAGCACTGGTTCAACGGCGACCGGTTTGCGCCGCCGGCGAGCCGCCTGTTCGGCCGCAACCGGCAGTGGAAGCATCTCAAGGCCGCCGACGTCATCTCGATGCCGGACAGTTGGGAATACCCGTGGTTCGCCGCCTGGGACCTGGCGTTTCACTGCGCCGCGCTGGCGCTCGTCGACGTCGATTTCGCCAAGGACCAGATCGAGTTGATGCTGAAGGAGGTCTACCTCCACCCCAACGGCCAGATCCCCGCGTACGAATGGAACTTCTCCGACGTCAATCCGCCGGTCCACGCGCTGGGCGCGCTCAAGGTGTTCCGCGCCGAGCGGGTACAACGGGGATCCGCCGATCGCGGTTTTCTCAAGCGTGTCTTTCACAAGCTGCTGCTCAATTACGCCTGGTGGATCAACCGCAAGGACGCCGATGGCCACAACGTGTTCGAGGGCGGGTTCCTCGGCCTCGACAACATCTCGGTGTTCGACCGCTCGCAACCCCTGCCGCCGGGCTACAGCCTGAAGCAGGCGGACGCCACCGGCTGGATGGCGATGTTCGCCCTCAACATGACGGTGATGGCGCTCGAGCTGGCGACCGAGGATCCGGCCTACGAGGACGTCGCCATCCAGACGCTGGAGCAGTTCCTGGCCATCGCCAACACCATCGGCGGACATGCCGACGGTGGCGTTTCACTGTGGGATCCCGAGGCCGGGTTCTTCAAGGACCTGATCGTCACCCCCGACGGCCGGCATCACCGCATCGACGTCTATTCGATGGTCGGCCTGATTCCGCTGTTCGCCACCGAGGTCGTCGACCGTCGGCTGCTCGCCAACGTGCCGCGGTTCGCCGCCAAGTTGCGCGAGCACAAGGGCGGAGCCTTTCGCGGGAACTACGTGTGTGCCTGCCCCGACTGGGAGAACGAGCGGGGCGAGCATCTGCTGTCTCTTGTCGACCACACCATGCTGACGCCGATTCTCACCCGCCTCCTCAACGAGGGCGAATTCCTCTCCGACTATGGGGTGCGCAGCGTCAGCCGCATCCACGCGGAACACCGGGAGCTCGGTGAACTGCCGGGCGTCGGCCGGGCGATCATCGAATACGTGCCCGGGGAATCGAACTCGTCGCTGTTCGGCGGCAATTCCAACTGGCGCGGCCCGATCTGGATGCCGGTGAACTTCACCCTCATCCAGGCGATCGAAAAGTTCCATCGTTTCCTCGGCGACGGCTTCACCGTGCCGGTGCCGTGCCTCGGCGGCCGGGAACTCAACCTCAACCAGATCGCCACCCTGATCGCCGAGCGGATCGTCGACATCTACCGCCGCGGCGACGATGGCCGACGGCCGGTGTTTCAGGGTCTCGCCCTCTTTGCCGAGGATGAGCACTGGGAGGATACCGCATCATCGTCGGGAGACCCCGGCACTGGTGGTCCGCACCGTGCGTGGGTCGGAGGATCCCCGCAGCTGGGGCTCCGAGGTTCGACCGATGGCACGCTGGATTCCGATCGTTCTCGTACTGACCCTCCTGGTCGCCATGCCGGCCGGGGCGGTGACCATCACCCAGTGGGACCTCGCGAACGCGACGGGGCAGTCCGCCAACCTGTCGCTCACGGCAGGCAACACGACGGCGTCCTCCATCACGGCGTCGGCGGGCATCACCGCCTGGGCCAGCACGACGCAGGACGGCTTCATCGCTGCCAGCGGATGGGCGCCCGGGTCGAGCCCCGACCCGACCCGGTACTACGAGTGGACGATCACGGCCGATCCGGCTTCAGCATCGCGTACGACTCGATCTCGCTGGCCCTGTTCCGCGGCATCCAGGCGGAAACCACGGCGCGCAGCTCTGGGACCTGCGGGCGAGCACCGACGTCTTCGCGTCGTCCGATCTCTTCCTGCACACCTTCGACATCACGGCGGCCGCGGCGGACACCCAGACGCTCTTCACCAACGCGGACATCTCGGTGCTCGGGACCCAGGCGGGACCGTCACCTCCCGGCTCCTGGGCTACGACTACACCAGCGCAGCCGACTTCTCAGGGCTCGGGAACGACAGCGGCTGGCTCATCTACGGCACCGGCATCGACCCCCGCATCGAGGGCAGCGTGCTGGTTCCCGAGCCGAGCACCGGATGGCTCCTGGGGCTCGGCCTCGCGCTCGGCCTCCGTCGCCGCGGCGTCCGGTAGCGGCGCGCGCTCCCGCCAGGAGAGCGCCGCGGCGATGTGCTCGAGCATCGAGCTGCGGGCTTCCTCCACGCCCTGTGCGAGCACACGCTCGGGGATCTCGCCCGGCGGGCCCGCCGAGAAGGGGCGTGGGCCAGGTAGTAGGCGAGGTTCGTCTTCAGCTCGAACGCGACCCGCTCGATCTGCGCTTCGATCGTCTCCTCCGGCAGGTAGAGGCGGTCGCGCGAGACGGGCTGCAGCGAGAGCCCGCGGGACGAGACGTGGTAGTGGCCGCGACCCTTCCCGAAGCAGTCGAACTTCAGGATCCGGCAGTCGTCGACCCAGACGATCAGGGCCGGGCCCCTCCCGGCCTCGACGTCCTTCCAGCACGTCTCGAAGACGATTTCGGGGGGTGAGCATCAGGAAGGTCGCGTCGCGGTGATCGTGGGACCTCCC
>CAVYYK010000010.1:0-36781 GCA_963772635.1 uncultured Alphaproteobacteria bacterium
AACCCCCGAGATGAAGTTCATCAATGGCAGCGGGCAGGCATTCAACACCATCCGCCCAGCGACTACGGCTTCTTCGAGATGATCAACGAGAACGTCCAGAACGAGCCGGCGACCAGCTACGACGTGGAGCTCTCCGGCCAGCTCGCCGCCATCGGCATCGTGCATGGCAAGAAATTCGCGCCCAACGACCGGATGAAGAAGATCCTGACCGACGCCGCCGCCGTGGGGCAAGGTGTCGGCCGCTCGCTACGATGGGAATTCGCCGATGGTGCATCCGGATTGGGCGCACTACGACGGGTCGCAGTGGAGCCTGATGCTGTGGGAGGGCGGCGCGCTCTTCGAGACGCCTCCGCCCGCCTTTCGAGGACGGCGAGTTCAAGCCGCTGCCGCCCACCGGCGCGCGCACGCTCGACAGCCGCACGGCCTTCTACTACGCGTACACGCTCGACAGCCCGGCGATGATCATGCGGCTTCCGGACCTCGGCTCGCAGTATCTGATCGCTTTCCGTGACGCCAGCGGCGACGTCTTTGATGGTGCGAAGACATACAAGGTGATGCTGCCCGGAGTTCCCGCCCGCGCCTTCTGGTCGTTCACGCTCTACGACAATCAGACCCGGTCGATGCTGCAAACGCCGCAGAAGTATCCGCGCGCCGGGGCGGGCAGAGCTATCCCTCGCCGGCGGCGACGGCGGCCAAGGACGGCTCGACCACGGTTTATTTCAGCCCCGAGCAACCCGACGGAGTCGATCGCGGCAACTGGATCCAGACCGACCCGGAGAAGGGCTGGTTCGCCATAATGAGGGCCTACGGCCCGCTGCCGACCTACTTCGACAAGAGCTGGAGGCCGGGCGAGATCGAGCTGGTCAAGGGATAGTCATCTGCAGGTGAAAACGCCGCCTTCGCCGAGGCTATGGCGGGGATCGCCAGCCGAAGCCTCGGCGAAGGCGGTTTCAAGGAAAATGTATACTTTTGTTTCGGCAATTTAACCATTTGAATCAAGGCGCTATGCCGAATTCATGTCTACTTTTGTATACCTGCTCGAAAAGGCCGGTCTAGCAAAATCAAGGACTTAGCCGAAAAGATGTCTACTTTCGTCTACTTTTGCATACCTTTCACATTCGGCGCGGAGGGGTTTTGTTTGGAATCAACGGGTTGACCGCCACGGATGCGTAACGAATGTCGTCAAAACGGCCGAAATAGTCGTCAAAACCGTCGTCAAAACCGTCGTCGTCAGCGGCCGACAGAGCCGCCGAGCACGATCCGCGGGACCGCCTTCGCCGAGGCTTCGGCGCGCAGCCTTCGCCAAGGCTCCCTCTGGCCTGCCGGCCAAGGCTGGCGGAGGGGGCAGTCCAGAGCGAACTCGTCTCTGGGTACCGATTCCCTGTTACACAGGGAAAAAACAGGGAGAATTCTGCCGATTGAGCCCAGATTAAACCCCGCACCCCCTATAAACGGCTGATTTTGTTGGTTCTTTTGGCCGAATTCCCTAAACAATAGAACAGGGAAATTTCTGGACGGAACAGGGAATTCAAAAGGGAGAACAGCGAATCGCTTTTTGACGGATGATAGCTGCTTCGAGCACCCCACAGGCTCAACTCGAGGGCAGGATATCGCCGCCCACGGTACTGCCGCAGCCTCTCGATGGGGAATTCCCCTTTATTCGGAAAAACGAACCGATGGTATAGACTCTCTTAAGGACAGCCTTCGGCAGTGTCAGAGAACATTGGCTTGAGCCTGTGTTGGTGTGCCCTTACCGAAGACCGTCAATCCTTGACGAACAGTCGCCGCGGCGTTGAACAGAACGGCTCTGCGCCGGTTTCGGTGACGCGGAAGCACTCCGAGATCTCGACGCCCCAGTCGTCCTTCCAGATCCCGGGGATCAGGTGGATGGTCATGTTCGGACGCAGCACCGTCTTGTCGCCGGGCCGCAGGCTCAGCGTGTGTTCGCCCCAGTCGGGCGGATAGTTGAGGCCGGTCGAATAGCCGATCCGCGAATCCTTGACGATGCCGTGGCGATCGATCGTTTGGCGCCAGACCTCCTCGACCTCCTCGCAGGTGACGCCCGGCTTGGCGAAGTCGAGCGCCGCATCGAGACCCTCGACGACGACCTCGGCGGTGTCGGCCAGCACCTGCGCCGGCCGGCCCAGATGGACTGTGCGTGCCATCGGACAATGGTAACGGCGTCGGCAGCCCGCGAGTTCTAGGATCGTCGCCTCGCCGACGACGAAGCGGCTGTCGTTCCAGGTGAGGTGCGGGGTCGCGGTGCCGGCGCCGGTCGGCAGCATCGGCACCAGCGCCGTGTATTCGCCGCCGTACTCGGGGGTGCCGCTGATCTGCGCATGGAAGATCGCCGCCGCCGCATCGCACTGGCGGTTGCCGACGTGAATCGCATCGACGGCGACGCTCATCGCCTTTTCGACGATGCGCGCCGCCTGGGCCATATAGGCGATCTCCTGCGACGACTTGATTACTCGAACCCAGTTCACCAGGCTGTAGCTGTCCTTGAAGCTGGCGTTGCGCAGGCTGGTCTTGAGGGTGTGGTAAGCGGCGGCAGTGAAGTAGTAGGAGTCCATCTCCAGGCCGAAGGTTCGCCGTGCCCATCCCTTCTCCTTGACGAACGCGGCGACGAACTGCATCGGATGCTTCGTCGTCGACTGCACGTACTCGTCCGGATAGAACAGGATGTTGCCGTCCTCCAGATACGTGGTGATCTTGGCGCCGTTGGCGTCCATGCCGCGGCCGATCCAGATCGGCTGCCGTTCGTCGAGGGCGACGATGACCAGTTGATGGACATAGAACGACCAGCTGTCGTAACCGGTCAGGTAGCACATGTTGGAGGGGTTGACGCAGAGCAGCACCTCGATGCCGTGGCGGGCCATCGCCTCCTTGGTCTTGCGGACGCGGCCCTCGTATTCGGCGACGTCGAAGGCGAGGGGATAGGCCCGGTAGGGTTGCGGCGCCGGTTCGGCGATCTTGTCCTCGACTTGCTGGCGAATGGTTTCCATGGCCGATCATGCTCCCGTCTCTAGGGTGTGCCCGAGGTTCCGCTCCCTCGCCGCGCCGAGCGCCTGAAGGGCGATGGCGGTATCCTGGACGCCGGTGCCGGTCAGATCGCAAACGGTGACCTGCGCGTCGTCGGTACGCCCCGGCTTGGCGCCGCTCGTGATGTCCCCGAGCTCGGTCACGGCCACGTTCGGGCCGAGGACGCCGGCTTCGACCGCATGGTGCAGCTCGCCCAGGCGAAGGCTCTGCGCGCGGCGGTCGCAGACGAACAGGTCGGCCTCGGCGAGCACCGCTGGGTGCAGTTCGTTCTTGTCCTCCGCATCGGAGCCCATGGCGGTGACATGCAGGCCCGGATGCAACCAGTCCGCCCGCACGATCGGCGAACGCGCCGGCGTCGTCGTGACGACGATGTCGCTTTCGATGACCGCCGCCTCGGCGGTGGCCACCGCCGTAACCTCGATGCCGAGCCGCCGTTCCATCTCCTCAGCGTAGGCCCGCGCCTTGACGGCATCGCGCGCCCAGACGAAGACACGGCGAAAGTCGCGCACCAGCTTCAACGCCTCGACCTGCAGGCGGGCCTGGATACCGGCGCCGATGACGCCGACGGTCGACGAGTCGGTCCTGGCGAGATGCAGGCCGGCGACCGCTCCGGCGGCGGCGGTGCGGACGTCGGTGAGGTAGCCGTTGTCGAGCAGCACCGCCTCGACGATGCCGGTGGTGGCGCCCAGCACCACCATCAGGCCATTGACGCTGGGCAGTCCCAACTTGGGATTGTCGAAGAAGCCGGGGCTGATCTTGATGGCGAAGCCGGCGAGACCGGGGACGTAGGCGGTCTTGACGTCGACCTCGCCGTTGTGGTCGGGGACGTCGAGCCTGAGGATCGGCGGCATTGCCACGTTGCCTGCGGCCAGTGCCGTGAACGCGTCCTGGACGACTTCGACGGTGTTCAGGTCGAGGCCGACGCAGCGGCGAAGCTCGTTTTCGGTCAGAATGGTGACGGTTGCCATCAGTGCCCGGTCCCCGATAAATCCATTCGAGCCGGCCGGTGATCGAGGACGATCTCGGTGAAGGCATCCATGTCCACGTTCTGGCCGCTGATGATCACGGCGACGGTGCGGCCGAGCGTTCGCGCCAGATCGTGCAGCAAAACGGCCACCCCGATCGCAGCGCCGCCCTCGCTGACGAGCCTTTCGCGCCAGTAGAGATGGGCCATCGCTTCGGCGATGCGGTCCTCGCTGACGAGGACGAGTTCGTCGACCAGGTCGCGAACGATCGGAAAGGTGTATCGATTGTCGAGACCGATTCCGCCGCCGAGGCTGTCGGCAAGCGATTGCTCCTCCTTCACCGGGACCGGATGACCGGCCTGGAGGCTTTCGATCATCGCGGCGCCGCGCTCCATGGAAACACCGATGATGCGTACCGCCGGAGCCATCGACTTGATGGCGAACGCGATGCCGCCGATCAAGCCGCCGCCGGACAGCGGCACGACGACACTGTCCACCGCAGGCAGGTCCTCCAGGAGCTCGAGGCCGATCGTCCCCTGGCCGGCGAGCACCGCGGGATCGTCGAACGGATGGACGAAGGTCATGTGCTCCTCCTCGACCAGGCGCGCGGCTTCCGTCTCGGCCTCGTCCTGGCTGTCGCCGACGATGCGGACTTCGGCACCGGCGGCGCGAATCGCCTCGATCTTGTTCTCCGGCACCAGTTTCGACATGCAGACGACGGCGCACACGCCGAGCGAACGGGCCGCGAAGGCGACCCCCAGTCCGTGGTTGCCCGTCGACATGGTGACGACGCCCCGCCTCCTCTCCGTCTCGTTCAGGGTCAGCAGCTTGTTGGTGGATCCGCGCAGCTTGAACGCCCCCGTCGGCTGCAGGGTTTCGAGCTTGAGATGGACCGACCGCCGATCTCCATTCGAAAGCGAAGCGGCCGGAATCACCGGCGTGCGGACGACGCGACCGCTGAGCGCCGTCCTCGCCGCCTGGACGTCTTCGAGGGAGATGCCGTAATCGGGCACCGCTCAGTGCCCCGCGAGGAGGGCGCCATATCCGGCGATTCTGGCCTCGATGCCGGTGAGGCGCATGAGGTGCCAGCACAGGGCCTGGTTGCTGGTCACGACCGGCTTGCCGAGGCGCCGCTCCAGGCGTTCGGCCGCCTCGGCGGCGCGCAACGCCGTGCACGAAACGAACACCCCATCCGCATCCGGCCGGTTCGCCCGCAGGCCGGCTTCGACGATGGCCTCCGGCGTCACCCGCGCCATGTCGCGGTCGGTTTCTTGCTCGAAGCTGACCACGGATTCGACCTCCAGACCGTCGGCTTCCAGCCGTGCGACGACACGAGCATTCACCGCCTCCACGTACGGCAGGACGACGCCAAGCCGCCGAAGCCCCAATATCCGGAACGCTTCCAATGCCGCGCGGATCGGCGTCGTCACCGGCACGCCCGGCCGAACCAGCCCGATCCGCCGCGCCACTTCCGCCTCGCCGATGACGATGGCCCCGGTGGTGCAGGCGAAGGCAACGGCGTGCAGGGTGGTTCCAGGCAGCAAGAGGTCGGCGGCGCGGGTCAGATCGCTCGCCATTTCGCCGAGCGCTTCGACCGTGGTGACGGTGCGGCAGGGGACGCGGCTCACCAGCACGTCCATCGTGGACGGCAGCATCCGCCGAAAATCCCGCTCGCTGGTGTGGTCGGTGGCTAGGACGACGAGACCGATACGAACGGCCGCGCCCGGCTCGTCGGCCAGGGTCGGATCCATGCGGATCGAGCGCACGGCGGGTTCGGTACCGGTAAGCGGCACCATCTCGCCTCAACCTTTACACAGCTCGGCCGCCGTCTTGTCCGGCAGCATATCGCGCCGAAAGCCGAACGCCTCGACGAGGTCCAAGTGTTCTGGGGAGCCGATGAACGCGGCGAGCCTCTCGTTAAACGCCTCGACGAGGTGCTGGTCCTCCTTGCGAAAGGCAAAGCCGCCGTATCCCTTGACGACTGAGCCGTCGATCTCGGGATAGAATTGCGCCGTCGATTCCAGCGAGGGCTCCTTGGCGACGATATCCCGAGCGGTCAGAGACGTCAGGCCGACCGCATCCACCTTCCCCGCCTTCAGCGCCTCGATGGCTTTCGCGAAGTTGCGATAAAGAGGCGCCCGATCCGCCGGAATGCCCGCGACAAGCGCGTAATTGTACTCGACGGTGCCGGCGACGAGACCGACCCTGGCATCCGGATTTTCGGAGATCGAAATGTAGTCGGTGATGTTTTTGGGGTTGCCCTGCTTGACCGCGAAGGCTTCGCCGACGACGTACGTCGGGTTCGAGAACGCGACCTCGGCGCATCGAGACGGCGTGATGAACATGCCGGCGGCGGCGATGTCGATTTCCCGGTTCTCGAGGCCGGGAATCAGTTGGCCGAAGTCGGTCGAAACGAACGAGATGTCGACGGCGGGGTTGATTTCCCGCAGCACCATGCGCGCGATCTCGGGAGCTTCTCCGGTGACTCGGCCGCTTTCGTCCCGGTAACCGTACGGCGCCTCATCGGCGATGGCGACGGTGACCTCGCCTTCAGCCTCGATCCTTTCGAGGGTCGATTGTGCACCGACCGGGAGTGCCGTGACCGCGACGATGCCAGCCAGCAAGATCGAGGCCGCGCGTCCCCGCCATCGGCCCACGAACCGGAAGGCGGTGAATGGATTCTGGCCGCTCATCGTCGCGCATCCTCTACTTGACGGTGACACAGGTACATTCCGCGAGGCTGCACACCTTGTGCGACACGCTACCCAGCAGCAGGCCCTCGATGTCGCCAAGACCACGCCGTCCCATCACGACGGTATCGATCTTCTGTTCCTCGACGAATTCGACGATCGTCCGAGCGACCGGGCCGCGTTTGGAGACCGCCTTGACGCGCGCGACGCCATGCTCCCTCGCATAGGCCGCGGCCCGTTCGGCCGTCTCCTTGGCGAGGGCGCCCAGCGTTTCGTCCGGCGAACTCGGGCACCTCCCGCCCCTGCACCAGGGAATGGGTGCTTTCCAGCCGGCTGTAGTGCTTGTAGACGGACAGGAACACCAGCGTCGCATCGAATTTGCGGGCGATCTCGATCGCGGCGTCCACGGCCTTGGCCGCGTGTAACGAACCGTCAACGGCGACAAGGATTTTATCGAACATGGTCCCTATTCCAATTCGCTACGATCACTTCCATCTGCCGCCGGGCTTCCCTATCGAAATGCCAGATCGCGCAGGAACAACGCGATGCCCGGGAACACGATCAGCAACGCCGACGCCAAGAGCAGCATGATGATGAATGGCGGCGAGCCCCGAATGACGTCGAAATAGGGACGCCTGAAGATGGCGATCGCGGTGAAGATGTCGCAGCCGAAGGGCGGCGTCGCCGAGCCGATCGCCACCTGCAGCGTGATGATGGTGCCGACGAGCACCGGATCGAGCCCGACGTTATCGACGATGGGGGCGAAAATCGGCACCAGGACGAGGATCACCACGATGGGGTCGACGAACATGCAGCCGACGAAAAAGGCGATGGAAATGGCGACGAGCACCATGATCGGTCCGGCTTCGTTGAGACCGAGGGCGCCCAGGATGTGCTGAGGGATCTGGGCGAACGAGATGGTCCAGGAGAAGGCCGCACCGGCCCCCACCAGGATGAAGACCACGGCGGTGATCAGCCCGGTGGACATGGCGATCTCGGGGATTTCCCGGATCTTCACCGCCTTGAAAATGAACACCTCGAGGATGAGCGCATAGGCGACGCTGACCGAGGCCGCCTCCGTCGGGCTGAAAATACCGCCGTAGATGCCGCCGATGATGATAACGGGAAAACCGAGTGGCCAAATGGCCCTTCGCATGGCCGTCAGCCGCTCCGACCACGTGGCTTTCGGCACGGTCGGGATATGATTGACGACGGCGAACAGCACCGAATAGACCGAGAACATCACCAGGATGAGGAGCCCCGGTCCGATCCCGGCGATGAACAGTTCAGCAATCGAGGTTCCCGAGATGACCCCGTAGATGATCATGCCGATGCTGGGTGGGATCAGGAAGGCGATGTCGCTGGAGTTGATGATGAGTGCAATGGTGAAAAAGTCTTTATAGCCCGCCTCGAGCAGCTTCGGGCGCAGCGGGCTGCCGATAGCCACCACGGTGGCCTGGGTAGACCCCGATACCGCGCCGAAAATCGTGCAGGTGGCGGCCGTGGTTATGGCGAGTCCGCCTTTGACGTGCCCGACGAAGCGCATGACAAGGTCGAGCAGGCGTTCGGCCGCGTGGCCCTTGGTGACGATGTCGGCGGCGAAGATGAACATCGGCACGGCGATCAGGGCCACCGGTTTCACGCCGCCGATCATTTGCTGGATGATGATTTCCGGCTTCATGCCGCTGAAAAAGACGAAGAAGCCGACCATCGTCGCGGCGATCAGCGGGATCATCATCGGAAAACCCAGGAGCAGGAGCACGATCATGGTGCCGACGAGCGCTTCGGTCATGCTGCCAGTCCCTTCGGATCCGCGGCCATCTGTCTCATCCTCCGCCGCCCGGCGCGGCGGTGCCGCCGCCGTTGTCTTCGGCGGGCTGCTGATGGCTCTCGTCGTAGGAGTTGATTTCCTCGTAGGAAAGATAGATATCCGGGTGCCGGAGGTTGCTGACCACCGTGAGGGCGTACTGGAGGCCGGTTATGAAGAACCCGATCGGAACCCAGACGTAGGTGAGATAAAGTGGGAGCTGCAGCGACGGCGTCACCTTGCCGAGCCGCGCCACCCGCGAAACGTATACGAAGGCATAGTACGCGAGAACGAACATGATCGCCGACGTCACCGTCGCGATGATGACCATCAGAATCTTGCGATTGCGGTCGCTGAGTTGGTCGTACACGGCCGACATGCGGATGTGCCGCCCCTTACGAGCGGCATAGCCGAGCCCGACGAACGTGATCAGCACGATGAGGAACTGATTGAGCTCCTCGGAGAAATAAATGCTTTGCGATAAGAAAAAACGTCCGGCAACGTTGGCGATCGAGTTGGCGGCCATCAGCAGGACGCCATAGGCGAGAACGAAAACCTCGAACTTGGCGATAACCATGTCCACCCAGGCAAGCGTGCGGACGATCCCGCTTGTTCGTTCGCTCATGGGTCTATCTCTCTCCCGGCCGATCGCAAGGTCGCCTCGTCCTCCCCGACACGCCATGGTTATTGAGCAATCAAAACATGTCAATTCCCAAATTGAACTGGAACAATCGAGTCCATCGTTCACAGGCTGATGTAGGTGGGCTCCGGCTCCTGAGACAACAACGCGACAAGATGCTTGAGACCGACATCCAGCTGGCGTCGGGAAACTGCGGCACCGAGGGTGATGCGGATGGCTTGCGGTTCTGGGAAATCTCCGACGACGAAAGGTTCGGCGGGCGTTACAGCGACCCGCTCGAATCGGGCATGGGTGGCGAAATTGGCGGGACGCCAACTCGAAGGAAGGTCGAGGAACACATGAGGCGTGCTCGGCTGAGCCTGGTAGCGGTGTCCGGCGAGATGACGATTGAGGATGTCGAGGCGTTCCTTGAGCTCGCTTCGCTGCCAATCGACCAGCTCCTTCGCCGTGCCGTCTTCGATCCATCTTGCCGCGATCTCGGCAACCAGGGGTGTGGCCATCCACGAACTGGCGCGAAGTCGTGTCTCCAGTCTCGGCATCATCGCCTCCGGTGCGACCAGGTACCCGACCCGCAGGCCCGAAATCAGCGTTTTCGTGAGACTGGTCAAATAGATGGCGCGCTCACGATCGAACACGGAGATTGGCGGGATCGGTCTCGGCGACAACGGCAAAAAGACGTCATCCTCGATGATGGTGACGTCGTGTCGCTTGGCGATTTCGGCGATTTGGCGCCGGCGCTCCTCCGGGAGAATCGTTCCGGTGGGATTGGAGTAATTCGGCGTGACCACCAGGACCTTGACGTCGTTGGCGCTGCAGGTGCGTTCGAAAGCGTCGGGAACCAAGCCTTGCTGGTCGTACTCGATACCCTGCAGGCGGAATCGCAGAACGCTTGCGAGCGCGATGAGGCCATGATCGGTTAGCGCCTCCGTGGCGACGATGTCGCCTGGTTTGGTCACGGTCGCCAAGGCCACGAGCAATCCGTGGGCGCAGCCGTTGACGAGCATCACCTGTTCCGGTCGGACGGCGTGGCCATACGCGTTGAGCCAAGTGGCCCCCGCCACGCGGTGATGATCGAGCCCAGGGATGGGTCGACAGGCCAAAAGCGACGAAAATTCCTGATCGCCAGCCATTCGGCTCAACGCTTCCCGTATGCGTTCGGTATGAATGGGACCGATCGCCGGGCGTAAGATCGACATGTCGACCAGTTGCGACTCGCGCCGTGCGAGGATGAATCCGGTTTCATCCACGTCCGGACGAAAGGAAGAGGCAACGTAGGTGCCACGGCCAACGTGGCCAACCACGTGGCCGCGACGCTCGAGTTCCCCATAGGCATTGCTGACGGTATGAATGCTGATGCCCAGACGATGCGCCAACTGCCGATGAGTCGGAAGCCGGGCCCCGAACGGCAGCTTACCCGCCTCGATGTCTTCCGCGATCGCGTTAGCCAGCGCCAGATAGCGTGGGCGGATGGCCTGGTCGGGTTGGGGCAACCAACTTGTCATGGATCAATTGTTATATTGATCCTTTTTCCGATGCAATATAGGCTGATCGGATTGCTGAAAGCGAGGTGGGTTCGGAAGCCGCTGCGTTGCCGGGTTTGGTCTCGCATTAGCGAAGGATCGTTGCGAGGGGGCAGTTTATGTTAACTACGTGGGAGACAAGGACATGAGAACGAGGGTTTTTCGGACGTGGCTTGGCGCCGCCGCCGCGGCTGCGATTGGCTTGGCCGCCGCAATTGGTCCGGCAAAAGCCGACGAATGGAAATTTGCCATCGAAGAGATTGCCGGAAGCGTTCAGGACGCCTACGCGCAGGAATTCAAGCGCCTGGTGGAAGAGAAGTCGGGCGGCGACATCACCGTGACCGTCTATCCCTACGGGACGCTCGGCACTTCGGCTGATCTGACGGAACTGGTAACCCAGGGTGCCATCCAGTTCGCCAATGCCTCACCCGGGTCACCTGGGCACGATGGTTTCGGAGATCCAGGTCTTCTCCGTGCCCTATCTCCTGTCGCAGAACAACGAAGCCAACAAGATCGTCCTCACCAAGAGCCCCACGATCTACGGAGAGCTGGGCAAGGACTTCGAGAAAAAGGGCTTGAAGCTGCTCACCATGTACCCGGAGGGCGAGATGGTCTGGACCACCAACAAGGAGATTCGTTCGCCGGCGGATTTCGAAGGGTTCAAGATGCGGACAATGGTCTCGCCGATGCTGGTGGCGGCTTACGAGTCGTTCGGCGCCAGCCCGACGCCGATGCCCTACGGAGAGGTATATGGTGGTCTGCAGTTGAAGGCGATCGACGGGCAAGTCAATCCCATCTTCGCCATCGAGGAGATGAAGTTCTACGAGGTCTCCGACTACATGATCTGGGCCGGCCAGCAGCAGTTCACGACCACGGTCGTGACCAATGCCGACTGGTACGCCGATCTCAGCGACGACCAGCGGGCCTTGCTCGATTCCGTCATTGCCGAGCTCAACGACTACATCTTCAAGGTTCAGCAGCGCTACAACGAAGAACGCCTGGAAATCATCAAGAAGGCCAAGCCGGAGTTGAAAATGATCCATCTCACCGACGACGAGCGCGCGGCCTTCAAGAAGGCGAGCATGGAGGCCCGCAAAAAGTTCGTCGAGATGGTCGGACCCAGCGGCCAGAAGATTCTTGACCAGCTGGAGTCCGAGATCAAGGCGGCCGAGAAGGCCCAGACCAACTAGTGCGCGCGGTGACCGAGCCGCGTTCCATCGCAATCGCCCGAGGCGGGACCTGGGATCCGTCTCGGGCGAACCGATTGTGGAGGGGCCCGGGCTTGCTGCCCCGCGAAGACTGTGGAGACGATCCGAGGGTGAGATGATCGATCCTGCGAGCTCGCCAACGGTGGTGGATGCGGCCTTCAGGGCCCAGAGCGAGGGCAAGCCGAGCCGGGTATCCTGCACCATCGATTTCGACGAGGACGGCCGCAGCGTCGGTTTCATGACGGTTCCCCATTCCCGCAACGACAGCGCCTGGGGTTCCGTCCAGATTCCGATCGTCTGCGTGAAGAATGGGCGTGGCCCGACGGTGCTGTTCACCGGCGGCTCGCACGGCGACGAGTACGAAGGCCCCATCGCGCTGCTCAAGCTGGCGCGCGGTCTGCGCGCGGCCGATATCGCCGGACGCGTCATCGTAATCCCTGCGCTCAACCTGCCGGCGGTGCGGAGCGCGACGCGGCTCTCGCCCATCGACGGCCGCAACATGAACCGCGTTTTTCCGGGCAACCGGGACGGAACCATCACCGAAGTCGTCGCCGACTTCGTTTACCGCGAGCTGGTGACGCTCGCGGACGTGGTCGTCGACCTGCATTCGGGCGGCAAGACGCTGAACTATGTTCCCAGCGTCGTCATGCACTATCTCGAGGATCCGGATCTCATGGATCGGACGTTCGCGGCGCTCAAGAGCTTCGGCGCGCCCCTCGGCATGGTCCTCCGCGAGCTCGACACCCAAGGCATGCTCGATACGGCCGTCGAGGAGACGGGCAAGGTATTTCTCTCGACCGAACTCGGCGGAATCGGAACGTCGTCGGCGTTCTCCGTCGGCATCGCCGAACGGGGTGTGCGCAACCTTCTTTCGCACTTCGGCTTGATCGCGGATGGTCGCGTCGATCCCGAAAAGTGCGGCCTGCCGGCGACCCGGCTCATGGAGACGCCGGATCCCGACTGCTACACCATTGTCGCCCACGCCGGCATCCTGGAGATGACGGTCGATCTCGCCGACGAGGTGGCGGAGGGTCAATTGCTGGCTCGCATCTACGACTACGAAGACATCGAGCGCACCCCGGCTGAATACTTCGCGAAGAAGAGTGGTCTCGTCTTCTGCCGCCATGCACCGGGACTAATCCAGCGAGGCGACTGCCTGGCGGTGATCGCCACCGACATTCCGCCGAGCGGTCCCGAAATCCCGGCATAAGCGGCGTCATCGGTGCCGACGGCGATGAAGTGCGACGCCCTCGACCTCAAGATCCTCGCCACCCTGCAGGAAGACGGACGCATGACCAAGCAGCGGCTGGCGGAGCGTGTTCATCTGTCGCCGAGCGCCTGCTTTGAACGCCTGCGCCGTCTCGAGGAGGCGGGCTACATCAAGGGCTACCATGCCGACATCGACCTCAACCGCATCGTCCATACGATAACCGCTCTGGTCGAGATCACCCTCGGCAGGCACGAAACCAGCGATTTCAGCCGCTTCGAACAGGCGATCGCCGGCGTCCCGGAGGTGATGGAGGTCTATTCCATCGGTGGCGGCATCGACTACGTCATGAAAGTCGTCGCCATCGACATCGAGCATTATCAGACGATCATGGACCGGCTGCTCGGGGCCGACATCGGCATCGCCAAGTATTTCACCTACTTCGTGACCAAGCTCGTCAAGCGCCGTCACGGCTATCCCATCCACACCTTGCTCGACGCCCGGTCGGATTGACCGGCCCGGCCGAATTTTCTTCGGCGAAGCGGGCGCCATGGCGGTCGGACCTTCGGTTTGTTCGCCCCGATTCGAATGCACCCTCGGGAGCATCTTCGCTAGTCTCTCAGGTAACAGAGACTTTCGCGAAACCGCGGAGCAAGGGAGAAATTGGATGCTTATCGGTGTTCCCAAGGAGATCAAACCCCAGGAGTTCCGGGTCGGACTGGTTCCGGCCAGCGTGCGCGAGCTCGTCGCCCGTGGCCACCGTGTGCTGGTCGAAAGTGGCGCCGCCCTGGGCATCGACGTGACCGACGACGACTATCGCATCGCCGGCGCGCAGGTGGTCGACACCGCCGAAGAGGTCTTCGTTGCCGCCGACATGATCGTCAAGGTTAAGGAGCCTCAGGCTCGCGAATGCGCATCACTGCGCGCCAACCAGGTTTTGTTCACCTACCTTCACCTCGCACCCGATCCCGACCAGGCCGCCGCGCTCAAGCGCTCCGGCTGCGTCGCTGTCGCCTACGAGACGGTCACCTCGGCTGCCGGCGGCCTTCCTCTTCTGGCGCCGATGAGCGAGGTCGCCGGCAAGATGTCGGTGCAGGTCGGCGCCCACCACCTCGAGAAAGCCCACGGCGGCAGGGGTCTGCTCCTCGGTTCGGTCACCGGCGTCGAGGCGGCACAGGTTCTGATTCTCGGCGGCGGCGTCGCCGGCACCAGTGCAGCCGAGATGGCCGTCGGCCTCGGCGCCCGCGTCACCGTTCTCGACAAGTCCCTCGACCGTCTGCGCGATCTGAAACGGCAGTTCGGCAGCCGGGTGACGACGGCCTACTCCACCGCCGACGCCGTGGAGAAGTTCGTCACCGCCGCCGACCTGGTCATCGGTACGGTGCTGTTGCCGGGCGCGGCCGCCCCGAAACTGGTCGATCGGGATCTGGTCGCGGCGATGCGGCCGGGCTCGGTGATGGTCGACGTCTCGATCGACCAGGGCGGCTGTTTCGAGACGAGCCGCCCGACCACCCACGCCGATCCGACGTTCGAGGTCGATGGGGTCATCCACTACTGCGTGACCAACATGCCGGGCGCGGTGCCGCGCACATCGGCCTTTGCCTTGAACTATGCCATCCTGCCCTTCGTCACGGCGCTGGCGGACAAAGGATGGCGACGGGCGATGGCCGACGATCCGCATCTTCTGAACGGACTGAACGTCGTCGACGGCCGGCTCGCCCACCCCGCGGTGGCGAGGGCGCTCGGCGAGGAACCCTGCCCGATCAACCTCGTGGAGAAGGAATTGGCGGCATGAACAGCATGGTCAGGATTTCGACGATCGATCGGGGCTTTCTGGCGAGCCGCCTGGAGGAACCATCGCTGTTTTCCGAGCGTGCCTTCATCGATGGCCGCTGGTGCGATGCCGAGGACGGCCGGACGATCGAGGTGACGGACCCGGCATCGGGCCGGGTGCTGGGAACGGTGCCCAATCTGGGCGCGGCGGAGACCCGCACCGCCATCGCCGCGGCGGCAGCGGCCTTTGCAGGTTGGCGCCGGCTACTGCCGGCCGAACGGGGCGATATCCTCCGCCGCTGGGCGGACCTGATGCGCGAGAACAGGGACGACCTCGCCGTGTTGATGACCTGCGAACAGGGCAAGCCGCTGGCCGAGAGCCGGGGCGAGATCGACTACGCCGCGAGCTTCCTCGACTGGTTCGCCGAGGAGGGAAAGCGTCTGTACGGCGAGACCATTCCGAGCCATCTCGCCGGCCGCAAGCTGCTCGTCAGCCGCGAGCCGATCGGGGTGACGGCGGCGGTGACACCGTGGAACTTTCCGTCGGCGATGATCACCCGCAAGGCCGGCGCCGCCCTCGCCGCCGGCTGCACCATGGTGGTCAGGCCGGCCTCCGAAACGCCCTACTCGGCGTTGGCGCTGGCCGAGCTCGCCGATCGTGCCGGCGTGCCGGCGGGCGTGTTCTCGGTGGTGACCGGCAAGGCGTCCGAGGTGGTCGGCGAACTCTGCACCAACCCGGTCGTGCGCGCCGTCTCGTTCACCGGCTCCACCGAGGTGGGGCGGCTCCTGCTCGCCCAGGGCGCCGGTACCGTCAAGAAGATGTCGATGGAGCTGGGCGGCCATGCCCCCTTGATCGTCTGCGAGGACGCCGACCTCGAAGCGGCCGTGGAAGGCGCCGTCGCCGCCAAGTTCCAGACCACCGGCCAGGACTGCCTCGCGGCCAACCGGATCTTCGTTCACCGGGATCTCTACGACGATTTCGTCGAACGATTCACCGCCGCCGTCACCGGGCTGAGGGTCGGGCCGGGGCTGCAACCCGGCATCGACCAGGGCCCGCTGATCAACGCCAAGGCCGTCGCCAAGGCCGGCGAGCACGTGGCGGACGCGGTCCTCAAGGGCGCGCGCCTGCTCGCCGGCGGCGGGCCCCATGCGCTGGGCGGCCTGTTCTTCGAGCCGACCGTGCTTGCCGACGTCACGCCCGAGATGAAGATCTTCCGCGAGGAGACGTTCGCGCCTGTCGCGGCGATCCTGCCCTATGAAAGCGAGGACGAGGTCATCGCCCTCGCCAACGACACCGAGTACGGCCTCGCGGCCTACGTGTTCGCCCGCGACATGGGGCGCATCTGCCGCCTGTCCGACGCCCTCGAATACGGCATGGTCGCGGTCAACTGTGCGAAGATGACCGGAGCGCCCATTCCCTTCGGCGGCGTCAAGCAGTCCGGGCTGGGACGCGAAGGCTCGCGCTACGGCATGGACGAATACACCGAGCTGAAATACGTTTGCCTCGGCGGCATCGATCGCTGAGACTTCGAGAACACGAAAGGATAGTCCGATGGCATCTGAGAGATTCCACAACCTTTCCCTGGAGGAGATCGACCGCCGGACGGTCTTCCATCCGTCGACCCACCTTCGCGACCATGCCCACGGCACGAGCGGTGGCCCGAGGATCATCGATGGCGGCAAGGGAATCCGCATCACCGACCACAACGGCGTTACGTTGATCGACGGCTTTGCCGGACTGTACTGCGTCAACATTGGTTACGGACGGCCGGAGATGGCGGAGGCGATCTACGAGCAGGCCAAGAAGCTCGCCTACTACCACGCCTATGTCGGTCACTCCAACGAGCCGGTGATCCGCCTTTCCGAACGCCTGATCGAGATGGCGCCCGACGGCATGAGCAAGGTCTACTACGGGATGTCCGGCTCGGACGCCAACGAGACCCAGGTCAAGCTCGTCTGGTACTACAACAACATCCTCGGCCGACCGCAGAAGAAGAAGATCATCTCGCGGTGGCGCGGCTACCACGGCTCGGGCATCGTGACCGGCAGCCTGACGCGGTTTGCCGGTGTTCCACGAGGCGTTCGACCTGCCGGTGGATCGAATCCTGCACACCGTCACCCCGCATGCCTACTGGCACGCCGAGCCGGGAATGGACGACAGCGCCTTCTCGCGCTGGTGCGCCGGAGAACTGGAGAAAATGATCCTGGCGGAGGGACCGGAAACGGTCGCCGCGTTCATCGGCGAACCGGTAATGGGCACCGGCGGCATCATCCCGCCGCCGGCCGGTTACTGGGACGAGATCCAGCAAGTCCTCGCCCGTTACGACGTGCTGCTCATCGCCGACGAGGTGGTCACCGGCTTCGGTCGGCTGGGTTCCGATTTCGGCTGCTTGCACTACGGGATCAAGCCGGATCTCATGACCGTCGCCAAAGGCCTCACCAGCGCCTATCAGCCGCTCTCCGGGGTCATCGTCGGCGACAAGGTGTGGCAGGTGCTGGAAGAGGGGACGGCCAGGATGGGCCCGATCGGTCACGGCTGGACCTATTCCGCCCACCCTTTGGGCGCGGCGGCGGCGCTCTGCAACCTCGACATCATCGCCCGCGAAAACCTGGTGGAGAACGCGCGCGTGACCGGCGCCTACTTCCAGTCCCAGCTCCACGAAGCCTTCGACGACCATCCGCTGGTGGGCGAGGTGCGTGGCGAGGGTCTTATGGCCGCCCTCGAATTCGTTGTCGACAAGGAGAGGAAGGAGCGCTTCGATCCGTCCCTGAAGGTCGGCGCCAAGGTTTCGGCCGCCTGCAACGAAAGGGGCTTGATCGCCCGCGCCATGCCGCACGGCGAAATCCTCGGTTTCGCCCCGCCGTTGATCGCGACGCCGTCGGACGTCGACGAGATCGTCCAAATCACCCGCGAGGCCGTGGATGCCGTTGCCGACGCGTTGGTCCGCGACTCGCTCTGGCGCGCGGCTTGAATGCTGGACTCAAAGGATTGGCTGGAGGTGATCGACTGCGAAACAAACGACGAAATGCATGAACCCAGTCACTTGTGGAGCCCAAATCCGCACTGGTGAACGGCTCCCTCATGCACATGCTCGCTGTAGAGGATGGTTGAGACGGCGTGAATGCACTTGGGACGTGAACTGAGCGGCGATCGGTCGTTAAACAGGCGGCGGATCAGCCAAGTGCTGGCCGAACCTGCGACCGCCGGAGAAGCGGCAAGCCCTCCAGAGCCTCGTCGCACGGGTCGAGGTCCAGCGCGAGTGGGTGAAGATCCAGGTGCGGCCGGGCAGGATTCCGGAAGTCGTGGATCCCAAGGGCGAGCCCATGCTGACCGACCAGGCATCAGACGTCGAGCCAACGCTCGATCTGGCCATCCCAGCCAGGTTGAAGCGAACAGGCATGGAAACCAAGTTGCTGATCGACGGCGCGGGCGGCGGGCCTCGGGGAACGCCGGACCGCAGCATGCTACGGCTCCTCGCCCAGGCGCATCTCTATCGGGAGATGATGCTTGAAGCCCAAGGTCGCACGATGCTGGACCTCGCCCGGGAAGCTGGTGTCGGGCGCCCTTCCGGAGGGGATCAAGGGAACCAAAACGAACATGGCCCGGCTCAGAGGACGCAGCCTGAAAAGCCAGCGGCTGCATGCCTCCATCCCTTGGGGGCATTGGAAAACCACCACGTTCGCCGCCGGCCTGCGGACAACCGACCTTACCGCTCCCATGGTCCTGGATGGAGCGATGAACGGCGCCGTCTTCAAGGCCTATGTGGAACAGGTGCTTGCTCCCAGTTTGATCCCCGGCGACATCGTCGTGATGGACAATCTCCCCAGCCATAAGGTCGACGGCGTGCGCAAGGCGATCAAGGAAGCAGGCACCTTCCTGCTCTACTTGCCGCCCTATTCCCCAGACCTCAACCCCATCGAGTTGGCGTTCTCCAAACTCAAGGCCTTGCTCCGCAAAGCCGCCGCACGATCCGTCGAAGACCTCTGGGCCGCCATCGCCGACTCACTCGACGAATTCTCCTCCCGTGAATGCCAAAACTTCTTCAATCATGCCGGATAGGATTGCCATCAATCCTGACGTGATCTAGGAATATTCCGGCTTGCGAGAATGTTGCCGACATGTCGGAGCTGCCGCCGACCGGTACCACGATCACCGCGCTTCCGATGAAGATCGAGGGCGGCTTGGGCGGGCCGCTCCGTATCATAGCGCGTCTGCCAAGGGCACACCCGAACCGGCGCTCAAGGGGGCAATTTAACAGTTTGCGCAGATCCGGCGCGATTCTTCGCTTGCGGACCCACGATCAAACCGCGGATCATCGGGTCAATAGAGCGTCTCCGGCTCCGGTATGCCGTGGTCCGCGCACGCTGGCACGCCGTCGGGATTCGGCCAAATCGTTATGCAGGGCGCTGATGCGCCTCGCCAAGTCGGCGGCTAGGGGGTTGAGCGCATCGGGATATTCGACGATCAGGTCGCCGACAATGCTGACGGGCAACCAAAGAAGCTCCGCGGCAATCGCCGAGCGCGCCAGATTGGGTGAATGTGGATTGCCGAGGATTGCGGTTTCTCCAAATGTATGGCCACGGTGCAGCACCTCGACGACGACGCCGGCAACACAGAGCTCGACGATACCGCTGCGCAACACCAGGATGTTGGTCACCCGTTCGCCCGCTTTCACGATTGTTGCACCGGACGCGTAGGTGGCCGGCTTCGCGGTGTTCGCGACCCGGGCGACATCCTTGAGGGACATGGCACGAAACAGCGGCACTGATTTCAAGAAAAGGATCAGGTCGAGCATGGCGTCATCTCCTGTACGGGCCTTGTTTTTTGCCCCGTGGTTGTTTTCTTCTTCGTGCAGAAGTCGTTCGGTGAGGATCCTGAGCCAGGGATCCGCTTCGGCGGCCTTTCTCAAGGTCACGGCCGGATCGAATGGGCCCTGTTGTGGCGACATGGGGTCCCTTGAACGGTCCGTGCCTAGCTCATAGTCTGTTTCCAGCAAAGGCAGCAGCGGTCGGATGAAGTCGCCGGTGGGGAGGTTGGTGAGGGCTTCAACGGCGTTGGAGCGAACGCGTGGCTCTGGCGCGCGCGCCAGCCACTTCAACAGGTTGATGTCGCGGCGACTGCCGAGCACAGACTTGACGACCAGGGCACGGCGCAAGATGGACTCGTTGCTGTCGATCAACCAGATTTCCAGGGCGCGGGCGACGGGAGAGGATTGCCCGCTCTTTTCCATCATCTTCCGAAGGACGAACAATGCTTTCAAGTTCAGCTGCGCCCGTGCGTACACGGGGCACATATGATCGTGGAGGACCCGCTTCGCGCGCGGAGTGCCAATCGTTCCAAGGACTCGAATCGCCGCCTCGGCGACTTCCGGTTTTCTGGAGTCCAACCTGCGGGCGGCAACCTTGATCGCCGGACGCCCAAACTCGCCGAGCATATGGGCCGCCCGCCGCCGCACTCGGCTGTCTCTTGACTCGAGATTGCGCCCCAGGAGCACCAGCCGTCGAGCGATCTGACGTCGATGGCCCCGCGAGAGCAGGAAGGAGTACTTGGAGATCCAGCCAGGGCTGTGCAGCCATTGAAGCCTGGTGACTGCCTTGAATGGGCCCGAGAGGACCCCGGGACCGCGATCGGCCGCCGTGTCGAATGGGAATGCCGTGCCGGTACTTATTGACGCGCCGGTCCTTGGTGCCGCGCCAGTGCTCGAAGAGACGCTGGCGACCAGATCGGGGTAGCAAGAACGGCTGGTTTGATTCTCGCCCGTGCCTTCCCTGTCCCAGGAAATCGGGGGATCCGATCGGGACACTGGACCAATGAGCGGATGACGGACGCGATGCCACAGCCCAAGCACCTCCGGACGGCGGTTACCGGATTCATACGCCGAGACACCTCCGGTCTCGAGCAAGTCCGGCGTCAGTGCGAGCGCCAGGTCGCGACCGAAGTTCCGAGCCTCGGGACTCCCGTGTGACAGGAGCTGCCTGATGTCGGCGCGGGAAAACCAGCGCTCGCGGCCGCATTGAAGGTAATCCGCCGGGAGGATGGCCCGGAGCCGTAAACTGGAGATCAGGCTCGGCAGGAAGGAGGTCCCGACGACGGTGGAGACGAATACGAACAAGACCGCGAGGCCGATCGCTACAAGAAGAATTGATCTTGGTTCGAGCATGCTTTGCAGCCACAACAAGCCGAGACCGGAGGCGGCGATACCAATGGGATATACGATCCCTTCCACCATCATCCTCACGGGCGCGAGAACGCGAAAGGGAACGGCTGCATAATTGAGGGTCTTTACCGGCTCGAAGATGGCGTTGGAAATGGCGTTCGCGTTGACATGGACCAGAACGGCGAAGAAAAGGTTCCATCCAAGGGCCAATGCGGAGAGGCTTACCAAGGTCGTTACCGGAAAGATCAGATTGCGGATCACAGGCCCTGTCCGTTCCAAAACAAGGCCTCCGACGACGACGACCATCAGCAGTTCCAAAACCTGATAACCGGCAAATGCCATCGCAATAAATCTGGCGAGCGTGTTCTCGTCGGCATACGTTTCCTGAAAAATCACCATGGCCAGGTAATCCTGGAGGCAAAAAAGGGCGGACATCATAAATATCCCGGCACTAATTGTTCCGGTAATCGGAAATGCTCGAAAAGCTTGGAAGTTGGAGCGTAATGTCTCCATGAGTCCGACCTCTTGTTCGTCATCCTCCTCGTCGCCAAGCGGCTTATATCGGCGATTTATTCGGCCGTACTGAAGGAAGCACAGCAGAAAAAGAAATGAATTCAGAAACAGGAGTTCTTCGAGAGGAAAGATATCGCAAAGAATGGTTGCGAGAAGGCCGCCGACGACACCGCCCATTCCAAACGCCGCCGTCAGGAAAGGCGTATGACGCTTGAGCTCTCGGGTCGGGAAATATTCCGAAACCGAAAGCCAGAACAGCGTATCGAACACGATCTCCAACACATAGGCGGTGATGCAGATCGCTTGAGGAATTCCAGGTAGCGACGTTTCTATTGCGGCGCGCAGCCCGAGGCCGAGCAGAACGGACACCGCACACATGACGCGGCAGATCGGCGAAGTCTGCCATCGTCCGAGGACCGCCGAGATCAGCGAAGCGAGCGGAATCGAAACAACAGCGAGCAGCACGTAGACAACCGGCAACGCTTCGCTGCCCTCGTGGGCGAGGAGTTTGGCGCTTCCAACGGCGATCAGGATGATGATTGCCGCCGAAATCAGCGCGCCAATGGCGGCAAACTCAAAAGCCAGCGCAGGTCGGAGAAAGAACTGATGGAGCAGGCCGATGATGTTCCGGCGTGACATCGGCTGGTCGGGCTAGAACGCAGCCTGTCCCGTGGCTTCCCTTTTCGCGATGAAGGCTGCAACGACGCCGAGATCGAGATAGTATTTGCGAAGTGCGACCGGCAAGGTCGAGAAGCTACGGATGACACCGCGGCATGAAGGCGTGCCGCAGCGACAGGGCATGTCCTCTTCCGGGTGCTCTTGGTGGGTCGAGTAGTCGTAAGTCAGTTCCTCATGGACGGCAATGTCACGAAGGGCAACCATATCAAACCCGTCCGAAAAGACGCGCAGCCCGCAGTTGGGTTCGCAGCTATGGTTGGTGAAATCATCGAGCCCGCCGAAAGGAAGCAGAAACTTATCCTCGCCGACCTGAAAGATATCGGTGTGCCGGAAGCCGAGCGCGTGGGCCTCCGCGTGAGAACGCAACTCGCGTAAGTAGTTGGGATCTCGAACGCGCACCGCGATGTCCCTGGACGCGAGCGGCCGGGCCGTGAACAGACCGAGCCCGTAAGATTGCGTCGGCGCGATATACAGAAACGGATACTGGGCAAGCTTTTCTTGTGGTCGTGAGGCGGAAGTGGTCCGCAGAGCTGATGCGATACCGTTAAGCATGACAAATCTCGATCACTATGGAAATCCACGTATCTTGGCGCATCGGGGTTAACGTTTCGTTCATGTGATAGCGTCGAGCCAATGCATTGCCTCGCCCTTGTCGCAGTGCGCCAAGTCCCTGAGGCGCCTGGCGCGGACGTTTGTCCGCGTGTCTATCCTCGCTACGCTGCGGGCGCGTACTTGCGCTTGCCAACGAGCCGATGAAGACCAATTCATCGGCTCGTTGATATGAGTATGACGTGGCCGTGTCTGGAACGCTCGAAGCAGACGGAACTTTTTGGCGAATTTCGCGGGCTTAAGGTTGGCCCGGTAGTACGGTCAGATAGTTGCCAGGGCGTGTGAGACGGTTTTCACGATCCGGCTGTGGGACTCGGGATCATCCATCCACTGCTTAAATTCGTCGGCTGGAAGCGGCGGGCTGAAAAAATATCCCTGTGCTTCCTCGCACCGATGCGCCATCAAGAAATCTAGCTGATCCTGTTTTTCCACGCCTTCGGCAACGACTTTGAGCCGCAGCTTGTGCGCCAGGGAAATCGTTGCGCTGACGATCGTCGCATCGTGCTCGTTCGAGGGCAGAGAGCGGATAAAGGATGTATCGATCTTGAGGGTGTTGAGCGGGAACCCCTTCAGGTAGCTGAGCGAGCTATATCCCGTGCCGAAGTCATCGACGGCGACCCGGACTCCGATGTCCCTGAGTTGGGTTAGGATGGAGGAACTCAGCCGTGCATCGTCCATGAGAACGCTTTCCGTGAGTTCCAGTTCAAGGAGATTCGGATCAAGGCCGGTATCCGTCAAGATCTTTGCGATCATATCGGCGAGACGCTTCTGACGAAGTTGGACAACCGAAAGATTGACCGAAACGGCCAGAGGCGAGGATTCAGCTTGCGCCCAGGCCGCGGTCCAGCGGCACGCTTCCCACAAGACCCATTCCCCGATTGGAAGGATCAGGCCGTTCTCCTCGGCGATGGAGATAAACTCCATCGGGGACACCAAACCCTCCCCGGGGCGCCGCCATCTTAGGAGTGCCTCCATACCGGTGCTCTTTTGTTTCTCCAGATCGATCTTCGGTTGATAGAAAAGCTCAAGCTCGTCTCGCTCCAGGGCCCTCCGAAGATTGGTGCCGATGGAAAAACGGCGCACGGCGCGCTCGTTCATTTCTTTTGAATAAAATTCGCTTTGGTTCCGACCTTTTTCTTTAGCATGATACATGGCCATATCGGCATTCTTTAGAAGAGCATCGATGTCGGCCGCGTCATCGGGATAAAGACAAATGCCGATACTTGTCGTTACATTCACCTCGTCGCTTCCGAGCAGGAAAGGAGCGTCAAAGATTTTGGCGATGCGGCGAACAACCAAAGCCGCGCCTTCCCTCCCGTTTGTTCCGCCGAGCAAAACGACAAACTCATCTCCGCCGAGGCGCATCACGCCCTCATTCGAGGCCTCCTCCAAGAACTTATCGATGTCTCGATGCCGGAACAAAAAATCGCTTTTGCGAATACATCCGAGCAGACGGTTGGCGACTTCCTTTAGCAGCAAGTCGCCTTTGTCGTGCCCTAGGGTGTCATTGATGTGCTTGAAGTGATCCAGATCGAGAAACAGGAGAGCAACTTGGCTGTTCTTCTTGTGGGCTTCAAGGATGGCGCGCTCCAGCGCTCCTTTCATCGACACGCGGTTTGGAAGCCCCGTAAGTGTGTCGAAATAAGCAAGATCGATGATCTGATCTTCCGCATGTCGCCGGTCGGTGATATCCAACCAACATCCGACCAATTCCTGCGGCCGGCCGCTATCGTCGCGCACAACGCGCATACGGTCGCTTACCCACCGGAATGAGCCATCGCAGTGTTTGAAGCGGTACTCGCAGACACCAGTGCTGTCATCGAGGCGGGCTCGGTCAAGCTGTTCGATCACTTCGGTGAGGTCGTCGTGATGAATACGCTCGTTCCAGAAGTCCTTGCACCCGACGAAATAGTCGGGGGCGTAACCGAAAAGCCTTTGCACGTTCTCGCTGACGTACGTCAGAGAATGGTCGGCATCGGGTGTCGCGCTGTAAATGACCACAGGCGCGGAGTCCATCAACTGGCGAAGGCGCGTATAGGTCGCGCGGAGTTCCCTGTCGAGGAGCCATTTGGAGCTAAGCGCATAGGCCAGTTGACGCAGTTCACTGGCATGTAACGGCTTTTGGCAGAACAGGAGAGTTTCCGGCCTCTCCACACGCTTCGCGATATCTTCAGGCGCCACGTCCGAATAGCCGGTAACGAACACAATGTTCATTTGCGGATCGATTTTGCGCATACGCTCCGCCGCGGTAACGCCGTCAATCCCAGGGGGCATGCGGACATCCAGAAAGGCTACCGCGAAGGGCCGGCCCTCGCCCACGGCTTGTTCAACGGCCTCGACGGCCTCGTCTCCTTGTTCACAAAGGCAAAGATCATACCGCGCCTGATTGTTGTTGCCCCTGGCGCTGCCGAACAACTCGGCTTCGAGATCAAGCATCGCCGTATGGTCGGTCCCGGCGTCCGTTGTGTCTCCGCCAAGGACACAACGATACTCTTCCCTAATCATTAGTTCGTCGTCAGCGATGAGGATTCGGCTGATTGTCGTATCTGGAGCGGGAGGATCGAATTGCACCAAGTTCATGCTGCGGCTTTCGAAATTGCGTCCGCGACCGGCAATAGGACATGGAGGGTTGCACCTTCGTTCTCACCTGGGCTCTCGGCATGGATCTTACCCTGCATCGCGGAAACGCTATTGGCGCTCCAATGAAGGCCATAGCCCTTGGGCTCTCGCTCTTTCGTCGAAAATCCCCTCAAGAAAATTCGCTGAAGATTCTCCGACGGAATCCCGGCACCGTTGTCCTGAATCCGCAGATCAACGAAGGATCTCGCGTCAAGCTCCTTTATTTCCGCGGTCACGGTGATATGACCATCGGTCCTGCCCGAGGCGATGATCGACTCCATGGCATTGACGAACAGGTTGTTGAGGACCTGCTTCAGGACGAAACCGGCAGAGCGGACCGGGGGAAATGTTCGTAGGTCGGGGTCGATGTCGAAAGAAAAGTGAACGCCCTCGAAGGTCGGAAGGGTGGACACCGCACGGTCCACGACACCGGCGAGCAGAACCTCCTCGATTTCCATTTCGGCATGACTGAAGCGGTCCAATTCCCGGAACACTGCTTCGATACGCCTAATATCCTGGGATATCTCGGCAAGATTTCGACGGATTTTCGTTTGTTTATCCTCTGCATTTTTGAAACAGAGAGAAATAAATTGTGCAAACTTTCCTTTCTTTTCCGCCTCGGTCGTATCGGAGGTGAGTTCCCCCAAAGCAAGGTCGACTTTGCTCTCATCCAGGGGGCTTATCTCTTCAAGAGTCCGATCCACCCGCATGCTCAGGGGTGTCAACTGGTTGCGAAGGTTGTGCAATACGCCGGAAGCCATTTCGGCGATGCCGGATCGGTAGGAGCTTTCGAGAAGTCGATCACGTGCCTCTTTTACATTAGCCAGCATCTTGTCGAACTCGCGGCTCAGGATGCCGATTTCGTCCCGCCGATTGCTTTCCAGCCGCCGGCTGAGCGAGTCGCTGGCGCCCACCGCGACCACGTGTTCGGTGAGTTGTACGAGGGGACCGACAAGCATCCATTGCAGCAGCCCGCCGGTCACCGTCATGATGACGAAGCCGGCCAACACAACGCCTGCCACGGACGCGAGAAGTGCCTCTCGACCAATCGAGGTGATATCTCTGGCGATGTCGGCCTTCAGTAAGAGGATGGGCGTCCCACGATAGTCGTCGAATTGCCTATACGCCGTGATCTGTTGATCGCTTATTGCATCGATGAGAACGCTTTCACCCGATTGTTGCATGCGGTCCCGGGCCTTCTGATCCGCCGTGGCCGCGAGATTGGCTAAATCAAAGACGCGAAAGTCGACCTTGGCCTTCTCTCGCAAACTTTCCACCAAGCGGTCATCAAGGAACCTTCCAAAGAAAAACGTTCCTGCGATGGGCCCTTCGCCCGACGTCTTTACGATTGGACGCGACGCAACCAAGAGCGGTCCACGCGGTGATGCGATGATACCGGACATGCTGCTCTTTTCATTGGCGTGGGAAAAAAGCGTCTTTTCCGCGTCCAATGATTGGAGTGACCACGGTACCTGCAGCTTCTGTCCTGTCTTGCGGTCAAATACCACTTGGTAAAGCCTACGATCATCGGTGTCGTAGACTTCGATGACGTCCATGCCCATGTTGATTAGAGGATCAGTCGCCAGATAGGTCTCCGGAAACTCCGGGTTTTCTCCCTTCGCGTAAGCATAGGTATCGTCCCAGCTCGAATAGTCCCACAGGCCTGCGCTTACATCCTCGATCTCGGCCTTGATCAGTCTCGCCACCCGGTCGATGTCGCGAATTGTCTCTTGTTGCTCTAGCTCCACGAAGCTTGGCCAGACGGATTGTCTGAGAATGAAATAATTCACGCTCGCCGAAACGAGCAAAGAGAAGGCAATGACGCCCAGCGTCTTCTCTCGAATATTCATTGGAGTAGACCACGCTCGCCCGGGTCGGCGGAAACCGGTTCAAGGCGGCATGCCAACAATTCCACCGCTGGGCTGTCGGCACATCCTCCCGTGCGATGGATCATCCAGTGCTTCATCACCTAAGCACCCTCAGAACCGCATTCCCAAAGAGAAAACAGCCCGTCCTTCGCAGATGTTCGTGCCTCCGAAGCACTCCGTGTGACTTAAGGATGTGTCGGTATACCTGGCGCCGATCTCGACACCCTTGTACGCAACCGTCAAACCGATTTGGAAGTCCTGGTAATCGTCGGCACCGAATCGCTCGTTGTCTTCGATCCACTGGTGTCCGGTCATCCCATCAAGGGTCACGGTAACCTGGCCGAGCGGAATGTCATAGCTCAGGCCCGCGGCAAAATAATGCGCCTGTCCGGTGTCGCCGAAGAAATTCGGAGAGTAGAAGTAGTCGGCATTCAGGGTGAGGCCTTCGTACAATGGATAGCTGAGTGCGACAGGGATTTCCCAGTAGTCGTACTTGAGATCGCTATCGGCCCCTGGATAGGCGTAGTACGCCCCGCCGATATCCCACTCGAGTTTTTGGAAAGTTCCGCTGACACCGAAAAGCACATCGAGTTCAACGGTCGCCTCGTCTTCATCGTCGAAATCGACGTTGGAGCCCCAGAAGCCGATGTAGGGATAGAGGTTGTAGAACCCGATTTCGCCACCGTAGGAGATGCCACCTTGCAGGGCTGCCTTTCTATCGGTGTTGGAAATCCCGCGATCGACATAGTCCGAAAGAAGAAAGACCTCGCCGGAAAATTCTCCGGGAATCCAGGGCTCTCCATCTTCGGCGTCGGCCGTGCCTTCCGACGTGGCGGCAACTTCGGTTGTCTCCGAGGTGTCCTCCGCCGTCTTGGCCGGGGATGAGGGCTGCGGCGACTTCGTGCTCGTCGGCGAGGACTCATCGTTGGCCCGGGCACTACCGATGGCGACGAGGGTGGCCAACGCCAACGCCAGAAAAAGACAGGATGATACTCGCCACATTCCCCAAGCGCCCTGATACATGTCAAGCCGGCCCGGCGGAGACAAGGGTCCAGCGAGAGCACCGTCTCACGAGAAGCTTAAGAAAACGTTTTGCGGGCGATTCCGGGAACCGGCCTGCCATGGCGATCTGGTTGGCTTTAGGTCGCGACCGCAGCGTTTGATGCACACCACGTGCGTTGATGGTTTGGGAGGGGGCGGGTAGACGGAAGTGCTGCGGACGCCCCTTCGCACTATACGAAAATGAGCTTTTTGTGTTTTTTCAATAGGCTGTAGCTTAGGAGGTTATAGCAAAGCTGCGCCGCCGCATATTCCGTGAGATTGGATTCAGAGATCGGCGCAACCTCGACGATATCGGCTCCGATCACGGTCTTCTCGAGAAAAACGCGTTCGATGAGGGCGCTGCCGTACGCCCATGACAGGCCCCCGGGAACCGGCGTGCCCGTGCCCGGCGCAACCGAGGGGTCGAAGCCGTCGATATCGACGGTGAGATAGACATACTCCGTAGCAATGGCGGCGATCACCGTCTCGATCGGCGCATCGTTGCCGGTCCCCCACTCGAAAACGGGCAAGGACCGTTCGACGGCGAAACGGGATTCCTCTTCCGAGTATGCGCGCACGCCGATAGAGCATGTTCGAAATCCCATGTCCCAGGCCCGGCGCATGACGCAGGAATGGGCGAACTGGCTCGGGTTGCGATCACTGTAATCGGAATCGTCATGCCGCATGTCGAGATGGGCATCGATCTGCACCACCGTGACGTCGGCCGGCATCCAGCGCCGAGAAGCCGCTTGGAGGGCGCCGATGGAGACGGAATGCACGCCACCGAGCAGAACACAAAAGGCTTGATGTTGACTGAGCGCCGTCGCGACACGATCCACCATTTTCGCCGGCGGCAGGTTTGTGAGACCGGAAAGCATGCGATGGGCGATCTTGTAGGATCGCGCCGGCTCCGTGCGGGTTCGCCGCTCGAAAAGTTCGATTTGCTGGTCGAGGCAGGAAACGATAGCGCGTGGCCCCTCTACCGCGCCTGTGCCGAAGGACGCGCTTTGCTCGTAGGGAGCGCCGACGATAATCGCGTCAGCCTCCGCGAGGTTAGGGCAATTGATGATCGAGTCGGCCATCAGGTGGCAAGGAAGAGCTTCGCCATCTCGTGCTTGCGGCGCGTTTTCCACGTTCCGATGTGATAGCTGTTTGCGGCGAGCAACGGCAGCGCCAATGTGGCTTCGGCATACACCATTTGCTCGGCTGACGCGTCGACCTTCCCCCAGGAACACGCCTCCCGGAGGGTGGAACTGGAGCAGGCGCCGTCACGGACGTCCGCCACCGTAATCTGAATACTGTACCTGTGCATCGGCACGTTCTTGCCAATGAACTCCGCGCAGACCACCGTGTCCTGGGCGAAGTTTTTCGGCACCCCGCCACCGATCATCAAGAGTCCCGTGTCCTGGGCGGAGGTCTTCAGACGTGTCAGCTCGCGAAAGTCGCGGACGGAGTCGATACTCAGGTGTCCGGCGGATCGTTCCACTTGATGGCCGACGAGACCGAAACCGGCGCTGCTGTCGGAGAATGCCGGGCAGAAAATCGGCACGTTGCATTCGTAAGCCGTCTGAACGAGGGAGTCGCGCTTTCCGACGCGGTCCGGGTTGTTCACCAGCCAGCGGCCCATCTCCCATATGAACTCGCGCGATGAATATCCGCGCGGCTCCAGGGAGTCGGCGATTTCTTTGGTGGCGAGGTCGCAGCGCTGGAGGTCCTGTTCGTCGATAAAAGTATCGTATATACGGTCGATGCGCATCTCGCGGAGCCGCGCATCGTCGACGAGTTGCGTGCCTTGATAGTGTCGGAAGCCAAGGGCTTCGAAGAAGTCCATGTCGACGATCGTCGCTCCCGTCGCCACCACGATATCGACCATGTTGTTCCGGACGAGATCGACGTAAACCTGCATGCACCCGGCTGCGCTTGTGCTGCCCGCCACCGTGAGGATGACAGCGCAACCATCGTCCCCAAGCATTGCCTCATATAGCTCACACGCGCGGCCCAACTCCCTCGCGCTGAACGACATTCCTTTGAAGGCGCTGATGAGCGCCCGCGTATCGTGAGCCTTAATATCGATATGCTGGATGGGATTGCTGAGAAGTTGACGCTTTTGATCGATGAGCCCGTCCATTCGAAACCTCCTCCTAGAATAGATTCTGTGATGTTTTATTTCGTTTATGATTCAGGCAATATTTGACTTTCGGATAATAAGAACCCCTGATCAGATAGTTTGTTTCAATATCTTTGAGCCCGAAGGAGCGTGCAAAAAAGCTTCTAATCCATTGTTTTTTAAGGGTGCCCTGGCAAGTGTAGACGTCGGCGCTGAGGAATCCTCGCCGAGGGAATGTATGAATGCTGATGTGGCTTTCGGCGATAAGCACGAACCCGGTGATGCCGCCAGGGTCTTTTAGACTGAGTTCTCCGACTTCAAGGACGGTCGGTTCGACAAGCTTGTGCATTCCCAGCTGAGTCGGAAGCTCGCTGAGGCATTGCTTGATGTGATCGAAATCGCTGAGTCGGGCGGGGCAACCGTTATAGCCATCCAGTGTCATGTGTACGCCAAAAGGGGCGTCGTGCTTACCGCGCCAATTCCGTGCCATCCGCCATCTCTTTCAGTCGATGAGGTTCCCGCAGCTATGCGCACGCTGTTCCTCAGTTTTCCGAAAGATGGTTGATAAAGTGTTAAAAACCGGATCAATGACGCGCCGAGGCGAGATCAGCGTGGCGCGGTCAGAAACTTGGAGCCGCGAGCCACAATTCGGCGCCAGGGTTCCCGTTTGCGCGGGCCAAGCCGCTGAACATCAGTCCGTTTTTTGGCCCCGAGGTCCGATTTCCCGACGCCTCGCCATCCCAAGGTGACGGCGGTCACTGCGCGACATGCCGGCTATTGACATAGAAAGCCACTGGTCGTCTTGGGAGTGGAGCATGTCTGCTATTGTCATCGAGTTCCCCATCGGCGTTTCCGAACTAAGGCAGGCGACAGCGCCAACCGCGCCTCACACGGACTTGGAAACGGCCGTCGATATCGCCGCCAGGATATACGACCTCATCATCGACGGGCTGAATTCGGGCGAGTTCTTTGACTGCAAGGAGGGGCCTTACGCGGCCTTGGAGCAGTTCCTTCAAGACAGATACGGCGGCGATCTCGCGGCGGCGGCTGAGGGCTGTTTCGAAGTGATCTATGGATGCGACCCGTACACATTTCTCATGCGCGTCATCAGGCGCAGATTATCGGCGGTTCGCCACGACTGATGGGTGGATTCCACAGCGAAGTGCAACATGACCTTACCTCCCGGGACTGGAAGGGCTTCGCGAGCGCCGTTGACCGACGCCCTGAATGCCGACGACATCAAGGCGGAAGCGGCTGAGCTGATTCGCGGCCTGATCGACAAGGTGGCGTTGACGCCGATCCGGGACGGCGTACGGGCGGAGCTGTACGGGGCTCTCGCCGCCATTCTGGTTGTGTGCGATCAGCTCAAAGACGAACTCCCCGGCAGCGGGCCGGGGAGTTTACTTTCGGTGGTTGCGGGGGCAGGATTTGGACTTTGTGCACTTGTCGTTGCCAAAGGGTTAGGCCCTCATCTTGGTGCAAGTTAAGAAGATGGAAGCGTGGGCAGGATGTTGACTATTTGCACTTCTCGTGGCGGCAGGATTGCGACCACGTTCCATCCGGCGGGAGCGCATCCAACCAGTCTGTAGTTAGTCAGGTTTGTCTGGGCTGACGTCATCAACTCAGTGATTATGGTGATGAGTGTTCGGGCGACGGCGATGATGGCGATCATGGGTTTTTTGCCGACCCGTCTGAGCTTGAGATAGAAGTGCGAATTCAGGTTGGAACATCAACGCACGCGCAATAGGTCCCGATAACCGAAACGCATTGAAACGTTAGCCGGACGGCATTTCCGCTTTCATCCGGACTGACACATTGTCCTCGATGAGCCGACGAGGCTCCGATTTGGGAGACCGTGTCATGACCGGCATGGCGTATTCGGTTCGATCGCGATTGCGTTTCGCCCCCGCCGTGGAGGCGATCGAGGAATTCATCGGGTTTCTGGACGGCAGGCGGCGCCCGTCCTCGACCTTGTTCTCCGGGTTTGGCTGGCGCAGGTTTTCTTCGCGTCCGGCGTCGTCAAGACCGCGACCTGGCAGGCGACGGTCTGGCTGTATACCTACGAGCACCCCGTTCCGGGCCTGTCGCCGGACGTGGCGGCGGTGCTGGGGACCGCCATCGAGCTGGTGTGTCCGGTGTTTCTGGTCGCTGGCTTGACGACCCGCATCGCCGCAGTTCCCTTGCTGTTGATGGCGGCGTTTCTCCAGTTCACTTACAAACCGCTGGATATCCACGTCTACTGGATGTTGTCGCTCGGGCTGCTCTTCGTCCGAGGACCCGGCGCGCTCTCCCTCGACCATTTCGTCGCGCCTCATCTCGTCGGATCGGCCTTGCCCTTCGCCGCAGCCCTGCAAAAAGCGGGCAGAGTCCTGACGTGCCGGGTCGCGCCTCTCTATCTCGTTTTTCTGCGGGTCTGGCTCGCCTATGCGTGCGTCGGCCCGCTGGTTGCCGGTCTCGGCACGGAGGGGGCAACGGTGGACCTCGCCTCGAGCGGGCATCGTCGTCGCGTTTTCGGCGTTGCTCGCCGTCGGGCTCGCGACGCCGCGTGGCCGCCCTGCGCTGGTCGTGGTGTCGGCGGTGATGCTGGCCGCCGATCCCGAGCGGGACGAACTCGTGCTGCGGATCATGCTGCTCGGAGTCCTCGTCCTCGAGGGCGCCGGTCCGCATCTCCGTCGATCGTCTGTCAGAGGGAATGTACAGGGCTGTTTCCGAGCCTTTCCGGCGATCCGGCCTGGCTGAAGGACGCGCCGCGGGTGGTGATCGTCGGCGCCGGTTTCGGCGGAGTCGCCGCCGCCCTCGCGCTTCGCCACGGGTGGGCGCGGGTGACGCTGATCGATCGCCGCAACTACCACCTGTTCCAGCCGCTGCTCTACCAGGTGGCGACGGCCACCCTGTCGCCCTCCGACATCGCCACGCCGATCCGGGCGATCCTGCGCGGCCAGGCCAACTGCCGGGTGATCATGGGACGGGTGACGGCGGTCGACACCGATCGCAAGGAGGTCGTCCTCGGCGAGCGAGCGAATTCCCTACGACTACCTGGTTCTCGCCACCGGCGCCCGCCACAGCTACTTCGGCAAGGACGAATGGGAGCCCTACGCGCCGGGCCTCAAGAAGATCGACGACGCCACCGCCATGCGCGGCCGCATCCTCTCGGCCTTCGAGCGGGCCGAGACCGCGGACGATCCCGAACAGCGCCGGCGCCTTCTCACCTTCGTCATCGTCGGCGGCGGCCCCACCGGGGTCGAGCTCGCCGGCGCCATCGCCGAACTCGCCCGCCACGGCATGCAGGAGGAGTTCCGCGCGGTCGACCCGGCGACGGCGCGGGTGGTGCTCGTCCAGTCGGCGCCGCGCGTGCTGCCGGTGATGTCGGAGCGGCTGTCCGCAAAGGCCCTCGAGTCGCTGCAACGGCTCGGCGTCGAGGTTCGACTCAACGCGCGCGTCGAAAAAGTCGACGACAACGGCGTTGTCGTCAACGGCGAGCGCATCGACGCCGGACGGTACTATGGGCGGCGGGCGTCATCGCCTCGCAGGCGGGACGGTGGATCCAGGCCCCGCGCGACAACGCCGGCCGCGTCCTGGTCAACCCCGACCTCTCGGTGCCCGATCTCGACGGCGTGTTCGCGCTCGGCGACACCGCCGCCTGCACCAACGGCAACGGCGGGTTCCTGCCGGGGCTCGCCGCCGTCGCCAAACAGCAGGGCTGGCACGCGGCTAAGGTCATCCGCGCGAGGATCGAAGGAAGGCCGCATCCGGGAGCTTTCCGCTATCGGGACTACGGCTCGATGGCGACGATCGGACGCAAGGCCGCGGTGGCGGCGCTGCCGGGGGTGCGGCTGAGCGGAGCCCTCGCCTGGTGGCTGTGGGGTATCGTCCACGTGGCGTTTCTGCTCGATGTCCGCAGCCGCGTCGCGGTGATGGCCGACTGGCTGTGGTCCTATCTGACCTACAACCGCAGCACCCGTCTGATCACCGGCGCCGAGGCGGGGACGGATTGAGACATCCCGGCATGACACAAGCGTGAGTCCCTCTTGCCAAAGGGCCAATCGTGCACAATTCTAATCGAAATAATCGACCGCGGCGTGATCCGCGGCACGGGTTGGCGCGGAGCGACAGGTCCGAGGGCCCGCACAGCGGAGGTCACAGGGGTGGAATTCTATCAGATCCGGTACTTCCTGGTGTTGTGCGACACCCTCAACTTCACCCGCGCCGCCGAGAAGTGCAACGTTTCGCAGCCGAGCCTGACCCGCGCCATCCAGAACCTCGAAGGGGAGCTGGGCGGTCCGCTGTTCCACCGCGAGCGCCAGAACACCCACCTCACCGAGCTCGGAAAGCTGATGTGTCCGTACCTGGAGCAGGTATTCGGGCAACTCGAAGCGGCCAAGCAGCGGGCCAAGGGTCTTTCCATTCTCGACGACGTGACGCTGAGCCTCGGGATGATGTGCACCCTGGGTCCGACCAAGCTGATGGGACTGATGGAGACGTATCGTCAGGGGCACCCGGGCGTCTCTCTCGACCTCCACGACGCCACCGGAAAGACGTTGCGGGGGCTTTTGGAAACCGGCGACCTCGACGTGGCGATCTTCGCCATTCCGGAAATCGAGGATGACTTCCACGCCATGCCGTTGTTCACCGAACCGTTCGTCATCGCCTTCGGTCCCGGCCACCGGTTCGAAGAGAAGGACGCCTTGAGCGTCACCGATCTGGACGGAGAGTCCTACCTGCGCCGCACCAACTGCGAGTTCGGCGATCATTTCCACGGCATCCTGGCCGAGCGGGAGGTAAAGCCCATCTGCATCTATCGCAGCGAGCGGGAGGACTGGATCCAGGTGATGGCCCGTGCCGGTCTCGGGTTCGCGATCATCCCGCAGTTCTCGTTGACGGTCGACGGATTGCAAACCCGGCCGCTGGTCGATCCGCCGCTGGCACGGACGGTCAATCTGGTCACGGTCCGCGGCCGACCCCATTCGCCGGCACGGGTGCTTTCATCCGCGACGCAATGCGTCACAAGTGGCCGGCTTGATCGAGCGGCCGGTCGGGAGGTCGCCATGGAGCACTACCAGGTCAGGTACTTCCAGGCGCTCTGCGAGACCCTCAACTTCACCCGCGCCGCCGAGAAGTGCAATGTCTCGCAGCCGAGCCTGACCCGCGCCATCCAGAACCTCGAGGCGGAACTCGGCGGCCCGCTGTTCCACCGGGAACGCCAGAACACCCATCTCACCGAGCTGGGCCGGACGATGCGGCCTTATCTGGAGGAGGTCCTGGAGCAGACCGAGGCGGCGAAGGAACGGGCCAGGCAGTTCGTCAAGCTCAAGGACGCCCCCCTCAGCATCGGGGTGATGTGCACGATCGGTCCCCAAAAGCTCCTGCCGCTGTTCAAGGAATTCCAATCCCGCTACCCCGGCGTCGACATCGCCTTCCGTGACGCCCGCGCGCAAATGCTCCAGGAGATGCTGACCCAGGGCGAACTCGACGTCGCCATCTTCGGAATTCCCGAAGAAATCGACGAGCGGTTCCATGCGATGGCGTTGTTCGAGGAACGCTTCGTCATCGCCTTCGCCCCCGGCCATCGCTTCGAGCCGTTGCCGGCCGTTCGCCTCCTCGACCTCAACCATGAGCGCTATCTCAGCCGCGCCAATTGCGAATACGGGGACTTCATGCGCGCCCTTGCCGCCCGGCAGGGGGTCGAGCCGATCAGGCCGTACCGCAGCGAGCGCGACGACTGGATCCAGGTGATGGCGCTGGCCGGGCTCGGGTTCACCTTCATCCCGGAGTTCGCGATCACGGTCAGCGGCTTGCAGGTGCGGCCGCTGATCGAGCCCGAGGTCCAACGGACCGTCAACGTGGTGACGGTCCGCGGCAGACCCCATTCCCCGGCGGTCGGCGCCTTCGTCAGAACGGCGATGGCCTGCCGCAACTCACTTTGAGATTTCCGCCGCCACGGAATTCGACCGCAACCGAGCCAGCACCGCCAGAAGTTCGTTCGGTTCGGCACGCCGTCCGTGATCGGCATCGACGAACGCAAACACGGCAACGCCATCGCCGTCGACCACGTAGGTGGCGGCGACGGGAAGCTCCCATCGTCGGCTGATATTTCGCTTCGGCAGGTCGACACCGAGATCGTGGTGGAGGTGGACGAGCGCCGGCGGTAGAGCGTAGACCAACCCGTACAGCCGGGAAACGCGACCACCCCGATCACTGACGACGTGACTGTTCCCCCGCCTCCCGCGCGGACAAGGCCGTCACCCCTTCGGGCCCTTCCAGCGAGATGGCGACCAGCGTTTCGCTGTCCCTCACACCGGAAGTAAGCATCCGTTGATAGGCACCGACGGTGGTGGC
>CAVYYK010000011.1:0-34782 GCA_963772635.1 uncultured Alphaproteobacteria bacterium
CTCGGTGATGGCGCCGACGACGTTCAAGACCGTGCTCTTGCCGGAGCCGCTCGGGCCGAGCAGCCCCACGACCTCGCCCGGATAGATGTCGAGGCTGACGTCGCTGAGCGCGTCGACGCGCGTCTCACCCGACCCGAAGTGCTTGGAGATTCCATTCAGTCGGACGAGCGGATGTCTAACCACGGGCTCCTCCACTGCCTCATCCCCCCAGCGCGGTGGCCGGGTCCACCTTCAGGGCGAGCCGCACCCCGAGGCCACTGGAAAGAAGGCACACGACGAGAACGACCAGGGCGAGGGCCAGGCCATCTTCCGGCTGCAACACCACCCGCCGCGGGAAGTAACCCTTCATCGCGGTGATCAGCAGCGCCCCAAAACCGAAACCGATCACCCCCATGGCGAGCGCCTGCTGCACGATGAGGCCGATGATCGTGCGGTCAGAGGCGCCGATCAGCTTGAGGGTGGCGATCTCCTTCAGCTTGTCCATGGTCATCGTATAGAGGATGAGCGCGATGATGACCGTCGAGACGACGAGCAGGATGGCCGTGAACAAGCCGATCTGTTTGCGCGCCCGTTCGACGACGGATTGCGTAAGGATCTCCTCCTGTCCGGCCTGGGTCATGGCGGAGAGATGTTTCCAGCGAAGCGCGGCCTCGGCGACGCTTTCGGCGACGGCGTTGGCGGAGACGCGGGCGATGACGGCATTGATCGTGTCGGTACCGGATGGCTCGCCGCCCCGTGCCAACTCACGGCGGGCGGCCGGCGGCGCCAACTCGAACTGGAGCTCCTGGGAGTCGAGGAGAGTGATGTAGACGACCGGATCACCTCCGGAGGACACCTGGTCATCCGTAAGCCCGACGACGGTGAATGTGTTGCGGCCGAGGCGGATCCGATTGCCGGGCGCAAGGCCGGTGCGCCGATCGACGACGATCTCGTAATGGCTGCGCCCGATCGGGCGTCCGGTGACGATGCGGTCGGGTCCGCCGGGGCGGCCCTGCTCGTAGCCGACCACATAGATGCGGAGCTTGCGGCCGGCGTGGACGGTTTCAACGGACTGGTAGGTGACCGCGCCGGCAGCGGCAACGCCGTGCAGGCGGGCGATGGCCTCGCGAGTATCGCCGGGGATGCGGGAGGACTCGGCGAACGGGCCGCGGGTGCCGGATTCGACGACCCAAACGTCGACATTGGGCGTGCGGACGAGGGTGAGCGCGTCCTCGACCAAGCCCCGATAGATGCCGATCATCGAGAGGACCACGCCGAGAAGCAGGCTCAGGCCGAAGCAGGTGAGCAGGAATCGGCCAAGGTTGTGACGGATGTCACGATAGGCGAGATTCATGGCGTCTCACCCTCGATGACCTTGGCGGCGCGGCCTTCCCGCAGTCCCGGCTTGAACTCTGTCACGACCACCGCCGCGGGCGGAACGCCTTCGACGATCTCCAAGCGGGCGTCGAGAGTCTGGTGGCCGAAGCTGACCTTCCGACGACGGAGTTCTCCATCCTCGACGGTCCAAACGGTTCCGCCGACGTCGTTGATCTCGTCCACTGCTGTCTCCGGCACGAGCAAGGCCTTTTCCAACCGGGCGGTGGTAACGAAGACCTCTGCCTGTTCGCCGAGGTGGAAGCTCTCGGGGCACTGATCGCAGGCCACGTAGACCCTTCGCTCCTCGCTCACCCGATCACTTTCGATCCCAATTCGCGCCACGTGGCCCCGGATGGTCCTACGAGGCAGGGACCGCAGCCGAATCTCGGCGGGCTGGCCGACGCGGATGCCGCCGGCCTGCGCCTCGTCGACATAGGCAAGGGTCCAGACGGTCGCGGGGTCGACGAGCGTGAACACGGGTTCGCCGGAATTGAGCACGGTGCCGAGTTCCTTGTGGCGCCGGACGACGAGAGCGTCGTAGGGCGCCGTCAAGACATGGTGGTCAAGGAGGACCATCTCGAAATCGTACTCGGCCCGGGCATCGGCGAGAGCGGCCTCGGCCACCGCGACCTCGCTTAGCGCGACCGCGAGATCGGCGGCGGCGACGTCCTCTTCCATCTGGGCTTCGTCGGCGACTTCCGCCGACACCACCTGTCGGGCGAGGAGCGCCCGTTTGCGCCGATTGGACTGCTTGCGTTGGGCGAGCACGGCCTTGGCCTTTTCGACCGCCGCCTTGGCTACCTTGAGCGCGGCCTGGGTATTGATCAGGCCTGCTTTCGCCTTGGCGACAAGGGCCTCCTGTTCGGCATTGTGAAGGCGGGCAAGAACCTCGCCTTGTTTAACGAGGTCGCCGTGATCGGCGTCGAGTTCGACCAACGCGCCGCCGACCTCGAACCCGATCTCGGAAACGATGCGGCCTTCGACGGTGCCGAGTCCAAACACCTCGATGGCGACGTCGTGTTGTAGCCGGGCGACCTCTACCGGCAGCGGACGGGCGAAAATAAACACAACAGTGGCAGCGGTAACGCCGGCCAGCGCCAGAACGATCGCGAGATTTCGAAATGCACGCCGCCTCATTGGTACACGTCTCCGTTGGTCTCGGGAGAATCCGTGATGACCCCCCTCAGCTGCAGGTCAAGGAGACGCTCGCCCTCGGCGACCAAATCGAACGACCTGCCGCTCAACGACCACCGCACCGCAAGCCCTTGGATCAGTCCGACGACAAGGAAAGCGACGTCATCGGGAACAACGTCGGCTCGAAACTCGTCATTTCTCTGCCCTTCCTCGACAAGCCGTGTCAGCAGGCGATGAAGCCCACCCATGAGCTCATAGAAGATCTTCCGGAGGCTCTCGTTTTCCTGGTGGAGCTCGCGGGAAAACAAGATCGCAGGAACGGCTGGCGTTGACCGAATGAACGTCAGTTGGGTGGCCGCAACCGCTCGTATGGTGTCGGCGGGGGAAGCCCCACGGTTTTCTTCAGCACTCCACCGACTTTGCAGCCTGTCGCCGATCCAACCCGCAACCGCGATCCAGATCTCCTGTTTGGTGGAGAAGTGCCTGAACACGGCGGGTTGTGTCAGTCCCACGGCCTTGGCGATGGCCTCGGTCGTGAGGCGGTCCGGCCCCACCCGATCGGCCAGCTCAATGGCTGCTTCGACAATCTCGGATTTACGCTCGTCGGCGCTCTTTCGTACGCGCATTTGAGGCAACTTTAATTAGTGATTGATAACTAACTTAATTGCCTCAGGCCGAGCTGTCAACGATGGTGACGATCCAGAGGCCGGGCTTTTTGTGGATATGAAAGATATCTGGTCAAAAAGATATATAGGTAATATATGTATTGAAAGGTTTACGTGCCCTGTGCGCTCAGGACTCGATCGAACGGAGTTGCGAATGCGCCTGACGACATACACGGACTATGCTCTCCGAGTGTTGATGTACCTCGGCCTGCGTGGTGACGACCTCGCGACTATTCAGGAGATCGCCGAGCAATACGGGATCTCCAAAAACCACTTGATGAAACTGGTTCATGAATTGGGCCAACTCGGCTACGTCGAGACTATCCGCGGAAAGAACGGAGGGCTCCGGCTCGGCCGACGCCCCGAGGAAATCACGGTCGGCGAGATCGTCCGGCATTTGGAGCCGGACTTGGCGCTCGTGGAGTGTTTTCAAGACGCCGGCGTCCGTTGCCGGATCGTCAAGGATTGCGTTCTTCAGAACGTCCTGGGAGAGGCCCTGGACCGTTTTCTCGAGACCCTCGATCGATACACCCTCGCCGATCTGCTGGCTCCGGCAGAGGGACTGTCCAGGTCATTCCCCGTTCACATCGAACGGCCTGGAGTACCGGCGTAGCAGCAAATCAATTCCGCTGAAATCCGGGAAACCTGTCCGTCGCATACTTGCCGTGGCAGCCGCCGCACGCTGCGATCATCTCGCCCACATAGCGATCGACTAGCAACTGGTCCCTCGCGCGTGCCGCCTTTGCGAGGTTGGCGGTCAGTTCATGAAACGAGCGATCCAAATTCACGAACTCCTGGGGAACGGCCGCGATCAGATCCTTTCTGTCTTGTTCCGACATGGATTGCTCGAGAATAAAGCTGTCATGGACCTGCTGCGCCTTCTCGGCGACGGTCGCATGTTCGCCGAAGGCGGCGGCCTCCACGATCTCGTGACTGGCCTGGAGGACGGCCTGCATTTCCTGTCGGAGAAGGTCCAGGAGTTTCGGCGTGAGCTTCGGACCGATCGGCTGAGGTTCCTGGGACCGTGCCGCAGAGGCAAACACGAGGAGGGCAACGACGCCGAATACCAAGAGCTTGGACATGGACCCGACCCACCTGAAGTTGTTGTTGTGGCTACTTCATGAACATCCTTGTTGATAGCCGCGGCCCGGGCAAGAGCCCGACCGCATCTCGCCCGTCGCAGGCAAGGCGCGGGAAGGACGGGACGTCGCAAAGCTGGCGTCCAAATTCAATGCGTGTCGAACGAGCGGTCATCGAATCCGCAGGGGCAAGGTGGCAAAACCACTGGCGGGGTACATCGCCTTGATCGACGGTTTGCCCGGCCCCGGTTCGATATGGGTTGTCCGCCCGAGAAGCTCCTCCATGGCGGCCCGCATCTCCAGACTGGCCAGGGGAGCGCCCGGACAGACGTGAATCCCCGCTCCATACAGCAGATTCTGAGCCGGATCGCGGTCCAATCGAACGATCCCGGGATCCTCGAAGACCCGCCCATCGCGGTCGGCGGAGATCCAGATCAGCGAGATGCGTTCGCCGGCGCCGATCTCGCGCCCGCCAATTTGCACAGGGCGGGTGGTGATGCGGCGGTTGGCCACCAGCGGGCCGTGAATCCGCAGAATCTCGTCGATAGCCTCGGGCAGCAACGATGGTTGATCGCGCAATTGTCGCTGCAGGTCGGCGTGGTTGGCGACGAAATGAACCAGGATTCCCATCGCCGCCGAGATCGTGCCGATTTCACCGACGGTCCAGTTGCGCAGAATGCTGATGATTTCTTCGTCGCGCAACGGCCGGCCCCGCACGCGGGCATGCAGAAAGCTGGCGGTGACGTCGTCGGTTGCCTGCGCGCCGGCCTCGCGGCTGACACGCAACAATCCGTCGATATACGCCTCGAATTCGCCTGCTATCTCCGCCATGATGGCCCGGTCCTGGGCAAGCGTCGCCTCCTGATTTCTCCGGGTCCAAAGACGCAGCGGTTCGTGCATGTCCGGCGGCCAACCGAGAAAGGCGCACTGCACCCGCACCGCGAACGACTGGGCAAAGTCGGCGACGAACTCGACCTCGTCGCGCCCCCAACAGCGATTGCGTCAGTTCAGCGGCGATTTCTCGGCAATCCGGCTCGAACGCCTTCATCCGTTCGGGCCGAAAATAGGGTTCGATGAGGCGGCGGTACTCGGTGTGCTCCGGCGGATCCATTCCGTTCGGCACGGAAAGGTGCGTTGACGCCGCGGTGCTGAAAGTTTCGGGATCGTTCAGCACACGAAAAACATCCTCGTGCCGGAACAGGGACCACCCCTGGAAATCGCTGTATGCGACCGGACACCGCTCGCGCATCTCGTCGTAGGCCGCACGTTGATCCCGAAGAACGGCTTCGGACCTCGGATCCCAATCCGGTTTAGGCGAGTCGTTCATGAACACTCCTTCCCGTTATTCCGCCGCCAATGGCAACTCGCCCTCGCCACCCTTTGTGAGCGGTACGCGTCCGAGGCTGCCGCGCCATAACTTGAAGACGAACAGGGCGATGAGCAGCGCGCCCAGCCCGAAGACGATGTCGCCCGGCACCCGCATCCACACCAGCGTGCGGACGAGCGGTGACTGCACGATCTCGACCGAACGCGCGTACCACAGGCCCTCGGAGACGGACGCCCAGCCCTGAATGGCGCCTATGGGTAGCAGCGACATGAACACCATCATCGCCAGTCCGATGTTCAGGCCCCAGAAGCCCCACTTCAGCAAGCGGTCGTCCCACGCCGCGCGAACCGTCAGCCCGCGCAGGCAGAACAGCATCAGGCCGATGCCGAGCATGCCGTAGACGCCGAACAATGCGGAGTGCGCATGCACCGCCGTCGTATTCAGACCCTGGATGTAGTAGAGCGAGATCGGCGGGTTTACCAGGAACCCGAAAACGCCGGCGCCGAGCATGTTCCAGAACGCGACGGCGACGAGGAACAGGATCGGCCACCGGTAAGCGTGCACCCATTTCGCCGATTTCGTCATCCGATAATTGTGGTAGCCCTCCAGACCGAGCAGCACCAGCGGCACCACCTCCAGCGCCGAGACCACGGCGCCCCAGGCCATCGCCGAAGGCGGCGTGCCCGCCCAGTAGAGATGATGCAGCGTGCCGATAATGCCGCCGGAAAGGAAAATGATCGTCGAGACCAGCACCGCCGACGACGCGATTTTCGGCCGGACCAGGCCAAGCTTCATGAATATCACCGCGATGACGGCGGTCGCGAACACCTCGAAGAACCCCTCCACCCACAGGTGGACGACCCACCAGCGCCAGTATTCGATCATCGACAGGTGGGTGTGCTTGCCCCAGGCTAACCCGGCCGCGTAGAACAGGGCGATGGCGACGGTGGAGATGAACACGGCGGCGATCAGCGGCTGGCTGTCACTGGGCTTTCGCAGGACCGGCCACAGCGCCCGGCCGACCAGGAGCAACCACAGAAGCAGGCCCACGAACAGCAGGATCTGCCAAAACCGGCCGAGGTCGATGTATTCGTAGCCCTGATGGCCAAACCAAAAGTTGGTATCCAGGCCGAGTTTCTGCTGAACGCCTAGCCATTCGCCGGCCAGCGACCCCACGACCACGATCAGCAGCGCCCCGAACAGCACGTTGACGCCGAGCGTTTGCCCCGGCGGTTCGTAGCCCGAGATCGCGGGCGCGATGTAGAGCCCCGTGGCGAGCCAGGCGGTGGCGATCCAGAAAATCGCGATCTGGGTGTGCCACGTGCGGGTTACGACGTACGGCAGCCACTCGGCCAGCGGGAAGCCGTAGAAATGCGTGCCCTCGACGGTATAGTGCGCGGTCAGGGTGCCGAGCCCGATCTGGGCCAGGAACAACAGCATCACCACGCCGAAGTATTTGCGCACGGCCAGCATCGAGCGGGTCGGACGCAGCGTCTCCAAGGGATCGCTGGCCGGCGGCACAGTGTCCGGCTCCTTGGCGATTTGGGCCGCCTGGTACCAGACCAGGAGCCCAATCGCGCCGATCAAGGCGATGAACGAGGCCACCGACCAGACCACCGCCTCGGTCGTCGGCACATTGCCGATGAGCGGCTCGTGCGGCCAGTTCATCGTGTAGGTGGCGGTTTCACCGGGTCGGTCGGTCGCCGTCGCCCACGACGCCCAGAAGAAAAATGTCGTCAGCGCCGCGCGGCGCGACGCATCCGGGATCGGATCATCGGGTATGGCGTAGTCCTCGCGCAGCGCCGCCTGCTCTGGCGCCGAACCGAACAGACCCTCATAGAACGCTTGATTGTCGCGGATCGCGGCGGCCCGGTCGGCTGACACGGTGAGCACGCCGGTCTCGGGATCGACATGATCGTCACGAATCTCCTCGCTCAATCGCTCCTTCAGCGCCGCCTGCCGCTCCCGGCTTATATCGGCGAAGGGAACGCCATAGTCGCGCTTGGCCCAGCGATCGAGCATGAAGACCAACTCGCGATGCAGCCAGTCGGCCGACCAGTCCGGCGTCAGATAGGCGCCGTGCCCCCAGATCGAACCAAGCTGCTGGCCGCCCATCGACTGCCACACCTGCCGGCCGCGCTGAATGTCTTCCGAGGTAAAGAGCGTTTCGCCGCCCTCGGTCACCACCGCGGAAGGAACGGGCGGCCGGTGCACATAAATCTGCCGGCCGATAAAGCCGAGGACGACGAACGAAACGACGACGATGATCGCGAGCACGATCCAAAGACGACGGATGTTGTGCACGGCAAACCCTCCTCTATTTGGAGGCAGCGGGTAACTCGGGCGGATCGGATAACGCGAAATTACCCTTTGCTGCCGACTCCCTGCAAGCCCTCGACCCGTTACGCCTTAATGCATGTTGGCCGGGGGGCAACGACACCAGGACCGATCCGGAGGGCCTTGCAAAGAGATGTACTTCGAATACATCTTTATGGCCGTGCACACAAGATGTATCGCATACATGTTTAAAATTCTGGTTCGGAGAGGGTGGCGATGACCCGAGTGCTCTTGAACGTTCAGGAACCCCGCACCGGCTTTCGGGGGCCGGTCATGCTGGCCTCCGGTCACCGGCCGTTCTTCCTGATGGCGGGGCTCTACGGTGCCGCGGCGCTTCCGCTGTGGCTGGCCGCCTATTTCGGCTATTTGCCGCTTTCCGCGACCTGGCACGGCCACGAGATGATCTTCGGCTTTGCGGTGGCCGCCATCGCCGGTTTCCTGATGGCGGCCGTGCCGAAATGGACCAACAGCGCCGGCATCGCCGGCTGGCCGCTGGTGCTGCTTATCGCGTTGTGGCTCGCCGGAAGACTGTCGATGTTGGCCGGGAAGGCGGTCTTCCTCGATCTCCTGTTCCTCCCCGCATTGGCGACGTTGGTGCTCGCCGACGTCGTCCGCGCACGGAACGCGCGGAACTATCAGGTTGCGGGCATCCTCTTCGTGTTGGCGGCATTCAATGCCCTCTTCCATTTCTACGACCCGAGCCTGGCGCTGCGCGTCTCGACGCTGATGATCGTTGCACTCATTGCCCTGATCGGCGGACGAATCATCCCCGCGTTCACCCAGAATGCCCTTCGCATGAAGCATGGAGCCCACATCACCTGCCACACGCCGCGCGTGCTGGATGCGCTGGCCGTGCCGTCCGTCATCGTCGTCATCGCCATGGAATTGTTGCTGCCGGGAAGTGCCGAGGCCGGCATGGCATCGCTCGCTGCGGCGATCATCCTGTTCTTGCGAATGTTCGGTTGGCAGACGTGGCGTACACTACGCATGCCGCTCGTCTGGGTCCTGCATGTCGGCTATGCCTGGGTGCCGCTCGGCTTCTTCCTCAACGGCCTCGCCGCTCTCGGGGTGCCGGTGGATTCGTCGGCAGCCCTCCACGCCCTGTCCGCGGGGGCGGTCGGTACCATGATCCTGGCGGTTGCGTCGCGGGCGGCATTGGGTCACTCCGGCCGGCCGCTGGAGCCCTCGGCCTGGACCGTCTTCGCCTACGGGCTGGTCATTGCCGCCGCCATCGTCCGCGTGTGCGGTCCGTTCGACGGATCCGTTCTCCTTGCCGGGGTTCTGTGGTTTCTGGGCTATGGGATTTTTTCGACGGTGTACTGGCCAATCCTGACCAAACCTCGGATCGATGGTCTGCCGGGCTGACAGCCTCTCGATTTATCTCCAACTCGACTAAACATGTTGACGGGGACCCCGGGACTACGAACGACATCAACGGCTCCACCTGCCCGCAGACGTCGAAGTGGCGTCCCCTTCACCGGTCATTTCAACAAAAAGCCGAGTGTCCACCTATGGACTTGTGACGCCAAAATTCCGTGTCGCCGGTGGGATGCGCACGGTCAGACCATCGAGATCGTCCGCCATGAAGATCTGGCAGGCCAATCGAGACGTTTCGGTAACGCCGAACGCAAGATCCAGAATGTCCTCCTCCTCCTCGCTGGCATCGGGAATCCGAGCAAAATCGTCCGCGTTGACGACGACGTGGCACGTGGAGCATGCGCAGGATCCCCCACAATCCCCCTCGAGGTCGATGCGGTTGCGACGGGCGACCTCCAGGACTGATAGTTTCGGAGGGGCCTCGACTTGATGAGGCGTACCTTCGGGCGTAACGAAAGTCATTGTCGACATGTTCACTCTCGCTCTTTCTTGGGTGGTGCGCGTTGGGATCAACCGGAAGTCGGCGGCGAGCGCTTCCGGGATCCACGAACCACGTGTGATCGACTGCAGCTCAGTTGTCGGCGGTGGCCAGCGCCCTCCGTGTCCTTTCGTGGAGTTGATCGGCGATCCGGATATAGCCATCGTGAACACCTTGCCCGATGTCGGCTTCCACCCGGTCAAATTGCTCCTGAAGCTCCGTTTGCTCACGGGGCGACAGCAATCTCGCCACAAGAGGAAAGGCCAGGAAATCTTCTTTCCAGATGTGGTTCGAGTAAAGTTTCCGGATGTCGGCGATCGTTTCAATCAGGCGCCGCGAAGCGGAAGGCTTGCTTTTCACGCAATCCTCCGTGATCGCTTCGAGATTGGCAACGAGCGTACGTCCCTTTACATGCTCGGCCCTTAGTGCGCCAAGGGGGCACCCCGTCAGCGGAACCCCTTTGCGCTCCAGTGCGGGGAACAGCAGTTCGTCCTCCTTGCCGTGGTGGCAGCCGTCGGCAAAAACCTGCATGAAGGCGGCAGAATCTCGAAGCATGTCCGCGTCAACCTGCTTTCCGCTTTCCAGGGTCTCGGCCAATATGCCCAACGCATTCACGACTTTCATGATCGTTTGATGCTCTTCTTCGAGCGTTCCTACTGGTGTCCTGTCAGTCATCGCTACCTCTCTCAGCCAAGATCTCGTGTCCAATAACAACTCCGGTTGGGCACGAAAGACGTTTCAGTCCGAGACATGATCTCCGACCTGTTGTGGGCTCGAGCGCCCATTGCTATGCCGGAAGGCAAGGACGCTCATATCATCGCGGTCGCCAAACCTTCGGGCGGCCGCGCTGTCGAGCCGACGCACCCAATAAAGCTTCTCGTCGGTAAAACCGCTTTGCGGGCCTGACAACTCGTTGCCGACACCGCGGGCATTCGGATCCACTTCAAGCCTTGCCGCGACAGTTCGCGCAAAGGCAGCCGATGGCGCCCGGACGATGACCTCCTCCCAAGCGCTCCGACCCTGCCATCGCGGGTCGCTCGGGTGCGCGACAGGCTGTATCTGCCAAACGGGCATCGCAAAATCTCTCTTGAAGATGTATTGTATGTATATGTTATGTTTTGGCGAAGCAATGGCGAATGCACCGATTCAGTCGGGCTCATCCATGGGGTTGTCGGAAACCAGGCTGGTGCGGCGTGTACCGGCCAGGCTCGCATTCGACTTGGTTCACCAATGAAAAGCGAAAATTGGCGCGTTTTCCTGGCTGATGGCGTTTCGGAAAGTTGAGGGAGGCCGGCTATGAGCCAGAGATGATACGTGACCCCATCCCCACCGCCGACAGTGCAGGATCGCACAGCTGCTGCATCGCTGCGGCTACGACGCTCTTTGAAGTCGACGTCATTGATGTGCTGCAACTCCTTAGTCGCCGGCATGCCGGCGCGAGTGATCCGCGAACTTGGCGAGTGGCAGATCGCGTGGAGGTCCAAGGGCACCGCGACCTATCAGAAGCTGACCGCGTGCAGCTTGATAGCAACGTCGGTCACCGCTCCGTTCAAGGGGGCTGAAGCTGGACGCAAGGGCATCCAGGTTGGAGAATGGGATTTCTTCCTTACAGCGCGGCGCAGCTTTGGTGACTGATCCATATCCACCCGCCACGAGGAGAAGGTTATGAACAGGAGCTTTTTCGAAAGCCATCGCAGGACGCTGGAAATGGCTGTGAGCGCCATCTTACGCCGCAGTTGTTGGTCATCGTATCCCGAGATGCCGAGCGGAAAGATCTACGGCGAAACGGCCAGTGACGACGCGAAGCGAGCCTTTGAAGTTCGCCTCAACAATCATTTCGCGATTGACCAACCAGGCACGGTTGGAAAGGTGGGTTCGGGGGTAGCGCCCTTCGCCGCACCCACCGCCACCGTCATCTCCTGCTCCAGAACCTCCTGCAGATACGTCCGTACCGCCTCACGCACGAAATCCTCATCTCCCCACAGCATCTCTTTCAACACGACAATCGCCGCGCTAACGTTCTTCTCGGTCATGGCGTGCTCCTTCTTGCCACTGGTGATCTCGTCAATCACCCGGCATGCCATGACCAGCCTTTCAGATCTCTTTTTGTAGAAGACCCAAAGTCTCACAGCACATTGATCTCGTTGCGAAAGATGGGAATCTTGTGGGGTCACGGTTCGACCCGAAGCGTGACCCCACCCAGGAAGCGGGTTCACCTGTAGAATCAATGATACGCGTCCGCTCACCGGCGGAGTCGCGCTTGGAAGCTATCTCACAGGCGCTGACCAAGATGGACTGGAACAACGATGGCACCTATGACCGACTTCCAGTGACGCTGAATTTCGCTGGAACGCTTGCCATTATCGTCAAGCAGATGCCGAAGCTTGAGCCGCGCTCCTATCCAATTCGTCTGTTCATGTGATGCGGTATCGCCTCGACCTTGGTTGTCGGCTCTAGACTGAACGTGGCTGTTCCCCATTGAGCAAGTTACTCTTGCGACTAGACGATTTATCGCGATTTTCCACGTTCATCCCACCATGGCCTTTCGGCTTCTTTCGCTTCCCTAGCATCGCAGCGCCAATAGTATCCGACACGCGGCCAGCCGCCGTTTTCACGGGATCATTGGCCAGATGCGCATAGCGCGCGGTGGTTTGCACCTGAGTATGCCCAAGCAGCTTGCCAATCATCGGCAGACCTTCACCCAAGGCGAGGGCGCCGCTGGCGTAGGAGTGCCGGAGGTCGTGGATGCGCACGTCATCAAGGCCGGCCTTTATCCGAATGCGATGCCATGGGTGCTGCAGGTCAGTGAGGCGGCTGCACTGCTTCTTCCCGGTGATGACGTATGGGTTGTCCTCCGCCTTCTTTATGGCTTTCAGCACATCAGCGGCGGTCGTTCCGAAGTGCACGATTTTCGCCCCGGTCTTGGAGTTGGGTAGGCGTAGCTCGCGCACCTTGATGTCCACATAGTCCCATTTGAGCGTCATGATCTCGCTGAGCCGACACCCGGTCAGCATCAGGAGGCGAATGGCATCGACGGCCGCCTGGGTCTCGGAGCCATCCTGTTCGACTTCGCGTAACGCCGTGCCAAGAGCGGCGAACTCCTCAGGGCTAAGGAAACGCGCACGCTTCTGTTCGACGTACTTTTTCACGTGCAGGCACGGATTGCTGCCGTCCGGCCGTATACCCCAGGCCTCGGCCAGGTTGAACATCTTCGACAGCACCCCGAGAGTCCGATTGGCTTGGTATGGGATGTGGCTCAGACAGTGATGCAGCTCGGCTACATCATGCCGCTCGATGTCCGTCACTTTACGGGTGCCGATCTTGGGGTTGATGAACAACTCAATCGAGCGCTTGTATTCCGCCTGGGTGCTCGGCTTGCACCGCACGGCGACATGCTCCTTGAGGAACCGCTCGCCTAGGCCTTTCATGGTCGGCGCCTTGCGCGCCCGATCGAGCTCTTTGGCGGGGTCGCGGCCACCCTTCGCTTCGGAGAGAATTTCGAAGGCGCGGACGCGTGCCTGCTCCGCGGTGACGGGTCCGTGCGGCCCGATGGTTATGAATCTCTGCCGCCCCTTGATCCGGCACTTGACGATGTAGACCTTGCGGCCGCTCGGCCAGACGCGAAGACCGAATCCCTTGAGCTCGTCATCCCACAGGCAGGCCGCCTTGGAATTCGCCGATGCCTGATCCACCACGCGCTTGGTAAGTCTTGCCACGACCGCCCTCTATCGTCCGATCCGACCTGAAGGTCGCAAAAGCTACCATATAGCTACCACTCGACGGCAAATCAGGTCGCATATGAGGGTAGCAGGTTGTCAGGCAGTGTCAAGGAAATGCTATATAAAACCGTCTATTATGCGATCAGAGGCGGTGTGGGCGAATTTGGGCGCAGATCGTCGCAGGCCATTTTTTCAAACTCATAACCTGAAGGTCGCAGGTTCAAATCCTGCCCCCGCAACCACCGAAAGTATACTTCCCGGCTCATTGCCCGGGAGTTCGTCTTTGACCTGATCGCACACCACCAGAATGCCGGCGAGATCCCCATGGAACCCCGCCCGCACGCCGCCCCGGACCGGCGTCAGCACAACCTTGTCGATCAGGCCGCGGATCAGTTCGGCCGCTTCAGCCTTGACGTCTTCTGCATTCAGGGCGTCGGCCAGCCGTGCTACTTTGTCGGCGTAGATGCGGCTATGGGACTGTTGGGGTGGAGGCGGCCGATCTCATCCGTCATGCTCAGATTCTCGTCTTCCAGTGCGGCCATTCGTCTCGTAACCGTCCGCCGAAGGCCGTCTTCCGCGTGAAGCGGTGATGTGGCCTGATCTGGCATTGGTGCAAGCTGCGGTGTTTGCACCGATGCGAGAGAGAGGGTGCGATGTCGCAGGTTCATATCATCACGGGTCCCGAGCGGCGGCGGCGCTGGAGCGACGATCAGAAGCGAGCGCTTGTCGCTGCGGCGTTTGCACCCGGGGCGGTGGTGTCGGCGGTGGCCCGCAGAGCCGATATCTGTACCAGCCTGATCTATCGGTGGCGGCGGGAGTTTGGTTCCGCGCCGTGCGGGTTTGCCGAAGTGATCGTGGCGCCCGTCGATCGTGGTGTTGGGGAGCCGCGCTGCCGTTCGGCGGCGTCTCCCGTGGAAACGGGGCGAACTGCTTTCGCGGACGCGCCGGCCGTGCCGTCGATCGAGGTGGCGTTCGAGCGGCAGGTCCCACGTCCGCATTCCCGCATCGATCCCGCCGGACTTGGCTGCGGCGGTGATCAAGGCTCTGGTTGGGCGATGATCCCGGTTCCCTCCGGGGTGCGGGTGTGGCTGGCGACCGGGGTCACCGACATGCGCCGGGGGATGAACGGGTTGACGCTGCAAGTGCAGGAGGCGATGGGTCGCGATCCGCATGGCGGCGATCTTTACGTGTTCAGGGGCCGTCGCGGCGACCTGATCAAGGTTCTGTGGCATGACGGTCTGGGCACCTCGCTTTATGCCAAGCGTCTGGAGCGTGGGCGGTTCATCTGGCCGTCTTCGGCGGACGGCGTGATCGCGATTTCTCCTGCCCAACTCGGTTACCTGCTCGAGGGGATCGACTGGCGGAACCCGGTTCGGAGCTGGCGCCCGGATCGTGCGGGCTGACGGCGGAAAAGTGCCGGGGCGGAGCAAGGAAAAGTGCTGGGCGGAGCAAGAAAGAGCACCACAAACGCGCCGAAGTATGATTCTACTCGGCGCCATGACCAGCGCCGTATCGCCCGATATCGAAGCCCTGCGCGCCGCCCTCGCGGTGGCCGAGGCGCGGGCGGACGAAGCGGAAGCGAGAGCGATGCGGATGGTGGCGGAGGCCTCGAACGCCGAGGCGATCATCGCCGCGCTGAAGCTGCATGATCGAGAAGCTGCGGCGTGAGCTCTACGGCCAACGCTCGGAGCGCAAGGCGCGCCTGCTCGACCAGCTGGAGCTGAAGCTCGAGGAGCTGGAGGCAAACGCGAGCGAGGATGAGCTCGCGGCCGAACAGGCGGCCGCGAAGACTTCTACGGTCACGTCGTTCACGCGCAAGAGGCCGTCGCGCAAGCCTTTCCCGGAGCATCTGCCGCGCGAGCGGGTGGTCGTCCCGGCGCCCGCGGTCTGCGGTTGCTGTGGCTCGGACAGGCTTTGCAAGCTCGGCGAGGACGTCACCGAGACGCTGGAGGTGATCCCGCGCCAGTGGAAGGTGATCCAGACGGTGCGCGAGAAGTTCACGCTGCCGGGATTGCGAGAAGATCTCGCAACCGCCGGCGCCGTTCCACGTGACCCCGCGCGGCTGGGCGGGCGCGAGCCTGTTGGCGATGATCCTGTTCGAGAAGTATGGCCAGCATCAGCCGCTGAACCGGCAGAGCGAGCGCTACCGCCGCGAGGGGGTGGAGCTCAGCCTGTCGACGCTGGCCGACCAGGTGGGCGCCTGCGCCGCCGTGCTGCAGGCCGCTCCATGACTTGATCGCGGCGCATGTGCTTGCCGCCGGGCGTGTCCATGGCGACGACACGACGGTGCCCGTGCTGGCCAAGGGCAAGGCCAAAGTGGCGCGCGCCTGGGTCTATGTGCGCGATGATCGGCCGTTCGCCGGTGCCGACCCGCCGGCGGCGTTGTTTTACTATTCGCGCGACCGATCGGGCGAGCATCCCGAGCAGCATCTGACCGGCTTTGCCGGGATCCTCCAGGCCGATGCCTATGCCGGATACAACCGGCTCACCAAGCCCGACCGATCGCCGGAGCCGGTCACCGAGGCGCTGTGCTGGGCGCATGCGCGGCGCAAGTTCTTCGTCCTCGCCGACATCGCGTCGAAAGCGAACAAGGGCAAGCAGGGAACCATCATCTCACCCCTGGCCTTTGAAGCGGTGAAGCGCATCGACGCCCTGTTCGACATCGAACGCGAGATCAATGGCAACGAGTGCCGAACAGCGGCTTGCCGTCCGGGCCGAACGATCGGCACCCGTGCTCGCCGATCTCGAGGCCTGGATGCGCGCGGAACGTCAGCGGCTCTCCCGTCACGCCCCGGTCGCCAAGGCCATGGACTATATGCTCAAGCGATGGCCGGGCTTTACCCGGTTCCTCGAGGACGGCCGCATCTGCCTGACCAACAACGCCGCCGAACGGGCCCTGCGCGGGATTGCGACGAGCCGTTCATTGTGACCCCCTTTTTCAAGTATCTGAAAACATTGAGATTTGGTTTTCTGAGATTGCCGCGACACGGGCGACCTTTTCGCCCGACCGCGGCGGTGACCCGTTCGTCCTCGAGGTCGGAGACGCGGATCTGGTAGGGGGCGCCAGGCACGACCTGCTCCGCGGCGAGGATACGATCCTTGATCAGACGACGGATGCTGTGGTGCGAGACACCGAGCTTGGTGGCGGCTTCAGACATCGTGAGCCATTCGCCGTTCTTTTCGGCGGAGCGGTAGGCATGGATCCCGCGCACCCTTCGCAGCGAGCTGACGCGATGCGCGGTCCAAGTCTTTCCCTGACCTGTGGGCATTCCCATGCGATTTAACGTCGCAGCGATTTCCTCGTCGGACCACCGGCCCGCCATGCTCCGGATCACGGCGAGGGTTTCATCGGGCGTGCGGCAGCCGTGCTCTCCGCTCTTCGGCTTTCGGACCCGCAATTGCGAGTGCTGGCCGCCCCGCCAATGGATCGTCAGGACGACCTCGCGCGCTGCCTCGTCGACATCGGCAATGATGTCGACGACGAGGGCGCGCAGGAGCCGCTGGCGGGTGCGCATGCTCACGCCCGGCGCGTTCCACGCAGCTTCGAGGTCCTCGGCCAGCCTGGCAAAGTTCGGCACGATGGCGGTCGGGTCGGGCGTCCGCGCCGCTTCCAGCCGTGCCTCACACGCCTCCACGCGCCGAAGTGCCATCTCCCAGTTCTTCTCGAGCTGCGCTGCAATCAGTCGATTGTCGGGATCGCAGGCGGCATAACGCCGCTCCGCGAGCGAGGCCTCGTAGCGAGCCTGCTGCAGCTCCAGTTCTGCGATGCGCTGTTGTTCGCCTTGGGTCTCCATGTGCATTCGCTCGGCTTCCAATGCGGCCTCGATCGCCATCGGCTCAACCGCGCGGAGAAGCTCTCGGGCAATCGCAGCGTCAACACGGGGGCCGCCAAAGGTCAGGCACCGGGGCAACCCGAGCATCAGGTTAGCGCGATCACACCGATAGACGGGCTGTCCCGGCGAACGGCCCGAGTAGCTTACCATCAAGCGACGCCCGCAACGCCCACAGGAAAGCAGCCCAGCCAACAGCGCCCGTCCGCCGCGCCCCGACTTCGCACCCCCCAGCTTGCCATAGGCATTGACGGCGAGCTGCTTCTGATTGCGTTCGAACTCGGCCCAGTCGATATAGCCTTCGTGATGATCTTTGAGCAGAACCTCCCAATCCTCAAGCGGTTTGCGGTGGCCGTAACTCTTGCGGGCACGTCCGTCGACGATCTCGGTGCGCTTCTCGCTTTTGCCGTAGGCGTAAACACCCGCGTAAAAGGGGTTCTTGAGCACGGAGATCACATTGCGGTAGCGGATCGGCGTCCATTCGAAGGCGATCAGCTTCTTGCCGTCAGAAGGCCGCGGAAAGTGAACCATGTCGGCCGACATCGACAACAGAACCTGCCGCGCGCTGCCCAACTCGCGGAACCGGGCGAAGATCAGCCGGATCACTTCCTGGATCCGCAGGTCGGGATCGAAACCAAGACCGACCTCGCGATGCCAGATGTAGCCGATCGGCACGCTGATGCGCAGCTCGCCACGCCGTGCCTTGGCGCGGGCGGCGTCGAGCATGCGGGCGCGCAGGACCCCGAGTTCGAACTCGCTGATGCTGCCCTTCATGCCCAGCAGCAGCCGATCGTTCGGCCGGCAGGGGTCGTAAATCCCGTCCAGATCGATCACGCGCGCCTCGACCAAGCCACAGAGCTCAAGCAGATGGTGCCAGTCGCGGCCATTGCGGGCGAGCCGGGATGCGTCGAAGCACAACACGGCCCCGACCTCTCCGGCGCAGAGCCATGCTACCAGCCTCTCGAAGCCCGGGCGCGCCATCATCCCGCCGGCGGAGCGGCCAAGGTCGTCATCGATCACCTCGACGTCGCGGAAGCCCCGCCGCCGAGCAACATCGACAAGTTCATATTGTCGCCGCTGGCTCTCAAGGTTGTTTTGAACCTGTGCTTGGGTGGACTGCCGAACATAGACCACCGCCTTGCGCTTCAGCACCGCGGCAGGCAGGAGATCAGCGCCCGTCATCGTCACGCTCCTCCGTCCCGAGGCCGGCGGCCTCCATCAAAAGGCTGGCCAACCGGGCGAGCGCCGTCCCGCGTTCGGACGAGGTCATCCCCCGAAGACGTGCGGAATCGAACGGTATGCTGAGCTGGCGCGGGGCGGCGGATGGCACCACCGGTATCGGCAGGGTCTTCATCTTGCTCCTCCTGGACGATGTTCGAATCATCCGTGGAGCTTCGCCTGAAACCGCGTTCGATCAGCAGGCGATGCAGCTCAACAAGCGCCGCTACCGAGACGCGCGGCACGCCGAGCTGCATCCCAGCACAGGCAACCGGATCCAGCATCCATGCGGCCACCACCGTGACCACGCCGGGCGCCGCCTCGACATGGATGAATTGGCCGGAAACGCGCTGCTCGCTGTAATGTCGCCGGACACGACGCCCATAGAGGGGGTGCCAACGGTAGTAGACCTCAACTTCCTGCCCGATATGGGCAGAATGACTGGGAGATTGCCCTCGGCAGAAGAAGTCTGGCTGTTCGCCGGCTCCGACAATCGCGGCGAGCGCGCCGCCGTGATCTACACCCTGATCGAGACCTGCAAGCTGAATGGAGTCGACCCGTTCGCCTAGCTCCGCAGCGTCCTCGCCCGCATCGGCGAGCACCCCATTAACCGCATCGACGAATTCCTACCCTGGCACTGGGCCGCCGCCACCAATCTCCCTGCCGCAGCCTGATCCGGCAGCAATCAGACCATACCCGCCAGGGCCTTGGGCGAACGCTTACTTTCTTGGCTCGGCCAAATCGATTTCAATGCGGGCCAACCCAACCCCGCGACGGCAATGTCGCTTTGGCGCTACGCTCAATTTGGATTTCCGGTGGTAGCTATATGGTAGCTGAACAGAAATCAGGAGCGTAGACCTAAAAAGAAAACCGCCGCCAACATATTAAATTCACGGCTTTAATTTGGTTGCGGGGGCAGGATTTTGACTATTTGCACTTCTCGTGGCCGCAGGATTGCGACCAAGTTCCATCCGGCGGGAGCGCATCCAACCAGTCTGTAGTTAGTCAGGTTTGTCTGGGCTGACGTCATCAACTCAGTGATTATGGTGATGAGTGTTCGGGCGACGGCGATGATGGCGATCATGGGTTTTTTGCCGGCCCGTCTGAGCTTGAGATAGAAATGCGAATTCAGGTTGGAACATCAACGCACGCGCAATAGGTCCCGATAACCGAAACGCATTGAAACGTTAGCCGGACGGCATTTCCGCCTTCATCCGAACTGACACATTGTCCTCAGATGAGTTCGTACAACTCCAATTTGGGAGACCGTGTCATGACCGGCATGGCGCATTCGGTTCGATCGCGATTGCGTTTCGCCCCCGCCGTGGAGGCGATCGCGGAGTTCATCGGGTTTCTGGACGGCAGGCTGGCGCCCGTCCTCGACCTTCTTCTCAGGGTTTGGCTGGCGCAGGTTTTCTTCACGTCCGGCGTCGTCAAGACCGCGACCTGGCAAGCGACGGTCTGGCTGTACACCTACGAGCATCCCGTTCCGGGCCTGTCGCCGGACGTGGCGTCGGTGCTGGGGACCGCCATCGAGCTGGTGTGTCCAGTGTTTCTGGTCGCTGGCTTGACAACTCGCGTCGCGTCAATACCCTTGCTGTTGACGGCGGCGTTCCTGCAGTTCACTTACAAGCCGCTGGATATCCACGTCTACTGGATGTTGTCTCTCGGGCTTCTCTTCGTCCGAGGACCCAGCGCGCTCTCCCTCGACCATGTCGTAGCGCCTCACCTCGTCGGATCGGCCTTGCCGTTCGCCGCAACCTTGCAGAAAGCGGGCAGAATCCTGACGTACCGGATCGCACCTGTGTACCTACTTTTTCTTAGGGTTTGGCTCGCCCATGCGTGCGTCGGCCCGCTTGTTGCGGGTCTCGGCACGGAGGGGGCAACGGTGAACCTCGCCATCGAAGCGGGCATCGTCGTCGCGTTCGCGGCGCTGCTCGCCATCGGGCTCGCGACGCCCGTGGCAGCCCTGACGCTGATCGTGCTCTCGTCCTCGCTGCTGGCCGCCGATCCCGAACGCGACGAACTCGTGCTTCGGATCATGCTCCTCGGACTCCTCGTCCTCGAGGGCGCCGGTCCCATCTCCGTCGATCGTCTGGTCAAGAGCGGCCTGAGCAGGGTGTTTCCGGGCCTTTCCGGCGATCCGGCCTGGCTGAAGGACGCGCCGCGGGTGGTGATCGTCGGCGCCGGTTTCGGCGGAGTCGCCGCCGCCCTCGCGCTTCGCCACGGGTGGGCGCGGGTCACGCTGATCGATCGCCGCAACTACCACCTGTTCCAGCCGCTTCTCTACCAGGTGGCGACGGCAACCCTGTCGCCCTCCGACATCGCCACACCGATCAGGGCGATCCTGCGCGGCCAGGCCAACTGCCGGGTGATCATGGGACGGGTGACGGCGGTCGACACCGACCGCAAGGAGGTCGTCCTCGGCGAGCGTGCCATCCCTTACGACTACTTGGTTCTCGCCACCGGCGCCCGCCACAGCTACTTCGGCAAGGACGAATGGGAACCCTATGCGCCGGGCCTGAAGAAGATCGACGACGCCACTGCCATGCGCGGCCGCATCCTCTCGGCATTCGAGCGGGCAGAAACCGCGGACGATCCCGAACAGCGCCGAAGCCTTCTCACCTTCGTCATCGTCGGCGGCGGCCCCACAGGGGTCGAACTCGCCGGCGCCATCGCCGAACTCGCCCGCCACGGCATGCAGGAGGAGTTTCGCGCGGTCGACCCGGCGACGGCACGGGTGGTCCTCGTCCAGTCGGCGCCCCGTGTGCTGCCGGTAATGGCGGAGCGGCTGTCCGCAAAGGCCCTCGAGTCGCTGCAACGGCTGGGCGTCGAGGTTCGACTCAACGCCCGCGTCGAAAAAGTCGACGACAAGGGGGTTGTCGTCAACGGCGAGCGCATCGACGCCGGCACGGTGCTGTGGGCGGCGGGCGTCATCGCCTCGCGGGCGGGACAGTGGATCCAAGCGGCGCGCGACAACGCCGGCCGCGTCCTGGTCAACCCCGACCTCTCGGTGCCCGATCTCGACGGCGTGTTCGCACTCGGCGATACCGCCGCCTGCACCAACGGCAAAGGCGGGTTCCTGCCGGGGCTCGCCGCCGTCGCCAAGCAGCAGGGCTGGCATGCGGCCAAGGTGATCAGGGCAAGGATCGAGGGAAGGCCGCATCCGGGAGCTTTCCGCTATCGGGACTACGGCTCGATGGCGACGATCGGACGCAAGGCCGCGGTGGCGGCGCTGCCGGGGGTGCGGCTGAGCGGAGCCCTCGCCTGGTGGCTGTGGGGCATCGTGCATGTGGCGTTTCTGCTCGACGTCCGCAGCCGCGTCGCGGTGATGGCCGACTGGCTGTGGTCCTACCTGACCTACAACCGCAGCACCCGCTTGATCACCGGTGCGGAAGGGGGGACGGATTGAGACATCCCGGCATCACACAAACGTGAGTCCCTCTTGCCAAAGGGCCAATCGTGCACAATTCTACGCGAAACAATCGACCGCGGCGTGATACGCGGCACGGGTTGGCGCGGAGCGACAGGTCCGACGGCCCGCACAGCGGAGGTCACAGGGGTGGAATTCTATCAGATCCGGTACTTCCTGGTGTTGTGCGACACCCTCAACTTCACCCGCGCCGCCGAGAAGTGCAACGTTTCGCAGCCGAGCCTGACCCGCGCCATCCAGAACCTCGAAGGGGAGCTGGGCGGGCCGCTGTTCCACCGGGAACGCCAGAACACTCACCTCACCGAGCTCGGAAAGTTAATGTGTCCGTACCTGGAGCAGGTGTTCGGGCAGCTCGAAGCGGCAAAGCAGCGGGCCAAGGGCCTGTCCATTCTCGATGACGTGGCGTTACGCCTCGGGATGATGTGCACCCTGGGTCCGACCAAGCTGATGGGACTGATGGAGACATATCGTAAGGGGCATCCGGGCGTCTCTCTCGATCTTCACGACGCCACCGGAAAGACGTTGCGGGGTCTCCTGGATACCGGCGACCTCGACGTGGCGATCTTCGCCATTCCGGAAATCGAGGATCACTTTCACGTGATGCCGTTGTTCACCGAACCGTTCGTCATCGCCATCGGTCCCGGCCACCGGTTCGAAGAAAAGGACGCCTTGAGCGTCACCGATCTGGACGGAGAGTCGTATCTGCGCCGCACCAACTGCGAATTCGGCGATCATTTCCACGGCATCCTGACCGAGCGGGAGGTAAAGCCCGTTTGTATCTATCGCAGCGAGCGGGAAGATTGGATCCAGGTCATGGCCCGTGCCGGTCTCGGGTTCGCAATCATCCCGCAGTTCTCGTTGACGGTCGACGGATTGCAAACCCGGCCGCTGGTCGACCCGCCGCTCGCGCGGACGGTCAATCTGGTCACGGTCCGCGGCCGACCGCACTCGCCGGCGACCGGCGCCTTCGTCCGTGACGCCATGCGCCACAAGTGGCCGGCCTGATCGAGCGCCCGGTCGGGAGATCGCCATGGAGCACTACCAGGTCAGATACTTCCAGGCCCTTTGCGAGACGCTCAACTTCACCCGCGCCGCCGAGAAGTGCAACGTTTCGCAACCGAGCCTGACCCGCGCCATCCAGAATCTCGAAGGGGAGCTCGGCGGTCCGCTGTTCCACCGGGAACGCCAGAACACCCATCTCACCGAGCTGGGCCGGACGATGCGGCCGTATCTCGAGGAAGTCATGGCGCAGACCGAGGCCGCAAAGGAACGGGCCAGGCAGTTCGTCAAGCTCAGGGACGCTCCCCTCAGCATCGGGGTGATGTGCACGATCGGACCGAAAAAGCTTCTGCCTCTGTTCACGGAGTTCCAGTCCCGCTATCCAGGCGTCGACATCGCCTTTCGTGACGCCCGGGCGCAGGTGCTCCAGGAGATGCTGATCCAGGGGGAACTCGACGTCGCCATCTTCGGAATTCCCGACGAAATCGACACCCGGTACCACGCCATGGCGTTGTTCGATGAGCGCTTCGTCATCGCGTTCGCCCCCGGTCATCGCTTCGAGCCGTTGTCGTCTGTTCGCCTCCGCGATTTCAACGGGGAGCGCTATGTGAGCCGCGCCAATTGCGAATACGGAGACTACATGCGCGCCCTGGCCGCCAAGCAAGGGGTCGAGCCGATCAGGCCTTACCGCAGCGAGCGCGACGACTGGATTCAGGTGATGGCGCTGGCCGGGCTCGGATTCACGTTCATCCCCGAATTCGCGATCACGGTCAGCGGCTTGCAGGTGCGGCCGCTGATCGAGCCCGAAGTCCAACGGACCGTCAACGTGGTGACGGTCCGCGGCAGACCCCATTCCCCGGCGGTCGGCGCCTTTGTCAGAACGGCGATGGCCTGCCGCGACTCACTTTGAGCTTTCCGCCGCCACGGATTTCGACCGCAACCGAACCAGCACCGCCAGAAGTTCGTCCGGTTCGGCACGCCGTCCGTGATCGGCATCGACGAAAGCGAACACGGCAACGCCATCGCCGTCAACCACGTAGGTGGCGGCGACGGGAAGCTCCCATCGCCGGCTGATATTTCTCTTCGGCAGATCGACACCGAGATCGTGGTGGAGGTGGACGAGCGCCGGAGGCAAGGCGTAGACCAAACCGTACAGCCTTGAAACGTGACCACCCCGATCACTGACGACGTGACTGTTCTCCACCTCCCGCGCGGACAGGGTCGTAACCCCTTCGGGCCCTTCCAGCGAGATGGCGACCAGCGTTTCGCTGTCCCTCACACCGGAAGTAAACATCCGTTGATAGGCACCGACGGTGGTCGCGCAGAGCGGGCACCAGCTGCCGCAGAAGAAGGTGATGACGACGGAGCCGCGATCGAGCAGATGGGCCAGACTGACGCGCCTTCCGTGGACGTCCGGCAGATCGAAATCCGGCACCAGTTCGCCGCGGCGGAGGGCGGCGCCGACGGCTCCCGAAGTCCGCAGCCACTCGACCCCTTGGTCGAGAAGGCGGATCTGCTCGGGCGAACACGAGCCCCGCGCGGTCCCCTGCACTTCCGCCAGTTGCCGCGCGAGGCTCATCGTTCTTCCCTCTCGTTACGCAGGTCGGTGCAAGTCTGCGACTATTGATCGCCAAACATCTTTCGCGCGATCAAGTGGTCCACCGACAGGACGCCGGCGCCCCGGGTGAGGACGTAGGCGAGGATCGACGCCCACAGCAGGTGCTCCGACCAGTTTTCGGGGTAGACGAAGGTCTGGATGACCAGGGTCATGCCGAGCAGGGCGGCGGCGCCGAAGCGGGCGGCGATGCCGAAGGCGACCAGGGTCGAGCAGACGAGCTCGTTGAAGGTGCCGAGATAGGCGGCGGCGTCGGGCGACAAAAACGGAACTTTGTATTCGTCGGCGAACAGTTGGACGGTCAGGTCCCAACTGGCGATCTTGGTCAGTCCCGACTTGAAGAAGACGCTGGCGACACCGACACGCATCGCCACCTCGAGAACCGACAGCGGAAACCGCCCCAAAAGCTGTCGGACATTGGCGACATGCCGGATCAGCGGCGTGTCGGAGGCGTTGGGGACCGAGATGGACGTGGACATGGGGATATCTCCTTTGACGTCAGGATACGCGTGAAAAACTGGTGAACAGCCCGCCCTCGAGGCAGGCGGTGAGCAGGGTCGCGACATCGACTTCACCTCCCAGCCGCCAGGCCACCTCCGCGGCGTCGCCGAGGCTGCCACCGAGGGAGAGGGTACGGAGGAAAGCGAAATCGCTTCGAGTGAATTTTCGCCAGCCGACCTCGCCGTCCTGGCGATGGACGAGAAGCCTGACACCGCCGGCCCTGAGGTCGACCGGCTCGACGTCGTCGGCCTCGGCCTGGTTGGCCTGCCAGATGCGGTCGATCGGGAAACAGGACGAGATCAGCCGGCACGACGGATGAAAGGCGAAACCGGTATCGAGAACCCGCTGCATCGGCAATTCTTCGAGCGCCGGCGCCTCGACGAACGGTCCGTCCGGCGCGTGGTAGGCGACGTTGATCGCCCACTCCAACCGGCCGACGTCGCGCAGATAGACGAGCGGCTCGCATCCTGGCAACGCCGCGATATGGTCGGGGAATTCGCGGCCGTATTCGAACAGGCACGGGCCCGCCGGCGGCGTTTCGAGGACGAACGCGCGCGCCGCCGCGGCGAAGAAGTCGTCGCCGACCAGGCGGCAGGTTACCGGGTAGGTGAGCGTTCAGTGCCTCGATCAGCGTCAGGGTGAAATGGTTCTGATAGATCCGCAGCCGTTCGCGGGCACCGGGATGGTCGGCAACGACCGCGGCGGTCATCGCTTCGGTCTTGCCGTCGAGCAGGGCCTCGGCGAAAGCGGTCTGGATTTCAGGCAGCGTAGGCATGGTTGGTCTCCAACAGGATGTCCGCCCGCCGGCGGTCGGCCGTGACGGCCTCGCCGGTCAGGACGCAAAGGTCCGGCAGATTGCTGTCCCACTCGATCAGCGCCGGCGCGTGCGGGAAGCGGCGGACTGCGAGGTCGTAGAGCTCCCAGACGGCCGGCGCGACGCGGGAACCATGGTCGTCGATGAGGATGGCGGAGCCGCGGACGTCGTTGACCGCGTGGCCCGCCAGGTGAACTTCGCCAACCGCGGCGGCGGGCAGGCTTTCGAGCCATCGATAGGGATCGCCGCCGAGGTTGGCGCAGCTCACGTGGATGTTGTTGACGTCGCAGAGCAGCCCGCACCCGGTCCGCTGGGCGAGCTCGACGAGGAAATCGGCCTCGGACAGGGTCGAGCCGGCGAAGCGAAGATAGCGGGAGGGATTCTCGATGAGGATCGGGCGCCGGAGTCGATCCTGGACGACGGAGACGTTGCGCGAGACCGTCTCCAGCGCCTCCTCGGTGTAGGGAAGCGGAAGCAAATCGTTCAAATAAATGCCGTCGATGACGGTCCACGCCAGATGCTCGGAAACCAGCACCGGGTCGATCCGCTCGACCAGGGACACGAAGCGGGCCAGGTGATCGGGATCGACGCCCTCGGCGCTGCCCAGGGAGAGGCCGACGCCGTGGACGCTGATCGGCCAGTCGGCGCGGAGGCTCTCCAGCTGGCGCAGGTGGGGTCCGCCGCAGAGGTAGTTCTCGGCGTGGACCTCGAGGAAGCCGACGGCCGGACGGGAGGCGATGATGTCGGCGTAATGGGGGGTTCTGAACCCGATCCCCGCGGCGCTCCGCCGATCGAGGGACTGTGCCGTGTTCATCATCATCACTCCCGTCCGGGGTTCGCGGTCAACCGGACTTGGGCTCGGTGCTGCCGCCGGCGATTTTGCCGCAGGTGCCGGCGGGCAGATAAATCCACGCGTCCGCCTGCATGTCCTTCTTGGCGGTGCCGGCGCAGGACGAATGCGCCGTCTGGCAGTCGTTCTTGCCGGCCTTGCCGACGCCGTAGCACTTCTCGAACTTGTAGTCGGGCTTTGGGGCTGGGCCGCTCTGGGCCATCGCCGCCGTGGTCATGGCCAAGGCACCGGCGAGGGCGGATGCGAGGGCGATCGTCGAAGTTTTCATTTCATAGCTCCTGTTTCAAAGTGTGAACCATCGGGGCTTTCCGCCCCCGGCCGGTGGACTTCGGTCGAACCGCGCACCAACCAGGCTCATACGATCCGACAAATCCGTCCCGGAGTGAAATGCCCGACTTCTATGAATTCCATAGCGGAGCCGCATGCCGCGGGATCGGCGCCGTCCATAGCTTGCAGTCATGAAATCGACAGACAGTCGCTATTTCCCATGAGTTGGAAAACGCGCGACGCTGTCGGCATGGCGTGGAGCGCTTTCGACTCCAGTGCCTCACACAACAAGGAGAGCATCGACCATGGACGTCACCGTCGATTTCAATGAATTCCATGACCAGTCCCTGCCGCCGGTGGTGATGCCGTTCTGTCCCATCGAGAAGAAACTGCAGGGACAGAAGGCGCTGGTCACCGGCGCGAGCTCCGGCATCGGCAAAGGGATCGCCATCGGCCTCGCCCACGCCGGCGCCGACGTCGTCATCAATTACGTAACCGGGCCGGAGGCGGCGGAAGCGGTGGTCGAGGAGGCCAGACGTTGCGGCTCCAACACCTATGCCCATCGCTGCGACGTCTCCAAGGAGGATGAAGTCAGGGAGATGTTCGCCCGGATGATCGACGCGTTCGGCACCATCGACATCCTCGTCAACAACGCCGGCCTGCAGAAGGACGCTCCCTTCGACGAGATGACGCTGGCGCAGTGGAACACGGTGATCGGCGTCAACCTGACCGGACAGTTTCTCTGTGCCCGCGAGGCCGTCCGCGAATTCAAACGCCGGGGCGTGGTTCCCGAGGTTTCGTGCGCCGCCGGCAAGATCATCTGCCTCAGCTCGGTTCACGACGTGATTCCGTGGGCGGGGCACGTCAACTACGCCACCAGCAAGGGCGGCGTATCGCTGATGATGAAGAGCATCGCCCAGGAGGTCGCGCCCCACCGGATCCGGGTCAACGCCATCTCGCCGGGCGCGGTGCGCACACCGATCAACGTCGAGGCCTGGAACACGCCCGAGGCCTACGCCGATCTGATGCGCCTGGTGCCCTACAAGCGGATCGGCGAGGTCGACGACATCGCCCGCGCCGCCGTGTGGCTGGCCTCCGACAACTCCGACTACATCACCGGCGCGAGCCTCTATGTCGACGGCGGCATGACGCTCTATCCCGGCTTCGAGACGGGAGGCTGAGATGCGCGCCTTCCTCGTCGCCTCGGCGATGCTCGCGCTGGTCGGCGCTGCCGCTGCCGCCGACTCGCGCGGCGACAAGACAGGATTGCCGACTGGCGAATTCCCTTGGTGGCCCAGCCGTTACGGCGCCGACGATCAGATCGGCACCCTCAACGAGATCACCCCGGAGCGGGTGGCGCGGGCGGTCGACTGGTGAAGACCGGAGACGGTCGTCAGCCTCGGCCGGATCATCGACGAGAACATCCCGGTGTTTCCCGGCCGCTACTGGCATCAGACCGTCGATCTCAGCCCCCATGTGACCAACCTGCGCCGATCGGACGCGACGGAAACGGGATGGGGCAAGAACGCCATCAACTGGATCACCGAGATCCAGGTCGGAACCTTCCAGGTGGGCAGCCAGCTCGACTCGATCGGCCACATCCAGATCGGGGATCGTTTCTACAACGGATGGAAGGTCCGCGACGTGGTCGAGCCCTGGGGACTCGGCCGCTTCGGCATGGAAGGCGTTCCGCCGATCGTGACGCGCGGCGTGCTGGTCGACGTCGCCGCCTACAAGGGCGTCGACCGCCTCGAAAAAGGCTATGCGATCACCGTCGCCGACGTCCAAGGCGCGCTGGCGAAGCAGGGCGTCGCCCTTGGTGCAGGGGGACGTCGTTCTCCTGCACACCGGCTGGGGCGCCCTCTGGGGCCGGGACAACGCCCTGTTCCTGTCGGGCGAGCCGGGCCCCGGTCTGGCGCTGGTCGAATGGCTCTACGATCAGCGGATCGCCGCCCTCGGCACCGACAGCTGGAGCATCGGCCCGGTTCCCGGCGAGGATCCGGAGCGGCCGTTCCTCGTGCCGCAGACCATGTACGTCAAGATGGGCCTGTTCGGCTTCGAGAACCTCGCCACCGAGGAGCTGGCCGAAGCGCAAGGTCTACGAGTTCCTGTTCGTCAACACCCACGCCCGCACCCGCGGCTCTACCGCGGCGTTCGTGGCGCCGGCGGCGGTGTTCTGAGCCGCCTAACGTGGAGGACAACCATGACCCAGCCTACCTACCCCAGCCTGTTCCAAGTCAGCACCCGCGCCTGGCTGACCGAGCTTTCCGCCGGTCTCGGGCGGCCCGCCACCCTCGACGACATCCCGGACGCGGCGCTCGATCGGATCGCCGAAAACGGGTTCGACTGGGTGTGGCCGCTCGGCGTCTGGCAGACGGGCGCCGCCGGCCGCGAGGTCTCGCGGTCGCGGCCCGAATGGCGGAGGGAGTACCAGGAGACCCTGCCGGACCTGAGCGACGCCGACATCTGCGGCTCCTGTTTCGCCATCACCGCCTACCGGGTGCACCGGGACCTGGGCGGTAACGCGGCCCTTCGTCGGCTGCGGCGCAGGCTCGCCGAACGCGGCCTGAAGCTGATGCTGGACTTCGTCCCCAATCACACCGCCCTCGACCACCCGTGGATCGAGGACCACCCCGACTTCTTCATTGCCGGCAGCGAGGTCAGATCTCGCCCGCACCCCGGAGAACTACTGCCGGATCGAAACGTCGCGGGGACCGATCGTCCTCGCCCACGGCCGCGATCCCTATTTCCCCGGCTGGCCCGACACGCTGCAGCTCAACTACGGAAACCCGGAGCTGCAAAAGGCGATGCGGGGGGAAATCCTGGCGGTCGCCGATCTCTGCGACGGCGTCCGCTGCGACATGGCGATGCTGATCCTTCCCGAAGTGTTCCAGCGCACCTGGGGCATCGCCATCGACAACTTCTGGCCCGACGCCATCGCCGGGGCGCGGCGGTCGGCGCCGCAGTTCACGTTCATGGCCGAGGTCTACTGGGATCTCGAATGGACACTCATGCAGCAAGGCTTCGACTACGCCTACGACAAGCGGCTCTACGACCGGCTGCGCGAGCAGAACGCCGGCACGATCCGCGATCATCTGGTCGCCGATCTCGATTATCAGCGGAGGCTGGCGCGGTTCCTCGAAAACCACGACGAACCGCGGGCCGCCGCCGTTTTCCCGCCCGGGGTGCATCAGGCTGCGGCGGTCGTCACTTTTCTCGCACCCGGTCTGCGGTTCTTCCATGACGGGCAGTTCGAGGGCCGGAAAAAGCGGCTGCCGGTCCATCTGTGCCGGCGCGCGGCGGAAGTCACCGACACCGACCTCGAGGCGTTCTATCACCGCCTGCTCGACGCCGTCACCGCGGACGTCGTCCGCAACGGCCACTGGCGGCTGCTCTCCTGCGCTCCAGCCTGGGAAGGCAACGGCAGTTGCGACGGCTTCATCGCCTTTCTCTGGGAGCACGCCGACGGATCGAGAAGGCTGGTAGCGGTCAATTACGCGCCGCACCAGGGCCAGTGCCTTATCCGCGCTGCCGGTTTCCGATTTCAGTGGCCAGGCCGTTCTGCTCGCCGATCTGATGAGCGAAGCCCGTTACCAGCGTCAGGGCGACGATCTGGTGGGGTCGGGGCTTTATCTGGACATGCCGGCCTGGGGCTATCACGTCTTCGCGTTGATCATCGAGTTCGAGCGCTCGAACCGACTTGGCCACGGAACTGGGCGATACCCCGCGGCTATCGAGACCATTGCCACTCGATATTTCAGATCCGTCCTCGTTTGAGCGAATCATTGCGGACGAAGAGCTCCCTGTGGCGCCCCACACATCTTCACCCGGTGGCCGCCGTGCTCGGAGCGGGAGACAGCCATGAATGACCACTACGACGTCATCATCATCGGGTCCGGCGCCGGCGGATCGGCCGCAGCCTACCGGCTTGCGAATGCGGGAAAGCGGATCCTGATCGTCGAGAAGGGCGAACCGCTGCCGGTCGACGGCAGCACCCTTGACGTCGAGCGGGTATTTCGCCGGGCGGCGTTCAAGAGCAAGGAACCCTGGCGCGACGGCCACGGCCGCACCGTGACCCCGGAGGAATACTTCAATCTCGGCGGCAAGACCAAATGGTACGGCGCCGCGCTCCTGCGCTTCCAGCCCCACGAGTTCGAGGCCGATCCCGGCCATCAATGTCTCGGGTGGCCGATCTCGTATGCCGATCTCGAGCCCTACTACCAGGAGGCCGAGGAACGGCTGGGCATTCGCCACTTCCCGATCGAGCCCGATCTTCGCCGCATCGTCGACGGGATCAAGGCGCGTGATTCGCGCTGGCAGGACCAGCCGCTGCCGCTCGGCCTCGCCGAGGACATCCTCGATCACCCCGAGGAGGCCAAGCATTTCGACGGGTTCGCCTCGGCGCGCGGCCTCAAGTCCGACGCCCAGATCCGGTTTCTCGAATGCCCTCGACCCGACCAACCACGTGGACACCGTTACCGGCAAGACCGTCGTCGACCTGATGCCGGCGAACGGCGATGCGCGGCGGGTGACGTCGGTGGTGTGCGAGGACGGCACCCGGTTCGAGGGCGATACCGTTCTGCTGGCGGCGGGGGCCCTGCATTCGCCGCGGCTGCTCCAGCGCTATCTCGAGAAGACCGGCCTGGCGGCGCAGTCCCGCTCGTTCCCGAACGCGGGCCGCAACTACAAGTGCCACCTGAACTCGGCGATCCTGGCCATCTCCGCCACGCGCAAGACGGACGTGTTGCGCAAGACGGTGCTGATGCTCCATCCGGATTTCCCCCACAGCAGCATGCAGACCCTCGGGTGGATGGACGGCGAGATCGTCGCCAGCCAGTTGCCGGCGGCGGTGCCGGGGTTCATCGCCAACGCGCTCGGAACCCGGGCCTACGGGCTGTGGATCACCACCGAGGACGGCTCGTCGCCGGACAACCGCATCGCCGACGCCAATGGCGCAGGCTTTCCGACCATCGACTACGACCCGAACCGGTTGTCCCCCGCCGTCGGCGAGCACAGGCGTCTGTGGCACACGCTGCGCCGCCAGTTGTTCGCCCTCGGCTATCTGGCGTTCATCAAGCCGATCCCGCTGGAAGGCACCGCGCACGCGTGCGGCACCCTGGTCGCCGGAACCGATCCGGAGACCTCAGTGATCGACGGCGAAGGCCGCGTCCACGACCTGGAAAACGTCTACGTCGTCGACGGCAGCGCGCTTCCCCGCTCCAGCCGGGTCAACCCCGCCCTCACCATCTACGCCTGGGCGCTGCGCGTCGCCGATCGGCTCGCCCTTGCCACCGGAGGTTCGAAATGAGCAAGCACGGACTCCTCAACGCCGAGAGGCAGCGCCTCGAAAACCAGCGGGCCGGCACCGAGAACTGGCGCCTGTGGGGGCCCTATCTCTCCGAACGGGCCTGGGGCACCGTCCGCGAGGACTACAGCCCCCACGGCGACGCCTGGGGGTTCTTCTCCCACGACCAGGCGCGGTCCCGCGCCTACCGCTGGAGCGAGGACGGCCTCGGCGGCATCTGCGACGAGAAGCAGCGCCTGTGCCTCGCCCTCGCCCTGTGGAACGGCAAGGATCCGATCCTCAAGGAACGGGCATTCGGTCTGACCGGCAACCAGGGCAATCGCGGCGAAGACGTCAAGGAGGTCTACTTCTACCTGGATGCCACCCCGAGCCACAGCTATCTGCGCTACCTCTACAAGTATCCGCAGGCCACTTTTCCCTACGAAGCCCTGGTCTCCGAGAACGCGCGCCGGGACCGGTTCACCCCACCTTACAATCTCGTCGACACCGGCGCCTTCGACCAGGGCCGCTACTGGGACGTGGAAGTCGTCTACGCCAAGGCCGGCCCCGAGGAAATCCATGCCCGGATCACGGCCTACAATCGCGGGCCGGATGCGGCGACGCTCCATCTCCTGCCGACCCTGTGGTTCCGCAACACCTGGTCATGGGGTGACGACGGCGCCAAACCAACCCTCAGGTCGGTAACACCGGTCGAGGGTGCGGCCTGGACCGTCGACGGCCGAGCACCCGGAGCTGGGCCGCTATGCCCTTTACGGCCGCCAGCCGGCGCAGCTGCTGTTCACCGAGAACGAGAGCAACAGCGAGCGCCTGTGGGGTCGGCCGAACCCGAACCCTCACGTCAAGGACGCCTTTCATCGTCTTGTTGTCGACGGCGAGGACGCGTCGGTCAATCCGGACCTGGCGGGGACCAAATTCGCCGCATGGCACAACCTCACGTTGCCGCCGGCCAGCACGTGCGGGTCGACCTGGTATTGTCCGCGGCAGGCGAGCGCCGCCCGTTCGCCCGCGGCGAGGTCAGCCATGCCGCCCGCCAGTCGGAAGCGGACGTCTTCTACGACGACCTGCTCCCCGAAGCGAGCCCGGAGGACCACCGGATCATGCGCCAGGCCCTGGCCGGGATGATCTGGTGCAAGCAGTTCTTTCATTACGACGTCGAACAATGGCTCAACGGCGATCCGGTTTCCGCCGCCGGAGAGCCGCCTGTTCGGCCGCAATCGGCAATGGAAGCACCTCAAGGCCGCCGACGTCATCTCGATGCCGGACAGCTGGGAGTACCCGTGGTTCGCCGCCTGGGATCTGGCGTTTCACTGCGCCGCCTTGGCCCTCATCGATGTGGATTTCGCCAAGGACCAGATCGAGCTGATGCTGAAGGAGGTCTACCTCCACCCCAACGGCCAGATTCCGGCCTACGAGTGGAACTTCTCCGACGTCAACCCGCCAGTCCATGCGCTGGGCGCGCTCAAGGTGTTTCGCGCCGAGCGGGTGCAGCGGGGAACCGCCGATCGCGGTTTTCTCAAGCGCGTCTTCCACAAGCTGCTGCTCAACTACGCCTGGTGGATCAACCGCAAGGACGCCGACGGCCACAACGTCTTCGAGGGCGGCTTCCTCGGTCTCGACAACATCTCGGTCTTCGACCGCTCGCAACCGCTGCCGCCCGGCTACAGCCTGAAGCAGGCCGACGCCACCGGCTGGGTGGCGATGTTCGCGCTCAACATGACGGTTATGGCGCTCGAACTCGCGACTGAGGATCCGGACTACGAGGACATCGCCATCCAGACCTACGAGCAGTTCCTGGCCATCGCCAATGCCATCGGCGGTCATGCCGACGGCGGCGTTTCGCTGTGGGATCCCGAGGCCGGCTTCTTCAAGGACCTGATAGTCACGCCCGACGGCCGGTATCACCGCATCGACGTCTACTCGATGGTCGGACTGATCCCGCTGTTCGCTACCGAGGTCATCGACCGTCGCCTGCTGGCCAACGTGCCGCGGTTCGCCGCCAAGCCTGCGCGAGCACAAGGGCGGCGCCTTCCAGGGCAACTACGTCTGCGCGTGCCCGGACTGGGAGAACGAACGCGGCGAGCATCTTCTGTCGCTGGTCGACCACACCATGCTGCCGCGTATCCTGTCGCGCCTGCTGAGCGAGAGCGAATTCCTTTCCTCCTACGGGGTTCGCAGCGTCAGCCGCATCCACGCCGAGCACCGCGATCTCGGCAACCTGCCTGGTATCGGCCAAGCGATGATCGAGTACGTGCCCGGCGAATTGAACTCGTCCCTGTTCGGCGGCAATTCCAACTGGCGAGGGCCGATCTGGATGCCGGTGAACTTTACCCTGATTCAGGCCATCGAGAAGTTCCACCGCTTTCTCGGCGACAACTTCAACGTCGCGGTGCCGTGTCTTGGGGGTCGCGAACTCAACCTCAACGAGATCGCGACCCTGATCGCCGAGCGTATCGTCGACATCTACCGCCGCGGCGCCGA
>CAVYYK010000012.1:0-66396 GCA_963772635.1 uncultured Alphaproteobacteria bacterium
AGCCGCCGCCGAGGACGCGGTCTTGGTCGTAGAACACGCAGGCCTGGCCGGGGGCGATGCCGGCCTGGGGTTCGTCGAGGATGACCTCGGCGGTGGAGTCGGCGCGCGGGGCGGACGCGGGCGGCGACGGGTGGCTGGGTGGAGCGGAGCTTGACCTGGGCGCGGACGCCGTCCGTGGGCAGCGGGCCGTCGCCGAGCCAGTTGACCTCGCGGATCGTCAGCCGGTCGCGGAGCAGCGCCTTGTAGGGACCGGCGACCACCCGGGCGGTGTCCGGCTCGATGCGGACGACGTAGAGCGGCTGCGCGGCGGCGACGCCGAGGCCGCGGCGCTGGCCGACGGTGAAGTTGGCGACGCCATCGTGGCGGCCCAGCGTCCGGCCGTCGAGATCGACGATGTCGCCGGGCGCGAACGCTTCGGGGCGCAGCTTCTCGACGATCGAGGCGTAGCCGCCGGCGGGGACGAAGCAGATGTCCTGGCTGTCGGGCTTGGCCGCCACCGGCAGATCGAACCGGCGGGCCAGCGCGCGGGTCTCGTCCTTGCCGAGGCCACCGACGGGAAAGCGCAGAAAGGCGAGCTGGTCGCGGGTGGTGGCAAACAAAAAGTAGCTCTGGTCGCGGGCCGGATCGGCGCCCCGGTGCAGCTCCGGCCCGGCGTCGCCGTCGCCGCGGCGCACATAGTGGCCGGTGGCGAGGGCGTCGGCGCCGAGATCGCGGGCGGTGGCGAGCAGGTCGGTGAACTTGACCGTCTGGTTGCAGCGGACACACGGGATCGGCGTCTCGCCGGCGAGGTAGCTGTCGGCGAAGTCCTCGATCACCTGGTCGCGGAACCGGCTCTCGTAGTCGAGCACGTAGTGGGGAATGCCGAGCCGGTCGGCGACCCGGCGGGCGTCGTGGATGTCCTGGCCGGCGCAGCAGCTCCCCGGCCGGCCGACGGCCCGGCCGTGGTCGTAGAGCTGCAGGGTGACGCCGACCACGTCGTAGCCCTGCTCGCACAACAGCGCCGCGGTCACCGAACTGTCGACGCCGCCGGACATGGCGACGACGACACGGGTGGCCGGCGCGACCTTATCGAAACCGAGGGTGTTCATCCGTGGCAATATAGGGGACGGTCGCCGGGGCACAAGCGACCGCGTTGGCGGGAACGAGGCGGCAAAGCGCCCTCACCCTCCCGCTGCGCGGGTCCCTCCCTCTCCCGCAAGCGGGCGAGGGTAATTTTTTTGGCCCTCGTCCCCGCGTCGGGGGAGAGGGTCGGGGTGAGGGGGCCGGGTTACGCCGCCGGTGGATGGAGGCCCATCTCCCAGAACGCCGCTTCCAGGCGGGTGGCCTGGCGGAAGGTGGTGACCAAGGTGTCGAGGCGGCCGGGGCCGCCGCGGCGGTGCATCAGCCGGTCCATTTGGGCGACGTGGTCGCTGGCGACGGATTGGTAGTCGGCGGAGGCGTACATCTCGATCCACGCCCGGTAGGGGTTGCCGTCGATCACCGTCGCCGGATCGTCGGCGAGCGCCCGGCCGATCTCGGCGTAGCCGACGATGCACGGCGCCAGCGCCACCTGGAGATCGAGCAGGTCGCCGGCGAGGCCCCGTTCCAGCACGTAGCGGGTATAGGCGATGGTCGCGTCGGCCTCGGGCGCCGCCGCCATCTCCGCCTCGCCGAGCCCCCACTCGGCGGAGTAGGCGACGTGAAGCTGCATCTCCTGGTCGACCAGGGCGGAGAGGCCGGCCGCCGCGGCGCGGATATCGTCGAGGGTGTCGGCCTTGAACGCGGCGAGGCCGTAGGCGCGGGCGAAATGGACGAGAAACAGGTAGTCCTGGATCAGATAGTGGCGGAAGCAGGCCTCGGGCAGGGTGCCGTCGGCCAGCCCGCGGACGAAGGCGTGCGCCGTATAGGCGTCCCACTCGGCGGCACAGGCCGATCGCAGCTTGGCGAACAGGGTCTCGGCGGCGGCGGTCAATCCCGCTCGTCGAGCCAGGCCATCTGGATCGCCTCGAGGATCTTCTCGTTGGACTTCTGCGGGTCGTCGTCGAAGTCGGGCAGTTCCTGCACCCACTTCCACAGATCGGTGAACCGCATGTTAACCACGTCGACGTCCGGGTGGGCGTCCTCCAGCTCGATGGCGATGTCTTGTACGTCGGTCCAACGCAGCCCCATGGCGGGTGTCCTTTCGTCCGGCGGTCAGCGGTCGACCATCATGTTGCGGGTCGCCGACGGCAGGGTCACGGTCAACCCGTCGAGCTCCTCGGTGATCTTGATCTGACAGCCGAGGCGTGAAGTGTGGGTGAGCCCGAAGGCGAGGTCGAGCATGTCCTCCTCCTCCTCGGTCGGCTCGTCGAGGTCGTCGTACCATTTGGGGTCGACGACCACATGGCAGGTCGAGCAGGCCAGCGACCCCTCGCACGCGCCCTCCAGGTCGATATCGTTGCGGTGGGCGATCTCCAACACCGACAACCCCAGCGGCGCCTCCACCTCCTTTCGGGTCTTACCGTCCGCGGACACAAAGGTCATCTTCGGCATGTTCACCAACTCTCCTGGTATCGTCTAGTGGTCTGATTCGGATGCCGCCGGGGCGGTTTCCTCGAAATCGCGGAGATCGTGTCCCCTGAGCGCGGCGCGAATGCCGCGGTCCATGCGCCGCTCGGCGAAGCCGAGGCTGGCCTTTTCGAGCGCTTCGATGGCCGAAACGATCGCGTCGCGGTCATCGCCGGCGATCGCCCGCTCGACGACCGTCATCGCTTTGGCGATGGAGGCGCTTTCGCCAGGCTCGAGCAGGTCGCCGTCCGCCGCCAGCGCCGACGCGACTGCGGCCAGCACGCGTCGCGCATCGACACGGGCTTCGGTGAGGATGCGGCGTTGCATGTCGTCGGCGGCGTTCTCCATGCTGTCGTAAAGCATTTTCGCCATCTCGTCCTCGCTCAACCCATAGGACGGCTTGACCGCGACCTGCTGCTCGACGCCGGTGACCTGCTCGCGGGCGGAGACGGTGAGCAGGCCGTCGGTGTCGACCGCGAAGCTGACCTGGATGCGGGCGGCGCCGGCGGTCATCGGCGGAATGCCGTGCAGCTCGAACCGGGCGAGCGAGCGGCACTGATCAACCAATTCGCGTTCGCCCTGGAGCACGTGGATCGCCATCGCCGCCTGGCCGTCCTGAAAGGTGGTGAATTCCTGCGCCCGGGCCACCGGGATCGGCGTGTTGCGGGGGATGATCTTCTCGACCAGGCCGCCCATGGTCTCGATGCCGAGGCTGAGCGGGGTGACGTCGAGCAGCAATGTATCGGAGCCGACGGTCAAAGCTTCCGCCTGCAGGGCGGCGCCGACGGCGACCACCTCGTCCGGGTTGATGTCGGCGAGCGGCTCGCGTCCGAACAACTCGGCGACGCGGCGGCGGACCAGCGGAACCCGGGTCGAGCCGCCGACCAGAACCACGCCGTTGACGTCCGTGGCATCGATGCCGGCATCCTCGAGGACACTGCGGCAGACGCGGATGGTGCGCTCGACCAGCGGGGCGATCAGTTCTTCGAGGCGGTCGCGGTCCAGACGGTGGAGGGTCTGCTTGTCGTCGACCTCCATCGCCCATTCGCCCGAGTCCTGTCGGCTCAGGCACTCCTTGGCCAGACGCGCCGACATCAACGCCAGCTTGACTTCCGAGGTCGAGAGCGTCTCCTCGCCGAGGCCGGCTTGCCGTTCGGCGAGGAAGTGTTCGGCCACCGCGTGATCGAAGTCGTCGCCGCCGAGCGCCGAATCGCCGCCGGTGGCGAGCACCTGGAACACCCCTTTCTGCATCCGCAACAGCGAGATGTCGAAGGTTCCGCCGCCGAGGTCGTAGACCGCGTAGACGCCTTCGGCTCCCTCGTCGAGGCCGTAGGCGAGCGCCGCGGCTGTCGGCTCGTTGACCAGCCTCAGCACTTCGAGGCCGGCGATGCGCGCCGCATCCTTGGTGGCGGTGCGCGCGGCATCGTCGAAATACGCCGGCACGGTGACCACCGCGCGGGTTACCGGACGGCCGAGGTGCTCCTCGGCGCGCGCCTTGAGCGCCTTGAGGATCTCCGCCGAGATCTCCACCGGCGACAGGCTGTGCCCGGCGACCAGAAGCCGAACCATGCCGGAGGCGCCTTCCTTGCGCGCCTCGACCTCGTACGGCAGGATCCCGCCGAGGCCCTTGATGTCCTCGACGCCCCGCCCCATCAGCCGCTTGACCGAGCTCACCACCGCCTCCGGCCGATCGAGCATCAGCCGGCGGGCCAGTTCCCCGACGATCGCCGACCCGTCCGGCGCGTAGGCCACCACCGAAGGCACCAGGGCAACGCCGTTCTCGTCGCGAAGCACTTCGGTCTCGCCGCCGTTGCTGACCGCGACCACCGAATTGGTGGTGCCGAGATCGATGCCGACGGCCAGGGACGCGTCGTCTTCGTGGGGCTGCGGGGTTTCGCCCGGCTCGTGGATCTGCAACAACTGCACGCGATCTACTCCCCGCCGGTCAACCGCCCGCGGCGAAGACGGCACTCGTCGACCAGCTTGCGCAGGTATTTGAGACGGGTGGTCAACCGGCACGCCTCCTCCAGATCGTCTTTGGCGAAGACCTCGGACAATGCCCGAATGCAGCCCTGGACATCGGCGGCGGCGCGCCGGGCGAGGGCTTCCACCTCGGCCGGGGTTTCGGCGTCGGCCAGCGCCTCGCGCAACTCCAGGGACTCGGTCAGCAGCTCCTGGTCGTTGACCAGATTGCAGCCTTCATGAAGCACCCCGGATCCCTTGAGATGGACCAGGTAATCGGCGCGCTTGAGCGGGTCCTTGATGGTTTCGTAAGCCTCGTTGATGCTCACCGCCTGGCTCTGCGACAGCGCCCGCTCGCGCGGCGTTCGCGTCGCGAAGCGATCCGGATGGAGAAGGCGTTGGCAGTCGAAGTACCGGCGGTCCAACACCGCCCGATCGACGTCGAACCCGACGTTCAGCCCAAGGCGGCCGAAGTGGTCGAGCTGGCCCGGCGGCTGGACGGCGCCACAGGTCGGGCATAGCACCGCCAACTCGTCCGCCGGACCCTTGCACGACCAGCAAGTCCCCAAATGGCCGGCGATGGCGCCGGCTTCCGCCCGAAAATCCCGCTGCTGCTGCATGAATGCCGTCTATACGATCGGTTGAGGGTTTGGCCACGGCGCCGCCGTCATCGGACGACTTTACCGGACGACTTCAGACGTGGAAGGACTCACCGCAACCGCACCGACCCTTCTCGTTGGGATTGCGGAATACGAACCCCAATTCCAGCTTGTCCTCGACGTAGTCCATCTCGGTGCCGAGGATGAACATGGTGGCCTTGGGATCGATCAGGATCTTCACCCCGTCGGCTTCCACCACCTCGTCGAACGGCCCCTTCTCCTCGGCGAACTCGAGCGTGTAGGAGAGGCCCGAACATCCCTTGGAGCGGACGCCGATACGAATGCCGAGCGCCGGTTTGCCGCGCTGCGCGAGCAAAGCCTTGACCCGATCGGCGGCCTCGGCGGTCACGGATAACGCTTGGGGAAGCGGGCGCATGGATCTTCCTTCTCCTCCACTAAGCAACGGCGAACGCGAGCGGACGACGGGCGGCTATTCCGCCGCCGTCTTCTTGCCCGCGGCGTTCTTCTTCCGGTAGTCGACGATCGCCGCCTTGATAGCATCCTCGGCCAGCACCGAACAATGGATCTTCACCGGCGGCAGCGCCAGGTGCTCGGCGATCTGGGTATTCTTGATCGTCTCGGCCTCGTCGAGGCTCTTGCCCTTGACCCACTCGGTGACCAGCGAGCTCGACGCGATCGCCGATCCGCAGCCGAAGGTCTTGAACTTGGCGTCCTCGATGATGCCGTCCTCGGTGACCTTGATCTGCAGCTTCATCACGTCGCCGCACGCCGGCGCGCCGACCAGGCCGGTGCCGATACCTTCGTCCGCCTTGTCGAAAGCGCCGACGTTGCGGGGGTGCTCGTAGTGGTCGATCACGTTCTTGCTGTATGCCATACTCGTTCTCCTTGGTTATTCCGTCCGCTTCGGTGTTCGCGCACGATCAGTGCTCCGCCCATTCGATGGACTTCAAATCGATTCCTTCCTGGGCCATCTCCCACAGCGGGCTCATCTGGCGCAGGCGGTTGACCTCGCCGACGATCTTCTCGACGGCGAAATCGACCTCTTCCTCGGTGGTGAACCGGCCGAGGCCGATCCGCAGGCTGGTATGGGCCAGTTCGACGTCGACGCCCAGCGCCCGGAGCACGTAGGAAGGCTCCAACGACGCCGAGGTGCAGGCCGAGCCCGACGACACCGCCAGGTCCTTGATCCCCATCATCAATCCCTCGCCCTCGACGTACGCGAAGCTGATGTTGAGGTTGCCCGGAATGCGGTTCTCCAGATCGCCGTTGAGAAAGACGTCCGGCAACTGCTCGGTGATGCCCTTGTAGAAGCGGTCGCGCAGCATGTGCAGGCGTTCGGCTTCCGCGCCCATCTCGGCTTCGGCGATGCGGCAGGCCTCGCCCAGCCCCACGCACAGCGGCGTGGGAAGGGTGCCGGAGCGCATGCCGCGCTCCTGCCCGCCACCGCTGATCAGCGCCTCCAGACGCACCCGGGGCCGCCTGCGCACGTACAGCGCGCCGATGCCCTTCGGCCCGTAGAGCTTGTGGCCGGAGATGCTCATCAGGTCGATGTTCATCGCCTCGACGTCGAGCGGGATCTTCCCCGCCGCCTGGGCGGCGTCGGTGTGGAAGAACACCTTGCGCTCGCGGCAAATGGCGCCGATCTCGGCGATCGGCTGGATGACGCCGATCTCGTTGTGGACGCTCATGATCGACACCATCACCGTCTTGTCGGTGATCGCGTCTTTCAGCCGGTTCAGATCGATCAGGCCGTTGGTCTGGACCGGGAGGTAGGTGACCTCGAACCCCTCCAACTCCAGATGGCGGCAACTGTCGAGCACGCATTTATGCTCGGTGACGCAGGTGATGATGTGGTTCTTGCGGTCCTTGTAGAACCGCGCCACGCCCTTCAGCGCCAGGTTGTTGGACTCGGTGGCGCCGGAGGTGAAGATGATCTCCTTGGCGTTGGCGCCGATCAGGTGGGCGATCTGGCCGCGCGCGCGTTCGACCGCATCCTCCGCTTCCCAGCCGTAGGCGTGGCTGCGCGAGTGGGGATTGCCGAACATCTCGGTGAAATAGGGGAGCATCGCCTCGACGACCCGCCGGTCGGTCGGGGTCGTCGCCTGATAGTCCAGATAGACGGGCGCTCTGGTGTTCACATGCTTCTGGTCGCTCGTTGCGTGTCCCGCGAAGTCGTTCATCGTCTCACCTTCCTGCCTACTTGTTCATGCTCTCAACGTCTGGTTCACGCCGCCGGCGCCCGTACGTGGGCGTCGGATCCGAGACGGGCGTACAGGCTGCCCCATGCATCCAGGAGCCGATCGACGTCCTGATCGACATTGGTCCAGCCGAAGCTCACCCGCAGGGCGCAGGCCGCATGCTCCTCTTCCACCTTCATCGCCCGCGAGGACGTGGCTCGGCGCCACCTTGCCGGACGAACAGGCCGAACCGGCACTGACGGCGACTCCGCCGAGATCCAACGCCATCACCTGGGTCTCGCTGGCAACTCCCGGCATCGAAAAACAGCTGGTGTTGGGAAGCCGCGGCGCACCCGAACCGAAAATCCTCGTCGCCGGAACCAGTTCCCGCACGCCTCGCTCCAGCCGGTCGCGCAGCCGCGCCATCCTCGCGGCGTCGCCAACCGCGCCAACGGCTTCGGCGGCGGCGGCGAAACCGGCGATGCCGGGAATGTTTTCCGTTCCCGCACGACGGCCGCGCTCCTGTCCGCCGCCCCGCACCGTCGCCGCCAACGGCACCTCATCGGCGACAATCAGCGCGCCGATGCCCGTGGGGCCGCCGATCTTGTGCGCCGACAGCGACATCATGTGAACGCCCAACGCCTTCATATCGACGACGATCCTGCCGGGCGCCTGCACCGCATCGCAGTGGGCGAGGGCGCCGTATCGCCGCGCCAGCGCGGCGACCGCCGCCACCGGCTGCACCACTCCCGTCTCGTTGCTGGCCAGCATCACCGAGACCAGGGCCGGGACCTCTTCGGCGGCAAGCATCGCTTCGAGAGCGTCCAGGTCGACAATTCCGTCGCCGTCGACGGGGATGCGCTCGGCGCTTTCGAAAGCGCCCAGGACCGAAACATGCTCGATCGAGGAAACCAGCACACGGTTTCGGCCGGCGCCTCGAACCGCGAGCGAATTGGCCTCGGTTCCGCCGCTGGTAAACACCACTTCCGCCACCTCGGCGCCAACCAGGGCGGCGACGCGCTCGCGCGCGTCCTCCACCAACCGGCGCACCATGCGGCCGTGCCGGTGCACCGACGACGGATTGCCGGTCAACGCCAGTGCGGACGCCACCGCCTCGGCCGCTTCCGGCCTCACCGGCGTGGTGGCATTGTGATCGAGGTAAACGGCGTGTTCCATCGACTCGTCAATTCGTGCCTTACGACCTGCGCCCTACCGCGCCGCGGTGGCGAGCTCGGGGCGGCTCGCGTTGAATATCAGACGGCTGGTTCCCAGCACGCGTCGCTCGCAGACGTCACCGAGGGTTACGGCGCTCAGGTAGAGATAAATCTGATTGCCCAGTTCCTCCCACAGATCATGGGTCAAACACCGCCCTTTGCTGGTGTGACAGCCGGTGGGCGATCCCGGGCTGCACCGGGTCGCCTTGATCGGTTCGTCGACGGCGAGAATGATGTCGGCAATTCTCATGTCGTTCTGACTCCTGGCCATCAGGTATCCACCTCCCGGGCCGCGCACGCTGTTCACCAGGCCGCCTCTGCGCAGCCCGCCGAACAACTGCTCCAGATACGAAAGCGAGATCTCCTGCCGTTCGGCGATATCGGCCAAAGCCACGGGCTTGCCATTGCTGTGATGGGCGAGGTCCGCCATCGCCATTACCGCGTAACGTCCTTTGGTGCTCAGTTTCACTGCCGTTCTCCTCCGGACCGACCGCGTCGGTTCCTCTGTGTCAAATTTTCTCGCCTGCGAATCTCACCGCGGCACATCGTCTCCTCGTCACGTTCCGGTCCTCGTTCGCGAATGCGGAACCGTCTCTTCCATCTCGCGGAGACGCTCCTCCAATTCTTCGGATCTGCCGAGCAGCGCCGCCACTTGACCCCGCAAACCCTCGATGCTGGCCAACACCGGATCGGGGCAACCTTCGGCCGGCGTGCCGTAGGCGACGAACTGCCCCATCGCGGTCCGGTCCCTGGGCATCACCACGTGAGCCGGAATGCCGACGGCGCTCACCCCGGGCGGAACATCCTTGGAAACCACGGCGTTGGCGCCGACGCGGGCACCCTCGCCCACCGTTATCGGCCCGAGAATCTGGGCGCCCGAGCCGACAATGACGCCGTTGCTCAACGTCGGATGGCGTTTGACCTCCGCCTGCGATCGTGAATCCACCGCCGGCGAAGTCCCGCCGAGAGTGACCCCCTGGTAGAGAGTCACGTCATCGCCGATTTCCGATGTTTCGCCGACGACCACGCCATAGCCATGATCGATCACGAAACGGCGGCCGATGGTCGCGCCGGGATGGATCTCGATGCCCGTCAACATACGCCCGATGTGGGAGACGAACCGGCCGAGCAGCCGAAAGCCGCGCTTCCATACGGCATGGGCCATCCTGTGAAACAGAAGGGCATGCAGTCCCGGATAGCACAGCACGATCTCGAGGTGCGACCGCGCCGCGGGATCGCGGGCCATAAACGCTTGAATGTCCTCTTTTAACCTGTCAAAAGCCATATCCGCTTGAATCCTCTTGAAAACCTTACTCTCTGCTATATTTTCTACGGTCTTTCGGGCTTCTGAAAACGGTGACGTGGCGTCGGTGCGCGACAACCTCTCCCAGCCTTGGTAACGTTTCGAATATAGGATGTCCGAGTAATTTGATCAAGTTTATCCAGCGAGAATCTCTTATGCCGCCAGCTTATCTCCTGAAACTTCGTGTTGGCATTGCGGCGGAAGAGACGGGGCTGACTTGTATGCTGTCTGGAGCCAATGCCGGAAGTCATCTTTAGCGGCACCGAGGGTCGGCTTGAGGGTCGCTATCACCACTCAAAGCGGGCAGGCGCGCCGATTGCCTTAACATTGCACCCCCGTCCGGTTCACGGCGGCACGATGAACAATCGCATCGTGCGTGCGCTTTATCAGGCATTTCAACGCCGCGGATTCTCGGTGCTGCGGTTCAACTTCCGCGGTGTCGGCCGCTCGCAAGGGCGTTACGACAGCGGTCAGGGGGAACTCAGCGACGCAGCGTCGGCACTGGACTGGATGCAAAGCATCAATCCGAACGCGTCCAAATGCTGGATCGGCGGCTATTCGTTTGGCGCCTGGATCGGCATGCAGCTGATGATGCGGCGGCCGGAGATCACCGGCTTCCTGTCGATCGCGCCCCCCGCCGACAGCCTCGATTTCACGTTTCTGGCCCCATGCCCGTCATCGGGTTTGATCGTTCACGGCGATCGTGACGAGGTGGTGCCGTCTTCGGCTGTCGCAAAGCTGGCCAACAAGCTGAACCATCAGAGGGGCATCTCCATCGACTATCGGGAGATCCCGGGGGCCGACCACCTGTTTTCAAGCCACATGCTGGAGCTCTCCGCCGCGATCGAGGACTACCTGGACAAGGCCCTCGCCGAACCGGACTAGTGCTTCTACCGGTTCCGCCGGGATGCCGAGGGCGTCGGCAAGCATCGTCGTCAGTTGTGCTCAAAGGTCGAGCTTGCGCAGACTCGGCGTTGTCCGGTCGGGCCGACCATGGTAAGAACCGCCCCTTTCCATTCGTGCCAAGAGCCCGTTTCTTTTTCATTAGGCAAGCCACCGATGGCCACCTTCCGTTCGGATTTCGTCCGCACCATCGTCGACCGGGGATACCTGCACCAGTGCACCGACCTCGACGCGCTGGATGCGCTGGCCGCGGACCAAACCCTTGTTGCGTATATCGGCTTCGACTGCACCGCGCCCAGTCTGCACGTCGGCAGCCTGGTGTCGATCATGTTGCTCAGACATTTCCAGCAGACCGGTCACAAACCGATCGTGCTGATGGGAGGGGGCACCACCAAGGTCGGCGACCCGTCCGGCCGCGACGACACGCGGAAGCTTCTGAGCGAGGACGACATCGCCGCCAACATGGCCGGCATCAAGCAGGTGTTTTCCAAGTTCCTGCTGTTCGGCGACGGGCCGACCGACGCGGTCATGGTCAACAATGCGGACTGGCTCGACGACCTCGATTACATTCCTTTCCTCCGCGACTACGGCCGGTACTTCTCCGTCAACCGGATGCTGACCTTCGATTCGGTCAAGCTGCGTCTCGACCGGGAACAACCGCTGAGCTTTCTCGAATTCAATTACATGGTGTTGCAGGCTTACGACTTCCTCGAACTGGCCCGCCGATCGAACTGCACTTTGCAGATGGGTGGATCGGATCAGTGGGGAAACATCGTCGGCGGCGTCGATCTGGCCCGGCGCGCCGACGACCTCAGCCTGTTCGGGCTGACCACGCCGCTGCTGACAACCGCGTCCGGCGCCAAGATGGGCAAGACCGCCGACGGCGCCGTGTGGCTCAACGCCGAACGGGTCTCGCCCTACGACTACTGGCAGTATTGGCGAAACTCCGAGGATGCCGACGTCGGGCGGTTTCTGCGGCTGTTCACCGATTTGCCGCTCGATGACATCGCCAAGCTCGAGCGGCTGGAGGGGGCAGACCTCAACGAAGCCAAGATCGCCCTGGCCAACGAGGCGACACGCCTATGCCACGGGGCCGAGGCGGCCGCCTCGGCGGCGGAAACGGCCCGAAAAACCTTCGCCGACGGCACTGCGGGCGATGACCTTCCGACGATCGAAGTGGACAGGAGCGAACTTGCCGCCGGCATACCCGCTTTCGAGCTTTTCCGGCTTGCCGGCCTTGCCGCCAGCAACGGCGAGGCCCGGCGACTGATCAAGGGCGGCGGAGGCCGGCTCAACAACTCGGTCATCCCCAACGAAACGCAGCCGATCACCGCGTCCGACGCGGATACGAACGGCGTCATCAAGCTGTCGGCAGGAAAGAAGCGTCACGCCCTTGTCCGCGGGGTTTGAGAGACCGGCTCTCAGGGGTGCTGGGCTCCCACCTGCGGTTCGGCTTTCCACTCGCCGCGTTTACTGTTGTCTTTGTTGTCGTCTTTCTTGTTGTCGCCGTTGGTGCCGCCTTCGAAGATCGAGAAGAGATTGCGCAGGAAACCCGGCGCCAGCGCCGAGACCGGGTTGACCGAAATTTCGGGATCGTCCAACGGCCCCTTCATCGTGTATCTGGCCGCAAAAACCCCGCCGCCCTTCTCGCCACCGGTCAACAGTTCGCCCAACACCGGTATGTTGCCGAGCACGCTGTTGACGGCGTAGAACGGAACGACCGTACCCTTGATATCGAACGTTTCGCTGTCTCCCTGGACCGTCCCCGACGCGGTGACGCCGAGCGAACTGCCGGATGCCTGGCCGTCCTCGATTTCCAGGATATTGTCGTGCCACTTGAACGGAACATCCAGCTTCGAGAAGGCGATGCCGTCACCACGAAGCGCGTCCAGGATTCCGGTCAGCGCCATGATACTCAGGATCCGTGCCAGTCCCGGGGCATTGATCAACCGGTAATCCTTGACCTTGAGACGGCCCTTGAGCGGTTGGCCCGGTTGGCTGTCGTCGAAGGTGCCGTCGATCTTGAGAGTGCCGCCGATCATGTCCGAATAGATCCCCAGGGTACGAAGCGTCGAGCCGGCGTCGCTCGCCTCGACATTCAAGGCCCGCTTGGCCTCTTCGTCCGGGGTGATCGAGAACTCGATCGGGGCTCCGTTGCCGACGAGACCGTAACCTTGAACCAACGTCCAGGTTCCGCGCTCGCTGACGAACGTGCCCGCGAGCGCCTCGATGCGACGGTCCTCGCCGAGCCGTGCCGTGTCGATGTCGGCGGTCAAGGTGAACTTGGGATCACGCTCGCCGGAGGCGTCGACATCCATGCCGCCGCTTCTGGCCATCGTCCAGATCGGTTCGAGATCGAGGCTCGGGCCGCCGATGAAGATATCCGAGCCGCCGTCGGGATACAGAGCCACGAGTACCCCACAGATCGGTGTTGCCGTGGGCGACCCGCTTCAGATCGATCTGCTCGACCGCGCCCTCCGCCCCGAAACGAGCCGCACCTGCGATGTTCAGATCCTTTCCGGACAGAACAAATTTAGGCATATCGGTGATCCGATGGCCCGACATGATCGCCACCATCTCGCCCTCGGCCGCTTCGCCGATTTTCTTGTTCCAGCCCAACAACGGGAAGCTCATGCCGGCTTTTGTCGCATCGAGCCGAGCGTCGATCCGGCCTGTGTCGCCTTGCGACAGAGTGATCTGCAAGTCGGCGCCGATCCTCCCCTCCACGTCGGTCGCGATGATCGGCGCGATCTCCAACCCCAGGTCCTTGAGGAAAGCGACGTCGACATCGGCGAATTTGAGGTTGAAACGGCTATTGAAGGGCGCCCCGTCGGTGAAGTTCTCTCGCCATACGAGGTCGCTTTCGGTCGATTTCAGGGTGATCTTGCCTTTCGCATCCATACCCTTCTTGTCGACTTCCAGTTCGAGCTCTCCGTCGGTGATGTCCATCCCGAAGACGGCGTCCGTGATGGACAGGCCAGAGACATGGGCGCCGGCGGAGACTTCGAGCTCATTCAAACCCAGGGTCTTCACCAGGGGAAAACCGAGTTTGGCGAAGCCAACGGCGGCACCATCGGTCTTCGCCGGGTCGATCCCCATCGCCTTGGCATAGCCGAGGGGCTCGTGGTCGAGGAGCTCGAGGATGTTGCGCACCGGCCCCTCGAGCTGCAGATCGATGTCCGCCCTTTCCACCGGCTGATCCAGATCGGATAGAACGACCTTGCCCTTGCGAAGGGTGACGCCGTCGGCCTCGCCGCCGGTAATCGAGACCGCAAACTTCTCCAGATCCAGAGTGGCCGTGCCCGAGGCTTTGCGGATCTTGGGCATCGGCGGGAGGTAGTCGACGGTGAGGTCGACGACGTCGAAGGTCCCGGCAAGCTCGGTCACCTCGATACCGTCGGCGCTGGGAGCGCAGCTTGATATCGAACCGGGCCTTGGGGACGATACCATCGGAGAGCGAGGCGACCGACCACTCCTGGGCATCGCTCTTCACCGACCGTGGCCAGTAGACCGGCAAGTCGTCGGCCTTGAGGTCTTCGATGGTGATCGCGACGTTGCCGGTCATGTCTTTTCCGATGCCGTCGAGGATACCGCTGACGGTGACCCGCGGCCCGACCAGATCGACGTCCAGCGAGTCTACCTCGATGCGTCCGCCGTCGCCGAAATACCGTCCCTTGCCGTCGATCGACGCCAGCGGGAATTCGTGATCGATCGGCGCCGGCACAAAAACCGTTCCACCCTCCTCGAGAGTGATGTTGACGTGGTCGATCTCGATCTTTCGACCGGCGCTCTCGTAACGACCATGAAGCTGAGCTCCCCGTACCGCCAGCCCCAAGGCCAACGCCGGCACCCCCACGTCCTGGGCAACCGGGACCGGCAGAGCCAGTTTTCCAACTCCGCCGATGACGTCGAAGCCGACCCCCTCGATGACGCCGGCACCATCCGTCGTCAGGGTCACCGTGCCGCGAAGCGGAAGGTCGAAGGCCTCCAGCACTTTCAAAGCGGGTGCCATATGCGCGAAGGAGGCCGGCCGGACCTCGTCGAAACTGACGCCGAGGTCCAACCTGTCGTTCGGTGCATCGTACTCGCCGATCATCGCCATGTCGGCATGTTCCTCGTCCAAGGCGATGGTCAGGAATGCCTCGGTCTTGAGGCTGTTCCCCTCGCGCCACAATCGGGCGAGGCTCGACGAGCCCGTCCACGATATGCCGAGCCCTTTGTCCTCGAAGTTTACCCGGGCATCGAGGATGCGGACGCCTTCCAGATAGCTCATCGGGCTGTCGGGATCGGGCGGGGCCATCAGATCGGCGAGTATCCGATCGAAAACAGCCTCCGATCCGGGGCCCTCCTCGGCAAAATCCACGTCGAGATTCCCGTCGGGCTGGCGGCGGAGGCGAACGCTGGGCCTGAACAGCCCGATCTCCATCGGTGCGACCACGCCCCTGACGAGGGCGGCGACGTTGAGCCCTACCGACATTTCGGGCACCCGAGCAATCACATTGCCGTCGGACCCGATGGCGCGGACGTCGACGAAACGGATGTCCAGCGCTCGCTCCCATCCGGCCCAGGTGAGAACGGTGTCGCGGAGGCGAATCGCGAACGGCTGGCGCGGATCGCTGAGGATTCGCTCGACCATCGGCGTCAGGAAAGCCAGCGATACCGGTCCCTGCGACAGGCGCCACGCCGCGAGCGCCAGGCAAACGGCGAGCACCGCGGTCAGCCCGCCGAGCAGATAGGCAAGTATTCGAAAAGTGCGCTTTATCACCCGCGTTCCCTACGTCGATCCCTTATCCCAAACAGCCCCTAAGCCGCCTTGACCGAACCCATCGGCTCGCGCAGTGTGCGGGAAACCGGAGCCACTGAACATGCCGAAATCCGGCTTTGTCCTCGAAGACCGCGGCGTTCCCGAAGCCGCCGACCCCGATCGCGCCCGCGTCGGCCGCGAGCGTTGGCAAACCGCCGTAAACAGCGTCGGAGACGAGGAACTCGCGGCCCTCGCCGACGATCTGCTCGGCAATCCCACCGCCCGCCGCGCTCTCGACGCCCTGTTCGGCAACAGCCCGTTCCTCACCTTCATAGCCGAACAGGAGCCCTCGTTCACCGGCGCTCTTCTGATCGACGGCCCCGACGCCGCCCGCGCCGGGGTCATGGAACTCGTCGCCGAAACCCGTCGTCGCGCGCTTGCCGGCGACAATCCCTCCGCACCGCTACGCGTCGCCAAACGACGCCTAGCACTCACGACGGCCCTCGCCGATATTACCGGCGCGTGGCCGCTGGAGACGATAACAGGCGCGCTTTCGGACTTTGCCGAAGCCGCGCTTCGTTGCGGTGCAGGTTACCTGCTCCTCGAAACCGCCTCGCGGGGCGCGTTCAAGTTGCCCGATCCCGATGACCCGGAACGGGGTTCCGGGCTGATCATCATCGGTATGGGCAAACTCGGCGCACGGGAACTCAATTACTCCAGCGATATCGACCTTATCATTTTTTACGACCCCGAACAAATCGATACCGGCGAGCCGGACGCCCTCCAGCACCATTTCGTTCGGCTTGCTCGTAATTTAGTGCGGCTGATGGCGGATCGCACCAACGAAGGATACGTTTTTCGAACCGACCTGAGATTGAGGCCGGACCCGGGATCGACGCCGCCGGCGATGTCGGTGATGGCTGCCGAAGCCTACTACGAGACGATGGGCCAGAACTGGGAACGGGCGGCATGGATCAAGGCGCGCCCGGTCGCGGGCGACAGCGAGGCCGGTGCGGACTTCCTCGCGCAGCTGATCCCGTTCGTCTGGCGCAAGAACCTCGACTTCGCCGCCATCCAGGATATCCATTCGATCAAGCGTCAGATCAACGCCCACCGCGGTGGCAGCAAGATCGCCATCGCCGGTCACAACATCAAGCTCGGCCGCGGCGGCATCCGGGAGATCGAGTTCTTTGCCCAGACCCAGCAACTGATCTGGGGTGGCCGGATTGCCGGAACTCCGCAACAACCTGTCACCGTCGAGGCCCTCGCGGTACTGGCCGAAACGCGCAAGATCGGGGCCGACGCCGCCCGGGATCTCACCGAAGCCTATCGCTTCCTGCGCCGGGTCGAGCATCGGTTGCAGATGATCAATGACGAGCAGACCCACACCTTGCCGGAGAACCCGGAGAAACTGCACGCCCTTGCCGTGTTCCTCGGCTACGCCGACGCCACCGCCTTCCACGAGGAATTGCTCGCCCGGCTGCAGTGCGTGGAGACCTTTTACGCGGATCTGTTCGAGGACGCGCCCGCACTGAGCGTCGGCGGACGAGTCGGCGGCAATCTGGTATTCACCGGCGGCGAGCCCGACCCCGAGACCCTTCGCACCCTCGAACAGCCTGGGCTTCGCCAATCCCGAAGCGGTCGATGCGGCGATTCGTGGCTGGCACCACGGGCGCTGCCGGGCGATGCGCAGCACCCGCGCCCGCGAACTGCTGACCGAACTGATGCCGATCCTGCTCAAGGCGCTCTGGCCGAAAAGCCCGACCCGTATGGGACCTTCCTTTCTTTCGACAAGTTCCTGAACGGGCTGCCGGCAGGCGTCCAGCTGTTCTCGATGTTTCACGCTCAGCCGCACCTGCTCGAGTTGGTTGTCGAAATCATGGGCGATGCGCCCCGCCTGGCCGGATACCTGACCCTGCGCCCGTCGGTGTCTGGAAAGCGTGCTGAGTGCGGATTTCTTCGATCCGCCACCTTCCCGGAGGAGCTGTTCGACGAAGTGGAAGCTCACGCGGCGCCGGCGCGGCGACATGGAGGATGATCCTCGACCTCAGCCGCCGCTGGGCCAACGAGCGCAAATTCCAGGTGGGTCTGCAGAGTCTGCGCGGCCATTTGCCTCCGAGTCAAGCGGCGGTGGCCTGGAGCAATATCGCCGAGGTTGCGATCCGGGGCCTGCTACCCGAAGGATGGAGAGGGAGTTCGCCGCGCCAGCACGGCACGATCCGCGAGTCCGGCATGGCGATCATCGCGATGGGCAAGTTGGGTGGGCCGAGAAATGACCGCTACATCGGATCTGGATCTCATCTTCGTCTACACGACGCCGAAGCCCGACGTCGCGTCCGACGGACCGCGACCGCTTCCGGCAACTCAGTATTTCGCCCAACTCAGCCAACGGCTGATCAACGCCGTCACCGCGCGGACGACCGAAGGCAGGCTTTACGAGGTCGACATGCGATTGCGACCCTCGGGCAAAGCCGGTCCGATTGCCGCCAGCTCGAAGTCGTTCGACCGCTACCAGCGGGACGAAGCCTGGACCTGGGAGCAGATGGCGTTGACACGGGCACGGAGCATCGCCGGCCCGCCGGCGTTGGTCGCCGATATCGAAACGATCATTCGCTCAGGTTCTGACCCGCGAGCGGGATCCGGCGGCACTGGTCGCCGATGTCGTCCGAGATGCGCGCACGCATGGACGAAGAGCATCATACGGAATCGATCTGGGAGGTGAAGCATCTGCGCGGCGGCATGGTCGACATCGAATTCATCGCCCAGTATCTCCAGTTCCGCCATGCCCATGCCTATCCGGAGATCCTGTCGGCCAATACCATGCAGGCGCTGGTGGCGATCCGCGAAGCCGAGATCCTCGAACCCTCCTCAGCCGACGAATTGATCGAGGCCTTGGATTTGTGGCGGATGGTGCAAAGTCGGCTTCGCCTCACGCTCAACGAACCGGCCGACGGCGACCGGCGGTGAAGACGCACCAATGGCGTTGAGACAAGCGTTGTGCGGCGGCGACGACGAGGCGTTCTCCGCGCTCGCAGAAAGGATGCGAGACACCGCACAACGGGTTCACGCGCTGTTCGACGAAATCGTCGATCGGCCGGCGGCGGCAGGGGACCGGAGGGAGAAAGCGTGACCGACGCCAGCCGCCACGATGCCTGGAGCGCCGGTGACGCCTACGAGCAATACATGGGCCGCTGGAGTCGGGGCATTGCCCGCCAGTTCCTCGACTGGATGTCTCCCTCCGACGGGCTCACTTGGGTGGATGTCGGCTGCGGAACCGGGGCGTTGAGCGCCTCCATTCTCGAACGCTGTGGCCCTGGCAGCCTGATCGGCATCGAACCGTCGCCGGCGTTTCTCGCCCTGGCCCGAAACCGGATTGCAGACGGTCGTGCCCGCTTCGAGCAAGGCGACGCGCAGGCATTGCCCATCGGCGACCGGACGCAGGACGTGGTGGTGTCCGGTCTGGTGTTGAATTTCGTTCCCGACAGAAATCTCGCCCTCGCCGAGATGAAGCGGGTCGTACGGCCGGGCGGCACCGTCGCCTTCTATGTCTGGGACTATCCCGGAGGCGGTTTGGAATTTCTGCGCGCCTTCTGGACGGCGGCTTCGGAGCTCGATCCGAAGGCCGCCGATCTCTCGGAAGATCAACGGTTTCCGTTCTGCCAGGGGCAGCCGCTTTGCGATATGGCAGAGGCCTCGGGCCTGATGGACGTCGCGTTCGACGCGATTGAAGCACCGACGATCTTCCGAGACTTCGAGGACTTCTGGCGTCCGTTCACGCTCGGTGCCGGACCGGCACCCGGCTATTGTTCGAGCCTTTCCGAGCGCGATCGCGAGGCCCTGCGCGAGAGATTGGACGCGAGCCTGCCTCGTTCCGGTGACGGATCGATCATGTTGAAAGCACGCGCCTGGGCGGTCAGGGGACGGGTTTCCGAAGGAGCTTGATCGCTGTGGACAATGAGGTCGAGTCCCGTTGGGGCAGCAGCCGTGTCGAGGTGCTTGGCGACTTCATCATCGCAACCGATACATCCGTTTCGCCGAGTTCTCCGTAGTCCCGGTGAAGTGTCATGGCACCGACGCCATTGGCAGAGATGGTACGCTCCCCTATGACGTCACCATGCAGGATTTGAGAAGGAGACCACACCATGAACTTGAGCCCCGGCGATCCGATCCCCGATTTCACTCTGCCCACCGACGGCGGCGGCACGTTGTCTCGGGCCGACCTCGAGGGCGAGAAGGCCGTTCTGTATTTCTATCCAAAGGACAACACCTCCGGCTGCACCAAGGAGGCGCAGGCGTTTCGCGACAGCCTGGACGATTTCGCCGCGGCCGGCGCCAGGATCGTCGGCGTTTCCAAGGACGGCGTCGCCAGCCACGACAAATTCAAGGAGAAGCAAAACCTCAACTTCACCCTCGTTTCCGATGTGGACGGCACCCTTTGCGAAGCCTTCGGCGTCTGGGTCGAGAAAAGCATGTACGGCAAAAAGTACATGGGCATCGAGCGGGCCACGTTTCTTGCGGACGCGGACGGCGTCGTCCGTGGGGTCTGGCGCAAGGTCAAAGTCCCCGGTCACGCCGCCGAAGTGCTGGAGGCGGTGAAGGCTCTTTAGGTCTCCGCCGGGTCACGGCTCCTAGCCTGGATTTCCCAGGTGGATTGCTAACTTGATGACTTGCTTGGTCGATTGAACGAACCGCTATCGCGGGAGTGACGTAAGCGGCGCTTCCGCGGCCAAGCCATGGCGCAGCAGGTGCTGCTGCAACCTCGCTGAGGGCGAAGCCGCCCTCGTCGTAGAGCAGCGCGCCGGAAGCATTGCTTGGCATCACAAGTTGCAGGTTGGCGAGCGGCAGCACCAGCGGCGTGCGCAGCAGCATCAGGTTGCGCCAAGCCGCCGCGACTGCCTGCTCAACACGGGCATAAAGCGGGGGCCACAGGCGCGTCTTCGGAAATCGTGGCCGGAGGTGCCGCCCATCCTGCACCGGCGTCGCGAAGGGCGCGCGCACGCGGATGGCTGACGTCCTGCGACGATTCTTCCAGGGAATCATCAGCCTTTAAGTGGTCCCTAGCTGGGAACATTCAGACCTTGGAAAACCCCGAGCAGCCATAGAGCCACGACGATCACGAGTAGTACAACAAGAACACCACCAAGCCCGCGTCCTCCATATTGTCTATAACCATAATAGCCACCCCCGCCGCCAAACAAGAGGATCAGCACAACGATAATTAAAATTGTCGTCATTTCCCGCCTTCCTTTCCTTCGCGCGATCAAGAAAAAGGCCAGCGCACCGCGGGCCTTGAAGTCCAATCAAAACCGATCTCGGTGTTCATTCCTGCGCCTTGGACCACTCATCGACTTCCTTACGAGCTTGATCCTTGGCGTAGCCATACCGCTCTTGGATTTTACCTTCCAGCTGATCGCGGCGGCCATTGATGACGTCCAAATCATCGTCGGTAAGCTTGCCCCACTGCTCCTTGATGTTGCCTTTGAACTGCTTCCAGTTCCCTTCAACGCGGTTCCAGTCCATTGCACCCTCCATCATCTATGCGGCGAACAAAGTCAACGCCTCCTCCACGTCGACGCCGCAGACTTCAGCGCTGCCACAGCGAGAGAGCGAGCCGCGCCCCGCAGGCGTTCGGCTCGCTCATTCAGAGGACTTCGTCATCGATTCTTCTCCTATCCTCTAGCCAAGCGTTCGGCTCGGCCTTCTTCTTCTGGTGGAATTATAGGACGAGTTCAAGCGAAATACAAGCGCAGTGCGCGAATTACGGTCGATGCTTTTGTATTTACGCGATCCAACACTATGAAAGAGATCGAAGTGTGCGGTCTGGCGCGCTGTCGACAACCTTGTGCCAATCCAAGCACATCGGCGCCAACGACCGTTTGCCGCAGGTCAGGCACCACGGTGACTTACACATGAGCCGCTCCTGCCAACGCCACACGCAGGTCTTGGATTTGCCCGCCTCGGCCATGATCGCCGAGGTGCCCAATCCCCCGTCGCTCAGAAGGATCATCCGCGCCCGCCAGACGTGCTTCTGCGGGCTCTTGGGGTCCGCGATGACCGCGTGCAATCGCTGACGATCGGCGGCGGAGACGGTAAACGAGATTCGATTGCGCATCCTCCAGACTCGCACGCCACGGCGCAACACGGAATCCCGAATCGGGCTCTTTCGATCCGATCAAACCACCAGAAGATCGCCATGCAATGTCCCAACCATAAGCCGGATGGACCTCGATAGCCGGGTCTGCTAGCATTTTCGGCCCGAGGGAGAATTCTATCTGGGAAATCTCGGTTGAGACCCTTTCGCCTCGATTGCCTAGATCGAGCCATGGTTGCTTCAGGGTGGGTTCGGTCCGGGATTGCCGCCGTCGGCAGCGGCCTTCTCACCCTGTTCGGCGGGCGGAGATAAAGCTTCACATTCGCACGAACTAATCTGGAGAAGATCATGAGTTCGGAACGATCCTGATCATCATCCTGCTGCTCATGCTGATCGGCGTGCTGCCGACGTGGCCGCACAGCAGAAGCTGGGGATATCTCCCGACCGGCGCGTTGGGAATCGTCCTGATCGTTGTCCTCGTTCTGCTGCTGCTCGGGCGAATATAGGCTAAGTAAACCGATTAATGTCTCTCTTCTCATCGATTTTGTTCAAGCCAGAAAACATGATGGATGCCAAGGCTTAGCAACGCGATATGAGATTTAGGCATTCAAGAATCGCGTCACAGAAGGGCGGAGGCACGGTGTCTGACCGGCAAGGGGGGAAAAACATGACCCGGCTTCTCCAGCATCCGAAAAGTCACGTCGTCCAGCTTATTGGATGGCTGCAGGCGGCGGTGCTGGGCGCAAATGACGGAATTGTATCGACAGCCAGCCTGATCCTCGGCGTGGCCGCTGCCTCTGCTCCTACCGCGGATGTGCTCATTGCCGGTGTCGCCGGTCTGGTCGCTGGAGCCATGTCGATGGCTGCCGGTGAGTACGTATCAGTCAACTCGCAGGCTGACACCGAGGCAGCCGATCTTGCGCGTGAGCGGGCGGAGCTTGAGGCCCAGCCACCCGGAATTGGATCGCCCGCGATGCTGCGGCGGATGCTGCGCGCCGCAGGGGTCGCCATGCTGCTGTTTGCCTGTGCGGCGCCTGCCCTGGCGCAGGATGTCGCCCCAGCCGTGCCGCCGCAGGCCGTGAAGATCGTTCCCGAAGCGAGCGATGCGAAGATTGAGGAACGTCTGCAACGCATCCTGAAATCGACCGGATGGTTCGAGGCGACGCGCGTATCAGTGCATGACGGGGTGGTCTTCCTCGACGGCACGACGGGGACGCAGGAGCATCGGGTCTGGGCTGGCACGCTAGCCGAAAACACGCAAGGCACTGTCGCCGTCGTCAACCGGATCGAGGCCAAAGCCGATGTCGGCTCTACCTTGGTGCGCGCAGGCGAGGAATTCACAAGCTTCTACCGGCAGATGGTCCGGGCCTGGCCGCTGGTGGCGCTCGCTGCACTTATCATCCTGGCGACATGGCTGATCGCCAGATTGGTGGCGCTGGCGGTTCGGCTATTGTTCGCGGGCCGCATCGAGTCCCGCTGCTGCTGTCGGTGGTGGCGCGGGCGTTTGCGATTTCAGTCTTTCTGCTGGGCCTCTATTTCGTGCTGCAATTTTCCGGACTGACGCGGCTGGCCATCACCGTGCTTGGGGGCACCGGGCTGATCGGCATCATCATCGGCTTCGGCCTGCGCGACATCGCCGAGAATTTTCTAGCGAGCATCCTGCTCAGCGTGCGCAATCCCTTCCACAGCGGCGACCTGATCGATGTCGGCGGGCACACAGGTGTCGTCCAGAACCTGAACGTGCGCAGTACCGTGCTGCTCACGCTCGACGGCAATCAGGTGCAGATCCCAAACTCAACCGTCTACAAGAGTATCATCAAGAACTACAGCAGCATTCCGAGCCGCCGTGCCGAGTTTACGGTCGGCATCGGTTACGATTTCTCGGCCGCTAAGGCGCAGTCCCTGATCGCGGAGGTGTTGCAGGAGCATCCCGCCGTCCTCGAGACGCCCGAGCCGCTGGTGCTGGTGGGGGAGCTGGGCCCGGCAACGGTGAATTTGCGCATCTATTATTGGTTCGACAGCGCCACCTACTCGCCTTACAAAATTAATTCGGCGTTGCTACGCCAGACCAAGAACGTGCTCCTCAAGGGTGGCATCGAACTGCCGGATTCCGCGCGCGAAGTGATTTTCCCCAAGGGCGTTCCCGTCATCCAGATGACAAGCACCGGAGAAGCCTCGCGCGAAGCCGAAAGCGGTGCCGGCGCAGCCCGTGCCGCTGACGAGATGAGCGATACGACGCCCAGCGAAGGCGCCTTGTCCAACGAGACGTTGGAGATGCGGGAGCGGCAATCCGAAGGCAACCTGCCGGAAGCGCAAGAAAACCTGCTCAAGAAATAGCGCACCCTGCCCCGCGCCATGTGGGACACTCAGCTCGAAAAACCTACAAAACTGCGGGAAGAATGATGTGTCCCACTTTCCCATAAGCGTTTGCTTCTGTTTACTTCAGTGACCCCGCCCCTGGATACCATCGCATTAACCGAGTTTAGGAGCTTCAAACAGCAGGTTGAGGTGGTTGCGTGCCCCCGAAACCACCTTAACCGAACGCCGGTACGCATCAGGAACGGCTGCGCCACTTGGGCCCGCGTTGCCGCCGTGTGCCAGCGCCAGCATCCCCGGTAAAGGCGCCGCTAACCGGCAAGTTTCGCGAGATTCTGGATTAGGCCGGAGGAGATGCGAAAAGCACTTAGTTTCATTGCGCCGTCCGTTTCATTCTGTTAGGCACGTTGCGACCGATCGTCCGCGACTTTGGACCGCCGGGCGCGACCCCGGTCGCAGCCAGGCGGGCACCGGGTCGACTTCTGCAACTGCCGTTCCGGGAGGTGTCATGGCCAGCGAAAATATCGACAAATCCGCCGTCCTCAAGGTGATCAACAAGATCCTGGAAGCCGAACTCGCCGGCGTTGTCCGCTACACCCACTATTCGTTCATGGTGTACGGATACGGCCGCATCCCCATCGTCTCGTGGCTGCGATCGCAGGCGGAAGAATCAATGCTTCATGCGCAGGAGGCGGGGGAACTGGTCACGGCGCTGGGCGGACATCCGTCGCTCGGCATCGGCCGGTTGCTGGAAAGCGAAAAACACGACATCGGCGATATCCTCGAGGGAGTCGCTCACCCACGAGAAGGACGCGCTCGACCTCTATCGGCAGCTTCTGACCCTGGTCGATGGCCGCGACGTCATGCTCGAGGAATACGCCCGGCGGATGATCGCCGAGGAGACCATGCATATGAGTGAGGTCGACAAGATGCTTCGAATGCCGGGCGATATTCAGCCGTTCTCCGGATAAGGACGCTTCGACCGATTAACCTGTTGTTATTCGCGGCGCTGATAGGGTAGCGCCGCGTCGGTCGGCTTCGAGCCACGGTGTGGCGATCGACGGAACGATCTTCCACACCACGAGGCACGTTGATGGCCGAAGATATTCAGGACGGCGCCGAAGAAACCGACGAGGATGGCGAGGACGTCGAGAGCGACGTAACCCGGTGGCTCCGCCCCAAGCCCCTGGCAATCCTCGCCGCGGCGATCGTGGCGATCGCCATTGCCGCGGGCGGAGTCTCCTATCTGGTCTGGGGTGGCGACGAAGACGAAGAGCCAGGAACGGCGACGATCGACCTGGGCGGGCCGCTTGTCTACCGTGAACTGCCCGAGGTCCTCGCCGATTTGCAACCGGAAGGCCCGACGACCCACCACATCAAGCTGCAGATCGTAGCCGAACTCCCCGAAGACCATGTCCCGCTGATGGCCAAACACGAGATCGGCGTCGTCGACGCCGTATTGGCCCATCTGCGCACGCAAAGGCGTGACGACTTGACCGGAGAGGCCGGGGCCGAGCGCTTGCGATCGAATTTGCTCGCCGTCATCAACGGCGAGATCGCCCCGGCCCAAGCCAGGACCATCCTGTTCAAAAGCTACCTGATGGATTGATCACCCGACGGACTGATCAGTCGGCATCCGCCGCCGGTTCTTCGTCGGCAACCGTTAACCGGGTGGTGCGATTGGAAAGAGCGGCGGCCATGAAATCGTCGAGATCGCCGTCGAGCACCGCCTGGGTGTTGGAGGTCTCGACCCCCGTTCTGAGGTCCTTCACCATCTGATAGGGATGCAGCACGTACGAGCGGATCTGGTGTCCCCAGCCGATGTCCGCCTTCGCCTCGTGCTCCGCGCGCAATTTGTCCTCGCGCTTGCGCATTTCGAGTTCGTACAGGCGCGCACGCAGCATCGTCATCGCCGACGCCCGGTTCCGGTGCTGGGACCGGTCGTTCTGGCACTGCACCACGATGCCGGTGGGCAGGTGGGTGAGGCGCACGGCGCTGTCGGTCCGGTTGACGTGCTGGCCGCCGGCGCCCGACGCCCGGTAGGTGTCGACGCGCAGGTCCTTGTCCAGGACCTCGATATCGATCGAATCATCGATCACCGGATAGACCCCGACCGACGCGAAGCTCGTGTGTCGGCGGGCGCCGGAATCGAACGGCGAGATCCGCACCAACCTGTGCACGCCGCTCTCGGTCTTCAGCCAACCATAGGCATCGGTCCCCTTGACCTTTATCGTCGTCGACTTGATGCCCGCTTCCTCGCCGGGGCTTTCTTCGATCCAGTCGACCTTGAAACGGCGCCGTTCGGCCCATCGCATATACATTCTGAGCAGCATCTCGGCCCAGTCCTGGGCCTCGGTACCGCCGGCGCCGGCGTGAACCTCGAGAAAGCAATCGTTGCCGTCGGCCTCACCGGACAGCAGCGTTTGCAATTCCGCCGCGGCTGCCTCCTTTTGCAGCGTGGTGAGTGCGTCCTCGGCATCGGCGACAACCTCGGCGTCCTCCTCGGCCTCGCCCAATTCCAACATCGCCATGTTGTCCGAAAAATCGCGCTCGAGAGTATCGATCCGGCCGATACGCTCTTCGACACGGGTGCGTTCGCGCATCACCACCTGCGCTTCGCCGGGGTTCCCCCAGAAATCGGGGTCCTCCGCGAGGGTGTTCAGCTCGGCGAGACGCCTGACTGCGGCATCGTAGTCAAAGATGCCTCCTCAGCCTTTCCAGTGACTCGCGGGTCACCTGGACAATGGCTTCGATTTCGGCGCGCATGCACTGGCTCCGTCGCAAGAATTTCAAAGACGACGCTTGTACCGAGGAATATCGGCGGCGGCAAGGGAGTCGCCTAGGGCCTGTTGACAATAGGATGGCGCCGTGGCGGGATCGGATTTTCCCGCCGGCTAGGAGCGGGCTACGCCGTGTGGCAGGCCCCACACAAGCGGTCCGCGACGACGCGGGCGGGAAAAGACGACCCGTCCCGGAGGGATTGCTCCAGGATGGGCGCAGTCCGCTGATGGATCAAGACGTCAATAGAGCCCGCCAGTTCCCGTCGCCGGTCCGGTAATGGTTGCACTGACGCCCGCCGGCGTTTCCTCTTCGCCGGAAGGCACGGTTCCCGGCTTGAACGCCTCGAGGATGATGTCATCGTCCCCCGGTCGAGCCAGCCGTCCGCTCGCGGCCTCGACTCGAACCAGGCGAATGCCCGGCGGAATTCGGAACGGGACGGCCGGTTTCGATTTCAGCGCCTCCGCCATGAAATCGCGGAACACGGGCACCGCGACCGACGAGCCCGTTTCCCTGTTGCCGAGGGGCGTGGGTTCGTCGAAGCCAGCGAACACACCCACCGCAAGGTCGGGCGAAAAGCCGACGAACCAAGCGTCGCGGCTCTCGTTGGTGGTGCCGGTCTTGCCCGCCAGCGGCTTGCCGACCGCCCTGATGCGCACGCCAGTGCCACGCTGGACGACACCTTCCAACATTGACACCACCTGATAGGCGGTGGCGGGGTCGGTGACCTGTTCACGGGTGTCGAGGATTTCCGGCACCGCCTGGCCCCGCCATTGCGGAGCCTGGCACTCTTCGCATTCGCGCATGTCATGGCGGAAGGTGGTATGGCCGTGGCGGTCCTGAATCCGGTCGATGAGCGTCGGGGTGATCCGTTTGCCGCCGTTGACCAACATCGCGTACGCCGTGGTCAGCCGCAACAACGTGGTCTCCCCCGAACCCAGCGCATAAGACAACAGCGGCGGCATATCGTCGACCACACCGAAACGCTCCGCAACATCCACCACCCTGTCCATGCCGATGGCCTGGGCGAGGCGGACCGTCATCAGGTTGCGGGATTTCTCGATGCCCAGCCGCATCGTCGAGAGGCCATAAAATTTGTTGGAATAGTTGCTGGGACGCCACTGTGGCAGGCCCGGCCCCTGCTCGATGACGAACGGAGCGTCCAGGATCAGGGTTGTCGGCGTGTACCCGGCCTCGAGCCCCGCCAGGTAGACGAACGGCTTGAACGCGGAGCCCGGCTGCCGCAGCGCCTGGGTCGCCCTATTGAACTCGCTGCGCTCCGCGGAATAGCCGCCGCTGATCGCCAACACCCGGCCGGTGTGCGGATCCAGCGCTACGAGCGCCCCTTCGATCTCGGGGAGTTGCCGCAGACCGAACGTGCCTGCTGGGTAGGCCCCGCCCTTCTCGTTCGCCTGCATCGGCTCGACGGCGACGACGTCACCCAGGGCCAGCACGTCCGAGGGCTTGTTTACCGCGGCTCCAACCCTTTGCCCCTCCAGCCACGGGCGCGCCCATTTCAGCTCCGCAAGGGGGATGATCCCACGAAGACCGTCGGCAAAACCGATATCCGCGGCGTCTCGATCGAGCCCCAACACCACGGCCAGGCGCCAATCGTCCATGCCCGGCGGCGGCGGAACCCGGGACAAGCGATCGCTCCAGTCGGCTGGAACCCCGCCGCCCTCCGCTTCCGTGGCGGCAATGGTTGCAATCGGACCGCGCCAGCCGTGGCGGCGGTCATAGGCCTCGAGCCCTTGCCGGAGGACACGGTCGGCGATCGTCTGCAGCCGCGAATCCACGGTGGATCGAACCACCATCCCACCCTTGTAGAGGGCGTTTTCGCCGAACCGGCCAACCAGTTCGCGCCTGATCTCCTCGGCGAAGTAGTCGGCCCTAACGATGTCGGACGCCGCCCTGCGCTGCACGGTCAGCGGCGTCGCCCGCGCTTCTTCCGCCTGCTCCTCGGTGATGTGGCCGTCCTCGAGCATGCGCCCGATGACCCAGTTGCGGCGGCCTTCGGCGGCGACCGGATGACGGACGGGGTCGTAGTTGTTGGGCGCCTTGGGAAGCGCCCCGAGAAAGGCCGCTTCCGCCACCGTCAATTCGTCGAGGGACTTGTTGAAGTAGTTGAGGGCGGCGGAAGCCACGCCGTAGGACCCGTAACCCAGGTAGATCTCGTTGAGATAGAGTTCGAGGATGCGCTTCTTGGAGAACGCCTTCTCCATGCGATACGCCAGGATCGCCTCCTTGATCTTGCGGTCCAGGGAAACCTCGTTGCTGAGGAGGAAGTTCTTGGCCACCTGCTGGGTGATGGTCGACGCGCCGACCAGCCGGCGGTCCGTACCGAGGTTGCGGACGTTGGTGACGGCGGCGCGGAGGATGCCCAACACATCGATGCCGGCATGGGAGTAGAAGTGCTGGTCCTCGGCGGACAGGAACGCATCGATTACCGGTTCCGGAATGACTTCGATGGGAACGAAGACGCGCTTCTCGACGGCGTACTCGGCAAGTAACCGTCCGTCTCCCGCATAGACCCGGGTCATGACCGGCGGCTGATAGTCCTCGAGCTGGGTGTATTCCGGAAGGCCTTCGCTGAAATGCTGAAATATGTAAAAGACACCGGCTACGCAAAGCACCACGGCAATCGACAACAGCCCGAACAGAGCAGCGACAATTCGCAACATCAATCAACTCTCACAGCAGTCCCGGCGCAGGGAGATCCCACCGGTTCCGACCGATACTCCACCCTCGACCGGATATCGACCAAGAGGAGGACAATTGTGCCAATACACTGTGACCTGGATATGGCCCACAAATCGGCGATATGGAAGGCTAATTCCTGAAAGCCTCCTCGACGCCGACGAGATATCTGTCGATGCCGCGGGCAATCGCGGCCGCCAGTTTTTGCCGGTACGCCTTGGTCCGCAGCATCTTTTCGTCCCCTCGATTGGAAAGGAAGCCCAGTTCCACCAACACCGACGGGACATCCGGAGCCTTGAGCACGGCAAACCCGGCGAACCGGTGGGTGTTGCGCAAAAGCCGCGTCTCGCGGCGCAACTCGTCGACCAGAAGCGCTGCGAACTGGGCCGATCGGTTCATCGTCTCGCGCTGCGCCAGATCAATGAGGATATTCGCCACCTCGGACGTCTCTTGGGTCAGATCGACTCCGGCGATCAGATCCGCCTTGTTTTCCTGCACGGCGAGCGCCGCCGCTTCCGCGTCGGAAGCCGTCTCGGATAGAGTATAGACGGAGGCGCCGCGAACCTGCCTGTTCGGCATGGTATCGGCGTGGAGCGAAACGAAAAGGTCCGCGCCGGCGTCTCGCCCGAAGGCTACCCGATCTCGCAACCGAATAAACTTGTCCTGCTCGCGCGTGAGAACTACCCGATAACCGCCCAATCGTTGCAACTCGTTCCTGACATCGCGGGCAGCCGCCAGGGTAACGTTCTTTTCATAGGTGCCGGAAACACCGATGGCGCCGGGATCATCCCCGCCGTGTCCGGGGTCGATGACGATCACGCGCTGTACGGGGGAGGACCCGGGCCTCGGTGGCGGTGGGGCGAAGGTCAGTGACGGCGACGGATTGGTGGTCGGACGACTCGCCGCCGGCGCACGCTTGAGCCCGCGGATGGAGGACATAAAGGCGTTGCCGTCGGCGGCAACGAGATCGACGACCAGGCGATATCCCTTGTCATCGAGGGGCTTCATGACAAATGCCTCGTTGACGGCGACAGGACCGTTGCAGTCCAGCACCAATCGCGAAGTGCCCGGCCTGAACAACCCGTAGCGGAGTTTGCCGAAAAGTCCCTTTCGCGACGGCAGCGCGGTCGCCGCCAATTCCCATTTGATCTCTGGCATGTCGATGACCACCCGATACGGGTCGTCAAGGGTAAATAGGTCGAATGTCACATGATCGCTCAAATCGAGAACGAGTTCGGGTGACCTCATCCTGCAGACCGACACGCGCACCCGTAGCCACCGCGGCCGGCTTGGCCCGCGCCGGTTCGGGACTCGCAACAGCAGTCACCGCGCCAAAGACGGCGAACGCCAGAGCGATCAGGCGCAGTCCGCAAACGAGCCGTCTCCTATGCCGCATTACGCGTCCAAGGCTCACCTTCGGTCTCCGGCATCTCGGGCGTCGATCGCAATCTCGTCAAAACAGCACGAGGATGCGTCTGCCTGGCATCGAGTTGGTGGCCGGGCACCCTGTCGATCGAACCGGAAGCGAGGGGATTCAGCCTCCTCCGTTGTTTCCGTCGCGCGAGCATGAGATTTACGGCCATCTCCGGGGACTTTGCAACGTTGTTCGCGTCGCGGGACGGCAAACTTCGGAAGAAGACGATTGTAGAAACGAATTCCTACGTTTATGTTAACCAAGCGCTCGCCAACCATCGGTAGGTGATGCGCGATCTGCGTCGCAGACAACGAGGCAGAATGGGCAGCTGGTCCGAATCGACCGGTTGCACGCAGGACTAGGATCAGGCGGCCGCAAAGGCTGCCGGAATTAAGAGTAGAAGCTTTTCATGCCGATGAGAGCAGCCCGACCGTTCTTCTCCTCGCTCCCGACACGCCGGGGCTTGGAAGGTGCGAACGCTGGCGCTTCCGGCCATCTGACAACGAGCAGCAACCGCGTTTTCGGCCATGGGCCGGAGCCGGCGGCGATGCTTTGGAGTTATGGGATTTATGGCGACAAAACGTATGCTAATCGATGCCTCGCACCCGGAGGAAACCCGGGTGGTCGTGGTCGACGGAACCCGCCTGGAAGAATATGACGTCGAGGTTGCTGCCCGACGGCAGCTCAAGGGAAACATCTATCTCGCCAAGATAACACGGGTCGAGCCGTCGTTGCAGGCGGCGTTCGTCGAGTACGGCGGCAACCGACACGGCTTCCTGGCCTTCAACGAAATCCATCCGGACTACTACCAGATACCGGTCGCCGATCGTCAAGCGTTGCTGGCCGAGCACAAAGCCGCCGAAAGGGCGGCGGAGGGCTTGGCCGAGGACCGCGCCGACAACGGCGAACCGGTGGAGACGGTCGGCGGCGACGACGAGGAGGAGTTCGAGCGCCGGCAGCCCCGCCCCTCGCCGCGCAATTACAAAATCCAGGAAGTCACCAAACGGCGCCAGATCATGCTCGTTCAGGTGGCCAAGGAGGAACGGGGCAACAAGGGCGCGGCGTTGACGACCTATTTGTCCCTCGCCGGCCGTTATTGTGTCTTGATGCCCAATACTTCCCGGGGTGGCGGTATCTCGCGCAAGATCACCAACGTAGCCGACCGGAAGCGATTGAAAAAAATTATCGGCGAACTGGAAATCCCGGAAGGGATGGCGGCGATCGTCCGAACCGCCGGCTCGGAACGCAGCAAATCCGAGATCAAGCGCGACTACGAATACCTTATGCGTCTGTGGAGCAGCATCCGCGAACTGACCCTGACGTCGATGGCGCCCGCGCTGGTGTACGAAGAGGGAAACCTGATCAAGCGCTCGATCCGCGACCACTACGGGCGCGACATCGAGGAAATCATCATCCAGGGCGATGAGGAATACCGCACCGCCAAGGAATTCATGAAGCTGTTCATCCCGAGCCACGCCAAGCGGGTGAAGCTCTACGACAATTCCGAGAGGTCGCTGTTCCAGTATCACCAGGTCGAAAACCAACTGGATGCCATGCATCTCCCGTTGGTCAACCTGAAGTCGGGCGGCTATATCGTCATCAATCCCACCGAGGCGCTCGTCGCCATCGACGTCAACTCCGGCCGCGCCACCCGCGAACGGCACATCGAGGAGACCGCGCTGCGCACCAACCTGGAGGCGGCCGACGAGGTTGCTCGCCAGTTGCGCCTGCGCGACCTTGCGGGACTGATCGTCATCGATTTCATCGACATGGAAGTCTCCCGCTATCAGACGCAAGTCGAGCGGCGGCTCAAGGAAGCGATGAAAAACGACCGCGCCCGCATCCAGTTGGGCCGCATCAGTCCTTTCGGGTTGCTGGAGTTGTCGCGGCAGCGGCTGCGGCCCAGCCTGCTCGAAACCAGCTTTGAGGTCTGTCCTTACTGCGCGGGAGCCGGTGTGCGCCGTACGACGGAATCGACGGCGCTGGCGATCCTGCGCAGGATCGAAGAGGAAGGCCTCAGCCATAGCTCCAGCAAGATCACCCTTTACGTACCCACGGCCGTGGGCCTGTACCTCCTCAACCAGAAGCGCGGCACGCTGTCCATGCTCGAATCACGGTACGGACTGAACGTAACGATCGCCAACGATGATTCGCTGATCCCGCCCGACCATCGGATCGAGCGGATCAAGTTGATTGCCGCGCAGCCCGAGGAAGAAGGGGCCAAAGGCGAGGCCGAAGATATCGATAAGAACGCCCGGCCCGAGGCTGAAGCGGCGTCCTCGGAAAAGGAAGAAAGCGGCAAGCGCACCCGCCGTCGGCGCCCAAGACGGCGGAAGCGGCCGGACGAGGACATGGATGCTCCCCCCGAGGCGGCCGAGACCGGTATGGAGACCGCGGACGAGGCCGCCGAGGAAGGAGGCCGGGACCAAGACGAGGAAGAGCCCGCCGCCGATGCCGCTCCCAAGCGCCGCCGTCGCGGCAAACGCGGGGGCAGGCGCAGGTCGCGCACCACCATCGAAATCGGAGCCGGAGGAGAAACGTCGGCACCTCCGGCAACCGAAAGCGTCCCCATCGAAACAAGCTTCCCGGACGGCCCGACCGAGGAACCGACGGAGCGGGAGTTCACGGCCGCAGACGGTGAACCCGAGCCCGAGCCCGAGTCCCCCCTGTTCAGCCCACGGATGAAACGGCCGAAGTCGCGAAACCCACCCGCAGGCGAAGTCCTCGGAGAGGGCGAGGGGAACGACGGAGCCGAGTTTCCGAACCCGGCGAACTGCCCGTCGATGCAGGAGAGGGGCGGCGGCAGGAGAGGGCGCGGCGGCAGATGGCATTGTCGGTGAAATTCCGAACGCCGAACCGGAATCAGCTTCGGAACCCCCAGCCAAGAAGGCGCCGGGAGCCAGGTCAAGACGCAAACCGGCTGCCCGGAAAGCGAGTGAGGCGGATGTAGCGGCCCCAGTGACGCAGCCCAAGGAACCCGAAAGCGATAGCGGAGAAGGCGGCTCGCTCGCCGGCGAGAAGAGAGAGCCGGAAGCCGTCAGGGTCGGAGACGATGATAGTGGCGGCAGCGGAGAAGCCCCTCGCAGGGGCTGGTGGCAAAAATTGTTGGATTAGCGCCAAGGATTCGAAGATAGACGCCGGTTCCCGATTGGTCGGCGGCGTCTTCGACGCCTCGGCCCCACAATCACCGCCGCCAGGCGATCAGGCGGCGGGCGGCCTCGCTGATATCGGCGTAGGGACCGGCGAAGGAAAAGCGCACGAAACGGTTGCCGCGCTCCGGGTCGAAGTCGACCCCCGGCGTCGCCGCAACGCCTGTTTCGGCGAGAATCCGCCGACACAACGCCTCGCTGTCGTTGGTCATCCGGGTAACGTCGGCATAGAGGTAGAAGGCCCCTTCGGCCGCGGCGAGTTCACCGAAGCCGGCCTTCGGCAGTTCCTTCAGGAGCAGTTCGCGATTGAGTGCATAGCGGGCGACGTAGCCGTCGAGTTCCTCTCGGCAATCGAACGCGGCAATGCCGGCGTATTGCGACAACGTCGGCGGCGAAATGAACAGATTCTGCGCCAGGCACTCCACCGAGCGGATCAAAGCCTCCGGTAGAACCATCCAGCCAAGCCGCCACCCGGTCATCGAAAAATACTTGGAAAAGCTGTTGATGACGATCGCCTCGTCGGTGAACGCCATGGCCGTCTCCGCTCGTTCGTCGTAGGTGATGCCGTGATAGATCTCGTCGGAGATCAGTCGGATGCCATGCTCGGCGGCGTAGGCCACCAGGGATTCGAGGTCGTCGCGATGGAGCATGGTCCCGGTGGGATTGGACGGGCTGGCAACGATCAATCCGTCGAGCCGACCACCGGCGCCGTCCAACGCCGCCGGAGTAGGCTGGAAGTTGGTTTCCGGTCCCGCCGCCAGGTTGACCACTTCGACGCCGAGTGCGGCGAGGATATTGCGGTATGCCGGATAGCCGGGACTGGCGAGCGCGACCCGGTCGCCGGCATCGAATGCGGCCAGAAAGGCGAGAATAAAGGCCCCCGACGACCCTGTGGTGACCACCACCTGCCGCCAATCCACCTCCACGCCATAGCTTTCGCCGTAGTGCCGGGCGATCCGTTTGCGAAGCGGTTCGATGCCCAAGGCGTCGGTGTACCCGATCCGCTGGGAAATCAGTGCCGCCTTCGCCGCCTCCAGAACGGGTAAGGGTGCCGGCGTTCCCGGTTGCCCAACCTCCAGGTGAAGGACGTCCTCGCCTTCGGCGGCGCGCTCGTTGGCGGCACGCATCACGTCCATGACGATGAAGGGTGCGATCGATCCCCGTCTTGCGGCTTTTGGTGTCACGGTATGCCCATCGGAAAACGACCGCTCAATCGGCGCTTACGGCAAGGCCGAAGCCACGCAGATCGGTTCCCACTGAACAGGTTTTGTTCTCATCGGGGATACCGCCCGGACAGGAGATGACATTGACCCTGCCGAGAGACGGCGTTTCGGCGAGGCGATGCCCCTTTCGTCTGAGCTCCTCCGACACCGATGGGCTCAGATCTCGCTCCACGAAGACGGCATCGGGATCACCGCTGCCGAACACGCGCTTGGCAGCCACGGCCTCCGCGAGCGGCTGTTGGCCGAGCAGCACACGAGCCGCGACATCGACCATCGCGATCGGAGCAACAACGCCTCCCGAGGCAGCGGCGGCAAAATAGAAATTGTTCACGTTCTCGTTGACGATCAGCATTGGCCCCAAGGATTTGGCGCCGCGCCCACCTTGTCCGGGCAGCGAAGCCAGCACAATGCCGGTACCGCCGGCTACCCGCCCGGTGCCAAAAAGGCTGTTCAGGGTCACCGCACAGGCGGCCGCGGAACCCTGCCGGTCGGCGGCGATGAACGTCGCGGCCGACGGGTTTTCCGGTCCTCCAACCACCGACAACCCCAGCTCTGAAGGGGAAACGTGGGTGTCGGCGCGATAGTCGGCCATCAGCGCTTCGATATGAGGGGCGGCCACCAGCGTCTGGGCGTCGACAGCGGTCGCTCCGCGATCGTCTTCCCAGCGCGCGCGGTCGGCGTAAGCCCGCAAAGCCGCTTCCGCAATCAGATGAGGGCGCTCCTCGACCGCCGTATCCTCGTACCGGTCGTCGTCCGCCAACATCGCCCACATTTCTGCGGCCACGACGCCGCCTGTCACGGGCGGCGGAGCGAAATGGACGACCTCGTTACCCAACGGCAAAACAATCGTCTTCCGCCAAACGGGTTTGTAGTCGCGCAGGTCCTCGACATCGAGCGAGCCGCCCGCCTTCTCCGCCGCTGTGGCGATCTTGCTTGCCAGCGGCCCGGTGTAAAACTTTCCGGGGAGTTCGATTCTAATGAGCGAAAGGACGGCCGCCAGTTCCGGTTGCTTCAGGAAGTCCCCCTCGCGCACGAGTCGCGTTCCGTCCGCGGCAGCGAAAACCCGCCGTGTCTCGGGCTCCACCAACAGTGCCTCTTCGACCTGCGCAAGATCGCGGGCGAATGCCCTGGAGACCCTTGCCCCGAACCGGGCGAGACTCTCCGCCGGTCCGAGAACCTGCGACCAGGTCAGACGGCCATATCGGGCATGCAGCGCGAAAAAGCCCCGAACGTTGCCCGGAACGGCAACAGGTCGGTCAGCCCCGGGCACGACCCGACGGGGAGGCCGAGCCAGGAACTCCAGCGCCCGGGTTTCACCGCTCTTGGAATCGAAGGCCACGCAAACGCCGCCGCCGCCGAGGCTCGCAGATGACGGCATCGTCACCGCCGCCGCGAAATACATGGCGACAACCGCGTCCACGGCACTCCCTCCCGCCGAGAGGATGTCGCGGCCGATCAGTGCCGCTTGAGGTTCGTCGGCAACAACACCGCCGATAAAACCCTGCACGTAGCCGAGCTTTCCCAAATCGGACGCCTTCTCCGAGGAGCAGCCGACGAGAATCAGACCAAGCGCCAGGGCGATCGATTGACGCAGCCGACGCCCGACACTACCTTTGCCGTGAACAGACGGATCGTGAACCTTGCTGAAGAACATTCGCCTACCGGTCGTGTTGTTGTTGGCTCTGGCCCTGGGATTTTCTTTGCTACGGCCGGTGGTTGTCGCCGCGCAGAAGCTTTCTTTCATCCGGGACACGGAAATCGAAGATACCATCCGTGCTTACGCCACGCCAGTGTTCCTGGCGGCGGGCCTCGATCCGGCGGCGATACGAATCTACCTGATCAACGACAAATCGCTGAATGCGTTCGTCGCCGGCGGCCAGAATCTGTTCATCAATACCGGCCTGTTGATGCGGAGCAAGAATGCAAGTGAGGTCATCGGCGTGATCGCCCACGAGACGGGCCACATCGCGGGTGGCCACCTGGCCCGCAGCCAGGATGCCATCAGGAACGCAACGGCGGAGAGCATCGTGGCGATGGTTCTGGGCGCCGCCGCCGCCGCCGCCGCCGGCCGGCCGGACCTCGGCTCCGCGGTGGCGTCGGGCGGCCAGAACGCCGCCCTACGATCCTATCTCGGTTACAGCCGGACCCAGGAGGGTTCCGCCGACAGTGCGGCGATGCGCTTTCTGGATGAAACCGGGCAGTCGGCGCAAGGCCTGCTCGACTTCATGAAGACGTTGGAGGGAGAGGAACTTCTGCCCGCCAGCCGCCAGGACCCGTACGTGCGCACCCACCCGCTCAGCCGCGATCGAATCCTAGCGTTGGAGGACTTCGTCGCCAAGTCGCCCAATTCGGCGAAACCGGTCAAGACGGAATTCGACGAGATGCACCAACGGATGGTGGCCAAGCTTTACGGTTTTCTCGACAGCCCGGTGACCACGCTGCGCCGCTACCCGTTGTCCGATACCAGTCTTCCCGCTCGTTACGCGCAAACCATCGCCTATTGGCGCAAGGCGGATATGCCGAAAGCTCTGGCGGGTATCGACGCCCTCATCGCCGAGCATCCGTCGGATCCGTATTTCCATGAGCTCAAAGGCCAGATGCTTTACGAGACCGGCCATCCCGCCGAAGCGCTCGAGCCCTACCAGACGGCGGTAAGGCTTATGCCGGACGCGCCGTTGCTGCGCATCGGTCTCGCCGACGTTCAATTGGAGCTCAATAATTGGGAGATGTTGGATCCGGCAATCGTCAACCTGCGCGCCGCCCTGTTCCGTGAGAGGAACAACCCGTCGGTCTGGCGGCAACTCGGCATTGCCTATGGCCGCAAGGGCGACATGGCACAGAGTTCTCTGGCGCTCGCGGAGGAGGCCTTGTTGATCAACGACAAGCCGATGGCGCGGTATCACGCCGGCAAGGCCGAACAAATGTTGCCGCAAGGTTCGCCCGGATGGCTTCAGGCCGAGGACATTCTGCAGGCCTCCGAAAAAAAGGACAATTGAATCGGGTGACGGCGGAGCCCGGAGCATGAGCCGGGAATTACGCCAACCTTGCAATAGCTGAGACGGTTGTCATTGGCGTGTTCCGAGAGGAATGCTCCACCGCGGATGGCCGCCCGGGTCTTCACCATCAAGCGCCAAAGGCATTCGGATGCGCGGAAGACGTCTGCCCAGGGAAGATTTGCGATCCGGTTTCGCGGGACGACGGTACGGACTATCCTGTCAACAGACGGGAGGCCGCAGCCGTGGCGCCGAAAACCGAAGAGCGTAATCGAGAGAGCCCCGCGGGCCGTGACGCGATCGGCCGTACGTCAACAACTGAGCGAAACACCGGGGGCGCAAGTGCGACCAATCGCCGCTCCGCTGTCGCACCCCTGGTAGCAGGATGGTGGGTGCCCCTGGTCTGCGCCTGCACCATCGCCTGCACGCCCGCGGCGAACACGGAGTCTTCAGAACGAAAGACCTCAGCCATGGCATCCGCACAAACGTGCATCGATGAAAGCGGCGGCGGGCAGGAGCGTGCGGTCGCGGTCGGCCGGACGTTCGAAATCTGCCTGCGCGAAAATCCGACGACTGGCTATCGCTGGCGCCGCGACGCGGAAGGGGCGCCGGTTGCCGCGTTGATCGGCGACGGTTTCGAGGCCGACGACGGTCCTCCCGGTGCCGGCGGGGTGCATCGCTGGCTGTTTCGCGCCGAGCAGCCCGGGGCTGTGACCCTCGCTTTTTCCTATCGCCGGCCTTGGGAAAAGGACGAGGCGCCGGCCCGGACGTTCACCGTTGTCGTCCGCGTCGAAGCCTGACCGCCGGGGGCGTCGTTCAGCCCCCGGCGTCGCGGCTGGCCTCAGCTTTGCACGAGCCGGATCGTCCAGAAATCGTCGGCGAGGTTGGAATTGAGCAGATAGGCGTAAGGCATGGTGAAATAGCCTTTCATGCCCCAGTTCGCGCCCCAGGAATTGCGCACGACGAAACGGTTCTGCGCGTCGTCGTAACCGACCGCCAGAACCGCGTGGCCGCCGACCGCTCCCTCTCCCGGCGAAGGCATCGATACCACGCCCGTCTTCGCCACCTGCGGACCCTCGAAACTTTCGTAAACGGTAAATCCGAAGACGAAAGGATGGTTGCCGGCGAGACAGCCCTTCATCTGCCTCAAGTTGTGCGAGATGCGCCGGTACATGATCGCCTTGTGCTGAACGGCTTCCTGGTAGCATCCGGGCGCTGGTTTGTCGCGGAACTTGGCGATGTCGTAGGGCCACGAAGTTTCCGGGCAGACGCCCAGAGTGCCGATGCTCTTGACGCCGTCGCGGATCATCGCACCACTGTCGGACTCGACCGTGTTCTCCATGACCCGCTCATTGAAATAGATGAACAGGCGCGAGGGCATGAACGCGTTGGCCAGCTTCTGTTCGGTTTGCTGAAACTGGTGTGCCGCGCCGATCGCATTCGCCGTGCAACTACCCAGGTCGCCCTGGTCATAGACGGGCGGGCATGCGGGGCGCAGGTCGACGCTCGGCGGAAGCTTGGCCAGCCGCTCGGGCGGCGCCGCATAGAGATGGTCCCGGACGTCGGGAAGGTCGGGAACCCAGCCGTAGCGGCTGATCTTTCTCGTCATTTTGATCTCCTCTCAAGAGAGCAACGGGGACTTGTTCTGGATGCGCTTTGTCAATCAACTGCTCTGCCTATGGCCGCCTTTCATTTCAAAGCCGCGACTCAAAACCGTTCAGAACGAATAGTTCCTACCGAAATTGTTGTCCCAATAGGTATTGCCCCCAGCGATATAAAACGCCGCAAACTGGCCGTTCTTGCCCACTCCTGCGGGAGCTTTTACCTCCCACAATTCCGCTTGGAGCTGATGCGGCGCCGCTGCCGGCGCAAATACCCGTTGAAAGGAGCCGAATGCGTCATGGGAGGTCAGCCAATTGTCAGTGGTGTAAACGATGGCGACCTGTTTGGCGAAGGCGATATTTTTGAGCAAAATCGCAACGGTGAGAACACCGCCAGTATTCACGTCCCACGATACCGCCATGACATCCCGATTGAGGGCGACCGTACCTATGCCATCCGTGTGCGCGGCGCCGGTGTTCAGGAGATAGTTGGCACCGGAGTTGTTGTCCCAGTAAACGTCTCCAGCCACCTGGTAATTTGCGTCAAATTGGTCAATTTGCGTACCGTTTACATGGCCTTTCCACACTTCCTGATCACCCGGCACCGAATTACCGAAGGTGCACGGAAAAAAGGACCAATCATCGGTCGTTGCATCATGACCCCAGATGCCGACAACCTTTTCGAAAGCTGCATTCTGCACTAAAACAGAAAAATTCGAAAAGTAACTGAAGCTGCCTGTGCCGCTTGGCGCGCTCCCAGCCTCGCCATGCATCAAAGCTATGGCGTCCATCTAAACCTCCAAAATTCATGACATATCTTTGGAATTGTTCCAAAGAGCTTTTGCGGGTGTGTACCCGAATGAAATTGACGTAGTAAAACGTTCTGAACCGTTCAATACCCACCGAAGCATTTATTTTTTCGACATCGTTGGCAGCTTGGACTCGTCCGAGGGTACGAGCGAGCCAGGAGGATAAAGGCCGCACAGGACGAGTACCTCGAAGGAGGCATGCGAAGAGATGGAGGGGTGCGCCTCGTAGCAAAAGAATCCGGTGATCCGCCATTTCGGGACGATCGCGGATATGGTCCTGTTCGATCCGAACAAGGTAACGGACATCGCCTCCTAAAAGGTTCGCCAAAGTGGTCTGCCGTAGACGGGCATTGCCTACGTCACCGTGGATGGCCGGATCGCTTCGCGGGTTCGCTATGACGGCGGCGGCGTTGCCGCCGGAGGGCATGGGGTCGGCGGAAAGCCCGAGCCGCGGAAGCCGATGGCGACCGTTCAGGGCGCGGGTGCCAACAGCTGCTGCTGGTGGCCGGCGGTCTCTTCCTTGACCCACTCCCAGAACGCCCGGATCTTCGGGCGCCCGGCGGTGGCGCTCGGGCACACCAGATAGTAGGCGAAGGGGGACGTCAGCCTGAGAGCGAACGGCGCGACCAGGCGGCCGGCGGCAATGTCGTCGGCGACAAGCACCTGACCGCTCAGTGCGACGCCGTGGCCGTCCATCGCCGTCTGCAGGATCATGTGGGTATGGCTGAACCGGGGGCCGCGCGACGCGTCGATCCCTGTCACCCCGGCCGCGGCCAGCCACGCCGCCCAGTCCGGCATCGGATCCCGCGGCAGCTTCTCCTCGTGAAGCAAGGTAACGCCGGCGAGATCGGCGGGCGCGCGGAGACGCTCGGCAAGCGCCGGGCAGCACACCGGGGTCACCGCCTCGTCGACGATCCGTTCGGCGCGCAGCCCCGGCCAGCCGCCGGGGCCGAAGCGGACGGCGACGTCGACGTCGTCGCGGGCGAAGTCGATCAGCCGCTCGGCCGCGGCGATGCGCAGCTCGATCTCGGGATGGCGATCCTGGAACCGGCTCATCCGCGGCACCAGCCACTTGGCCGCGAACGACGGCAGGGTGCTCACCGTCAGCGGGCCGCCGCTGTCGCGGGTGCGTAAGCGCTCGGCGGCCTCGGCGAGGATGTCGAGGGCGTCGCGGACCGACGGAAACAGGGTCTGGCCCTCGTCGGTGAGCATCAGCGCCCGGTTCAGCCGGCGGAACAGCGCCATGCCGAGCTGGTCCTCGAGCGCCTTGACGTGGTGGCTGATCGCCGCCTGGGTGACGTTGAGCTCCTCGGCGGCGCGGGTGAAGCTCAGGTGGCGGGCGGCGGCCTCGAAGGCGCGCAAGGCGTTGAGGGGTGGCAGACGACGGCTCAAACTCTCGTTCTCACATTAATTTTTCTAATCTATGCCATACAAATGGTCGTTTGTCGAACACTTATAAGTTGAGTATTCTGATATCAACAATGGCTCGAGAGCAGACAAATTTCATTGAATTTTAAGCTTTTTTAGAGGAGTTCTATCATGAGCGTACAATCATCGGTTCTCCTGAACGCTGGATGCGGACATCGGATCGGGAAACAACGCCCGGCGTCGGCCTGGCATCACGCAAAAGAAATTCTTATCCATGCCCTCGATCGGGTGGGTGCCTGGCAGCAGCGGTCGGCGGAGCGCCGCATGCTGATGACACTGGACGAGCGCGTCCTTGGTGATCTCGGGCTGAACCGGGACTCGGTGGACGCCGAAGCCTCCAAGCCGTTCTGGAAAATGTAGGAGCCTGACCTTCGAGCGCTACCCGATCAGCGGGTTTTGGGCGAGGAGGGTCTTGACGCGGGCGACGAAGTCCTCGGCGAGGCGGGCGCGGGGGCGGTAGCTGGGGTAGAGCACGGCGAACTCGAACGGGATGGCGGGTTCGAACGGGCGGGCGACGAGGCCGCGACCGAGGAACTCGGCGGCGGTGATCGGCTCGACCAGCGACACTCCCGCCCCCTCGACGACCAGGGCGCACGCCGGCTCCGACAGCTGGGTGTCGATGCCGAGCCTGCGCGAGACCCCGGCCTCGTCGAAAACGGCGTCGACCAGGAAGCGGACGGCGAGCTCGGTGCCGAGCGAGACGAATACCTCGTTCTCCAGGTCTTGGGGCCGGATGGCCGACTTGGCCGTGAGGGGATGGCCCTCGGGCATGACGCAGACCAGCCGGGTGGCGAGCAGCGTCTCCGTCTCCACCGCCGGGTGGCTCGCCTGGATCGCGGCGAACCCGACGTCGAACTGCTGGGCGGCGATCCACTCCAGCACCTTCTGCGAGCTGCGCACCTGGAGACTGACGCCGATCTCCGGCCGGTCGGCGAGGAAACGGGTGACCACCCTGGGCAGGAACCCGAGGGCCATCGCCGGCATGCTGGCGATCCTCAGCGTTCCCCGGTTGAACCGGCGGATGTCGTCGGCGATCTGGGCGATCTTGTCGATGCCGACGAACGACTTCTCCACCTCCTCGTAGAGCACCTGGGCGTCGACGGTCGGCACCAATCTCCCCTTGCGCCGCTCGAACAGCGCAAATCCGAGGGTGTATTCGAGATCGCCGATCAGCCGGGTCACCGCCGGCTGGGTCACCCGCAGCACCTCGGCGGCGCGGGTGACCACGCCGGTGATCATCACCGCCCGAAACGCTTCGAGCTGCCGGTGGTTGATCCGAATCGCCAATTGCTACCTCATTCCATAATAACTGGGCATGAACCGGCGGTCCGGATCAAGCCGTTTCTTATGGATCAATCACCCCGAGGCGTTGAAGCGGGAGATGCGGAACGGATCGATCGGGTGGTCGGTGTGGCCGTCGACGATCAGTTCGGCGAGCAGACGGCCGACGATCGGGCCGAGTTGGAAGCCGTGGGCGGAGAAACCGAAGGCGTGGTAGGCGTCGGCGGCGGTGGCGCTGGGGCCGATGACCGGGATCTCGTCGGGCATCACCGCCTCGATCCCCGCCCAGCAGCGGACGACGCGGACGCCGCGCATCAGCGGGAAGATCTCGGCGGCGGTGCGGGCGCTGACGGCGAGGCCGGCGAAGTTCAGCTCGGTGGTCGACGCGTCGCGGTCGGCGCGGCCGCGATGGCCGCCGCCGATCAGCACGGTGCCATTGTCGAACTGCTTGAACGACAGCGGCCGGGAAGCGGCGCCGATCACCGGCCGCAGGAACGGGGCGACCCGTTCGGTGATCATCAGCATCGGCGCCTCGACCCGCAGCGGCGCCGCCTCGCCCAACTGGTGGGCAACCCGGTCGGCCCAGGCGCCGGCGCAGTTGACCAGCACCGGCGCCTCGTAGCGCCCGCCGGCGGTCGCGACCTCCCAGCGGTTACCCACGCGCTCGATGCGGTCGGCGCGGGCGTCCTGGCGGAAGTGCACACCGAGCCGCTCGCCGGCGAGGCGGAACGCGGTGACCGTGCGGAACGGGTTGGCATGGCCGTCGTCCCGCGAGATCAGCGCGCCGACGCAATGGGGCGAGACCGCCGGCACCAACGCCCGCAGCTCGTCGCGGCCGATCGGTTCTTCGTGGATGAAGCCGAGGTCGCGCAGCGATTTGGCCCGCGCCGCGAGCACCTCCATATCGGCCGCATTCTCGGCCACCTTGATCTGGCCTGTCCGATGGAAGCCACAGTCGTCACCGACCAGCGCGGCGATATCGAGCCAGATCTTCATCGACGCGACCGACAGCGGGATCTCCGCCGGATGACGGCCGAGCCGTCGCACCCCGCCGGCGTTGACCCCGGAGGCGTGGCGGCCGGTGTGGGCCTGTTCGAGGACGATCGGCCGCAGTCCCTTGCGCGCCAGATGCAGGGCGACCGAGCAGCCGTGCAGCCCGCCGCCGATGACGATGACGTCGCCGTGCCGATCCGATACGGTCAATCGCCGGAAGCCTCTCCCACATATAGTTCCGCCAGCTCGCCGAGGACGATCGGCTTGATTGGCGGGCGGATCCGATAATAGCCGACTTCGGCGACCGGCACGCCCCGCTCGCCGGCGATGATCTCGGAGACGGTGAGGCCGCACAGCCGACCCTGGCACGGCCCCATGCCGCAGCGCCCGTAGGACTTGGTCTGGTTGGGGCCGAGGCAGCCGAGCCCGACCATTCGGCGGACGTCGCCGGCGGTGACCTCCTCGCAGCGGCAGACGATGGTGTCGTCGGCCGGCCGGCGGATCTCCTCGGACGGCCGATACAGGGTATCGAGGAACGGCCGTACCCGTTGCTCGCGGGCGATCCCGGCCCGGGCTTCCTTCGCCCGCGTATCCCGCTCGCTTTCGCTCAACTTGCCGAGCCGGTGGGCAGCTTCCAGCGCCGCCAGCCGGCCGCGGTGCTCGGCGGCCACCGCGCCGGCGATCCCGGCACCGTCGCCGGCGACGGCGATGCCGTCGATCTCGGTGTTGCCCCAGGCGTCGGTGTGCGGCCGCCAGCATAGCTGAAGCTCGTCCCAGTCGTGGGCGCAGCCGAGGGCGCGGGTGATCTGGACGTTGGGGACGACCCCCTGGTGGAGCAGCAACAGGCCGCAATCGATCCGCCGCCGGCTTCCTCCGTGGTCGAAGGAAATTGCGTCCACCCGCTCGCCGCCCTCGGCGACCAGGTTGCGGGCGCCGCCGATCATCCGCACGCCGGCCCGCTTGAGATCGCGGATGTAGCGAAGGCCCTTGATCAGGTATTCCGTCGCGCCGAGCGCCCGCGGCAGGTGCGGCAGTGCCCGCATGTAGGCGCTCCGCGGCGTCGTCTCGACCACGGCGGCAATCTCGACGCCGACTTGCAGATATTGCCACGCCACCAGGAACAACAGCGGCCCGCTGCCGGCGATCACCACCGGCACGTCCGGGACCAGAGCCGCCGATTTGAGCAGGAGCTGGCCGGCGCCGGCGGTCATCACTCCCGGCAGGGTCCAGCCCGGGATCGGGCACGGCCGCTCCATCGCCCCGGCGGCGAGGAGGATATGCCGCGCCGACAGCATTCTGGCGCCGGACGCGTGGGAGAGACCGATCTGGCGCTGGCGGTTGACCTCCCACACCGTCGCCTCGGTCAGGAATGTAACGTCGGCATCGGCCATCGCCTTGGCCAAGCCCTCTCCGCGACGGTAGTCCGGGCCGAGGACGCCGGGAATGGCAAGCGGCGAGCGGCCGGTGTTGCGGTAGATCTGGCCGCCGGGCCCCGCCTGCTCGTCGATCACCATCGTCGTGAGGCCGAAGCCGGCGGCGGTCGCCGCCGCGGCCATCCCGGCGGGTCCGGCGCCGACGACGATCAGGTCGATCGGCTCGGTCATTGGTCTTCCCCATCGCCGCCGACCGACGCGGCGCCGTGCTGGCGGCGGACCTTCATGCCGTCGCGAACCCGGATCATGCAGGCCTGCTGGTTCGGCACCCCGTCGATCTCCATCAGGCAGTCGAAACACACACCCATCAGGCAGTAGGGAGAGCGCGGCGAGCCGGAGACGGGGGTGGTGCGCACCGCACCGAGACCGGCGCCCAGCACTGCCGCCGCCACCGTGTCGCCGGCGGCGGTCTCGACCGGGTCGCCCTCGATCAGGATCGTCACCGTCTCGGCGGTGGATCTACGCAACCGCTTGAACATCGAAGCGATCTCCGCTGAATACCTTGCTGTCGAACGGTTGGGGATCGCCGACGATCCAGCCGGCGAGGGGATCGGCGTGAGCGGCGGCAAGGGTGACGCCGCTGTGGCAGGTGACGACGAAAGCGCCGGGGCAGGCGGCGGAACTCTTCGTAGATCGGGAAGCCGTCGGGCGTCATCACCCGAAGCGCCCCCCAGGCGCGGACCATGCGGACGCCCTTGAGCAGCGGAAACGTCGCCACCGCGCGATGGGCGATGGCGGTCATCGTCTCGAGGGTGGTGCCGTCGTCGAAGCCGACGTCCTCCTTGGAATCGCCCAACTGCACCGATCCCTCGCCGGTCTGGCGGATGTGGCCGGTGGGATAGGGGAGAAACGGCCGCACCCGTTCGCTGACCATCACCTGTCCCCGGTTGGGACGTACCGGCGCCGCGAGGCCGACCAGCGGCGCCAGTTGGCTGTTGCCGAGGCCGGCGGCGAGCACCACCTTGCCGGCGTTCCATGACCCGGTGCCGGTGGCGATGGTGAAGGCACCGGCGCGATGGTCGATCCCGGACACGGTCTCGCCGTTGATCAGGCGCCCTCCGCGGTGGCCGAAAACGTCGTACAGCGCCTGTAGGAGACGCAGCGGATTGACGTGGCCGTCCTCGGGGCAATAGGTGGCGCCGGCAACGCTCGGCCCGATATCCGGAACCAGGGCCGCCAGGGCGCGGCGGTCGAGCACCTCGAACGGATAGTCGCCATCGAAGTCGCGGCGCATCGTTGCCAGCGTATCGGCTCGCGCCGCAAGCTCGTCCTCGTCGAGGCAGATGAACAGGCCGCCCGGCTGGGCAAGCTGCACGTCGATGCCGGTTTCCTTGTGGAGATCGGCGGCCATCGCCGGCCACAAGGCGGCGGAACGCCGGGTCCAGACGGCGTAGTCGCGAAGCCCGTCGCCTTTGCCCTGCACCCACACCAGGCCGAAATTGCCCCGCGAGGCGCGGAAGGCGCGATCCCCCTCGTCGAAGACGATCACCCGCTGGCCCCGCCGCACCAGGCCGACCGCCACCGCCATGCCGACGACGCCGCCGCCAATGACCGCAATATCGCATTCGGCCATCGCTCAGCCCTTTCCGATCAGGATCTTGTCGAGACCGTAGATCCGGTCGAGCACCACCATCAGGATCACCGTGATCACGATCAGCACGGTGGAGATCGAGGCGAGCAGCGGATCGATGGTCTGGGCGATGTGGTTGTACATGCGCACCGGCAGGGTGGTGGTGCTGGGCGAGGCGACGAACACCGTCATCGTCACCTCGTCGAAGCTGGTGATGAACGCCAGCACCCAGCCGCCGGCGACGCCCGGGAGGATCAGCGGCAAGGTGATCCGGCGAAAGACGGTGAACGCCGAGGCGCCAAGGGACTGGGCGGCCCGCTCGGCGTCGCGGTCGAGACCCGATGCCGCCGCCAGCACCAGCCGCAGCGCATAGGGCATGACGATGATTACGTGGGTGAAGGTGAGCCCCAGCATCGTGCCGGTGAGGCCGATTTCGGTGAAGAAGCGGAGAAAGGCGACGCCGAGTACCACGTGCGGGATCATCAACGGCGACAGGAAGAAGGCGGTCAACCCCTCGCGGCCCGGGAACCGGTAGCGGACGACGGCGAGCGACGCCGGGATGGCGATGGCGAGGGCGATGGTGGCGGCGCCCAGCGCGAGGTAGAGGCTGATCCAGAAGGAGTCGATGAAGTCGGGGTTCTCCAGGATCGCCCGGAACCAGCGCAGCGACGCACCGTCGGTGGGCAGCGACAGATACCCCTTGTCGGTGAACGCCACCACGCAGACGATGGCCAGCGGCGCCAGGATGAAGATCACGAACACGGTGTGAAAGATCAGGGCCAGGGGGCCGTTGGTTTTCATCCGAACACCTGCGCGTATTTCCGCTCGATGAAACGGTTGTAACTGGCGATGATGACGATGTTGGCGATCAGCAGAACCACCGCGATGGCGGCCCCGAGCGGCCAATTGAGGGTATTGAGGAACTCGTCGTAGGCGGTGGTCGCCACCACCTTGAGCCGCCGGCCGCCGATGATCGCCGGCGTGGCGAAGGCGCTGGCGGTCAGCGCGAAGACGATCATGCTGCCGGAGAGAACGCCCGGCATCACCTGCGGCAGGACGATGCGGCGCAACACGGTGAACTGGCTGGCGCCGAGGGAAAGACCCGCGTCCTCGACCGCCGGGTCCAGCTTCTGCAGCGACGCCCAAACCGCGATCACCATGAACGGCACCAGCACGTGAACCAGGGCGATGGTCATGCCGGTGAAGGTGAACATCAACTGGAACGGCTCGTCGATCACTCCGATGGACTGGAGGGTGGAGCTGATCACCCCGCTGCCGCCGATCAGCAGCGCCCATCCGAGGGTGCGGACGATCACCGAGATCAGCAGCGGCCCGAGGATCACCACCAGGAAGAACGAGCGCCAGGGGTTGCGCATCCGCGACAGGATGTAGGCCTCCGGAGCGCCGATCAGGGCGCAGATCACCGTCACCAGCAGGGCGAGGCCGAAGGTTCGCGCGAATATCTCATGGAAATAGCTGTCGGTGAAGACCTCGATGTAGTTGTCGAGGCTATAGCTGGGGAGGATCCCCTTGTTGAAGTCGAAGGCATTGAAGCTGAGGACGAGCGTCAGCACCATTGGAACGCCGAGCATCGCCAGGTAGAGGACCAGCGCCGGCGCGCTCAACAAGTAGGGCGGGATCAACGTCTTCGCCGCAGTGCCGTCACGCATCGGCGGCGTCCCCCGGCAGGATGCGGATCTCGCCCGGCTTCCAGGTGAGGCCGATCTGCTCGTTCTCCTCGACGACGGGATTGCCGCTGTTCTCGACCGTCACCAGCAGCGGGCCGACCGGGCTGTCGACCTGGAAAATCCAGTGGTTGCCGAGGAACAGGCGGGTGTGCACGCGACCGGTAATCCGCCCTTCCGCGGTAGACGTGAAGTGCAACTTCTCGGGACGGATGCTGAGATTGACCGCGCCCTGCAGAGCGGGGTCGACATCGCGAACGTCGACCATCCCGTCCCCGACCCGCACCTGCATCCGCCCTTTGACGCGCGACGCAATGGTACCGCGCAGGGTGTTGGTCTTGCCGAGAAAGTTGGAAACGAAGGTGGTCCGCGGCAGCTCGTAGGTCTCGAGGGGAACGCCGACCTGGACCAGTCGGCCCTGGTCCATCACCGCGATGCGGTCGCTCATCGCCATCGCCTCGGTCTGGTCGTGGGTGACCAGGATGGTGGTGGTGCCGACCGTCCGCTGGATCGAGCGAAGTTCCATCTGCATGTCCTCGCGCAGCTTGGCGTCGAGGTTGGAGAGCGGCTCGTCGAGAAGCAGCACGTCCGGCTTGATCACCAGGGCGCGGGCGACGGCGACCCTTTGGCGCTGCCCGCCCGAGAGTTCACGCGGAAAACGATGGGCGAACGGTTCCAGATGGACGAGTTCGAGCGCCTCCTCGATCCGCCGGCGGCGTTCGTCCTTGGCCACCCCACGCATCTCGAGACCGAAGCCGACGTTGTCGAACACCGTCATGTGCGGGAACAGGGCGTAGCTCTGGAAGACGATGCCGAGACCCCGCTGGTTGGCCTTGACGTCGGTGATGTCGCGGCCGTCGATGATGATCCGGCCCTCGGTCGGCTCGACGAAGCCGGCGATCATCTGCAGGGTCGTGGTCTTGCCGCATCCCGACGGCCCGAGCAGGGAGACGAATTCGCCCTTCTCGACGCTCAGGTCGACCCGCTCGACCGCGGTGAAATCGCCGAACTTCTTGACCAGTCCTTCCATGCGCAGGAACGACATGCCACCCATCCTCCTCCCAATGGCGCGTTGTTCTGTATTCTTCGTTGACGGGCGCGCCGGGTACCGTCGGGAGGCGGCGGCCGCGAATGCCGCCGCCTCCGTTGGTTCAGTCGATCACCGCTCGACGGTGCGGTTCCAGCGGTTGGTCCACTCGCCCCGATTTTCGTTGACGACGTCCCAGTCGATCGCGATCAGTTTGTCGATCTTCTCGGGGCCGTACGGCAGCTTGTCGCCCAACTCCTTCGGCAGCTCGGTGGTCTTGTTGGTCGGACCAAAGCCCTGACCCTCGGCCAGCAAGACCTGGATCTCCGGCGAGAGCACGAACTGGAGAAACTTCTGGCTGAGCTCGGGTACGTCGCTGTCGACCACCGGGCAGGCCGCGACCATCAGCGCCACCCCGCCCTCCTTGGGATAGGCGAAGGCGCCGGGGAAGCCGGTGTCGGCCAGCGCCTTGAGGCGCCCGCTGCCCCACACCGAAAGGGCGATCTCGCCACTCTGGAACAGCTCCGACATCTTGCCCGAGGAGGGCTCGAAGGTGAGGACGTTGGGGGCGACCTCGTCGATGAAGGCGGTGAACCCGGGGTCGATGTTGGTCTCGCCGCCGCCGCGCAGCTTGGCCATCATGATCAGCGCATGCAGGCCGTAGGTGTTGTTGATCGGCGGCACCACCAGCTTGCCCTTGAACTTCTTGTCGGTCAGATCCTCCCACGAGTTGGGCGCCGCCCAGCCGTTCTTCTCGAACATCTCCTTGTTGTAGGCGAGGCCGGTGACGACGAAGCCGACGCCGATCGCCTTGTCGGTTCCCATCCGGGCGATGTCGTAGATGTCGGCCAGCACCGGCGCGTCCTCGATCGGCGCGCAGAACCCGAACGCCACCGCCTGGTACATCGGGCCGTCGTCGAGGAACACCACGTCGAGCTCCTGCGCGCTCTTCTGCGCCTGCAGCTTGGCGAGCGTGTCGGTGGAGTTGCCGGGGACGTAGACGATCTTGACATCGTTCTGCGCCTCGAACGCCGGAATGATCTTCTCCTTCATCAGGTTTTCGGTGGAGCCGCCGTAGGCGCCCACGTACATGGTCGGCGGATCCGCGACCGCGGATCCCGCCGCCGCCATCGACGCGGCCATCGCCGCGCATGCCATCAAAGCTGCTTTTCTCATCTCGTCCCTCCCTCGCCATCTCGGCATCGATCGCCTGCGCCGTTCACATGGCAGGCCTGTTGCGTATGGTTACGTCGTATCAGCACCAAGGCATGATATCAAATTCGGAAAATTCGGCTTTCCATAAACAAATATTATGAATTTTGAGCGCCAGCGTGCGGGATCATCAACGGCGACAGGAAGAACGCGGTCAACCCCTCGCGCCGCGGGAACCGATGGCGGACGAAGACGAGCAACGCCGGGATGCGACGACAAGGGCGGGGATTGGGGAGACGCTGCAGCCGCCGGCGACATCTTCGCTTGTCGGCGACCGGTTGGGCGGGCTAGGTTGCCCGGGACGGTGGGGCCGGTTGCGGGGCGGGTGCCATATGTCGGAACCAGACCACTAGTTTACCCAAATCACCCAAGAACGGCGCGGACGGCTGAAATGATCCCTTGAGCCGTCGTCCGTTCGAGGGTCCCGCCGAGAAGATCATTGCCCGCATGTCGATACACGTCGCCCTTACTCACCACACGATCTATCGCTACGACCGACCGATCAGCCTGGGCCCGCAAATCGTTCGCCTCCGTCCCGCACCGCACTGCCGCTCGAAGGTTCTCTCCTACGCCCTGAAGATCTCGCCGGACAACCACTTCATCAATTGGCAGCAGGATCCGCAAAGCAACTATCTGGCCCGACTGGTTTTTCCGGAGAAGACAGCGAGTTTCGAGATCACCGTCGATCTGGTCGCCGAAATGGCGGTGATCAACCCCTTCGATTTCTTTCTCGAACCGCACGTGCGGGAATTCCCGTTCACCTACGCGCCGTGGCAGAGGCGGGAGCTCGAACCGTATCTCCATCCCCTGCCGCCGGGCTCGAGGCTGCGGCAGTGGCTGTCGACCGTGGCGTCCAGCCACGAGTCGACGGTCGATTTCCTCGTCGACCTGAACCAGCGGTTGCAGAAGGATATCGAGTACGTCGTTCGCCTGGAGGCGGGCATCCAGACCTGCGAAGAGACGCTCGAAAGCGGCAAGGGCTCGTGCCGCGACACCGGTTGGCTGCTGGTGCAGATTCTTCGCCATCTCGGTTTGGCCGCGCGGTTCGTTTCCGGGTACCTGATCCAGCTCAAGCCCGATGTGAAGCCGTTGGATGGTCCGGCCGGTGCGGAAAATGACTTTACCGATCTCCATGCCTGGGCGGAGGTCTATCTGCCCGGCGCCGGGTGGATCGGCCTGGACCCCACCTCGGGGCTGCTCGCCGGCGAAGGGCACTTGCCGCTCGCCTGCACGCCCGATCCCGAGAGCGCGGCGCCGATCAGCGGCAGCCTCGATCCCTGCGAGGTCACCTTCGTTCATGAGATGGAAATCAAGCGGATCCTGGAGACACCCCGGGTCACCAAACCCTACACCGAGGACCAGTGGTCGGCGATCCTGGACCTGGGGTCCGCCGTTGACCGGCATCTGGTCGAGGGCGACGTACGGCTGACCATGGGCGGCGAGCCGACGTTCGTTTCCATCGACGACATGGAGGGCGAAGAGTGGAACACCGCGGCGGTCGGTGCCGACAAGCGAAGGATGGCCGTGCTCCTGCTCCATCGGCTCCGCGACCGTTTCGCGCCGGAAGGCCTGCTTCATTTCGGTCAAGGCAAATGGTATCCGGGCGAAAGCTTGCCCCGGTGGGCGTTCGCGCTCCACTGGCGCGGCGACCGCAAGCCGCTGTGGCGGGATCCGGCCCTGATCGCCGGCGAAGAATCCCCTGAAGCGATACAACGGACGCCGTCCATCGACAAAGCCGATCGGTTCATTCGGTCGCTCGCCGAAACGCTGGGTGTCGACCCCGACTATGTCCTGCCGGCCTACGAGGACCCGTTGCCGCACGTCAGTTGGGAGCACAATCTTCCCGACAACGTCGACCTGTTCGATTCCGGGCTGGAGACCGCCGAGGAACGAACCCGCCTCGTCCGTGTGCTCGAGCGCGGCCTGGCCAATCCGGTCGGCTACGTCTTGCCGATTCAACCCCGGACGTCGAAAAGCGGGTCGGGCTGGCGGAGCCAGCGCTGGACGTTTCGCCGTCGGCGGATGTTCCTGATCCCGGGCAACTCGCCGCTGGGTTACCGGTTGCCGCTGGAATCGCTCCCCTGGGTCTCGCCGGACGACTATCCCTACCATGCGCCGGCCGATCCCTTCGCCGGGAGAGAGCCGTTGCCGGATGCCGCCGGCGACCATGAGAGTCCGCAACTCCCGGGCGGTGAGCCGGACGATGCCGTGCGGGTCGCCATCAGCATCGAGCCGCGCGACAGCGCGCTCTGCGTCTTTTTGCCGCCGACCGAAACGGCGGAGGAATACATCGAGCTGGTCGACGCCGTCGAGACCACCGCGTCGAGGCTCGCAATGCCGGTTCGACTGGAAGGCTACGACCCGCCATCGGATCCTCGCCTGAACGTTGTCAAAGTGACGCCCGACCCCGGAGTGATCGAGGTCAACATCCAACCGGCCCACAACTGGGACGAGCTGGTGGAGATTACCACGGCGCTTTACGAAGAGGCCCGGCTGTCGCGGCTCGGTACCGAAAAGTTCATGATCGACGGCCGCCACACCGGGACCGGAGGCGGCAACCATATCGTGGTCGGAGGGCCGACCGCGGCGGACAGCCCTTTTCTTCGCCGACCCGATCTGCTGAGAAGCCTGATCACCTATTGGCAGAACCACCCGTCGCTGTCGTACCTGTTCTCGGGACTGTTTCTCGGGCCGACCAGCCAGGCGCCCCGCATCGACGAGGCCCGGAACGACCAGCTCTACGAGCTCGAAATCGCGTTCGGCCAGATTCCCGACCCCGAGGGACGGCGAGACCATCAAGCCGTGGCTGGTCGATCGCATCCTGCGCAATCTGTTGATCGACGTGACCGGCAACACCCACCGCGCGGAAATCTGCATCGACAAGCTCTATTCGCCGGACGGCCCCACGGGACGGCTCGGTCTCGTCGAGTTTCGCGCCTTCGAGATGCCGCCGCACGCGCGCATGAGCATCGCGCAGCAGCTTGTTCTCCGGGCCCTGATCGCCTGGTTCTGGCGCGAGCCTCGGACCACGCCGCTCGTCCGCTGGGGAACGACGCTGCATGACCGATACATGCTGCCGCATTTCGTCTGGAAGGATTTTCTCGAGGTCGTCGACGATCTCCGAAGGGCGGGCTTCGCCTTCGAGGCCGAGTGGTTCGCGCCGCACTTCGAGTTTCGTTTCCCGGTTTATGGCAGCGTCGAGCACGGAGGCGTCACCATGGAATTGCGCCAAGCGCTCGAGCCCTGGCATGTGATGGGCGAACAGGGCGCGGTCGGCGCCACGGTACGCTTCGTCAATTCTTCCGTCGAACGGCTTCAGATCAGAGTCGTCGGTCTCAACGAAGGCCGGCATGTCGTCGGTTGCAATGGCCGGCGCATTCCACTGCAGCCGACGGGAACGCGGGGCGAATCGGTCGCGGGTATCAGGTTCCGCGCATGGCAGCCGCCCACCTGCCTGCATCCGACGATCGGCGTCGATGCGCCGCTGATCTTCGATCTCTTCGATACGTGGTCGGGCCGCTCGCTCGGGGGATGCACCTATCATGTGGCCCATCCCGGCGGTCGCAGCTTCGACACCTTCCCGGTGAACGCCTTCGAAGCCGAAGCCCGCCGGATCACCCGTTTTCAGCCCGTCGGGCATACGGTGGGAGAATGCCGGGTTCCGGCGGCGGGAAGCAGCGCCGAATACCCGACGACCTTGGACCTCCGCAGGCATGCGTAGATCGCTTAACCAGGCTCCGACGGAGTGGACACGTCGCATGCGCCAACATTCGATAGTCGAGCGCCTCCAAAAATCATAGTTTACACCTCAGGGGAACATGCGGCGACATGAGGGAGGCTGCCCGACGTGAATTCTGGCTTACCGTGTGTTGGGGAGCATGATCCCGAGTCGCTCTTTCGGTCCTACGAACTGGTCCCCGGGAGCTATGACGAAATGCTGGAACCTGCCCTGGGACTGCGGCCCCATTGGCAGCGGTTCGTCTTGGGCCTTCGGGGCATGTCCGAAGATGATCTGAACAGATGCCTGCGCAAAGCCGACCGGATGCTGCGCGAAAGCGGGTTCGCGCATTCGCTCGCGTCCTCGACCGAGGCGTCGGAAAGACCATGGGACCTGGACTTCGTCCCGCTGATCATTCCATCGGATGAATGGCTGCACCTCGAAGCCGGGCTCGTGCAGAGGGCGACCCTTCTCAACGCCATCCTCGCCGATCTATACGGCCCCCAACGTTTGCTGCGGGAGAGCCACCTGCCGGCAGCGCTGATCTTTGCCAATCCGCACTTTCTCAGGTCCTGTCACGGCATCGAGCCCCGTGACGGGGTTTACCTCCACACCTACGCGGCCGATCTCGGACGGGGACCCGACGGACGGTGGTGGGTACTCGCCGACCGCACCCAGGCCCCGGCCGGTGCCGGCTACGCGCTCGAGAACCGCCTCATCATGTCCCGCTGCCTGCCGGAACTCTTTCGCCAGAGCCACGTTCATCGGCTCGCCGGCTTCTTTCAAACCATGCACAACGGCCTGATGACACGGACCGGCCGGGACGATCCGCGCATCGTTCTGCTGACCGACGAAACAAAGGTCGACAGCTATTTCGACCATGCGTATCTAGCACGCTATCTGGGCTACACACTGGCCGAGGGCGCCGATCTCACGGTCAGGCAGAACAAGGTCTACCTGAAGACGGTGGAAGGCTTGATGCCGGTCGATCTCATCGTGCGAGGGATTGATTCGGAATTCTGCGATCCTTTGGAACTCGACACCCAGTCCACCCTTGGGGTCGCCGGACTTGTTCAGGCCGCCCGCGCCAGAACCGTCACGGTGGCCAACGCACTTGGCAGTGGCCTCGTCGAATCGAAGGCGCTGATGGGTTTTCTGCCCACTCTTTGCCGGGTGCTGCTCGATGAGGATCTGATCCTTCCCAATACGGCGACGTGGTGGTGCGGGCAGAACGATGCGCTCGATCAAGTCCTGTGCCACCTCGATCGGGTTGCCATTGACCAGGCCTTCGAGCGTCGTCCCCTGTTTGATCCGGACTCCGGGCCCGTCCTCGGCAGCCGCCTAAACGAGGAGCAACGCCAGGAAGTCGTTGAGCGTCTGAAGACCAAGGGTCACGACTACTTGGCGCAGGAGTTGGTCACGTTGTCGACGACGCCGATCTGGCACCAACGAACTCTGCAGCCAAGACCGATGTCTACGCGGATTTTCCTCGCCGCCGGGGAGGACGGATACGTGGCAATGCCCGGTGGCCTGACCCGGGTCTCGGCGACCGAAAACCCCAAGGCCGCGCTGCTCCGCCGCGGAAAGGGGGCAAAGGACACGTGGGTCCTCTCCCATTCACCGACGTCCGGTTTCAGCCTGTTGCGCTCATCGCTCGGGACTTCGAGCCCGAGACGGCGAAGCAAGGACATTCCGAGCCACTCCGCAGACAACCTGTTCTGGTTGGGACGCTACGCCGAGCGCACCGAGGACATGATGCGCGCCCTCCGCAGCGTCCTGCGCCGGCTGACCGAGGACTTCAGTGAACCGCAAGAGGTGGCGGTTCTCCAACGCGTCGTCGACGTCTTGCTCGACAGGACCAAAATCGGCCCGGCGACGGAGGAAGAACTGCGCGCAGGCTCCACCGTCTCCATCGAACGCCAGATCAGCGCGTTGATGTTCGAGCCTGGGATCCACTATGGACTCCAAACCACGGCGAGCGATCTCAACCGGACGACGGCCCTCTCCCGCGACTGGTTGTCACTGGAAGCATGGCGGGCGCTGAGTCGTTTGCAACTCGAAGCGACACGGCCCCCTCTGTGGGGCCGGTTCGACGTCGGCGAGGCGCTCGAGCGCACCGAGGACGTCATTCAGGCGCTCGCGACGTTCAGCGGCATGGAAACGGAGAACATGACCCGAGACTACGGGTGGCGGTTTCTCGACATGGGCCGAAGGCTCGAGCGAGGATGGCACCTCGCCCGCATCCTGCATCGGCTTTTGGTCCGCAACGACCCGGAAGAGGACGGCAGTCTGGTGCTGCTTCTGGAACTTGCCGACAGCATCATGACCTACCGTTGGCGATATCTGGCGACGCCGATGTTGGCGCCGGTTATCGACCTGCTACTCCTCGACGAGACCAATCCGCGCTCGGTGGCATTTCAACTCGCGGCCCTGCTGGGCCACGTGGACAATCTGCCGGTCATCGTCTCGCCGCCGGCCAGGAGCGCCGAACAAAGGATCATGCTGTCGTTGTCTACGGCTGTCCGGCTCGCGGAAATACCGGTGCTGTGCCAGGCGAACTCCACCGGGCATCGAAAACCGTTGGCGATGCTGCTCGGCCAACTCGACGCCGACCTGCCGAAGCTCTCGGAGGCGATCACACGGGACTACTTCAGCCATGCGGAAGCCCGCCGACCCGTCGATCTCAAAGCGGCACCGGAGGCGTCGTGATCTACGACGTGAGCCACCGGACCAGCTACCGATACTCCATTCCGGTATCCTTTTCCCATCATGTACTGCACCTGAGCCCGCGGCCCTTCACCCACCAGACCTGTCATCGCACGGCTTTGTCGATATCCCCGACGCCGACGGTTCAGGCATCGACGACCGACTATTTCGGCAATCCGGTGACCCACATCACCCTGCAGGAGCAGCACAGAGAACTCTCGCTGCATGCCCGTAGCGTCATCGAGGTTCACCACACCTCCCGCCCGGCTCCATCCGAGACCCGGCCATGGGACGAAATCTACCGCATGCTCGAAACGGACATTTCCGAGGACGCGCTGGAATCCCTTCAGTACGTGTTCGAACTCCCCGCGAACGCGGAGTACCGTCGACCTTCGCGACTACGCGGCGGCATCGTTTCCGCCGGGTCGACCCGTTCTCGAGGGCGCGCTCGACTTGACGCGACGGATGTTCGAGGATTTCGACTATGACGACACGGCGACGACCGTATGGACACCGGTCGACGAGGTCTTCGCCGGTCGGCGCGGCGTTTGCCAGGACTTCGCCCATCTGGAGCTGGCGTGCCTCCGGGCATTGCGGTTGCCCGCCCGCTACGTCAGCGGCTATCTTCTGACCAAGGCGCCGGAGGGCAAGAGCAAGCTCGTCGGAGCGGACGCGTCTCACGCGTGGATTTCCGTCTGGTGTCCGGGGTACGGATGGGTCGACTTGGATCCAACCAACAACCTCTTGGTCTCGGTCGACCACGTGGCCATCAGCATCGGCCGCGATTACGGGGATGTGAGCCCGGTAAACGGCGTCATCTTCGGCGGCGGCGCGCATACCGTCGACGTTGCCGTGGACGTCAACCCCGTCGAGGCGGTTGCGTCGGACTGAGCGGTGATGGAATCTCGGATCCCTGAACCGCGAGAGAAATCCGGGATAGCATCCATGTCTGGCGTGAAATCTTCGAACGCGTGGTAGTGATCGACCCTGGCAATGCCTGCCGACAATCCGATGTGGTGGTGGGCGCGGGCGCGCAGCGGGCCACGGCGAGGACGTCGGCGGTCACGAGGGCGTCGGCGGCGGGAAATGGAGCCGGACCTCGAGGCCCGGCTTGTTGTCGGCGAGGGTGATGGCGATGCCGTGGGCCTCGGCAATGGCCGCGACCAATGACAGACCGAGACCGCTGCCCGGGGTGGAGCGGCTGCGATCGAGACGATAGAAGCGCTGAAACACCTCGTCCCGCGCCTCCGGCGGAATGCCCGGGCCGGTGTCGGAGACGATGCCGACCGGCCCGTCGGCGCCCCGTTCCAGGACGAACCCGATGCGCGAGCCTTCGGGGGTGTGGCGGATGGCGTTTTCGACGAGATTGGCGAGCATCTGCATCAACAGCTCGCGGTCGCCCCGAACACCGACTCCGGGCGCGACGACGGCGGTCAGGGTTTGCCCCCGGTCCTCGGCAACGGCACCGTAGGCGTCGGCGATCGACCGGAACACGCCCGACAGATCGACGGCCGAGAACGAGGCCTTCCGGGTGCCCGATTCGATCTGGGCGATGCGCAGCAGCGCCGAAAAGGTCGCGAGGATCGCGTCGGTGTCGGCGATCGCCCGATCGACGGCGGTCTCGTAATCTTCCAGGCGGCGCGCCCGCAGCCGCGCGTCTTCGAGCCGCTGGCGAAGGCGGCCCAACGGCGTCCTCAGATCATGGGCGATGTCGTTGGAGACGTGGCGCAGGCTCTCCATCAGCGCCTGCACCCGGTCCAGCATCTCGTTGAGATTGATCGCCAGGCGGTCGAGCTCGTCGCCGGTCCCGCGCGTCGGCACCCGTTCGGCGAGCCTGCCTTCGATGATCGCCCGGCTGGTCCGGTTGATCGCGTCGACGCGGCGAAGGAAGCCGAGGCTGAGGACGACGCCGCCGACGACCCCGAGCAGGACCGTGGCGCCGAACGCCCATCCGTAGGCGCCGACGATCACTTCCTCGAACTCGACGATGGTATGGAGGTCCTTGCCGACGAGCAGGAACGACCCGTCCGCCAATACGACCCCCAAGGCGAGCAGGCGATGGCTGTCGCTGTCCTCATCATCATCGTGGTGTTCGTCCCGTTCCTCCGGCGCGGGAAGTTGGTGCCAGCCGTTGCGCTGTGAACGGATCGGCAGATTGCCGGCGATCTTCCGGCCCTCTTGATCGACCAGCAGGTAGAAGATCGTCGAACTGGGGACGGAGGCGAGCCGCTGGTCGATGGCATCGGCCACATGCGGGATGCCGCCGGTCCGATGGTCCTCCACCAGGGCCGCCACCTCGATCTCGATGGTCGCGGCGAGTTGCTGGCGTAGTGCTTCGCCGGTGATCCAATAGATCACGCCGAAGAGGACGAGCACCGAAATGCCGAACAGGCCGGCGTAGAGAGCGGCGAGGCGGAAACCGGTGGTGCGGAGTATCCTAGTCAGGCGCACGGAGACAGTATCCCGATCCGCGGACGGTATGGATGAGCTCGGCGCCGAAGCCCCGGTCGATCTTGCCGCGAAGGCGGCTGACGTGGGTCTCGACGACGCTGGTCTGCGGGTCGAAATGGAACTCCCAGACGTGCTCGAGCAGCATGGTGCGGGTGACGACCCGGCCGGCATGCCGCATCAGATATTCGAGCAGCTTGAATTCCTGAGGCTGCAAATCGATCCGCCGTCCAGCGCGAACGACCGTTCGTTTCAACAGATCCATTTCGAGATCGGCCACCCGCAGCGTCGTCTCGACGGTGGTCATCGGTGGCCGACGGGCCAGCGCGTTGACGCGGGCCAGCAGCTCGGCGAACGCAAACGGTTTGACCAGATAGTCGTCGCCGCCGGCCTCCAGGCCCTCGACCCGATCGTCGATCCCACCAAGGGTCGTCAGGAACAGCACGGGGGTCTTCACCCCCGCGCCGCGGATCGTCTTGACGATGCCGAGGCCGTCGAGCCCGGGGAGCATGCGGTCGACGATCAACACGTCGTAGGATTCGCCGGCGGCGAGGAACAGGCCATCCCGGCCGTTCGGCGCGTGATCGACCGTGTTGCCGTGTTCCTTGAGACCGTTGGCGATATAGGCGGCGGTCTCCGGGTCGTCCTCAATGATCAGGATTTTCATCGATCGGCCGGCTTCGTTGCATGTGGCGAAGATCCTACTCCTTTCTTGGAGATTTCACTCCTGACCGAGGAACATGCGGCCAAGGACGCGATGCCCCACAATATCGTGGACGACGGCGATCCCCGCATGGCCGATCAGATAGGCCCACATGAGGTTTGCGAGAACCTCGTGGAGTTCCAGCACAAGTCGGCCGCCACCGGCCAATGAACCATCGGCCCCCATCAAGGCGTACACAATTGCGCCGGTCACCGCCATCGCCGTTGCGACGAGAAGTCCCAGCCCATGGATGGCGCTGGCCAGCGGCGTTTCGGCCATTGGCGGCGGTAGACGACGTTGGGCGAGACTGTTGCGATAGTTGCCGATGTCCGCGAGCACGCGGCGTCGGCGCTCCGCCGAGAACCAGGGAATCAAAGCGCCCGGACCTTCTTCATTTAGCCGCAGCATCATCCACAGCCAATACAGCGCGAGGAGGCCGAGACTGACAAGGCCAACCGCTTCGTGGAGCTCGAAGGGGAAGTTCTCGGTTGGTCCGCCGGGTTTCGGCCGCTCCATGAACAGGCTGATGACAAGCTGGTGGACGATCGCGACCGCCAGCGCGGTATGAAGAATACGGGTGGTCAGCGTTTTCTGCATGGTCTGGCCTTCGGTTCTAGTATGGGAAGAGAGTGGATGGTCAAGAGGAGCCGGCCCGCGCGGGAGCACGGGCCGGACCGGTGGGACGCTCAGTCGTCGTCCTCGTCGTCTCCGGTGCTCTTCACCCTCACGACCTTGCCGGTCGCGCCGTCGACCATGACCTTGTGCACGGCGTTGTCCTTGGCGACCTTGACCTTGAACAGCATGGTGTCGTCGTCGTCGTCGACGCGCGCCTCGATCGCCTTGCCGCCGGTGTGCTGCTCGGCGGTGGCGATCGCCGCCGCGAGCGTCGTCGAAGTCGCCGCGAGCCTGGCGAGTTCGTCCTGGTCCTCCGAATCGAAGATCCTGGCGATCAGGCCCTCGTCGTCGGTGCGCACCACTTTTCCGGACGTGGGATCGACAAGGACCTCGGTGATCTTGTCCTTCGACACCGTCTTGATCTCGTAGACGTAGGCGCCGTTGTCCTTGTCCATGTCGATCTTCATCGCCCGCCCGCCCGAGTGCTGCTCGGCGGCGGCGATCGCCTCGACGACCGAGGTCTTGGCGGCGAGCGCCGCGGCGATTTCCCGGCCGCCCTCGTGCTCTTCAGAAGATGCGAGGGCCGATCCGGTGGCACCGAGGGCGAACACGGCGGCCATCGCGGCCGGAAGGATCTTGGAACGAATCATGGTCCTGGTCTCCTGTAGCTGACGTTGGCCCGCCCGATGCGGCCCGTTGCACGCATCATCGGAGATCCAGGTTTGGCGGGGGTTTGGCCCAACTATACGGATTGGTAAGCTTGCCCGTGGGCCCGGGCGACAGGCAGAGGCCCCCCGGCACCGAACACGGGGCGCGCGGAGTGAGCCGAACGTCGGGAGCGCCGGCTACTTGGCGGCTTCGCGGTCGCGGCGGCGCTGGAGCAAGTCCATGATCATCGCCGCCGTCCGGTCGATCGAGTGCGAGGTGACGCCGATGCTCGGCCCGAGATCCGGATGGCGGGGCGGGGCCGGGTCGCCGCCAGCGCCGGCGCGAACCGGCGGTCGCCGGGCAGCCCCTCGCCGGCGGCGAGGCCCGACGCCTCCGGCGGCTCGGCGCCCATACCACCCGATGGCGGACCAACCGGCGGCCCTAAGTGAATACCACCGGCACCTGGCGGTACCCGCCGACGGGCGCCACTTCCCGCTCTGGCTGTTGGTTGGGCGCTATTTCAACGGTCTGCACCGACGCCAGCAGTGCCTGCAAGACGATCCGCAGCTCCCAGGTGGCCAGCAGCCGACCCGGACAGACGTGCTTCCCGACCCCGTAGACAAGGTTCGCCGCGGCGTTCCCCTCGGGATCGAACCGGTTGCCGTCGAAGACGGCCTCGTCACGGTTGGCCGAAGTCCAGTTCAGCTTTACCGGGGCGTCGCTCGGGATATCCTGGCCTCCAATCCGCACGGGGCACGTCGTGATACGCCGATTTGAAACGAAAGGGTCGTCGAGGCGCAACACCTCATCGATGACCGCTTCCACTTCGCGGTCGGAGGCGGTGCGTAGCCGCTTCGCAAGTCCCGGCTGTTGGGCGACATGGGCCACGAGTACACCGACACACAGCGCGATGGATCCCAGGTCGCCGCCGGTCCAGTTGCGCAGGATCGAAACCAGCTCCGCCTCCGTCAGCAGCCGCCCATCCACCACCTCGCGGCAAAGCCGGGTGGTCACGTCGTCGGGAGCGTTGCCGGCCGCCGCACGGCGGGGCAAGATGACCGAGCGGATGATCGCGTCGAACTTTTCGGCCACGTCCGCTGTCCAGGCACGGTCCCCGGAGCGGGTGGCGGCGTGGTTTTCCTCCATCCATTCCAGCAGTCGTGGCTCCAACGCGGCTGGCCAACCCAACCATGCACACTGGGCGCGCACCGCGAACACGGCGCCGATGTCGCCCACGGCATCCACCGCGGCGCCCCTGGGTAATTCCGCTACCAGTTGGGCCGCAATGCGTTCGAAGACAGGGACGAACGGCTCCAGTGCGTCATGGCTCAGGTGCCGCTCGATAACCTCTCGGTAGCGGGTGTGTTCCTCACCGTCCAATCCATTGGGTATCTGTAGGTGGCGAGAGACTCCGCTGGAGAACCGCTCGTGGTCCAAGGCCGCGGCGAGGACGTCGGCATGCCTGAGCAGCACCCATTCGCCCGCAACGTTCCTGACCACCGGATACTTGGGGCGCAGCTCGTCGGTGAAGGCGCGCAAGTCGCGACCGGCGGCGGACAAGTCATCCGGCATGTGGTCGGTCATGTCGGCTCCTTCCCCATCAGAGCGTACTCCTTACTTGGCGTTACCGCAGTTGTCCAAATCTTACGGGAAACCCGCTTTGCCTCGGCTCTCTTCAGGCGGTTGAAGGCAATTTCGATTTCCTGGAAAGAAGCCTCGGCTGAAATAAGGGGTCGTTTGCGGGAGAGGGCGAGAACCTACGTTAAGGGAAATGTCCGGAGCCAGGGGTCAACCTTCCGTCCGGAACCCGTGGCCGGGACGGGGAAAAGTAGCCAAAAGTCGTCGTCTTGGCTTCTTAAGAAACTGCCGGATTTAAGAGCGCCGACAGTTCGGTTGCCGAGATTCCCTTCAGTCCAGCGGTGTTCCACGAATGGTCTCTTGACCAACCTGCATACCAAGCCCAATGCATTTCTGATGTCGGAATACATGACATGATCGCGCCGCGATTGTTTGTCTTTGAATTCCCGCTGAACCATAATATTGCTGCATCAGGAGCAACGTTTGAAAACTTGCGTTGTACAGCATCCGAAGATGGCATTGATACGTGCAGGGCCGGTCTGTCCATACGTTCTGTACCAGAAGGAAAAGAAAAACTACGCTCCCATAGAACGCGGTTCGGCACAAACGGGGGTACGGTGAGTTTTCGCTTCCAGATTCCCAACGCTCCCAATATTTTTCCAGAGAATTGCAGCCATTTGTGATTGAACCAGTTGTCTATCTTCACAATGATAAGTTCTGCCGGCGCGTATAAGGTCACAATATTCTGAGTGATGACATTCACGTCGGCGACAAATGTGGGATGATCTGTATCTTCAATGTCTATCCTGATCACGTTTGCTCCTTAACATTGCTCCCTAAGTGTCCAATTGTAGCATCTATGCGAGTGATGGCACGCGCTATTTCAACAGGCAATACAACCAAAGTCAGGTATGGGTCAATGAGTGACGGTCGGCCCCATGGCGAATGGTGGTCCGCAGCCGAGGGTGGAGGCGACGGAATCTGTTAGAAAGCTGACGACCGATCGGGGGTTTCCGGTTAGCCCCAGACAGCGGGCTTGCCGATGGGCGGTGGTGAACCAGCAATGCTAGCCAACTGTCGGCATCAGCCGTTGCGATAGATGTAGCTGTAGCCGTTAATTGCAGGCACGCCCCCGAGGTGGGCGTAAAGGACTTTCGAGCCCGCTGGGAAGTAACCCTTCCTTACGAGGTCGATCATGCCCTGCATGGATTTCCCCTCGTACACGGGATCGGTCATCATTCCCTCCATGCGCGCAGCAAGCCGGATTGCATCGTTCGTCTCCGCCGAAGGCACGCCGTAAGCGGGATAGGCATAGTCCGCGATCAGAACGAGGTCATCGTCTGTGATATCACGGCCCAACTCCACGAGGTTTGCGGTATTGCGAGCGATATCCATGACTTGGGCGCGGGTCTGCTCAATGGTGCCGGAGGCATCGATGCCGATAACCTTGTGGGCGCGCCCATCCTTCGCAAAGCCGACGAGCATACCGGCGTGGGTCGAGCCGGTGACTGTGCAGACGATGATGTAGTCGAACTTGAAACCAAGCTCTTCTTCCTGCGCTCGCACCTCCTCGGCAAATCCGACGAAGCCGAGCCCGCCATACTTGTGAACTGAGGCGCCTGCTGGGATGGGGTACGGCTTTCCCCCCTTGGCCTTCACGTCCTCGAGCGCCCGCTCCCAGCTTTTGCGAATGCCGATATCGAAGCCCTCGTCTACCAGGTCAATCTCCGCACCCATCACACGACTCATAAGGATATTTCCGACCCGGTCGTAGACGGTGTCCTGAAATGGCACCCAGCTCTCCTGCACCAAGCGGCACTTCATACCGATCTTCGCTGCAACGGCTGCGACTTGGCGTGTGTGGTTGGATTTAACACCCCCGATGGTAACGAGCGTGTCAGCATTGGAAGATATGGCATCTGGAACGATGTATTCGAGCTTGCGCACCTTGTTGCCGCCGAAGGCGAGGCCCGAATTGCAGTCCTCGCGTTTGGCATAGAGCTCGACCGAACCGCCGAGATGCTCGGAAAGGCGGTTCAATTTCTCGATGGGCGTAGGTCCGAAGGTGAGTGGGTAGCGTTCGAACTTCTCGAGCATTTTATCCTCCCTAACAACTGTGGGGCTGGGAGGATAGTTGCACAATTCGCTTAAAAGGTGCTTTCAAAATTTGATGTTATTTTGCTAGCATAGCTTACAATTATCTCCATATCATGCGATTAAAATAATATATTGAGGCAATTTATGAACGAATTTTCCATTCATGGCGAGCTTGACCCAATTTGATCGGCGAATTTTGCTTTACCTTCAGCGGGTTGGGCGCCTCACCAATGCCGCCTTGGCCAAGAAAGTGCATGTGAGCGCAGCCACCTGTCATCGGCGCACTCAACGGCTTTTCGATGAGGGTTACGTGAAGACTGTGCGAGCGATTGTCGCGCCTGAACGGGTAGAACGAGGCGCGCTGGTAGTCGTTGGCGTTGTGCTCGACCGCTCAACGCCCGAGAGCTTTGGTGAGTTCGAAAGGGCAATTGCCAAGCTGCCTTTCATTCTCGACTGTCACCTCGTTGCTGGCGACTTTGACTATTTTCTAAAAATTCGGGTGCGTGACATGGCCGATTTTAACCGCCTGCACGGAGAGCAATTGATCGCGCTACCTGGCGTGCGGCAAACGCGTACCTTCTTCGTGATGAAAGAGGTCATCGACAATGCCCCGCTGGAGTTTTGACCTAGTGACGCGAAGTCGGCCACGGGTCATCTTTCCCCGCTCCGGCCACAGTGGGCGTGGGTCCGCAGTTGAAGGTCGAGCGGGCCAAAGTCGTGGCAAAGCCGACTCT
>CAVYYK010000013.1:0-133223 GCA_963772635.1 uncultured Alphaproteobacteria bacterium
GGTTTCTCGGACGCCAGGCACGGCGTAGCGGGTGATGCGCGGCGGATGGCGGCGTCCGAGAAGCGCCAAGGCACGAAATCGCGGGCCGGCTAGCCTGGGCGGTTGTGGTTGACGGGCCTATGGGGATTTGAGGTCGGCTGAGGCGTTGCCGGCTGGACTGAGGAGCGGTTGATTTGGCCTCGGGGCGGGGGTGGAGCTGTGTAGGGGGCGGGTTTCATGGCCATTGCGCGACGGCGGGGGTTGGTGTTCTGGATTTGGCGGCCTTGTGGCCGGGATCAAGGCGTGCGTGGGCCTGGCCGCTGTGGGGCGGCGTGATCGGAGATGTCTTTTGGTTCTGGTGGTCATGCGGCCTCGGCTTTGCCTACTGGCGGGTCGCGCGCTTGTGCTCTGAGCGGGGTGTGTCCGGGTCCGAAGATCTCGATGACGACCATGGGCCCGCCGCATTTGGGGCAAGGATGGGGATGGGGATTCAGTTCGTCGGAGTTATCGGGGCTCGCGGTGTCGGCTGCCGGGTCGTGGCCCGGCCGGTCCAGCAAGGCCCGCGCCTGGTCAACATTGGCGGCGCGCTGGCCGTTGGCGAGGAAGCCGTAATGGCGGATGCGATGGAACCCCTTCGGCAGCACGTGGAGGAGGAAGCGGCGGATGAACTCGTGGTGGGAGAGGCTCATGGTCTTGTAGCGAGCCGGGCCGCTGATCCGGTAGTCCTTGCACTTGAAGGTGACGCCGTGGCGGTCGGCTGAGACGAGCCGTTGATTGGAGATGGCGACCCGGTGGGTGTAGCGCGCGAGGTAGGCCAGGACCTGATCGGGCCCGGCGAAGGGCTGTTTTGCGTAGACGACCCACTCGGCCTTGCGCAGCGGGTCGAGATAGCGCTTGAAGGCCGTGCTCTCGGCGAGGGCTGCGTGCTCGTTGAAGAAGCGCAGATCGCCGGCCTCATGGGCGGCTATCAGCTTTTCCAGGAAGAGCCGCCGGAACAGCCGCGAGAGCACGCGCACCGACAAGAAGAACCGTGGCCGGCAAGAGATCCAGGTCTCGCTGTTTGCTGTTTCTGTCGGGCCCGCGTCCTCCTCGCCTGTTGCGGGGGCAAGACCGCCGCCGGGTACGATCATATGAACGTGGGGGTGGTGTGTCATCGCCGATCCCCAGGTATGGAGCACGGCGGTGATGCCGATCTTGGCGCCCAGGTGCTTGGGATCGGATGCTATGGTGAGCGTGGCCTCGGCGCTGGCCCTGAACAACAGACCGTAGATCACGCGCTTGTTCTGATAGGCGATGTCGGCGATCTGGCTGGGGAGGGTAAAGACCAAGTGGAAATAGCCGACGGGCAGGAGCTCGGCCTGGCGCTCGGCCAGCCAGGTCCTGGCAGCGGCGCCCTGGCACTTGGGACAGTGACGGTTGCGGCAAGAGTTATAGGCGATGCGCTCGTGGCCGCAGTCCTCGCAAGCCGCCACATGGCCGCCGAGCACCGCCGTGCGGCAGCGCTCGATGGCGGCCATGACTTTCAGCTGGGCGAGGCTCACGTGGCCGGCGTTGGCCTTGCGCCAGGCAGCGCCATGGGCGCGGAAGATATCCGCGACCTCCAGCGATGGACGGGGCACGCGGCCGAGGCGTTAGCCTGAGGCCTGTCCCCCGGTCTTGCGGCGCTTGCGACGGCCTTTGCCCAGATCGTCGAGCGGGCTGTCGACGGCCGAGATCATGCCGGTCGCCACGCGGGTATAGCGGGCCGTCGTCTCCAGCTTGTCGTGACCCAGGAGCGCCTGGATGACCCGGATGTCGACCCCGCGCTCGAGCAGGTGGGTGGCGAAAGAGTGGCGCAGCGAATGCAGGCTCACGGGCTTGGTGATGCCGGCCTTGTTGACCGTCTCCTGAAAGAGGCGCGCGAACTGGCGCGTGGTCAGTGGTCGGCCCGGGTTGCGGCCGGGAAAGAGCCAGCGCTCGGGTGGGGCGACATCCCTGTCCTGGTGCCTCGGGCGTTCTTTCCACCAGAGCCGCAACAGGCCCAGGATATCGGCCGGCAGCATCACGTTGCGGTCCTTGCGCCCCTTGGCTTGGACGATGCGGATGATGTTCTGGGCGCTGTCGAGATCGCCGACCTTGAGCCGCACCACCTCGCCGGCGCGCAGGCCACAGCCGTAGGCCAGAGACAGCATGGCCCGCAGCTTGATGTTCGCCGCCATCGCCAGCAGGCGCTTGATCTCGTCCTGGCTCATCACCACCGGGACCTTCTGCGGCTCCTTGAGATGATAGATCTCGGCGGCCAGATCGTGCCGCCGCAGCGTCACCCGGAACAGAAACCGCACGCCGGTCATGATCCGGTTGCGATTACAAATGCTGGCCCCGCTCTCGATCAGGAAGAGCTGGAAGCGGCGGATGTCGTCGGCCGTCGCCGTCTCCGGCGAGCGCTCGAGAAAGGCGGCAAAACGTTTGCAGCTATAGAGATGGCTGCGCTGGGAATGGTGGCCGAGTTTGCGGGCGGCCATGTCCTCGATCATGCGCTGACGCAGCGGCGTGATCGGACTTATTGCTCTGGATGTTCATCGGAAGCTCCTCGTATCAATCGAGGCAAAATCACCTCGACCAACACGACAGCCCCCTCTATCGGCAAACGCCAGCGGTGCCCAAAATCAGCGACCCTCTGCGATGCCCGAAAAATATCGCGGAGCGATTTAGTGCTTTGGCTAATTTTCCCCGTTCGGGATCTCCGGCTGATGGTCAGCAATGGGGGGTTGAAGAGACCCGGGTAATCGGGATCAAGGAGCCGGTGCCCAAGACGGCATTGTTCGTAAGCCGATGGTGCCGGCGCCGAGGGTGTGGTGCCGTATCGATCGTTTGCTCGGGGGAACCTCGATCGGCCGGCGGGGTGTCCCGCCGGCCAGACAGGACCGGCAGCGCGCTCACACGGCGACCTCGATGATTTCCTCATCGATGGCCGGCGGAATGGCCTCGTCGTGTTCGCGCAGGCTTTCGAGATAGCCGGCGATCGCCTCGCGAATGTTGGTCAGGGCCTCGTCTCGGGATGACCCCTGCGAGACGCAGCCCGGCAGCGCCGGCACTTGCGCCACGAACACGCCGTCTTCGTCCTGTTCGATCAGCACCCTGTACTTCATGGCCAAAATCCCGTTCGGCGGGTCGACGCCGCCGCGCTTGCTCGAGAGAGCATAAACGGACGTTGCGAGGCTCCGCAACGGCGAAGCCGCCGAGTCCACCCCGTCAGGGGTCTTCGCCAATTTTGACGCATGCCGGCCCGTCCGCTCACCCGCCCTTGACGACGAAGTCGACGGCGACGTTGTTGCGGGTGGCGTGGGAGTAGGGGCAGATCTGCTCGTGGGCCTCCTTGACCAGGGCTTCGAGTTCGGCCTGGGGGATGCTGGGTCGGTTACTTGCATCTTGACGGCGATGCCGAAGCCGCCGGCGTCGCGGGGGCCGATGGTGACCGCGCAGGTGACGACGGCGCCCTTGGCGTCCTTCTTTTTCTGCGTGGCGACGAAATCCAGCGCGCCGCCGAAGCAGGCGGCGTAGCCCGCCGCGAACAGGTGCTCGGGCGTGGTGGTGCCGGGCTTTCCGGGGCCGCCCATCTCCTTGGGCACGGACAGATCGGCGGCGACCGTATGATCGGCGGCTTCGGTGTGACCGTTGCGGCCGCCCTTGGCGGTGGCGGTGGCGGTGAACAGCGGCTTGATCGACATGGGGATCCTCCGAGGTTGGTGTTCCCCTATACCTGGGTCCGCGGTCCCGTTTGTCGAGTCGCGAATGACACGGCGGGTGACATGGCGGGCGTGGCGATGGCTGTGCCGGCCGGCGCCGATGTTTCTTTTGTTTCAGTCCCCCCAACCGTGAACCGGTTCACATTCCTCCGGGTTCGACAGGCCCATACTTCCCCGTTTTCGTCGCCCGGGTGGACCGGGCGCGTTCGAAGGATCGAATGGGGGGGACTGCAATGGTGCGCGAATGTAGTGGTCTGGTTCCGACATATGGTGCCCATACGATCGCGTTTCCCGCGCCCTCGGCAGGAGGGCGTGCGCGGGCGATGGCGACCCATCGTCAAGCGCGTCCGACGCCCCGAGGGCGCGGGAAACGCGACCCACAAGGCGGCCTTCCAAGCCCCCCGGTATCGTTGCGCAGCGCTTGTGATGCTTCAGCATCACGGCGCGCCACGCGCCTAACCGGACGAACTTGGAGGGCCGTCGTATGAGTACCGTATGTCGGAACCAGACCACTAGAACCGGGGTTTTTCCCGGATGGACGGTGGTCACCGCGACATCCGTCCTGCTGGCCGTCGGTTTCGGCACCATCTACGCCTTGCCGACGCTGGCGCCGTCGCTCGAACAGGCGCTGGGCGTCAACCGAACCGTCTTTTCGTTGGCCTTTGCCGTGGCGATCGTGGTCGCCTTCCTCTCGGGAACGGTGACCGGGCCTGTCGCCGACCGGGTCGGTCCGCGACCGGTCGTCGTCTGCGGCTTGACCTCGGTGGTTGCCGGCCTCGCCGCCACCGCCGCCGCGCGGGGTCCGATCGATTTCGTCATCCGCTTCGGCCTGCTGGTCGGTCTCGGGGTCGGCATGATCTACGTGCCCTCGATCGCCACGGTGCAGCGGTGGTTCCTGCGCCGACGCGGCCTCGCCTCGGGGCTGGCGGTGACCGGGAGCGGAATCGGCACCGTCGTCCTGCCGATGCTGACCGCGTATCTGGTCGCCAAGCTGGGATGGCGCGAGGCGCTGCTGGTTCTTGCGATGATCGTCGCGGTGATCGGTTTTCCGTTCGCCTGGCTCGTCGACGGAGAGCCCGCGCGGCGGGGATTGCACCCGGACGGGGCGGCGGAGCCCCCCTCCGCGGGAGCCGAGGCCGCCGGAGCGACCCTGGCGCAGGCGGTGCGCACGCGGACGTTCTGGCTGCTGTGGGTCGTCTTCGTCGCCCTGGCCGTCGTCCAGTTCCTGCCCCTGGTGCACATCGCGCCCTACGCCCTCGCCAAGGGCGCGAGCGAAACCGAAGCCGCCGCGCTGATCGGCCTGATCGGCGCCGGCAGCACGGTCGGGCGGTTCCTGTTCGGATGGCTGGGCGACATCGTCGGGCGAAGAGCTTGCCTGTGCGCAATGGTGTTCGCGGGCGCCGCCGGTCTCGGCGTCTGGCCGAACCTGGACGGTCTTGCCCCCCTGGCCGTCTTGGCCTGCTTCTTCGGAGCGATCTACGGCGGCTACATCGCCCTCGGTCCGGCGGTCGTCACCGGCTACTTCGGGACGCGGGCCGCGGGCGGCATCATCGGCACCCTGTACTCGAGCCGGGCGGTCGCCGTCTTCGTCGGACCGGTGTTGGCCGGCGCCGCCTTCGACGAGCTGGGAAGCTACGACACTCCGATTTTCCTCGGCGCGGTCGTCTGCCTGTGCACGGCGTTCCTGGCGCTGTTCCTGCCGAAACCGCCGAGCGCGACCGTGGCGGACATGCCCGAGCGGTTGCTCCCGGCCGACTCCGTCGCGCGCTCGCCCGTGAGACACCCGGAGCCGGCGGCGCCGGCCGCCAAAGTCGCCTGAGCGAAGCCCGAGGGCGGGGGCGGGCGGCTTGGATATTTCTTTTGTCGCAGTCGCCCCAACCGTGAACGGGTTCACATTCCCGCGGATAGGGGAGGCCCATACTTCCCCGATTTCGTCGCCCGGCTGGACCGGGCGGATTCGAAGTATCGGCTTGGGGGGACTGCAATCGTGCGCGAATCAAGGACCCGGGTGTTTCCCGGATGGACGGTGGTCACCGCGACATCCGTCCTGCTGGCCATCGGCTTCGGCACCATCTACGCCCTGCCGACGCTGGCGATGCCGCTCGAACGGGCGTTGGGCGTCGACCGAACCGGTCTTTCATCCGCCTTCGCCGTGGCGATCGCGGTCGCCTTCCTCTCCGGGACGGTGACCGGGCTGCTCTCCGACCGGGTCGGTCCGCGACCGGTGGTCCTGTGCGGAGTGGCCTCGGTGGTTTTCGGTCTCGCCGCGACCGCCGCGGCGCAGGGACCCGCCGAGTTCGTCGTGCGCTTCGGCCTGCCGGTCGGTCTCGGGGTCGGCATGATCTACGTGCCCTCGATCGCCGCGGTGCAGCGCTGGTTCCTGCGCCGACGCGGCCTTGCCTCGGGACTGGCGGTGGCCGGCATCGGGGTCGGCACCATCGTGGTGCCGATGCTCACCGCCCATATGGCGGCCGAGGCGGGATGGCGCGAGGCGCTGCTGAGCTTGGCCGTGATCGTCGCCGTGATCGGCCTGGCGGTGGCGGGGTTCATCGACGGTGATCCGCGTCGGCGCGGCTTTCACCCCGACGGCGCGACCGAGTCCGCTGCCGCGAGCGACGAAGCCACCGGAGCGAGCCTGGCGCAGGCGGTGCGCACGCGGACGTTCTGGCTGCTGTGGGTCGTCTTCGTCGCCCTGGCCGTCGTCCAGTTCCTGCCCCTGGTGCACATCGCGCCCTACGCCCTCGCCAAGGGCGCGAGCGAAACCGAAGCCGCCGCGCTGATCGGCCTGATCGGCGCCGGGAGCACGGTCGGGCGGTTCCTGTTCGGATGGCTGGGCGATTTCGTCGGGCGAAGAGCTTGCCTGTGCGCGATGGTGTTCGCGGGGGCGATGGGTCTCGGCGTCTGGCCGAACCTCGACGGCCTCGCCCCCCTGGCCGTCTTGGCCTGCTTCTTCGGCGCCATCTACGGCGGCTACATCGCCCTCGGTCCAGCAGTCGTCACCGACTATTTCGGGACGCGGGCCGCGGGCGGCATCATCGGCACCCTGTACTCGAGCCGGGCGGTCGGCGTCTTCGTCGGTCCGGTGTTCGCCGGCGCCGCCTTCGACGAGCTGGGAAGCTACGACTTTCCGATTTTCCTCGGCGCGGTCGTCTGCCTGTGCACGGCGTTCCTGGCGCTACTGCTGCCGAAACCGCCGATTGCGATCGCAGCGGACGTGCCCGAGACGTCAAGCTCGCAGGTTCCCGGTGTGGGCGCGCCCTTGAGTCACCCAGAGCCGGCGGCGTCGGCCGCCGAAGGCGGTTGACCGAAGCCCGCGGGCGGGGGCGGGCGGATCAGACCTTGAAGTCGACGGCCTTGGTCTTGTCGGTGCCGGCGGCTGGGTCGATTGCCGCTTCCAGCATCTTGATGACGGATTGCGCGGCTTCGTTCTGCTGTTTGACCGCAGCCATCTTCATCGCCTGGGCGTTCAGGGCGTGGTTGGCGGCAACGGCGGCGGAGGCGGCGGAGACAACGCTCATGGACGGGTTCTCTCGATTGCGATGCAAGACAATAGAGCCCCCATCCTCGCCCCTACGCGGTTAACAACCGGTGAAGTTACGCCGCGTAGGAGGCCTCAGCGCAAATACACCCCGTCGTCGCCGATCTTGCCGGGGCCGTCGAGGACGTAGATGCCGGCGGAGTTGCCTTGGACGTGAAACGATAGGGTGCCGCCGTGGGCGGTGATCTCGTTGCCGGTGACCGCGTCGCGGTAGAGGCCGTCGCGCACCCCGCCGACGGTGATGTCCTGGCCGCCGCCGATGGCGAGGCCGACCACGGCGTAGCTGTCGCCGTCGTCGAGGTCGCGGACGAACGCAAGACCCGAGCCCCATTCGCGCATGTGGCTCATCGCCGCCTTCTGCAGGGCGGGGACGGCGCGGCGGATCTGGTTGAGCCGCCGGATGTGCCGGTAGAGGGGGTGGCTCTGGGTCTCGCCGATGCGCTGCGTCGGTAAGGTGGTCGCCGAAGTAGGCGCGGCCGGTGGTGTCCAGGGTGTCGTCGTTGCCGATGACGTCCTGGGGGGCGCCCTTCATGAATTCGATCTCCTCGCCGTAGTACAGGCAGGGGATGCCGCGTGCGGTCCACAGCAGGTTGTATGCGGCGGCCGCCATCCACTGGTCGCCCTTGAAGCGGAAGCGGAAGTCGTTGTCGGGGCCGACGTCGTGGTTCTGCAGGAAGGTGACCAGCTCGGTGGCGTTGCCGTAGATCCAGTCCATCTCCAGGACTCGGGCGACGCCGTCGAAGCTGCCGCGGCTGAGGTTGTCGCGGAAGGTGGAGAACAGGCCGAAGTCGAGCTGGGGAAAGCCGGAATCGCCGCCCGAGTTGGGGTCGCGGGGATCGTGGCCGAGGCGGGTGTACCACCAGGGGCGGATATCGGACGGGCCGTTGTCGCCGCCGCCGAGATCGCCCCAGCCGTAGCCCTTGACCAGGTTCTCGCCGAACACGAACAGCCCCGGCTTGTGCGCCTTCCAGGCGTTGACGTATTCGAGCAGGTTGTCGCGCTCGATGTGCTTGACGGTGTCGATGCGCAGCGCGTCGACGCCCATGTCGAGATAGCGGTTGATACTGCCGATGATGTAGTCCTTGACGTTCTGGCGCCGGGTGGCGAGGTCGATGCAGTCGCCGGCCAGATGCTTGTTCTGCAGCGGGTGGGCGCTCTCCCAGTCGCCGCCGCAGATGAACCCCTCCTGGTGGTACCACTCGGGATCGAGGGTGCCGGCGTCGACGCCGAAGAACCGGCCGGGCTCGTAGCCGGGCTTGGGCACGGTCTCGCCGGTCTTGGGATCGACCAGCGGCTCGCGGCCTTCGGGGTCGCGGCCGTGGCGCTCGCGGTACCAGGCGGGGGCGAGGGGGTTGTCGATGTCGTCCCGGTTGGGCCAGGCGTAGTTGCCGAGGTTGCCCTGGTAGGGGCCGTGGTTGACCCGGCCCTGCTCGGAGCCCTGCGGCACGTAGTACTTCATCGGCAGATGGTCGATCCACACTTTGCCGCGGATGCCGAACTGGCACGAGTGGTTGACGACCACGTCCTGGATGATCTTGATCCCGCGCGCGTGCGCCGCGTCGATCAGGTCCTGGTAGGTGGCGTCGGGGCGATTCCAGGCGCGGGTCGATCCGCGTCCAGTCGTAGGCGTGGTAGCCGTGGTAGTCGAGGCCGGAGCGGTTCTCCACCGGGGGCGTGATCCAGATGGCGGTGAAGCCGAGGTCCTTGATGTAGTCGAGGCGCTGGATCAGCCCCTTGAAGTCGCCGCGCCAGTGCGGGTCCTCGGCCTCGCCGGCGGCGTTGAACTTGATCCGGTCGCGGCAGAAGAAGTTGTTGGACGGGTCGCCGTCGTAGAAGCGGGTGGTGAGCAGGAAGTAGATCGTCTCCTCGCGGAAGTCGAACGACGGGCCGGTCTTCATCTTGGCCCGCGGCTTCGCCGCCGCTTTCGGCCGCGCCGGGGACTTCTTCGCGGTGTCGCGCCTGTTCCCGGGGCGGCTGGTCGTGCCAGCGGCCGTCGCCGGCGTACCAGCCGCCGCGGTCGCGGTACATATCGCCGGTCTGGTGGCCGTGGTTGTCGTTGAACACGAAGCTGGCGGCCTCGGTGTCCTTGAACCGGTGGATGAACCATCCCGCCTCCAGCCTCATCGGCACCCCCGGCCAAGTGGAGCCGTGGCCGTGTGGTCGGGCGTCCCAGTAATGGATGTGGACGCTGTCGGCCCAGTCGGCGGGCTTGCGGAAACAGACGATGAAGTCGGTCATGAAATCGGCTCCGGAACGGTGATATTGAGGACGACGATGAGTGCGCGGCTGGACGGTTTGACCGTGCCGCACCATACGCAAACCGTCGGCTGAGTCCCAGCGTTTCCTTGCCCGGGAGGCCGGGCCGCGGGTCAACCGCCGAGCGCGGCGACCGGATCGACGTAGTCGCAGCCGAGATCGTCGGCGACCGCCTTGTGGGTGACCATGCCCTTGCAGACGTTCAGTCCCTCGCGGAAGTTGGAGTTGTCGAGCAGCGCCTTCTTGTAGCCGTTGTCGGCGAGGGCCAACCCGTAGCGCAGGGTGACGTTGTTGAGGGCGTAAGTGGAGGTGTTGGGCACCGCGCCGGGCATGTTGGCGAGCAGGATGCCCTTGCCGCCGTGGGCCTTCTCCAGGGCATGGGCGCCGGCCTGGATCGCCAGCCGGCCGGCGACCTGGGACATCGGCGCCAGCAGCGGCAAGCCGCCGTGACTGTCGACGACCGTCTCGTAGGCGACGCCAACGACGCCGCTCTCGACCAGATCCCGGGTCTGATCGGGATCGGGCGCCAGATGCAGGTAGGTGAACAGAACCTGCCCCTCCTTCAACATCGCCCGCTCGGCCGGCTGCGGTTCCTTGACCTTGACGATCATCTCGGCCTTGTCGAAGATCTCCTTGGCGCTGCCGGCGATCTCTGCGCCGGCGGCGCGGTAGCGCTCGTCGGCGCAGCCGATCCCGGCCCCGGCATTGGTCTGGACCAGCACCTGGTGTCCGTGGGTGACGAACTCCCGCGCGCTGTCGGGGGTCAGTCCGACGCGGTACTCGTGGACCTTGATCTCTTTGGGGACGCCGATCAGCATCGTTTCCTCCCTGGTTCGATGATTGGTTTATGCGCCATAGGCTGCCGCGAGACGGTGGTACGTATCGCCGCAAAGTTCGTCGGAACCGGGACGTTTTTCGACTATTGTGACGGCGACGCATTTTGTCATGATACCCGACGCCGAGAATCGGAAACGGATGGCGAGATCGGATCGATGGACAACCTCGTTTACATTCTCGATCTTGTCGGCGTCGCGGTGTTCGCGACCAGCGGCGCGCTGAAGGCGTCGCAGAAGCGGATGGACGTGTTCGGTTTCGTCCTGATCGCGGCGGTCACCGGAATCGGCGGCGGCACCCTTCGCGATCTGCTGCTCGGGATCCGGCCGGTGTTCTGGATCACTCGAACCGAGTATCTGGCGGTCTGCGCCGTCATTGCCGTCGCCATCTTCTTCATCGCTCCCCGGCTCAAGTCGCGGCAACGCTGGCTGGTCTGGGCCGATGCGGTCGGGCTCGCAACCTTCTGCGTCGGCGGCACCCAGGTGGCGTTGTCGACGGGCGCGCCGGTCTCGGTGGCGGTGCTGATGGGGGTGATGACCGCCGCTTTTGGCGGGATCATCCGTGACGTCCTCTGCGGCGAAATCCCGCTGGTGCTGCAGCGTGAGATCTACGCGACCGCCGCCGCCGCCGGCTCGATCGCCTACGTGGCCGTCCTGGCGGTGACGGAGAGCGAGCCGATCGCCATGGCGCTGGCCTTCGCCGTGGCGCTCTCGGCCCGCGCCGCCGGCATCGTGTTCGGGCTGTCGCTGCCGAGGTATGGGAAAGAGCGCTGACTGCTACGGCGCGGCAGCGAGCAATCGGGCGTGGTGGGCGATGTGGTCGCCCATGAAGGTGCTGATGAAGTAGTAACTGTGATCGTAGCCGTCTTGCCGCCTGAGGGTCAGCGGGACGCCGGCGTCGCGGCAGGCGCGGACGAAAAACTCCGGCTGCAACTGGGTGTCGAGGAATTCGTCGGCCGTTCCCTGATCGATGAGGATCGGTGAGGTCCAGCCGCTGGACCCGACCAGATGGCAGGAATCGTGCTCGCGCCAACGCGGACCGCCGCCGCCGAGATAGCCGAAAAACGCCTTCTGTCCCCATGGCACCCGGGTCGGCGCGACGATCGGCGCGAACGCCGAGACCGACCGGTAGCGTTCGGGGTTCTTGAACGCGATGGTCAGCGCACCGTGACCGCCCATCGAATGCCCGAAGATGCCCTGTCGCGTCGCGTCGACGGGAAAATTCGCGGCGACCAGTTCCGCCAGTTCCTCGACGACGTAGGTATACATGCGGTAATGCCGCGCCCACGGCTCCCGGGTCGCATCGATATAGAAGCCGGCGCCGGAGCCGAAGTCGTAGCTGTCGTGCTCCCCCGGGAGATCGGTGCCGCGGGGGCTGGTGTCGGGGCAGACCAGGACCAGGCCGTGCTCGGCGGCGTAACGTTGCGCGCCGCCCTTTTCGGTGACGTTCGCCCAGGAGCAGGTCAACCCGGACAGGTAGGTGAGTACGGGCCGTGGCGCGGTCTCGGCCTGGGGCGGCAGGAAGATGGCGAATTCCATCGCCGTTCCCGTCGCCGCCGACTGATGACGGTAGACCGCCTGGGTGCCGCCGAAACAGCGGTTCTCGCGGACCCGTTCCAGGGACATCGCCGTGGCTCCCTAGAACGTCACGACGGTGCGGATCGACTTTCCCTCGTGCATCAGGTCGAAGGCGTCGTTGATCCGGTCCAGCGGAACGACGTGGGTGATCAGATCGTCGATGTTGATCTTGCCCTCCATGTACCAGTCGACGATCTTGGGAACGTCGGTGCGGCCGCGGGCGCCGCCGAAAGCGCTGCCCCGCCAGACCCGCCCGGTCACAAGCTGGAACGGCCGGGTGGAGATCTCCTGGCCGGCGCCGGCGACGCCGATGATCACGCACTCGCCCCAGCCCTTGTGACAGCACTCCAGCGCCTGGCGCATCAGCTTGACGTTGCCGACGCACTCGAAGGCGTAGTCGGCGCCGCCCTTGGTCAGATCGACGAGATGGGCGACCAGATCGCCCTCGACCTCGGTCGGGTTGACGAAATGGGTCATGCCGAACTTCTCGGCGATGGCCCGCTTGGACGGGTTGAGGTCGACCCCGACGATCATGTCGGCGCCGACCATGCGCGCGCCCTGGATCACGTTGAGGCCGATGCCGCCCAGGCCGAACACCACCACCTTGGCGCCGGGCTCGACCTTGGCGGTGAAGATGACGGCGCCGATGCCGGTGGTCACCCCGCAGCCGATGTAGCAGATCTTGTCGAACGGCGCATCTTCGCGGACCTTGGCGACGGCAATCTCCGGCAACACGGTGAAGTTGGCGAAGGTCGACGTGCCCATGTAGTGGAACAACGGTCGGCCGCCGAGGGAGAAGCGGCTGGTGCCGTCGGGCATCAGGCCCTGTCCCTGGGTTGCCCGGACCTTCTGGCACAGGTTGGTCTTCGGATGCAGGCAGAATTCGCACTCGCGGCATTCCGGGGTGTACAGCGGGATCACGTGATCGCCGGGTTTCACCGATTTTACCTCCGGGCCGACCTCGACGACGATGCCCGCGCCTTCATGGCCGAGGATGGCCGGGAAAAGCCCTTCCGGATCGGCGCCGGAAAGGGTGAATTCATCGGTATGGCAAACGCCGGTCGCCTTGATCTCGACCAGAACCTCGCCCGCCTTCGGACCATCGAGCCGGACCGTCTCGATGGTCAGAGGCTTGCCGGCCTGGTGGGCGACGGCGGCGCGAACGTCCATGACTTCTTCTCCCCCTCACGTTCGTTGTTCCCGTTCCGGCAGGTCCGAAGCGACGACCATACCATGACCGCTTGGCAACCAGAGGTTCGAACCTGCAACCGATTGTATATGGTCCCCCTGCGAATTACGCCAACCCAAAAAAGGACCGGGAGAGGGTTTCCCCTCTTCCGATCGCCGTTGACGACCCGCCGCCGCAACCCATCTGAATGGCAACGCAGCAACGCAGGCTGCCTCGTCGAACCCGTGTCTTCCCGTCCCGTCATCGTTTGGTTCAGGCAGGATCTCCGGCTTTCGGACAACCCGGCGCTCCGCGCCGCCGCGGACAGCGGCCGGCCGGTGCTGCCGGTCTACGTCCTCGACGACGAAACGCCGGGACCTCGGCGGGTGGGCGGTGCCGGTCGCTGGTGGTTGCATCACAGCTTGACGGCGCTGGCGGAATCGCTGGCGGCCATTGGCGCGCCATTGGTTCTGCGCCGCGGCGTGGCGGCGGACAGCGTCGCCAGCCTGGCGGCGGAGACCGGCGCAGGGGCGGTCTACTGGAACCGCCATGTCGAGCCGCACTGGCGCACCGCGGAACGGGATCTCGAACAACGGCTGGCGGCACGAGGGATCGAGAGCCGCGCGTTGCCGACATCGCTGCTGTTCGAGCCCGGCTCGATCGTCAGCCGGCAGGGTAAGCCGTTCCGGGTGTTCACGCCGTTCTGGAAAGCCTGTCTGACCGCCCGCCCGCCCGGCGGCCCGTCGCCCGCACCACCGCGATTACGCGGAATCGAACCACCACCCGGCGGTGAGTCGCTGGGAGACTGGAATTTCCTGCCGACCGGTCCCGATTGGGCGGAGGGCCTGCGGCAGACCTGGCGGCCGGGCGAGCGGCCTGGCCGCGAACGGCTGGAAGCGTTTGTCGACGACGATCTCCACGGCTACGGGCGCGACCGCGACCGGCCGGAGCCGGGGGCGACCTCGCGGCTGTCTCCGCATCTTCACTTCGGCGAGGTTTCACCGCGCCAGGTCTGGCATGCGGTTCGCCACCGGATCGAGGCGGACGCCGGCGCGGCCCATGGCGGCGAGGCGTTCCTGCGGGAACTGGGCTGGCGCGAGTTCTGTGCCCACGTGCTGGTCGACCATCCGCAAGTCGCCGACGAACCGCTGCAATCCCGATTCGCACGCTTCCCCTGGGCGGACGACCGCGAGACCCTGAGGGCCTGGCAACGGGGCCGAACCGGCTACCCGATCGTCGACGCCGGCATGCGCCAGCTCTGGCACAGCGGCTGGATGCACAACCGGGTGCGGATGGTTGCCGCGTCGTTTCTGGTCAAACACTTGCTGCTTCCGTGGCAGTGGGGAGAAGCCTGGTTCTGGGATACCCTCGTCGACGCCGACATCGCCAGCAATGCCGGCGGTTGGCAATGGGTCGCCGGCTGCGGCACCGACGCGGCGCCGTACTTCCGCATCTTCAATCCCGTCCTGCAGGGCGAGAAGTTCGACCCCGACGGCGCTTATGTGCGGCGGTGGGTGCCGGAGCTAGAGAGGCTTCCCGACCGCTGGATCCATCGGCCATGGCAGGCCCCGCCGCTGGAGCTGTCGGCGGCCGGGGTCCGTCTTGGCGCGACCTATCCCGAGCCGATCGTCGACCACGCGCTGGCGCGGGCCCGCGCGCTCGCGGCGCTGGAAACCGTGAAGGGGGGCGCATAGAGGGGGGCGTCCAATGGTCGATTGCACACGAAGATCTTGCTTATCCGAGGGCGAGCGTGTTTTCTCCCGGCCGAGACCGCACTATCTGTAGGGATGAGAACTCTCCCGCGCAGCAACGAAGGTCGACGGCGAATGACGAAACGGATCAATGGGCGGCGGCTTCCGAGGATGTCGCCGATCTTTCTGTCGGCGGGCTTTCTGGCGTGGGTGCTGTTCGCTCTTTCGGCTGTGGCGGCGGAGCCTCACGCGGTGGCGGCGGTCGCGCCCGAAAACATCGAGGACTCCCAAGCCATCGATGGCGAACTTCCCGAATACAAGCCGGGCCAGAAGCTGGACGGCGATCTCCTCGGCGAGTTGATCGAGCACTATACCTGGGGTCCGGACACGCTGCTCGACATTGCCCGGGCCGACCAGCTGGGCCTGCCGGAACTGTTGGCGGCGAACCCGGGGGTCGATGCCTGGCTTCCGGGAAAGGCCGAGCGCCTCGTCCTGCCGACCCAGCACATCCTGCCCGACGCGCCCCGCAATGGCATCGTCATCAATCTCGCGGAGATGAGGCTGTACTATTTTTCCAAGGAAGGTTGGGTCGAATCCTATCCGATCGGTACCGGCCGCGACGCCTTCACCACCCCGATCGGAACGACCAAGGTGATCAGAAAGAAGGCGAACCCGGTGTGGATACCGACCGAAGGGGCGCGCAAGGATAATCCGGAGTTGCCGGCGGTGGTGCCCGCCGGTCCCGACAATCCGCTCGGCGACTACGCCCTCTATCTCGGCTGGCCGAGCTATCTGATCCACGGCACCAGCAAGCCGTGGGGCGTCGGCAGGCGGGTCAGCCGCGGCTGCATCCGCCTGTATCCCGAGGACATCGAGTGGCTGTTCGAAAACGTCCCGGTGGGAACGCCGGTCACCGTGGTCAGCCAGCCGATAAAGCTCGGCCGCAATGGCAAAGGCGAACTCTATATCGAGGTGCACCCGTCGTTGTCCCAGGTCGACGAGCTCGAAGAGACCGGCGTCGCCCAGCCGGATCCGCTGCCCGATAAGACCGACGAAATCCTGGTGGCCGCCGGCGACGATATCTCGCGTCTCGACTGGTCGGCCGTGGACCGGGCGCTGAACGAGCGCAGCGGCGTGCCGATCCGGATCACCCGATAGCAGCGATTCGTTGCGCGACGTCGCTCCGTTGCCGTAAGGACCTATCCGCCAGACATCGCCACTGTCACAATTTTTACCTATTTTACTGTTAGTTGACCGGCGTCGTTAAAGGTATCAGACGACTTTGGTCGCCAATCGGTTAAGATCACGCTCATGACAAAGACCGCCCAGGAAGCCGCGACCCGCAGGACCACCGACGGCCGGCACCGGAGCAAGGAGCGCGCGCCCCAGGTTCGCAGGCCGCTGATGTGGCCGGTGTTGAAGTGGCTGGCGGTGGCGGCGATCTGGGTGTCGGTCGCGGTCGCCGGTATCGTCGCCTGGTATGCTGCGGATTTGCCGGACGTGGACGCGGCGCTGACCGCTCCCCGCCGGGCGTCGGTAACGGTGTTGGCGGCGGACGGCTCCGAGCTGGCCAGCGCCGGAGACCGCTATGGGATGGCGCTCGCCGTCTCGGATATGCCCCCGGCCCTGCCGCTGGCCGTGCTGGCCACCGAGGACCGCCGCTTTTATTCGCATTTCGGTCTCGACGTCATCGGTCTCGCGCGCGCGGCGGTCGCCAACGTCCAGGCCGGCGCCATCGTCCAGGGCGGCAGCACGATTACCCAGCAGGCGGCGAAGAACCTGTTTCTCACCCCCGAGCGGACGATCAGGCGCAAGATCCAGGAACTGATGCTGGCGCTGTGGCTGGAGCATAAGTTCACCAAGGATCAGATTCTCGCCATCTATCTCAACCGTGCCTACTTCGGCGCCGGCGCCTATGGCGTCGACGCCGCGGCGCGCAAGTATTTCGGCCGTCCGGCGTTGGGCATCTCCACCTATCAGTCGGCGATGCTGGCCGGGTTGCTGAAGGCGCCCAGCCGCTACAACCCCCTCGCCAATCCCGGGCTGGCGGCCCAGCGGACGGGCCAGGTGCTGGCCAACATGGTCGACGCCGGTTTTATTACCGATGCCGAGGTCGAAGCCGCCAAGCGCCACCAGGGCGAGGTGATCGCCTCCCTCGGCGTCCGCCACGGCGGCCGCTACTTCGTCGACTGGGTGCTGGCCCAGGTGCCCGACTTCGTCTCGGACGGCGACCGTGACGTCATCGTCACCACGACAATCGATCCCCGGTTGCAACGGCTGGCCGAGGCCCGCGTCGCCGAAAGCCTCGACGGGCCGGGCATTAAGGCCGACGCGTCGGAGGCGGCGCTGGTGGCGATGACGGCGGACGGCGCCGTCCGCGCCATGGTTGGCGGTCGCGACTACCTGCACAGCCAATTCAACCGGGCGGTGCAGGCCTACCGGCAGCCGGGCTCCGCGTTCAAACCGTTCGTCTACCTCGCCGGCCTCGAAGCCGGATTGGTTCCCGATAGCCTGATCGTCGACGCGCCGATAACGGTCGACGGTTGGAAGCCCCGCAATTTCTCCGGCCGCTATCGGGGCGAGGTGACGATGCGTCAGGGCCTGGCCGAGTTGATCAACACGGTGGCGGTGCGGGTCAGCGAACACGCCGGCCGTGGGCGGGTGATCAGCGCCGCCCATCGGCTCGGAATCACCGCCGATCTCCAGCCCACCCCCAGCCTTGCGCTGGGCGCCGGCGACGTCAGCCTGATCGAGTTGACCGCGGCGTACGCGACGTTCGCCAACGGCGGCCTCGGGGTGTGGCCCTACGGCATCGAGTCGATCCACGACGCCGACGGCACGTTGCTCTATACCCGCTCCGGTTCCGGTCCCGGCCGGATCGTCGAACCCGGGCATGCCGCCGAAATCACCGAGATGCTGGTCGAGGTGATCGAGCACGGCACCGGACGCGCCGCCAAGCTTCCGCGTCAAGTGGCCGGCAAAACCGGAACCAGCCAGAATTTCCGCGACGCCTGGTTCATCGGGTTCAGCGCCGATCTGGTCGCCGGCGTGTGGATGGGCAACGACAACAACAGGCCGATGAACAAGGTCACCGGCGGCGGCCTGCCGGCGAAGCTGTGGCGGGCGTTCATGGCCGATGCCCACGCCGGAATCCCGGCGCGCCCGCTTCCGAGCCTGACCCCGGTCCCCGACGAGACATACACCACGGTCGCGTCGGACTCCCCCGCGCCAAGCTTCTGGGAGAAGTTGAAAAAGGTTTTTTCGAGCAGCGAGGAAACGCCGAAACCGGTTCGCCGGCAGCTATTGCCGCAACGCTTCGATCCTTGATTAGCCGTCGCCGAGACGGGTCCCCAGAATCGTATCGAGGAAACGCCGGGTCCAATGCTCCAACCGGGCGTCGTATCGGTCGAAGCCGGCAAGCTGGTCGTCTCGCGCCTGCGCCCCCGGCAACACCAGGTCGTGGGCCGCCTTCTCGGTCCACCGCTCGACGATCGCCCGCGTCACCTCGGGATGGAACTGCACGCCGTAAGTCGCTTCGCCATAGCGGAACGCCTGGTTGGCGAATACCTCGTTCTCGGCGAGGAGCGTGGCGCCCCGCGGCAAGTCGAACCCCTCCCGATGCCATTGGTAGACCATCGTCGGTTGGTCGAACAACCGCCGGCCCTCCGGAGTCGGCGAGATGCCGGTGTAGCCGATCTCGGTGATCGCGTCGGGATGGCGGGTGACCGCGGCGCCCAACGCCCGGGCGATGATCTGGGCGCCGAGGCAGATGCCGAGCAGCGTCGTGCCGGCCTCAAGTACCGTCGGGATGAAGTCCAGCTCGGCCCGGATCCCCGGCGTCACGTGGCCGTCGTTGGCGCTCATCGGCCCGCCGAAAACGACCACGGCGTCGTGCCCGTCGAGGACCTCCGGCAACGGATCGCCGGTGTTCGGACAACGGATGTCGAGACCATAGCCGCCCTCGCGCAACAACCGCCCGATCCGCCCGGGATCGGAGGTCTTCTGGTGGACGATGAGCAGAGCTTTTGCGGTCATGCTTGAAGGACGCCGTTTGGTCTCCGTCCATTGTGAGGAGCGGAGGGCGCCCGTTCAAGGCCGGGAGTGGAATCCTTCCGGCGCCCGTCCCGTCAGATCGCCATTGTCGCCATCTCGCCGACGGCCGTCGATCGCCGAGGTTTCGCAAGGGGCGAAAGTCGAACGAGTGGTCCGGACGCGGCGTCGGTAGCCGATCCCATCTGCCGACAGGCTTCGATGAGGCGTCCCTGTCGGCAGAGCACATCGTCGGCCAGGGCGATTATCCGCGCGTTGGGCCTGGCGTGCGGCGCGGCATAGCGCAAGCTCCGCGCCGCCTCCATCTCGCGTCCTTCGGCATCCAGGGTCAAGGCGATCAGTGCCGCCGCCATCGACCGGCTGATCCCCGCCAGACAATGGAGCAGGATCGGCTGTTCTCCAGGCCAACCCATCAGGAAGTCGACGAGGGTGGCGATGTGATAGACGTCGGGTAGAACGTGCCCTGGAAACGACTCGGCGATGTCGTCTATTTCCAGACGCAGATGGCGTTCGGCGGTGATCCCGCGCGGCGTCGGTGGCTGTTCGTTCGGTGGAACGAGGGAGACGAGATGGCTCGGCCGCAGGGTTTTGACGTGCCAGGGCATCTCTTGCATGCTGCACACATAGAGGGTCATCTGGTGTACCGTCCTTGTCTGAATCAACATTAAAGCCATTTGCTAAGCATCCGTACCACATATAGATTTCACTGTTATGACGATCGCAAGAAATCGATGAGACGTCCGACGAAAGACGTCATTCCAATCCGTCACCCCCCTGCGACGGCAGGTCACCTCCGTCAACGACCGGCGGGGACGTAGAGCCGTGATACGTAGCGGCATTGCACGGCGACACCGGTCAGCGAGCGCGGTTCCTTACCGGCTTCGAAATGCGCGATCACCCCGGTCGCCACCTGGTTCGGCTGTGGACACTCCGCCCACTTGTGCCATTCCTTGCAGTTGTTGCGGAAGTCGGCTGGAAAGTCCGAGTCGTTCACATACTCTTCACGACTATTGAAATTCCAGCTTGCGCCGCCCACCAAATAGTATCGGACCGGCCCAGACGGCGGCGGGTATACGAGGTCGGCGAGCCGGCCATCGTCCTGGATCTGTTTGCCCCGCAGCTGAAAGCCCTTCACCCGCGTTTCCTTGTTGTTCGTGCACACCCGAATTCCGGTCACGAAGACGCGTCGGCCGAAGTACATATCGTCTCGATACTGGGCCTTTATCGTGCTGCTCTTGGGCGTGCCGCCGCAGAGGTTCTTGATGTCTCCGGTGGTCCTATTGGAGTCGTTGATGCTTTCCGTGCCGATCCAGAACGTGCAGGGATTGTCGCGCCGCTCCTGGGAGGAGATCCCGTACACCGCCTGCTTGTCGTCGTCGACCTCCAGCTTGCGGCGAGACCCGGAATAACCCGAAACCTTCGACTCGACGGGAGCCCCGTGCAGCATCATCTCCGCCGGGTATCGCTCGGCACGGGCGTGCTCGGGAAATCCCCCGGACAGGGCCAACCCCATCATCACTGCCGCCGAAAAAACCAGCGGGTGGGTTCTCGCCTGTTCCCGTCGCCGTGTCATTTCCGCCCTCCGTTTGACTATCGTTGCCGCTCCTCGGCCGCGCGGGTGAAACGAGAGAACTGGATGCTTTTCCAGGATTCCCTCGCTGCATATGATTTGCACTCTCGCATCGCCGCGAATTGCGGTCTGTGAACCAGTTCACAGTCGAGCACACGTTGCGCAGGCCGCTCGGGCGTGCTCTCCTTCTTGGGGAGGGCCACTGACGACTGAAACGGCTCCAATTTGGGACCGAAGTCGACCAGGCGGACACCGTGAGCGAGACATGCGCATAAGGCGTCTGCGGTTCCGCTTCACCCCACGCCGAGTTCCGCCGGATCCCCCCACAGCGGGCATACGCTTGCGTATTTATACGCTCCCGGCTGTTCCGACTTACGCCTGCTAAAGCAGGTTGCGAAGCTCTTCGCGGGTCAATTCGCAATCCCGCAGGATTTTTGCGAATAGGCCTGGTCCGATCACCTCGCCGGCGTGCACGGGAATCGTCGTCGTCCTGCCGTCCGGATGGCGCAGGAGGTGGTGGCTCCCTTTCACGCGGATGAGGTCGAAACCGGCTTTGCGCAACGCCGCGATGATCTCACGACCGCCGAGCCTTGGCAGTCGCGTCATGCGGCGACGGTAATGCGCTGGACGCCGACGAATTCGAGGGGTTCGATGTCGTCACCAACCGCCTCCAGATTGACCTCGATCGCTTCGCGGACGCGGACCATAAGATCGTCGAGGGACATTGCCTGCGTGTGACAGCCGGGAATGGCGGGCACGGAGGCGACGTAGATGCCCTCGGCATCCCGTTCGATGACGACGTCAAACTCTTTCACCATGATCACGCCTCCATTTGCAGCAAGCGCATCGATCCGGGGACCGCTCATCCGAAAAGCGGAAGACCCCATACGCTCCGCCAAACCTCGGCATGCTACCCCGAAGTACGCTTCCACGCCATCCGGGATATATCGGGACTGACGGTTCCGTTGCGTTCTCTAAAGCAGGTGTTGCGCGCTTCCGCTTTGGAGCGGCCGTAGAGTCTGCAAGTGAGTTACGGGAACACGTCACCCATCGAACCTCCCGCCGCGGAAGTCCCCTTGCGGGCTATTACCATTGCTTCGTCCTGGATGGAGAGCGGCCCGCCGGTGGGGCCGTCGGGTCAGCCGAGCATTCGCTCCGCGTCCGCCAGATCGTCGGGGCGGTTGACGTTGAAGAAGGGGTCGCGGGGCTCGGTTGGGAATTCGACGGTGACCAGCCGGTAGCGGGCGGTCCACAGGTCGATCTTGCGGATGTCTTCGTCGGCGAGGGCGTGGCGGAGTTCGCCGGCGAGGCGGACCGGCCACAGGCCGAAGACGGGATGGGAACGCCCGCCCGAGGCGGCGCAGGCGATGTCGGCGCCCTCTTCGTCCACCGCCGCGAGCATCCGAGCGACCAGGTCTTCGGGGAAGAACGGCGTGTCGGTGGCGAAGCTGGCGACCCAGGGGCAGTGGGGTGCGTGTTCGCGCGCCCATTCCAGACCGGTGAGGACGCCGGCCAGCGGGCCGGCGAAGCCGCCGATCGCGTCCGCGGCCACCGGAAGGCCGAATTGGGCGAAGCGTCCGGGATCGCCGTTGGCGTTGAGGACCAGCCGCGAGACCTGAGGCCGCGCCCGGTCGATCACGTGCTCGAGGATGGTCTTGCCGCCGAGCCGGTGCAGGCACTTGTCGCCGCCGCCCATGCGCCTGGCCCGGCCGCCGGCGAGGATGACGCCGGCGACCACGGAGTCGTCGTCAGGCGACATCTTCGTCCAGGCTCGCCTTGCGCCGGACCTTCGGCGATTCGGCCTCGACCTGGGTCTGGTCGGCGTCGTAGACGATCCGGTGTTCGCCGGCGAGGGCGATGAACCGCTTGCCCCTGGCGCGGCCGATCAGGGTGAGATCGGCGCGCCGCGCGAGGTCTACCCCCCAGGCGGTGAAACCCGAGCGGGAGATCAGGATCGGGATCCGCATCTGCACCGTCTTGATCACCATTTCGCTGGTCAGCCTTCCGGTGGTGTAGAAGATCTTCCGCTCCGGGCCGATCCCTTTCAGGAACATGTAGCCGGCGATCTTGTCGATGGCGTTGTGGCGGCCGACGTCCTCCATGTAGATCAGCGGACGATCCTCCTCGCACAGCACGCAGCCGTGGATCGCTCCCGCGGCCAGGTAGAGGCTGTGGGTAGTGTTGATTTTCTTGGTGAGCGCGTACAGCCACGACGTCCGCAAAACCGCGCCCGCGTCGAGGACGACGGTCTCGAACTTCTCCATGACGTCGCCGAACACGGTGCCCTGGGCGCATCCCGAAGTGAGGGTCTTCTTGCCCAGCTTCTTCTCGTAGTTGGTCCTGCGCGCGGTGCGGACGACGACGGTCTCGATCTCCTCGTCGTAGTCGACGCCGGAGATCTCGTCGTCGGGGCGCAGCATGTTCTGGTTGAGCAGGTAGCCGACCGCCAGATAGTCGGGGTAATCGCCGATGGTCATCATCGTGACGATTTCCTGACCGTTGAGGAACAGGGTCAATGGCCGCTCCATCACCACCGAGGTCTCGACCGCCTGGCCGTCCTGATCGACGCCGGTGAGGCGCGCGGTCAGTCGCGGGTCGGTCGGATCCGGTGCGACCAGGAATTCGTCCATCGGTGTTTCTCCTTGCGGCAGCGTTCCGTGGTCCTTGCCTTATTGCTGCATATGGTGGTGTTGTTGTCGAGGATACAAACAATAGCCGCTTTCCGCCTGTCGGCCGGACCGGCGGCACGCAACGGGTCGAGGAAATTCGATCATGAATGACTTCTATGGCGCTCTCGTCGCGGCGGGAACGTTGATCTTCAGCTTCGATCGCGATCTCGTACAGATCGTGCTCCTGTCGCTGCGCGTCAGCCTGACCGCAGTGGCGGTGGCGGCGATCATCGGTCTTCCCCTCGGCGGGGCGGTGGCGCTGTTTCGTTTCCGCGGCCGGCGGGCCTTGATGGTCGCGATCAGCGCGCTGATGGGGCTGCCGCCGGTGGTGGTCGGCCTCGTCGTCTACCTGATGGTGTCGCGGGCGGGTCCGCTGGGGACGCTCGGATTGCTGTACACGCCGACGGCGATGATCATCGCCCAGTGCGTGCTGGTGGTGCCGATCATCGCGGCGTTGACCCGGCAGACGGTCGAGGACCTGTGGGAGGAACTGGGAGAGCAGCTCCGCTCGCTCGGCGCCGGGCCGGGGAGGGCGTTGTGGACCCTGTTGTGGGAGGGGCGCTTCTCCCTGCTCACCGCTGTGCTCGCCGGTTTCGGCCGCGCCAGCGCCGAGGTCGGCGCGGTGATGATCGTCGGCGGCAATATCGACCACCTCACCCGGGTGATGACCACGGCGATCGCGTTGGAGACCAGCAAGGGCGATCTCGCTTTGGCCCTGGGTCTCGGCCTCATCCTGATTATATTGTCGACAGGGGTGAACGGCGGCGCGTTCCTGCTCAAGGAGGCGGCGCAGCGAAGCGAAGGGTGATGAAACCGGTTTCGTCCATTCTGCCACTGGCGCTCGACAAGGTCACGTTCGAGGCCGGCGGCAAACGCTTGATCAAGGAGATTTCGTGTCTCCTCGGGGCGGGGCCGCGCAGTGTCATCCTCGGCCCCAACGGCGCCGGCAAGAGCCTGTTGCTGAGGCTCTGTCACGGCCTCATCGATCCGACCAGCGGAACCGTGCTGTGGAACGGCGCCGACGGCAAGGACGCCGCGCTCAACCAGGCGATGGTGTTCCAGCGGCCGGTGATGCTGCGCCGATCGGTCGCCGCCAACATCGACTACGCGCTGTCGCTGCGCGGGCTTCCATCCGACGAGCGCCGCGATCGGATCGACGACGTCCTCGCCCGCACCGGTCTCCGCCGTTTCACCGATCGGTCGGCACGGCTGCTGTCGGGCGGCGAACAGCAGAAGCTGGCGCTGGCCCGGGCGTGGGCGCTGAGGCCGCAGGTGCTGTTTCTCGACGAACCGACGGCGAGCCTCGACCCCGCCGCGACCCTCGCCGTCGAGGACGTCATCGCCGCCATTCACGCGTCCGGAACCAAGATCGTGATGACCACCCACGATCTCGGCCAGGCGCGCCGCATCGCCGACGACGTGCTGTTCCTGTACCGGGGGCGTCTGTTCGAGCACTCGCCCGCCGGCGTGTTCTTCGAGGCGCCGAGGAGCGCCGAGGCAGCCTCGTTCATCGACGGCAAGCTGTTCTGGAGATACAAGAGGAACGCGTCGTGAGAGTGAATCGATGGCCCAACTGAGTGACGACTGTTTTGCCTTCGGCGGACCGCTGATGACGACGGCGGAAGCGCTCGACCTGCTGGCCGAGCGCACCGCGGCGGTGGTCGGGATCGAGACCGTGGATCTGCGGCGGGCGCGGGAGCGGATTCTCGCGGAGGACGTGGTCGCGACCCGCGACGTCCCGCCCACCGACAATTCGGCCGTCGACGGCTACGCGGTTCACTACGACGACCTCGACGCGCAAGCCGAGACGCGCCTGCCGGTTGCGGGTCGGGCCGCCGCCGGTCACGCCCTCGGCCGTGCGGCCGGCCGCGGCGAGGCGATCCGCATTTTCACCGGCGCGGCGATGCCCGACGGCTGCGATACCGTGGTCATGCAGGAGGACTGTGCCGTCGTCGGCGACCAAGTGAGCATTGCGCCCGGCCTCAAGCGGGGCGCCAACCGGCGCCTCGCCGGCGAGGACATCCGGGCGGGCACGACCATTCTCGGGCGCGGCCGGCGGTTGCGGCCCCAGGACATCGGCCTCGCCGCCGCGGTCGGCCGGGCCGAGCTCCGCGTCTACCGGCCGCTGCGGGTGGCGGTGTTCTCCACCGGCGACGAGCTTCACGATCCCCGGGACGATCCGCCCTTCGGCAGCATCTACGACTCCAACCGATACGGGATGATGGCGCTGCTCGAGGGGTTGGGGTGCGCGGTGAGCGATCTCGGCATTCTCGAGGACCGCTTGCAGGTCATCGGCGAGGCCTTGGCCGGCGCCGCGGCCGATCATGAGCTGATCATCACCTCGGGCGGCATGTCGGTGGGCGAGGAGGATCACGTCAAGGCGGCGGTGGAGGCGCTGGGCAGCCTCTATTTCTGGCGGCTGGCGATCAAGCCGGGCCGGCCGCTCGGCCTCGGCCAGATCCGCGGCGTTCCGTTCATCGGCCTGCCCGGCAATCCGGTGGCGATGATGGTGACGTTCATGCGGATCGCCCGGCCGGTGATCCTGCGTCTCGGTGGTGCCGCCGATCTCGCCCCGAACATCTTCAGGGTGCCCGCCGGTTTTGCCCACAAGAAAAAGGCGGGCCGCCGCGAATGGGTCCGCGCCCGCCTCGTCGCCGACGCAGAAGGCAGGCTGGTGGCGAGCAAGTTTCCGCGCGACGGCGCCGGAATCCTGTCGTCGATGGTCGAGGCGGACGGTCTCGTCGAGCTTTCCGAGGACATCACCCGGCTCGAACCGGGCACCGTGGTCGATTTTCTGCCGTTCAACGAGGTGAGCCGGTAGCGTTTCGCGATGCTGGCGCCCTGTGGACAAGGTCGGGGCACCCGGTGATAATCATTCTCGGTGGAGAACACTGGGATGGTACGGTTCTTTTCAGTCTCCTCGGTGCTCGCCGTGCTCCTTTGGGCGGGGGCGGCGGTCGCCGATTTCTCCGGCCATGGCGGCATGGTCAGGGCGTTGGCGGTCTCGCCGGACGGTTCGCGGGTGATCACCGCCAGCTTCGACTATACGGCGCGCCTTTGGGATTTCAGCGTCCAGAAGGAACTGGGCGAACTCGACGGTCACGCCGGCCCGGTCAATACCGTCGCCTTCCTGCCCGGCGGCAACCGGGCGCTGACCGGCGGCGACGACGGCGTCGTCATCGTCTGGGATCTGGAGACGCGAAGTCCGATCCGCCGCCTCGAGGGCCACCGGATGAAGGTCGCCTCGGTGGCGGTGGCGCCCGCCGGCGACGTCGCCGCCTCGGCCGGTTGGGACCGGTCGGTCAGGCTGTGGGATATCGCCACCGGAAAAGAGATCCGTCGCCTGGATCACCCGTCCGGGGTCAACGCGGTCGCCTTCGGCAAGGACGGCAAGACCCTGTTCAGCGGCGACAAGGACGGCACCATCCGGATCTGGGACACGGCGACGGGAACCCGGATCGGTATTCTGCAGGGACACGACATGGCCGTCACCCACCTGGCGGTGTCTCCCGATGGCTCCCGGCTACTGTCGGCCGGTATCGACGAGACCGTCCGTCTGTGGGACCCGGCCGGCCGCACCGAACTCCGGACGATGACCGGTCACAAAGGCCCGGTGTTCGGCGTGGCGTTCTCGCCCGACGGCAAGTCCGCCCTCTCCGGCGGCCGCGACGGCTGGGTGATCCACTGGTCGCTCGAAACCGGCCAGCCGATCCAGTTCATCCAGGCCCACGACCGAGCCGGTGTGGGCGGTCGCGTTCAGCCCCGACGGACGCTTCGCGATGTCGGCGAGCTCCGACGAGTCGGTCCGGGTCTGGCACCTGGGGACCGGCGAGCGCATCGGCCTGCCCGGCGAAGGCGACAGCGAGCCGAAACCCTGGCTGGACAGCACCCATCCGGGCGCCAAGCTCTACCGCTCCTGCGCCACCTGCCATTCGCTCCAAGCCGACGGGGTCCGCCGCTCCGGCCCCCACTTCGCCCACCTGTTCGGCCGCCGCGCCGGCTCGGTCCCCGGCTACACCTATTCCGCGCCGCTTCGAAAACGCCACCTTCGTCTGGAACGAGCAAACCCTCGCCGAACTGTTCGAGAAAGGCCCGGCCACCTTCCTCCCCGGAACCAAAATGCCGCTGCAACGCATCTCCGACCGGGAAGCGCTCGACGCCCTGATCGACTACCTGAGGATTATCACCGAAGCGGAGAAAGGCGACGACGCCTCGCAGGAGTAATAACGCACCACGTAGCCGGTTTGATTTAGGGATTCAAGAGGTCGAGAGGATCGTCATCTAGGGTACTGAACCGGACGACCGGGTTCCTGTAATGCGCCCTACACCAGTCCGGTTTTCAATCGTGGCGCCGCGAAATCGAGGAAGGCGCGCAGCTTCAGCGGCAATGGCCGCTGGCCGGCATAGACGAGACTGACCGGCGAAGGCGGCGGTTCGAACTCTTCGAGCACCACCGCAAGCGAGCCGGCGCCCACCCTGTCCGCAATCTGGTACGAAAGCAGGCGCGTGATCCCCAGTCCCGCCATGGCCGCGTCGATGGCTGCCTCGGCGGTATTGACGATCAGGCGCGAGTGGATGGCAACAGGCGTGTCGACCCCTCCGATCGTAAAGCTCCAGGCATCGGGAGACGTCAGCCCTTCGAACGTGACGCAATCGTGTGCGCCGAGTTCACTGGGGCTTTCTGGTACGCCCCGCTCGGCAAAATAGGCGGGGCTCCCGCACAACACGCGCCGGATCGAACCAACCCTGGTCGCGACAAGGCTGCTGTCAGGCAAGTCGCCGATGCGGACCGCGAGATCGATATGCTCCTCCACTAGGTCGACCACCCGGTCTGCCTGCACGATTCGTATGTCGATATCCGGAAAGGCTCTGAGGAAGCCAATCACGACCGGCAGAACGTGCAGGCGGCCGAAGACGATCGGCGTGGTGATTGTCAGGTCGCCCTTTGGCGCCCGGTATTCGCCCGATGCGGTACGTTCGGCTTCTTCGACATCCTCAAGAATGCGCCTACAGGAAACGACATAGGACCGGCCCTCATCGGTCAGCACGAGTTTCCGGCTTGACCTGTGAAACAGACGGGTTCCGAGATGCGCCTCAAGCTCCGAAATCTTCCGGCTGACCGTTGCGAGCGGCATGCCGAGGCGGCGACCAGCGGCCGAAATACTGCCAGCTTCGACCGCCTCCAGCAGAACTGACATCGATTGCAGACGGTCCACAGAAGCTTCCATATTTTGAGAGGATGGTTCCAGAGTATGCCATCTGTTTCCTTTATATGGAAGCATCTATGTTCTTAAGCACGTGGCCAATCCGGCCAGGCTCAAAAGGAGAAGACAATGTCCCGCATTCCAACCCCCGCGACGATCGACGCCGCTCCCGCCGCTTCCCGGCCACTGCTTGAAGCCGTCAAGAAGCAACTCGGCGTGGTACCGAACATGTTCCGCCTCATCGCCAACAGCCCGGCCGCCCTTGAGGGCTATCTCGGCCTTTCCGGCGCCTTGAACAAGGGAAGCCTGCCGGCGCCGACGCGCGAGCGGATCGCGCTCGCCGTCGCCGAGATCAACGGCTGCAGCTATTGCCTGTCCGCACACACCTATCTCGGTAAGAACGTCGCCAAGCTTGACGATGTCGAGATCACCGCCAACCGCAGCGGCGCCTCCATGGATCCCAAAGCCGACGCCGCCGTTCGCTTCGCCGCCAAGGTCGCGCGCGAGCGTGGCCATGTGGGCGAGGATGACGTGCGTGCGGTCAAGCTTGCCGGCTACGACGACGCTCAGATAATCGAGATGGTGCTGCACGTGGCCTTGAACACCTGGACCAACTACATCAACGAAGTCGCCAAGACCGACATCGACTTCCCCGTCGTCACCGCCCGCAAGGCCGCTTGACGATCACACGGAGAACGCACTCCGCCGGCTTCGCACGTCGCGTCGCCGGCGGTCGCGGGGCCACAAATGCCAATTTGGGAGCATCACGCAATGACCCGTCCGCCGCTTCCGCCCTTCACCACCGAAACTGCCGCTCAAAAGGTGCGGTTGGCCGAGGACGCCTGGAACAGCCGTGATCCGGCTCGTGTCGCGCTCGCCTACACGACAGACAGCCGTTGGCGCAACCGCGCCGAGTTCCTGCAGGGCCGTGACGCTATCGAAGCGTTCCTCGGGCGCAAGTGGCAACGCGAACTCGACTATCGCCTCATCAAGGAGATCTGGGCCTTTCGCGAAAACCGCATTGCCGTGCGCTTCGCCTACGAGTGGCATGACGACAGCGGGAACTGGTTCCGCAGCTATGGCAACGAAAACTGGGAGTTCGACGAGCAGGGTCTGATGGACGTGCGCATCGCCAGCATCAACGATGCCCCAATCGCGGAGAGTGATCGCAAGTTCCATTGGCCGCTCGGTCGCCGCCCTGACGATTATCCCTCCTTGAGCGATCTCGGCCTCTGAGGGAGCAATCATGGCCAACGTCAAAGCCCATTCCAGTGACTTTGCCTTCACGCCGTCCGTCTCGGTGGTGCAGACCCGCAAGGGCTCCCGCCCAACGGCGAAAACTTCCATGGTGTGCAGGGAGGGTCATGCTTTCCTTCTCCCGCCGGAGGGGACGATTGCCGAAATGAACTAGCCTTCCGCTTCCGAGCACATTGTTTTTCTCGCGATGTTTCCGCGCTGGCACACCTGCGGAACTCGCCAAACCACCCGAACAGGACACCTGCCATGACCGAAACAGCCATCACCCACGGTCTTCATCATCTGGGTCTGACCGTTCCCGATCTCGCCGCGACCAAGGCCTTCTTCGTCGACACGCTGGGCTTTCGCCAGGTCGGCGAGAAACCGGACTATCCCGCCGTGTTCCTGAGCGACGGGACCACCATGATCACCCTGTGGCAGGCGGCCGCTCCGGCCTCGGCGACGCCCTTCGATCGCAAGGCCAACATCGGACTCCATCACTTCGCGATGCGTGTCGACAACGCCGCGGCGCTCGACGCGCTGCACACCAAACTGAAAGCTACGGCCGGGGTCGATATCGAGTTTGCACCCGAACCGCTCGGTGGCGGGCCGACCCGGCACATGATGTGTTACATCCCGGGCGGCATTCGCATGGAGTTCATCGCGACGGCCTCTTGAGGCGATCCAGCGACAGAGGGCAGGAGGCGACAATGACCGACGGCGGTTGGAAGCTCGAGGCCTCTCCGTTTCACCGCGGCGAGCAGGCGGTTCAAGCACGTCTCGGCGTGCGAGATAAGCTGGAGGGCTTCGGCCGACGCGTCATCCGCGACCATATGCCCGAGCAGCACCGAGAATTCTTCGGCATGCTGCCTTTCCTTATCGTCGGAACCGCCGACGCTGAGGGGCGGCCGTGGGCCTCGATTCTCACCGCTCCCCAGGGACTCATTTCCAGCCCCGATCCTCGGCACCTCCGGATCGCCGCCCGGCCGCTTGTCGGGGATCCGCTGCAGGCAACGCTGAAGGCGGGGGCCGATATCGGCGTTCTCGGGATTCAGTTGGAGAACCGACGGCGCAATCGCCTGACCGGTACGGTTTCCGCCGTCAGCACCGACGGCTTCGAGATCGCCGTTCGTCAGTCCTTCGGCAACTGCCCGCAGTACATCCAGACGCGCGCCGTCAGTTTCGACCCCGACCACGACATCGAGCGCGTGCGGCCGCCGCAGCGAAGCGCCAAGCTCGACGATGCGGCACGACAGCTTATCGAGCGCTCCGATACCCTGTTCATCGCCACCGCCTACTCCGATGGCAGCGACGAGCCGTCGACCGGCGCGGATGTCTCTCACCGCGGCGGCATGCCGGGTTTTGTTCGCATCGAGGATGATCGGACACTGACCTTCCCCGACTACTCCGGCAATCTCCACTTCAACACGATCGGCAACATCCTGCTCAATCCCAAGGCGGGGCTTTTGTTCCTCGACTTCGAGACGGGCGATGTCCTTTATGTGACGGCAAGCGCGGAAGTCGTCTGGGAGGGAGAGGACGTGCGGGCTTTTGCCGGCGCCGAGAGGCTGCTTCGCTTTCGTGTCGAGGAAGCGATCCGCGTCGAGAACAGCCTGCCGCTGCGCTTTGCCTTCGGCGAATACTCGCCGTTCCTCGAAGCGACTGGCAGCTGGAGCCAGGCCCTCGAGACGATCGCTGCCAGCCACGAACGGGATGCCGACATCGCGTACGAGGTGTTCAAGGTCGAAAAGGAAAGCGAGACGATCTCGTCCTTCTATCTACGCCGCGCCGATGGTAAGGCGCTTGCCACCTACGAGGCGGGCCAGTTTCTGCCGATCCGTCTCGCCATTCCGGAATTACCTGAGCCCGCTCGCCGCAATTACACGGTCTCGGACGGCCCCAACCGCGAGTATTACCGGATCTCCGTCAAGCGCGAGAAAGGCGGTCTCGTCTCCACCTTCCTTCATGATCTTCATGACCACGCCACACCCGGCTTTCGCCTGGAGGCGATGGCGCCGCGCGGCAAGTTCGTCCTCGATGCGGCGAGCGAGCGACCGATTGTCCTGATCTCGGGCGGCGTCGGGATTACGCCGATGATCGCGATGTCCAACCACCTGATCAACGAGGGACGGCGGACCCGCAATTTCCGGCGGACCTTCTTCATCCACGGCACGACGAACGGTCGGACGCTCGCCTTCGGCCCTCATTTGAGGTCGCTGGCGCGGGTGCATGAGTCCCTCACCGTGCACATCCGGTTCAGCCGGCCGGAGGCCGAGGACCGGCTCGGCGAAAGTCACGACAGCGTCGGCCGCGTCGATCTGGGGCTGCTCAAAGCCGTACTGCCGTTCGACGACTACGAGTTTTACCTGTGCGGGCCGGCCGGCTTCATGCAGTCCCTCTACGACGGGCTGATCGGTCTTGGTGTTCGCGAGGAACGCATCCATTACGAGTCCTTCGGCCCGGCGACCGTGCTGAAGCATGACCAAAGACAAACGGCGGTGCCACCGCCGGGAGCGATCGCCGCAGGTCCCGTGACCGTTCGCTTTGCCGCCGCGAACGTTGAGGCGGAGTGGTCACCGGACAAAGGCACGCTGCTGGAACTGGCCGAAGCGGCTGGCCTTACTCCAAACTTCGGGTGCCGGTCTGGCATCTGTGGCACGTGTGCGACTCGCATCACCTGTGGTGCCGTTGATTACGTCGAAGAGCCGGTCGGACCGCGCGGCGATGGCGAGGTGCTGATCTGCTGCACGACGCCACGATCGACCTCGGGCGCCGAAACCTGCGGGGCGACCCGCGGCGTCGTACTCGACCTTTGACGCGGAGTTCCGTCCCGACTGGCCGCGCCCGGAACAGAATTGCCAATGGTGTTCCGCGTGCCCCGCGAAGCGCGATCCCTGATATCAAACGCGATCGTCCTCGAGCCTATCGTTGTATGGCCCGTTGTCGATCGGTGTTAACGAAGGCGTGGGACCTGCTCGGTCCGAGGATCGGAAGTCGCCAAGGCACCTTCCCGCTCTAGCCATCCGGTCACTTTTCGTTCAGAATGAACGGACTGCAGAGCATCGGTTAAACGACGACGGGATCGGACCATGAAAGCCATGTGGATGGCGTTCGCCGCGATCATCATCATCGCCGCCGGGGCGGGGGTGGTGCTGAACAACGTGGAATTCAGCAGCGCCGACCGATATTCGACGCCGAACGTCCGGGTGGATTAGACCCGCGGCCTACTCCGCCGGGGCGGTTTGTTCCTGGGCGGGGGGCTGGTCGGCGGGGGGTTGCTTGTATTGGATCTTGCCCTTGCGGCGGAGTTTTTCCAGCCAGGCGCTGTGGTGCTCCTTGGCCCAGTTCTCGTCGACGTAGCCGTCGGTCATGGTGTGGATGGCGTCGTCCATGCCGACCGAGCCGATGTAGATGTGGGCGATCATCATCATGCACAGGATCTGCGACACGGTGGCGTGGATGGCGTGGATCCATTGCTGGGTCTGCAGATCGAACAGAACGAACGGGAACAGGAGGTTGAGCCCGGTGAACGACAGCACGCCGCCGCCGATGATCACCGCCCAGAACACCGTCTTCTGGCCGAAGTTGAACTTGTCGGAGGCGGGATGCTCGGTCGGGAACAGCAGGCCGCCGCCCTTCTTGATCCATCCCCAGTCGTACTTGTCCCAGATGTTCTGGCGCACCCACAGCACGAACACCAGCAGCAGCCCGGTCATGAACGCGAAGGCGACGTAATTGTGGATGTATTTGCCGATCTCGGTGAGGGTGGCGTAGGTCTCGCTGCCCTGCATCGTCCCGGGCGCGGTTTCGCCCGTGAGCATGTTGAAGAACCTGACGACGTAGCGGCCGTACAGCAAGTTGACGCCGGTGACCGCGAGGATGATGAACGAGCCGGCGGTCAGCCAGTGGGCGAACCGTTCGATGGTTTTGAAACGAAGGATCCGGCGGCCCGACTTGCCGTGCTGGATCTTGATCTTGCCGCGGATCATGTAGAAGCCGAAGACGACGAAGAACATTACCCAGAAGGCGATCCCGCCCACCCATGCGATCGGGCCGTTGCGCCAGGCGCGCCAGTTGTCGCCCTCGGACTGAACCAGAACCGCCGCCTTGCTGTCGGGTATCGAGACCGATCCGGTGACGCCCTTGCGCACCTGCCGCCAGAACTCGGCGTCGTTGGTGGTTCCGAGGGCGCTTCCGGGGACGGCGCCATCGGTCTGGGCGACCGCCGGGGCTTCGAGGCGCGGTGACAGGGTGAGACCGGCCGCACCGGCATAAAGCACCGCAAGATACGACTCCGATCGCGACGGCGAGACGGCGTATGGTCAACCCGTTCATGGTCTCGGCTCCTTGCCTTTGCTGGGGCCCTATTGGCTCTGACGGCCGGCGCGCTGGCGCAGGGCACCCGCATCCACGCCGCTCGTATCCGGTGGCCGAACGCTCGACGACGGCGCCCGGGCACCGGTCCGTCCACCGCCGCCGTTGACGGTGGCGAGGCCGGCCTGGTAGCCGGCACGGTCGCGCAGTTTGTCGAGGGTTTGCTCGTTCAGCGGGGTGTGCGGTTTGCCAAGATAGACGCCCTTCTTGTAGTTGAGCGGGCGCCCCTGATCCCGGCCGTCGCAGGCACCGACGAGGAGGACACCGCCGATGACGGCGCCGATAACCGACAGGATTCTCGTACGCTTCATCGCCTTCTTCCTGTAACGCCGCTCCCGATCGACGGCACAGGTTCGGCGGCGCCGCGCATTCCGGCGGCGCCGCCGTTCCCCGTTCCCCTGATCCGCGCTCCGATCAGGCGCCGCCGGACTTGGTGCTGTAGGCGGTGCCCCAGCCCCAGGCGCCGGCACCGAAGCCGCGGGCGACGACCCGCTCGCGGTAGATCTGCGACACCATGTCGCCGTCACCGGCAAGCAGCGCCTTGGTCGAGCACATCTCCGCGCACAGCGGAAGCTTGCCCTCGGCGAGACGGTTGCGGCCGTACTTCTGATATTCGGCGGCGGAGCCGCTCTCCTCCGGACCGCCGGCGCAGAAGGTGCACTTGTCCATCTTGCCGCGGCTGCCGAAGTTGCCCGCCTGCGGGTACTGCGGCGCGCCGAACGGGCACGCGTAGAAGCAGTAGCCGCAACCGATGCACAGGTCCTTGGAATGCAGGACGACGCCTTCCTCGGTGTCGTAGATGCAATCCACCGGACACACCGCGATACATGGCGCGTCCGAACAGTGCATGCAGGCGACCGAGATCGACCGCTCGCCCGGCTTACCGTCGTTGAGGGTCACCACCCGGCGCCGGTTGATGCCCCACGGGACTCCGTTTTCGTTTTTACATGCCGTGACGCAGGCATTGCACTCGATGCAACGGTCGGCGTCGCACATGAACTTCATTCTTGCCATGATTCAACTCCTCACGCGGCTTCGATGCGGCAGAGCGTGACTTTGCTTTCCTGCATCTGGGTCACCGAGTCGTAACCGTAGGTGCCGCAGACGTTGGAAGCCTCGCCGAGCACATAGGGGTCGGCGCCTTGCGGATACTTGCTCCGCAGGTCCTTGCCTTCCCAATGTCCATCGAAGTGGAAGGGCATGAACACGACGCCGGGCGCCACCCGCTCGGTGACCAGCGCCTTGACCAGGACCTTGCCGCCTTCAGGACCGTGGAGCCACATCATCGCCCCGTCCCTGATGCCGACGTCGTTGGCCTCCCGCGGATTGACCTCGCAGAACATGTCCTGCTGCAATTCGGCGAGCCACGGGTTGGAACGGGTCTCGTCGCCGCCGCCCTCGTACTCCACCAGACGTCCCGAGGTCAGGATGAGCGGGAATTCCTTGGTGTGGTCGTTCTTCTGGATCGACTCGTAGAGGGTCGGCAGACGATAGGCCTTGGTGTCCGCGTAGGTCGGATAGTCGGCGACCAGATCCCGCCGCGAGGTGTAGAGCGGCTCGCGATGGATCGGAACCGGATCCGGGAACGTCCACACCACGGCGCGAGCCTTGGCGTTGCCGAACGGCGAGCAGCCATGCTTGATCGCGACCCGCTGGATGCCGCCCGACAGGTCGGTCTTCCAGTTGGTCTTCTCGCCGGCGACCGCGTCGATGGCCTTGCGCTCGTCGTCGCTGAGATCCCCATCCCAGCCGAGCTTCTGGAGCATCGCCATGGTGAACTCGGGATAGCCGTCCTGGATCTCCGAGCCCTCCGGGTACGAGTCGACGGCGAGCAGGTTCACGCCTTCCCGCTCCACCCCGAACCGGGCGCGGAAGCTGAGGCCGCCTTCGGCCACCGGCTTGGAGGTGTCGTAGAGGTTCGGCGTTCCCGGATGGCCCATCTCCGCCGTGCCCCAGCAGGGCCACGGCATGCCGTAGTACTCGCCGTCGCAGGGGCCGCCCTTGGCCTGCAGGGTGGTCTTGTCGAAGGTGGACTGGTTGGCCATGTGCTTGCGCATGCGCTCCGGCGACTGACCGGTGTAGCCGATCGTCCACATACCCTTGTTGAACTCGCGGGTGATGTCTTCGACCAGCGGCTCGGATCCGTTGACCTGGATGTGCTTGAACATCTCTCCGTCGAAGCCGAACTTCTTGGCGAACAGGTACATGATCTCGTGGTCGGGTTTGCACTCGAACACGGGATCGATGACCTTCTCGCGCCACTGCAGGGAACGGTTGGACGCGGTCACCGAGCCGTAGGTCTCGAACTGGGTCGCCGCCGGCAGCAGGTAGGTGCCGTCGGTGCGGTCGTTCATCACCGCGGAGAACGTCGGATAGGGATCGATCACGACCAGAAGGTCGAGTTTGTCCATCGCCTTCTTCATCTCGGGCAGACGGGTCTGCGAGTTGGGAGCGTGACCCCAGAACACCATCGCCCGCAGGTTGTCGGGCTGATCGATGTTCTCCTTGGCCTCGAGCACACCGTCGATCCACCGCGAAACCGGGATGCCTTTCAACTCCATCAGCTTCTGGTCGGCGAACTGGCCCTTCAGCCATTCGTAGTCCACGTCCCAGACGCGGGCCCAGTGTTTCCACGACCCGGTCGCAAGACCGTAGTACCCGGGCAGGGTGTGGGACAGGACCCCCATGTCGGTGGCGCCCTGGACGTTGTCGTGGCCGCGGAAGATGTTGGTGCCGCCGCCGGACACGCCCATGTTGCCCAACGCCAACTGGAGGATGCAGTAGGCCCGGGTGTTGTTGTTGCCGGTGGTGTGCTGGGTGCCGCCCATGCACCAGACCACGGTGCCGGGACGGTTGTTGGCCAGGGTGCGGGCGACGCGCTTGAGCTGGGAACCGGGGACGCCGGTGACCCGCTCGGTCTCCTCGGGGGTCCAATGCGCCACTTCGTCGCGGATCTGGTCCATCCCGTAGACGCGCGTGCGGATGAAATCCTTGTCCTCCCAGCCGTTGTCGAAGATGTGCCAGAGAATGCCCCAGACCAGCGGAACGTCGGTGCCCGGCCGCAAGCGCACGTATTCGTCGGCGTGGGCGGCGGTGCGGGTGAACCGCGGGTCGCAGACGATCAGCGGCGCATTGTTCTCTTCCTTCGCCTTGAGGATGTGCAGCAACGCCACCGGATGTGCCTCGGCCGGGTTGGAGCCGATGAACAACATCGAGCGCGAGTTGTGGATGTCGTTGTAGCTGTTGGTCATCGCGCCGTAGCCCCAGGTGTTGGCCACGCCGGCGACCGTCGTCGAATGACAGATGCGCGCCTGATGGTCTCCGTTGTTGGATCCCCAGAAGGCGTAGAACTTGCGGAACAGATAGGACTGCTCGTTGCTGTATTTCGCCGAGCCCAGCCAGTACACCGAATCGGGACCCGAGCTGGCACGGATCTCCAGCATCTTGTCGCCGATCTCGTTGATCGCCTCGTCCCAGCCGATCTTCTTCCATTTGCCGTCGACCAGCTTCATCGGGTACTTGAGCCGGCGTTCGCCGTGGGCATGCTCGCGGACGGCGGCGCCCTTGCAGCAATGGCCGCCGAGGTTGAAGGGGCTGTCGAAGCCGGGTTCCTGTCCGACCCAGACGCCGTTGTCCACTTCGGCGACGACCGTGCAGCCCACCGAGCAGTGGGTGCAGACGCTCTTGACTTCGTTCAGCTTGCGGGCGCCGGTGGCCGCGGTCTGGGCCTCCGCTCTTTTCACCATTCCCATCGGCAGGGTGGACGCCAGCGCGGCGCCGCCTGCGGTCAATCCGGAACGTCTCAGAAAGGTGCGCCGATCGATAGCTCCGCCCAGGACGCCCGCCAGCGCCCTCGACATACGGGGGCCGTTCGCAACCCCGTTTTGCTTCTTGGTCAGCATAAACGTTTCCTCTTGATCGTTGTTTTTCTAGAACCGGGAGAGCTCGTACACGCGGCGCACGTGCTCGGTTTCGCGGTAGCCGACGCTCTTGCGACTATCGCTGGCGGCCGTCTCGGCCCGGACTGGCGACGTGCCGGTCAGGGCGACTGCGGCGACACCGGCGGCTCCCGCGCCCATTCCCGCCCCGCGGAGGAAGCCGCGGCGGCTGATCCTTCTCTTGTTTTTGTCTTCGTTCATGGTCGCTGTCTCCCTTTGTCCAATTCCCTTGAACCGGGCCTCACGCCACCGGTGGGCGGCGGGAGACGACTCGAAACGGAGCTTTTGCCGCCCCGTACACCTTGTCGTGCCCTACTCGGCCATCGAGAACGCTTCGCGCTCGATCGCCATGAAGGTCCGGCCGACGGTGCCGATCGGCCGATAGAGAACGGCCTGTTCGGCCGTCTCCAGGTCCGTGAAAAAACGCGACGCCCACGAATTGACGTGGGCGTCGAAGAACGTCCGCTGAGCGTTGATGTCCACCGGCGGGCCGAAGGCGCCGACGATCAGACCGTGCATGACCTCGCACAAACTGGCGATGTGGTCCTCCGGTTCCGAAACGTCCTCGGATCGCGCGATACCCAGCGATTCCAGGTCCGAGCGCAGATCGGCGAGCGGTTTTTCGTAAAGAAAGCCGGTGAGATAGTAGGATCCGTAGGGGATCAGTTCCCCTTCGCTCAGACCGATGAACAGCGCGTTGAATTCGGCTTCCACCTGCTCCGGCGCGATCGCCGCGGCCGCAGCCGCGAGATCAAACAGCGCCCGACCCATCTCGGTATCGTCGCCTTCCAGGTGCCTCAGGTTTTCAAGGGTCTCCGAACTCGGAGGCCCCGCCAGCAAATGTGCCAGCAACCCGTAAAATCGGGCCCGAAGCGCGTCTTCTTCTGCGATACCGTGGACTTGCTCTCCTACAGGTTGCACCGGCAACCCAAACTCCCATTTCCAAGCGTGCTCTCTCGAGCATTGCTTATTAAAAAGTGCATATTTTTTATATGCTTAAAGGGCTTTTTTAACCCACATACTATAATCTGTCTGCAACTTAGGCATGTCAAGTTGAAAAGCGTGAGGCTTGTTCCAGCTTTTAACCGCACAAAAAATGGGCTTTCGACACGCTGCAAAAGCCGCGGTTTTCCACAAACTTCCAGGCAATACCCTAGAACAATTCTAAGTTTTGGTTTGGTCTCGTTCAGGGCCGCCAGCCGTGGCCTCGGCGGCAGTATCGGTGTCTGGTTTAGTGGGGGCGGTTTCGCCGGTCAATTCATCGGAATTCGATGCGGCGATCCGTTCGGAAGGAGCCGCGTCCGCAGGCTCCGCTGTCTCCTCGGCGGCGGCGGCCTGATCCGTCGCTTCCGCTTCATCCCCGTCGTCCAGGTATCCCTTTCCGACCTTGTAGGCGGTACGGACCGCGTCGGCGACGGTACGGATGCCGGTGAAGTCTTCGTCGTAGTCGTTGAGGCCGTCGAGGTTGGCGAGAACCGGGTCGCTCCGCCACAGGACCCGCAACGCCCGACGGCGAATTTCCTCGGGCACGCCTTGGCGCAGGAAGGCGGAAAAGTCGGAATCCTTGTCCAGGCTGTCGATATCGGGAAGCTCGACCGGTTCCTGCGGCGGCTGGAGAGCGGGAGAGACTTCCCCCTCGTCCGCGTCGGTCAGAGTGACAGCTTTCTGATCGTCCGCGTCCTCGGGAACCACCGGAGCCGCCGCGCCGCGCCCGGTCTTCTCTCTCGGGATCGTTCGGGTCCGCTTCAGCCGCGACCACCGCCGCAACGGTCCCTCCGGCTTATCGGTCACGACCGCCCTCCGCGGGCCTTCTCGCAAAAGGCTCCTCGATCCTGCCGATCTTCTTCGACTTCTGTTTGCGTTTGACGAACGGCTTGTCGACATGGTGGCGCTCGACGAAGGAACGGACCCAGGTCACCAGTTCTGGCGGCATCGGCAGCCCTTCGACGATTTCCTCGCCGCTGTCCAGGTAGTCCTGGGCTTCATAGGGGCAGGCGGTGATCAGAAACGGCTCGATCTCGTGCTCGTTTTCATGCTCGTCTTCACCGGGGCGCAGCACCAGGAACACCCTCGGCGAATCGCCGTTCAGGTTTTCCCGGTATCCTTCGGTTTCGCCGGGAAAAAGCTCGAGTCCGAGACGGCCGGCGTAGTACCGCTTCCATCCGGGGCCCTCGTCGACGACACGCCATTCGCCGGTCGGCCCGCCGCCGGGCAGCACGGCGAACGGACGCCAGACGCATTCCTGCCACGGGTTATTGGTTTCCCGCCGTTCCAGCACCACGCCGACGTCAACCCGGTATGGCCCGGCATCCGGCGACCGCTTGTCCGCCTCGACCATGGTTCGTTCGTCTCCTCCCAACTCGATGATAGGCGACCGGAGCCCGTTCGCCAAACGGAGTTGTCAGCCTAGATGATGGCTTCTTGCGCCGTCCACACCATCTGTTGGAATATCGAGCAAACAGGGAGCGGCACTCGAACGCCGCCGAAAGACCGGAAGGAAACGTCAATGAAGATCGGGGACAAGCGGGTCCTTGTCTGCGATTGCGAGCGGACGATGACGTTCGACATCAAGCGGCTCGCGGCGGCGCTGGGTACGGAGGAGCCGCTTCGTCACACCCACCTGTGCCGGACCCAGATCGACAATTTCAAGGAAGTCGCCGCCGGCGGCGAACCCCTGCTCGTCTGCTGTACCCAGGAAGCGCCCCTGTTCGAGGAGGTCGCGGCCGAGGCCGGGTCCGCGGAGACGGCCTATGTCAACATCCGCGAACGTGCCGGCTGGGCCGTCCAGGGCAATCGCGCCGAGGCCAAGATCGCCGCGTTGATCGCCGAGGCCGCCGTCGATATCCCGCCGACGCCCAGCGTGACCCTCAAATCCGATGGAGTTGCCCTTGTCTACGGCAGCGGCGAAGCGACACTGGAGGCGGCCAGACAGCTCGCCGGCCGTCTCAACGTGACCTGCCTGCTCAAGGACCCGGGCCACTTGTTGCCGCCTCGGGTCATGGATGTTCCGGTCTTCCGAGGCGTCGTCCGCAAGGCGAGCGGGTACCTGGGCGCCTTTGAATTGACGATCGACGGTTTTGCCGCCAGTTCGGCGTCGTCCCGTGCGGCGTTGACGTTCGAGGACGGTGTCGACGGCGCGGTCTCGACCTGCGACGTGATTTTGGATCTTTCCGGCGACACGCCGATGTTCCCGGCGCCCGACAAGCGTGACGGCTATTTTCGCGCCGAGCCCTCCAGCCCGGTTCGGGTGCAGCGGGTTCTATTCGACATCGCCGACATGGTCGGCGAGTTCGAGAAGCCGCGCTATCTGCGGGTGGATCCGGCCATTTGCGCCCATTCCCGCAACGACGTCGTCGGCTGCGATCTGTGCCTCAACGTCTGTCCCACCGGGGCCATCGTTCCCGAAGGCGACCACGTCCACGTCGATCCGCACGTCTGTTCGGGCCACGGAAGTTGCGCCAGCGTCTGCCCGACCGGCGCCATCGTTTTCAATCTTCCCGGGGGCAACGCCGTGTTCGAGCGGTTGCGGGTGTTGACCCGAACCTATCGCGATGCGGGGGGCGAGGACATGGTGCTGCTGGTCCACGATCCCCGGTACGGCGAAGACGTCATTTCGGCAATGGCGCGTGCGGGGAGGGGTCTCCCCGCCCACGTGGTGCCGTTCGCGGTCAACGAGATCACCCAGATCGGCCTCGATTTTCTGCTCACCGCGCTGGCATACGGCGTCGCCCAAGTGCGGATCGTCGCCGGTCCGGAGCACCGGGACGCCCTGGAGGCGCTGGGGCGTCACGCCGAACTGATCGACACGGTAATGGCCGGCCTCGGGTACGAGGCCGAGAGGACGGTCATCGACGCGGAACTGGATCCGGTTGTGCTGGAGAAGGCGTTGTACCGGGAGCCGCCGTCGCCGCTGGCCGCGGCCGCGCGCCATCGGGTCATCGGCGAGAAGCGGACGACGCTGACCACCGCCCTCGGTCACATCCATGCGAACGCGCCGGCGCCGGTCGAGATTCTGGCTCTCCCCGAGGGAGCACCGTTCGGCGATATCGAGCTGAACCTGGAGCGCTGCACCCTTTGTCTCTCCTGCGTCGGCGTCTGTCCGACGGCGGCCCTCGGCGACAATCCGGACAAACCCCAGCTCAGTTTCGCCGAGGTCAACTGCGTACAGTGCGGCTTGTGCCGGGTCACCTGTCCGGAAGACGCGATCACCCTGGTCCCGCGCCTGAACTTCTCCGAGGCGGCGGGGCGCAAGCGGGTGCTGAAGGAGGAAGAGCCGTTCGAGTGCGTCCGCTGCGGAAAACCCTTCGCAACCAGATCGACGATCGAAACCCTTGTCGGCAGACTGGCGGGGCATTCGATGTTCTCCGCGCCCGGACGTCTGGAGATCCTCAAGATGTGCGAGGATTGCCGGGTCATCGCCCAGTTCGACGACCCGGATGCACCGTTCGCCTCGACGCCGCGGCGGGTCCCGCGGACGACGGACGACTACCTGAGAGAGCGAAACCGGTCCAACGGCGGCGACCGGACCGACGATGACAAGGGTTGAGACCGGACTTGGCAAGGCACGATCAAGAGGGGGCGATGCCGGATTTCTGGCAACAATCGGGCTATCATCTTCTGGACCGCAACGACGCGGGACAACTGGTCGTCACCGGCGATTTCCTGCGCGCCTACTTCGACCGGGCGGAAATCCGGCCGATCGAGACGTCGTGCGCCGAGGAGATCGCGCTCCATCGCGACCTGATGGCCGAACCGTTGATGTCCGTTCCGCGCCAACGGCTCGCCGCCCTTGCCGACCCGGACGTGCGCGAAAATTACGAGGTGGTGTTGGCGTTTCGCGAGCAATTGACCCGGCATCCCACCCTGGAGGCCTTCTATCTGGATCGCGCGCGCGGAGACCGGGGTCCCTTTCCGCAGCTGTTTCTCGACCAGATCGTCCAGGTCATCCTGCGCGGCATTCTCGACGGTTGCGACGATCCGTTTCGGTTGCGGGCCGCCGAGGTCCTGTTCCGCACCCAGAAGGTCAGCATCACCGACGGTACGGTGATGATGGCCGACGAGGAAACGGTGGAGATGCGGGCGGCACAGAAAGGCGCGGGCTCGGGCGGCGCCCTGCTCACCGCGGACACGCCGGCGGCGGCGAACGTCGAGTTGGACGTGCTCAACGGGGACAATCTGGCGACCTACTGGCAGCGAAGCGATCGGTTCGATACGGTGTTCGAGGCCAGCCTCGAACGGTTCGGCCTCGACGCCCTGAGCCGGGTGCTCGAGCGATGGGTCGACCACTTCCTCGGCGTCGCCGTGTCGATCCAGCCGGTCGCCCGGATTGCCGACGAGCGCTGGCGCTGGCACGTGGGCCTCGACGCGGAAGCCAGCGCGATTCTCAACGAACTCTACGAAGGCCGCGAGGTCGACGAGGCGAGGCTCGCGCGTATCCTCGCCCTGTTCCGGCTCGAATTCAAGGACACGGCGGCTGTCGTGCCCGAGGTGGCAGGGCGGCCCGTCTATCTGGGCATGGCGATGACGGCCGACGGCAGGCTTCGGCTGAAGCCGCAAAATCTATTGGTCAACCTGCCGATCACCGCGGCGGCGTGACCGGACAAGGAAGGAGAAAAAAGATGGACGAAGACGTATTCAACATGAGCTTGCGGAAGTTCCTCAAGAAGGTGGGCGTCACCTCTCAGCGGGAGATCGAAAAGGCGATCCGCGACGCAGTGGAGGCCGGCCGGATTCCCGCCGCCGGCAAAGTCAAGGCGATTGCCCGGGTGACTCTCGAAGGCATGGACCTGGACGTCGCGATCGACGGAAACATCGATCTGGGTTAGCGACGGTTCATCACCCGAACGCGAACGCTCCCATTCGTCGCAGAAAGCGCGAACCGTTCCCGGCTACTTGCCCGGCTGCTTGCCCGGCTACTCGACGGTGATGGTGATCCGGTCGCTGACCACCGGCGGTTCGTGGGGCACGTGGTTTTGATCGGCGAGCAGAAGCTGCAGGGTGTGGGTTCCCGGAGCCAGTTCTATGGTCGTCTCGGTCTGGCCTCCGCCGAAGTGCACGTGATGGTCGTCGGCGGGGATCGGTTCGTCCAGCGGCGGCAACGGCGCATCGATGATCAGGTGATGATGACCGGTGTTCTCCTTGTCGGTGCCGGCCGGCGCCACGCCCATGCCCTTGAGGCCGAATACCACCGTGACCGGGCTCGATACGGTGGCGCCGTCCGCCGGCGAGACGATGTAGACGATCGCTCCCGGAGGGCGAGGGCGTCTGGTCGCCGGCGTCGGCGGCTCCGACAATCAGAAGTGCGGCAACGGCGGCGGCGAGCGAAGGTTCTGATCATGCTCATTGCGTTCTCCCTGTCATCGGATGAGGGTATTATCCAGCATCAATCCACGATCCGTAAGCCCCGACGGGGCGGCAAATTGGATCACGACACAATGGGTCACCATCGGTGAGCGTTGGTATAGGCTGACCGACCATGTTGTCCATCCTCGTCTTCGCGGCCGTTCTTATCGCCGTCATCGCCGCCATCGCGCCGATGCTGGTCCGCCTTGCCTTTCGCATCCGAGACCGTGAGCACGCGGCGAGCCCGGCGCGGTTCCGGCTGCCCGCCGAAACGGTGCGCATTCCAACCGCCAACGGCAAGACCCTGTTCGGCTGGTGGCTGAATGTTGGCCGGCACGCCCCGACCATCGTCTTCGTTCATGGCTGGGGAGCGAATGCGACCTCGGGGCTGCCGTTCGCCCGGACTTTCCTCGATGCCGGCTACAATCTGCTGCTGATCGATACCCGCGGCCACGGACTGAGCGATACCGATACCTTTGCCTCGATGCCGCGTTTCGCCGAGGACTCCCTGGCCGCCGTCGACTTCCTGGCGGCACGCGGTTACCGCGATCCGGTGCTGATCGGTCATTCCGTCGGCGGGGCGGCGGTTCTGCTGGCGGCTTCGATGCGCCGCAGCGGCGTCGGTGGCGTCGTCACCCTCGGCGCCTTCGCCCATCCGCGCGAGGTGATGCGGCGGTGGCTGCGCTCTCATCATGTGACCTGCCGGCCGGTTGCCGCGTGGGTGCTGTGGTATGTCGAGAAGACCATTGGCTATCGCTTCGACGATATCGCCGCGATCAACACCATCGCCCGGGTCGGCGTCCCCACGTTGATCGTACATGGCCTTGCCGACCGCACCGTTCCGGCTGACGACGCGCGCCGGTTGCACCGCGCCAACAGCGAATCGACGCTGTTGCTTCTTGCGGGCGTCGGCCACGACCGGGCGACGGAGTTGGAGCCCCACCTGCCGAGGATCATCGCTTGGCTGGATCGGGCCGTCCGTGGGTTCGGCGCCGGTCCCTCGCCGGTCCCGGCGGAGGCCGTGGCGGCGGGCGGCCGCGTCGTTGGCGATTCCGGTTTGTGCTCGAATCCGGTGGAAAACTAGCGGTGTAGTTGCCGAGCTCTTGACGTTATACTTGTGCCGAAAGGGATTTTGAACGGCGTCAAGGACAATAGAGCGCCGGAGTTGGATTTTTGTCGGCGTGCTCCAGCTTCGCATTCGGGGCCCGACGACTGCGGAAAGAGCGCGGTTCCAGTGAGGTAGTGCATGTCTGACGATGCAATCCACAAGGTACGATTGGACGAACACGAAGACTTCTCGAGCACCCAATCCTTCGGCCAGCGAATCGTCACGCCGGTCCGCTTTTCCACGGACCCGCGCGATGTCGGCTGGGTACGCCAGAACATCCCATGCCAGACCGCCTGTCCAGCCGACACCAATGTTCCCGCCTATATTCGCATGATCATCGAAAAACGCTACGGGCGCTCCTACGAACTCAACCGGCTGGCCAACGTGCTGCCCGGGGTGCTCGGTCGGATCTGCTCGCGGCCTTGCGAGGACCAGTGCCGCCACGGCTGGCCGGGCAACGGGGAGCCGGTCGCGATCTGCCATCTCAAGCGCTCCGCCGCCGATAATCGATCAGCGGGTCACCGCATCACCGAAAACCTTTACGAACCGTCGGGCAAACGTGTCGCCGTGGTCGGCGCCGGACCCGCCGGGCTCGCCGCGGCCCATGATCTGACCACCCTTGGCCACGACGTCACCATGTTCGAGAAGGAGGAGCGTCCGGGCGGCATGTTGGCGTACGGAATCCCCGAGTTCCGGCTGCCGCGCGACATTCTCGAAACGGAAGTCCACAACGCGATCCGCCTGGGTGTCGATCTGAAGACCGGCGTCGGCGTCGGCACCGGCAAGGACGATGTCAGGATAGCCAGCCTGCTGAAGGACTACGATGCCGTTGTGCTGACCACCGGGTGCATGTCGGCGCTCTCTCTGCCGCTGCGCAATGTGGAGCGGGGCCGGGACATCGCGACGGAAGTCGCCGACGCGGAGAACGGGCTCGATTTCCTGATGGAACTCCACCGCGGCGAGAAGAAGGTGGTTGGCAAGCGCGTCGCCGTCGTCGGCGCCGGGTTCACCGCCCTCGATTGCGCCCGCGTGGCGTTGCGCCTGGGCGCCAAGGACGTGACGATTCACATCCGCACCACCGAGGAGTACATCCCGGTCACCAAGGAGGAGATCCACGAGGCCAAGCGCGAGGGGGTGAAAATCCACGGCCTGCGCACGCCCGTCGAGTTGCTTCTCGACGGGAACGGCAAGCTGACCGGGGTGAAGTTCGTGCAGAACCGTCTTGGCGGCTGGCGGGAGGGCGGCCGGCGCCAGGCCATTCCCATCGAAGGCTCGGAGTTCGACGAGCCCTGCGATACCCTGTTGATCGCCATCGGCCAGAAAACGGTCAACGATATCCTCGACGTACAGGTCGATCTCGATCGCTGGGGCAATGTCCGGCTCGCCGAGGACGGCATGACGTCGGTTCCCGGACTGTTTTCCGCCGGCGACTTCGTCAAGGGTCCGACCACGGTGGTCGAAGCCGTCGGGCACGGCCGCGAAATCGCCGTCAAGATGGACTCCTGGCTGATGGGGCGGGAGCGACGCAAGAAGGTGGTCAAGATCACCCCGGTGCCCGAACCCCTGCGCGAACGGTCGTTCGACTTCATTCCGCGCCAGGACATCCCGACGCTGCCGGTCAGCAGCCGTTTCGACGGATTGGTCGACGAAGTCGAGACGGGCTACGACGACGAACTCGCCTTCGAGGAAGCCAAGCGCTGCTACCTCTGCTACCACAAGTATGAAATCGACGTCGACAACTGCATCTATTGCCGGGCCTGCATCGAGGTCGCCCCGCGGAACTGCATCAAATTGGTCGACGGCGTGGAGATCAGGGACAACGGGACCTACGGCAGTCTCCACGAGGCCAGCGAGTGGAACAAGGTGGGCGCCATCTGGGTAGACAACAACGAGTGCATTCGCTGCGGCGCCTGCTACATGGTCTGTCCGACCAAATGCATCTCCATCACCAAGAACGAGATCTTCTATCAGGACCTGTGACCATGGCGGCACCGCAGCATTACGTGATCATCGGTAACGGCGTCGCCGGCAACGAGGCGGCCCACCGCTTGCGCGAGCGCGATCCGAACAGCCGGATCACCATCGTCTCGGCCGGGCGGCTTCTGTTCTACAACCGTTACCAGCTTCCCCGGATGTTCCACGATACGTGCGACTGGCGGGACTTTCTCGTTCATCCCCCCGAATACTACGACGACAACCACATCGTCGTCAGGCGCAACAGCCTGGTGACCTACGTGGACGCGGCCCGCAAGACCCTGATGCTCGCCCACAAGGAGGAGTTGTCTTACGACGCCCTCCTGGTCGCCAGCGGCGGAAGCGCCTACCTCCCCGCGGAACTGACCGATTCGAAGCACCTCCTCGACAGCTTCCATACCTATCGCGACGCGTGCAAGGTGCGTGACATCCTGCCGAAGGGCGGCAAGGTGGTGATGTTGGGGGGCGATGTCCTCGGCCTCGATCTCGCGCGCAATCTCGTCGAGGAGGACTACGGCGTCACCATCGTTACCGCCGAGCAGACGTTCTGGCCGCACCGTGTCGAAAGAGAGGAGCGCCCCAAGTTCATCGAAGCCCTCAAATCCATGGGCATGGAGGTCATCGAAGATGCCCATGTCCAGAGGGTGGAGGAGGGGGCCAGCGGCATGTCGGCCCGGCGGGTGCTGTTCGCGGACGGCCGGGAGATCTTTGCCGACGTGGTGATGCCGTTCTATGGATTGGCGCCGGCGGCGGATTTCATGGTCCGCTCGGGCGTCGACATGGAGCGCGGTCTCCTGGTCCAGTCCAACCTGCGCACCACCGATCCCGGCATCTGGGCGGCCGGAGACGTCTGCCAGATCTGGTCGGGCGAAGAGAACCGCTATCGCTTCTATTACGGCTGGAAGAACATCAAGAGGATGGGCGAGATCGCCGGGCGCAACATGACCGGGGACGACGTCGCGATCGACACCTTCTCCGACGACGCTCTTCACATCGACGACAAGGGGCGGATCGAGACGCCATACTGGGAATACGACTAGAACATGCCCGACACAGACGTACAGATAGCGTTTTGCGGATCGGCCGGCGACGGCACCATCGCCGTTGGTGACATATTCAAGCGGGCGATGGCGCGGGCCGGCTACAAGGTGATCGCCTTCGACATCTATCCGCCGGAAATCCGCGGCTTCGGCAAGTGTATCGCCCGCGTCCGCATCACCACCGAGCAGGTCTATTCGCTGAAGCGCCAATCGGATGTGCTGGTGTCGCTCAACGACTCCCACGCCATTCCGCACGTTCCGGAGGTGCGCGACTACGGCGCGGTCATCTACGATCAGGCGCCGATCGCGGTGATGGGCGAAGGCCGGCACATTTCCGGCCACGTCCGCCCGGGGCAGCTGCCTTACAGCCTCGCCATGCGCGAGATCAGCGAGCAGGCGACGGGCGGCGCGAAGTCCCGCAACATCGTCGCTCTCGGCTATGTCGCCGGCCTGTTCGGCCTGCCGCGGGACGCGTTTCACGCCATCGTCACCGACAAGTTCAAGCGCAAGGCGAAGGCGATCACCGAAACCAACCTCGCCGCCTTCGAAGCGGGCTATGGGGCCGGCGCGGCCACCTTCCGGGTCGATTTCATCAAGATCGGACAACCGAGGAAACAGGACGCGGGCGTCGAAGTGCGGATGATGACCGGCAACGCGGCGGTGGTCCGCGGCTGTCTCGACGCCGGGCTCGACACGTTTTTCGGTTATCCGATCACGCCGGCGACGTCGATCATGGAACGCTTGGCCACGGAACTGCCCATGCGCGGGGGGCGCCTGCTGCAGACCGAAGACGAGATCTCCGCCATTTCCGCGACCATCGGCGCCGGTTACGCCGGCGCCCGCGCCGCCACCGCCACCTCGGGGCCGGGCCTGGCGCTGATGGTGGAGATGCTCGGGCTCGGGGTGATGGCCGAGGTTCCCTCGGTGATCTTCTGCTCGCAAAGGGGCGGCCCTTCCACCGGCATGCCGACCAAGACCGAACAATCGGATCTGCACCTCGCGGTCTACGGCGGCGCCGGCGACGCCCAGCGGATCGTTCTCGCCCCGACCAACGTCGAGGGCGCCTACCGGTGCGCCGGCAAGGCGTTCGAGATGGCGGAGAAGTACCAGACACCGGTCATCGTTCTGCTCGACCTCTATCTCTCCAACCGCTACGAGACGGTTATCCTGCCCAAACAGAATCCGTTCGAGGCGAACTGCGTCAAGGGCCGCCCGCAAAGACACAAGGGCGAGGCCTATCAGCGTTTTGCGATAACCGAGGACTACATCAGCCCGCGGACCATACCGGGCGAAGAAGGCGGCGTGCATGTCGTTACCGGGCTGGAGCACAACGAGCAGGGGCGGCCCAACGACCAGCCGGACATGCATGAGTTGATGAGCGAGAAACGGCACGAGAAACTGCTCGCCGCGCTCAGGCATCCGGAGATCACCATCTACAAGCGGTTTGGCGACGACGGGCCCGTCGACGTCGGGATTCTCGGGTGGGGCTCGACCTTCGGCGAAATCCTCGAGGCGATGCTCATCGCCCAGGAGGAAGGAATACGGTGCTCGGCGATGAAGGTGGTGATGCTGTCACCGCTACCGGTCAAGCCGATCGCCGAGTTTTTCGAAGATTGCGCTGAAGTGTTGATCCCGGAGCTGAACTACGAGGGGCAATTCGCCAATCTGGTCGCCGCGGCGGTTCCCAGGGCGGTGACGCGGCTCAACCGGGTGCCGGGCGTTCCGATGCCCGTCGATGATATCCTGAACTCGATACGAAGCTTGGCCAGGAAAGCCCGGCCGATGGCGGCCGAGTGACGGTGCCGGCAAGGAAAGGTTAGGTCATGGGCGATCTCAGAAAACCCGTCTATCTCGAGGAAAAGCTTAAGGAAGTGCGCGAGAGTGGGCGTCTGGGCTATCGCTCGAAATCGCTTCCGACATGGTGCCCCGGGTGCGGGTATTTCAGCATCGTCGAGGGAGTCACCGCGGCCCTCAACCGCCTTGGCATCCCCCAGAAGGACGTTACAGTGGTATCCGGGATCGGGTGCGCATCGCGATTTCCGTTCTTTCTCGACGCTTACGGATTCCATACGCTGCACGGGCGGACCTTGCCGGTCGCCACCGGGATCAAGGTTGCCAACGATGCGTTGACGGTGATTGCGGTCGGCGGCGACGGTGATGCATTCGCCATCGGTGGCGCCCACATTCCCCATGCGGCGCGGCGCAATGTCGACATGACCTACCTGGTGTTCGACAACGGCATCTACGGTCTGACCAAGGGCCAGACCTCGCCGACCTCGGTCCTCGGCTTCAAGACCACGACCTCGCCTTACGAGAACCAGGACCGGCCGTTGAACCCGCTGATGATGCTGCTGTCCTATGATGCCAGCTGGGTGGGGCAGGGGTATGCGGGCGATCCCCATCACCTGAGCGAGATGATCGCCCAGGCGATCGCTCACCGGGGATTTTCCTACCTTCATATCCTCTCGCCCTGCGTGACCTTCGACAAGACCACCAAGACCTACACCAACCTGGACATGCAGGTCCGCCCCCTGCCCGAGAACCACGACAGCTCGAACGTCATGGCGGCGATGGCCGAGGCGGTCCGCACCGATTGTCCCGGCCTCGGTGTGCTTTATCGCGAAGAGCGGCCGACCCTGTCGGACGCGCTCGATACCGTGATCGCAAACGCGCGCGGCGGAAGTTCGCGGCGGAGCGGATCGGGAAATCGGGCCGCCGCTGCCCGGTAGTCCTCGTCCAATTCAACAGGCGACGAGCCTCCCTCCCGTCACGATCCTAATTGTCCACAGGCCCTAGTCGTGAAGGGCGAGAGAGGTTAGTATCGCCGCCGTCCGCGCCCCTTACCGATGGCTTGCGGCAGGTGTGTCAGGAATTCCGCGGGATAGAATCCGAACAAGTTCGTGCGCCGCGATCGCAAACTCGATCGAACAATTCTGCAAGGAATGGCTCAGAGCCCCACTCATGACAGCTCCGGAGAGGATGATGCTAAAGAAACATGCGAAATTTGGTGGGTTGAAAGGCCCGGTTGTCACGGTGGTGATGGACGGAGTTGGCCTCAACAGCAACACGGTCGGCAACGCGGTTCATGAAGCGAATACGCCGGTTCTCGACCGGCTGTTCAAGAAATATCCCCATATCGCCCTGAAGGCGCACGGAAAAGCGGTGGGGATGCCCAGCGACGACGACATGGGCAACTCCGAGGTGGGCCACAACGCCATCGGCGCCGGCCGCGTCTACCATCAGGGCGCGGCCCTGGTCAGCGAAGCGATCGCGTCCGGAGAGATCTTCGAGAAGGATGCGTGGAAGGAGATCATCGCCAACGCCAAGGACCACAATTCGACACTGCATTTCCTGGGGTTGTTCTCGGACGGCAACGTCCATTCGCACATCGACCACCTGAAAGCGATGATCCTGAGGGCCAAGCAAGAAAAGCAACGAAAGGTCCGGGTCCACATTCTCCTCGACGGCCGCGACGTGCCGGAGACGTCGGCCCTCGACTATGTCGAGCCGTTCGAGGCTTTTCTCGCCGAGGTTCGAGACGACGACTTCGACGCCCGGATCGCCAGCGGCGGCGGTCGGATGAACATCACCATGGACCGCTACGAGGCCAACTGGAGCATGGTCGAACGCGGCTGGCATGTCCATGTTCTCGGCGAAGGACCCTTCTTCGCGTCAGCCGTCGAGGCGATCAACGCCATTCGCGATCAGAACCCGGGGGTGATCGACCAGGATCTGCCGCCGTTCGTCATCGCCGAGGACGGCGAACCGGTGGGCCGGATCGAGGACAACGACAGCGTCGTCTATTTCAACTTCCGCGGCGATCGGGCGATCGAGATTTCGCTGGCCTTCGAGGAAGACGATTTCAAGCCGTTCGACCGGGTTCGCCGGCCGAAGGTGACCTATGCCGGCATGCTCGAATACGACGGCGATCTCCATATTCCGAAGCGGTATCTGGTTCCGCCGCCGCACATCACCAACACCATCGGCGAGTATCTGAGCGGAGAGGGGGTAACCCAGCTGGCGATCTCGGAGACCCAGAAATACGGTCACGTCACCTATTTCTGGAACGGCAACCGCAGCGGCAAGTTCAGCGACAAGCTCGAGGACTACGTCGAGATCCCTTCGGACGTGGTGCCGTTCGAGCAGCGGCCGTGGATGAAATCGGCGGAGATCACCGATGAGCTGATCGCCCGGTTGAAGACCGGAAAGTACCGGTTCGCCCGGGTCAACTACGCCAACGGCGACATGGTCGGCCATACCGGCATCTATCAGGCGGCGCTGATCGCGGTCGAGGCCGTCGATCTGGCACTGGGACGACTGCTGCCGGTGGTCGACGCCCTGGGCGGGGTGGTGCTGATCACCGCCGACCACGGCAACGCCGACGAGATGTTCGAGGTCGACAAGAAGACGGGTCAACCGAAGACCAAACCGGACGGATCGTTCAGGGCCAAGACCAGCCACACGCTCAACCCGGTCCCGCTGATCTATTACGACAATCAGACCGATGGCGCGGTCGCCCTGCGTTTCGGCAACGACTACGGACTCAGCAACCTCGCCGCCACCATGGTGAACCTGCTCGGATACGAGGCGCCGGAGATGTGGGACGACAGCATGGTCGAGTTCAAGTAGCCGGGAAGATTGTGGCCAGTCCTTCGCAGCGCGGGCGGGCGGTGTCGATTCCCTCGTCGACCGGTGTGTTGGCGGTGGCTTTGTTGCTGGCGGCCGCGGCGTCGCTGGCAGCCGACCCCGAAGCGGCGGGCAAGAGATTGGAGGGCGTCGAGCGGGCCATCCAAGAGGACCGGGCCACGCATCGGCACCTCGATCGCAAAGCCGCCAAGCTTGCGGAGGAGGTCGACCGACTGCGCCGCGAGAAGGTGGCCAGTGCGACAGCGATCCATGCCGGCGAGGCGGAGATGTCCCGTCTGGAAGCACGGCTCGCGCAGTTGACCCGGGAGGAAACGCAGAAAGCGTCGGGACTTGCCGCCGACCGGCGGCAGATGGCGAATGTGCTATCGGCGCTGACGCGACTGTCCCGCCTTCCTCCGGCGGCGATCATCGTCCAGCCGCTAAGCCCGGCGGACACGGTGCGGGGCGGCATAGTGCTGCGCGCCTCGGTCGGCGAAATCAAACGGCGCGCGGGCCGGCTGCGGGCGGAGTTGGAAGGTCTGGCGACTGCGAGACGCTCCATAGCCGCTCGGAGCCTGGAGTTGAGGACCGCGACCGCCGCGCTCCAAGCCGAACGTCTGCGGCTGGACGGATTATTGGCGAGAACGGCCGAACTGCAGCGACGGGCCGCGGTCGACAGCCGCGACGCGGCCGCCCGTATCAGCCGCCTATCGAGTGAGGCGAAGGACCTGCGGGAGCTGCTTGTGCGCCTTGGTCCGCCGACCGGCGACCGGTTGCCTCCATCCGAAGAAGAAACGGCAATGCCGTCGCCTCTCCGACTGGTTCTGACGCCGCCGCCGGAGAGCGGTCGTCCAATCGCCAAATCCCGCGGCACGCTTCCGTTTCCCGTCGTCGGTCGTGTTGTCGGACGATATGGGGAGGAAAGCGACTCCGGCCTGATCAGCAAGGGGATCACCATCGAAACCCGACCGGGCGCGCAGGTGGTTGCCCCTCATGAAGGCCGTGTCGCGTTCGCCGGTCCGTTTCGCGGTTATGGCCAACTCTTGATCATCGAGCACGGTGAGGCATATCATAGTTTAATGGCAGGCTTCGAACGGATCGATGCTGTCATCGGCCAGCTTGTATTCGGCGGTGAACCGGTGGGTGTGATGGGATACCCTGACGACGGCAAGCCGAACCTGTATCTTGAACTCAGGCGGAACAACCGGCCAGTCGACCCCCTCCCGTGGTTTGCGGTAAGCGAAGCAAAGGTAAGTGGATGAACGTTCGATTCCTGCTGTTGGCCGCGGTGGCGGCATTCCTGATCTCTCCCGCGGCACGAGCGGCCGAGGAAAAGGCGAGTCAGGCCGAGACGTACGAGTTGCTCAATCTGTTCGGTGACGTTTTCGAGCGGGTCCGTGCGGACTACGTCGAAGAAGCCAGCGATGAGAAGCTGATCGAGGCTGCCGTCAACGGCATGCTGTCGTCCTTGGATCCTCACTCCGGGTACCTCAACGCCAAGAGTTACCAGGACATGAAGGTCCAGACCCACGGCTCGTTCGGTGGCCTCGGCATCGAGGTGACCATGGAGAACGGGCTGGTCAAAGTGGTGTCGCCCATCGACGAGACGCCCGCGGCCAAGGCCGGTATCGAGCCGGGCGACCTGATCACCCATCTCGACGGCGAGCAGGTGCTCGGGATGTCGCTGTCGGACGCCGTCGAAAAGATGCGTGGCGCGATCGGATCGGACATTGTGCTGACGATCCGCAGGTCGGACCAGAAGCCTTTTGACGTCACGATTACCCGCGCCGTCATCAAGATCCGCTCGGTGCGATCCCGGCTCGAAGGGAAGGTCGGTTACCTCCGCATCAGCTCGTTCAACGAGCAAACCAACTCGGGCATCACCAAAGAGATCGAAAAGCTCAAGGAAGAGGCGGGCGGCGAACTTCAGGGAATCGTGCTCGATCTACGCAACAATCCGGGCGGCTTGCTGTCCCAGGCGGTCGCGGTTTCCGACGATTTCCTCGATCAGGGAGAGATCGTCTCGACCCGTGCACGCAAGCCGGAGGATGCGCAGCGCTTCAACGCCCGTCCGGGCGACCTCGCGGATGGTTTGCCGATTGTTGTTCTGATCAACGCCGGATCGGCGTCGGCGTCGGAAATCGTCGCTGGGGCCCTCCAGGATCACGACCGGGCAATCCTGCTCGGGACCAAGTCTTTCGGCAAGGGCTCGGTGCAGACGATCATACCGGTCTCCGGCCACGGCGCGATGAGGCTGACGACGGCGCGCTACTACACGCCTTCGGGGCGCTCGATTCAGGCGGTAGGGATCGAGCCGGATATCGTTGTCGAGCAGGCGCGCATCGAAAAGATCGATCAGCCGAAACGGCGTCGGGAGGCCGATCTGCGGGGTGCGCTCGAGAATGACAACGGTGAAGATGCTCAAGAACCGGGCGGAGGCGGTAACGACAAGGTGTCGGGGGACGAAGAGGCCGGCAAAACGGAGGCCATAGACTACCAGCTGGTTCGGGCCTTGGATCTGGTCCGCGGGTTGTCGCTGTTCTCGGAGAGGATGGCGGCTTCGCACAAATAGCACCCGCTCTCGCCGAATTGGGTTTGCCGGAGCGGCAGTCTTGAAACGGTCCAGCAATGAACCGGTTGCCGGTGCGACCGGTTCACGAAGTGGGAAACGCCGCTTGCTGAGGGCGGTCGCAGGGGGCGTCGGTCTGGCGCTTGCCGCCGGTTTCGGCTGGTGGCTGTCCACCGGGAGCGAGAACCGGACGCCCGACGTGGTCGTCGAACTCGAAATGCCACCGAAGGCCCCGGCGGAAGCGGCGCCTCTCCTGACCCTCCCGGCGGACACCGCCCGAGTATCGGCGCAGGAAACGACATCGACAAAGGCGACGACACCGGCGAGCAGCCCCGAACCGGTTCGCGGCGAGTTGCCGGATGAGGGGCCTGATCCGTCCCTCCTCGAGCCGGGAGCGTCCGGCCCGTTGCCCAGGATCTCGGAGGATGGTCGGGAGCCGTGGCGCGTGTATGCCAGCGCCTTCGACAGCGGCGACGACCGCCCACGTGTTGTCGTGATTGTTACCGGGCTCGGCCTCGAGCGAGTCGCCACCGAGGCCGCCATCCAGCGCCTGCCGGCGCCGGTCACCCTCGCTGTCACTCCCTATGCGGAGGAAGGCGAGCACTGGGCGAGGATGGGACGGCGCTTCGGCCATGAAGTTTTGCTGTCGGTACCCCTCGAGTCGGCGGAGTTTCCGTTTGAAGATCCGGGACCTTACGCCCTGCTCACTTCGTTGTCGCCGCAGGAAAACCTCGGTCGGCTCGAGTTCCTGCTCGGTCGATTTGCCGGCTACGTCGGCGTGATCGGCGTCATGGGCTCGAAGTTCAACATGGACGACGGCAGCGTTCGCCCGGTTCTGCTGGCGTTGCGTGACCGCGGACTGATGTATGTGGAGGGGACGGAATCCGCCAAAAGCGTCGCGCCGTTGGTGGCGACCGAAATCGGGTTGCCGCGGGCACTGGCCGATCTCTCTCTCGACGATGTTCCGTCGAAAGCGGCGATCGACGGGCAACTGGCCCGGCTGGAGGATATCGCCCGCGAACGGGCCGTGGCGGTGGCGATCGCCCGTCCCTATCCGGTGACTCTCGAGCGGCTGAAGGCGTGGGCGGCGACACTGGGCGAGAGGGGACTGGTCCTGGCTCCGGTAACCGCCGTCGCCGACGCGCAGTTCATGCCATGACCGCGAAGAAACCGGAAAAGCTACCGTACAGGAAAGGGGTCGGAGCGGTGCTGTTCAACGGCGACGGTCTGGTTCTCGTCGCCCGCCGAATCGATACGCCCGGCGCCGCGTGGCAATTGCCTCAAGGGGGAGTCCGCGCGGACGAGAAGCCGCGCAAGGCGGTACTTCGCGAATTGGCCGAGGAGATCGGCACCGATAACGCCGAGATCGTCGCCAAATCGTCCGGCTGGCTCCGCTACGACCTGCCCGAGAATCTCGTGGGCAGGGTCTGGGGCGGCAAGTACCGTGGTCAGAAGCAGCGCTGGTTCGCCCTTCGGTTCAACGGCGCCGACGCCGACATCGACCTCGACGCCAGTGGTCATCCGGAGTTCGAGGCTTGGCGATGGGCGCCGCTCGAAGAATTGCCGGCGCTCGCCGTGCCGTTCAAGCGTCGACTCTACGAGCGCATCGTCGCCGAATTCCGCCATCTGGCGCAAAATGATCGGGTGACAAGGGGATAACGGCCTCGGTTCTTGCGCCGTCACGGGTGCGCGTGGCAAAGGAGAGGTGAACTTCCCGACGGCCCCGCCCTCGTTTTCCGGCGCGGCCGACACAGCCCGCGGAAACGGCCGCATGATGTACGTCCAGGTAACCGTCGGTTTTGTTCTGCTGCTTGGGGGCGCGGAAGTGCTGGTGCGCGGCGCCGCCGCTGTCGCCCGCCGCTTCGGTGTCTCGCCCCTGGTCATCGGTATGACGGTGGTTGCCTTCGGGACGTCGGCGCCGGAACTGGTGGTCAGCCTCGATGCCGCGATATCCGGTGCGCCGGATATCGCGGTCGGCAACATCGTCGGCAGCAACATCGCCAATCTGCTGTTGATCATGGGGACCACGGTTCTTTTGTCGCCGATCGACGGACGAAGCCGGCCATTGATCCATGACACGACCATTCTCGTCATGAGCAGCATCCTGTTCGCCGGGCTCGTCTGGAGCGGGACGATCGGCCGAACCGCAGGCGTGGTGATGGTGGCGATGCTGCTCGGATTTCTGGGAAGCTCCTATTGGCGCGAGGTCAGGGGGCCCGGCGACTCGGCGGCTGACAGCCTTCGCGAGGAAGCCGAGGAGATCGAGGGGATCCCCGGGGCACCGTGGTTGGCATGGTTGGCGGTCGCGGGCGGCCTCGCAGGCATCATTTTCGGTGCCGACATGCTGGTCGAGGGGGGCGTCGCCGTGGCCCGCGCGGCCGGAATTTCCGAGACGGTCATCGGTCTGACGTTGATTGCCGTCGGCACGTCGCTGCCCGAACTGGCGGCCTCGGTGGTCGCCGCCATCCGCGGCCACTCGGACATCGCGATCGGCAATGTCGTCGGCAGCAACCTGTTCAATATTCTGGGCGTCGGGGGAACGGTGGCGTTGGTGACGCCGCTCACGGTGGCGGAGCAGATCAGAACCTTCGACATCTGGGTGATGCTGGTGGCGACGGCGGCGTTTCTGCCTTTTCTGATCTTCGGTCTCCGTCTCAGCCGGCCGGTGGGCGTCGCGTTTCTCGTCGTCTATGGAGCTTACATCGCGCTTCTGGTCCTTGGACCGGCCAACCTCTCCGCGCGGGTCGGGTAGACCGGCGGCCTCTCAGCATCGGATGCCTTGATTCCGGATCTTCGTTTATTCATTCTCCGAGCATGCAGGACGTGTCTCCAGGAGTGGCCCTCGTTACCGGCGCGGCCCGGCGTATCGGCCGGGCGATCGCATCCGATCTCGCGGCGCATGGTTGGCCGATCGCGGTTCACTATCATACGTCCGAGGGAGCCGCTCGCGATCTCGCCGCCGAAATCGAGGGCCGGGGCGGTCGGGCCGTAGCACTTCGGGCCGACCTCCGCGACGAGGAGGCGACGGCGGCGGTGGTCGCAACGGCGGCCGCGGCCTTGGGGCCGATTACGTGCCTGATCAACAACGCTTCGGTCTTCGAGGACGACAAGCCCGATAGCGTCACGCGCAAGTCCTGGGACCTGCATATGCAGGTAAACCTCAGGGCTCCGTTCATCCTCACTCAGGCGGTCCACCGGCAGTTGCCCGAAGACCAGCCGGGCAACGTGGTCAATATTCTCGATCAGCGGGTGCTGAACCTCACGCCTCACTTCACTTCGTATACCGTCAGCAAGGCGGCCCTGTGGGCATTGACCCAAACCCTGGCGATGGCTCTTGCGCCGAGGATCAGGGTCAACGCCGTGGGACCGGGACCCACTCTGCCCAGTTCCAGGCAAACGGACGAGCAGTTTTCCCGTCAGTGGTCTATGCTGCCCTTGAAACGCCAAGTCATGCCACGCGAAATCTGCGACGCCGTGCGTTTCATTCTTGACGCGCCATCGATGACAGGGCAGATGATCGCCGTCGATGGTGGGCAGCACCTGGGCTGGGGCCACCGGGGCGCCAGTACGGTGCTCGAGGAGTGAGCCGTGGACTTGTATCGAGGGCCATCGGTATCAGTGCCACAGGAGGGATCCCAATGACCGCCGATCCCGCGACTGTCGTTTACCCGTTGCGTATTGCCGACGCCCGCAGCGCCCTGCGGCATGTCTTCATCCACGACCTGATGCTGTCATGCTCGATCGGGGTGCATCGTCACGAGCACAAGGCCACGCAGCGGGTGAGAATCAATCTTGATCTGGCGGTGCAGGAGGATCGCAAACTCAACGACGACCTTTCCAGCGTCGTCTGTTACGAAAAGATCGTCACCGACGTACGCGAGATCGTTGAGCGTGGTCATATCAACCTGGTGGAAACCCTGGCCGAGGAGATCGCCGGATCGTGCCTTGCCGATCGGCGGGTCCGCTCCGTCAGGGTGCGGGTGGAAAAGTTGGACGTTTTTCCCGACGCCACCAGTGTCGGAGTCGAGATCGAGCGGTTCGCGACGACGCCGTAGGGTTCGGTCGGCGCGCCGCCGCCCGACCCGGTCCAGAGGCGCAAAATGTGCGCGAGCGGTTGTATGCCGCACTCGCGTGCTTCTCCCAGGTTGGGATTTTCGGCTTCCGGAAGTTGTACACAACGGGGCTCCGCGCACCTGACGGTCCCCCGCAAACGGGGCAGAATGGGCATGCGTATGCTCGGATTCCCGCGATATTTGAGATTCTTAAATAAAATCAAAAAGTTATTAAATTGCTCATTTGATGGGCAAACTCTAGAAAAGAGCGCAATTGCGGGCGCCAGCGGTGGATCGCGCGAAATTTTCAACAGACTTGTCCACAAAAACGGTGGATAGAGACGAGAGCGGTGGGGTGGGCCGCGACATTGTTCCGGTGTCTCGCGTTGACCGGGCGGCGGCAACCGATCAAATAGTCGTTATGGATACGAAGACCCGGTCCGACACCTCTTCGGACGCGTCGACCTCTCCGGCCACCGGCCACCGCGTCATCGAAGATCACCTGCGGACGCTGCCGTCGGTTCCCGGCGTCTACCGGATGATCAATGCCGACGGTGACGTCCTCTACGTCGGCAAGGCCAAGAACCTCAGGAAGCGGGTCGCCAGCTACACCAAGGTCGATCGTCTCGGGGTGCGCATTCGTCGCATGGTCGCGCAGACCGCGGCCATGGAGTTCTTGACCACCCATACCGAGGCCGAGGCGCTGCTGCTCGAGGCCAACCTGATCAAGCGGCTGAAGCCGCGCTACAACATCCTGCTCCGCGACGACAAGTCGTTTCCGTCGATCCTGGTGACGACCGACCACCCCTATCCGCAGGTGCTCAAGCACCGGGGGGCGCAGTCGCGCAAGGGCGACTACTTCGGACCGTTTGCGTCGGCGTGGTCGGTCAACCAGACGCTGGCGGTGCTGCAGCGGGCGTTTCTGCTTCGTAGCTGCGCCAACTCGGTGTTTGCCGCCCGCACCCGGCCGTGTCTGCTCCATCAGATCAAGCGCTGCTCGGCGCCGTGCGTCGGCCGCATCGATGAATCCGAGTACGCCGAACTGGTGGCCCAGTCCCGTGCTTTCCTGCGCGGTGACAGCCAGCGGATCCAGCGCTTGCTGGCCGAACGGATGGAACAGGCCAGCGAGGCCCTGGCGTTCGAGGAGGCCGCCGGGTACCGGGATCGGATCAGGGCGTTGACCGCGGTGCAGTCCCATCAGGACATCAATCTCGGCGGGATCGGCGAGGCCGATGTGATCGCCGGCCACCAGGACGCCGGCCAGACCTGCGTTCAGGTTTTCTTCTTTCGCGCCGGAAGCAATTACGGCAACCGGGCGTACTTTCCCAACCACGCCCAGGAAGAACCGGTCGAGGTGGTGCTGGAGGCGTTCATCGGCCAGTTCTACGCCGATCGAAAACCGCCACCGCTGATCCTCGTCAGCCACCGCCTGCCCAACCACGGACTGATCGCCGAAGCGCTGTCGGTGCACGCAGGGCGGCGGATCCGGGTGAACGCACCGCAGCGGGGCGGCAAGCTGAAGTTGATCGCTCATGCGCTGAACAACGCCCGCGAAGCACTCGGCCGCCGCCTGTCCGAGAGCGCGTCGCAGCGCCGGCTGATCGAAGGCCTCGCTCAGGCGCTCGATCTGGAGGATCCGCCGGAGCGGATCGAGGTCTACGACAACAGCCATGTTTCAGGTTCCGAGGCGGTCGCGGCGATGGTCGTCGCCGGGCCCGAAGGCCTGATCAAGAACGCCTATCGCAAGTTCACCATCCGCGGCGACGGAGCCAAGGCCGCCGCGGAGGATGACTACGCGATGATGCGCGAGGTGCTGACCCGCCGGTTTGCGCGGGCGTTGAAGGAGGATCCGGAGCGCGCCCGCGGCCAGTGGCCGGGACTGGTGCTGGTCGACGGCGGCGCCGGCCATCTCGGCGTGGCGCTCCAGGTCTTCGAGACGCTCGGGGTGACGGACGTCGCCGTCGCCGCTATCGCCAAGGGACCCGAGCGCAACGCCGGCCGGGAGCGCATTTTCCTTCCCGGTCGCCGGCCCCTGGTCCTGAACCATCGCGATCCGGTTCTCCATTTCCTTCAGCGGTTGCGTGACGAAGCCCACCGGTTCGCCATCGGAACCCACCGCGCACGGCGCTCGGCCCGGCTCAAGCATTCGCCCCTGGACGAGATCGCCGGGATCGGCGCGCGCCGCAAGAAGGCGCTGCTGCACCACTTCGGTTCGCTCCGCGCCGTCGCCCAGGCCGGACGCGCCGATCTCGAGGCGGTGGAGGGGATCAACCGGTCGATCGCCAATAAAATCTATGAATGGTTCCATACCGAGCATTAGAATGGCTGTCGCCGGTCTTTTGGGTGCCGGTGTTTTGGGAGAACGATGCAAACCAACCTGCCCAACGTGTTGACGCTGTCGCGTATCGTGGCCATTCCGGTCGTCTGCCTGCTGTTGTTGGCGGAGGCGCCGTGGGGCGGTTGGCTGGCCTTGGGCGTCTATGCGTACGCCTGTATCACCGACTTTCTCGACGGCTACATCGCCCGCACCTGGCAGCAGCAGTCCAGTTTCGGCCGTTTTCTCGATCCGATCGCCGACAAGCTGCTGGTGGCGTCGGTGCTGCTGATGCTGGTCGGGATCGACCGGGTCACCGGCATCAACATTCTCCCCGCGGCGGTGATTCTCTGCCGGGAGATTCTGGTTTCCGGGCTGCGCGAACACCTGGCGGAGCTGCAGGTCAGCGTGCCGGTTACCCGGCTCGCCAAGTGGAAGACAACCATACAGATGTTGGCGATCGGGTTCCTGCTGGTCGGCGAGGCGGGACCGGCCTGGGGCGTGATCACGACGACGGCGGTGGGCATCGGCGGGTTGTGGGCGGCGGCGGCGCTGACCCTGATCACCGGCTACGACTACCTGCGCGCCGGGATCGGCCACATGGGCTCCGACGACGCCCCCAAGCGGCCCACGGACCCTTACACCGGCTCCCAGCCTCTCGAGCGGGCGGACCCGGCCAGGGACACCGGTCGGTTTTGAACGAGGTGATGCCGTGAAAGTGCTGTATTTCGCCTGGTTGCGCGAAAAGGCCGGTTTGGGCGAGGAGGACGTGGCTCCCCCCGACACCATCCGCGACGTCGCCGGCCTGATCGCGTGGATCCGCGGGCGGGGCGGCGGACCGGCCGAGGCGCTCGCCGATCTGGCGGCGGTGCGGGTGGCGGTCAACCAGGAATTCGCCGCTCTCGACCATCCGGTCGGCGCCGGCGACGAGGTCGCGTTCTTTCCGCCGGTGACCGGAGGGTAGACCGTGATCCGGGTGCAGCGCGAGGACTTCGATGTCGGCGCGGAGATGGAGCGTTTGACCGCGGACAATCACCGCGTCGGCGGGCTCTGCGTCTTCGTCGGCCTGGTCCGCGACATTGCCGGCGGCGCCCCGGTGGGGGCGATGACCCTCGAACATTACCCGGCGATGACCGAAAAGCAGCTGGCCGACATCGACGCCGAGGCGCTCGCCCGCTGGCCGCTGGAGAGGACGCTGATCGTCCACCGCTACGGGCGGCTGGAGCCGGGCGACCGCATCGTCCTGGTCGCCGTCGCCTCGGCCCACCGCCAGGCGGCGTTCGATGCCTGTCAGTTCCTGATCGACTGGTTGAAAACCAAGGCGCCGTTCTGGAAGCTGGAGGAGGGCGCGGAAGGCGCCCGTTGGGTCGAGGCCCGGGACGCGGACGACGTCGCCGCCGCGCGCTGGGACGACCCCGGGGCCGAGGCGCCGGTCCGTGCCGGGCCACGAGCATAGGTCTGCCAGCCGTCGCCCATGCCTTCGCAGCTCAACCTGCAAATCGCCGAACAACTCGAAGAGGTCGCCATCTTGCTCGAACAACAGGACGCTTCGCCGTTTCGGGTCGCCGCCTACCGGCATGCGGCGGACACCGTCTCCGGCCTCGACGAGGACCTCGGCGAAATTCTCGAAACACGGGGGGTCGACGGGCTGGTCGCCCTGCCCGGCATCGGCGACTCGATCGCGGCGGCGGTGCGCGAGATGCTGCGTACCGGCCGTTGGAGCCAGCTCGACCGGCTGCGCGGCGGGGCGGAGCCGGAGGCGTTGCTGCGGACCGTGCCGGGCATCGGTCCGGGGTTGGCGCACCGGGTGCACGAGAGGCTCGACATCGACACCCTCGAGGCGCTGGAAACCGCCGCCCACGATGGCCGGCTGGCCACGGTTCCGGGCTTCGGGCGCCGCCGGATCCGGGCGGTCGCCGCGGCCCTGGCGACGATGCTCGGTCGCGTCGGCGGCCGGGTGCGGCGGGCACGAACCGAGACGGGAACGTCGCCACCGGTGGCGTTGATCCTCGCCGTCGACGAGGCGTACCGCGACAAGGCGGCGGCCGGCCATCTGCCGACGGTGGCGCCCCGGCGCTTCAATCCGGAAGGCAAGGCCTGGCTGCCGATCCTCCACACCGACCGCCAGGGGTGGCACTTCACCGCGCTGTTCTCCAACACCGCCCGCGCCCACGAGCTTGGCCGCACCCACGACTGGGTGGTCATCTTCTTCTACGACGGCGATCATCGCGAGGGACAGCACACGGTGGTGACCGAAGGGCGCGGCCGTCTGGCCGGCCGGCGGGTGGTGCGGGGGCGCGAGGCGGAATGCGCGGCGTTCTACGGCGTCGCGGCCGATCACGGAACAACCAAGGGGGCACGGCGGGGATGAGGGCGTACGACGCGGTGTTTTTCGATTTCGACGGGGTCTTGGCGGAGTCGTCCAACATCAAGACCGTGGCCTTCGTCGAGATGTACAAGGAATACGGCCCGGAGGTGGTCGACAACGTCGTCGCCCATCACCTGGAACACGGCGGCATTTCCCGGCGCCAGAAGATCCGCCACTGCCACAAGACCTTCCTCGGCATCGAGGTGACGTCGGACGAGATGGCGGTGCTCGGCCGCCGGTTTTCCACCCTCGTCGAGGACGCGGTGGTCGCCGCCGACTGGGTGGCCGGCGCCAAGGCGTTTCTCGACGCCCATTGCGGCCACCTGCCGATGTTCGTCATCTCCGGCACCCCCGAGGAGGAGCTGAGAAGGATCACCGCCAGGCGCGGGATGGACGGCTACTTCGTCTCGGTGCGCGGCTCGCCGCCGGTCAAGGAGCCGATCATCCTCGAACTTCTCGCCGAGCACGGGCTCGAGCGCGACCGGGTCCTGTTCGTCGGCGATACGATGACCGACTACCGGGCCGCCACCGCCACCGGGCTTCCGTTCCTCGGCCGGGTGCCGCCCGGCGAGCAGAGCCCGTTTCCCGACGGCACCCCGCTCGTTTCCGATCTCACCCATTTAACGATTTGACAGGCCGCTCTCGGCTAGAACAGCGGCGCCGGCGTCGCCCGTACCGCACGCCCGCCCCGCCCAGGATCAGGACCGACCATGACCAACGACCACCCTTCGATTGAAAAGGCATACGTCAACAAGGGGTTCATGGGCAGCAGCCATGCCCGGCCGGTCCGCATCCTCGCCGAGTACCTGCATCCCGAGTCCCGGTTCGAAGCGCTCAATGTCAGCGACACCATCGTCTTCTTCGGCTCGGCGCGGCTGATCTCCCGCGAAGAGGCCGAGGCCCGGCTGGACGCGGCGCGGGCCGGCGGCGGCGACGTCAAGACCGCCGAGCGCGACCTCCGGATGTCCCGGTACTACGAGGAGTGCCGCGAACTCGCCGGCCGGCTGACGGTGTGGTCGAAGGGCCTGGAGCAGAAGCGCCGGCGGTTCGTCGTCTGCACCGGCGGCGGGCCGGGGATCATGGAGGCGGCCAACCGCGGCGCCTCCGAGGCCAAGGGCCTCAACGTCGGGCTGACCATCTCGCTGCCCAAGGAGCAGCGGGGCAACCCCTACATCACCCACAACCTCGAGTTCGAGTTCCACTACTTCTTCATGCGCAAATACTGGTTCGTCTACCTCGCCAAGGCGCTGGTCGCGTTCCCCGGCGGCTTCGGGACGCTGGACGAGTTCTTCGAGGTGATGACCCTGGTGCAGACCGGCAAGCTGAAGAAGAAGATGCCGATCGTGCTGTACGGCCGCGCCTTCTGGGACCAGGTCGTCAACCTGGAGGCGATGGTCGAGCACGGCACCATCGCCGAGAAGGACCTCGAGCTGTTCCACAAGGTCGACACGGTCGAGGACGCCTACGCCGTCATCACCCGCGAACTGACCGAAGAGGCCCTCGACCACCCCGGCGGCGAACTGTAGCCGAGGCCGGCGCCGGGAGTATCCCGGCGAACCCATGACTGGGCTCACCTGAATGCCCTCAATCGCCGGGCGCGGACGTCCGTCCGCTTGGCTTTCCTCGCTGCGCTGCGGGCGCGCACTTGCGCTTGCCGGCAATCCGCTGAAGACCCCTTCATCGGCTTGCTGGTACCTGACGGCTGACGGCTGACGGCTGATTTTTGTCTACCTTTTGCATACCGCGAGGGCGGTTTTGTCTACCTTCGTTACGCATCCGTGGCGGTCAACCCGTTGATTCCAAACGAAACACCTTCGCGCCGAATGTGAAAGGTAGACAAAAGTAGACGAAAGTAGACATGTTTTTGGGTCAAGTGTTTGATTTTACTGAAAACTGCTTTTTCGAGTCGGTAGACAAAAGTAGACATGAATTCGCTATAGCGCCTTGATTCGACGGGTAAAATTGAAGAAACAAAAGTAGACATTTTTCATGAAACCGCGAAGCGTTCTCAAAAACCAACGTCCGCCGCTATACCCGACACCAGGACAAGCCTCTCCTATCGTCCAGAATAGAACTTACAGTGAACATATATCGTAAAGAGTCGAGTGTCAAGGATATTGGTCCTAGAATTGCGTCCTCGGCGAACCACCGACGCCGATCGGTGGTCGGCTCTCCAAAAGTTTTCGTCGGCTCTACCTCCGGCAACCGAAGTTACCGAGCCGCGGCCAGAAAGGGAACAGTTGACCCTAAGGCGACATACTCCTGACCTATTGCTCAACGGTGGAACGGGGCCTGATATCGGTCGGTGTGACCGCCGTGCGCTCTCCGGATAACCCGCACCGATGGGGCGATCCGCTCTCGGACGCTCGGCAGTCAATAACTTCCTGATTTGATCGAACTCCGCGCGGGGACCTGGAGTTAGCCGCAACAATGTCCTCCCTGGACATGTTGTAAAGATTTTTGACACTTCAGATTTCAGAATCGGAGCCCTATGTCGTTGTAAACAAGACGAAAAGTGTATCGTCCGCACGGTGGGCCGGCTGCGGGTAAAACGAGTGCAAAACTTTTTTACACATCAAATGATGATGCCTGAATAATTTTCTCAAATAACTCAAATGGGTTAGTCAAGCTCGCGGGCGCGGCCGACCCCAAGCCCTGTCAAAATTTTTTACACTTATGGGATCGTTAAGTCCGCGCCCCCTTGTAAGCGGTTGTAAACACTAGAATCGATATCGTGGCACGATTATTGCTCAAAACTTTATGAACCAAGCGACGCTATTCCTCCGCGTAGGGCGATCCGGGCGAAGGCGCACCGAACGCAGAAAGGCTAATCCCGTCATGAAGACCTTAGCGCACGCTCGGTATGCTCACCTCGTTAGCCATTTTCGGCGTTTGCTACCCAGTCAGCGCCCACGCCTTGCCCATCATGGGTGACTTCAATATTACGTTCGCGGAGGACGACCCGGGTGGAAACACCGGGTTTGGTATGGTCAGTCATGGGGACATCAAGCTTAGTCATTCGCTTGCTGGTGGGGGATCTGTGTGAACATTATTCATGCCGTCATCGTGATCGATACTGAAGGCGCGCTCAGTGCCGGTACGCTCGAAGGCTATGTGTATATGGTCGATACCAACAAATATATCGGCTCATGGCAAGAAGGACAAAGCGATCTGCACACCGTCTGCGAGGACGGGCAAAAAATATCATGGTGGGCGGCACCGGTGAATGCGGGCAACTCGGTTTCGATAACGGGTTTCTCCGGCCAGATGGTTGCATCGAAAAGCTGTGTTCCGAAACAGGATATATTGGCCGGCGAAGGCGTGTGGACCGGCCAGGTCGAAACACAAGGTTCGGTCGGTAGCTTTCCCTACACAGTCACACTCGAACTCGGCTCAAAACCATTGTCATTTTCGGGCACGTTGAAAGTCGCCTGAAGTCAGGCCAATCCAAACTGCAAACCTCAGGGAGAGCAAATATGAAAAATATTAACGTACTGATCGTGGTCGATGTCGAAGGCGCGCTTTCCAGCGGGAACCTCGGTGCAAATGTGTACCTTGTCGATACCAACAAATATTTCCATTCGGGCAGCGAAGGGCAGGAAGAGCTCGTCACCGCCTGCAACGATGGCCAGATTGTCATCTGGAGTGTGACACCGGTCAATCCGGGCAACGATGCGCAGATCACCGGTTTTACCGGACAGATCATCACCGATAATGTTTGCAATCCAAAGCAGACGGAACTTCCGGGCGGCGCACAAATCTGGTCGGGCCGCGTCGAAACGCAGGGCAAAACTGCCAAATATCAATATAGCTGCACGCTGTCTTTCGACGGGAAGAATATGACCTTCGACCCCTATCTAAACGTCAAGGCCGATTGATCACGACGGGAATGACAGGAGGATATTGAAAACATGTTGTCGCCCGATATCAATAAAGCCAAGAACGACCTGACCGAAGGCTATAAAAGCATTGTTTCGCTCGACGGTTTTGCGTTCACGACCAACAATCTGAAAATCGTCAAACTGCCGAAAGACCCGGATTGGCTGCCGGCCGTTCGCGAGGAAGTTGAGCTTCTTAACCAGGCTTCCGGTAGCTGGACAAACGCACGCCCGAACATCTGGGCGCCAGTGCTGGTCGATTTCAAGGACTATATCACGACCTTCGACAGTTTTGCCGAGCAGGTCGCACGAGGCGGTGTAAGTGACAAGCAGCAATGGATAACATTGCTGGAGGCGGTGTTGTTGCCTGCGCTCAAGAAAGCGGTGAGCACCACGACCGCCGCTAAAACCCAGTTGGAGGAGCATCGTTCGGCGTTCAGCTCTGTATTGCCTGAAATCGACAAGTCGATTCAGAAGGGCTGGGACGCGCTCGCCGGCGAAGAACAACAAATGCTCCAGCTGGCTACTGAGCTGGGCAGCCTGAACCAGCTCGCGGAAAGCCTTGGCGCGCAGATCACGACCGACAGTATCAGTGGCGGTAAAGGGATGGTGTCGAGCGCGGTCTCGATGCTCTATGCGGCCGGGTCGGCGGGAGCTGCGGCAACAATTCCTGTGTTGGGTATCGTCGTTGCGGTCTTTGCCATCGGCAAGAGTTTCTACGATATCATCAAGGATGACGACAAGCTGATCGCGACGATGAGACGGATCACCGAGATCCAGAACAAACTGAGCGACGATGCTCAGGGGCTCGCGCTTACCAAGGGCACCTTGCAAATCCTGTATAATCTGGAGCTGAAATATCTCGCCGCGACTGATGCACTGCCAACGATCATCGAACTATGGACCGATCAGCAAACCAAGGTGCAGGATGCGATCAACGCACTTAACGCCGGTGCACAACCCGATCAATATTTGGACCTGCTGACAATTCCGACCGCCAAAGTCATGTGGCAGGCGATCAGCGATTTCGTTGCACAGCTCGCAGCCACCGACATTCAGGTCGGCCAGCCCGTGACGCTTGATATCGGCAAAGCGACCATCAAACCCACATTTGAACTTCGATGATTTTTTGACGACGCAACCAGTGAAAAAGGAGAGACAAAATGACAGAAGCAGCGAATGACATGACCCCCGCGAAAGACAATATCGAGGGCAAGACTGGCACATCCTTCACCGCCGCCCAATTGATCACCATGGCGTGCCATGGTGTGGTCAATACGGTCTTCACTCCTCCGACCCCCAAACCCGACTGGTTCGACGATCTCAATGCCAAGCTTGAGGATGCGAAAACGGTTGCGAATGAATGGATCGATACGCTCGCTCCCAAAGTCACCTCAAGCATCCCCTTACAGGTCATTAATTTCGGCCCCACCTACAGCGCGGTTACCACGCAGATTCTCGACATTGTTAAGAAGAATCCCTCTGCTTCGGGCAAGGACAATCAGTATGTCGTCGAAATCAAGAATCTGATTGCCCAGGCACTCGTTCCCGGCATCGACGATACGATTACCGCGATCGATGCTACGGCAAACGAGCTCGAAGCGTGGGGCAAAAGGCTGCAGGCGGCGCATGATGCACTCAGCAGCGGCGCCACCAATATCCAGTCGCTGGAAATCAAGTTGAAAAGCGACATTGATGCGATGAACAATGCCATCAAAAACCTCCACACAATGATAGATGGTGAAAACAAGGCAATCGCCTATTCAGCCGCGGCCATCGCCATCGGAATTTTCGCCCTGATCGTAGGTATCGCACTGGCTCCGGAGACCGGCGGCGCGAGTTTTGCCATCGGTGGATTTATCGGTGCCGCCGGTATCATCGGGGGCGCAGTCACCTGGGGCATCATGCAGGACCGCATCAACAATCAGTTCAAGGAAATCGCCAAGGACCAGCAGGAAAAGTCCGACGATGAGCGGCAGATCGTCGCGCTGCAGGGCCTAGCGATGGCGTCCAATGGCGCGGTCAGCAATCTTTCGTTGGCGTCTTCAACTCTTTCGAAACTGCGCACCCAATGGGCTGTTTTTCAGGGTGAATTGCAGGGCGTCGTGGCTAAGTTGGAAAAGGCCGAAGACGCTATCAGTGTGATTGTCCAAGGTGTTTTCACTTCGGCCGCGATCAAAGAATGGAACGAGGCTACCGATTCGGCCAACGCATTGGCCAATCGCAAAATCGAGATATCCAGCAAGACACTGCCGATGGATTCTGGCCAAAAAGCCGCCGCGTAAATTCGATCAAACTTCAAACCGGATTTTCAGCCCATGACTTTCGACGCGTCGGAAACCGAGCAACAAATCACCCACTCTATGGGGGCGATGCTGCTGCTCCATGCGTCGAATCAGGCGCTGATCGAGGTATCGATCACGCCATCCAATTCGCCGTGGTACAAAGAACTCAACGACGAGCTGGGTGCGGCTGAAAATCTGGTCTTGGAGTGGCGGCAAAATGGCTTTCTCTATTTCCAACAGGAAATCTTGCAGCAGGTAGTTTCCTGCGGCCAGAGTTTTGTTGGCCAGCAAACGCGAATAGACGGCCTGTTTGCCAAGCTGGAAGCCAATTTCAGCGACGCTGCAAAACAGGCGATCGTCGATGCTATGACCGCACTCGAGGCGCCGGTGAATAGCATGATTTCCCAAATCGGTGCCTATCTCGCCAAGTTGAAGACCTTTGAGGAGGGGATGCAGGGGCCTTATAGCCGGATGAATACCACCGTTGCCCGGATCCAGGCGGAGGCGGTCAAAATCCTGTCCGAAATCAATACGATCAACGCCAAGATCGAGTCGCTGAAACAGCAGATCATTGCCGACCGCACGGCTATCGCCAAGGCCAAAAAAGCGCGCGATCGTGGTATTTTGGAAACGATTTTTGGAATTTTACTCGCGCCATTTACCGGGGGCGTTTCGCTGATCCTTGCGGGTATAGGAGTGGGCACCATCGCCGAGGCCGAGGAAAAGGTCCATCAGCTCGAATCAACAATTGCCAGTTACCAGGCTTCGATCGCGAACGACCAGCAAGACCTGTCATCGGACGAAAAGCAGATCGCGACGCTCAAAGGACTGACGATGAGCGTCGAAATCGCGCTCAACGATATGGCTGAGATCGAGGCCGCGCTCGACAGCCTGCGCACGACCTGGAATTTCCTGCTCGGGTCCGTGCAGGATGCTGTGAAGGATGTGCAGCGGTCGGACACGGCGAAGGATGCAATTGTGAGCCAAGTTTGGTTCGATGCAGCCTGCACGACATGGCAGGATGTAATTGCATTTGCGAAGCAACTGGCCGCGAACAACGCACCGACACCCCACCATGTCACGGTCGGAGGCACTTCTCCTCCTTCTGGTTCTGGTTAGCCTGAGCCTGGGCGTACAGCTGCTGGGGCATCGTCGCCTAGTTGACCTGCTGTTTGCTCGGTGCACTCTGCATCGTGCCCTTTACTCGTACCCGGTACTCGATGAGCGTAATGTGTTCGTTCGTCTTCTCATCGAAGTCCTGCTCGAATCCGAATTCAGCGGGACCCTTTCTGGGAACCGAAAACAGTAACAATCGATTGTGAGGTGGGTAGATACCGCCGGTGATCACACCCGGTCGTGTCGCAAGGTTGGTGTCGGGACCAGCGACAGAGTGGCCGGCAGAAGTTGGTTGGGATTTCGGAGCCGGTTACAGCGACCTGAGGCAAAGGCGAGCGTGTCCAGAATTGGCTACATCCCACACTTCTTCCCACCGTTGCCCCTTGTCTGCTTCACGCCAGCCTCCGGAAGAGGGGATTCCAACGTTGGTCGTCCCGTCGATGGCTTCGTCTTCGCCGGCGATCGTATCGCCGTGCGAGACGCGCTGACGGATTTGCTGTTCGGCGGAACAGGCCGACGCCATTCCGCCTTACGTGGCGTTCGGAGCCCGGCGGCTATCGAGTTTCGTGCAAGAGCTCGTGCCGTGCGTTCGCGCGCATCCTCGACCACCGCGGCAAGGTTTTGCGGGCGCGCCGTTGCGGCTTCGTCGACGGGGGCTTTGATGCCGGGGGTGACGCGGAGGAACTTGTCGAGCTTGGCTTCGTCCAGGGCCAGCGGATCGCGACAGCCGAGGGCGACGATATCGGCGGCGCAAGGCCTGTCGTGACGCGGTTCGGGGGAACCGCCGCCGAGCACGCGGGAGAACTCGAGCCGAAATGCTGGAGCGTGATCCCGCTTCGCGGTAAGAAAGCGGTTCACTTGGGGTGAAGGGAAATGCAGCGCAGCACACTGCGGCGTTTGGCGGCTTCGAGCCTCACGCTCGGAAGCGCCTTTGCGGTATTGGGCGGTTTTCCGGACCGTCTCGGCAAATACGTGGATGTCCAGGCGTTCTGGTACGACATCCTGCTGATTGCCGGCATCGCGCTGATCGTATTGGCCGGCCTGTTGTTTTCAGGCTCCAAGTTCCCTCGGATCAGCTCGGTGGTTTACGGCATTGCGGCGGTGGAACCTGCGGCGCTGCGTAACGTGTACGCGTTCATCCTGACGATCCTGGATGATGTCGCGTCGTTCGAGGTGTTTCGATCCTGGTACGAGAAGAACCCCGACATCATCCAGGCGGTGATCAAAATCACCTCCAGCGGATTCGGCACTCGCCAGGAATTGGCGGGGTTTTTCAGTGTCTTCCCGATGACCGACGAGGCTCGGGCCCTGCTCGAGAGCAACGAACTGCTGGGCGCAGCCTTCACCGCCGCTCACATCTGCGAGCCGACCCAAATCCCGGCGGCGTACTATATTGGCGCCGTCGGCGGCGTCGGACGACGCGGTCGGCATGCAACTCTCTTGCAACTGATGGGCTATGTGACGGCTCTGCAGAGGCGGCACACCAAGCTGGTTTTCACCCGACCGATGACGAAGGACGGGTTGCGGCTCGCCCGGGACTACCGGTTTTCGCCGGTGCGCAGGGATGTGGATGATCCCAAGAACACGATCTACGTACGTGATTTCGCGCGCGATCCGACGGTCGTTTAGCGTGCCGCCAAGGCCCGCGTTTCGGTCGCCATCACCGCGTTTCGGAATTCCGGAAACTGCACGTTGTTCAACTTGATCTTCTGCTTCAACTCGCGGAACGACAGGCCGAAATAGTCGGTCGACTTGAACCCTTCGGCCTTCGCCATCTCGATAGCGATACCGGCCCAGCATTGGTGCTTGAGCCCGACACCGAGAGGCTCGTCGCGCGTTTCGACAACTTCCGCCAGGCGAATAAGGCGCGCTTTTTGCTGATGCGTACGCATGGGACACGTCTCCCGAAAATGAGAAGCTGAAATGTTTGCCGTTTGGACAGCGTTGGAGTCAAGCTTGATCCATCGGACCTCGTCGGAACAGCGAATTCGTCCAACTCCCCATGTTTCGAGAGACCCGAGTCGGTCATTCCCCGAATTCGTGGATTCGGGCCGGGCGACGGGATCGGGGGGCGGGGCGCTCGGCGGGACCACCCGGTGAGGGCGTGCCAGGCGCCGCGGAGCCGGCGCGCACCTCCCTGCCGCCGACCGCGAATCGTAACATAACCGTCACAAACCGTTGCGCATATGTCACGATTATCCCGCGCCGTTGCGCCCGACGTCACGTCGGGACTTGCGCACGGGATCTTTTGGTCCAATCTCACGGGCGTTGCTGCGGTGCAGTATGCGGGGCGCCCGACGTGGCGACGCCGCCGGCCACAGCGACCGGGAGGATCCGCCCGGATCTTGTTTCCCCCTGAAATGGAGGACAGAACCATGAACGGATTCGACATGACCGCCGCGGACAACGCGGCGCACATACGGCCGAGCGAGCGGATGATCAAGATGTCCGATCTATCGGTGACCGACATCGAACGGATGATCGAGGACGCCCACGTCCTGCGGAGCGCCTACACCGCGCAACTGCTCAGGGACTTCGCCCGCCGCACGGCGAGACAGGCTCGAAACGGCGTCCGGCGTCTACGCAGCCTGATGCCGAACCGGCCATCGGACCGGCCGCAGGCGACCGTGGGCGAAGCCTGAACCGTAACGCGCGGCCCCGGCCGTCGACCGACGACCGCAAGGGCCGCACCCCCTCAACCCCCAACAATGTGACAACGATCGGCGGCCGCCTCGACTGCGGCCGCCGATTCCGCATCGCCGGTCGCCGATGTCGCCCGCCGTGGCCCGTCGTCCCCTCGACTTCGAGCGCTGGCAAGCCGAGAGTGCCAAGGAGTGGTCCTACGCCGACGTGTCGCCCTATGTCCGCAAGGCCAAAACCCGCGCCGAGGGCGGCGATCGAACCTGTGATCCGCAGCGGCCACTGTGCTGTCTCTCAGCATCACCGGATATCGGCTGACAGGCCGGACGCGAACGCTGCATGACGTCATTCCATCCCGCCTAGTCTGGCCGCTGACCGAAATCTCGCTTGAACGATGCAAATCAGAGGATCGACGAACCAGCGCCCTTATGCCGCGGACCGCAAATCGCTCCCCGATCAGCGTCGCGTCGCCTTGCGTTGGTCCCGTCGACTGCGCCGAGCCGGTATGGCAAAGACCATGACCAACGAGATGATACGCGCCAACAATCTGGTCACGATCAGCAGTCCTTCCGGTCAGGCGTCTTCGGCGGAACGGCGTCGCTCGAAGAGGCGGTTGTCGTAGTTCTGGCCGTGCTGAATGAACCGATACTTGAGATACTTCGCGATCGCCGGCCAGTCTTCCGCGCGATAGGTCTCTTCGATGTTTATCCTGAAGTCCTCGAGATCCTGAACAAATCGATCGTGATCCTGCTTGTGAAGGAACGCGTCATCACACCCGAGGCGCGTCATCACCGCCTCCTCGTGGGTAAAATGGCTGGCGACGGATGCCCTGAGACGCTCCAGGGTCTCCAAAAGCGCCTGCTTTCCCAATTCCCGATCGATCGTGTCGACCAGGTCCGAATAGAGCCGGACGAGTTCCCGGTGATCGTCGTCGACGATCGCGATACCCGTCGCCGCACCCTCGTCCCATAACCCGCGGTCGATACCCATTTTGAGCCTCCGAGGAACCTCGTCGTTGCGAGCGAAAACCTCTGGAGCGATGCCCCTACCTGCTTCATCGTCAATACCACGGTTTGGGGGCAATTGGCGGTTGAGAAATTGTCGATTTTTCGTTGAGAAGGAATCTGTGCTACCGTTTCGGTGCGCTCGATACAACAGCGACCGCCGTCATGCCTCTTTCGCCAAACCCAAACACCTCGGACTATTGGGTCGATCTGGAGGACGAGCGCTTGTGGAGGGGGGCCACGCCCATTGCGCTGACGCCAAAGGCGTTCGCAATGCTCCGCTTCTTTCTCGACCATCCGAACCGACTGGTGACGAAGTCCGCTCTGTTGGAAGCTATCTGGCCCGGCATTACCGTCACCGAAAGCGAGGTGAAGCACTACGTGCACGAGTTGCGGCGGCGGCTCGCCGACAATCCCACGCGTCCGGCCTTCATCGAGACCGTCCATGGCCGCGGCTACCGGTTCATCGGCGAGCTTCCCGTCCGGGGGGGGCCAGCGGTCCCCAGTCCATCCGGCGTGACGGGACTGGAAGAACTCGGCACCGGCCCTCCTTGCGTCCGACCCCGCCGTCGACTTGGTTGGTCGAGACCGGGAGCACGCCCTACTCGCCGAGTGGCTGCAGCGCGCCTCGCACGGTGAGCGGGTTATCGGCTTCGTCTCGGGCGAGGCGGGCATCGGCAAAACGACGCTGGTAACCTTTTTCCTGCATCGGGTGTCGCGCATGCCGGGGCTTCTGATCGGCATCGGTCAGTGCTCGGAACAGTCCGGCGCCATCGAACCCTACATGCCCGTGCTCGACGCTTTGGAGGGTCTGTGCCGGGGGCCCGGGGGTCGGCAGATGTCTCGGCACCTGGCCCGTTTTGCGCCGAGTTGGGTTCAGCAAATGCCAAGCGTCCTCGCCGACCTCGATCTCCGGCACGGTTCGGGCCCGATCGTCGAAGGGGGAGGTCCGGAGCGAATGCTGCGAGAACTCGTCCTCGCCTTGGAGACACCGGTCTCCGAGGGTATCTTGGTTCTCGTGCTCGAAGATCTGCATTGGGCGGACCCCTCGACGCTGGAGCTGGTCGCGGCCCTGGCCCGGCGCCGTCGCCCGGCGCGGCTCCTGGTGATCGGCACCTCCCGTCCCGAGGATGACCACGGCTCGGATTGCTCACTATACCGGTTGGAGACTGAGCTTGCGGTGCGCGACCAGTGCGCACGGCTGCGGGTTCCGCCTCTCGACGAAGCGGCCGTCGCCGCGTATGTCCGGGCGCGCCTGCCTGAATCCTCATCCGTGATCGAGCACGCTGTCTACCGCCACACCGAAGGGAACCCGCTGTTCATGGTCAACATGGTCGCGCACCTGTCGGCGCAAGGCCTCACCGCGGCCACGCCGGCAACGCCCGTCCTCGTTCGAAACAATGGGGTGATGGGGCTCGGCATTCCGGACAATCTCCGTAGCTTCATCGAACGCCAGCTGGATTTGCTCGCGTTCGACGACCGGCGGCTCCTCGAGGCGTGCAGCGTCGCGGGCTCCCGCTTTTTCGCCGGAACGGTGGCAGCGGCGCTGGATCGAGATCCGGTCGAGACGGAAGAACACTGCGAGGCGTTGTGCCGTCTCGGTCGTTTCCTGCAACGGTGGGCGGCGCCGGAGCGATCCGGTGCAACGGTGCCGAGGCAGTACGAATTCCGCCATGCCCTCTACCAGGATATCCTGTACGATGGGGTGTCTCCAGAGCGACGTACGGATCTTCACCGCGCGATCGGCCTGGAAATGGAACGGAGCGTCGGTCCGAACACGCCCGACCTCGCCGCCGAACTTGCCCTCCACTTCGAGCAGGGGCGCGATCCATTGAGGGCCGCCCGTTACCTGAAGCAAGCGGCTGACATCGCCCTCGGGCGTTGTGCCAACGCCGAGACGATCCAGCTCCTGACCCGGGCCATCGAAGCCGTCCGACGCCTGCCCGACACGCCTGAGCGATCACAACAGGAATTGGCGCTGCAGGTGTCGCTGGGAGCGCCGATCGCCGCAACCAAGAGTTGGGCCGCTCCCGAAGTGGACCAAGCTTATGGTCGGGCGCGGTCGTTGTGTCTGAGTATCGGCAACTCGCCGAAGCTCTTCCCCATTTTGTGGGGCATCTGGGCGTTCAACGTCCTGCGTGCCCGTCACGAAACGGCGCGCGAGCTGTCCCAAGAGCTCATCGGCCTGGCCGACGCTGGCAGGACAGCGGCTTTCTGGTGGAAGGCCATGTCGCCATGGGGTTGACCCACGCATGGCGAGGCGAATTCGAACCGGCCCTTCGTCACCTAAACAACGGCTTGGACGGTTATGACCCTCTCCGTCACCGCGCGCATTCGTTCGAGTATGGGCAGGACCCACGGATGATCTGCCTCGCCCACAAGTCCTGGGTGCTCTGGTGGTTGGGTTATCCGGATCAGGCGCTGGCGGCGAGCCGAGAAGCGATAAGCTGGGCGCGGGAGGTTTCCCATCCCCATTCGCTGGCATTCGCGACGGTGTATGCGGCCATCCTGCACCACTTTCGAGGAGAGTATGGAACCGTTCTGGCGCTGATGGACGAGGCTGTCCGATTGTCCGATGAGAGGTCCTTCGGGCAATGGTCGGCATTCGCGCGTCTGTTCCGCGGCCGGGCGCTGGTGGCGCAGGGAAACGTCAAGAGCGGGATAGGTAGGATGGAACGGAGCCTCTCCGCGTACCGAGACACCGGAGCGGAATGGGGAAAACCCTTCTTCATGACCCTCATGGCGGAGGCCTATGGAAAAGGCACCAAGCATCAGAAAACGATAGGAAAACGGTTTCTGGAGCAGGCTCTGGCTTTGATCGAAACGACCCACGAGGGGTTTTACGAGGCCGAAGTGTATCGCGTCCTCGGCGAATACTCCGCACGGGCGCATTGCCATGAGGATGCGGAAGTCCAATTCCGTCGGGCACTCGATATCGCCCGCCGCCGGAACGCGAAATCCTGGCAGCTCCGCGCCGCCACAAGCCTTGCGAAGCTATGGTTGCATCAAGATCGAAAGGACGAGGCCCGCCAATTGCTGGCGCCGGTGTACGACTCGTTCACCGAGGCCTTCGATACGGCCGACCTGAAGGACGCCAGGGAACTGTTGTCCGACCTGGGGTAAACCGAGGGGAAGACGGGCGATCACCAACGGTTCGCTTCCTGTCTCTCTCCTAATCTTTGCGCCCGGTCCGGTTCCTCCGCTGCCACCTCGTCACGGGTCGGCACCCTTTTCGGCGAGGACGATGGACACCTCTGGTGCGCCACACTCCCTGCCCCCCGGCGGCGAAATCGGGTAGGATCGCGGCCAGGATGACGGACGACACTCCCACCTTCGACTACGTGATCGTCGGCGCCGGATCGGCCGGGTGCGTGCTGGCCAACCGGTTGACCGAGGATGCCGGCGTCTCGGTGCTGCTGCTCGAGGCGGGGGGGAGCGATCGCAGCATCTTCATCCAGATGCCGGCGGCGTTGTCGATCCCGATGAACACCCGGCGCTACAACTGGCGCTACGACACCGAGCCCGAGCCGCACATGAACGGGCGGCGGATGCACTGCCCGCGCGGCCGGGTGCTCGGCGGCTCGTCGTCGATCAACGGCATGGCCTACGTGCGCGGCAACCCCCTCGACTACGAGCGCTGGCAGGCCGAGGGCGCCAAGGGGTGGTCCTACGCCGACGTGCTGCCCTATTTCCGCAAGGCCGAAACCCGGGCCGAGGGCGGCGACGCCTACCGGGGCGACGGCGGACCGCTGGCGACCTGCAACGGCACCTGCGGCAATCCCCTCTACGCGGGCGTTCGTCGAGGCCGGCGTCCAGGCCGGTTACGGCGAGACCCCGGACATGAACGGCTTCCGCCAGGAGGGGTTCGGTCGGATGGACATGACGGTACGCCGGGGCCGCCGCTGGAGCACCGCCAACGCCTACCTGCGCCCGGCGTTGAAGCGGCCCGGCCTCAGGGTCGAGACCGGCGCGCTGACCACGCGGGTCCTGTTCGAGGGCCGGCGCGCCGTCGGCGTCGAATACCGGCAACGGGGCCGGACCCGGCGGGCCCGCGCCGGCCGCGAGGTGGTTCTCGCGGGTGGCCCGATCAACTCGCCGCAGTTGCTCCAGCTCTCCGGGATCGGCGACGGCGATCTCCTGCAGGGGCTCGGCATCCCGGTAATCCATCCTCTGCCGGGGGTGGGCGAGAACCTGCAGGACCACCTCGAGCTCTACATCCAGCAGCAATGCCGGGAGCCGATCACCCTCTACCGGGTGCTCAACCCGCTCGGCAGGCTGAAAATCGGCGTCGAATGGATCCTGTTCAAGACCGGCCTCGGGGCGACCAACCATTTCGAGACCGGCGGCTTCATCCGCAGCCGGCCCGGCGTCGCGTATCCCGACCTCCAGTTCCACTTCCTGCCGGTGGCGATCTCCTACGACGGCACCGGCATGGCCACCTGTCACGGTTATCAGGCCCACGTCGGGCCGATGCGCTCGAAGAGCCGCGGCCGGGTCCGGATCACCTCGCCGGACCCGCGGGTCCACCCCAGCGTGCTGTTCAACTACATGTCCCACGAGGACGATCGGGTCGAGATGCGGGCGGCGGTGCGGCTGACCCGCGAGATTTTCGAGCAGGAGGCGTTCGCGCGCTACCGCGGAAGGGAACTGGCGCCGGGCGAGGGCGTGGAGACCGACGACGAGATCGACGCCTATGTGCGCGAGCGGGCGGAGAGCGCCTATCACCCGTCGTGCACCTGCCCGATGGGCGACGGTCCGACGGCGGTGGTCGATCCCGAGACCCGGGTCCGCGGCGTCGCCGGGTTGCGGGTGGTGGATTCGTCGATCATGCCCAGCATCACCACCGGCAACCTCAACGCGCCGACGATCATGATCGCCGAGAGGGCGGCCGATCTGATCCGCGGCCGCGACCCGCTGCCGCGGTCCGACGCGCCCTTCTACCGGGCACCGGACTGGGAGGTGCGGCAGAGGTGACCGGTAGGCAACCGGGGACTGGCGATGCGGCCCGGAATCGGGCATGATTCAATTCGAGAGAATGGGACTAGCACCGGCGGCGATGCCGCGAGGAGCAAGGGTGAGTAGTCTACCACGGAAGAGGTTGACGGCGGCCGAATTCATCGCCTGGGCGACGACGCTGCCCAAGCGCCCGCGATACGAGCTCGTCGACGGCGAGGTGGTGGCGATGGCGCCGGAGCGGTCGGGCCACGCCTTGACCAAGGCCCGCGTCTGGCGCGCCCTCGACGACGCCGTTCGGGCGGGCGGTCTCGAATGCGCGGCCTATCCGGACGGAATGGCGGTGGAGATCGACGAGCGCACCGTCTACGAACCGGACGCGCTCGTCCGCTGCGGTCCGCCGCTCGACGACGACGCGGTCAGGATCGTCGATCCGATCCTCGTCGTCGAGGTGCTGTCACCGTCCTCGGAGGCGCGTGACGCCGGCGCCAAGCTCGCCGATTACGCCCGCGTGACGTCGATCCGGCACTACCTGATCGTCGATCCGAAATCCCGCGTGGTCGTTCATCACCGGATCGAAGGCGAGGCCGCTATCCGCACGGCCATCGTCCGCTCCGGCGCCCTTGTCCTCGATCCGCCGGGGATGGCCATCACCCTCGAGGCGATCTTTCCCTGACCGGTCGGGCGGGGTCGGGGTCGAGCAGGTCCTCGAGCTCGGCGATGCCGTCGATGACCCAGTCGGCGGCGGACGACAGCGTCTCCAGGCTTCCGCTGCCGCCGAGGACCCCGACGACCACGCCGGCGCCGGCGCGACGGCCCATTTCCATGTCGTGGAGGTTGTCGCCGACGACCATCACCTCGCCGGGTGCAAGACCGGTCTGCGCGCAGAAACCCTCGACCATGCCCGGCTCCGGCTTGCCGCCGTGGCCGCTGTCGTAGCCGGCGACGAACGCCAGCCGCTCGACGATGCCGAACGGGCGCAGCGTGGCGAGGGCGCCGTCGTGGCTGTCGTTGGTCGCCAGGCCGAGGACCAGCCCGCGGCCGTGCAGGCGGGAGAACAGCGCCGCCAGGTCGGTCACCGGCTTGGCCGACCGCGCCGTTTCGGCGTTGAACACGGCCTCGAGAAAGGTTTCGGGATCGGCGCTCGCCGATGGCGGGACGGCGCCCCGCGGGCAGCGCCGCCAGCCAGGTTTCGGCGATCTCGGCGTTGGTGCCGGCGGCGAGAATGGAGCCCTCGGCGACCCGCCCGGTCTCGGTATCCCAGCCGCCGGCGACGAGCAGCCGGTCGGTGAGGGCGGGGTCGCCGCCGGCGAACGCAAGCGCTCCCAGGCGATAGGCCGGCCCCCAGGTCGCATGAAAATCGACGAGGGTGCCGTCCTTGTCGAACAGGATACCCTTCGTTGCCTCCGGTGACGGGGCACCGGAAGCGGTCCTGCGGATCATTGGTTTCGCCAGGCCTGCATCCTCTTTTGGATGCCGATGGTCAGCAGCACATGCAGGACGCGGACGCCGGCGCAGGTGTAGGCGATCATCATCGCCATCGCCGCCGCCGGTGCGATGTCGCCGGCGTCGTCCATGTTGAGCACCGCGACGGAGGCGAGGGTGGTGTCGGAGGAATAGAGGAAGACCACCGCGGAGACCGTCGTCATCGCGTTGAGGAACAGGTACATGGAGATGTCGAGCACCGCGGGCACGCAGACGGGAACGGTGACCCGGGCGAAGGTGCGGTAGAACGGCGTCTTCAGCGACGCGGCGACCGATTCGAACTCCGGATCCATCTGCTTGAGCGCCGTCACCGCGGTCAGGTGGCTGACGGTGTAGAAGTGGACGACGGTGGCGATGACCAGGATCGCCATCGTCCCGTAGAGGAAATTGAACGGGTTCGCGCGGATTGTTGAAGAAGAAGATGTAGGCGAGGCCGAGAACCATGCCCGGCACCGCCAGCGGCGCCATCGCCAGCATGTGCACCGCCGAGCGGCCGGCTTTGAAGCCGCGGCCCTTCTCCATCAGGTAGGCGCCGAAAAAGACGATCACGGTGCCGACCGCGGCGGCATAGAGCGACATCCGGATCGAGTTGTGGTAGGCGCCCCATCCGCCGCCGTCCATCACGTCGAAATTGTAGTTCTTCAGGGACAGCGAAAGGTTGTAGGGCCAGAACTTGACCAACGCCGCGTACTGGGCCATCGCCAGCATCGCCAGGATGAGCAGGGCGACGAAGGAACAATAAACCAGCATCGCCAGGTCACGGCCGCGGCTCGGTTTGGGCGTGTAGGGGACGGCTCGCGCCGACAACAGCGCCGTCTGCTTTCGCTGCACGATCCGGTCGACGGCGAAGGCGATCACCGCCGGCAGCAGCAGGATCACCGAGACCACCGCCCCCATCTGGAAGTTCTGCTGGCCGATCACCTGTTTGTAGATGTCGGTGGCGAGAACGTTGTAGTTGCCGCCGATCACCTTGGGCACGCCGAAATCGGTGAACACCAGGGTGAAGATCACGAACCCGGCGCTGATCAGCCCGTACTTGACGCTCGGCAGCGTCACCGTGAAGAAGGTCCTGAGCTTGCTCGCGCGCAGCGCCTCGGACGCTTCGTAGAGCCGGGCGTCGGTGATCGACAACGCGGTGATCACGATCATCAGGGCATGGGGAAACACCCAGTAGCTGGATCCGATGACGATGCCGATCGGTCCGTAGATGCTCTCGCCCATCAACAGCTCCTTGGCCACGCCCTGATTGCCGAACCAGTAGACCAGGGAGATGCCGCCCAACAGCGAGGGCGTCAGCAACGGGATCAGCGTCACCGCCCGAAAGAAGCCCTTGAACGGCATGCAGGTGCGGGTCAGCGCGTAGGCGTAGACGAAGGCGCCGGTGAGGACGATGCCGGTGGCGATGACGGCGATCGTCAGGCTGTTGTAGATGGAGAAAAACAACGCCGGGGTCGAGAAGTACTGGGCGTAGTTGGCCAGTCCGACGAAATCCCCGGCGTGGTTCTCCAAGCTCTTCGACATCATCGTGTAGAGCGGCAGCAGCACGCAGACCACCAGGAAAACGACGACGCCGAGCAGACAGATCCTCATGATCACGTCGTCGCGACCGACCTTCGGCTTGATCTCCCGACCAACCGGGGCGGCGGCGGCAACGGCGCCATTGCTCATGCTTCGTCTCCCGGATAGACGCGGATGAGCTCGGGTGGAAACCGGACCGGCAGCCGCGATCCGACCTCGAGGCTCTTACGTCTGACCAGATTGACCGAGAAGTCGGCGTTGACATCGTGTCCGGAAAAGGCCGGGCTGTCGAGGTGGGCTCGATAGAACGAGCCGAGGAACTCGAGGTGGCTGACCGACACGTCGATGACGTTGGCGTCGCCTTCGCGGACGTCCTGGGCGTTGATGTCCTCGGTCCGGATCGCCATGACGATTGACGTGCCGACGGGGACGCCGTCGGTTGCGCATTCGAGCAGCATGTCGCCGGCCTTCACCCGATCGTGCTCGACGATGGTCCCCGGAACGAAGTTGGTCGAACCGATGAAGTTGGCGACGAACGAGGTCTTCGGCTGGGCGTAGATTTCCTCCGGCGTGCCGATCTGCTCGATCACGCCGTCGTTCATGACGACGATCCGGTCGGCCATCGTCAACGCTTCCTCCTGGTCGTGGGTGACCATGATCGTGGTCACCCCGATCCGGCGCTGGAGGTCCTTGATTTCGGTTCGCAAGTGGATGCGGACCCGGGCGTCGAGGGCGCTCAGCGGCTCGTCGAGGAGCAGCAGGCCCGGCGAGGTCGCCATCGCCCGGGCCAAGGCGACCCGCTGCTGCTGGCCGCCGGAGAGCTGGGCGGGGTACTTGTCGCCCTGGTCATGGAGCCCGACCAGCTCCAGAAGCTCCCGAACCTTCACCTTGATCTGATCCGCCGGCGTCTTGGTGTTCTCGAGACCATAGGCGACGTTCTTGCGCACCGTCAGGTTGGGGAACAGGGCATAGGACTGGAAGACGATCCCGAAGTCCCGGCTTGCCGGCGGCAGGGCGGAGATATCCCGGCCGGCCTGAACGACGCTTCCGTAAGTCTGGATGTCGAGACCGGCGATCGCCCTGAGCAGGGTGGTCTTGCCGCAGCCGGACGGGCCGAGAAAGCAGACGAACTCGCCCTTCGTAGACATCGAGCGAGATGTCCTTCAACGCCGTGAAATCACCGAACTTCTTGGTAAGACCGGTGATCTTCAGGAAGGCGCCCTCACGGTCACCCACGGGCATGCTCCCGGTTCTCTCCGCTTCCCAAGAGTAAGGTCTCCACGGGCCATCGGTGCCATCCGGCTCCGGGCGACGGACATATCCGTCGCCCCGCACCGGATGGCGTTTCCGATCGGAAGATGACGACTACTTCGGTTCCGACTTGGAACCGTAGCGCTTTTCCCATTCGGCCAGGATGTCGCCGCGGTTGGTCGCCGCCCACTCGAAGTTGTTGTCGATCATCTTCTCTTCCAGGTTCGGCGGGAAGAACTCCACCGGCTTGGCGACGCCCGGATAGGCGACCACGGCGTAACCCCTGTTGTAGAGCTCGTTGGCCTCCTTGGTGATCGTCCAGTCGACCAGCTTCTTCACCGCGTCCAACTTCTTGGTCCCCTTGATGATCGCCGTCGCTTCCATGTCCCAGCCCACGCCCTCTTCGGGAACCAGGATCTCGATCGGCGCTCCCGCCGCCTTGGATTTGGCGCCGCGGAAAGCGAACGAAATGCCGATCGGGACCTCGCCGGCGGCGGCCTGCTTGCACGGTTTGGAGCCGGAATGGGTGTACCAGGCGATGTTCTCGTGGAGGCCGTCCATGAACTTCCAGCCGCCCTCTTCGCCGAACATCTGCAACCACGACGAAACGTCGAGAAAGCCGGTTCCCGACGAGTTCGGGTTGGGCATGGCGACTTGGCCCTTGTAGACCGGCTTGGTCAGGTCCTTCCAGCTCTTGGGCACCGGCAGCTTGTTCTTCTCGGCCTCGACGGTGTTGAAGCAGACGGCCGCGACCCACGCGTCCATCCCCGTCCAGTGCGGCGGATTCGCCGAGTCGACGAACTTCTTGTCGAGCTTGTCGACGCCCACCGGCGCATAGGCCTCGGTCATTCCCTCGCCCTTCAGCAGCATCAGACTGGTCGCCGCCAGGCCCCAGACCACGTCGGCCTGCGGGTTGTCCTTCTCGGCGAGCAGCTTGGCGGTGACGATGCCGGTGGAATCCCGGACCCAGTTGATCTTGATGTCGGGATAGGCCTTGTTGAAGGCTTCGGCGTAGGTCTTCAGATCCTCGGCTTCGACCGCCGTGTAGACCGTCAACTCCGTTTCGGCCCGAGCCATACCGGTAGCCACGCCCATGGCCATGCCGGACGCGACGACGGCGGCGGAAAGCGCCAGGGTCGCCCGTTTAAAGGACAATGCTGATATTGCTTTGGACATTTCTCTCTCCCTCTCGACGTTGTTTTTGCCTCCCGAGACCCGGCTGCGAGGCACCGGTCCGTGTAACCCGTCTCTATTTCACATGTAACCCTTTCACAATTAATTCACGGAAACGGGCTGTCCGGCCTTCGATGTTCCCACGCGGGCCTCGCAACAGCTTACCGCCCCCACCCCTTCGTGAAAAGGACGAAGAAATGGACCCAACCGCCCGATCCTGCTGGCCAGAGACGCGATCTCCCTCCGCAAGCCGATCATTCGCAGGTTGGATTTCTCTGGATCTATCCTTTGGCGGGGACAATGGCGCTTCGCCGCCGGTCCTTGGAGTGGCGGGTGCGGTCGGTTTGCCGGTGGCCCAAGGCGACACCCGGGGTTGCGCGATACTCGCCTCGCTCGGGAGACGGCGGCGGCTCCATGGAACCGCCGCTACCCGCATTGCCTCGCCGCTATTTAGGCAGCGAATAAGTCCCCGTCGCTCGGCTGCAGAACTGGTATGTGCCCGGCGTGATGGGCTTGGCGCGAGTTACTGCCTCGTTAGTACCCCCGCCAGTGATGCCGTTCCATTTCCCGGTACCGTGGACAAATTCCCACTTCCGCTCCGTACTTCCATTTTCGTACCGTCCGACAAGAAAATCACCATCTGGATCCAGATACTTGCAGTAACCGCTGGAGATTGATTTTCCCGGCATGCGTAGCCCGATACCGACACAATGGACGGACGTATTGTCGAACGCCTTGTTCTCATGATGGCTCTGGGTGATGCCCCACAACTCGCTGCTCGTGACGGTCAATTCGTCGCTCGCTGTCAGCACGGTCACCGTCCCGGCAAAGCAGGTGGTAATGTCGTAGGGTTGTTCGGCGTTGGCGGAAAACGCGAAAGCAATCATGCCGAAAGCGATCGCGACAACGGACTTTCTGCTCGCCATGATGATTCCCCCTCCCCAGGTTGATTGTGCTCGTAAGCTACTCTACCCCAATCCTTTTCGCAAGCGAGTGCGCTTGAAACGTCATCGAGAAATCTCTCACCTCGCAGCTTTGTAGGGCGGAACAGCGGAGCGCATGCGGAGCCAGGAATTTCCGTCCGCGAACGGTTGGTTTGCATCGCTGTCTGCTCAAGTCTTATCCTCCGATAAAGACACCCGCCGGAGCGCATGCGGGTTGCAACCGAGGCAAGGGGAGGCGGCATGGAGTTGGCGCGCATCGGCGCGTTGCCGTGCTGGCGCGGCGCGGCGGCAGTCGCTTCTCAGGGCCGCGCCTGAACACTGTCCCGGCGCTTGGGGAAGCCTTCGTCTGAACCTCCCCCGATCTGCCGGATATCGCATTGGCGCCGGCGGCGCTACAATGGCCCCGGGCGTCGCAGCGCGGCGGGGCGGTAGGGAGAAGACCAAAATGGAACATCGTACGTTGGGATCGAGTGACCTTACGGTTTCGGCGATCGGCCTCGGCTGCATGGGGATGTCGGAGTTCTATGGGCCGACCGACGATGCGCAGTCGCTGGCGACGCTGGAGCGCGCCTTCGCGCTGGGCGTGACCCACTTCGATACCGCCGACATGTACGGTTCGGGCCACAACGAAAGCCTGCTCGCCCGTTTCCTGGTCGGCCGCCGCGATCGCGTCGTCGTCGCCAGCAAGTTCGGCATCGTGCGCGAGCCGGGTCAGTACGCGCGGCGCATCGATACCCGTCCCGCCTATGTCCGCGCCGCCTGCGAGGCCAGCCTGAAGCGCCTCGGGATCGAGACCATCGATCTCTACTACGCCCACCGCCTCAATCCCGAGGTCCCGGTCGAGGAAACGGTGGCGGCGATGGCCGATCTGGTGACGGCGGGCAAGGTGCGCGCCCTCGGCCTGTCCGAGGTCTCGGCGGCGACGCTGCGGCGCGCCCATGCCGTGCACCCGATCGCGGCGCTGCAGAGCGAATACTCGCTGTGGACGCGCGACGTCGAAGCCGAGGTGCTGCCGGTGCTGCGCGAACTCAAGGTCTCGCTCGTCGCCTATTCGCCGCTCGGCCGCGGCATGCTGACCGGCGCCATCGGCAAGAACACGCCGCTTGCCGACAATGACTTTCGCCGCATCTCGCCGCGCTTTCAGGCGGACAACCTCGACGCCAACCTGCGCCTCGTCGACGTGGTCAAGACGCTGGCGGCCGAGCGGGGCTGCACACCGGCCCAGCTCGCGCTGGCGTGGCTGCTGGCGCAAGGCCCGGACATCCTGCCGATCCCCGGCACCCGGCGCATCACCGCACTCGAAGAGAACCTCGGCGCCGTCGGCGTCAAGTTGTCGGCGGCCGACCTTGCCCGCCTCGACGCCGCGTTGCCACCCGGAGTCGCCGCGGGCGACCGCTACCCGCCGGAGGGGATGAAGGGATTGAATGCCTGAACGCGCGTAGCCCGAGTTCGGGGGACCAGTTCAGAGAGTATGCGCATCCGCGGTGCAACCGAGGCAAGGGGAGAAGCGGCATGGAGTTGGCGCGCATCGGAGCGCTGCCGTGCTGGCGAGGTCCGGTTTCGCCGCGACGGCTGGCCGGCGGCATCACCAACGTCAACTACGTGGTCGAGGACGGGGGCGAGAAGTTCGTCGTGCGGGTGGGGGGCGATATTCCGGTCCACCACGTCATGCGGTTCAACGAGCTGGCGGCGAGCCGGGCGGCCTCGGCGGCCGGGATCTCGCCGGAGGTGGTCCATGCGGAGCCCGGGGTGATGGTGCTCCGGTTCGTCGAGGGGCGGGTGTTCGCGGAAGCGGACGTGCGCGAACCGGCCAACCTGGAGCGCGTCGTCGGGTTGCTGAAGCGGGTCCACCACGACATTCCCCGGCACCTGCGCGGCCCGGTGCTGTTGTTCTGGGTGTTTCACGTCATCCGCGATTACGGCCACACCCTGATCGAGGGTCGGAGCCGTCATGCGCCTCGGCTGCCCCGGCTCATCGCGGCGGCGGAAGCGATGGAGCGGGCCGTCGGTCCTGTCGAGCTGGTGTTCGGCCACAACGATCTGCTCGCCGCCAACCTGATCGACGACGGAACCCGCCTGTGGCTGGTCGACTGGGACTACGCCGGTTTCGGCAGTCCGCTGTTCGATCTCGCCAACCTCGCGACCAACAATCAGCTGCCGGAGGACCTGGATCGGCGGCTGCTGGAGATCTACTTCGACGCACACGTCGGCGACGGGACGTGGCGGGCGTACGCGGCGATGAAGTGCGCCTCGTTGCTGCGCGAGACCCTGTGGAGCATGGTCTCGGAGATCCATTCGACGCTGGATTTCGATTATGCCGCCTACACCGCCGAGAACCTGGCCCGGTTCGAACGGACCTATGCCGCGGTCGCGGCCGAACTGGAGATGAGGTGACATGACCGGCACCCTCCCGTCACACGCCGGGATCGTGGTCATCGGCGGTGGCATCATCGGCTGCTCGACCGCCTATCACCTGGCCAAGGAGCATGGCGCCGACGTGGTGCTGGTCGAGCGCGGGCAGCTCACCTGCGGCTCGACCTTCCATGCCGCCGGTCTCGTCGGCCAGTTGCGGACAAGCGCCAGCATCACCCGGCTGCTCAAGTACAGCGTCGAGCTCTACGACACGCTGGAAGCCGAAACCGGCCTCGCCACCGGGTGGAAGCGCAACGGCGGTCTTCGCCTCGCCAACAACGAGGCGCGCTGGACCGAGATCCGCCGCCAGGCGACGACGGCCAGGAGCTTCGGGCTGGAGATGCACCTGTTGACGCCCACGGAAGCCAACGAGCTGTGGCCGCCGATGGACGTCTCGGACCTGGTCGGGGCGGCGTTCCTGCCGACCGACGGCCAGGCCAACCCGGCGGACATCACCCAGTCGCTGGCCAAGGGCGCGCGGATGCATGGCGCCAGGCTGGTCCAGGGAGTCACCGTGACCGGAATCTCGGTCGATAAGGGCCGGGTGACCGGGGTGATCACCGACCAGGGCACGATCGCCTGCGACAAGGTGGTCAACTGCGGCGGCCAATGGGCCAGGGAGATCGGCGGGCTCGCCGGCGTCCGGGTACCGCTGCAGTCGGTCAAACACCAGTACATGGTCAGCGAGCCGGTCGACGGGGTGACGCCGGGGCTGCCGACGCTTCGCGATCCCGACCGGCCTTATCTATTTCAAGGAGGAGGTGGGCGGGCTGGTGATGGGCGGCTACGAGCCAAATCCGATCTCGTGGGCCGACGACGGCATCCCCGACGGCTTCGCCTTCTCGCTGCTCGACGCCGACTGGGACCACTTCGAGCCGATGATGGAGCAGGCGCTGATCCGGGTGCCGGCACTGGCGTCCGCCGGCGTGCGCACCCTGATCAACGGACCGGAGGCGTTCACCCCGGACGGCAACTTCATCCTCGGCGAGGCGCCGGAGGTGCGCAACTTCTTCGTCGGCGCCGGGTTCAACGCCTTCGGCATCGCCGCCGCCGGCGGGGCGGGCAGGGCGCTGGCCGCCTGGGTGGTCGACGGCGAGCAGCCGATGGACCTGTGGGTGGTCGACATCCGGCGGTTCTCCGCCCTGCACGAGGACAGGGCGTGGGTGCGGGCGCGGACCCTCGAGGCCTACGGCAAGCACTACACCATCGCCTGGCCGTCGGAGGAATACGAGAGCGGACGGCCGCGTCTGGTCTCGCCGCTCTACGAAAGGCTCGAAGCGAACGGCGCCTGTTTCGGCTCCAAGCTCGGCTGGGAGCGGCCCAACTGGTTCGCGCCCGCCGGGATCGAGCCCCGCGACATCTATTCGTTCGGGCGGCCGAACTGGTTCGACGCGGTCGGCGAGGAGCACCGGGCGTGTCGCGAGCGGGTGGCGCTGTTCGACCAGAGCTCGTTCGCCAAGTTCGAGCTGCGCGGCCGGGACGCCGAGAAGGCACTGTCGTGGATCTGCGCCAACGACGTCGCCCGTCCCGCCGGCGCCCTGGTCTACACCCAGATGCTGAATTCACGCGGCGGCATCGAGTGCGATCTCACCGTCGGACGGCTGGCCGAGGACCGGTTCTACATCGTCACCGGCACCGGCTTTCGCACCCACGACCTGGCGTGGATCCGGCAGAACATCCCGGGCGGCTGCGATGCGGCGCTGGTCGACGTCACCGAGGATTGGGGCACGCTGGCGCTGATGGGACCGCAGGCCCGCGCCGTGCTCGAAAAGGTCGGCGGCGACGACGTGTCCAACGCCGGCTTTCCGTTCGCGACGATCCGCGACATCACCATCGCCGGGCATCGGGTAAGGGCGCTCAGGGTGACCTACGTCGGCGAGCTCGGCTGGGAGCTGCACATGCCGATCGACGTCACCGGCGAGGTCTATGACGCGCTCAAGTCGGCGGGCGAGCCGTTCGGCATCGCCGACGCCGGCTACCGGGCGATCGAGAGCCTGCGGCTGGAGAAGGGCTACCGCGCGTGGGGCGCCGAGATCACCCCCGGCGACTCGCCGTTCGAGGCCGGGCTCGGCTGGGCGGTGAAGCTGCGGAGCGACGTTCCGTTCCTCGGCCGCGAGGCGGCGGCGGCGGTCGCGGCGGCGCCCCTGCGCAAGGTGCTGGCCTGCTTCACCGTCGACGACCCGGCGATCGTGCTCCAGGGCCGCGAGACCATCTTGCGCGACGGCGAGGCGGTCGGCTGGCTCGCCAGCGGCGGTTGGGGCTATACCGTCGGCACCAACATCGGCTATGGCTACGTCCGCCGCGACGGCGGCGTCGATCGCGCAGTCCTGGAGGCCGGTTCGTACGAACTCGAGGTGGCGTGCGAACGGGTGCCGTGCCGGCTGCACTTCGGCCCGCTCTACGACCCGGGCAGGAAGAGGATTCTCGCTTGAGCTTCGAAAGCACATGACCATCAAAGCCGTCACCTTCGACCTCTGGGACACCCTCGTCGCCGACGATTCCGACGAGCCCAAACGCAAGGCGCGGGGCCTGCGCAGCAAGCGCGAGGAACGGCGGTACCAGGTGTGGCGCGCCCTCGACGACGCAGACGCGATCGATCCCGCGATCGTATCGCTGGCCTACGACGTGGCCGAGGCCGGTTTCAACATGGTCTGGAAGGAACAGCACATCAACTGGACCGTCGCCCAGCGGCTGCGGGTGGTGCTGGGCGGCCTCGGGCGGAGCCTGCCGGACGACGTTTTCCAACGGCTCGTCGCCGATCACGGCCGGATGGAGGTCGATATCCCGCCCGATCCCATCGACGGCGTCGGGGCGGCGCTGGAACGGCTTTCCGGGCGATACAAGCTGGCGGTGGTGTCCGACGCGATCGTCACCCCGGGCACCGGGTTGCGGGCGATCCTGGAAGGGCACGGGCTCGCCCGCTATTTCTCCGGCTTCGCCTTCTCCGACGAGGTCGGCCATTCGAAGCCGCACCGCTCGATGTTCGAGAGCGCCGCCGCTCAGCTCGGCGTCGGTCTCGACGAGATCGTCCACATCGGCGACCGCGACCACAACGACGTCAAGGGACCCCACGCCCTCGGCGCCAAGGCGATCCTGTTCGTCGCCACCCGCGACGTCGACAAGGACGCCACCACCGCCGACGCGGTCTGCGAAAGCTACCGGGAACTGCCGGCGATCATCGACCGGCTGTCGGCGGGAAACTGAACAACGGGAGGAACGGGGATGGTGCAAAAACCGCGATTTCTGGTCGTCGACGGCTACGCCAAAGAGGGTCGGGAGGACCTGGCCGCCGGCGGGGCGACGACCGCCGGGGACCTGTACCGGCGGATGCTGGACAAGTGCACGCCAGGGGGTGCCGCGATCGAGATCGTCTACCCGGCCGATCCGGATTCGGCGTTGCCGCGGGGCGCGGCGATCGCCGACTACGACGGAATCGCCTGGACCGGCTCGAGCCTGACCGTGTTCTCCGACGACCCGAAGGTGAGAACCCAGATCGAGTTCGCCCGCGCGGTCTACGAGGCCAGGATCCCGAGCTTCGGCAGCTGCTGGGCGGCGCAGATCGCCGCGGCGGCGGCCGGCGGCCGCTGCGCCGCCAATCCGAAAGGGCGCGAGATGGGCATCGCCCGCAAGATCGCGCTGACCCCGGAAGGCCGGGCGCACCCGCTCTACCGCGGCAAGAAATCGGTGTTCGATGGCTGGATCAGCCACGACGACGAGGTCACCCACCTGCCGCCGACCGGGGTAATGCTGGCGTCCAACCGCTGGACCCATGTCCAGGCGCTGGCGGTGACGTTCAAGGGCGGGGTGTTCTGGGGGCTGCAGTATCACCCCGAGTACGACGTCCACGAGATGGCGCGGCTGTGCTTCTGCCGCAAACAGAAGCTGGTCAACCTCGGCTTCTTCGCCGACCTGGACGCCGCCCAGACGTTCGTCGACCAACTGGAGGCCCTGCACCGGGACCACGGCCGCAAGGACATCGCCTGGCTGCTCGGCATCGACGAGGACATCCTCGACGAGGACATCCGCCAGGCCGAGGTCCGCAACTGGATCGAGCAACTGGTGCTGCCCGGGATAGGCAGGTAGGCGCCGGACCGGTCCCGACGCCCCCAAAGCTGCCGTCGTCAGCGAAGCCCATTCCTGAAGATGGTGGCGATCCCGCAACGAAGATCATCGAGTGTCGTCAGGACATCGTCGAAGCCGTGACTGACGAGCTGGTTCAACGCAAATTTTGCGAACCGTACAACCCGCGACCGGCCGCCCGCGGATCCGCTCTTACCGCCACCAAACAAGATCAGCTCCTTCCGCCGCTGCGGAACAAAAAAGGAACATACGTCACCGAAGAACGACCGTCAAGGACATTGCTTCTCGGATTGGCAAGGGTGTGGACGCCTCGGGTTTTTCAGCCAATATAGTGAGTTGGCTTCGCGTAGAATGCCGTCTCGATCCATCTCACAGGGAGGGACTTGTCCGACATGACAGCGTTTCCGATCGAAGGTGTGCGCGAGGCGTTTCCCGCTCTCGCCCTGACCGATCAAGGACGGGCGCGGGCGTATCTGGACAATCCCGCCGGCACCCAGGTTCCCCAAGGCGTGATCGAGGCGGTGGCGCGCTGTTTGGGCGAAACCAACGCCAACCTTGGCGGCACGTTTGCGACGTCGAAGGCCGCCGACGCGGTGGTCCGTGGCGCGCACGCGGCGATGGCGGACCTGCTCGGCGCGGCGTCGGCGCGCGAAGTGGTGATCGGGCCGAGCATGACCAGCCTCACCTATCGGATTTCGCGCAGCCTCGGCCGCCGGCTCGAGCCGGGAGACGAAGTCGTCGTCACCCGCATGGATCACGACGGCAACGTGGCGCCGTGGCTGCAGTTGGCGGAGGATCGGGGCCTCGTCGTCCGCTGGCTGCCGTTCGACCGGGAGACCTGGCGGATCGAGCCGGAGGCGTTGGACCACGTTCTCTCCGAGAAGACCCGGATCCTGGCGCTGAACTACGCCAGCAATCTCACCGGCTCGGTCAACGACGTCGCCGCGCTCGCCGCCAGGGCGAAAGCCGCGGGCGCGCTGGTGTACGTGGACGCGGTGCAGCTCGCGCCGCACCGGCTGGTCGACGTGGCGGCGCTCGGCTGCGATTTCCTGGTCTGCTCGTCCTACAAGTTCTTCGGTCCCCATCTCGGCGTTCTGTGGGGGCGGGGCGACCTGCTCGACGGAGATGTTTCCCTACCAGTGCCGCTGCGCCTCCGACGAAAGTCCCGAAGAAGTTCGAGACCGGAACGCCGCAGATCGAACTGCTCGCCGGGCTGGAGGCCGCGGTCGACTATTTCACGCGGCTCGGCGAGTGGACCGGCACCGACGGCTCGCGCCGTACCCGCATCGCCGCCGCCTACGAGGCGATCATCGATTACGAGTGCGGCCTCGCCCGGCGGCTGATCGACGGTCTCGGGTCGCTGGCGGGCGTCCGCATCCAGGGGATCACCAATTCGAACCGGATGGCGGATCGCGTCCCCACCGTCTCGCTGGTCCACGACCGGGTCGAACCGGCGGCGATGGCGCGGGCGCTCGCCGACGACGGCGTTTTCGTGTGGAGCGGCCACAACTACGCGCTGGAGGTCGTCCGCCACCTGGGCATCGACGAGAACCGCGGCGTGCTCCGCATCGGCCTCGTCCACTACAACACCGACGAAGACGTCGACCGCGCCCTCGCCAGCCTCGAAAAGGCCCTGAGCCGGGCCTGATTGATGCTGGCGGCAATCGGATAGAGGCTCGTCTAACGGGTCGGGGTCGGCGTACACTCGCGGCCAGAGCCATCGAATACGGGACGACCAACGATACCCACGGGAGGCGCGCGATGGACGAGGCTACGGGCAGGAAGCGTGGCGGGCGGGAAGGGCGCCGGTTGCGGCGAAGCGAGGTCAAGGGACAGGCGCCGGCGTTCATCACCCGGGCGATCCCGTTCTACGAGATCCTCGGCGAGGAGGGGCTGGTCAGCATCGAGACCCACGCCGAGACGATCCTCACGGAGATCGGCGTCGAGTTTCGCGGCGACGCCGAGGCGCTTCGGCTGTTCGAGGCGGCGGGGGCCGACGTCGACGGGGTGCGCGTCCGCTTCGAACGGGGGCTGGTGCGATCGCTGATCGCGACGACGCCGGCGCGGTTCACCCAGCACGCCCGCAACCCCGCCCGCTCGGTCGAGATCGGCGGGCCGCACACGGTGTTCGCGCCGGCCTACGGTTCGCCGTTCGTGCGCGACCGCGAGGGCGGCCGGCGCTACGCCTCGATCGAGGACTTCCGCAACTTCGTCAAGTTGGCGTACGCGTCGCCGTGGCTGCACCATTCCGGCGGCACCATCTGCGAGCCGGTCGACCTGCCGGTCAACAAGCGTCACCTGGACATGGTCGACGCCCACATCCGCTGCTCGGACAAGCCGTTCATCGGCTCGGTCACCGCGCCCGAGCGCGCCGAGGACTTCGATCGCGATGTGCCGGATCGTGTTCGGCGAGCGCTTCGTCGACGAGAACTGCGTGATCCTCGGCAACATCAATACCAACTCGCCGCTGGTGTTCGATGGCGGCGATGTCCGGTGCGCTCAGGGCCTACGCCGGCGCCAACCAGTGCACGGTGGTGGTGCCGTTCATTCTCGGCGGCGCGATGGGGCCGGTGACCACCGCCGGCGCCATCGCCCAGTCCCACGCCGAGGCGATGGTCGGGGTGGCGCTGACCCAGCTGGTGCGGCCCGGCGCGCCGGCGATCTACGGCAGCTTTCTGTCGTCGATGTCGCTGCGCTCCGGCGCGCCGACCTTCGGCATGCCGGAACCGGCGCTGGCCTCGCTGGTCGTCGGCCAGCTGGCGCGGAGGCTCGGGGTGCCGATGCGCTGCGGCGGATCGCTGACCGCGTCCAAGGTCGCCGACGCCCAGGCGGCGCAGGAGAGCGCCGATGCGCTGATGCCGGCGCTGCTCGCCGGCGCCCATTTCGTCCTGCACGCCGCCGGCTGGCTGGAGGGCGGCCTGGTGATGGGCTACGAGAAGTTCGTGCTCGACGCCGACCACCTGGGGATGATGCACGTGTTCATGGGCGGGGTCCCCCTCGACGACAACGGTTTCGCCCTCGACGCCTTCCGCGAGGTCGGGCCCGGCAAGCATTTCTTCGGCTGCGCCCACACCATGGCCAACTACGAGACGGCGTTCTACACCCCCGACCTCGCCGACAACGACAGCTTCGAGCAATGGCGCGACGCCGGCGGACACGATGCCGAGGCCCGCGCCCACCAGCGCTGGAAGCAGGTGCTGTCGACAGTCGAGCCGCCACCCCTCGACGAGGGAATCGACGAGGCGCTCCGGGAGTTCATTGCCAAGAAGAAGTCGGCGGTACCCGACTCGTGGTACTGAGAAGGGGTTTATCCTTGGGGACCGGCGATCCGCTGCCTCGGCCGTACCGGCTCGAACACCTGACCCTGCGAAACCGGATCATGTACGCCACCCCGGAGCGCGCCGTCGATCAGGTGGTCGTCGAGCACGGCACCGTTGCCCTCGATGACGTTTACTTCGCGCTCAAGCACGGCTCGGTCAATCGCGGAGAGGTCGACATCCCGGCGCTGCTCGCCAGCCGGCCGCAGACCCTGGTCACAAACCCGAGCGGACGCTACCGTCTGTTCCGCATCGGCGACGCCGTCGCCGGCCGCAACATCCACGCCGCCCTCTACGACGCCCTGCGGTTGTGCAAGGATCTGTGAGGGACGGGGCCGGTCAGTTGCTTTTTTGGTCGGGGTTCCCCCAGATGTCGTCAGCTAAACCTCCGGCTGCCGACCCGCTCTCGGCGCGACGCCGACAGTCACTCTTGAACAACAGACTATCGAGAGAATGCGAAGCGGTGGCCCGATTTCACTCCCCCGTCTACACCGCCGCCTCCAAGGCTATCATCAACGTGGCTACAGACAGTGCAAGTCTGAGTTGGAGAAACCTAATGTAGTGCCTCGAGACGCGATTTCGATTTTTTGGCCTTGCCGACCGTTTTGGCCTGTGCCTCGCGGGCCTTAGCGATCAGATCCCTTGCCGCGTTGGCGAGATGGCGGATGATGCCGTTGAACTGATCGAGCGGCACAACCAGCGTCACCCTCGGTTCCAGCTTGTTGTCGTCATTGAGTGAACCGAAGGTGATACGGATGACACCACTCGCAAGGCGGACGGACATTAGAGCGTCGGCGAAGACGACGGGTAATTGTTGTGCCATCGGAAAGCACCTCACGTGGGTGTGAGCGGAACACGATAGTAAGGACACGAATAGCCCAAACGGGCCACCTTAGTAATCCCCCATTTGGGTCACTCAGGTTGAAATTTTTGCCGAGTTCTTTTGTTCGGTTGAGCGAGCTTGATCACCCCAAGAGGCGCATCTACACCGCTTATCTCTTTCTGTGACGGCTTCTCCGACACCCGCCGCAATGCCGCTGCAGGAACCGCCTCGCCGCGGCGGGTGTCGGAGAAGCCTTCACATTTTCTACCCATTGCAGACGCGGCGCGGTTGGCCCGTATCGACTTCGATACCGGGAAGGCCAACTTGGATCGTCCTTCCACAAGCGCGCCACTTTTCGACCCGCTCGGCCGCCAAGGCGCCCGGTTTGTTCTTCGGCTCGTGCCCCTGCGCTCGCCGACGCTCGCTCAGTTGGTGGTCACCGGCTGGCCGTCGTTGCGCGGGCGGAGCTCGCCGACCGCCCAGGTGCCGTCGGGTTGTTGGCAGGCGGTGCCGTCGGTGATGTAGGTCTGGTCGTTGACGATCGTGTTCCGGGTGAACCGCTTGCACGGCGCACTTTCGGCGTTGCGGTACTCTCCGGTGATCGTCGTCGTTCCGTGGTTGCCGGTGGCCGGGTTGGACCAGCGCCGCGTGCCGCCGGCGGGCTCGGCGAGGAACGCCTGATAGCTCGCCTGGGCGTGGCGTCGGCGATCTTCGTGGTTGAAATTGTCGACATCCACCTCCAGGCCGACATCCCGGCGCTGCTCGCCGGCAGGCCGCAGACCCTGGTCACGAACCCGAGCGGACGCTACCGTCTGTTCCGGATCGGCGACGCCGTCGCCGGCCGCAACATCCACGCCGCCCTCTACGACGCCCTGCGCCTGTGCAAGGATTTATAGCGTTCGGGGCCTGTCAGTTTCTTTTTGGGTCGGGTTGCCCCCAGATGTCGTCGAGCTGTGGTCACTGACGACACCGAGCGAGAAGCCTATCAATGACCGTTGCTATCAGTCGCTATGTCATCTTCCAGGTAGCCGAGGTCGCCATTCGCCGTTAGCGGTCCACCGACGTCCTGCGCCGCGTCGACCGGCTTGGAACGAAGTCAACTCCGGTATATTCGACGGCGTACCAGTGCTACACGCTGCCTAGAGGATTGGTGCCGATCGGCCTTTCACCGATCTCGATGGCTCACAGGCGGCTGGCAGATAGCAATGGGTTGCGCGTCCAGACGTTCTGAGTCAGCATCAAGCCCTACGAAGGCTCGACAGGGGAAATCCCAAATAGGGCGCTTTATGCAGTCCTTCGCCCACGCGAAGCCCCGAGTATCCGACGGACACCTCATAAATGCCTGAGTCGAAGCACCGAACTTACCCTGGTTGGGCGATTGTTGTCGCCGCCATCTTCATCATCGCGATGATCGCTCGCGAAGCCAGCGCCATCCTCGCGCCGCTGTTGCTGGCATTGGTCTTTGCCGTGACGACGATACCGCTGGTTGAGCGGCTGTCCCGCATGGGGATTGGACGCAGCGGCGCTATCGCAATCGTCATGATCGGCTTGGCCGCCGTGATCGCCGGTGTGGTGCTGTTGGTCGCCGGCTCGTTCGAACAGCTTTCAGGGAAAGCCGACGTCATCGGAGCACGGCTCGACGCGGCTTGGGGCACCCTGCAGGAAAAACTGTCAAGTGCCGGCATCAAAGTACCGAAGACGACGTCCGGAAGGACGATCGGGGAGAATGCAGGCCCGATGATCCAGGCCATGCTCGGCGGGCTGGGTTCACTCGCTGGCGACATGTTCCTTTTCATCTTCGCCTCCGTCTTCATGCTGATCGAAGCGGTGGGAGCGCGTAGTGCGATCGAGGAGGTCGAAGCGGAGCGGGGGCGAACGTTCACCGCGATCCATCGGCTACTGATCGATGTCCGCCACTACATGGGTTTGAAAACGCTCACCAGCGCGGCCAACGCAATCCTGACGATGATCTGGCTCGCCGTGCTGGGCGTGCCCTTCGTCGTCATTTGGGGCCTTCTCAGTTTTCTTACCTACTTCATCCCGAACATCGGCATCGCCATCCCCGCGTTCGCGGCCTCCGTGGTCGCGCTTGCCGAAAACGGGCTCTTGAACGGCATTCTTACCGGGGTCGGTTTCGGCGTTGTCAGCACCCTGATGAACAACGTCGTCGAACCCAGGGTCTTCGGCCGCGGGCTGGGTTTGTCAATGTCCTGGGTATTCATTTCGCTGATCGTTTGGGGGTGGATTCTCGGGCCCATTGGCATGCTGCTCGCTGTACCGTTGACGATGATGGTCAAGCGTCTGCTCGAGACCTCCGACGATACCCTCTGGTTGGCGCGGTTTCTCGGCAAGCTGGACAAGACGGATACGAACACCCTCGTTTCCAAGGAATAAGGGAGAGAGCGGAGATGAAGCGGATATTCGTGGCCATTGCCGTGTTGGTAGGCCTCACTCTTGGTGCGTGGAAAGCGTCAGCCCAGGCGGAGATCACGGTGAAGGAAGCGGTTCAGGCGGTCGGCCTGAGCAACGACGATATCGCGAAGGTAAAAAGTGGCGAGGTGGTCGCCCGCGACATGAGCGAGACCACGGCATCGATGTTGGCGCAGGGCATTATTGCGCTGGTCAAGGCGCCTCCCGGCGAACTCGCCGAGGCCGCAATTGCCGCCGATACCTATAAGCGCGATCCATCCGTGATTGCCTACGGCAAAATCGATCCCAACAACATCGAGGCCAGTTTCGCCGAGGCCGTTTTTACGGAGAAGGAGGCGGACGAAGTGAAACGCCTGCGGGACGCCTCTCCGGGCTCGGATTTCAACCTATCGAGCGACGAGTTCAAGGCGCTGAAGGCGGCTGTTGAAGGCGGTGCCGAGAGCGTCGAGGCGTTGTCGAAGGTCTATCGACGGTTCCTCGTCGACCGAGCAAAGGCGTACATCTCGGGCGGGCTCGGCGCGATCGCACCCTATGACCGCGGCGGCGATACCGTGAGCCCGGCGGCCGATCTGAAAGCCGCCCTCGAAGCCGCGACCGCGCTCAAGAAGGTTGCGCCCGAGCTTTATGACGCTTTTCTCAATTATCCAAAGGACAAGCCCGAGGGTGTCGAGGAAACGTTTCTATGGCTCAAAGCGACCGTCGAGGATCGGCCGACGTTCGCGCTTGAGCACAGGATGGTGTATCCCGGCGAAAACATGGTTGTTTACCTGGCGCGGCAATACTTCGTCGGTCAGTCGTACGATGATCTTCAGGAGATCGCCGGCGCCTTCCCGACCGACGCGGGTACGGCGGTCCTTTACGGCAACCGCACGATGACCGATCAGGTCGCCGGTTTCATGCAGGGCACGCGCCATTCCGTCGGTCGCGGCATGATGCGGGACGAACTCGTCGCCAAATTCGAAGCGCTGCGGAAAAAGTACAAGTAGCGGTCCGCTATGAGTCGGAACTGAACGAATTCTGTCGGAAGAAACATCCGGGGAGATCGCGTTGTGGACTGCCCGGTCGAAGGCGATGGGCGGCCAAACCTCGCGAACTGGGGGCAGCTGTTGCTGGCGAGCGTGCGCGCACATCACGCCGCCCTGCGCGTGTGCAAGGATTTGTGAGATACGGGGCCGCTCAGTTGGTGGTCACGGCTGGCGTCGTTGCGCGGGCGCAGCTCGCCGCCGATGATCTCTGGCGAGCGTCGGAAGCACCTTGGACCCTTCTGCCAACCAAACCGGAACTGTTCGCCAACGATGACGGAGCGAAGACTTCGCGGTCATCCGCAGCTCATCTCGACCGCCAGAGAGCGAAGCTGGATATCATCTAGGCGCTCATGCATGGAAACCTGATCGGTGTCGCCGGACCGTACGACGACGGACGCTCTACCTGGGCAGTCAAGAAACTTTGTGAGCAGTCGTGCAAAAATTTTCCTTGTACTGAGTCCTGGCGCAACGAAGTTTTAATGGAGTTTGCGTTTTGGAATCATGTTTTGTTTTTCCGGGTGGACACGCTAACGGTCAGTGATAATGACCTGGTGGTAAAAGGGAGGAAGGCACATGGGAGCGGAAAACCAAGGGCAATTTCAGCGCGTGCTCGGCGCGAAAGATGTTCTCGCACTGGCGTTCGGGGCGATGATCGGCTGGGGCTGGGTCGTACTCGCGGGCGGTTGGGTGACTTCGGCCGGCGCCTGGGCGCCATTATGGCGTTCGCGATTGGCGGTCTGGTGGTGATCCTGATCGGTCTGACCTATGCCGAACTGGCCTCGGCCATGCCCTGACGGGCGGCGAGCACGTGTACGCCCACCGGGCGCTGGGCATGGGAGCGTCGTTCTTTTGCACCTGGGCGATTATCCTGGGGTACATGTCGGTGGTTGCATTCGAGGCGGTGGCCTTGCCGACCGTGGTCGAGCACCTTTTCCCCAACTACAAGGTTGGTTTGCTGTGGAACGTCGCCGGTTGGGATGTGTATCTCAGTTGGGCGCTGGTTGGCAGCGCCGGCGCGGTGATCATGACCTGGATCAATATCCGCGGCGTCACGACCTCTGCCCTGCTGCAGAAGACCGTCACCCTTCTCATCCTGGCGGGCGGCATCATGTTGGTGACGGGAGCGTTGTTCAATGGGACAGTGCCAATCTTGGATCCGCTGTGGGCGGCGCAAGGGCCTGCTCGGCGGTGCTGTCAAGCTCCGATGTTCGTCGGTTTCGACGTGATCGCAAGCGGCGAGGAGATCAACCTGCCGTATAAGCAGATCGGCAAGATCCTGATGATCTCGGTGCTGATGGCGGTGTTCTGGTACATCTTCGTGATCTTGGCGGTGTCGCTGGCTCTGACGCCGGCGGAAAACGCCGCCTCCACCTCTCCACGGCGGACGCCATGACAGCGGTATTCGGCGGTTCCTGGGCCGGAAAGCTCCTGGTTCTTGCCGGTATCGGCGGCATCATCACCAGCTGGAATGCGTTCCTGATGGGCGGCAGCCGCGCCATATACGCCATGGCCCAGGCCCATATGCTGCCATCGTTTCTGGGCAAGCTGCACCCGAAATACAATACGCCGGTCAACGCCATCCTGAGGGTCAGGCGTCTTATCGGTGATCGCGCCGGTGTTCGGACGCAAGATGTGGTTTAGCTGGTGGAGCCGGCGAGTCTGGGAATCGTTGTGGCCTATGCCACGGTGGCCCTGTCCTTTCTCGTGCTGCGCAAGAAAGAGCCCGAAATGGAGCGCCCCTTCAAGGTCCGCAACGGCAAGATCGTGGGTTGGGCGGCGCTGCTTCTGTCGCTCGGTCTTATCGTGCTCTACTGCCGGGCAGCCCCTCCGCCCTGATATGGCCTTTCGAATGGCTGATGTTGGCTGGTTGGATCTTGCTGGGTGTGGTGTTCTATGTGTGGGCACGCTCCGTCTACGGTGACGACTCATACAAGATCATCCAACACGAACTCGAAACCGGGCATACCGACGCGCCGGCGCCGGCGCCGACTCCGGCGGAGTGAGATGAATACAAACTGTTGTGGTCGATAACCCGCTTGCCGGGCGGCGAGCGCACAAGAGCCACCTCCTGCCGGACCCAGTTCGACGCCTCGGCATTGACGCTGTCGCATAGGAGAAGGAAGTTCCGCATCGGCGACGCCGTCGCCGGCCGCAACATCCACGCCGCCCTCTACGACGCCCTGCGCCTGTGCAAGGACCTGTGAGGGACGGAGCCGGTCAGTTGCTTTTTTGGTCGGGTTTCCCCCAGATGTCGTCAGCTAAACCTCCGGCTGCCGACCCGCTCTCAGCGGGACGCCGACAGTCACTCTTGAACAACAGACTATCGAGAGAATGCGAAGCGGTAGCCAATTTCACTCCCCCGTCTACACCGCCCCCGCGAAGGCTATCATCAACGTGGCTACAGAGGCGCAAGTCTGAGTTGGAGAAGCCTAGTGTAGTGCCGCGAAACGCGATTTCGATTTTTTGGCCTTGCCGACCGTTTTGGCCTGTGCCTCGCGGGCCTTTGCGATCAGATTCTTTGCCGCGTTGGCGAGATGGCGGACGATGTTGTTGAACTGATCAAGCGGCACAACCAGCGTCACCCTCGGTTCAGCTTGTTGTCGTCGTTGAGTGAACCGAAGGTGATACGGATGACACCACTCGCAAGGCGGACGGACATTAGAGCGTCGGCGAAGACGACGGGTAATTGTTGTGCCAGGGAAAGCACCTCACGTGGGTGTGAGCGGAACACGATAGTAAGAACACGAATAGCCCAAACGGGCCACCTTGGTAATCCCCCATTTGGGCCATTCGGTTGAAATTCTTGCCGAGCTCTTTTGTTCGGTTGAGCGAACTTGATCACCCAAGACGCGCATCTACAACGCTTATCTCTTTCTGTGAACATGGCAATAGCCTCGCCGCTCACCCCATAGCATCTTCTTATTTTTTGTCCATTGCAGGCGCGGCGCGGTTGGTGCGTATCGGCTTCGATACCGGAAGGCCGACTTGGATCGTCCTTCGACAAGCGCGCCAGTTTTCGACCCGCTTTGCCGCCGAGGCGCCCGGTTTCTTCGTCGGCCCGCGTCCCTGATCCTCATCGAAGTCGGTCAGTTGGTGGTCACCGGCTGGCCGTCGTTGCGCGGGCGCAGCTCGCCGACCGCCCAGGTGCCGTCGGGTTGTTGGCAGGCGGTGCCGTCGGTGATGTAGGTCTGGTCGTTGACGATCGTGTTCCGGGTGAACCGCTTGCACGGCGCACCTTCGGCGTTGCGGTACTCTCCGGTGATGGTCGTCGCTCCGTGGTTGCCGGTGGCCGGGTTGGACCAGCTCCGCGTGCCGCCGACGGGCTCGGCGAGGAACGCCTGATAGCTCGCCTGGGCGTGGCGCCGGCGATCTTCGTGGTTGAAATTGTCGACATCCACCTCCAGGCCGACATCCCCCAGCGCCTTGCCGACCACGCCGCCAATGGCGTCGGGGCTCGGCTGGTTGCTCGGCGGGGGCGCGGCGCTTTGCCCGGCGTTCGGCGGCGGCGGGGCACTTTGTCCGTCGTTCGATTCGCAGCCGGTGATGGCCACCGCCGCCAAGCTGACGATTCCGATCATTCCGGTGATACGGGCGAAACGGGTCATCACACTTCTCCTCTGCCAATTCCTTGCGCAAACACGCGCCGGCGGCTATGCCGGTATTTGCGTCGACGGTCAAGCGCCGGCGGCTGCACGCGGGTACCGAGACATCAATGGGAGGGAACATCAAAATGCGTATGACACGATTTCTGACGGCATTGGCGATGGTTGCGGCTTTTGCCGCCGTCGCGGCGCCGCCGGCGACGGCGGCCGAGTACAAGGCCGAATACAAGGTCTCCACCGTCGTTCCGCCGCCGTTTCCGTGGGGGATTTCCGCCGAGAAATGGGCCGAGCTGGTCAATCGAGCGCACCGGCGGTCGGATCAACATGAAGATCTATCCCGGCGCGCAGCTGGTCCAGGGCGACCAGACCAAGGAATTCACCGCCATGCGCGACGGCATCATCGACATGGCCGTGGCCTCGACGATCAACTGGTCGCCGCAGGTCAAGGAGCTCAACATCTTCTCGATGCCGTTCCTGATGCCCGACAACGCCGCCATCGATGCGCTGACCCAGGGCCCGGTCGGCAAGCGGCTGTTCGACATCATCCGCGACAAGGGCGGCGAGCCGCTGGCGTGGGGCGAGAACGGTTTTCGCCAGCTCAGCAACTCCAAGCACAAGGTCAGCACGCCGGCCGATCTCAAGGGACTGAAGATCCGCGTCGTCGGCTCGCCGCTGTTCAACGACACCTTCACCGCGCTCGGCGCCAACCCGACCCAGATGAGCTGGGCCGACGCCAAGCCGGCGCTGGCCACCGGCGCCGTCGACGGCCAGGAGAACCCGCTGACCATCTACGCCATCGCCAAGATGAACACCCTGGATCAGAAGTACGTCACCCTGTGGAACTATGTCGCCGATCCGTTGATCTTCGCCGTCAACAAGCGGGTCTGGGACGGCTTTACCCCGGAAGACCAGGAGATCGTCCGCCAGGCCGCCATCGAGGCCGGGGCGCTCGGCATCCAGCTCGCCCGCGACGGCGACGCCGAGCTCGAAAAAACGCTGCCGGCGGAGGGCGTCACCCTGACCCGGCTGAGCGACGCCGAGCACCAGGCGTTCGTCGATGCCACCCGCGGCGTCTTTGCCGAGTGGAGCGACAAGATCGGTCGCCGACCTGGTCAAGACCGCCGAGGAGTCCATCGCCAAACGCGGCAAGTAATCGCTGGCGGAACGGGTGAGCGACGACGCACGACCACGGCGACGCCGCCGCAGGGGAAGACATTCGACCGGGGGGCCGCCTGCGCAAGGTGGAGGAGGCGGTCGGCGCGGCGGTCATGGCGGTGATCTGCCTGATCAGCTTCGCCAACGTGGTGGTGCGCTACGCCACCGACGCCTCGTTCGCCTTCACCGAGGAGTACTCGGTGTTCCTGCTGGTGATCATGACCTTCGTCGGCTCGTCGCTGGCGTTCGCCACCGACCGGCACATCCGCATCACCTATTTCACCGAACGCCTGGGGCGACGCGGGCGCCGCCTGGCGGAGACGGTCTCGTTGCTGGCGACGACCGCGGTGTTCGCGCTGATCGTCTACTACGGCGCCCACTTCGCCTACTCCCAGTGGGAACTGGAGGAGACCAGCCCCGGCCTCGGCCATCCGACCTGGATCTATACGGTCTGGCTGCCGCTGCTCGCCGCGGTCATCCTGTTCAGGACCGGCCAGCGCGCCGTCCGTGTCTGGCGAGCCCGGCGATGATCGACGCCAACCTGGCCCTGCTCGGCGGCTTCGTCGTGCTGGCGCTGCTCGGCACACCGATCGCCGTGGCGCTGGCCGCCGGCGGCATCGTCGGCATCCTGATCGGCCTCGACATCTACGCGCTCGGCACCGTCGGCACCAACACCTACAACGGCATCGCCAAGTACCCGCTGATCGCCATCCCCCTGTTCATTCTGACCGGGACGATCTTCGAGCGCTCGGGGGTGGCGGCACGGCTGATCACCTTCGCCCAGGCGCTGGTCGGACCGAGACGCGGCGGCCTGGCGCTGGTCGCCATCCTCGTCTGCCTGATCATGGGCGGCATGTCCGGCTCCGGTCCGGCCGACGCGGCGGCGGTGGCGACGGTGATGATCCCGGCGATGCGCAAGGTCGGCTATCCGAGATCGTTCTCGGCCGCGGTGATCGCCTCGGCGGCGTCGACGGCGATCCTGATCCCGCCGTCGATCGCGCTCATCGTCTATTCGATCCTGGTTCCCGGGGTCGACCTGCGCGCGCTGTTCGCCGCCGGGCTGGTGCCCGGCTTGCTCGCCGCGCTGGCGGTGGCGGCGCCGACGGTGTGGTTGAGCCACCGCCACGACCTCGGGCGGGGAGAGGAGCGGACGCGACCGCCGCTGATGAAAAGCCTGATCGCCGCCGGCCCCGGGCTGTTCGCCCCGGTGATCATCCTCGGCGGCCTGCGCAGCGGGCTGTTCACCCCCACCGAGGCGGCCGCCGTCGCCGCGGTCTACGGCCTGCTCGTCGGCGGCCTGTTCTATCGGTCGATGGGCTGGCGCGACGTCTACCGGGTGCTCGCCGAATCGGCGGAGATCTCGGCGGTGATCATGCTGGTCATCTCGCTCGCCGGCATCTTCGCCTGGGCCGGCAGCACGCTCGGCGCCTTTGATGCGGCGGCGCACGCGATCATCGAGACGTCCCGCGGCGAGACGCTGACGATGATCCTGATCATGGTCGCGTTGCTGCTCGCCGGGATGGTGCTGGACGGGATCTCCATCTATCTGATCACCCTGCCGGTGCTGATGCCGATCGTCGCCGTCCACCAGTGGAACACCGTGTGGTTCGGCGTGCTGATGGCGATGAACATCGCCATCGGCCAGTTCACCCCGCCGGTCGCGGTCAATCTGATGGTCACCGCCCGGATCGCCGATATCCCCATCGACGCCACCGTGCGCTGGATCCTGTGGCTGGTGGCGTCGATGTTCTGCGCCCTCCTGCTCGTCCTCGCCTTCCCGCAACTGGCGCTGTGGCTGCCCCAGGTCCTCGGCTATCGGGTGTGAGCGCTGGCGCCCCGCGCCGCCTTGACAATACCCCGCGGACGCCAAACCTGCTAAAACGGCGCCGGGCGGAGCGGACAACGGACGGGATCATCATGGGCGACACCAGGTACGACGCGGTCATCATCGGCGCCGGGATCATCGGCGCGGCGCTGGCGCTCGAGCTTTCGCGCAAGGGCTGGAAGACGCTGAACGTCGACAGGCTGCCGGCGGCCGGCTACGGCTCGACCAGCAATTCGTGCGCGATCATCCGCACCCACTACTCGACGTTCGACGGCGCCGCGCTGGCCTACGAGGGCTATTTCTACTGGAAGGGCTGGGCCGACTACCTCGGCGTCGCGGACGAGAGCGGGTTCGCCAAGTTCGATGACTGCGGCTGCCTGATCATGAAGACCGAGAAGAACGGCTATCTCCGCAGCATCCTCGCCAACATGGACGCGCTGCGCATCCCCTACGAGGAGTGGGACCCGGCGCGGATCAAACAGGCCTATCCGTTCTACGACACCCACCAATTCGGCCCGGTGCGGCTGCCCGACGATCCCGGCTTCGGCGAGAGCGACGGCAGCGAGCTCGCCGGCGGGGTGTTCTTTCCCACCGCCGGCTATATCAGCGACCCGCAGCTCGCCACCCACAACCTGCAGCGCGCCGCCGAGGCCGCCGGCGCCACCTTCCGATTCAACGCGGCGGTCGCCGAAATCCGCAAGGCCGGCGGCCGGATCGCCGGGGTGGTGCTGGCGAACGGCGATGCGATCGACGCGCCGGTGGTGGTCAATGTCGCCGGGCCGCACTCGGCGATCGTCAACGCCATGGCCGGGGCCGACACCGACATGACGATCACCACCCGCGCGCTCCGTCAGGAGGTGGTCCACCTTCCCGCGCCGCCGGGCGGCCAGCTTCCGTTCGTGTCGTCGGACAGCGATATCGGCGTCTACAGCCGTCCCGAGGTCGGCGATCACATCCTCGCCGGCAGCGAGGACCCCGAGTGCGACGAGCGGGAATGGGTCGATCCCGACGACTACGACCGGAACTTCACCAAGCAGGGCGAGGCGCAGGCGTTGCGGCTGGCCCAGCGCATCCCGGACCTCGGCATCCCCGGCAGCCTCAAGGGCGTGGTCGACCTCTACGACGTCGCCGACGACTGGATCCCGATCTACGACAAATCGGCGGTCCCCGGCTTCTACATGGCGATCGGCACCAGCGGCAACCAGTTCAAGAACGCCCCGGTCGCCGGCGCGCTGATGGCCGAGCTGATCGCCCGCTGCCAAGCCGGCCACGACCACGACGCCGACCCGATCCGCTTCCACCTCAAGCACACCAACCGCGACATCGACCTCGGCTTCTACTCCCGCAAACGCCCGATCAACCAGGAAAGCAGCTTCTCGGTGCTGGGGTGAGCGACTTCTGAGTTGTTAAGCGGCAACCTCGACGTAGGCCGATCGGGTGGACGGCTCCGGCACCGGATAGCCTTCGGCCTTCAGTCCCTCGATGTGAAACTCGATCGCCTCCGTCATGTTGGCCGTGGTTTCCTCGACGGTGTTCCCGGTCGACACGCACCCGGGCAGATCAGGCGAATAGGCCGAGTAACCCGTTTCGCTCCGTTCGACCACTATCAGGTATTTCATTCCTTCAGACCCGCCACTTCCCCGGAATTTCCACGGATCTTGAACCGCGATCGGAGGCGTCGGCGGCTCGTCAGCGGCGCCAGCTCGTCGGCCGCGAGCTGGCGGCACCCCGAGACTGCAGAGCAAACGGTTGAGCGCCGTCACCGTCACTCTCGAAGGAGCAGTGATTTCGACCCCGATGGCGTGATCGTTCCGGTCGAAGTCGACGACCATGCCAAGCTCCGCCTTCGATGTGCGACAGCTCTTCTCTTCCGTCGCTCGCGGCAGGTAGAAGTAGGCGGCGAGCGGGCGGCCATGACGATAGGTTACTTCGAGGTATGGTTCTTTCATCTTATTGCGTTCCGACGGGTACGAGCGGAATTGCGCTGCTTACATGCTACTCGCAGGTTCACTGGCTTGTCCGTCGGGATTGGCGTTGCTCAAGCCACCTTTTGAATGACTGCTGACTTTCTCCAGACGATCTACCGGCCAGCAATCCTTCAACGCTGACGTCCTCGTCCACGTCGTCCCAGTGAATGCCTTGGCCTCGTCCGACCAGCCGCCAGTTGTTCCGCTCAGTTTCGTCGGCGTGCACTAGGCGAGGGTACCACGCCAGCGGAACGGAGATGGTCCGGCCGTCGCTGAGCTCGACCGTCAGCGTATCGTTGGTAACCGCCACGTGCCGGGCATCCGGGACGTCGATCTCAACTGCCGAAATACTCATTCCAAGCCTCTACGATCGTCGAGTGGTACTCATGAATGACTCGCTCTATGCTTCTTATCTCCGTCCGGGAGAACCCGCCGCTTCTTTGCAGCCGCATGGGCTCAAGCCAGAACTTGGCGATATTCTCGTCACGCTCCACGTGGACGTGCCGAGGCTCATTCCGGTCGCTGGAATAGAAAAACAGCCGGTAGGCACCAATCCTGAGAACCGTCGGCACTTGCCATACGCCCTAACGCCGTACTCTAGCTAATAATAATTGCACAGTTCTCTTCGATCCGAAAAGACAGACCTGTTGCACCGCCTGTCAAAACACCCGGACTTTGAACCGCAGTCGGGCTCTCACCCCCGCATGCGTTCGCCCTTGGGGTCGAACAGGGGTTCGGGTTGGATGCGGGCCGGCCTGGGTTCGCCGATGATTTCGATCTCGTAGGACGCAGCGGGGTCGTAGGCTTCGATCTTGACGTAGCCCATGGCGACGGACTTTTGGGCGTGGTGGGCGTAGCCGCCGGAGGTGACCCAGCCGGCGACCTCGCCGCCCTTGAGGATCGGCTCGTCGCCGATGGCGTCGGCGTCGTCGGCGTCCACGGTCATCGTCACCAGCTTGTAGCGGGGTTCCTGCTCGCGGGTGCGGATCGTCGCCTCGCGGCCGATGAAGTCGGGCTTTTGCACCGCGACGAAGCGGTCGAGGCCGGCTTCCCATGGGGTGTAGATCGGGCGGAACTCGCGGAACCAGGTGCCGAAGCCCTTTTCCAGGCGCAGGCTGTTGAGGGCGCGGCCGCCGAACGGGCGGATGCCGAGATCGCCGCCGGCATCCATCAACAGGTCGAACAGCGTCGCCAGATAGTCGGGCTTGACCCAGATTTCGTAGCCGAGGTCGCCGGTGAAGCTGATCCGGCCGACCATCGCCGGGACCGTGCCGATGTCGAAGCGGTCGACGGCGAGGAAGCGGAACGCCTCGGCGGAGACGTCGCGCGGGGTGAGCCGCTGGAGCAACTCCCGCGACTTCGGCCCGGCGATCTGCAGACCGACAAGTCCGAGGCCGAGCGGGCGGATGGCGACGCCGTCGTCCGGCAGATGGGCCTGGAACCAGCGCATGTGGTAGTCCTCGGCGATCCCCGAACCGAAAACAGTGAAGCGACCGTCGGCGAGCCGGGCGACGGTGAAGTCGCCGATCAGCCGGCCCTGGTCGTTGAGCATCGGGCACAGGGTGATCCGGCCCGGCGCCGGCAGGCGGTTGGCGAGAAGGCCATCGAGCCACGCCTCGGCGCCCGAACCGGTGACCTCGTACTTGGCGAAGTTCGAGGTCTCCAGCACGCCGACCGCCTCGCGCACCGCCCGGCATTCGCCGGCGACGGCGTCGAAGTCGTTGGAGCGGCGGAAGCTGACGACATCGACCGGTTCCTGGCCGGGCGGCGCGAACCACAGCGCGTGTTCGAGGCCGTAGGAGTTGCCGAACACGGCGTTGCGGGCCTTGAGCCGGTCATAGATCGAGGTGGTGCGCAGCGGCCGGCCGGCGGGAAGCTCCTCGTTGGGAAAGGTGATGGTGAACCGCCGCGAGTAGTTCTCGCGGACCTTGGCGTTGGTGTAGGCCAGCGTCGCCCAGTCGCCGTAGCGGGCGACGTCCATCGCCCAGATGTCGAAACCGGGATCGCCCTCGGCCATCCAGTTGGCCAGCGCCAGGCCGACGCCGCCGCCCTGGCTGAACCCGGCCATCACCCCGCACGCCACCCAGTAGTTGCGCAAGCCCCGGATCGGGCCGACCAGCGGATTGCCGTCGGAGGCGAAGGTGAACGGACCGTTGATCACCTTCTTGATCCCCGCTGTCGCATACGCCGGGAAGTGCTCGAAACCGACTTCCAGCGACGGCGCGATCCGGTCGAGGTCGTTGGGCAGCAGCGCCTGGTCGAAGTCCCACGGCGTCACCCGCTCGGACCACGGCCGGCCGGCGCGCTCGTAGGTGCCCATCAGCATGCCGCGTCCTTCCTGGCGGACGTAGATCTCGCCCTCGAAATCGATGCAGTGGGGCACCTCGCGTCCGGTGCGTTCGTTGATCTCGACGACCTCGGGCATGTCCTCGGTGATCAGGTACTGGTGCTCCATCGCCAGGATCGGAATCTCGAGCCCGACCATCCGGCCGACCTCGCGCGCCCACAGGCCGCCGGCGTTGACCACGTGCTCGGCGTGGATCGTTCCCTTCTCGGTGACCACGTCCCACGATGCGTCCGGGCGCTGGGTCATGTCGACGACCCGGGTGTGGCGGTAGATCTCGGCGCCGGCCTTGCGCGCCGAAATCGCGTAGGCCTGGGTGACCCCCCACGGATCGACATGCCCTTCGATCGGATCGTAGAGGCCGCCGACGAAATGGCGTTCCTCGATAAGCGGCATCCGCTCCCTGGCCTCGCGCGCCGACACCAGCTCGGTCTCCATGCCGAGATAGCGCCCGCGGGCGTGAAACATCCTCAGCCACTCCATCCGCTCCTTGGAGCCGGCGAGCATGACGCCGCCCGGCAGGTGGACGCTGCACGACTGGCCGGAGATCTCCTCGATCTCCCGGTAGAGCTTGATCGTGTACTGCTGCAGCTTGGCGACGTTGGGATCGCCGTTCAGCGTATGCATGCCGCCGGCGGCGTGCCAGGTCGAGCCGGAGGTCAGCTCCGACTTCTCGATCAGCACCGCGTCGTGCCATCCGGCCTTGGTCAGATGATAGAGCACCGAACAGCCGACCACGCCGCCGCCGATCACCGCCACCCGTGTATGCGTCTTCATGTTTCCTCCCCTGGTTTCTTGTAGCGTGTTTGAGGCAGAAATGCCCTCACCCTCCCGCTGCGCGGGCCCCTCCCTCTCCCACGATGTGGGCGAGGGGCTTATTGCCGAAATCCGATTCTTCTCCCTCGCCCCCGCGTCGGGGGAGAGGGTCGGGGTGAGGGGGCAATGTTGTTCCTCTCCATTGATCTCAAATGTCCGGGATGAGGTCGAGCGGGAACCGGTCGAGAAGCTCGACCCCGGTTTCGGTGACCACCGCCTGGCGTTCGAGCTTGACGCCTTCGCGCCCGCCGGCGCGGCCGACGTAGCTCTCGATACAGACGCACATCCCCGGCTCGAAGTGGCCGTCGTAGCCGCACGCCTCGACATCCTCCGGATAGCGGACGCTCGGATACTCGTCGCAGAGGCCGACGCCGTGGAGCACCACGCTGTAGCGGTTGGCGAGGCAGTCATCGGGAAGCCGGAAGCTTCGCTCGCCCAGTTCCAGGAAGCTCACGCCCGGCCGGATCAGGGCGGTGTTGGTCGCGAGCTGCTCCATGGCGATCGCATGCAGGTCCGCCTGTACGTTGCTCGGCCGGTCGACGGCGGTGACCCAGGCCCGCGAGATGTCGGCGCAGTAGCCGTAGGGGCCGATCAGGTCGGTGTCGAAACTGACGATATCGCCGGCCTCGATGATCCGGTCCGAGCATTCGTGGAACCAGGGATTGGTCCTGGGGCCGCTCGACAGCAGCCGGGTTTCGATCCACTCGCCGCCCCTGGCGATGTTGACCTGATGGAGGATCGACCACAGCTGGTTCTCGGTGAGCCCGGGGCGCAGCGCCCGCCACATCTCCGCCATCCCGGTCTCGGCGCAATGCAGCGCGCGGCGCATCGCCTTGATCTCCTCCGGGTGCTTGATCTTGCGCGCCTCTTCGGTGAACGCCTGGCCGGCGACGACGTCGATTCCCTCCGCCTGCAACGCCTCGATGCCGGCGCTCTCGCACTTGTCGATCGCCAGCCGGCGGTTTCCTCCGGTCGAGCGTACCAAGGTCGGCGATCTCGCCAGCCCAGCGGCGCGCCAGTTCGCCCTCGCGTGGCCCCGCTTCGAAGTAGAACCACGACGATCCCCGGCCGGATTTCGTCGATCAGCGGCAGGTGGGCGGAAAGATGGGCGCAGTTGTGGAAGTCGAACAGCACCACCGGCCCATCGGTTGCGACGAACGCATAGCGGACCGCGTTGTGCAGGCACCAGACCTGCATGTTGGGGCTGTCGAGGGCGTATCGGATGTTCAGCGGATCGGTGAGCAGCGCCCCGGCCATGTCCCGTTTCGCCAGCTCGGCGCGGAGGCGGCCCAGGCGGTAGGCACGGATCGTGTCCATGTCCGGCGCGTCGAGGCCCGCCGCCGCCCATTCACGATGGGCCGGATTGCCGGCGTCGGTTACCGGCGCCCCGCCGTTGCCGTCGGCGACCGGGCGGCGGGTCGGGTCGATCTTTCGATGTTGAGGCTGATCGCTCATCTCGTCGGCTCTCCAAAGCTAGAAATCGGTCGGCGCGCCGCCTTCCTCCTTGCGGCGGGCGACGAACGCCGCCAATTCCTCGCGCACCGCCGGATCCATCGGCGGCGGCTCGTATTCCGCGAGCAACTGCTTGTAGAGGCGGTTGGCCTTGCCGTAGGCGTCGGGGCGGCCGGCCTCCTCCCAGGTTTCGTAGTTCCGCCAGTCGGAGATCATCGGCGAGAAGAACGCGGTCTTGTAGCGGGCCTGGGTGTGCGCCACGCCGAAGAAGTGCCCGCCGGGGCCGACCTCGCGGATGGCGTCGAGCGCCATCGCGTCCGCGTCGGTCGCGATCGGTTCGAGGAACGAGGCGACCATCTGCAGCATGTCGGCGTCGAGGACGAACTTCTCGAACGACGCCTGCAGACCGCCTTCCATCCAGCCGGCCGCGTGCTTGAGGACGTTGACGCCGCCCATGATCGCGCCCCACAGCGAGAACACCAACTCGTAGGCCGCCTGGGCGTCCACCGTGTTGGCGGCGCAGACGTTGGAGGACCGGTACGGCAGGCCGTAGCGCCGGGCGAGCTGGCCGCCGAGCAGCGCGCCCTTCATGTACTCGGGGGTGCCGAACGCCGGCGCCCCCGATTTCATGTCGACGTTGGAGGTGAAGCCGCCGTAGACGAACGGCGCGCCGGGGCGGACCAGCTGGGTCAGCACCAGCCCGGCGAGCGCTTCCGCGTTCTGCTGCGCCACCGCGCCGGCGATGGTCACCGGCGCCATCGCCCCGGCGAGGGTGAACGGGGTGACGATGGCGACCTGGCCCTGCCGCGCCAATTCGATGATCCCCCGCAGCATCGGCGTGTCGTAGCGCAGCGGCGAGTTGGCGTTGATCACCGAGAACAGGCTCGGTTGCGCGATCAGTTCCTCCGCGGAGATCCCGCGGACGATGCGGGCGATCTCCATGCCGTCGACGATCCGCTCGCGGCCCGAGCGAATAGGCATGGAACACCTTGTCGGTCAGGGTGGCGATGGCGGAGAGGGCGTCGAGGTGGCGCACCGACGGATGCCAGTCCTGGGGCTCCACCGGATAGCCGCCGAGGGCGTGGACCGCGTTGAGCGTCTGCGCCAGCTTCACCAGGTTGATGAAATCGGTGCTGTTGCCGGGCCTGCGGCCGCCGTCCATGTCCGCGGCGTTGGGCGCGCTGGCCACCGCGCAGAACAGGCACCACGTTGCCGCCGACCACCAGGTCGTGCTCCGGGTTGCGGGCATGCATGGTGAATTGCCCGGGCGCCCGCGAGACCGCCTCGTCGACCATGCCGCGGTCGATGAACACGTTGACCGAGCCGTTCTCGATCTTGGCGCCGCCCTGTTTGAGGATCGCCCTGGCTTCCTCGTCGAGGAACTCGATGCCGATGTCCTCGAGGATGGTGAGCGAGGCCTGGTGGATCGCTTCCAACTGGTCGGCGGAGACCAGCTCGACCGGGCGAAAGGGATTGCGCGGCTGCTTCCACGCCGGCTGCTCGACGTGGGTCGTCCGCTCGCGGCGCCCGCGCCGGCCCGTCCGGCCGCCGGCTTCGGGGGCCGGATCGATGGTGGTGTCGTTCATCTCGCCTCCCTTGAGTTTATTGGGCCAGGAGCGCGCGCTCGAACGGAAACGTCGAGAGCCGCTCCACGCCGGTTTCGGTGACCAGCACCTGTTCCTCCAGCTTGACGCCTTCGCTTCCGCCGACCCGCCCGACATAGCTTTCGATGCAGACGGTCATGCCGGCTTCGATCACTCCGTCGTAGCCCGATGCCGGGAAGTCGGTCGAGTACAGAACGCGCGGATGCTCGTCGCACAGCCCGACTCCATGCGCGACCACGCTGTAGCGGTTGGGCAGGCAGTCGTCCGGAAGCCTGAAGCTCTTCTCCGAGAACTCCCGCAGGCCGATGCCGGGACGGACGAGGTCGATGTTGAACTCGATCTGTTCGTGGGCGAGCGCGTAGAGATGTTTCTGTTCGTCGGTCGGCGGACCGCCGCCGCAGATCACCGCCCGGGAGATGTCGGCGCAGTAGCCGAACGGGCCGATCAGGTCGGTATCGTAGGTCACCATGTCTCCGGCCTCGATCGGGCGCAGCGACGCCTCCTGGAACCACGGATTGGTGCGCGGACCGCTGGCCAGCAGCCGGGTCTCGATCCATTCGCCGCCGCCGCGGATGTTCTCGGCATGGAGGATCGACCACAGGTCGGCCTCGGTCATGCCGGGGGTCAGCGCCTCGTGCATCCGCGCCATGGCCTCGCTCGCAGGTATCGATCGCCACCCGCATCGCGGCGATCTCTTCCGCCGACTTGATCATCCGGGCGTGCTCGAGGATTTCCTGGCCGTCGACCAGCGAGATCCCGGCGGCCTCCAGGCAGGCGACGCCGGTGTGGTGGAGTTGATCGATGCCCAGCCGCCGGTTGGAGCGGTCGATCCGGCGCATCAGCGCGTCGATCTCGTCGGCGAAAGCGGCGGCCTTCTCCGCCAGCCGCGGCCCGGCCCCGTAGAAGAACACCGATTTGGCCGGGCGAACCTCGTCGACGGTGTCGAAGCCGTCCGACAGGTGCCCGCAGGTGTGGTAGTCGAACAGCACCACCGGCCCCTCCACCGGCACGAACAGGTAGCGGGCGGGGTTGTGCAGGGTCCACACCTGCATGTTGGTGACGTCGGTGGCGTAGCGGATATTGATCGGATCGAACAACAGACAGGCGGCGACGTCGCGCTGGCGAAGCTGGTCGCGGACCCTCTGCAGGCGGTAGGCGCGAAGCGCTTCCAGGTTCACCCCGTGCCCCGCCGGATACCGATAGGCCATCGCCGGCGCTGTCGGCGCGTCGTCCTCTTTCAAGATTTTCCGCGCCTCCATGGCGGCCTCCCTCGGCCCGACCGGGCCGGCATCACGGGTCCAAACCGTAAGGTAGTGAGAGTGTCGTCGGCAAGCATCCTTTGATTTTCTCGGGCGCCGGTCAGGCGTCGATCGCGCAGCCGTACTCGGTCGCCGCATCGGTCAGCCATTCCAGCAACGACACGGCGAAACCGCGAAAGACGTAGAGATCGAAGGCGTCCGCCGCCGCGCGATGGACCGTGACACCGACGTGGTGGATGCTGCCCTGAACGACGCCGTCGACCGGAAACGCGCGCAGGTGCAGGTCGATCGGCAGGCCCTTGGCCAGCACCGAGGGCGCCATCGGACCCGACAGCCGCAGGACGCAGCGGGCGTGGCCGAGATCGCTGACCGTGCCGATGTCGACGTCGATGGCGGCGGTCAGTGTCTCCGCCAGATCGGCGCGGGTTTCCGACACGATCAGCCAGCGCCCGGGCGCCGTCCACAGCAGCGTGAGATCGTCGTTCGAAGCGCTGTTCCCAGGCGGTGGCGGCGCGACGCCGGTCAGCATCGCGTACCCGGTCGGTCAGCGCGCCGGCGCCGACGGCCAGCTCGCGACCTGGACCAGCGACGCGGGATGCCGTTCTTTCAGGGTGACACCCCATTCGTCCGCGCCGGAAGCGGGGCCGAGGAAACCGGGCTTCCAGGTGTCCGGCGAGGGGAGATTGTCGCTCAGCCATGCATGCGCTCCCCGCCGGGATCGAAAAACACCGGATCGACGACCTCGACGGCGTCGTGGCCGCCGCGCACCGGGTCGGCGGCGTAGAGGGTCTGGCCGATCCGGTCCTTGCCGTCCCGCACGAAACCGAGGGCGATGTAGCGCTCCAGCGCCGGGCTGTAGGTGGTGGAGGAGACGTGTCCCAGCGACGGCCCGGGATTGCTGGCCTCGGAGCCCTCCACCAGATGGGCGCCGGCGCGGATGGCGCGCCCGGTCCCGGAGAGCAGCCCGACATAGCGGGGGCGGTTGGGGTCGGTGAGCCCCTCGCGGTTCATCAGCGCCTTGCCGACATAGTGCTTGTTCTTGGCGGCCATCCGCTCGAAGCCGATGTCGTGCAGGGTGGTGCGCCCGTCCAGCTCCGGTCCGGCGACGTGGCCCTTCTCGATGCGCAGCGTGCCCAGCGCCTCGGTGCCGTAGGGAACGATGGCGAAATCGGCGCCGGCGTGGATGATCCGCTCCCACACCGCGGTGCCGTGGTCGGCGGCGGCGTAGACCTCGTAGGCCATCTCGCCGGAGAAGCTGAGCCGGGCGATCAGCACCGGAATACCGCCGATGTGTCCGCGCGCCACCCCCATGAACGGCAACGCGTCGTCGGATACGTCGATATCGTCGACGACCTTGGCCAGGGTCTTGCGGCTGTCGGGGCCGGACACCGCCATTCCCGCCCACTGTTCGGTGACCGAGGTGACGGTGACCCGCAGTTCCGGCCACTCGACCTGCAAGCAGGCGCTCCAGATGCAACAGCACCGGCGCCGCGTTGGCCGTCGTCGTGGTCATCAGGAAACGCTGCTCGTCGAGCCGCCAGACGGTGCCGTCGTCGAACATGACCCGTCCTCGCGCAGCATCACGCCGTAGCGGGCCTTGCCGACGGGGAGCTTCTTGAACCCGTTGACATAGACCCGGTTGAGGAATTCGGCGGCGTCGGGGCCGATGCACGTCGATCTTGCCGAGGGTCGAGACGTCGACCATTCCGACACCGGCGCGCACCGCCCGCGCCTCGCGGACGTAGGCCTGCTCGACCGTCTCGCCGGGCTTGGCGTAGATCCGCGGGCGCAGCCACGGGCCGACGGTGATCATCTCGGCGCCGTGGGCGATGTGCCAGTCGTGCATCGGCGTCAGCCGGGTCGGGCGGAAATGGCCGCCGACCTCGCGGCCGGCCAACGCGCCGATGGCGACCGGGGTGTACGGCGGTCGGAAGGTGGTGGTGCCGACCGCCGCGATCGGCTCGCCGCGCAGCGCCGCCATCAGCGCGAGGGCGCCGATGTTGCCGGTCTTGCCCTGGTCGGTGGCCATCCCCTGGGTGGTGTAGCGCTTCAGGTGCTCGACGCTGACGTAGCCTTCGCGGTGGGCCAGCGCCACGTCGGCGGCGGTCACGTCGTGCTGCAGGTCGACGAACTTCTTGACCTTGCGGCCCTGGGGCGCGGGGACCTCCCAAATCGGCCGCACGCCGGCGCTTTTCGGCCGCTCGGCGCTGGTCGGGACCGGCGCCGCGGCGGCGTCGAACCCGGCGCGCCGTGCCGCCTCGGCACCGGCGCGGGCGCCGTCGGCGAGACAGTCGGCGAGGGCGAACACCCCGCTCGCCGCGCCGCAGGAAATCCACGCTTCGCGCGGCTTGCCCGGCAGGAACGCGGCGAGGGCCTCGTCGTAGACCGGCCTGCTCCCGGCCATGGCGTGGAGGTGCACCGCCGGCGCCCAGCCGCCGGAAACGGCGATCAGGTCGCAATCGACGCGCTCGCTGACGCTGCCGTCGATAGTCTTTCCCAGCACCGCCGCCCGTACCCGCCTCCCGCCTTCGGCGGCCAGCACCGCATGACCCTTATGCACCACGATGCCCGCCGCCTGCGCGGCGGCGACCAGCCCGTCGTCCGGTGCCTCGCGCACGTCGGCGATGGCGGCCACCGTCGATGCCGGACAGCGCCAGGTCCAGCGCCGCGTCGTAACCGCTGTCGTTGTTGGTGACGACCACGGCGCGGCGGCCGGGGCGCACCGCGTATTGGTTGACGTAGGTCCGTGCCGCCGCCGCCAGCATCACCCCGGGGCGGTCGTTGCCGCCGAAGATCAGGGGCTGCTCGATGGCGCCGGTGGCCAGCACCACCTGGTTGGCGCACACCCGCCAGTGGCGCTGCCGCGGCAGATGCTCGGGCGGTTCCGGCAGATGATCGGCGACCCGCTCGACGACACCGAGGACGTTGTGGTCGTAGTAGCCATGGACGGTGGCCCGCGGCAGCACGGTCACGTCGGGCATCGCCGCCAGCTCCGCGGTTACCGCCGCCGCCCAGTCGGCGCCCTCCATCTCCGCGACCCGTTCGTTGCCGCCGAGCAGAGCACCGCCCGGGCGCGGCCGTTCGTCGGCGACGATGACCCGCGCCCCCGCCCGCGCGGCCGGCAGCGCCGCCATCAGTCCCGCCGGGCCGCCGCCGACGACGAGCACGTCACAGAAGGCGTTGGTCTTGTCGTAGCGGTCGGGATCGGGCAGGCGCGCCGCCTCGCCCAGCCCCGCCGCGCGGCGGATGAACCGCTCGTACACCATCCACGCCTTGCGGGTCGGTCCCATGAACGTCTTGTAGTAGAACCCGGCGACCAGGAACGGCGACAGAAGGCCGTTGACCGCCTGCAGGTCGAAGCGCAGCGACGGCCAGCAATTCTGACTGGTCGCTTCCAGCCCGTCGTAAAGCTCGGCCACCGTGGCGCGGGTGTTCGGCTCGGCGCGCGCGCCGCTGCGCAGGGTGACCAGCGCGCTCGGCTCCTCCGATCCGGCGGTCAGGATGCCGCGCGGGCGGTGGTACTTGAAGCTGCGGCCGACCAGCCGGACGCCGCCCGCGAGCAGCGCCGAGGCGAGGGTGTCGCCGGCGAAGCCCTCGTAGCCGACGCCGTCGAAGGCAAAGCGCAGCGACCGCGACCGGTCGATCAGGCCGCCCGAGTTCCGGCGATAGTCGAAGCTTCCGACAATCTCACTCATCGGCGGCGTTCCAGGTCTGCGCCGCGGCCACCTTCAAAACGGCATGGCTGGTGGTGTCGCGGGTGACCCGCAGCCATTGCCGGCAGCCGGCGGTGTGATGCCAGAGCTCGTTGTGCGGGCCGCGCGGATTGGTGCGCTGGTAGACGTAATCGGTCCACGCCCGTTCGTCGCCGGTTTCCGGGTCGGGGCGGACGACGTTGCCGTCCTCGCCGTAGGTGAACTCGGCGACGTCGCGGGGACCGCAGTAGGGGCAGGGGATGCGCATGCCGCCGTTCTTTCCGCCTTTCCGGTCAATGGGCCTTGGGGTAGGGGCCGGCGCCCTTCTCGTCGATCACCGCGCCGCCGGCGAACCGGTCGAGCCGGTAGGCGGCGTTGAGCGGGTGCGGCTCGTCGCGGGCGATGGTGTGGGCGAAGCAGAAGCCCGACGGCGGGCGTCGCCTTGAAACCGCCGTAGCACCAGCCGGCGTTGATGTAGAGCCCGTCGATCGGCGCCTTGCAGATGATCGGGCTGCCGTCCATCGACATGTCGAGGAGTCCGCCCCATTGCCGCAACACCCGCAATCGGCCGAGATTGGGGAACAGCACCATCGCGCTCGCCGCCACCTCCTCGACGATCGGCAGGTTGCCGCGCTGGGCGTAGGTGTTGTAGCCGTCGATGTCGCCGCCGAACACCAGGCTGCCCTTGTCCGACTGGCTGATGTAGAGGTGCCCGGCGCCGAAGGTGACGACGGTGTCGATCAGCGGCTTGATCGATTCGGAGACGAACGCCTGGAGGACGTGGGATTCGATCGGCAGCCGCTCCAGCCCGGCCTTGGCCAGCACCACGCTCGAGCTGCCGGCGACGGCGACGCCGACCTTGCCGGCGCGGATCGGCCCGCGGGTGGTCTCGACGCCGACGATCCGCCCCGCTTCGTCCTTGAGAAACCCGATGACCTCGCAGTTCTGGACGATGTCGACGCCGTACCCGTCGGCGGCGCGGGCATAGCCCCAGGCGACGGCGTCGTGGCGGACGGTGCCGCCGCGCCGCTGCAGCAGCCCGCCGACGATGGGGAAGCGGGCGTCGGGGCTCAGGTCCAGCTCCGGCACCATCGCGCCGACCTGCTGCCCGGTCGAGCAGCTCGGCGTCGATGCCGAACAGCCGCATGGCGTTGCCGCGCCGGGCGAAGGCGTCGATCTGGGAGGGCGTGTGGGCGAGGTTGAGCACCCCGCGCGGGCTGTACATCACGTTGTAGTTGATGTCCCGGCTCAACCCCTCCCACAGCTTCAGCGACAGCTCGTAGAACGGCGCGTTGCCCTCGAGCATGTAGTTGGAGCGGACGATGGTGGTGTTGCGCCCGACGTTGCCGCCGCCGAGCCAGCCCTTCTCCACCACCGCCACGTTGGTGATGCCGTGCTCCTTGGCCAGATAGTAGGCGGTCGCCAGGCCGTGGCCGCCGCCGCCGACGACGATCACGTCATAGGCCGGCCTCGGCTCCGGGTCCCGCCAGGCGCGCGGCCAGCCCCGGTGACCGCCGAGCGCGTTGGCGACGAGAGAGAAAACCGAATACCTACCCACTGTCCTTGCCGGATCGTTTGCCCCGCTTGCGTTGGCGCGATGCTAGCACGGTCGCCGCCGGGGGCAACGGGGAATCCGCCGTCTTTGCGCCGACGTCGGGGTCTCCCAGAAACACCCGCAGGCCGTTTGCCGCGACGGCATCGCATTGCTTGGAGACGACGGCCTGGAAATCCGCCTCGCCGCGCCAGAATGGGAAGCCGCCGAGGCCCGCCACCAGCGGGGTCGACCTGGGCGGAACGGTGACGCCGGAAAGCGCGTCCTCCGCCTTTCCCGAGCCCGACCAGAAGGTTTCGGGATCGGCGGACAGCGGCTCATGAGGTTCCGCTTTCGCGCCGGTTCCCTCTTCGTTTTCGGCGGCCCCCTCGCCGGCACCCAACCCGAGAGCGGCGACGAACGTTTCCCGCTCCATTCCCCGAAGCCGGAACAGCAGGAACGGGTCGCGGTCGAACTCCTCGGCCAGCAGATAATACACTGCGGCGATGTGTTTGCACGGGTTCGACCAGTCGGGGCAGCTGCAGTCCGTCTTCAGGTCGCCGACCTTGGCCGGAAACAGCGGCGCACCGGCTGCCGCGAACGCCTCCTCGATCCCGGGCGGCATCTCGCCGGCAAGCAGTTTCGCCGACATCGCCATGTTCTCCGACGCCGACCCGGCGAGCTTGCGCCATTTCGCGGTGGCGATGGGCTTGATGGCGATGGAGACGGAATAGGGGCGGGCGCGGGATCCCTGCACCCGGGCGGTGACCTTGCCGGCGCCGATCTCCAGGTCGACCACCTGGCCCTTTCGGGCGTAGGATCGGCCACGGCCGAGGCGCGCTCCGAGGTTGAAGGATTCGAGAACCGCGATCCAGCGCTCGCCCCACCAAGTTGCGGCGAAGGCGCCCCGCTTGTTCCGTGCCTTGATGCCGCCTTTGGCCTTGCGCGGAACCGATGGCGGCGGGTACCAGGCGTCACGCCAACCCGGCATCCGAGTCCTCCTCCTTTCCGGTCACCGGAACGTCGACGGCCCGGCGGACCAGGTTGGTTTTCCGATCGAACAGGGGAATGGTGCGATCCTCGGCGAGGGCGTCGGGGCTCAGCACGAACCCCTCGTGCTGCCGGAGATGACCGACCGCACCGCATCCCTCGACCAGGCATTCCCGTTTGGCGTTGGGACACCGGGCGAAGTCGCACAGCCGCCCGAGATAACGGTCGGTGCCCGGCTCGATGACGAAAACGTCCATCTGGTGGGACGCTACTCCGATACCCGTCTCGTCAAACAGTTTGGACAGGGCGCGGCTCTTGGCCTTGCGCAACCCGTTCAACTCGTCGGTCCGCGAAAGCCACACGGCGAGGTCCACGTCCTTGCATTCGTGCCAGACCGCAATTCCCTTGCGCCGGTATTCGCTAAAGCGCGGCACCTCCTTCCACAGGGGGACCGCCACCGAGCCGAACAGCGCGACCGTCTCGACCTCGGGCCGATCCCGCCACGCCTCGACCACGGCGTCCGCGGCGATTCGGAACTGGTACTGTCGCCGCAGCAGCAATTCGTTCTGTTCGGCGATGCCGGCGCGGGAAACCATCTACTCCTCCTCGAACTCCATACGTTCCCGAAAAGCTCTTGACGATGTCAATCTCCGAAAGCGTCCTCGCGCAAGGCGATGACATCTCGCAATTCCTGGGTCGACAGCTCGGTGAGCCAGCTCTCGCCGGTTCCCACCACGGCCGAGGCGACCGCCTTCTTGCGTTCGATCATGTCGTCGATGCTTTCTTCCAGTGTGCCGGCGCAAAGAAACTTGTGAACCTGTACCCGACGCGTCTGGCCGATGCGGAAAACGCGATCGGTGGCCTGATCCTCCACCGCCGGGTTCCACCACCGGTCGAAGTGGAACACGTGGCTGGCGGCGGTCAGGTTCAGGCCGGTGCCGCCCGCCTTGAGCGACAGCAGAAACACCGAAGGCCCGCCATCCTCCTGGAAATGCGACACCATCCGATCCCGCTTGGCCTTCGGCGACACCGCCGTGCAGGAACGGGACCTCGTCGCCGAAGGTTTCCTGGAGATGGCTCCTGATGATCTCCCCCATCTCCGCGAACTGGGTGAAGATCAGCGCGCGTTCCCCGGTTTCGAGAATCTCCTCCAGCATTTCGACCAGCCGCGCCAGCTTGCCCGAGCGGTCGGTGATGGCCGAGTTGTCGCCCAGGAACTGGGCCGGATGGTTGCACACCTGCTTGAGCTTGGAGAGCGTCGCCAGCACCACCCCCTTGCGGCGGATGCCGTCGGACGACTCCAGGGCTTCCACGGCCTCCTCGACCACCGCGGCATAGAGCGAGGCCTGCTCCCGGGTGAGGGTGCAGTAGACCTTCATCTCCATCTTCTCGGGCAGGTCGGAAATGATGCTCCGGTCGGTCTTCAGCCGGCGCAGGAGAAACGGCCCGGTGAGGGTTTTCAGGCGGGCCATGGCGTTTTCGTCCCGGCTCGCCTGGATGGGGACGAAGAAGGTTCGCTTGAAGGCCGCCTGGGTGCCGAGGAGACCCGGATTGAGGAACTCCATGATCGACCACAGGTCGCCGACGTTGTTCTCCACCGGCGTCCCGGTCAGGGCCACCCGGTAGCCGGCCTCCAGCCCCCGCGCCGCCTTCGCCTGCTTGGTCTCGGGGTTCTTGACGTTCTGCGCCTCGTCGAGGACGACGCCACGCCAGTTCACCTTGCGGAGCGCCTCGATATCCCGCTGCAGCAGGCTGTAACTGGTGACGATCAGATCGCTCTTCTTGGCCAATCGGCGGAGCACCGCACCCTTGGCCCGGTCTGCCGCCGTGATGGACGATGACCGAAAGGCCGGGCGTGAAGCGGGCCGCCTCATGCTGCCAGTTGCCGATCACCGAGGTGGGGCAGACGAGCAGCACGCAACCTCTTCCGCGCTTGCGTTTCCTTGTCGTGCTGGATCAGGGCCAGGGTCTGGATGGTCTTGCCCAGCCCCATGTCGTCGGCGAGACAGGCCCCGAGCCCCCAGCGGGCGAGGAACCGGAGCCAGGCGAACCCGCGGGACTGGTAGGGCCGCAGCCTTCCATCCAAGCCCGCCGGAGGGCCCGGGTCCTCGATACGATCGCGGTCGCTGAGCCGGCTCAGAAGCTCCTCGATCCAACCCTCCGCCGCCACGCCGGCGAGTCCGACCGATCCCTCGTCGCCGCCTCCCAGGGCCATCCGCACCGCCTCGCGGGCGGTCATGCCCTCGCCCTTTCGCCCGAGCAGCGCAATCGCCGCCTCGATCTCCTTGCCGTCGAGCAGAACCCACTGGCCGCGGACCCGGACCAGGGGCACCTTCAGCTTGGCCAGAGACAGAAGCTCGCCGCGCGTCAAGGTGTGGTCACCGAGCGCCACCTGCCAGTCGAAACGGACCATTTGGTCGAGGGAGAGGCCGCCGCCGCCCTGCATTTTGGGGGATTTTACGTTGGCGCGAGCGGCCAAACGGACTTTGGTCCCCCGGCGCGTCCACCAGGCCGGCAGCATGACCGCGAAACCGGCCTGCTCCAGGGCCAGCGCGTGATCGGTGAGGAAAGACACCGCCCCGGCGGCGTCGGTCTGATGACCGTCGGGGAGCGAGGCGCGCAGGCTGTCGGCGACGAAGGGGCAGAGCCGCGCCGCCCGGCCCAGGGAGAGGAGGATAAACTCCCTGATGTCGGCTCCACTGCCGGCGAAAGGAGTGGCGGCCTTTCCTTTGGTCCGCCAAGCCTCGGCGGTCGAGAGGAGGAGGCTCGGGTCGCTGACGGACTGGAGCAGATAGCGGATGGTCCACGCCTTTTCGACGGTCGCCAGCGGGTGTTCGTCATCTTGGTCGACCGCAGGCTCTTCGAGCCGGAAGCACAGCCGAAACGGGCCTTCGAAGGCGACCGAAAGGGGGCGCCGCCACTCCCGCGCCCGCCGCGCCAATCGTGCCAGCTCTTCCGTGTCGCCGGCGATCCGGTCGTCGGATCCGCGTAACGCCGCCAGCCAGCGGCCGTCGACGGTGTCGTCGTCCGCGAGGTACGGTGCCGCCGTGCCGGCGGATGCGCTCCGCATCAAGGCGTCCACCGCCCAATCGACGAAGCCGCGCATCGCCGTGGATCGGGAGGGCGGCGGCGTCGCCGCCGTCCAGGCTCGGCGGCGCGGCAGGCTTCGGGCATGGCTTCGACGAGCCGGGCCTCGGCGGACAGATCGGCGCTGCCGGGCAGCGGTTTCCAGCGCGCGCGATACAGGCCGTCGCGATCGTCGAGATCGGGCAGGACCTTGCCGCGGGCAACCAGGGCGCCGGCGTACCGCAACGCCTGGACCCAGAACGCCAGATCGGCGGTCACGAAGATCCCCGGGCCGAGGGTTCTCTTGCCGACGCATCCGCAAAGGAATTCGACGGCCGCCTCGGCGGGTAGGCGCAGCGCCGAGGAGGTCCATGGCGCGATCGTCGGCTCGCCGTTCGACTGCGGCGGTTCCTCGACCAAGGGGCTGGAGGCCACCGGCCTGCCGTCGACCGCGGGCAGCCTGAGCACCATCTCGGCGGCGAGCGGGTCGGGTGTCGCCATCCCCACCTCGGCCAGGGCCCGCGCCAGGGCATCGGCGCCCGAATCGAACGGATAGTGTGGCGGCATCGCTTTCTTGGGTTGCCGCCCGCGGCGCTTACGGGGAACAACCGCCGCCTCCGGCGCCGTTTCGCCCCAAAGCAGAAAGTGCTCCCCTGCGAAAGCGCCGTGAATGAACAGTGCCACTCGAACCCCCTCGGAAGTTTGGGCGATCTTGACGGTTCTTCCTCGGCGACGGAAGATGGCGCGACCACGACTCGCCCGGTTTTTTTGTCGAGGACGCCATGCCGCTTTCCAGCCTGCGCTACACCCGCTACGAGATGCGCGGGCCGATCGCGATCCTGTGCCTCAACCGTCCGGAGAAGCGGAACGCGATCGGCGATACGCTGCTCGCCGACCTGGAGACGTTCTTCTCCAATCTGCCCGACGGCGCCGAGGCGGTGGTGATCCACGGCGAGGGCGATCACTTCTGCGCCGGGCTCGATCTCGCCGAGCACAAGGAGCGGGACGCCTACCAGGTGATGCTCCATTCCCAGCGCTGGCACCGGGCGTTCGAGCGCATCCAGTTCGGCGGGCTGCCGGTTGTCGCGGCGATGAAGGGGGGCGTGATCGGCGGCGGCCTCGAACTGGCCACCTCGGCGCACGTGCGGGTGGCCGAGCCCGACACCTTCTACGCCCTGCCGGAGGGCCGGCGCGGCATCTTCGTCGGCGGCGGCGCGTCGGTGCGGGTCTCGCGCATCGTCGGTCCCGACCGGATGTGCGAGATGATGCTGACCGGGCGCCAGTACGACGCCGAGGACGGCCAGCGGCTGGGCCTCTCCCACTACCTGGTGGGGACCGGCGAGGCGCTGCCGAAGGCGCTCGAACTGGCCGAGAGCATCGTCCGCAACGCCCAGCTCTCCAACTACATGATGCTCAACGCCATCGCCCGCATCCACGACATGTCGATGAGCGACGGCCTGTTCACCGAGTCGCTGGCGACGGCGCTGACCCAGACCAGCGAGGACGCCACCGAGGGCCTCCGCGCCTTCCTCGAAAAGCGCGACACCCAGTTCCGCAAGTAGACCGTTTTTGCGCACCGAGCCTCAAGCGATCGCGGCTTTTGGTTGTTGAGGATGCACCGGTCGCGACGTCTGCTATGAGCTCATAGTGACCAATCCTTCATTTTAGAGGAGATGCAGCATGGACCGATTCACCGGCGGTTGCCTGTGCGGCAACGTCCGAATTGTGGCGTCGGGACTCCCATACCGGGTCGGCCTTTGTCACTGTCTCGACTGCCGCAAGCATCATGGGGCCCTTTTTCACGCTTCCGCGGTGTTCCCTCAGGATGCGGTGACGATCGATGGCGAAACACGCGACTACGCCGGGCGGTTTTTCTGTCCCCGCTGCGGCTCGTCCATTTTCGGACGCAGCGCAGACGAAATCGAAGTGAACCTGGGATCCCTGGATGCCCCTGACCAACTGATGCCAACCTACGAAAGCTGGATCGTCCGTCGCGAGTCCTGGTTGCCGCCGTTTCCGCTCACGAGACGATACGACCGCGATCGTGACGCCACGGGTCGCTTTGAGGAGTAGGTCGCACGAACGGTGCGAAGGTGTGGCCGATGTCCGCTTTTGCCGCCCGGCTCGGTGAAGGCCGCCGGTCAGCTCGCGGCCAAAGAGAATACCTTCGCAACGCCGCTACGAATGTCCGCAAGGTCCGCTCATCGGACATTCGGCGAAGAGGCATTGCGTGAGGTAGCAACTCGGTTGCCACTCGTACCGGTTGTCCGCAAATCTGCGGCGAAAATGACCGGCTCAGATATCGGTGAAGATGTCGTCGGCGCACAGTGTCGGCGGATTAGTGATCGCGTTCGGCGAGCGCCGCCGTTTCCGGCAACATCCATTCGCGAACGAACGCCGCCACCGCCCGGGTCCGCGCCGGGTGCGGGCTTTCCGCCGCCGCCAATTCCAGCCGGCTCCAGCCGCTGGCGAAGGCGAGGAGGCCGGTGAGGCGGAGGTAGCTGGTGGCGACCATGCCGGGATCGTTGAGGCGCGCACCGCTTCGGTCGCGCGGCGCCAGTGGCCGAGGGCGTCGGCAACGCCTGGGCGAACGCCGGTTCGGCGCGTCCGGCCTGTTCGTCGATGTCGGCGGCGAAGGCGTTCCGCCGCCGCGCCGCCGCCGAGATGGAGCAGGCGGCCGGCCAGGGTCATCGCCTGGATGCCGTTGGTGCCTTCGTAGATCGGGGTGATGCGGGCGTCGCGGAGGATCTGCTCGACCCGGTATTCGCGGCAATAGCCGTAGCCGCCGTGGACCTGGATCGCCAGGTTGGCGGCCTCGACCGCGGCGTCGGTGCAGAACGCCTTGCACACCGGGGTCATGAACTGGGCGAGCGGGCTGTCCGGGTCCAGCTCCAGCTCGACCGCGGTGCGCAACGTCATCACCCGGCAGCCCTGGGCCAGCGCCATCTGGGTGAGCAGCATCCGCTGCACGTCGCGGTGGCGGCTGATCGGGTCGATCGGTGCGTCCGAGCCGGGCGCCCGGCCCTGGCGGCGTTCGGCGGCGTGGTGGCGGGCGCGCTGCAGCGCCACCTCGATCAGGCCGACGCCCTCGACCGCCACGTCGAGGCGCTCGGCGTTCATCATCGTGAACATCCGCGCCAGTCCCTCGCCGGGGGCGCCGAGCATCTCGGCCTCGGCGTCGTCGAAGGCCATCTGGCAGGTGGGCGAGGCGTGCATCCCCATCTTCTCTTCCAGCCGCAGCACAGAGACGCCGTTGCGGCGGCCGTCGGCGAGCACCGCCGGCGCGACGAACAGGCTCAGGCCCTTCAGCCCCGGCGGCGCGTCGCGGGTCCGCGCCAGCACCAGGTGGACGATGTTCTCGGTCATGTCCTGGTCGCCGCCGGAGATGAAGATCTTGCCGCCGCGAGAGCCGCCACGACCCGTCGGCTCGCGGGTTCGGCGACGGTGCGGATCTGGCCGAGGTCGGAGCCGGCCTGCGGTTCGGTGATGCACATGGTCGCCAGCCATTCGCCCGACGCCAGCTTCGGCAGATACCGTTGTTTCTGCGCGTCCGTTCCATGGGCGGCGATCGCCCGCGCGCTGCCGTGGCCGAGGGACAGGATCATCTGGAAGGTGATGCAGGCGCCCGACAGCATCTCCGAGACCGCCGACCCGAGAACGTGCGGCAACTCCTGGCCGCCGAACGCCTCGTCGGCGACGATCCCCGGCCAGCCGGCATCGCAATAACGGCGATAGGCGGTGACGAAGGCCTCCGGCACCCGCACCCGCCCGTTCTCGAGGGTCGCCGGCTGGGCGTCGGCGATGGGATCGAGCGGCGCGACCTCGGCGTCGACGAACCGGCCGGCCTGTTCGACCACGTCGCCGGCGAGCTCGTCGTCCCAGGACGGCAGGCGCCCGGCCTCGGCGCCGTGCTTCAGCGCGAACAGGATGTCGCCGGCGGGCGTGCGGTAATCGATCATCGGATGCTATCCGGCTTCGGGGTTCTCGATCAGCAGCGCCGAGCCCTGGCCGCCGCCGCAGCACGCCGACGACACCCCGTAGCGGAGGCCGCGGCGTTTCAGTTCGCGTGCGAGGGTGATGGTGCAGCGCAGCCCGGTGGCGGCCAACGGATGGCCGATGGCGATGGCGCCGCCGTTGACGTTGACCTTGTCGCGATCGAGCCCCAGCTCCCGTTCCACCGCGATGTACTGGGCGCCGAACGCCTCGTTGATCTCGAAGCGGTCGATATCGGCGAGATCGAGACCGGTGAGATCGAGCAGCTTGCGGATTGCCGGGGCGGGGCCGATGCCCATGATCTCCGGCGGCACGCCGACGGCGGCCGAGGCGAGAATGCGCGCCAGCGGTTGGCGCCCGTTCTCCCGGACGTAGGCCGAGGTGGCGACGATCGCCGCCGCCGCGCCGTCGACGATGCCGGAGCTGTTACCGGCGGTCTGCACCCCGCCGAACACCGGCGGCAGTTTCTTCAGGGAGTCGAGGGAGGTGGGGCGGGCGTGCTCGTCGGCGGCGAAGGACTCGACCCGGCGCGGCAATCGGAACGTTCGCTTGTTGTAGCCGTCCAGCTCGAAGGTCTCGGTTCGGACCGGCATGATCTCGTCGTCGAAAAAGCCGGCGTCCTTGGCCGCCTGGGCGGCGGCGAAGCTGCGCTCGGCATAGAGGTCGACGTCTTCGCGGGAAATCCGGTAGCGAACCGCCAGGTTTTCGGCGGTGTTTGCCATGCCGATGCCGGGCGCCGGGTCGGTCAGCGCCTCCCACAGGAAATCGCGGAAATCGACCTGGCCCATGCGGAAGCCGCCGCGGCTGGTGAACGACGCCACCGGATTGCGCGACATCGACTCGGCGCCGACGCACAGCGCGACTCCGGCCTTGCCGAGGGTGATCAAGTCGGCGGCATGGGCGAGGGTGTCGAACCCGGAGCCGCAGATGCGGTGAATGAAGATCGCCGGAACCTCCTGGCGGACGCCGCTGTAGAGGCCGATGTGGCGCGGCAGGTAGTAGGAGTCGAAGTCGGTGTGGGCGAGGCTGGCGCCGACGACGATGTCGACATCCTCGGCCGGCAGCGCCGCGTGCTCGAACAGCCGGCGGCTGGCGGCAATGCCGAGATCGGTGGCCGAGTTCTCGCGCAGCGCCCCGTTCATCTCGCCGAAACCGGTACGCACCCCGTCGACCAGATGGATGCTGTCGTAGGTGGTCCCGGCACCGGGAAGGCGTTGGTTTTTCGTCATATGCTCATCCTCAGTCGATCCGGATCACTTCGGGATCGTCGCCGTAGAGTTGTTTGACCAGATCGGCGCGGCGTTCGAGGACGGCGCGCTGGTTGATGTAGCCCTTGTCGGTGATCTCGTTGGCGTCGATCGACGGCGGCGCCGCCATCAGCAACACCCGGGTGATCCGCGTGCTGCTGCCCGGGTTGGCGGCGTTGTGGGTCGCCAACCCCTCGCGCACGTGGGCGCGCACTTCGTCGCGGGCGATCATCTCCGAGAGCGGCGTTTCGCTCGCCGCGTCCTTGCACAGGGTGCGGCAGCCGGCGGGGTTGGCGAAGGCGAGCAGTCCGACCTCTTCGCGGTCGTGACCGGTGACCACCGCGTCCTGGATCACCGGCGTCGCCGCGGCGAGGGCGTCGACCCGCAGCACGCCGACGTGCACCCACGTCCCCGACATCAGCTTGAAGTCCTCCGCCGTTCGCCCGTCGAAAACAACTCCCTTGGACGGATCGGCGGGGTCGGCGAGCTTGCCGGCGTCACCGATACAGTAGAACCCGTCCTCGTCGAACGCCGCCTTGGTCAACGACTCGGCCTTCCAATAGCCGGGTGTGACGTTGGGGCCGCGCACCCGCATCTCCAGCTTGTCGCCGTTGGGGATCATCTTCAGCTCCGTCCCCGGAGCGGGCAGCCCGATGATGCCGGCGCGGTCGATGGGGAAATGGACGCTGGTGACCAGCGGCGAGGTCTCGGTGGAGCCCCACGCCGAGACCATCCGCACGCGCTTGCCCTTGGACGCGACGGAGAGCTTCTCCAGCCGCTCCCACAGCGGCTGCGGCAGTGCCGCGCCGGCATGGAAGATCAGGTCGAGCTTGGCGAAGAAGGCGTCGCGCAACCCGGTGTCCGCCTCCAGGTAGGGAAGCATCACGTCGAAGCCGCGTGGCACGTTGAAATAGAGAGTCGGCGACACATCGCGCAGATTGGCGACGGTCTTCTCGACCAGACCCGGCGCCGGTTTGCCGGCGTCGATGTAGAGGGTGCCGCCGTTGCGCAGCACCATGTTGAAGTTGTGATTGCCGCCGAAGGTGTGGTTCCACGGCAGCCAGTCGACGATCACCGGCGGCTTGCTCTCGAGGAACGGCCATAGCTGGGCGATCGCCTGCTGGTTCGAGCACATCATCCGCTGGGTATTGATCACCCCCTTGGGCATGCCGGTCGATCCCGAGGTGAACAGGATCTTGGCCACCGTGTCCGGTCCCACCCGGGCATGGGCCTGCTCGACCGCCGGTGTCGGCGTCGTCGCGGCAAGTTCCGCGAACAGGGTTGCGGGGACTCCCTCGGGAGGCGCGGCGCTGACCACCAGTTCGGCCTCGTCGAGGTCGAGGGCCGCCAGCGCCTTGGCGAACAGGCCGCCGTTGGCCACGTACACCAACCGCGGGTCGACCCTGGCGAAGATGTGCTTGAGACGGGCGTGGTCCTGGGACATCAGCGAGTAGGCCGGTGAAATCGGCGCCACCGGAATGCCGACGTCCATCGCCGCCAACGCCAGGATCGCGTGGTCGATGCCGTTGTCCGACAGCACCATAACCGGATGCTCGGCGGCGATCCCGCGGTTGAGCAGGCTCTGGGCGACGCCTGCGACCGCTTCCTCGCTTCGCCATACGTCAATTCGCGCCAACCGCCCTCCGCCGACCGTTCGGCGAGAAAAAGCCGGTCGGGGGCATACCCCGCCCATCGCCGCAGATGGGCGCCGAGGCTCGGTGGGTACGACTTCAGCGGCATCGGCGAGCGGAGGACCATCCCGCCTCCTGGCAGCTGCGTCGTTTCCACCGCGGCCGGGGCGAAATCCAGTTCGACTAAGGGTGCTCCGGACATCTCATCCGCCATTCTCTTCCTTTCTTCGTTTTCGTCAAAGGCCCAGATAGGCCTGACGGACGCGGTCGTCGTTCAGCAACGACTGGCGGACCCCGCATCACCATGCGCCCGTTTTCCAGGACGAAGGCGTGGCCGGCCAGTTTCAGCGACGCGGCGACGTTCTGCTCGACCAGCACGATCGTCATTCCTTCCTGATTGAGCTGCTTGATCACCTGGAACACCTCCTGGACGATCGCCGGGGCGAGACCGAGCGACGGTTCGTCGAACATCACCAGCCGCGGCTCGCCCATCAGGCAGCGGCCGATCGCCAG
>CAVYYK010000014.1:0-33778 GCA_963772635.1 uncultured Alphaproteobacteria bacterium
GATTCGGCATCGCCCGATTGCGCCTCCCGTTCGACAACAAAATGGTCGGCAGCCTTGTATCGAACGTCGGCTATCCAACTCTGATCCTGTCGCACCTGGAAGACCAACACGTGCCCTTGAGCGCTTTTCTCGAAATGATGCTCGGGGCGCTCGCCGCCGTCACGTGCTTCGGCGTGATCGGTTTCGGGTTCTTGACCATCATGCGGCTGCCATCGCGCGCCTATTTGTCGCCGCTGATGTTCAATAACGTCGGCAACATCGGCCTTTCCGTCAGCCTGCTCGCATTCGGTTCAAAGGGTCTGGCCTATGGCATTGCCTATATGGTGGTGTCCTCACAGGCCTCTTCACCGTCGCCGTGTGGCTGCCGCAAGGCAAGGTGTCCCTGGGCGACATTGCGCGCAAGCCGACGATCTATGCCGTCGTCCTCGCCATCGTCTTGATGGCCACGGACACGCGGTTGCCGACCCTCATCGACCACACGTTCAGCATCCTGGGGGGCCTCGCGATCCCCCTTATGCTGCTCATGCTCGGCACCACCTTGGCTAAGCTGAAATTGGGAGCCGTCTGGCCCGGCCGCCGTCGCCCAGTTCGAGGGTGTCGAGCCAAGGCGGACGATGACCGCTTCGGGACGTTTCAAGAAATCCTGTCGATCCCTGTCCTTGGTGCTTACCCGGAAAGGCTAAGCGGCCGGCTGCTGTCTATCCACTAGGGGCTTCGAACCGTTTCCCTTGCTGGTGGAAATCGACCCAGCGGCTGTCGGTTCTTCGGATTCAAGCCGGCCAACTTCGCCTTGAAAATCGGCGCCCGACTGAATCTCAAGGGTTTTATTGAATATGCGGCCCTGCATCTTTGCTGTTTTGGTCAGGATGACCTTCTTGGCTCGTATATCACCTTTGAAAGTACCCGAGACGATAGCCGTTTCAGCTTTGGCCGAACCCTTGATGACAGGTTCGCCGCTCAGGGTGAGACAGCGGCACTGGATGTTGCCCTCAATGGTGCCCTCGACTGTGATATCGCCTTCAGTTTTGAGGTCACCTGTGAGTGTCGTATCCGCGCTGAAAATGGAGTGCTGGATCTTGGTTGCCCGCGTTTTGACATCGGCACAGTGGTCAACTGCGGCCGTTGATTCGACAGATTTCGATTGCGGCTCTTGATGAGCAGCACTCTTACAAAACATGAGGCTTAATTCCCTTCAAATTTCCATCCATGAAAATTGTAGATGAGATTCCTTAAAGAAATTTCGCCGGCACCGCCCCTTCTGTTCGGCAAGGGCAATCCCGTATGCGCGCCCGCGCATGTCTCCTGTGGGTCAGCGAACTAAACCGCTGTCGCGGTCGCTGTTCACCGGATAGCCGACCTGAAGTGCCGCCGCGGAATGCTTGGTCGTGGCTTCCCGGAACACCATCGCCGTTGGTCCAGCCGCCCTGTCTGCGCTACCGTTCTGTGGACATCGCCATTGTTCTGATAGCGGTAGGTACGCGGTTGGTGAGATAAATATCATGCTTCCAGAGCCGCATTAGCCCCCCAATTGCCCACAGACCCTATTGTGCGGTCAGACCACCGTCCACGGGGATGGCGGCGCCGGTTACGAAGGTGGACGCGTCGGACAACAGCCAGGCGACAAGACCGCCGACTTCCTCGGGCCGTCCGGCGCGGCCGATCGGGTAGCGGGCAATGATCGTCTCGAGCAGGTCGGGCCTGCCGGTCGCTACCGGATCGGTCATCGGCGTCTCGATCCAGCCCGGACAGATCGCGTTCACCCGGATGCCTTGCTCGGCATACTCCAGGGCGACGGAGCGGGAAAGGCCGGTCACGCCGTGCTTGCTGGCGCAATAGGCGGTGTTGATCCGGGTTCCGACGAGACCGGCGACCGACGAGGCATTGACGATCGCTCCGCCGCCGCCCTGCCTCAGCATCTGTGCCACCTGATGCTTCATCGAGAGCCAGACACCCTTGAGATTGACATCGATGACCCGGTCCCACTCGGCCTCGTCCACCTCGACCAGCGGAACGGAGATCGGACCCGAGATCCCCGCGGAGTTGAAGGCGCCATCGAGCCGGCCGAAACGGTCGACGGCGAAGGCCACGGCGTCGGCGATCTCCCCCGACCGTGTCACGTCCATGCGCCGGGCTTGGGCGACGCCTCCCCTCTCCTCGATCCCTCCCACCACCAGGGCGAGGCGTTCGGAGTTGGTGCCGGCGACGACGACCTGCGCGCCGCTCGCGGCGCAAGCCTCCGCGGCGGCCCGACCGATCCCGGACGTGCCGCCGGTGACAAGGATCACTTTTTCATCGAGATCATAGTGCGGCATCGATCAGTCTCCCTATCGCGAGCCAAAATCCATCGGCATCCCCGTTATCGATGTCTCGCGCGGAGCATATCGTACCCACGAGCGGGTGTCCTCGATCGTGGCCGGACAGTCATCAGCAAATCCATCCTTGACTCTTCACTTGCATCGGCATATGTTCTTGTTATGTTCTATTTCGGGCGACGGGAAAGTGCGTCTCGGATGGGGCAAAGTCGACGGTTTCCGATGGACGTTTGGTTTTCAGAATGCGAGGCGGTCGCACAAAAAATGTCTACTTTTGTCTCGGCAAAAACTCAAATAAATTCAAGGCACTATGACAATTTCATGTCTACTTTTGTATACCTCCTCGAAAAACCTCTTCAATAAAATCAACGAGTTAGCCGAAAATATGTCTACTTTTGTCTACTTTTGCATACTTTTCACGTTCGGCGCGGAGGGGTTTCGTTTGGAATCAAAGGCTTGACCGCCACGGGTGCGTAACGAAGGTAGACAAAACGGCCCCGAAGGTAGGCAAAAGGGTAGACATTTTCGGCGTCCGCGGCGTCGCTCCCTTCGCCCGAGGGATCGTCGGCAGATGCGCGGCGATGGCGCCAGCAGAAATCCGCCATCGCGTGTCGGTCGTTGCCGCTGGCCGGGACGGCGTGCAAGGGTAGACCTGCGCCCGCGCGATTAAAAGACTCCCCCCGACAACCCGGATTGACACGTTCGGAACGAACTTGTTAAGATCTGATTCTCAATAACCAAGGTGACGGCGTGGATGCATCGCCGTGCCGTGGTTTGTCAACCGGTCTGCAGGCAGGGAAGGAATTGCACATTCCCGGTGCGGAAAGCTTCGCGGTCATCAACCAGATCGGACAGCCCCTCGACCGGGTTTGAAGGGCCCTTGTCACGTGTGGCACGCCCCGAACTGCCGACGAATTCGTCGGAGCATCGGCGTGAAACGATCCAAGAAAGCAAGAAAGAATGGAGGAGGTGAAAATGGCGAAGTGGCGCATAAGCGGCCGGTACATGGAGACCTGCAACTGTAGTTACGTCTGCCCGTGCATTCTACCAATATGGCCGCCTCCCCAACCGAAGGGGGTGCAAGGTTGCAATCGCCATGCGTATCGACAACGGTGAAAAAGACGGAATTAAGCTCGACGGCCTTTCCTTCATCGTGGTGATGCTGTCGCCCGGCCCGATGGCCGAGGGCAACATCAAGGTCGGCCTCATCGTCGACGACGAGGCGAGCGAGGCGCAGGCCAAGGCGATCGGCGAGATCGCGACTGGGTGCCGCCGGCGGGCCGATGGCGGCGCTCGGCCCCGCTGGTCGGGGAGATGGCCGGCGTCGAAATGCGGCCGGTCAGCTTCGAGAGGGACGGCTGACGTACGCGGTCAAGGCCGGCGAACTGGTCGACCAGGCCTGCGGGGCATGGCGAGCGCGGCCGTCGAGGGCGAGCCGATCTATCTCGACAATACGTGCCATCCGGTGGCACGCGGCTCGCACTGGCGAAGGCGACGAACAGCCAGCTTCCACGCCTTCGGCATCGACTGGGACGATGCGAGCGGCCCCGCAACGGCCACTTTGCGCCGTTCGCCTGGGCCGGATAGAGGGCAAGACGCAAGGCGGCGAACGGTGCTTTTCGCGGCCGAATCGCCCCCCGTCCGGCGCGATCGGCTGATCACCCTGGCGAGTCTCGCAGGCGTCGTCGGGCTCGCTTGGCTCTATCTTTGGTTCGCGGCAGCGTCGATGGGATCGATGCCGATGGCTTCGGGCTCCATGGGCTCCGCCATGGTGGCGACGGCCTGGAGCGCAAACGCCTTGCTCATGACCTTCCTGATGTGGTCGATCATGATGGTCGGCATGATGCTGCCGAGCGCTGCGCCGGCGATCCTGCTTTACGGCTCGTTGGTCCGCAAAAACCGCGAGCGGGGCTCGGTACTGGCACCCGTCTGGGTTTTCACTGCCGGCTACCTCGCCGCCTGGACCGCTTTCAGCCTGGTGGCGACCCTGGTGCAGGCGGCGCTCGCGGAGGCGGCGCTCCTGTCACCGATGATGGTCTCGACCCGCGGCTGGCTGAGCGGTGGCCTGCTGATTGCCGCCGGCATCTACCAGTGGCTGCCGGTCAAGGACGCCTGCCTGAAGAAGTGCCGGGAGCCGCTTCAGTTCCTGATGATGCGCTGGCGCCCGGGCGCCAGCGGCGCGTTCGCAATGGGCATGGAGCACGGCGCCTTCTGCGTCGGATGCTGCTGGGTGCTGATGCTGCTTCTGTTTGCGGCCGGCGTGATGAACCTCCTGTGGGTGGCCCTGATCGCCGGCTTCGTCCTCCTGGAGAAACTGCTTCCCGGCGGTCGGTTCACGTCCCGGCTTGCCGGGCTGGCGTTGGGCGCGGCCGGGGGAATCATGTTGTTCGCGGCGTAGTCGTCGATGGCGCCACAACCGATCGCCGCGCGACCGGCCCCGTCAACAGATCCGCGGCAGTTGCTCGCCGGCGAGCCAGTCGACGATCCGGTTGCCGCCGAACGCGGTCTGCATCTGGACGAAGCGGTGGGGATCGTCGATGACCTCGCCGATGATCGCCGCGTTTCGGCCCGAGCGGGTGGGCGCGCATCGCCGCGAGCAGCGCCTCGGCGTCGGCGGCGGCGCAGAAGGCGACCAGCTTGCCCTCGTTGGGGACGTAGAGGGGATCGAGGCCGAGCAGCTCGCAGGCGCCGCGCGACCGCGGTCGCCACCGGGATCGCCCGCTCGTCGACCTTGATGCCGACCCGGGATTCGCGGGCGATCTCGTTGAGCACCGCGGCGAGGCCGCCGCGGGTCGGATCGCGCAGCGCGTGGATGTCGGGGACGGCGCGACCATGGCGGCGACCAGGGTCGTGCAGCGCCGCCGAGTCCGACAGGATCTCGGTGTCGAACGCCAGGTCCTCGCGCTTCGACATCACCGCGACCCCGTGGTCGCCGATGCTGCCGCTGACCAGGATGCGGTCGCCCGGCCGCGCCCGGTCGGCGGAGATGCGCACGCCCTCGGGGACGACGCCGACGCCGGTGGTGGTGATGAAGATGCCGTCGCCCTTGCCGCGCTCGACCACCTTGGTGTCGCCGGTGACGATCGGCGACGCCGGCGTCCCTGGAGGCCGCGCGCCATCGAGGCGACGATCGCCCTGAGATCGGCGAGCGGGAACCCTTCCTCGATGATCATCCCGACCGACGAGATACAGCGGCCGGGCGCCGGCCATCGCCACGTCGTTGACGGTGCCGTGGACCGCCAGCGAGCCGATGTCGCCGCCGGGGAAGAACAGGGGCGCGATGACGAAGCCGTCGGTGGTCATCACCATCCGCCCGGCGTCGACCTCGAAGCAGGCCTGGTCGTTGCGCTGGGCGAGATAGGGGTTGTCGAAGTGCGGTCTCGAACAGCTCCTCGATCAGCTGCGCCATCGCCCGCCCGCCGGCGCCGTGGCTCATGTCGATCCGCCCGCCGGCGAAGTCGATCCGGATGAGGGCGCGGGTCGTCGGGCATCGGAGCCGCCGCGACCTCACTGCTCCCGGAGAGGATGAAGGCTCTGCATGCGGTTCGTCGGGCCGGCGCCTAGCCGAGCTGGGTGAGGGGGTGTCCGGTCATGGACGGCTACGCCGTCGCCCCGTTCGTCGCGGAACCGGCCGTAGCTGTAGTAGGCGGCGCAGGCGCCTTCCGACGAGACCATGCACGACCCGATCGGGTTGTCGGGGGTGCAGCCGGTGGCGAAGATCTTGCAGTCGGTCGGCTTCTTGACCCCGCGCAGCACCGCGCCGCACTCGCAGGCCTTGTGGTCGGGGATCCGTCGTCTCGGCCATCGGGAACCGTCGCCTCGGCGTCGAAGTCGGCGAACGCCTGCTTGATCCGGAGCGCGCTGTAGGGCACCTCGCCGAGGCCCCGCCATTCGAAGCTGCGGCGCAGCTCGAAGCAGTCGGCGACCAGCGCCTGGGCCTTGAGGTTGCCCTCGCGGGTGACCACGCGGGTGTACTCGTTCTCGACCTCGGCGCGGCCGTCGTTGAGCTGGCGGACCAGCATCAGCACCGCCTGCATGACGTCGAGCGGCTCGAAGCCGGCGATCACCACCGGGCGCTGGTACTCCTCGGCGAAGAACTCGAACGGGCCGCTGCCGATCACCGCGCTGACGTGGGCCGGGCCGATGAAGCCGTCGAGCGGCAGGGTGCCGAGCTGGCGGACGTCGGGGCTCTCGAGGATGTTGGTGATCGCCGCCGGGGTCAGCACGTGGTTGCAGTGGACGGTGAAATTGGCGAGCCCCAGCGCCTTCGCCTGCTTGAGGGCGACCGCGGTCGGCGGCGTCGTCGTCTCGAAGCCGATGGCGAAGAACACCACCTGGCGGTCGGGGTTGTCGCGGGCGATCTTCAGCGCGTCGAGGCTGGAGTAGACCATGCGCACGTCGCAGCCCTCGGCCTTGGCCTTCATCAGGCTCATCCGCTCGACACCCGGCACCCGCAACAGGTCGCCGTAGGTGCACAGGATCACGTCCTCGACGCGCGCCAGCCGGATCGCCTGGTCGATCCGCCCGATCGGCAGCACGCAGACCGGACAGCCGGGGCCGTGGATCATCCGCACGTTTTCGGGCAGCAGGTCCTGGACGCCGTAGCGGTAGATCGCGTGGGTGTGGCCGCCGCAGAACTCCATCAGGTGGTAGGCGTGTCCCGGTTCGGCCTCGGCGCGGATCGCCGCGGCGAGGGTCCGCGCCAGATCGCGGTCGCGGAATTCGTCGACGTAGCGGACGGTCACTGCGGCCGCTCCCCCTCGTCGGCCGTCTCGAGCATCCCCGCCTCGGCGAACAGCGCCAGGGTCTCCGCGGCCTCTTCGGGCTCCAGCCGCGACAGCGCGAAACCGACGTGGATGATCACGTAGTCGCCGACGGCGACGTCGTCGACCAGCATCAGGTTGACGTCCTTGACGATGCCGCCGACCTCGGCCTTCGCCATGTCGTTGTCGAGAAGCGCGGTAATCCGCGCCGGAACCGCCAGACACATGTCCCCTACCCCTTCGCCATCCCTGCCGCCATCGCCGCCACCCACGCCTGGCCCAGGCTGATCGCCTGATCGCCCGGTGTCAACCGGCGGGCGGTCAGGCAGTCGATGCCGAGCCGGCCCAGCCCCTCGTCGAGACCGGCGGTCAGCACACGGTTGAAAAAGCAGCCGCCGCACAGCACCACCCTTCGCAGCCCGGTCTCCTCCGCCGCCGACGCCGCCCACGCGGTCATCGCCGCGATCAGGGTGCCGTGGAACAGCCCGGCCCCCTCCTCCGCCTCGACGTCGGTCAGTCGGCCGAGCAGCGGGCGCATGTCGAGGACACCGTCGTCCAGCCGCCAGCCGTGGGGGTCGATCCGCGGACGGACCGCCAGCCGCTCAAGCTCCATCGGCGCCTCGCCCTCGAACGCGGCGAACGGCTTGACCCCGAGCAGGCCGCAGGCGGCGTCGAACAGCCGGCCGCAACTGGAGGTTGGCGGTGCGTTGATCCCCCGCTCCAGCATCCGGGCGATCACCCCGGCGCCCTCGATATGGCGGTAGCGGTCGGCGATCTCGCCGCCGCGCCCCAATGCGTGCAGCGCCGCCGCGCCCATCCGCCACGGCTCGCGCGCCGCCCGGTCGCCGCCCGGCTGCAGCAGCGGCGCCAGATGCCCGAGCCGCCGGTAGCCGGCGGGCCCGACCTCGAGCAGCTCGCCGCCCCACGACTGGTCGCCGGCGCCGAGGCCGAAGCCGTCGAGGGCCAGACCGAGCACCGGCTGCTCGACCCCGTGCTCCGCCATCACCGCGGCGACGTGGGCGTGGTGGTGCTGGACCGCCACCGCCGTCGACGCCCAGGCGGGCGGCGAGCGCCTCGGCGTAGCGGGTGCTGTGGAAGTCGGGGTGGAGGTCGTGGGCGACGGCGGCGGGCGGCCCATCGGCAAGGTCGAGCAGCCGCTCGGCGACCCCGTCGAAATCGCGGACCGCGTCGACGGTCTCCAGGTTACCGACGTCGCGTGAAACCAGCGCCCGGGCGCCCCGGGTCAGGCACAGGGTGTTCTTGAGAAAGGCGCCGACGGCGAGCACCGTCGGCACCGGCCGCGGCAGATCGATGGTGGTGGCGATGACGTCATCGGCCGGGCTGAACGCGGGAACGGCCACGGCTCAGGCGCGCACCCGGGCGGTCGCGTCGAGCGCCGAGCGTCACCGCCCGCCTCCGGTCGATCCATCGGTACCAGGCGTCGAGCCCTTCTCCGCTGGTCGCCGACAGGTGGATCACCTCGATCGCCGGGTTGATCCGGCGGGCGAACTCGACGCACCGGTCGACCTCGAACGGGACGTAGGGGAGCAGATCGATCTTGGTCAGCAGCATGAGATCCGCCGCGTGGAACATGTCCGGATACTTGAGCGGCTTGTCGTCGCCTTCGGTCACCGACAGCATCACCACCTTGTGGGCCTCGCCGAGGTCGAACGCGGCGGGGCAGACCAGGTTGCCGACGTTCTCGATGAACAGCACCGCGCCCGGAACCGGGTCCAGCCGCTCGACGCCGTGGCCGACCATGTGGGCATCGAGATGACAGCCCTTGCCGGTGTTGATCTGCAGCGCCGGCACCCCGGTGGCACGAATGCGATCCGCGTCGAAGCTGGTCTGCTGGTCGCCCTCGATCACCGCCAGCGGCATCCGTCCGCCGAGATCGTCGATGGTGCGGACCAGCAGCGTCGTCTTCCCCGAACCGGGACTGGAAACCAGATTGAGCGCGAGGATGCCGCGGCCGGCGAAGAACGCCCGGTTGCCGTCGGCGAAGCGGTCGTTCTCGCCGAGGATGTCCTGCTCGATCTGGACGATGCGGGCCGGGCTCATCCCCGGCACGTGAACGCCGCCGAGGCCGGCGCCGTAGTCGAGAAGGCCGAACTCGGGGCGACCGCCGTCCGCGAGCCCCGGCGGCGGCCGGTGGTCGTGGCCATGATCGTGGTGATGATGGGGGTGGTGGTGGTGCGTGGTCGTGGTGGTGGTCATGGTCGTGACCATGGACGTGCTCCCGGGCGCCGTCGGCGCCTTCCGCGGTCGCCTGTCCGCACCCGCATACCGTACACATCAAACCACCTCCAGTTCATGGACCCGCATCTCGTCGCCGCCGGTCACCTGCAGCTCGTAGGTGCCGCACTGCGGGCATGGATCATAGCGTTCGCCAATGGCCACCGTCTCGCCGCAGTTCATGCACCAGGCCTGGCCCGGGGTGCGGACGAGATCCAGCTGCGCGCCCTCGGCGAGGGTTCCCTTGGTGACCGCCTTGAAGCAGAACTCCATCGCTTCCGGAGATGCGCAGGAAAGGGCGCCAATGTGCAGCCGCACGACCGTCACCCGGCTGAAGTTCTTGGCTTTCGCCTCTTTTCGCAGAACGCCGACGACGCTCTGGCAGAGCGCCAGTTCGTGCATCGCTCCCTCTCCCTGGCGGCGTTGCCGCCTCGTTCACCCCGGCTCTCGCGGCCGCTTCCCCGCGACAACGACGAGTTTCGATCCCGCCGCCGTCCCGCGTACCAAGTCGGCAACCAGTGTACCCCCTTTTCACCGCCACGAGGATTCACATTTTCAACGGCCGTTTCCCGGGAGCCCGCCCCACCTGAGAACCACCGCCGAAAACGGCGGCAGCCTGAGGCTCAGGGAATAGGGACGGCCGTGCATCGGTTCGGCGATGGCGGTCACGCCCCCCAGATTGCCGACATTGCCGCCGCCATAGGACTCGGCATCGGTATTGAGGGACTCCTCGTACAGTCCCAGCTCCGGAACGCCGATCCGGTAGTCATTGCGGATGACCGGCGTGAGGTTGAAGATGACGGCGACCAGGTCGTCGCGACCGCGTCGGAGGAACGACATGACGCTCTGCTCGGTGTCGTTGGCGTCGATCCAGGCAAAGCCGTCCGGCTCGCAATCGCGCTCGTACAAGGCCGGCGTCGAGCGGTAGAGCAGGTTGAGATCGCGGACCAGCCGCTGAATGCCCTGATGCGCCGGTTCGTCGGCGAGGTGCCAGTCGAGGCTGGTTTCGGCGTTCCACTCCCGGTCCTGGGCGAACTCGTCGCCCATGAACAACAGCTTCTTGCCGGGGTGGGTGTACATCAGCGCGTAGTAGAGCCGCAGGTTGGCGAACTTCTGCCACGCGTCCCCGGGCATCCTCTGGATCAGCGAGCCTTCGCCGTGGCTCACCGCCTTGTGGGACAGTGGCAGGATGAAGTTTTCACGAAAGGCGTGGGTGGGCCCGTCGGTGAGCTCGTGGTGATAGTACTTCCGGTGGATCGGGTTGCGCGCCATGTGGCGCAGGGCGTCCCGCGTCCACCCGTCGTTCCACTTGAATCCGAAGCCGAGACCGTCGTCGAGGGTCGGGCGCGACACCCCGGGCCAGTCCGACGAGTCCTCGGCGACGGTGAACGCGCCCGCATGCCGGGCGTACACCAGTTCGTTCAACCGACGGAGAAAATCGACGGCCTCGAGGTTTTCGGGTCCGCCGTCCCGGTTGGGCGTCCACTCGCCGCGCGCACGACCGTAATCGAGATAGAGCATCGTCGCCAGGTCATCCATGCGCAGCCCGTCGACGTGGTACTTGTCCAGCCAGAACAACGCGTTGCTGAGCAGGTAATTGGCCACCTCGCGGCGGCCGTAGTCGTAGGTGAGGGAGTTCCAAACGGGGTGGCGGCGTTGATGCGGGTCGGCGTGCTCGTAAAGATGGCTGCCGTCGAACCACCCCAGGCCATGCGAGTCCTCGGAAAAATGGGTGGAAACCCAGTCGACGATCACCCCGATCCCGGCCTGGTGACACCGATCGACGAACGCCCGGAAATCGTCCGGAGCGCCAAATTTGTTGGTTGGTGCGTAAGGGGCGATCGGCTGGCAGCCCCACGACCCTTCCGACGTGGATTGGCAGATCGGCATCAGCTCGATATGGGTGAACCCCATGTACGACACGTAGTCGACAAGCTCGTCCGCCAACTCCCGGTAGGTCAGCCGGCGACTGTCCTCTTCCGGCTTGCGCCGCCAGGAACCGGGATGAACCTCGTAGATAGAGAGCGGTGTTTCACGGAAATCGAGCGCCTTGCGAGCAGACATCCATTTGCGGTCACCCCACGTGTAAGCACCGAGGTCGAACACGACCGACGCCGATCCCGGCGACCGCTCGGCGAAAAAGGCATAGGGGTCGCTCTTGTCGGCCAGCCGCTCCCCCTCGCTCGACTTGATCTCGTACTTGTAGATCTGGCCTGGCTTCACCTCCGGCAGGAAGATCTCCCAGACACCGCAGTCGTGGCGAAGGCGCATGCCGTGGCGCCGTCCGTCCCAATCGTTGAACTCGCCGATCACCGCTACCCGGCGCGCGTGCGGCGCCCACACGGCGAACGCGATGCCGTCGACCCCGTCCAGTCTCGCCGGGTGAGCGCCGAGCTTCTCGTAGCTGGTGGGGTGACTGCCTTCCGCCAATCGATGGACGTCGGCATTGCTAAGAACGGGCGGAAAACGGTAGGGATCCTCGATCTCCGACGTGCCGGCCTCCGTCTCGACCGCGAGACGGTAGGGGAAGCGCTCCTTGCGACCTTCTACGACGCCGGCGAACAGACCCGCCTCGTCAAATTGGGCCAGTTCGGCAACGACCCTTTTTGTCGCCAACTCGACGACCCAGGCACGCACCGCCCGCGGCAGCAAGGCACGAACGACAAGAGGACCGCCGGGCGCCAGCTCATGCATCCCGAAAAAACCGAAAGGATCCTGGTGATCGGCAACAACGACGGCGGCGATGTCGCTCGCGTCGCACAACGGTGGCACGGGACGCGGCTCCGCCTTCGGCACAACAGGTTTCGCAGCGGTTTTCAGCTTCGCGGCGGCAGGCTTGCTCTTTGCTGGCGTGGACAACGTCACCGTCGGTTTTGCCCGAACCGGATTGGCCGCGGCGGCGGCCGGCCGCGCTTCGGCCTTGGTTTCCGGCACCTTAGGAGTAACGCGGGCGGCGGTGCTCGGCTTCGATTGCGGAGCACTCTGCTTTCGTTTATTGCCGGCCGTCCCTTCGGCACTCGGGCGGACGTTAGTCCCGGTCGTCGATTTGCCCTTATTGGCGCTCATTTGCTTCATCCCCTTTGAAAAGGTGCCGCCATTTGGTTCAGCCCCCTAAATAGGCGGGCTGAAGCGGCAAGGAACGAGCAGGCTCTCGGCAGGCTGACACAGGAAGGAGACCCTCGGCTCGATACCGAAAAAACCACCGCTCAGGCACGATCGCGTCGCCCGGGCAAGCCCGGACGGTATCATGCCGCGGGAGGTTGTAGCCGGGAATTTCGATCGTGTGAAGTCCGTCGAGATCGTCGAATACGGCCGCACCCGGATCCGTCGGCGTGGTTTCGAGAAGGCACCGTTCTCCGGCTGTCGAACGCTCTTTTGGGACAATAACGGATCGGGCGGCATAGACCTTGCACCCCGGCTGCGAAGAAGCGGCAAACGAGGGTTACATCGCAAATGGGCTCTGCTATAAGCGTGTCAATTGGATCGAAGAAAAGGGTCGAGCCCGTTCGATGGGGTTTAGGCGAGCGTAGGTTCAGCGGCGGGAAAAGACCACATCCGACACCGCCCCTTGGCGAGCCCCGATTCGGCGAGAACCCACAAGCGAAATCATGTGGAACAGGGAGATCACGCGAGATGCCATCCGAGGCTACTGAAAAAAAGCGCTCCAAAGCACCGGATCTGACGCACTCGACAGCGGCGGGCATGGCCGTCGAGGACCTGATCGATAGCTTCAAATTCCATCTGAAGTTCACCTTGGCCAAGGACAGGTACACCGCCACCAACAGAGACCACTACGAAGCCCTGGCCCTTGCCGTCCGCGATCGACTGGTCGGTCGCTGGATTCAGACCCAGCAGACCTACCACCACAAGAACGTCAAGCGCATCAACTACCTGTCGTTGGAATTTCTCATCGGCCGGGCAATGGGCAACAACGTCATCAATTTGTTGATGGAGGACACTTGCCGACAGGCGATGTCGACGTTGGGTCTCGACTGGGACGAGTTGCGCGACTTCGAGGTGGATGCGGCCCTCGGCAACGGTGGCCTTGGACGGCTCGCCGCATGTTTTCTCGATTCGATGGCGACACTAAAGCTTCCGGCCTTCGGATATGGCCTGCGCTACGATTACGGCATCTTCAAGCAGCGCATCGAGAACGGCTATCAAATGGAGGAGCCGGACAACTGGCTGCTCAACGGCAATCCGTGGGAGGTTGCTCATCCGGAGCTGTCCTACCAGGTCCACTTCGAAGGTCGGGCGGAGCAGAGACGAACCAGGGGCGGCGTTACTCGCTGGGAATGGGTCGATACCCGACCGATCATCGGCACCGCCCACGACACGCCGGTGGTCGGGTATGGATCGTACAACGTCAATACCCTCCGTCTGTGGTCTTCGCGCGCGACCCAGGACTTCCATTTCCAGGACTTCAGCCGCGGCTCCTACGTAGAGGCGGTTGAGGACAAGGTGATGGCGGAGAACCTCACCAAGGTTCTCTATCCGAGCGACGCGATCTACATGGGACGAGAGCTGAGACTGCGCCAGCAGTATTTCTTCGTATCCTGCTCCCTGCAGGACATCATCCGCCGGTTCAAGTCCGACAATAAGGATTGGCTCGCCTTTCCGGACAAGGTGTTCATCCAGATGAACGACACCCATCCGGCGGTGGTGGTACCGGAACTCATGCGTCTCCTGATGGACGAGCATGATATCGAGTGGGACAAGGCGTGGGAGATGACGGTCAACTCCACCGGCTACACCAATCATACCCTGCTGCCCGAGGCTTTGGAGAAATGGCCGGTCAGCATGTTCGAGCGGCTGCTGCCCCGACACCTGCATATCATCTACGAAATCAACAGCCGGTTCCTGCGCAGTGTGGCAACCCGGTACCCAGGGGATGCCGAGCGTCTTGAGCGAATGAGCCTCATCGCAGAGTATCCGGAAAAGCAAGTCCGCATGGCGAATCTCGCCGTTGTCGGCAGCAAGTCGACCAATGGCGTTGCCGCCCTCCACACTAAGCTGTTGCGGGAGGGCATCATGCGCGACTTCGACGAGTTCTTCCCGGAGAGGTTCAACAACAAGACCAACGGCGTGACCCCGCGCCGATGGTTGTTGAAGGCGAATCCAAGGCTTTCCGCGCTGATCAGCGAGTTGATCGGCGTAAAATGGATTACCGACCTCGACCAGTTGCGGGAACTCGAGAAATTCGCGTCCGATGCGGGTTTTCGGCAGAAGATCCGCGACATCAAACGCGCCAATAAAGTCGCTCTGACGGATTACATCAAGCGGGAGCTCGACCTCACCGTCTCGCCTGATTCGATGTTCGACGTCCAGGTCAAACGCATACACGAATACAAGCGCCAGCTGCTGCTCTGCCTCTACGTCATCGTCCTGTTCAATCGCTTGAAGGACAATCCCGATCTCGACGTTGCACCGCGCACCTTCATCATCGCCGGCAAAGCCGCGCCAGGCTACGACATGGCCAAACGCATCATCAAGCTGATTTGGCAGGTGGGTGCGGTGATCAACAATGACCCGAACATCGGTGACAAGATCAAGGTCGTGTTCCTCCCGGATTATCGGGTGTCGTTGGCCGAGAAGATCATGCCCGCCGCCGAGTTGAGTGAACAGATATCCACCGCCGGCATGGAAGCCTCTGGCACCGGCAACATGAAGCTTTCAATGAATGGGGCGCTGACCATCGGCACCCTCGATGGCGCCAACATCGAGATCAAGGAAGAGGTCGGCGACGAGAACATCTTCATCTTCGGGTTGACCGCCGCGGAGGTGGAGGCGCGCCGGGGTTTTTACAGCCCTTACGACTTTTACAACAACGACGCGGAAATCCGCCGGGCCGTCGATCTGATCCGTTCGGATTTCTTCAGCCTGACCGAACCGGGCATCTTCGCGCCGATCGCCTCGGCCCTGCTCGAAGGCGGCGACCATTACATGCACCTCGCCGATCTCCGAAGTTTCATCGAGGCGCAGTCCCGGGTGGATGCCCTTTACCGCGATCCGGAGGCGTGGACGCAGAAAGCCATCCTCAATATCGCGCGTACCGGCAAGTTCAGCTCCGATCGCACAATCGCCGAATACGCGCGCGAAATCTGGCATGTGCAGGAAGTGGACGTGGAACCGACGGAATAGCGCCGGCTACTATCGGAAACCTTGAAAGAGGTGGCGTGGACGCGTCGCCGATGCACAAGAGAACGAAAAAAAGCAGGCTCACCCACTCAACTCCCGTTCTGCGGTTTCATCCGGAGTCAACGCCAATCTGGTGTGGACTTTGCTGCGCTGCACAACCATACTGCGGCTCCCGAAGGGGCGTTCGAAACCGCGGTGTCCTCGGGCGAACATCGCGTCGGAACATCCCTCGAGGACCCGGATGGACTCGTAAAGGGTGGGGTTTCAAGTCGGGCCTGAGTGACAGGCAAACACGAAAAGACGGTCCAGCATGTTCGTTACAATGATTTCGTCGGAACTGGCTCCCGTGGCGAAGGTCGGGGGGCTTGGAGATGTTCTTTTTGGGCTGAGCCGCGAGTTGGAAATCCGCGGTAGCTCGGTCGAGATCATCCTGCCCAAATACGACTGCATGTGGTACGACGAGATCTGGGGCCTTCACAAGGTCTGGGAAGAGCTCTGGGTCCCCTGGCACGGCGGGGAGGTCTCCTGCTCCGTCTGGTTCGGGTTCGTCCATGGGCGTAAGTGCTTCTTCATCGAACCCCATTCCAAGGACAATTTCTTCAATCGCGGGTCGTTCTACGGGTTTCACGACGATCCGCTGCGCTTCGCCTTCTTCTGCAAGGCGTCGATGGAGTTCCTGCTCAAGTCGGGCAAACGCCCCGACGTGATCCATTGCCATGATTGGCAGACCGGACTAGTGCCGGTCCTCCAATACGAAATCTACCATCGGTTGGGAATGGACCGGCAGCGCATCTGCTACACGATCCATAATTTCGCCCACCAGGGCATCACCGGCGAGGAGGTTCTGTGGGCCACGGGCCTATGCCGGCCGGAGTACTATTTCCATCACGACCGGCTGCTCGACAACTTCAATAAGTCCGCGATCAACCTGATGAAAGGCGGCATCGTCTACGCCAATCACGTGACCACGGTTTCGCCACACCACTCATGGGAGGCCCTGCACACCAACCAGGGTCATGGCCTGGGTCATACCCTGGCGGTTCACGAGCACAAGTTCAGCGGGATCCTGAACGGCGTCGACTACGACGTGTGGAATCCGCAGACCGACAGGTTCGTCGCGTCGCACTACGACATGTGGAACGTCGAGCATAAATACGGAAACAAGGAGGCGCTGCGCGACCGGCTGTGGCTGAAAAAGGATTTCAAGCCGCTGGTCGCCTACGTGGGGCGTCTCGACGCCCAGAAGGGCGTCCATCTGATCCAGCACGCCCTGTTCTATGCCATGGAGAAGAACGCCCAGTTCGTGCTGCTCGGATCGGGCTCCGAAAGCGGCATCAACGACCATTTCTGGCATCTCAAACACTACCTCAACGAAAGCGCCGATTGTCATCTCGAGATCGGTTTCAACGAGCAGCTCGCCCACCTCATATACGCCGGCGCCGATATCATGGTGGTGCCCAGCCTGTTCGAACCCTGTGGTCTGGCGCAGCTACTGGCGATGCGCTACGGAACCGTGCCGGTGGTCCGTGCCGTTGGCGGACTGGTCGATACGGTGTTCGATCGCGACCATTCCGACAAACCGCCCGAAGAGCGCAACGGGTACGTATTTCAGGATCCCGATCCCCCGGGGCTGGAATCGGCGCTGAGCCGTGCTATCGGCCTCTGGTACGACTATCCGAAGGACTTCAGGCGGCTCGTGACCAACGGAATGGCGCAAGACCATTCCTGGGCCCAGTCGGGACAGCACTATCTCGGCGTCTACGAGCACATCCGCGCCAAGTAGCGTTCCGAATTCATCCCAGATACGCCTTCGCTTCGCCGAGATGACGGAGGGCTGCGTCGAGGTCGTGGTGGACTTTGTAGATCCAGGCCTCGCCCCAATAGAAGCTGCAACTCGTCTCCGCCCTGAGCAGGCGCCAATGGGCCTGGTCCAGTTGGTTGCAGACCTCCGGGTTCTCCATGCCGGGCGGGCCCGCGCGTTCCAGCGCGGCGTGGAAGTCCCGGCTGACATCGTGGACGCGGGCCATGGCGTCCCGTTGCGCCAGCGATCCCTGCCATTGGTGGAAATCCCAACCATGGTGCTCGTCGGTGGCCCAGGCGCCGCGCCGCACCGTCACCCGTCCGTGGGCGCCGTAACGGTCCAGATACGCGCTGATGTGCGTCGGCCGCATAGGCGACCGGCCGGCGCGGATCTCGTCGAGCGCCTCCCGATAGAAGGCATTCCAGAAATTGGCCTTTTCGTTAATGTTCCGGAACCATCCGCCGTTGTCGCCATCGGTGGCGGTGGTCACCAGCGGCGGGAAATCGCACCATTTGGTCCGTTCGTGGATCTCGTGATGGAACCAGTCGTACTCCATGCCCGAAAGCTGGGCAGCGGACAGCTCGCGGTCCCTGACGACAATAACGATTTCTTCGCCTTCGTATTCGGCGATGTGCGGGCGATAGCGGATTTCCTGCCAGGACATGTCGTCGACGGGATCGACATACTCGCTGTCGACCAGCACGTAGCGGTAGCCGGCCTTCTTCAGGTGTGGGATCAGCTTCATATCGAAGCCCATTTCCGGCGGCCAGAATCCGCCGAAGTGCTCGCGCCAGAACACGTGGCGGGCGATCCCGAGCCAGCGGGCGATCTGCTCGTCCCAGTCCGCTTCCGGGATCAGCGCCAGGACGGGATGGTAGTAACCGGTGCCGATGATCTCGAACAGGTTCTGGTTCTGCAGTGCCCAGAGCAGCGTCCCGCAGTCGACGACGCCGTAGGCGCGGCGCTGGAACTCCGGATGGGCGAGCGACTCCAGCAAGGTCCCGGAGAACGAGACATTTACCCGGGCAATGTCCTCGTAGGACCACAGGCTGCGCGCCATCCGATCGTAGGCGAACAGGATCTCCTTCGCCTCCCATTCGTTGGTATCGAACAGGTAGTCGAGGTTTCCCGGAGGCTGATGCATGTTGAGCACCAGCGCATGATAGATCTCTCTCATGGAGTTCCTCCACCCCGGCCCGTTGCGTTTCGCAGACGCAACAAAAACTACCCGGTTAACCCCGTTCTCGGCAACAGGAGAGTCGAATCACGCCTCCGGACTACAGGGCGTCGGAACCGGTCTCTCCGGTGCGGATCCGCATCGCCTCGCCGAGATCGAGGATGAAAATCTTGCCGTCCCCGATCCTGTCGGTCTTGGCGGCGTCACGGATGGTTTCCAGCACCTGCTCGACTTGGCTGTCGTCGATCCCGATGTCGATGCGCAGCTTGGGCACGAAATCGATCTTGTACTCGGCCCCGCGGTAGATCTCGGTATGCCCCCCCTGGCGGCCGAAGCCCCTGACCTCGGTTACCGTCAGACCCTGAACACCGATCCCGGTCAGCGCATCGCGAACCGCATCGAGTTTGGCCGGCTTGATGATGGCTACTACCATTTTCATCGAAATTCCCCTTCCTAGATGATCAGAGAGCGTAACCGCTTTCACCGTGGGCGGAGAGATCGAGGCCCTGAGCGGCCTCGTCCTCATCGACCCGCAGACCTACCATGGCCCCCGTCGCCTTGACGATGACGAAAGTGACGACGACCGACCACACCACCGTCGCAACAACCCCGACGAGCTGCACCCCGAACTGCTGGAAGACGCCGACCCCATCGGCCAGACCGACACCCTCGAACGCCGCCGAGGCGAATACGGCCGCAAGCAGGGTTCCGAGAATGCCGCCGACGCCATGGACGGCAAAGACGTCGAGGGAGTCGTCGATCTTCAACCGATGTTTGATGATCTCCACCGCCCGGTAGCACGCCAGGCCGCCGGCCAGGCCGATGAAGAAGCCGCCGATGGGACCGACGAACCCGGACGCCGGGGTGATCGTCGCCAGGCCCGCGACCATGCCGGTGACGATGCCGACCAGGCTCGGCTTGCCGAACTTGACCCACTCGATCACCATCCACACCAGCGAGGCCGTAGCCGCTGAAATGTGCGTTACCGCCATCGCCATTCCGGCGCTGGCGTTGGCGGCGAGGGCGCTGCCGGCATTGAAGCCGAACCAGCCGACCCACAGCATCGACGCGCCGATCATCGTCAGGCCGGGGCTGTGCGGTGGGTTCAGCTGACGGGGGAACCCGCTCCGCGGCCCCAACAGGCATGCAAAGACCAGCGCCGACGTCCCAGCGGTGGCGTGAACCACCAGACCTCCGGCAAAGTCCATCACCCCCATGTCGGCGAGCCAGCCGCCGCCCCATACCCAATGCGCGACCGGCGCGTAGACGAAGATCAACCACGCCCCGGTGAATACCATCACCGCGGAGAACTTGACCCGCTCCGGATAGGCGCCGACGATCAGCGCCGGAGTGATGATCGCGAACGTCATCTGGAACATGAAGAAAACGCTCTCGGGAATATCTCCAACCAGCGGTTCCCAGCCGACGCCGGCGAGAAACACCTTGTGGAGACCGCCGATCACTTGATTGGCGCCGCCGCCGTCCCCGAATGCCAGGCTATAGGCCACCATCAGCCAGATCACCGAAGCCAGGCAGCAGATGGCGAAACACTGCATCATCACCGAGAGGACGTTCTTCGCCTGCACCAGCCCGGCATAGAAAAGCGCCAGTCCCGGCAAAGTCATGAACAGCACCAGTGCCGTCGAGGTGAGAATCCAAGCAGTGTTCGCCCCGTTCATTTCGGCGTCCTGGGCCAGCGACAGATCCGGCCAGAACAACAGCAACGCGCTCAGGATCGCCGCGATTCCGCGACCAATACTTTTCTCCGCCATATTCCCGTCCGTTCCCCAAAGGTTGAAGCGTTGGAAAGGTCTGCCCATTGCGTTCTTGCGGCACCCGCTGCCGCAGTGGAGCTTTGGAGAGGCGATGTAAGCGAGGGTGCGGCCGCGGTCAACGATGATTGATTCCGGCTTGCGCATGCACATTGCCGGTTGCCCGTTCCAAACCCGTCCCCGTTCCTCCCGGGTACTCTTGAACAGATTGGAGCAGATTTACTACACGTGCCGCCCGATAACACGTCGAAGACGTTGTTTTGTCCTGGTTTTGAGCCCCTATTTTGGTGTAAGAGCGCACTATCGTCAAAAATAATACTCGCGAATAAGTTGAGGTTATTTCGGTTTGGAGCAAGCCTAAGAGCTAAGGTTGTATTCGCTTGCTCGAGGAAGGCGGCAAAGATGACGGGAACCAAGCAGAACACCCCCGGAGATACCTTCCGGCTGTATTTGATCAAGCCATCTCACTATGATGATGATGGTTATGTTATTCAGTGGGCCCGTTCGGACATCCCGGCCAATACGTTGTCCGTCCTCAATGGAATCGCGCTGGATTGTCTTGAACGCAGAGTTCTCGGCGAGAACGTCGATATCGAGATTACGAATCTCGACGAGGTCAATGTCCGAATAAAACCGAAAGACGTGATTCGCGACATCGAATCCAAGGGCGGCAAAGGAATGGTCGCGCTGGTCGGGGTCCAATCGAACCAGTTTCCACGAGCGGTAGACCTCGCCCGCCCACTCATTGCGGCCAACATTCCGGTATGCATTGGCGGCTTCCATGCGAGCGGTTGTCTCTCGATGTTGCCCTACACACCTCCGGAAATCCAGGAAGCGATGGACCTCGGCATCTCGATCTTTGCCGGAGAGGCAGAGGGCCGGTTGGACGAAGTGTTGCAGGACGCCTATCGTGGCACGCTGAAGCCGCTCTACAACTTCATGGCCGACCTTCCTGGTCTTGAGGGCGCGCCCGTTCCGGTGGTTGCGGCCGAAACCCTGGAACGTCGGATCACAACCCGCGCCAGCTTCGACTCGGGCCGCGGTTGTCCGTTCCAATGCAGTTTCTGCACCATCATCAACGTCCAGGGCCGCAAGTCACGATACCGGACGGCCGACGAAGTCGAGCAGTTCCTGCGAGACAATCATGCGCGAGGAATCAAGAAGTTCTTGATCAGCGACGACAACTTCGCGCGCAACAAGAACTGGGAAGCGATCTTCGATCGGATAATCGAGCTGCGCGAGAGAGAAGGCCTCAAGTTTAGGTTTATCATTCAGGTCGACACCCTTTGTCACAAAATCCCCAACTTTATCGAAAAGGCGGGGCGCGCCGGTGTCAACCGCGTCTTTGTCGGGATGGAGAGCATCAACCCCGACACCCTGGCCATCATGAACAAAAAGCAAAATCGTATCACCGAATACCGGACGATGTTTCAGGCCTGGAAGGATATTGGCGCGGTCACCTGGGCCGGCTTCATCATCGGCTTTCCCAACGACACCTACAACAGCGTGATGGCCGAGATCGAGATCATCAAGCGTGAACTGCCGGTCGATATGTTGGAGTTCTTCATACTGACCCCGCTTCCTGGGTCCGAAGACCACAAGGTCCTGGACGCCAAGGGCGTCTGGATGAATCCGGACATGAACATTTATGACCTCGAGCACGTCACCACCCATCACCCGATCATGTCCGACGAGGAGCTCCAGAGGACTTATCGGGATTCCTGGCACCGGTTCTACATGCCCGAGCATGTGGAGACGATCATGCGACGGGCCGCGGCCCGCGGTATCAAAGTTACCAGGCTCGAAAAGTTCATTCTCTATTTCTATGGATCGCACGCCATCGAAAATATCCATGCGCTCCAGTGCGGGCTTTTCCGCTATAAGCACCGCAAGGACCGCCGCCCCGGAATGCCGATCGAAAACCCGATAACCTTCTATGCGCGCTACATGTTGGAGATTGTTACCAAGACCGCTAAGGTCGTCGCACTGAAACGGACATACGACCGGATTCGATCGCGCATCGAAGCCGATCCAAACAAAGAAGCCTATACCGACATCGCCTTGATGCCGGCGACCGACAACGACTTCGACGAACTGGAGATGTTCAGCTCCGACGCCGCCCATACCGCGGTCGACAAGGCGCTGCGCAAATCGGCCAAGACCGTTGCGGCTGTCGCCGCGGAGTAGCAAGGCAACCACCGCGCAGGCCACTCAACCCCTGCGACAAAACAATACCGATAGGTTGTTGTTGGGCATCTCGATCGCCTTCGCCAGGTCGAGGCCGTTCGACCGGGCTTCGGCCTCGACGTCTTCCAGGTTGCGCACCCCCCATTGCGGGTTACGAAGGCGCAGCGACGCGTCGAACTCGGCGTTGCTCGGTGCCGTGTGCCGTCCGCCCCGCCGGTAGGCGCCATAGAGATAGAGCAGCCCGCCCGGCACGAGTAGTGTACCCGCCCCGCGCATCAGGCCCCGGCACGCGGCCCACGGCGCGATGTGCAGCATGTTGATGCAAACGATGCCATCGAACGGACCCGCGACCGCCGCTTCCCAATCGGCGCCCATAACATCGATGGCCAGCGGCGGCTCGACGTTGAGGTGTCCCGTGTCGGCAATCCAGGCGGCGACACTCCCCCGCCCCGCGGCATCCGGATCGCTGGGCTGCCACGTAACGTCCGGCAGCGCCTCGGCGAATGTGACCACGTGCTGGCCGCTGCCGCTGGCGATTTCCAACACCCTGCCCCGCTTCGGAAACGTTTCCAGGACGACCGACGTGATCGGCTCCAGATTGCGCGCCGCGCTGGGAGAGTATTGCTTCCCGTCGATCATGGCGCGCGTTCTCAGCCTTCCCGGGAATTCATCCAGATGGTCACCGGCCCTTCGTTGATCAACGCCACCTCCATCCGCGCGCCGAACCGGCCGGTCTCGACGACAGCGCCCTCGCTCTCAAGTTGCCCGCAGAAGCAGTCGTAAAGGCGCCGGCCCGTTTGCGGCGACGCGGCGCCGGAGAGGCTGGGGCGGTTTCCCTTCCGCCATTGCGCCGCCAGGGTGAATTGGCTGACCACCAGCGTCGCCCCGCCGACGTCCAACAGCGACAGATTGATCCGCCCCTCGCCATCCTCGAAGATCCGCATCCGGGCGATCTTGCGGGCGAAGAAATCGGCGTCGGCATCGGTGTCGCCATCCTCGGCGCAGAACAGGATCACCAGCCCCTTCCCGATCGCGCCGACCGTCTCTTCGCCCACCGTCACCGATGCCTGCTTTACCCGCTGCACAACCGCTCGCATGGCAGACTTATACCAGAGATCACTGATTAAGACCCATCGTGATCGCGTCGGTGCCCGCGTCGAGTCCCGAGGTGTCGCCCGGCGCTACTCTTCGCGGCCGGCGCGGGCGAAACTGCGGACCACCGGCTCGAACAGGTAGTCCAGTGCCGTCCGCTCGGTGGTGACCAGGAACACCTCGGCCTGCATGCCCGCCTTGAGGCGACTCAGATCGAAGTCGACGGCGTCGGTGTCGAGGATCACCCGGGCGGTGAAGTAGGGAATGCCGGTGACCTTGTCGGTCATCCGGTCTGCGGAGACCGAGGAGACCTTGCCGCTCAGCATCGGCGTCGTCCGGGCGTTGAAGGCGGTGAGCCGGACCTGTGCCGGCATCGCCGGGTAAACCACGTCGATATCCTTGGGGTCGACCCGGACGTCGACGATCAGCCGGTCAAGATCGGGAACCAGATCGAGCAGCGTCTGCCCCGGCTGGACCACCCCATTCTGGGTGTGGACCTGAAGGTCGACGACGGTGCCGGCACGGGGGGCGACGACCTCGGTGCGGCGCAGTACGTCCTCCGCGGCATGGATCTTGTCTCTCAGGTCGGCAATGTCGCCTTGGACGTTTTGCAGTTGCTCGGTGACCTGATTGTGGTCGTTGCTCTCCGGCATCTTCAGCTGCAGCTTGATCTCGCTGATGCCCTCCTCGGCGCGGGCGACCTTGGCCTGAAGTTCGCCGATGTCGCCGGAAATGCTGGCCTTCTTGCGCTTCAGCGCCAGGAGCACGGCCTTGCTGACCACCCCGCGGGCGACCATCTCCTCCACCGGCTGGATCTCTTCTTCGATCAGTGCGAGCTGCTCGCGCGACGAGGTGATCTGCGCCCGAAGGCCGGTGATCTCGCGGCGGTTCTTGTCGATCCGCTCGAGCAACACCGACTCCTGGCCCGAGATGTGCGAGCGCCGCGACTTGAGCACGTCGATCTCGCCCATCATCATCTTGCTCACCTTCGGATCGCCGGCCTTCTCCACGATCTCGTCGGGGAATTCGATTTCCTTTGAACCGTCGCGCTCGGCAGTCAGCCGCGCATCCAGCGCCAGCGCCGCCACCAGCCGCCCGCGCAGCAAGTCCAGCGCCGCCTTCGGATGGGTATCGTCGAAGCGGACCAATACCTGGCCGGCCTTCACCTTGTCGCCCTCGGAAACCGCGATTTCCTTGATGATGCCTCCCTCGAGATGCTGGATGGTCTTGCGCTTGGTCTCGACCACAACCACCCCGGAGGCGATTGCCGCGCCGTCGAGCCGGGCGTTGCCCGCCCACACCACCGAGCCGCCGATGAATATCGCGATTATCCCCCATCCGAACCGCCTCCACGGGGCGAGCAGACCGGCGAGGGCGCGGTCCGCAGGTTCGAGGGCCTGAACCATCCTTTTGCCCGTTACCCGATCCGAACGCTCGGCGGTCCGCCCCCACCGGGGCCGCCGCAAGAATTCGACGACCCTTTGCAGGGCAACGCCAAAAGCCTTTTGCGTCGCTTGTACTTCCGGTGCCGCCGGCGATTGGCGGTCCTCGATCACCGGGTCGGATTTGGCGGGAGCGGCGGGTTCAGCGACGGGTTCAGCGACGGGTTCGAGCGGCGGGTTCGGCGACGGGTTCGGCGGCGGGTTCACCGGTCTTCGGATCCGCCGAAGCGCCTTGGACGCGGGACCGAAATGCGTTGCTCATGCCGTTTTCTCCGCCAGTCGTCGAGAAGCCCGCTTTCCGGCGCGCTTCGCCGGAAGCGATGGTTGCGGCGTCGGTTCGGCGGCCGCCCGCTCAGCCGGTTGTTCCGTGGGCCGTGCCGGGCCGCCGGCGGTCGGCGGGACTACCGTCAGCCGCGCCAAGGCCGCCTTGTCGATCACCCGACAGGCGCCGCCCTCGATGTGCAGGACCTTGTCGGCCTGACCGAGAATGCTGGCGCGATGGGCGACGATGACGATCGTCGCGCCACGCGCCTTGGCCTGGCGCAACGCCAGCATCAGCGCCTCCGTGCCCTGCGCGTCGAGATTGGAGTAGGGTTCGTCGAGAACCAGCAGCTGCGGGTCGCGGAACAGTGCCCGGGCCAGCGCCACCCGCTGGCGGGTCCCCGCCGAGAGCAGGTCGTTGGATCCGCCGACGACCGTGTCGTATCCGGCCGGCAGACGCAGCACCAGCTCGTGGATGCCGGCCCGCTTGGCCGCTTCGACGGCGCGCCGCGGCGACGCTTCGGTGAAGCGGACGATGTTTTCGCGCACCGTCCCCGGCAGCAGCTCGGCCGACTGCGGCACATAGCCGACGTGACGCCCGAGATCATCCGAGGGCCAGGCGTCGACGTCCATCCCGTCGAGGCGGATCCTCCCCCGCCCGGGCGCCGCCAACCCGACCAGCATCCGCGCCAGTGTGGTCTTCCCGGCCCCCGAGGGACCGAAGATCCCGAGCATATCTCCCGGCCCGACGGTGACCGAGAGGGCGTGAAACAGCGGCTCTTTGGCCCCTTGCGGGGCGTAGGATGCGGCTTCGACGGTCAGTACGCCCTTCGGCCGCGGCAAACGCATCCGCGCCGGTTCGGCCTCGGCCCGGTTCAAGACCTCCTTCAGCCGCTGGAACGCGGTGCGGGCGTTGATCAGTTGCCGCCAGCTGCCGATCGCCTGCTCCACCGGCGCAAGCGCCCGGGCGAGCATGATCGACGCGGCCATCATCGCCCCGGCCGAGAGTTCCTGGCGAACCACGAACATGGCGGCAAGGCCGAGGATCCCGATCTGCAACGCCATCCGCAGGAACCGGCCGACGGCGCTCAGCGAACCGGCGCGATCACTGGCCAGCGTCTGCCCGGCGGTCGTCCGACCGCTGCGCACGGCCCACCATTTGGTCAGCGCCGGCCCCATACCCAGGGCCTCGACGCTGTCGCCCTGACGGCTCATCGTCTCGACCGCCGCCATCGTCTCGGCATGGGCTTGGTTGGCCTCGGCCAGCGGCCTGCGGGTGGCCAGTTCGTTGACATAGGCGACGGTGAACAGCGTGACGGCGCCGAGCAGGGCAAACACACCCAATGCCGGATGGATGACAAATACCAGAGCCACGAACACCGGCACCCACGGGGCATCGAGCAATGGGAGCACCCCCGAACCGGTGAGGTAGCCCCGCACGTGGGCTAGATCGCGAACGGCCTGGGTCGAATTGCCGCCGTAACGGGACGTCGGCCGCAGCGCCGCGATGAACACCGCCCCGCCGAGCCGTGCCTCCAGCCAGACGCCGATCCGGACCAGCATCCGCGAACGGACCATGTCGAGCACCGCCATCACAGCGAACGCCATCAGCGCCGCCATGGTGAGGACCAGGAGGGTATCCTCGCTACGGCTGGTCATCACCCGGTTGAAAACCTGCATCATGTACATTGGCACCGTCAGCATCAGGATATTGATGACGAAGCTGAACGCGCCGATGGTGAGAAGCGCCCGCCGGCAAGCGCGGATCGCGCCGTCGAGAAGCGACGGCGCGTCCGCGTTGAAGCCGGGGTGTTCGGAGGGGTCCTGAGCGGTCATGTCCTCTAGCTTCTCTGTTTACGCGGTACCGACGAAGTCGGTCTGAAGCAGGGCGACGGGGGCAACCCCTTCGATGGTGATCACATCGCCGGGATCACCGCCGAACAAGGACATATCGATCTGGGTTCCGCCGCCACCATCGGGGGTGAACGCTAGCTGAAAGTCACCCCAGTTGGGGTTGAAGTCCGAGACATCGATCTGGTCCTCGCCTTGGTGGAAGTCGACGATGGTGTCGCTCTGCATGCCTCTCTCCAGCACGAACAGATCGTCGTCGTTGCCGCCGAATAGCACGTCGGCACCGGCGCCGCCGTACAACAAGTCGTTGCCGCTGTCGCCGGTCAGCGTGTCGTTGCCTTGTCCGCCGTCGAGCACATCGTCCGACAAACCGCCGGTGAGCGAGTCGTTGCCGTCACCACCCTGAAGGGTGACCGGCGCCGCCTTTGACGAGGCATCGATGGAGTCCCCGCCGATGCCGCCAACGACCCACTCGGCATCGATAGTGGCCGCGTTGATGTTGGCGCCATCAAATCCTGATTGCGCCACGAAGACGACCTTGTCGACATCGGCACCGGCACCGGCGTCGACGCCGTTGTTGGCGATGTCGTTTTTGTCCACGTAAAGGGTGTCCGCGCCGCTGCCACCGATCAGCACGTCGACGCCGCCGCCGCCGGTCAGGACGTCGTCGCCGTCGCCGCCGATCAACGTGTCGGCACCGCTTCCACCATCCATGATCAAATCGGTCAACGCATCATAGCCCGCACCGTTGAATGAGTCGTCGCCGCCGGCGCCGGTGGCGATCTCAATGCTCGTCGCCCACAGGTCGAGGACGACGCCCGGGTAGCCGGTCAACCAGCCTTCGACGATGACGGTATCGGTACCGCCGCCACCGAGGACGTTCGTGTCGTCGGCATCGAAGTAGAGAACGTCGTTGCCGTTCCCGCCGTCCAGGAAATCGTCACCGCCGCCTCCCTTGAGGGTGTCGGCGCCTTCTCCGCCGTACAGGGTGTCGTCTCCGCGGGACGACTCGATCCAATCGTCGCCGTCGTTCCCATAGATCAGGTTGTTTTCGTCGGTGGCAAGACCGAGTCCGATCGCTCTGCCGTAGATCGAGTTGGCGCCCGCGCCGCCGATCAACGTATCCTCGCCCCGCCCACCTTGGAGGACAACGCTGTCCGCCGGGTCCGTATATCCGGAGGCATCGAACGAGTCGTTCCCGCTGTTGCCGATCGCGGCTTCGAAACCGGTCATGAAGAGGTTGAGGTCGACGTCAACGTTGGTCCGGACCTCGGCGGTATCGATCCCGGCACCGCCTGCCACGATGTCGTTGTCGTCGAACTTGATCAGGTCGTCGCCGCCGCCGCCGTCGAGATTGTCGATGCCGGTGCCGCCGCCGCCGTCGAGGGTTTCAGCGGCAATACCGCCGGTCAGCGTGTCGTCGCCGGTGTAGCCGATCGCGACCTCGATGCCGTGCAGACCCATGTCCAGGTTGACGCCGTCAATGCCCTGCACTTCGGCGGTATCGATTCCGATGCCGCCCTCCACCGATCCGCCGATGAGGTCGGCGGCATCGATTCTGAGCAGGTCGTTGCCGAGGCCGCCGTCTAGGTTGTCGGCACCCGCACCCCCTTCCAGGGTGTCATCGCCGTCGCCGCCGATGAGTTGGTCGTCGCCGTCGTTGCCATCCAGCGTCACCGCCTCCGTCGAGCTGGAGGCGTTGAGGATATCGCCATACGCCGAGCCATTCACCTTGTCGAGATCGGCCAAGCCGACGTCCAGGTCGACGCCGACGTTGCTCACGACGGTGGCCTGATCGAACCCGCCCCCGCCATTGATGACCCCGGTTTGGATGTCGAATTCGTCGATCGTGAAAGTGTCGTCGCCCGCGCCGCCGATCAGCGTGTCGGCGCCGCCGCCGCCGTCGAGGGAGACTCCGGTGCTCATCCCGGTGGCAACGAAGAAGTCGTCGCCGGCGCCGCCGATGGCCTTCTCGATATCGGCCGCAGTCAGGTTGAGGGTGACGCCGCCCGGGCCCTGAACGATTGCCTTGTCGCCGCCGAGGCCTTGGCCGCCGCCGTCGATGTCGGCGAGGTTGTCCTCGGCATCGATATACAAGGTGTCGTTGCCCGCGCCTCCGGAAAAGGCGTCCGCGCCGGCGTCGCCGTAAAGGGTGTCGTCACCGTCGCCGCCGATCAGTGTGTCGGCGTCGTCGCCGCCATAGAGGAGGTCGCGACCGTCGCCGCCGATCAGCGTGTCGTTGCCGGCTTCGCCGTACAGAGTATTGGTAACGCCGATGCCGTCGCCGGCCTCGAGGCGATCGTCATTGTTGCCGCCATACAAGGTGTCCCTGTCGTCGCCGCCGATCAGCGTGTCGGCGCCGTCGCCGCCGAACAGGCTATCGTTGCCGGCGCCGCCGTCGATAATGTCGTTGTCGGCGCCGCCCCACAGCGTGTCCGCACCGTCGAGGCCCTCGAGTGTGTCGTTGCCGGCGAGACCGTCGACGGTATCGGCGCCGTTGCTCCCGCGCCAAAAATCATCGCCGGGTGTCGGATCGCCGCTGATGCCGAGGAAGTCGAAGGACGACAAGGCGGCCTTGAGAGTGTTGAGGAGCGTGAGAGACTGGCCGCCACCCAGATCGATTGTGGTATCAATGCCGTTATCGCTGATCCGCGGTTCCAGCTCCACCCAGGTGGAAAACGTGGCGCTGAAGTCGGAGAGATCGATCTGGTCGTCGCCCGGGGCGAAGTCGGAGATGGTATCGTTGCCCATGCCCGGCTCGATATAAAACAAATCGTTGCCGTTACCGCCGTCAAGGACGTCGTCGCCGGCGCCGCCGTCGAGTGTGTCGTTGCCGTCGCCGCCGCCGAGGCTGTCGCCGCCGTCACCGCCGAAAATCGTATCGTCGCCGGTCCCCCCGTCGATGACGTCGTCGTTGGCACCGCCGTCGAGCAGATCGTTTCCGGCACCGCCGACGAGGCTGTCGTCACCGGAGCCGCCCAGGATCGTATCGCCGCCTCCGGCACCGTCGAGGGTGTCGTTGCCGCCCAATCCGTCCACGCTGTCGCCAGAGGCGGTTCCGAGATACGTGTCGGCACCCGATGACCCCGACCAGATTTCACCGGTGGCGACGCCGATGAAATCGTCGGCGGTCAGAAGGCTGTAATCGACGCCGACCAGGGTCAGAATGTTGCCGTCGAGGTCGATCTGGGTGTTGCCTCCACCCGCGTCGGAAATCTGTAGCTTGAAGGTGTCCCAGTCGGGATACGTTCCGAGGAAGGCGTTGACGTCCACCTTGTCCTGACCCTGGGTGAACCCTTCGATCGTGTCGTTGCCCATGCCCAGTTCCGTGACGAAGACATCGTCGCCGGTACCGCCGTCGAGGTTATCGGCACCAGCGCCGCCGGTGAGAACATCGTCACCGGCGCCACCGGCGAGGCTGTCGGCACCAGCGCCGCCGGTGAGAACATCGTCGCCGGCGCCGCCGTCGAGGGTGTCGTTATCGCCGCCGCCGTCCAGGATATCGGCACCGTCACCCCCGGCGAGATCGTCGTTGCCGGCACCGCCGACGAGACTGTCGGCACCGCCGCCGCCGGCGAGAACATCGTCGCCGGCGCCGCCGTCGAGGGTGTCGGCGGCACCACCGCCGGTGAGAACGTCGTTGCCGGCGCCGCCGTCGAGAGTGCCGGCGCCGCTGCCGCCGGTGAGCGTATCGTTGCCGCCGCCGCCTTGCAGGGTTACCGCGCCGGAAACTCCGGAGCCATCGAACCAGTCGTCGCCGCTGTCGCCGATAGCGGCTTCGAACCCCGTCGCGGCGAGGTCGAGGGACACGCCGCCCGTGTCGTCGACCACGGCGGTATCGGTCCCGCTGCCGCCGGTCACGGTGTCGGCGGCGTCGAACCTGACGAGGTCGTCGTCGGCGCCCCCGTTCAGTTGGTCGGCGCCGGCGCCGCCGTCGAGAATGTCATTGCCGTCGCCGCCGTCGATCACGTCGTCGCCGGGACCGCCTTCCAGGGTGTCGTTGCCGCCGTTTCCGGTGATGGTGTCATGGCCGTTGCCGCCGACGAGCGAGTTGTCCGCGCCGTCCCCGGTCAGCACCTGGCCGCTGCCGATACCGATGAAGTCGGTTTCGAGCAAATTGTTGTAATCGATGCCGGTAAGGGTGAGAACGTCGGGGCCGACGGTGATCTCGGCATCGCTGCCGTTGTTGCCCATCATCGTTTGCAGGGTCGGCCAGTCGGTCACGCCCATGGCGCTGACGTCGATTTTGTTCTGACCGACGCCAAAATCGGAGATCGTGTCGGCGCCGCCGCCCATTACGAATACATCGTCTCCGATACCGCCGGTGAGCGCGTCGTTCCCGTCGCCGCCGTCGAGGGTATCGTCGCCGGCGCCGCCGGTGAGCGCGTCGTCCCCGTCGCCGCCTTGGAGGGAATCGTTGTCGCCGCCGCCGTCGAGCACATCGGCGCCGGCTCCGCCGCTGAGGGTATCGTCGCCGGCATCGGCGGTGAGCACATCGTTGTCGTCGCCGCCGTCGAGCACATCGGCGCCGGCACCGCCGGTGAGAACATCGTCGCCGGCACCGCCATCGAGGCTGTCGGCGCTGCCGCCGCCGTCGAGAGTATCGGCTCCACCGGCTCCATCCAGCGTCACCGAGCCGGTTACCGCCGATCCGTCGAACGAGTTGTTCCCGCTGTTGCCGATCGCGACCTCGAAACCCGTCGCGTCCAGGTCGAGAGAGATGGCGCTTGAATCCTGTAACTCGGCGGTGTCGATCCCGGCGCCGCCGCCAATCACGTCGGTGGCGTCGGACCTGACGAGGTCGTCGCCGTCGCCCCCCTGCAGGTTGTCGGCTCCGGCGCCGCCGTCGAGGGTGTCGTTGCCCGCGTCACCGGCAAGAACGTCGTCGCCGCTGCCGCCTTCGAGGCTGTCGGCGCCGTTACCACCGGTCAGTACATCGTTATCGGCGCCGCCGTCGAGTACGTCGTTGCCGTCGCCGCCGTCCAGTTGATCATCGCCGGCGCCGCCCAGGAGAACGTCGTCGCCGGGGCCGCCGTCCAGCGTATCGTTGCCGTCGCCGCCGTCGATGGTGTCGCTGCCGCCACCGCCTACGAGCGAATCGTCGCCGGCGAGACCTTCGAGGGTATCGCCGCCCGCACCGCCGGTGAGGGTATCGGCAACGCCCGATCCGGTCAGGTATATACCGGGAACGGGGCCTTCTTCTCCCGCCTCGAGCGCGGCGGCGTTGCGCATGGAGGACGAGTCGTCCAGGTCGTAGCCGCCATCGGAACCCGATTCGATATCCTCACGCGAATCGGAATCCGACGGGTCTTCTTCCGCGCCGACCCTGCCCGCCAACGTGCTTGACCCCGGTTCGCCGGGAGGGGTGAACGCGAAGTCCCGTTCAAACTGCTCCACATGCGGTCCGCCCAAGCGGCCGGTGGAGGGAACCGCCGGCTGGTTCGCCGGTTGCGGTTCGATCCGTTGTTCGGCTCCGGCCGGGGGGTATTCGCCATTCGCCGGCTGGTCCGCCGCCGGCTTTGCGTCGGCCGGAAGCGCTGCCTGTTGAACATTCTTGCCGCCGTCGAGCTCCGCGGCATTCCGCCCACCTTGCGATGGAGCGTGCGCGCCATCGGCCGGCGCCGCAGCGCGCTCCGCCACCTGGTTAGGCTCGTTCGACGGTGGCGCCGGCGGAACCTTGCCTTTGTCGGGGGCTTCGACGTTTTCATCGACCCGAGGAGCCAGGTCGCGGGGCGTCTGGCTGCGGTCCTGATTGGTGTCTTTGGTCGGCATGGTAGCCCTCCTCGGCGGAACCCCCATTCAACACATCGATTTCAGATGCGGATCAATAAATCACAAATCGATATGTTAGAAATAAACGTTTGTATGACCGTTTGCAAAATACTTATTTGCCATCAAAGTATTAATACTTAACTTGTTTTCTTATTGTTGTTATATATGATCCAAATTTTAGGACAATTTTATCGTTTTCGAATTGGGGTCTCTTGGACGTGTCCGCACGCCGGTATCGGCATAGGGGGCGATCGTGAACGATCGCTCCCCTGCCACACCACCCGGCATGCGGGTCCGCACCGGGCGGTTCGAGGAGTTGAGGTTATGAGAGACGGGGCACCCCCAGCTTGTCCGACCATTTGAGGGTTAGCACGGCGTTGAGAAGCATTCCGCTGTTGCGCCACCAGCGACGGCTATTCGCCGCAACCCGTCGCGCCACCTCGGGCTTTGCTCCCAGCGCCCGCAGTTCCCGGTACATGGTCTTGCCGCGTTTCCATTGCTTGAGTTGGATGGCACGGAGCCGGTGGCGCATCCACTGATCCAGGTCTCGCCAGACCCTTGGTGTCTGCGCCAGCCGATAGTAAGCCTTCCACCCCAAGACATAGGACCGCAGCCGCTCCACCACTTCGTGCATACTGCGCCCACCTGAACGGCGGGTCAGTCGCCGGATGCGCTGCTTGAACGTCGCCATCGGCTTGGCGGCCACTTTGCGTTTGACCGCCCCTCCCGGAGCCACCCAGAAGGCGTAGCCCAGGAATTTGCGACCGAACACGCCGGCGACGGCGCTCTTGGTCTCGTTGACCGTCAAGCGCAGCTTGCCGTAGAGCCGCCGAAGCAGCGTCATCACCCGTTCTCCCGCCTTCCGGCTGCGGACATAGACGTTCGCATCGTCGGCGTAGCGCACGAAACAATGACCTCGACGTTCCAGTTCCTTGTCCACTTCGTCGAGCAGGACATTGGCCAGCAGTGGCGACA
>CAVYYK010000015.1:0-18813 GCA_963772635.1 uncultured Alphaproteobacteria bacterium
CAATTCCTGTACTAATCAACGGAACCTCTGAAACTCTTGACGTCCCATCTCCGGGAATTTCAGCGATTGGCGATGACGGTAAGTTTTCCATAGCTTCTGAGTACCCACGATTGGCATGGATCGAGGCAATTGTTAACGCATGCGTCATTGGACATATGGAATGAAGAACATGAACATTTTTGTGAAAATGTTTAACAATAAGCTCGTCGTTGAAAGCCCGGGGTGGATTTCCGCCCTTTGTTACGCCCGAAAATATTTACGGTTCACATCGCCCGCGTAATCCTCACCTGATGGATGCCCTCTTTACATGGATATCGTTAAAGAACACGGAGAGGGAACAGATCAAATGTCGTTGCCACGATGACGGAAATGAATCTTCCGCTTCCCGAGTTTAGAGAGGTTGTAAGCGGGACCGGTGCTGCCGCAGTTCGGGTGACACTCGGAACAATAGAAACAGCGAATGGATTGGGTAGATCGAGATGGGCGCATATCTTTGGGCGAGGCTATCACCAGAGATTTGAGCTGAGAGGAAAAGCGGACGTAAATTATATTGCAGAGAATGGCTCGATTAATGTGAGCCAATGTAAGGATCAATCCGAAGAACCTACCGAAGTGGCACTCCGCAAGAGGCTAATGGAAAAACTAAAAGAAAAGGGCTTTGTTATCCATAAACAGCGCGATTAAACGTGACCCGTATGCGAAATACGTTTTAGCAACCCAGTACTCGCCAAACAAAATACATCTGCGAACTAAAGCACCACAACCGCGACCCGCCCCGCCTTGCCTCGGTCCCGCGCCTCGTGAGATGATATCCTTCTTTCTTTTCATCACGGAGGAACGATGAGCGGCAACGCTACCCCTGCGTCCACTTCTTCGCGGGCTCAAACACAGAACGGCAGAAAAGCTCTGGACGGCATCTTCAATGCCAAAAGCGTTGCGGTGGTGGGCGCGTCCACCGACCACAGCAAGCCGGGGCACGAGATCATGAAGAATCTGGTGGCCATGGGCTATCCCGGCAAGGTCTATCCCATCAATCCCACCGCGGATACTATTCTCAACTTCCGGTGCTTCCCGACCCTGAAGGAGATTGACGCTCCCATCGAACTGGTGGTCTTTGTGCTGCCTCCCGACGTGACGCTGCAGATCATTCAGGACGAGCTGCTGCCGCGCAAGAAGAAGTTCAACGACACGTTCGGCGTGGTGATCGTGGGCGGCGGCTTCCGCGAGACGGGCACGCCGGAGGGCAAGGAGCGCGAACGGCGTCTGCTGGAGCTGTGCGGCTCGGCGGGCATTCGCGTCATCGGGCCGAACTGCCAGGGCATTGTCAACACGACGAGCAAAGTGAACACGACGTTCGACATCGGCGATTACCGCAAGGGCGCGCTGAGCGTCATCACGCAGAGCGGCGCGCTGGGATGCTCATTCCTGATGTGGGCGCAGGCAAAGGATTTTGTCGGCCTGGACCGCTTCATCTCCTTCGGCAATATGTCCGACGTGGACGTGGCCGAGCTGCTGGAATACCTCTCCGAGCTACCCACCACGCGGGTGATCTGGGTCTAATGGAAGGCTTCTCGCAAGGGCCTCGCTTCATGGAAGCGGCGCGCAAGGCGGCCTCACGCAAGCTGGTGGTGGTTCTGAAAACCGGGCGCACGCAACTGGGCCAGACCGCGGCGCTCTCGCACACCGGCAGCATCGCCGGGGAAGACGAAATCTGGGAAGCCGTCTTCCGGCAGACCGGACTGATCCGCGCGCACTCGCTGGAGGAGTTCTACGACACCGCGCGCGCCTTCAAAGAGTTCCGCTGATCAAGGGGAACCGGCTGGCCGTGGTCACGGTTTGCGGCGGCCTGGGAACGCTGTGCATCGAGCAGATTGCCGGGTCGCGCCATGTGCGCCTGGCAAGCTTTTCGGAAAGCACCAAGAGCAAGCTGGCTGAAATTCTTTCGCCCAGCGCCAGCATCGGGAAGCCGGACGGCTACGTGGAACTGACCGGCGCGGTGACCGAGCAGACCCACTTCGATATGCTCGGGACGGTGCTGGCGGACTCCGAGCATTGACGGCGTGATCTCTGACGACGCCTCCGGCGTTTTTGCCGCAGCGCGGCTGGGCGGAGCAGTTCGCCCGCGCCTATCAGGCACAGCCGGCCGAAAGCAGGAAGCCGGTGCTGGCGGTTCTGGGGTTCGGCGATTCGGCCAAGGATAGCCGCATCGTTCTGGAGGCGCAGGGCATCCCCGTTTACGACTATCCGGAGAGCGCGGCGCTGGTAATGGAGAATCTGGTCCGCTACTCGATGCATCGAAAGTAGCTCCAACCGAATTCATTTGCATTTTGATCGGAACCGCGCCCGGGAGGGAGCGGTTCTGTTAATGGCGAGAGGCGAACCGAGAGAAGACAATGACACCACGAGACACTCTCCTGAAATATCTGGAGGCGGCCACGAAGGAAAGGCGCAGCACGTTGATGGAGGACGCGGCGGCCGACGTATGCCGCGGCTACGGCATTCCCACGCCGCAGGCGCAGTTTCGCCGAACCGGCCAGGCCGCCGATGCCGCGGCCAAGGTGGGCTTCCCGCTGGTGATGAAGATCGTCTCGCCGCAGATCAGCCACAAGTCCGATGTCGGCGGAGTGCGCCTGAACATCCGCAGCGCGGAGGAAGCCAGGCAGGCCGGCGAAGGAATCCTGAGCAGCGTCAAAAGCCATGCGCCGGGCGCCAAGATTCGCGGATTCTGGATGGCGCAGATGGCCGGAAAAGGCGTGGAAACCATTGTCGGCCTCAAGCGCGATGCCGTCTTCGGCAGGTGGTCATGTTCGGCGTCGGCGGCGTGTTCGTCAGATTTCCACAAGGATGTCTCGTTCAGCGTGTGCCCGTGGGCGAGGGCGACGTGGAGGATATGATCGACAGCATCCGGGTCGCCAGATGCGGAAGGCTTCCGCGGCATGCCCAAGGCCAATGTCGCCGGACTCAAAAAAATCCTTCAGGCCGTATGCACGCTGGGTAGCGGAGACCCGGAGATAGAATCCGTGGACCTCAATCCGGTGTGAACGGACAGCGAGCCGGCCATGGCGCTGGATACGCAAATTATTGTCCATCGCGCCTAACAGGTTGCGATGGTTACATTTCGTTAGCGCCGCCGGAAGTCCGTCGGCTCGTTTTCATTCCGAACCCACTTGCAATCGGGTATAATGACCTTCCTGGTATTTTTCCACCCCAATCAGGCGGAGGAGATGGGTCGCCTCGCAGAGGCCCCAGGGGAGCCCCTTCTTTTATCCCGCGCGGCGGGAGTGAGAGAGCGGTATGACAAAGCAGCAGATCGCCATCTAGACACCACGCTCCGCGACGGGACGCAGGGCGAGGGCATCAGCCTCACCGTGCACGATAAGCTGCACATCACCGAGATGCTCGACGACTTCGGCGTGCATTTGATCGAGGGCGGCTGGCCCGGTTCGAACCCGAAGGACATTGAGTATTTCCAAGCGGTGCGCGACCTCGACCTGACGCACGCACGGATCGCCGCGTTCGGCAGCACCTGTCGCCCGTCGCTCGCACCCGAGGACGACGACAACCTTCGCGCCCTGCTCGAAAGCGAAGCCCCGGTCGCGACCATCTTCGGCAAGAGCTGGATCCGCCACGTCACGCAGGTGCTGCGAACCGACGCGGACAACAATCTGCGCTGATCGAGCAAAGCGTCGCGTTCCTTCGCGCCAATGGCCGCGATGTGATCTACGACGCCGAGCATTTTTCGACGGATACGCGGAAGACCCCGACTACGCGGTCAAGACATTGCAAGCCGCGGCGAGTGCCGGCGCGGCACTGTGGTGCTGTGCGACACCAACGGCGGCACCGACTTTGTCGGCAGAGCGAAATCTTCGCCGGGTGCGCAAAGTCGCGAAGCGCGCATCGGCATCCACACGCACAACGATTGCGGCTACGGCGTAGCAAATTCCGTGTCCGCGATCTATGCGGGCGCGGAAAACGTACAAGGCACGATCAACGGCATCGGTGAACGCGTGGGCAATGCGAACCTGATTGACGATCTGGCCGAACTCGCAAAAGACGGTTATCCGACCGCCGGGGGAATCGACAGTCGCCAAGCTGACCAACCTGTCCCGCGGCGTCTCCGAACTGCCCAACCTTTCGCCGAACCCGCGGCAGCCCTTCATGGGAGAGCTGGCCTTTGCGCACAAGGGCGGGGTCCACGTGGATGCCATGCTCAAAAACCCGCGCCTGTATGAACACGTCGATCCCGAAATGGTCGGCAACCGCAGGCGGATTTTGGTGTTTTCCGACCTAGCCGGGACGGCCCACATTGAGGCGCTGGAAATTCGGATCAAGAGCGCGATCCCATTGCGCGGGTCGTGCTGAACGAGATCAAGTCGCTGGAGCACCAGGGCTAACCGCGTTCGAGGCGGCGGAAGGGTCGCTGGACCTGCTGATCCGCGGCCTGCGCGGCGAAAATACCACCCTTTTCAAACTGGTGGAGTACCGTGCGGACGTACCAGAAAGAAGGACGGGGAATCGGAGTCCTGCGCCGTGGTAACCATTCAGGTGAACGGCGGCGAAGTCACGCAGATGGCCTACGGCGACGGGCCGGTGAACGCGCTGGATTCGGCGCTGCGCGCGGCGCTGGTCAGCAACCTCCGGAGTTGTCCAAGCTGCGGCTCGAAGACTACAAGGTCCGAATCATACCCGAGCAGCGGGGCACGGCGGCCAAGGTTCGCGTGCTGATCGAATCAGCATCGGAGAGAAGCGCTTCGGAACGGTTGGCGTGGACGAGAACATCGTCGATGCGAGCTGGAAGACGCTGTCCGACGGCTTTGCGTACGCCCACCTGCTGATGCGCACCGGCTCGCTGGCCGCGGCGGTACGGTAAAGCGGCGCGGATTCTGCGCGCCGCAATCTGGAAACGGGAATGCGGTGGCATTCTTCTGTTGTTGTCCGGTGTTGTCCTGCCATCAATACTGTCATTGAATGCGCCGGTATCGGCGCCCATCGCCCGCGGAATAGAAACCGGCATGAAGGTCATCGTTGGAATTCTCGGACTGGCCGTCATCTTCATCGTTCTTTGGGACGCCTTTGAGACCATCGTCCTGCCCCGGCGTGTCACGCGAAAAATTCGCCTGCAGGCGCGCATCTTCTACCGCCCTGACCTGGAAGCCGTCGTCCGTGGTCGCGCGGCACATTTCCAATCCCAAACGCCGGGAAGCGGTTCTCAGTTATTTCGGCCCGCTTTCGCTGCTCATGCTGCTTTCCAGTTGGGCGCTGGCCCTAGTGGCGGCCTTTGCCGCGTGCCATTGGGCCTGCGGTTCCCGTATGGAGGGAATGGACGACCTGCCCGGATTCGCGCGGAATCTTTACTTTAGCGGCACCACGATCTTTACGCTGGGGCTGGGCGACGTATATCCCCGGGGCGGTCCGGCGCGTTTTCTGACCGTGGCGGAAGCGGGATTGGGATTCGCATTTCTGGCCCTGGTCATCGGGTATCTGCCGGTCCTCTATCAGGCTTTTTCGCGCCGCGAAGTGAACATCTCGATGCTGGATGCGCGGGCCGGATCGCCGCCCAGCGCGGCGGAACTGATTCGCAGGCACGCCCACGATCACGGCATGGAGGCTCTGCAGGAGTTGCTGCGCGACTGGGAGCGATGGTCCGCCGAGCTGATGGAGACGCATCTTTCCTATCCCGTACTGGCATATTTTCGCTCGCAGCACGACAATCAATCGTGGCTGGCCGCGCTGACCACGGTGCTGGATACCAGCGCGCTGGTGATGGCGGGACTCCAGGGAGCATGCAAGCGGCAGGCGGAGTTGACCTTTGCGATTGCCCGACACGCGGTCATCGACATCGCCCAAGTCTTTGCCGCGCGCCCTTCGCTGGCGGAACAGCAGCGACTGACGCCGGACGATCTCAGCCGTTCCGCGCCTACCTGGCCGAAGCGGGATTGACGCTCCTCCACGGCGACGAGTTCGATGAAAAACTCGTGGCCCTTCGCGGGATGTACGAGCCTTATGTGACCGTACTTTCCAACTATCTCGCGCTGCGGCTGCCGCCGTGGATCAAGGCTACCGCGCATCCCGATAACTGGCAGACCAGCGCTTGGGGAAGAGTGGAAAGCCCGTTGCGTTCCGACCCCACCGTTTCCATGTCCGATACGCACTAAATGGAATTTTGGAAGGAGGCAAAGCAGATGACGAGAAAAGTTCACATGGACGGCAAGCCCGCCGTCAGGACCGACCTCCTCTCGTCCGAGGAACTACGGCTCATTCAGAGATACTGGCACGCGGCCAACTACCTTTCCGTCGGTCAGATTTACCTCTACGACAATCCTCTGCTGTCGGAGCCGCTGCGGCTGGAACACATCAAGACGAGACTGCTGGGCCATTGGGGAACGACGCCGGGCCTGAATTTCATCTACGTGCACTGCAACCGGCTGATTAAAAATCACGACGTGAATATGATCTACGTCGCCGGACCGGGCCACGGCGCCCCCGGCGTGGTCGCCAATACCTATCTCGAAGGCACTTACAGCGAGTACTTTCCCAACATTTCACGCGATGTGGAAGGGCTGAAGAGGCTATTCACGCAGTTTTCCTTTCCCGGGGGCATCCCCAGCCACGCCTCGCCGGAAACGCCGGGGTCGATCAACGAAGGCGGCGAACTGGGCTATTCGCTGGCACATGCCTACGGAGCGGCATTCGATAATCCCGACCTGGTGGTCTGTTGCGTTGTCGGCGACGGCGAAGCCGAAACCGGAGCGCTGGCCACCGGCTGGCACTCCAACAAATTTCTCAACCCGGAGCGCGACGGCGCGGTTCTTCCCGTGCTGCACCTGAACGGATACAAGATTGCCGGTCCCACCGTGTTGGCTCGCATCGGACACGACGAGCTGACCGACCTGTTTCGGGGCTATGGCTACGAACCTTATTTCGTGGAGGGCGATGATCCAGAGACGATGCACCCGTTGATGGCTGGAACCATGGAGGCCGTGCTGAGCGACATCCGCGCGATCCAGAAAGATGCGCGCGATCATGGCTTCCGGCAGCGGCGTCCGTGGCCGATGATTATCCTCCGCTCTCCGAAAGGATGGACCTGCCCGAAGGAAGTCGACGGCAAACAGGTTGAGGGGACCTTCCGGGCTCATCAAGTGCCCATCAGTGATTTCCGGTCTCATCCCGACCACATCAAAATTCTGGAAGCCTGGCTCAAAAGCTACGCTCCCGGCGAGTTGTTCGACGATACCGGCGGGCTGGCGCCGGAACTGGCCGCTCTGGCTCCGAAGGGCAGCCGCCGCATGGGCGCAAATCCGCATGCCAACGGAGGCCTGCTCCTAGAAGATCTGAAAATGCCTGATTTCCGAACTTATGCCGTTGCCGTGCCCGAGCCGGGCCGGACGGTTGCCGAGGCCACCAGGACCGCCGGCACTTTCCTGCGCGACATCATGAAGCTGAACATGGATTCGCGAAATTTTCGCATCATGGGTCCCGACGAGACCGCATCCAATCGCCTGACGGCGGTTTTTGAAGTCACCAGCAGGGAATCGACCGCCCAGGTGCTGCCCACGGACGATCACGTTTCCCCGGATGGGCGGGTGATGGAAATGCTTAGCGAGCACATGTGCCAGGGGTGGCTGGAGGGGTATCTGCTCACCGGGCGGCATGGGTTCTTCTCCTGCTACGAGGCATTCATACACATCGTCGATTCCATGTTCAACCAGCACGCCAAGTGGCTGAAGAGCGCCAAACACACTCCCTGGCGGCGGCCCATCGCCTCGCTGAACTACCTGCTGACTTCACACGTGTGGCGACAGGACCACAACGGATTCAGCCATCAGGACCCCGGATTTTTGGATCTGGTGGTCAATAAGAAGTCCGACATTGTGCGCGTTTATCTGCCGCCGGACGCCAACACGCTGCTTTCGGTCACCGACCACTGTCTGCGCAGCCGCAATTACATCAACGTCATCGTTGCCGGTAAACAGCCGATGCTGCAGTGGCAGAACATGGACGATGCGATACTGCACTGCACCGCCGGCATCGGGATCTGGCATTGGGCCGGGAACGAAGGAGGCGGCGAGCCCGACGTCGTCATGGCCTGTGCCGGCGACGTCCCCACGCTGGAAACGCTGGCGGCGGTTGACTGGCTGCGCAACCATATTCCGGATTTGAAAATTCGCGTGGTCAACGTGGTGGACCTGATGACCCTGCAGCCGACCAGCGAGCATCCTCACGGTCTTTCCGACGATGCGTTCGACGCCATGTTTACCAAGGACAAGCCGATTGTATTCGCATTCCACGGCTATCCCTGGCTGATCCACCGACTGACCTATCGCCGCACGAATCACGCCAACATGCACGTCCGAGGATATAAGGAGGAGGGCACGACGACCACGCCGTTCGACATGACGGTAATGAACGATATGGACCGCCTGCACCTGGCCATGGACGTGATCGCGCGCGTACCCAAGCTGCGCGACGCGTGCGCCGAACAGCGCGAAATGCTGCGCAACAAGCTGATCGAGCACAAACTGCACGTTGCCAGCCGCGGAGACGATCTGCCGGAGATTCGCGATTGGAAATGGCCGGCCGCCCAATGAGAATACTTCGCGCTGAACGCCGGATCGAGCAGCCTGAAAGTTCGGGTCTGCGAAGTTTCCGGGCGCCTTCCTTCGCTACCTCCTGCTCCGCTTTGGGAGATGCACGCGGAGTGGAGGCCGCCGGACACGGCGGCGGTCCAGACCGGGAGTGGAAGATCGGCGCGGAACGGGGAGATTCACTCGGAGTCGATGGAAGCGGCGTTTGAGGCGGCACTCCAGCGGCTGCCCACGGAACTGGCCCAAAGCACCGACGCGGTTGGGCACCGAATCGTGCATGGCGGAAGGACGCTGCGGCAGACGATCCGCATCGACGCCGCCGTAAAGGCCGAAATCGCCAGGATGGCCGAGTTCGCCCCCGAGCACAACCACCTGGAACTTGCCGTGATCGAATCCGCCGAGCGATTGTTGGGAGCGCACGTCCCGCAGATTGCGGTTTTCGATACCGCGTTTCATGCCACGCTGCCGGAAGCGGCACGGACCTATCCCGGTCCGTATCGCTGGCGGAGCAGGGCATGATACGCTTCGGTTTTCATGGTATCAGCCACGCCTACGCCGCGCGTCGGACGGCGGAACTGCTGGGGTGCGAACTCAAATCCCTGCGCATGATTACCTGCCATTTGGGAAACGGCTGTTCCCTGGCCGCCGTCGCGGGAGGCGTCTCGGTGGACACGACCATGGGGTTTACGCCGCTCGAAGGGCTGATGATGGGTTCGCGGTCGGGTTCCATCGATCCCGGAATTATTGTCTATCTGCTGCGCCATTCGGCAATGACCGCGAGCGACCTGGATCGCCTGCTGAACGAGGAGTCGGGATTACAAGGGTTGTCCGGAATCTCCGAGGATATGCGCGAAATTATTGCGGCAAAAGATGCGGGGGACGCCAAAGCTTCCTGGCTTTTGACGTTTATGCTCACCGCCTTTGCCGTGAAATGGGCGGGATGCTGGCGTCGCTCGGAGGGCTGGACGCCGTGGTGTTTACGGGCGGAGTGGGAGAGAATTGCCCGCCGCTTCGGGAAATTGCCTGCCGACGGTTCCGCGTTTCTAGGCCTCGAAATTGACTCCGCCAAGAACGCACAGATGGGATCACGCCCGGATGGCGACAAAGATATCGCCTCCGGGCAATCGGCCATACGCGTGGCGATCGTCCACTCCGAGGAGGAGTGGGAAATCATCAGGGAATGTGATGGCTTGATGCAATCAGGCTGACGCGCGCACCTTTCGGCCATTGTGCGGCCTCAAGCCTGAGCGGCAAATTTAGTCGAGTATCGAGTTGCGGCTTCGCGCGAAAGCGCGGCATGCTCCAGCATGGCGAGAACGCCGCGCTCTTCGTAGGGAGGGATCAGCAGGTCGAATGCTCCCGCCTCCAGAGCCTGGATCCACTCATCGCTTTCCGAGATTGAGGAAAGCACGACCACGGGCAGTCCGGGGACCGTGTCGGCCACGATGTCCAGCACGTCGCTCCATTTGCCTGTTTCGAGCGACCCGGAATGGAACGACCAGCCGCAGAAGACGGCGTCAAAATCGCCGCGTTTGAGAAGCGAATCCAGTTGCTCCACGAATCATTCTTCATGTTTATTGTTCCATCTTCTTCGTTCATTCTCATCTTGTTCGTCCCTTGATCATTACGGTCGTCTCGCCGCGCTGCAGCGTCACCGTAACCCTTCCCTGCCGGGTATCTCCGGTCTTGCAGATCACGCAGTTCATGGTTCTCTCCGCGTCTTGAAATCGTCGCCCCACAACTCGGGATCGGGACGATGTCTTGGGCTTGCGGTCGTGTGTCCGGCCTGCTCGGCGGGAGCGGATGTCCCTGGCCGCCGTCTATGGAAACAGCGGTTGCTGCTCGAGCCCCGTCGTTTCGGGCAAACCGCAGACCAGGTTCATGTTCTGCACCGCCTGTCCCGACGCCCCTTTGACCAGATTGTCGATCACCGACAGGACGATCACCCGACCGGGAAGACGATCGGCGAAAACGCCGATCAGGCAATGGTTGGAGCCGCGCACGTGGCGGGTCGCCGGAACGACGCCCTCGGCGACGACCCGGACGAAAGGCTCCGCCGCGTAACGCTCGGCGAGGGCCGCGCGCGCCTGCTCCGCCGATGCGCCGTTCGCCAGCCGTAGATAGATGGTCGAGAGAATTCCCCGGTTCATCGGCATCAGGTGCGGTGTGAAGTTGACGACGACGTCCGATCCGCAGGCCGCGGACAATCCTTGTTCGATCTCCGGCGCGTGACGATGGGTCGCGATCCCGTACGCATGGATGCCTTCGGCGACCTCGGCGAACAGGGTCGCTTCCTTCGCCGCCCTGCCGGCGCCGGTGACCCCGGATTTGGCGTCGATGATGATGTCGCCGGTGTCGACGAGACCGGCCTCGATCAGGGGAATCAGCGGCAACAACGCCGAAGTCGGATAACATCCCGGGCAGGCGACAAGCCGCGCGCCGCGGATCCGGGAACGGGCCAACTCGGTAAGCCCGTAGACGGCCTCGCCCTGCAGCTCCGGCGCCTGGTGCGGGTGTCCGTACCATTGGGCATAGGCCGCCGGATCCGCCAATCTGAAGTCCGCCGAGAGATCGATGATCTTCAGATGGCCGGGAAGAGCCAGCGCAACGCTCTGGGTGGTGCCGTGGGGAAGTCCGAGAAAAGCAACGTCGATATCGTCCCAGTCGACGGCATCGAGAGCAACAAGGCCCGGAAGACCCGCATTCTTCTCGGCGGACGCCAGGTGCGGGAAAACGTCCCCGAGATTCTGGCCGGCCTTGCGGTCGGCGGTCATCGTCGAGATCTGGACCGCCGGGTGACAAACCAGCAGCCTTACGAGTTCGGCGCCGGTGTAGCCGCTGGCGCCGACAACGGCGACCCGGATTTTGGTGTTGGTCGTACCGGATTCCATGATTCCTGTCCTCAGAGCGACGAATAGCAAAAGGGCGTCCCGACCGGGACGCCCATAAAGACGATGAGACGGATGTCCCGCGCGGGGGTTCAGCGTTTGGAGAACTGGAAGCTTCGTCGGGCCTTGGGGCGACCGTATTTCTTGCGTTCGACGACGCGGGAGTCGCGGGTCAGAAAGCCGCCAACCTTGAGCGTCGGACGCAACGCCGGCTCGAAACGGATCAGCGCCCGGCTTATACCATGGCGGACGGCGCCGGCCTGTCCCGAGAGACCTCCGCCTTTGACCGTACACATGACGTCGTACTGGTCCACCCTTCCGGCGGCGACGAACGGCTGGTTGATGATCATTCGCTGGGTCGGCCGGGCGAAGAAGATCTCGATATCGCGGCCGTTGACGGAGACCTTCCCCGTTCCCGGCTTCACCCATACCCGCGCCACCGCGTCCTTGCGCTTGCCCGTGGCGTAAGCCCGTCCCTGGGCATCGATCCTGGGCTCGGGCAGCGCGTTTACGGCGCCCGCAATTTCGATCCCCGTGACCTCCTTGAGGTCCTCGAGCGATTTGGTTTCCTCGGCCATCGGTCGCGCCCTACCTCTTGTTTTTCGGGTTCATCGCCGCCACGTCCAGGAGCTCCGGCTGCTGCGACTCATGGGGATGATCCGCCCCGGTATAGACACGGAGCTTACGCATCACCTGCCTGCCCAGCGGCGACCTCGGGACCATGCGCTCCACGGCCTTCATCACCACCCGCTCCGGATGCTTTCCGTCCAGAATTTGTGCCACGGTACGCTTCTTGATGCCGCCGGGATGACCCGTGTGCCAGTAAAACACCTTCTCCTCGCGCTTACGGCCGGTCAATCGCACCTTCTCGGCATTGACCACGATGATGTTGTCGCCGCAATCAACATGCGGGGTGAAGATTGGCCGGTGCTTGCCCCGCAACCGGGTGGCAATCACGCTCGCCAGCCGCCCCAGAACGACACCATCGGCGTCGATCACGTACCATTTCCGCTCCACGTCCGCAGGCTTTGCGGAATAGGTTCTCATCTTACGTCCCCAAGGCCGGGATTTACTGGTCATCTGACCAAAAGTCAGGGGGCCTTTCGGCCCCCGTTACGGAGCGGCGGAGTATGCCACAGAAGCGCGACAAGTCAACGGCGAAAAGCCGGACCCCCGACGCACCGGAGGAGAAGAGCCCGATAGCACCATGTCGATGCCGTATCAATGCCGTCGAGCACGGGTAGAATTTTCGCTCCGACGGTTGTCTCCCGGACCGTTTGGTGGTTTGTTAGGGTCAAGGAGACGGGGGGACGACGCTCGAGGACGGTGCGCGTTCCGTATCCGTGCGCACTTGCCTTTAGAGAGCCCTGGAGCGTTTGCAATGCCCCTCATCAATTGGACAAAAGATCTCAGCGTCGGGTTCGAGTCGATCGATACCGACCATCAGGTGTTGATCGGCCTGATCAACGAACTCGATGATGCGGTCAAGGTCGGAGAGCCTCGAGAAACCGTCAACCGTGTGCTCGACGCGCTTCTCGATTACACCGACTACCATTTCGGCCGTGAGGAAGTCCTCATGAGAGCCTGCCGCTATCCGGATATGGATGCACACGTTCGAACCCACGATACGCTGCGAGCCCAAGTGGCCGACATCCGCAGCCGCTATCTGCGCAGTCCCGAGTTGATTCATGCGCGTGAAGTCCTGGCGTTCCTCAAGAACTGGTTGACCGCCCACATCCTCGGCCGCGACAAGCTGTACCAGCCATTCCTGGAAAGCGATTCCGAAAAAGTGAGCGATGCCGACCGCGCCTACACCGAGCAAATGGGCAAGAAGTACGGAGGCCCGGATAGCCGCGCCGGCGAAAAGGCCTGACCGAAAGAAACCGTCTTCACGACTTCACCGGCGGGATCGAGTAAGTCCCGGTGGCATGAGCGACAGGCTCCTTGCGGCCCTCGGAATGAACGGTCACCTCCATCACGGCGAGACGCTTGCCCAGTTTCAGCATCCTGCCCTCGGCGAGCAGGTCGACGGGCTTGGCGCCATAGAGGAAGTTGATGTTGAAGCTGGTGGTCACCGCCAGCTTGACCTTGCCGATCAGCGACAGGACCGCCGCGTACATGCAGGCGTCCGCCAGCCCCATGATCGTCGGCCCGGATATGACCCCACCGGGCCGCAGCATGGTTTCCCGGTACGGCAGCCGCAGGACCGCGGTACCCTCGCCGATCGTATCGGCGTGCATGCCGATTTCGTGCGCCCAGGGCAGTTCCTCGCGGACGATGTCGTTGAACTCCTCGACGCTGATCTGCGGCACGCCCCGCCCTCTCCAGGTTCCAAACCGGCATCGCACGGTAGTTGACGTTTACGTAAGCGTCAACGACGCCGGCCCGCACCGTCGACCCGAAGGTTGCCGAGGAATCTCCTTGCTTTGGGCCGGCCGAATATCGAACATTGATGGCTCGAATTGACAGCCCCGACGGTACGAGGTGTTCGAAGATGACCGCATTGACCGAAGCAACCGCCGCCGAGGCGGCCGTCCTGACACGGAATGATGCCGACGGCGTCGCCACCCTGACCCTCAACCGTCCCGACAAGTTCAACGCCCTGTCGGTTGCGCTCCTGACCGCGCTTCAGGACGAACTGGACTCGATCGCCGTGGACCCGTCGATCAAGGCCGTTGTCCTGGCCGGTAACGGCCGGGCCTTCTGCGCCGGTCACGATCTCAAGGAAATGCGCGAGAACCCGGGTCGTCAGGCGATCCAGGCCCTGTTCGAGCAATGCGCCAAGGTGATGTTGACCCTGACCCGGATCCCGCAACCTGTCATCGCCCGCGTCCACGCCGTCGCCACCGCCGCAGGCTGCCAACTGGTGGCCACGTGCGACCTGGCGGTGGCGGTCGAGGAAGCCCGCTTCGCCGTCTCGGGAGTCAACCTCGGCCTGTTCTGCTCTACGCCGATGGTTGCGCTGACCCGCAATCTGCCGCGCAAGCAGGCGATGGAGATGCTGCTCACCGGCGAATTCATCGACGCCCAGACGGCGCTGCACTATGGCCTCGTCAACAAGGTCGTTCCTCGCGACCACCTCGACGCTGCCGTCGCCGAGCTCGCCGGCAGAATCACGGCGAAGTCGCCGGCCGCCATTGCCTTTGGAAAACGACTGTTTTACACGCAGTTGGAAGCCGGAATGGAAGCGGCGTATGAATTGGCGAGCGAGACCATGACCTGCAACATGATGGCCGAGGATGCCCAGGACGGCATCGACGCCTTCATCAACAAACAGCCGGCACCGCCGTGGAAGGGACGATGACCGGAGAGACCGGGCTTCTCCACTACGACGATTCCGTTCTCCGTCGTATCCTCCGGGAAACGCGAACGATTGCGATGATCGGGGCGTCGCCGAACTGGGTGCGGCCGTCGAATTTCGCGATGAAGTACCTGCAGGGCAAGGGTTATCGGGTGATTCCGGTCAACCCCCGGGCGGCCGGAGCTTCCATCTTGGGCGAAACCGTCTATGCCCGCCTCGCCGACGTGCCCGGACCGGTGCAGGTGGTGGACATCTTCCGCAACGGCGACGCCGCCGGCGCGGCAACGGATGAGGCCATCGCCCACGCCGATGCTCTGGGTATCAAAGTGGTGTGGATGCAACTTGGCGTCCGCAACGACAAGGCCGCCCGCCGTGCCGAGGACGCGGGCCTGACGGTGATCATGGACCGCTGCATCAAGATCGAATACGGTCGCCTTTTCGGCGAAATCGGCTGGGCCGGCGTCAACTCGGGGATCATCTCCTCGAAAAGACCGAGGCTCCATCCATGAAGGATTCCGGCGACCCGAAACCGCCGCGAGCGGGCGACGCTCCCGCCGAGTTTGGTTTCGAAACCCGGGCGATCCACGCCGGCGCCCGGCCCGACCCGGTGACCGGCGCCCGCAATACGCCGATCTATCAGACCACCAGCTACGTGTTCGAGGATGTCGAGCACGCCGCCGACCTGTTCAACCTGCAGACCTTCGGGTTCATCTACTCGCGGCTGACCAATCCCACGGTTTCGGTACTGGAGGAGCGCATCGCCAACCTCGAAGGCGGGCGGGCGGCGGTCTGCTCGGCGTCCGGCCATGCCGCCCAGTTCCTCACCTTTTTCACGTTGTTGGAGCCGGGAGACGAATTCGTCGCCTCACGCAACCTGTACGGCGGCTCGATCACCCAGTTCGGTCTCAGCTTCAAGCGGCTGGGTTGGACCTGTCATTTCGTCGACCCGGTCGACCCCGAGAACTTCCGCGCCGCGCTGACGCCTCGCTGCAAGGCGATCTTCCTCGAGCAGTTGGCCAATCCCAGCGGCATCGTCGTCGACGTCGAGCCGATCGCCGAGATCGCCCGCGAGGCCGGCATCCCGTTGATCGTCGACAACACCGTGCCCACCCCCTACCTGTTCCGTCCGTTCGAATGGGGCGCCGATCTCGTCGTCCATTCGACCACCAAGTTCCTCGGCGGACACGGCCTGGCGTTGGGCGGAGCGCTGGTCGAATCGGGGCGCTTCGACTGGGGCAAGAACGACAAATTCCCGGGAATGGTCAATCCGGAGCCGGCCTATCACGGCCTGATCTTCCACGAGACCTTCGGCGACTTCGGCTTCACCACCAAGGCGCGCGCGGTGGCGCTTCGCGACTTCGGGCCGTCGCTGTCGCCGGCCAACGCGTTTTACACCATCACCGGGATCGAGACCCTGCCGTTGCGGATGGAGCGCCACGTCGAGAACGCCCGGGCGGTGGCGGCGTTTCTCGAGGCCCACCCGGCGGTTGCGCGTGTCTCCTACGCCGGCCTCCCGTCGAGCCCCTATCACCAGCTGGCCAAGAAATACCTGCCCAAGGGAGCGGGCTCCGTGTTCACCTTCGGCCTCAAGGGCGGCTACGAGGCAGGCATCAAGCTGGTGGAAGCGGTCGAGCTGTTCTCCCATCTCGCCAACATCGGCGATACCCGCTCGCTGATCCTTCATCCGGCGTCGACGACCCACCGTCAGCTCACCGAGGAACAACAGCACGCCGCCGGCGCCGGGCCGGACGTCATCCGTCTGTCGATCGGCCTCGAGTCCGCCGACGACCTGATCCGCGACCTGAGCCGGGGCCTCGCCGCGGCTCAATCGTAGGTGGCCACCTCGATCAGGTTGCCGTCGGGGTCGCGGAAGTAGAGCGAGGTGATCGGCCCGACCGCGCCGGTGCGCGCAACCGGGCCTTCCTCGATGCCGACGCCGCAGGCGGCCAGATGGGCCGCGACCGTCGCCAACGGCGTCGCCGCGATCAGGCACAGATCGGCGGAACCCGGGGTCGGCCACATCGCCTTGGGCTCGAATTCCCGGCCCGCCTGGTGGAGATTGATCTTCTGTTGGCCAAAGACGAGCGCCTTGCGGCCATTCCCGAAGGTGACCGTCTCCATCCCCAGCACGCGTCGGTAAAAGGAGCAGGTTGCCGCCACGTCGGCGACCGTCAACACCAGGTGGTCCAAGCGCTCGATGCGAACGACGGTGTCCACGATGTCTCCCGTACTCCGCGGCGACCGCTGCCGGCAATGGCGCCGGGAACGCCGACGCCGAAGGCGAGAACGGACCTCATGCCGAAGGCCAGCCGGTGCCGGTTGCGGCGATCACCACCCCCGGGACGACGGAGGCGGCGCGCCACCCGGCAAACCCGATGAGGCCGCCGGCGAATCACGCCGCGCCGTCGGCGACAAGATCGGTTATCGTGCCACGTGCCGGCCGGCCGGACAAGCACGGGTGGTGCGCACCACCTTGACCCGATTGAACCTTTGATTGTACTACTTGATCTATAGGCGAGAAGCGGGGAAGCTCCTCACAGCAAGGGTTGAATTTCTGGAACACCTGTTGGGATGTAAGCGTGCGTCTCGACAAGCGGCTACAACTTGGCGTAATCTTGGTGTCATGAGAAAACCTGGTTTCGAAGATGGCCCCCATCCGATCGACAAGTACGTCGGCGGGCGGATCCGTGGCCGGCGCATGGGGATCCGAATCAGCCAGACCAAACTCGGCGAGGCGATCGGAGTCACCTTCCAGCAGATCCAGAAGTACGAGAGTGGCGCCAATCGCGTCGGCGCCAGCAATCTCGCCAAGATCGCCAAGGCGCTCAGCGTCGACGTGGCGTTCTTCTTCGAAGAGATGCCGACCGAATTCCTCAGCGGCGGCCACCGCGAGAATGCGATGCAGGGCTTGGCGGACGTCCCCGTCGCCGGATTGGAAAGCAATGCGATGAACTCGCGCGAGGCCTTCGAGCTCATGCACAACTACTACCGCATTCCCGACCCCAAGGTGCGCAAGCGCCTGTTCCAATTGGTCAAGCATCTCGGCTCTCCCGAACAACTGTCCGAGTGACCCGACGGATTCCGACCCCCCGTCATCCGTGGGTTTCTCCGTTCACTTCCCCGCAGCGCGCCTCGGTCCCGACCAGGCCCCAGCCGAATGTGCTGTCCCGGCCGGGCGCGCCCAGGTCGATCACGTCCTCCTGCAGCAGCGCCCGGATGTTGTCCGGTTGCGGACGCTGGCCTTCGGCGACCGCCAGGGCCGATAGCACGCTCACGTAGGGACTGGCGAACGAGGTGCCGCTCTGGTAGCGCCCTCCGCCCGGGCTGGCGGTCCAGATGCGCACGCCGGGAGCGGCGAAATCGATGTAACCGCCCCGGTTGGCGTACTTGTAGACGTGTTTCTCGGCGTCGATCGCGGTCACCGCGATGACGTCCGGATAGGCCGCCGGATAGGCCGGTTCGGCGGTGCTGCCGTTGTTGCCCGCCGCCGCCACCATGATCAGGCCCCGCCATCGCGCCCGCCCCATCGCCAGACGGACGACCTGGTTGTCGGGTCCGGCAATGCTCATGTTGACCGCATGGACGTGGCTTTCGGCCATCCAGTCGATCGCCTTCAGGAACCCGCTGGCGCTGCCCAGCATCGCGCCGCTGTCTTCGATCTCGAAGATGTTCGCCGCGATCAAACGGGCGCCCGGCAGCAGCCCGCCCCAGCCTTTGCCCTTCGCCGGCTTGCCGACCATCATCGACGCGATGGCGGTGCCGTGGTCCGGCGGCGCGGGGCTCCTGCCCGGATTGTTGAAGATCCGATAGTCGATGTCGGCGCCGTTCAGCGCCGGATGTTGCAGCTCGACGCCGGTATCGATCATCCCGAGGCGAACGCCGCGGCCGCAGTCGGCCGGCGCACTGCGCCAGCCGATCAGGGCGCGGGCATAGCTTTCCGGCAGCGCGAGGCCGGCGGTCACCTCGTACAGGTGGTTGGCGTCGGCGATCGTTCCCGGAAACCGGCCGCGCAACGCCTGAACCGCGGCCGGGACCGTCG
>CAVYYK010000016.1:0-192243 GCA_963772635.1 uncultured Alphaproteobacteria bacterium
GGGGAGGGGGAGTCGCGGTAGGGACATTCGGAGCCACACCAACGAGTGCTTGTCGGCACGCCGGGACCGACAAGGCAGGGCAGTCGGGGCGAAGCCGACGCGGAAGCGATGAGCCGGAAGCCAAACGACCTCGTTCCGGTGCCATCGGCCCCGGGCCATTCGGCGTCTGTCAAAATTTTTTACACTCTTCGCTTGTCCGTCGGGTTGCCGAGTGGGGTTGCGAAGACGCGTCCCCGCTTTCCAATCGAGGCTTTCGCTATATTCCCTTAACCGTTTGATAAAAAATAAAAATCCGTGCAGCATCGCATTCGCATTCGTCGGGCGAGACGAGCATTATGGGAGAGATCACGCTCACGGGGCGATCTTCGTGCGCTTGGCGGGCAACCTGGGGTGTCGGAATCGGTTACACTTCCGTCGCGGCGCGCCATCAAGCCTAAGCAATTGATTTTCATTAGCAGTTCGGGCCGAAACGCCTTGTCGGCGACCAGGCCGGAGGGAATTCCGCGCCATGGACTGTAAAAAATTTTTACAAATCCCGGTACCAAAGGCACCACTCGATTATCTAACCTCTTAAAAACACTACGGTTGCATCGCATGGCACCTATTTTGCATGATGGTTGTCGCGATCCAAACCAGTGGAGGTGCTCGATGTCGTGTTGTCATTGGAATATCTGCCGCCGCGCGGGACAGTTCGTGGTCTTCGCGATGGCCGTTCTGGTCGCCCTTCCCGCTCTCGCCGGCATACCGGCCGGCATACCGGCAGGAGAGCCGATGGGGTTCGCGGTGGGTGGTTCGCTGCCAGTCGTCGAGGGTGGGGTTCTCGCGCTTGTTGCCGGTGGCGTCGTCGCCGGTGCGTGGCTTGTGCGCCGCAAGCGCTGATCCGTTTGCCGAGGAAATTCTGACCGTATCGGTTGGTGTGCCGGGGGCCGTCGGGCTCTCGGCCTCCGCGGCTGTCGGCTTTTGATCGATGCGGACACCAAGGGCCGGCCGACATGGCTGAACTCATTGCGCTGTTTCCGGCAGTTGCCTTTTACGGGACCGTCGTGGTGCTCGCTATCGCCGAGGTGCTGCGGCCTGGGCGAAACCCGACAAGCGCGCTCGGACGGCGCTGGCTCACGAACATCGCGCTGTTTGTCACGGAACAGTTGGTGGTGCGGTTCGCGGTACCGGTTTCGGCATTGGCCGTATCGCAGATGGCGGCGGACCACGGTGTCGGGCTGTTGCGTCTTGTTCCCCTGCCGTATGCCGTCGACGTGGCGCTCGGAGTCCTGCTCCTGGATCTGTGGCAGTACATTGAGCACCGCTTGATGCATGCTGTTCCGTTGCTTTGGCGGTTGCATCGCGTCCATCATTCCGACGTCGACGTCGATTTCACCACGGCCGAAAGACATCATCCCGCGGAGGTCATCGTGGGCGCGGGCGGCTTGATGCTCGCGGTCTATATTCTCGGCGTGCCGCCCCTGGCGATCGTCGTCTATATCGCCGTGGCCGGGGTGGTCGCCCTTTTGTCTCACGCCAACCTTCGTCTCGCCGAAGGTTTCGACCGGCCGGTCCGCCGGCTGATCGTGACGCCTGCCGTGCATGTCATCCACCATTCCTCCGAGAGCCTGGAAACCAACAGCAACTTCGGCACGGTGCTGACCACCTGGGACCGGTTGTGCGGAACCTATCGGGCCCCGACGGCGGCCGGTGATCGCACCCGTGTCCTTGGGCTGGAGTATTTCCGCGACGTGCGCGATGCGCGGCTCGACCAGGTCCTGGTTCAGCCGTTCCTGAAGACTCGGACGCAGCCCCCCACGCTCGCCGACGCCGGCGCGCGGAAGCACGCGATCACGCCATGAGCACACCCGCGGGCGGCGACGAGACCATCTTCCCGAGGGCAGGGATGGAGATCGTGTCGGCGCGCGGCGGCGGTTGGCGATGGGCGCTGGCGGCGATGGCGGCCGGCATCACCATTCTCCTGATAGGCTATGGCGAGACAGTCGACACGGTCGTGCGGGCGTGGTCGAATTCGGACACCTACCGGTTCGCATGGCTGGTGCCGCCAAGCCTGTTTTATCTCTTTTGGCTCAACCGGCGCCGGCTTGCCGCGCTGCCGCCGAGGCCGACGCCGATCGGCATCGTCGCGGCGATGATCGCGGCCGTATTCTGGATCGTCGCCGATGCGACCAACGTGAACGAAGGCCGGCAGGTCGCCCTTCTTGCGGCGATAGGCGCGATCGTGCTGGCGGCGGTGGGATGGAACGTGACCCGGCGGTTGCTGCCGTTTCTGGCGATGCTGGTGTTCCTCGTTCCGACCGGAACCTTCCTGCTCGATCCCTTGAAATTCATTGCCGTCGCTATCGTCGAAGGGTTTGCCGCGATCACAAGGCTGCCCGTCGAGACCCAGGGCTTCACCGTTTACGTCGGGACGCATCGCTACGTCGTGATTGACGCCTGCGCCGGTCTGCCGTTCCTCTGGATCGGGTTGTTTCTTGGTTTGTGCTTCGGTCTCCTGCTCTATCGCGTCCCGTGGAAGATCACGGCATTGACCCTCACCGGCGGCGCCCTCGGCATCCTGCTGAATGGGGTGCGGATCATCGCGGTTTTGGTGACCGACCACATCATCGGCACGCAGATGGAGCTCTCCGGTCACCTCCCCTTCCAGTGGGCGACGCTGGGCCTGACGGTTTGTCTGATGTTGGCGCTCGTGGCGAAGCTCCGGATGGACGCGCCGGAGCCACCGACCAACGCCGAAACCGAATGCGGCGTTACCGACCGTCTGTTGCGGCGCATTGTCGCATGGCCACTGCTCGCCGCGGCGATGGCGGTATCGGGGCCGTACCTCACGCCGAGTGCGGCGATTGCCCCGGACGCCGCAAGCGTCACTCCGCTCGCTCCCGAGAACTTGGCCGGCTGGACGCGGGGCACCGCCGAACCCGGTTGGTCGCCCGTGGCCAGGGACGAGGTGTCCCGGGTAACGGCGACGTATGACCGTGGCGGAAACACGATGACGGTCTTCGTTGCCGAGGCCACGTCACCGCGGAGTAAAGTGTCGGGCGGCGCCGTCGACCTGGTCGGCGACCCGGCCTGGATGACCGCATCCACGCGCATCGTCGAGGCCTGCGCCGCCGACCGGTGTCTTCGCGTTCGTCACCTTGAACTCTTTCTGAAGAAGAGCAAGAGCGTACGGCACGTTTACGCAACCTACGCCGTTGGCGAGCGACTGACGCTCTCGGTGGGAATGCTGAGGTTGCTGCGCGCATGGGCCTTGGTGCGCGGTGACCCGTCGCCCGCGCGCCTTCTTGCAGTCGCCACCGACTCGCCGGAGGGGCTGTCCCCGCCGGACATCGCGAGAGTGCTTTACGGCCTCCTTGACGACGGCGCCTGACCGGCACAAGGGGGCGGGCTCTTAATGGATGCGTTGGTGGGTGAACCGATCACGGCCGGCCCAGAATGGGCAGTGCGGACAGGTCGGCCCCTGGTAGTCGACGCCCTCCTCGTGTGGACAGCCGATGATGCCGTCGGTCATCACCACCGACTTGACCCCGTGCCGCTCGAACAAAGCCATTACCTGTTCACCGATCGTCGCCGACCCGCGGACATCCTCCGTTTCCGAAAACCACCGTTCGAGAGCGGATGGCTCCTGGCCCTCTCCGGGAACGACGGCCGCCGTAACCTTGCTGGCGAAGCGATTGTCGGGACCATAGAACGCGACGGTACCGACCGGATATCCCCTGAATCCGCGCTTGGACTTCTTCTGGATCCGTTTCGGAAACTTCGATTTCATTGGCGACCTCCGCGTGCAATCTCGATCCGATGGGCGCTCGTCGGACGAGATTAGCTGACGGTTCGGCGGAGCGAAACAGGTCTCGCCCGACGACGCACGTCCCCCATGCGGCGCTGGAAATTTTGGCAACGCGTTGCTTGTTCTAGCGAACCTCGGTTCTCCAAAAGGTCCCCTCGGTTCCCTTTGGCTCAAAACGTCCCAGAACTACGAGAGATAACGTACATGTCCCCGGAACTCCGCAGAGATAACGTACATGTTTCCGGAACTCCGTTTGCCGGCTTTCCGTTGCGCTTTGCCGTTCTGGCACCTGTACTCTTTCTTTTTACCGTCAAAAGGCGAATATTAGGGCAAAGACGACAAATGGTGTTATTTGCTGCTCATGACGTTAGTTATTGATCTCGATTTAAGCAAGCTCGAATACAATTGCATCGACGTCATCGTCGAGAAAACGGCGAGTGACTGAGCGCTGCGGAAATCGGTGCCGGTACACCATAAAGCGTAACGATGCCGGCGACGTCGCCTTCGGTCAGCGCGCGGAGATTGTCCTGATAGGCGAAGGCCATCAACTCGCCGCGCGGCCCCGGATGATCGAGGCCAATAGCATGACCAAGCTCGTGCGCGAGCACGCGACGCAATTCGTAAGTCGTGGTCTTGCCGCTCCCATTGCCCCCTGCACGCCATGTGACCATGGGATTGAGGCAGATCGTCGCCTGGCGCAGCTTGGCGAACCTGCTGCCGGGCACTGGTTCATGCTGGATATTGGCGTAGGCGATGCCGCGTGGGACGGCCTGCGCGCCGATCACGATGTCCGCGGTCGCAGCCGATGCGGCGGGTACAAAGGTAATGTCGGCTGCGGCGTGCCACATTGAAAGTGCGCTTTTCAGTCGCTCGCTGAACGTCGTCATGTCGATCCCCGCACGGCCGAGCATACCGTCCAGCTCTGTCATCACCTTGCAGTTTATCGCGCCCGGATCACGGCGGTCGCCCTTCAGGAGGGCGTAGCTTACCGTCGCCCCGCTATTGAAGTGCGGCGCCCCCCACTTGATGAAGGCACCGTCCAGCTTGAGCAGACGGAAGCCGGAGACCGATGTCTCCTGTGCTGCCGATGTCCCCTGTGCTGCGGCGCAGAGCATTAGCGCCACGGCCGCGACTAACTTTGGCACCCGGCGGCACGACGCAGAGTGCCATGCTGGCTTCACACTTCGTGGCATACCTGTCCCCGGCGACACGAGTTCCGATTCGGCGCGGCGTATTTCGGACACATTCGGACAATGGGCTCGAACAGTGAATAATTCGTTGAAACGGACGTTCCACCCACGGGTTTGAGTGGTTTCCGAGGTTGGCGATGTCAACGGGGACAACCCATATAACCCGCATTTCCCAGGTGACCGATCCGTGCGATGCCATTTGTGGCCGATTTTGATACAGGAGTTAGTTGATTAGGCATGGCGGAGGGCGGACCGGATGCGGGACCTGGAGGGTGAATCGGATCGCGACCCACTTCGGCCTTGTTTCGACCGTCGGCTGAAGCTGGAGTTCCACGGGTCGCGGGTCACCTCCGACGCCGGGTTGCTCGCCTATCGCGAACTCGATGATACTCTCGGCCTGACCGCATCGGCCGGCGACGTGCTCGCCGACACCGAACCGGCAAGAATGGCTGGCACGGCATCGTCGGTCTGTTGCGCCAGTCGGTTTATGGGCGCCTCGCCGGATACGAGGACGTGAACGACGCCGACCGGCTCGGGCGCGATCCGGCCATGCGCTGGATCGTCGGCGGCAAGGCTGTCGAGCGCGGCGGCGCATCGACCAGCCAGATGGGCCGCTTCGAGACCGAGGTGCTGGCCGACCGACGACAACCTCGCCGCCCTTGCCGAGCTGTCGGGCGTCTGGATCGACCGGGTTCACGACCGCAAGCCGCCGAAGACGATCGTGCTCGACATGGACAGTTCGCGTCAGCCCGACCCACGGCGAGCAGGAAGGCACGGCCTACAACGGCCATTTCGGCTGCACCTGCTATCACCCGCTGTTCTGTTCAACCAGTTCGGCGACCTGGAGCGTTGCGCCCTGCGTCCCGGCAACGTCGCACAGTGCCGACGGCTGGCGCGACGTGCTGGAGCCGGTCGTCGAGCGCTACAAGGAACGGCGAGCTCCGGCGCTACTTTCGCGGCGACGCCGCCTTCGCCTCGCCGGAGATCTACGACTACCTCGAAGCCGAGGGCGTTCTGCTACGCCATCCGGCTGCCGGCCAACAAGGTGCTCCAGGAGAGCATCGCCCATCTGCTCACGTCGCCCGGTCGGCCGCCCGCCCAACCATGTCCGCCGCGTACCATGCCAGCTTCAGCTATCAGGCCGGATCTGGGACAAGCCACGCCGCGTCGTCGCCAAGGTCGAATGGCATCCCGGCGAACTGTATCCCCGCGTCGGCTTCATCGTCACCAACCTGAGCCGCCCGGCCGAGCGGGTCGTCGCCTTCTACAATCAGCGCGGCACGGCCGAGCAGTGGATCAAGGAAGGCAAGAACGCCATCAAGTGGACGCGGCTGTCGTGCCGCAAGTTCCGCAACAACGAGGTCCGGCTGCAGCTTCATGCGCTGGCCTACAACCTCGCCAACTTCATGCGGACCCTGGCGTTGCCCAAGGAGGTGGAGCACTGGTCGCTGACCACGCTCCGGGAGAAGCTGGTCAAGATCGGGGCCAAGGTCGTCGCTCATGGCCGCTACGTCACGTTCCAGATGGCGGAGGTCGCCGTGCCCCGGGATCTGTTCCAGAGCATCCTGCGGCTGATCGACAGGCTGCGACGACCATCCCCGGCGACGGGCTGAACGGAGGAAAGGATGAGATGACGGAGGGAGACGTTGTCTGGACTGGACGAGATCGGGCCACATTGGGCTGCCAGGGGCGCTCAGGTGGCCGAAAGCTCTGACCAGCGGGTGGAAATGCCGCACATGGTTCCAAGTTGGAGCGCTGTTCGGCTACCATCGGAGCCGAGTTTTGGAATCATCTGGGGAATGTCGGGTTCGAATGTCTCGGGTCGAGACCCCTCTGGCGAAAAAGCTCAACAACTTCGTCGACCTGTCGCCGGACGAGTTGGCATGCCTTGCCGACCTGCAATCCCGCCGCCGCACCGTCGCGGCGCTGACGGAAATCGTCTACGAAGGGCAAACAAATCATCGCGCATGGATCCTGCAGGAGGGGTGGGCCAACTGCTACAAACTGGTACCCAGCGGCAACCGTCAGATCATCGGCTTTCCGCTGCCGGGCGATTTCATGGGACTGCGCAGCATTCTGTTGCGGACGTCCGATCATTCCTTCGAGAGCTTGACCGATGCCGTCATCAGCGAGGTTTCGCAGCAGAGGTTGATCGACATCTTCCATGAGTTGCCGCGGCTCGCCGCCGCCATTCTATGGGCGACGTCACGCGACGAGGCAATGGTGGTCGAGCACCTGGTGAACATCGGCCGCCGCAGCGCCATCGAACGGCTGGCCCATCTTTTCCTCGAGCTGGGACAACGGCTGGAAATGATCGGTTCGCTCTCACCCACCGGATTCGCGTGCCCGCTCAACCAGTACGTCCTGGCCGATGCTCTCGGCCTCAGCGCCATTCACGTCAATCGCGTCCTTCGCCAGCTGCGTGAGCGCGGTCTGATCACGGTCAAGGCCCATCAGGTGATCATTCACGATCTGGAAGGCCTCAGGGAACTGGCGGGCTACGACAGCGGCTACCTCAATCACGGCCGACCTGAGAAATGACGCCAGAAGACGATTCTCCCAGGCGCGACCCGGGTATCACGATCCCGAGACACTAACCTGGATTAGTGCGCACTTCTTTCCAACTGCGTAGGGTGGATATAATCCATACAGTCTATGCAATAACCTGACGTTGGCGTCGGGCAAGAACGACAATATGGCTAACTAGCGAATGGCGGCGATACTTTATGCATACCGCATGAAATCCGCTATTGCGCCCAGCAGAACAAAGGATAAGACGATGAAAAAACGCACATTATTCGGCGCGATACTAAGTACTGCGATGATCACTGTGACCGGCGTCGCGCTGGCGGCCGGGCCTAAGCCGTCCGTTGATCCGGATGCCAGTGGCTCCGGGAATGGCAAGATGATGAAACAGGTGGCCCCGGCGATACCGCACGCTGAGCCCGACGCCGCGATGCCTAACACGTCCAACGCGCCGAGCGCGATGCCGCCCGGCGTGTCGCGCGAAGCAGAATTCACTGCCAGCCGTGCCGCCGGAATCGGTGGTCGGAAAGACCGTCATCAACACCGACGGCGACAAAATCGGCGAAGTCTCCAAAATTATCGACGACCAGGTCGTCGTCTCGGTCGGCGGATTTCTCGGTATTGGCTCGCATGACGTCGCGCTGAACTGGAAAGAGCTCAAGACCACCGGCAGCGGTGACGACATGAAGCTGGAAACAGCGCTTACCAAGGATGAACTCAAGAACATGCCGGAGTACAAAGAATAACGTTCTGGCAATCTTCCGAGCTGTACGATGTCCGGCCTTCACCGGTGGACCGACTGGTGGAGGCCGCGGCCACTGACGTTCCGGCCTGACATGGGCTCGGGCTTTCGCCACCTGATCGAAGGATGCGGCCCGGTCGCGCGCCGCGTCGCATTTAGAACTTCCCGAGCGGGGAGAATTGACCAATGGTCCTATCGGCCACCCGGAGTTCCGGGGACGCTTTAATTATTTTTCGAATTTTGGCTCGGAAAATTCTCCACTGACTTTCCATTGGCTCTGAACTTCCCTGAATCCGCCCCTCCTTTGTCGCCCGAGTTGATTGGCATCTTAGATTGGCATCTTAGATCCTTGGCCGCGGACCATCAACTCAACGAGTGCGCTCGATTTCTCACGCCCTTAGATTAGGACTTCCAATGGGGCGGGATCGTCTTCTCGTAATAAGCCAGGTCTTCGATGCGCTTCATCCAAGCGGCGACGAGGGGGGATGTGCTTGCTCCATTGCTGTCCCGGCTGTCGCTCGTCGACCCGAGGGACGAGCCGTAAGTGCGGGTAGACGGTAAAGTCCGTAAGCGAGAGTTCTTTTCCGAAGTACTTGCCTTCCAGCATCGCCTCAAAACGGGGCAGTTCCTCGTCGAGCTGCTTATGAAGATCAGCCAACACCTTGGCATCTTCCGGCCCCGTCCGGAACAGCGTCGCCCTGACGAGATCGGCGATCAGCGCCCCAAGATAGTTCTCGGCTTCGGCCACAATGCGGCGCACGGTCGCGCGACCTTGATGGTCCTTTGGCAAGAGCGGACGCTCCGGATAGGCCTCGTCCAAGTATTCAAGGATCGCCGCCAACTCCCAAAGCGCATAACCGTCGTTGACAATGGTTGGCACCTTGCCACGCGGGTTGATCGCGCGGAAGGCAGGTGCCCGGGTCTCACCCTTGTCAAATGAGGCTCCTCCTCTATTTTTCCGCCCTGGCTCACGACCCGCCGTACCCGCTCCGCATTCGATGTTCCGCTATCCTATCCGGAAGCCGCCATCGGGCAAGCGGCGACGGCTTCGGATGGGCGTGCATGCCCTGAATTCGTCGTATTAGATCGCGATCACCCCCGCCTCGGCGAGGGCGGCGATGTCGGCGGCGGCGAGGCCGAGGTGCTGGCGGAGCACTTCCTCGGTGTGTTGGCCGAGCAGCGGCGGCGGGCGGTCGTAGGCGATTTCCGCCTCGGAGAAGCGGATCGGGTTGGCGACGGTGGGGATGGTGACGCCGAGGGCGTGGTCGAGGGTGCGGACCAGGTTGCGGGCCTCGGCCTGGGGCTCGGCGAACACCTCGCCGACGGCGTTGATCGGGCCGCAGGGGACGCGGGCTTGTTCCAGGGCCTCGATCCACTCGGCGCTGGGGCGTCTGGCCGAGAAGGTCGGCGATCATCGGTACCAGCTCGGCGCGGTGAGCGATGCGGGCCTGGTTGGTGGCGAAGCGGGGGTCGTCGGCGAGCTCGGGGACGCCGGCGACGGCGCAGAACCGTTGGAACTGGGTCGTCGTTGCCGATGGCGAGGACGATGTGGCCGGTGGCGGTGGCGAACGCCTGGTAGGGGACGACGTTGGGGTGGGCGCTGCCCATCCGGGCGGGCGAGACCCCGGACAACAGGGTGTTCATCGCCTGGTTGGCGAGGACCGCGGCCTGGGTGTCGAACAGCGCCATGTCGATGTGCTGGCCGCGGCCGGTGGCCCGGCGGTGGGCGAGCGCCGCCTGGATGGCGATGGTCGCATAGAGCCCGGTGAACACGTCGGCGACGGCGACGCCGACCTTGACCGGGCCGCCGCCCGGCTGGTCGTCGGGGAGGCCGGTGATGCTCATCAGCCCGCCCATCGCCTGGATCAGCAGGTCGTAGCCGCCGCGTCCGCGCATCGGCCCGGTCTGGCCGAAGCCGGTGATCGAGCAGTAGACCAGGCGGTCGTTGACGGCCGGCGAGGCTGGCGTAGTCGAGGCCGTACTTCTTCAGCCCGTCGACCCGGAAGTTCTCGACCAGCACGTCCGATTGCGCCGCCAGCCGGCGGATCAGGTCCTGGCCCTCGGGCCGGGTCAGGTCGATGGCGACCGAGCGCTTGTTGCGGTTGGTGCAGAGGTAGTAGGCGGACTCGCGGGTGGGGTTGCCGTCCCGGTCGGTCAGATACGGCGGTCCCCACAGCCGGGTGTCGTCGCCCTTTTCCGGCTGCTCGACCTTGACCACGTCGGCGCCGAGGTCGGCGAGGATCTGGGTCGCCCACGGCCCGGCGAGCACCCGGCTGAGGTCGAGGACGCGCAGGCCCTCGTAGGGGGAGGTGCCCGCCAATGTTCAGCTCCGCTGCGAGAACCGCCGGCCGACCAGGGCGGCGGCGATGTTGGTCTTCTGGATGTCGATGGTGCCGCCGGCGATGCCCCAGCCCCAGGCGTCGCGGAACCGCTGCTCCATGGCGTACTCCTTGGAGTAGCCGTAGCCGCCCATCAGCTGCAGCGCCTTGCCGCAGACGTCGCGGGTCATCTCGTTGGCGAAGCACTTGGCGATGGAGCTGTCGCGGACCGACGGGAAGCCGCCGGCGGCGCGGGTCACCGCCCGGTAGATCAGGAGGCGCGACGCGTCGACCTGCATCGCCATCTCGGCGAGCTTGAGCTGCACCGCCTGGAAGTCGACGATCGGCTTGCCGAACTGGCGGCGCTCCTGGACGTAGTCGAGCACGTCGTCGAGCGCCGCCTGGGCCAGCGCCAGGCACATGGTGGCGTTGCCGCAGCGCTCCAGGTCGAACGCCTCCATCAGCTTGCCGAAGCCGCCGGCGGGGACGACGATCTGGTCGGCGGGCACCGCGACGTCGTCGAGGAAGATGTCGGCGGTGTGGATGCCGCGGAACCCCATCAGCGACTCGCGCTTGCCGAAGGTGACGCCGGGCCGCGACTTCTCGACGTAGACGGCGCCGATGCCCTTGGCTCCCGGGGCGTCGGACATCCTGCAATAGACCAGGTAGCCCTCGGCGTGGCCGCCGCCGCTGCACCACCGCTTCTGGCCGCTGACCACCACCCGGTCGCCGTCGATGCGGCCGCGGGTCTTGAGGTCGGTCAGCGCGCTGCCGGCCTCGGGCTCGGACATGGCGATGGCGACCGTGGTCTCGCCGCGGCAGACCTCGGGGATCAGCCGCCGTTTGAGCGCTTCGCTGCCCAGCCGCTCGATCGCCTTGATCGGACCGACGCAGCTCTCGAAGATCGGGAAGGCGCAGGCCGGGTGGACCTTGGCGAACTCCTCGAGCACGATCAGCGCCTCGAGGTCGCCGAGGCCGAGGCCGCCGTAGTCGGTGGAGACGTTGACCCCGAGGAAGCCCATCTCGGCGTAGCGCTCGAGCCATTCCCGCGACGGCGACTCGCTGGTCTCCTCGATGGTCCTGGCCACCGCGGTCATCTCGTTGCGGGCGAAGGCGCGGGCGACGTCGCGCAACTCCACCTGGTCCGCCGTCAGCTCGAAATCCATCCTCCCGGTCCCCCTTGTCGTTTTGTGTCGAGTAGTGGCCCGTCAGCGGGCGTAGCTGGCGCCCATCCCTTCCTCCGGATCGGCGTTGGCCCCGAAGGGCAGGATCGGGTAGCGCAACCCCACCTTGGAGAGGCCCTTCAGCCCCTCGATCCCGCGGGCGAATTCGTCGGGCGGCAGCGCCATCAGCAGCTCGTCGTCGGCGACCCCGCCGTAGCGCCGCTCGGCGTAGCAGGGGATCGACAGGCTGGTCTCCCGGCTGGCCAGCGCCCGGCCCCACGAGTCGGCGCAGGCGCTCTCGCCGGTGATGCTGAACGCGAGCCGCTTGTAGCTCTTCCACTGCAGGCCGTTGACGAACAGGATCATCTGCCCCGGGGTGGCGTAAAAGAGCACGATGTCGGGCGGGTCGAGCCGGCCGCTCCTCAGCGGCGAGACCACCAGCGCCCGGTAGCGTCCCGCCGGCACCCGCGGCATCTCCGCCTGGTGGGCGCGCGCCGCCTCCCGGTTCTCGAACCACACGCCTTCCATGTGCTCGCCGGACAGGTAGTGCTCGGAAGGCACGTCGAGGCCGACGACGCCGCCGCAGTTGGTCGCCGGGCGCAGGTTGTCGCCGGTGATGCCGAGGGTGAGGCCGCCGATGCGCGCCTGGGTGACCAGCTGACAGGTGGTGTACGGGCGCCCCGCTTTCGGCCGCCTGAGGCCGGGGATCGCCTCGATCGCGGCGGCGTCCTCGAACAGCCTCATGCCGATCGGCAGGGTGCGCAGACGCAGGAGATCGACCAGATCCGCGCCCAGTTGCTTCAAGGTGGCGGCCGTCATCGTTTCCGTCATCGCCTCGCCCTTTTCCCTCCGAACTCGTCGACTGCGTCCATCCTCTCACCGGCAGGCGGTGGCGTCCAGCCCGGGACCGTTCCGGTCACCCCGAGGCGGCGAGCAGCACCGCGACGCCGGCGACGGTGACGACGACGCCGAGGACGACCCGCCGGTCGAGGGTCACCCGGCCGAGCAACAGGGCGCCGAACGCCAGCGTCGCCAGGGGATAGCTGGCGACCAGTGGCGCCACCAGGGCCACCGGTCCGCGGGCGAGGGCGGCGTAGAGGATCAGCACCGCCAGGCCGTTGCACAGGCCGACGGCGGCGAACCACAGCCGGCCGCGCCCGTCGCCGGCGGACGGTTCCGCGCGGTCGCCCAGGGCGCCGACCGCGACGACGACCCCGGTCGACACCAGGTAGCCGAACAGCACGGCGGCGAACGGATCGGGCCAGGACTGCATGCCGAACTTGATCGCCGGTTGGATCAGGCCGCGGATCAGCGCCGCGGCGAGGGGGAGGAGCAGCGCCCAGCGCGGCCAGCCTCTCACCGACGCCGTTGCGGGTGGTGAACAGCAGAGTGGCGCCGACGACGATGACGCCGATGCCGAGACCCTGCCCCGGCCGTGGCAGCTCGCCCAGCATGATCGCGGCGAACCCCACCGCGAACAGCGGCGTCAGGTTGCCCAGCGCCCCGGTGAGGTGCGGTCCGATCCGGCGGTTGGCCTGGAAGGTGAGCAGGGTGACGCTCGCCGGAAACAGGCAGCCGACCGCGGCGAACACCGCGACGGCGCGGAGGTCCCAGCCGCTCCAGTCGACCACGAACGGCGACAGGACGAGAAACAGCGCCGTCGTCACCGGGACACTCACCGTCGCCCCGCGCAACGGCGACAGCCGACGCAGCCCGAACTGGGTCAGCACCAGCGCCAGCCCGAAAAACAGCGCCGAGCCAAGCGCCAACAGATGCGGGGTGTAGATATAGGGCACGGACGCGGCTCCGTTGCTCCCGACCTTCGTCGCCGGAACTCTTAGGCGATCCGATTGATGGCGTCCATGGCGGGTTGTTCGGCGAGCCGGCATCGGCGCTACCGAGTTGGTGCCGTTTGGTGATAGGGTGGGAGAACGCCAGTGATGAAGGCAACGGAACGATGACCAAGCGTTTAAGCCGCCGTCGCGCCATTCTGATCGCGGGGGCCACGGCCGGGATGGCTCTGAGCCCCGGATTGTTGCGGGCTTCGAGCGGACCGGGACTGCGCCGGTGGCGCGGGACCGCCCTTGGCGCCGATGCGACGATCCTTCTGCACCATGCCGACCGGTCCGCCGCCAATCGGCTGATCGGCCGCTGCGTGGCGGAAATCGAGCGCCTGGAGAGGATTTTCAGCCTCTATCGGCGGGATTCTGCGGTCGCCCTGCTCAATCGGGAAGGGGCCCTGGACGATCCGCCGCTGGATCTCGTTCGCCTTCTGGCGGAAAGCCGTGGTTTCTGGAGCCTGACCGGGGGTGCGTTCGACCCGACGGTTCAGCCGTTGTGGGATCTCTACGCTCGCCATTTCGCCCGCCCCGATGCCGACCCGGCGGGACCGGACCCGCACGAGATCGCCGCGGCCCGGTCGCGGATCGGTTTCGACCGGGTCGACTTCGATGCCGGGCGGGTATCGTTCTCGACGCCGGGAATGGCGGTGACGTTCAACGGGATCGCCCAGGGCTACATCACCGACAGGGTCGCGGACCTCCTCCGCGGCCAGGGGATCGAAAGGGTCCTTCTGGAACTCGGCGAAGTTCGCGCCCTCGGCCGGCACCCCGGCGGGCGGCCCTGGCAGGTCGGGCTCGCCGATCCGGGCGACCCGCGGCGAACAACGAGGACGATCGAGATCGAGGACGGCGCGGTGGCGACGTCGGGTGGTTACGGCACCCGCTTCGATGCCGATGGCCGACATCATCACCTGTTCGATCCGGCCACCGGGCTGAGCGCCAACCGGTATCGCTCGGTTTCGGTCGAAGCACCGCTGGCGACGACGGCGGACGCGCTTTCGACGGGCTTCTCGGCGATGCCGCTCGGCGACGCGCGGGCGGTCGTTGCCGCCACCGGCCGCATCGAGGCTCTGTTCACGCTGGCGGGCGGCTCTACCCGGGTGTTCGGCCGTCGGCAGGGTTGACGTGCTGGAGATCTACGTCGACGGCGATGCCTGTCCGGTAAAGGCGGAAGTCCTGCGGGTCGCCGAGCGTCACCGCCTGACCGTCCACCTGGTCAGCAACGCCTGGCTGCGCATGGACGACAACCCGCTGCTTCACCGGGTGCTGGTCGGCGACGGCCCCGACGCCGCGGACGACTGGATCGCCGAGCACATCGGCGATGGCGACATCTCGGTGACCGCCGATATCCTGCTCGCCGCCCGATGCCTGGAGAAAGGCGCCCGCGTCGTCGGCCCTACGGGTAAGCCGTTCACCGAGGAGAGCATCGGAATGACGGTGGCGATGCGCGATCTGATGTCGCATCTGCGCGACAGCGGCGAGGTCAAGGGCACCAATCCGAGCTTCACCAAGCAGGACCGCTCCCGCTTTCTCCAGGTCCTCGAGACAACCATCCAGGCCGTCCGCCGCGGACGGTGAGCCACTCGATCAACAAGCCGCTTGCGGCGCTCTATACTCGATCCGTTTCCAGCGACAGCGAGGGTTCCATGGCACAAACCGAGGCGACGGTTTTGATCGACAACGAGAGTGTGCGGGTGACGCGGTACCGGCTGCCGCCGGGGGCGGCGGTGGGTTTTCACCGGCACGACTTCGACTACGTGATCGTTCCGCTATCGACGGCACGGCTCGAGTTGCTCGATGCGGACGGGCAGGCTTCGTACGCGATGCTTGAGACGGGCGTCCCATATTTCCGTAACGCCGGCGTCGAACACGACGTCCGCAATCCCGATGATCAGGAACTGGCGTTCGTCGAGATCGAGCTGTTGCGCTGATTCGTTTACGCCATGCCGGCGTCTTCGGAGACCGATAGGGCGATGCCCGACCAGTCGATGTCGCCCCGTTGCTTGGCTACTCCCGTCATGAAGCGATTGTAGAGAAGACTGGCGAGTGGCATCGGCACAGTGCCCGCCGCCGCCGTTGCCAGGACCAGATCAAGGTCCTTGAGACCGAGCGACATCTTGAAGCCCGCCGGCTGGTGACGGTACTCGGCAATTGCCTTCCCGTAGTTCTGATATACGGGACACGGAAACAGGGTTTGGCCGAACATTTGCGCCACTTCTTCGCGGCCGACACCATGCTTTTCCGCCAGGGTGAACGCTTCGGCCATGGCCTCCATCGCCGATGCGATCATGAAGTTGCCGGCCAGCTTGACCACGTTGGCACGTTCGGGGTTTTCGCCGAAGTCGAAATTTCCCTGTCCAAGAACGGCGAGGACTTCCTGCACTCTGTTCTTGGCGGCGGCGGGTCCGGCGAGGATGATCCACAGTTTTCCCGCCTCGGCGGCTTCCGGCCGACCGAAAACGGGCGCCGCCAGATACGCCGCTCCCGTCCGGTGATGTTGCTCGGCCAGACGACCGGCGGTCGCCGGCGCGATGGTGCTCATCGAAAGGTGGATCCCTCCGGCGCCCAACCGCTGAAGAACCCCATCATCGCCGGACACCACCCGTTCAACCGCGGCATCGTCGGCGAGCATCGAGACGACCATCGCTCCGGGTTCGACGGCATCCGCCGGCCGGGAAACGACCGTCGCGCCGCGAGCCCGCAACGCCTCCGCCTTGGCGGCGGTTCGGTTGTACACCCGAAGCGAGTAGCCGGCATCAATCAGTCGACCCGCCATCGGCAGGCCCATGTTCCCCAATCCGATGAATCCGACAACGTCCTTCATTGCTCTCCTCCGATTGCTCGACCGATCAGTTGGCCATCATGCAGGGCGATATCGCCAAAGAGAAGAGTGCCGTGCCATCACCAAGCCCTGCGCCGCAACGATATCACTCGCTAGGATTACCCGCGCGGGTTATCCCGAGAGGTCCTTGGCGAAAATCGCCTTTCCGTCGCCGTCGGCATAGAAGTCCGCGAGCGTGGCGACCTTGCGGTAGCCGCAGGCGCGATAGAACGCCCGCGTCGGCGCGTACTGGTCGCGACCGGAGGTTTCGGCGTAGACACGTTTGCCCCCCGCCGCCGCGATCGCCGCCTCGGTACGCTCGATCAGCTCGCGGCCGAGGCCCGAGCGCTGGCGCGCCGGCCGGGTGACGATCCAGTAGAGGTCGAAGCGTCCGGGCGCACCCGCGATCGGGCCGTAACAACTGTAACCGGCAAGGCGCCCGCCCTCCTCCTCAGCGAGGATGAAGGAGTAGCCGCTCTCGGGTCCGCGGCTGACCCGTTCCTCGACCAGTTCAGCGGCGAAGGTCACTTCCTCGGTGGAGAAGAAGTCGGTGGCGGCGACCAGGGAGCGGACTGCCTCGATATCGCCGTCGCGAACCTGGTCGCGCCAAGTCAGATCGTCGGGAGTGCGCGCCGGTTCCGCGGGAGGCTTCCAGCCCAGGCGCTGTTTGGCGCCGGCGACCCCGGTCGCCAGACCCATGAAGAACCGTCGCGCGTTGGTTCCCAGGGTGCGAACCCGGTATCCGCCCTCCTGGACGATAACCGTGGGATAGCCTTCGCCGCCGATCATGCGGCCGATGGCCTCGAAGTCCTCTGCGCCGTTTGCCCACGTTCCGGTGGGATCCCCTTTGGCGGTGTCGAAGCCGACGGCGACGACCAGGTAGGCCGGAGCGTAGCGGGCGATGCGGCGCAACGCCGTCCGCAGCGCCTCCCTGTGCTCGGTCGGCGAGATCGTCTCGGCGAGGGGGATGTTGAGATTGTATCCGGATCCCCGGCCACGCCCGGTTTCGTCGCGAAACCCGGCAAAGTACGGATAGGCGAAGCTGGGATGGCCGTGGATCGACACCGTCAGCACGTCGGAGCGTTCGTAGAAGATGTCCTGGGTGCCGTTGCCGTGATGATAGTCGATGTCGAGCACGGCGACGTTGCCGTAACGGCTGAGGTAGTGGGCGGCGATGGCGGAGTTGTTGAAATAGCAGAAGCCGCCGAACACGTGGCGCTCGGCGTGATGGCCGGGCGGCCGCACCAGGGCGTAAGCGACGGGAGCGCCCTCGAGAATCTGTTCGGCCGCCGTCAAGGCGCAGTCGACCCCCCGCCGCGCCGCGAGATGGGCTTCGCGATTGAGCGGCGTGAAGGTGTCGATGCAGAAGTAACCGGCGCGCACGGTCTTTTCCTTGGGCGGCCGCGCGGCATTGCGGATCGGAAACACGTAAGGATAGATCGATTTGCCCGCCGGCACCGATGCGCAGGCCTTCTCCAGGTAATCGACGAGCCGTCCGTCGTGGACGGCGCGGATCCATCTCTCGCCGAACTTTCTCGGAGAAACGGGCCGGAACAGGTTCGTTCTTTCCAGCTCGGCGAGGATCGAGCGCACCCGCACCGGCGACTCCACGTAGCCCCGCTCGCGGACATGGTGGATCTTGTGCTTTTCGTTGACGACCAACGGAAACGCCGACTTCAGGGATTGCGGGGTATCGACCTTGGTCGTGTTTCCCCGGCGAACGTAGCGGGGCGAACGGAGACGGACGGGATCTTCCTCGATCGAGCGAACGACCATCGAAACGTATTCGGGGGAACAGATGTCCCCGTACTTCCGTTCCAGGATGGCCCGCACGATCGCCCGAACGGCGTCGCGGGACGGTAGCTCCGATCGCCCGAGGCCGTCGAAGACGAGATACGGGGGATCGGTGTCTCCGGGCGTGAGCGGCGTCTCGTAGGCGGTGCCGGCAAGGGGCCGGGCGCCGTAGCGCTCGTAGAACCTCAACCGTGCTTCGTTCTGCTTGCGGATATCGGGTTCCGGGCTCAGCTTCGGATCGTCGGGCAGGCACTCGAAGAACAGGCCCACCGCGCCGAGAGTCAGCGACTCCTCGCGGATCCGTTGGTAGAGGGCGGCCCCGACGCCGCCCGTCTCGCCGGGCGCGGTCGAGATGACCTGGAGATAACAGAACTTTAGGTCCGGCATATAAAGGAGGAGAGCGACGCCGCGCACGCGATCGCGCGAATTCTCGGCGACGAACAACTCTGAGACGAAACGGAACTTGAGGGGATCCCGCAATTGAAGCGGAAGCTTTTCGATGTCGTCGGCGTCCATCCCGGGGAACTGATCGCGCAGGATCGCCTGCGCGTCGGCGATGGCCGAGCGGTTCACCGGCGTCCGGTCGTCGACGACCTTGCGGATGCGGATCATGGTTCAGCTCAGAGGTGGGAGGTCAGCAGGCGTGCTTTGGTGAGAGCGGCGTCGACGATGCGGGCGATGACGTCGTCGAAGCCGAGGCCATGCTCGGCCGCGGCGGCGACGAAGCCGGCGTCCGACGACAGGCACGGATTGCCGTTGACCTCGAGAACGAAAGGCCGGCCCTCGGTATCAACGCGGAAGTCCACGCGCGCGTAGCCTTCGATCTCGAATATCGACCAGCATTTCAGCGCCAGCGCGCTCAGCCGCGCCGTGAGTGGCGGGTCGTCGACGGTGGTGTCGAAACGACGGGGCGTATGGTTGTAGGCGAAGTCGTCGACGCGCCATTTCGCTTCGTAGTCGACGATCCGCGGTCGCCCGACGGGGAACCCCTCGAACATCGTTTCGGCGACCGGCAGGATCTCGGGGCCACCCCGGCCGTCGAGCAGCGAAAGACTGAATTCTCGGCCCTCGACGAAGCTCTCGGCGAACCACTCTCCGCCGAATCGGGTCTTCCGCTCCGCCAAAGCCGGCGCGGCAAGGGCGGCGTCGACCACCGAGTCGGCATCGATCCCGAACGAGGCGTCCTCCCAAACGGGCTTGATGATGACGGGTGTGCCGGGCGCGACGCCGGTGCCGTCCGACGACCACTCCGGCGTCGGCACGCCGAAGGCCCACATCAGCCTCTTCGCCTTCGTCTTGTCGGATGTGGTTGTCAGAGCATGGGCGCTGCAGCCGGTATAGGGAATGCCCAGTTGCTCGAGGGCGCGCGGGACCTGGTGGGCGAGCCGGCCCTCGCCGTTCAGGGTCTCCACCAGGTTGAAGATCAGATCGGCTCCCCGCGCCTTCAGCGTGCGGAGAACGTCAAGGTCGCCGTCCAGTGCCAGCGCTTCCACGTCGAAGCCGAGCCGGCCGGCGGCCGCACCGATCTCTTCGACCTGGACGAGCGTATCCGCCTCGTCGGGGCGGTTGCCAATATCGGACGCCCCATGAAGCAGGTAAATCTTGAGCCGCCGCGGTTCGCTCATGCCGCCGTCGAACTCGCGGATCGGGAGAACCCGAGGCCAAGCCGGCCGATCGCCGCCCGCATGATCTCACCCATGAACGCCTCGTAGGGGAGACCCGCCAGTCCGGCCAGAATGGGAAGATCCGAGTAATCGGGACAGAGCCCCGACAGCGGATTGGCCTCGAGGAATTGGGGAACGCCGTCGGCGTCGGAGCGGAAGTCCAGCCGCGCCGCGTCCCGGCACCCGAGCACGCCATAGGCCCTGAGGGCGGAGGCGCCGGCCGCCGTCGCTTCTCCGTCGCCGGCCAGCGCATAGCGGATGCGGCCTTTCCAGTGCTCCTTGGTCTCGAAGGAGTAGACGGCGTCGCCGGTGTCTTCGAGGTGGTGGATCTCCATGACGCCTACCACCCTGGCCTCGCGCCCATTGCCGATGATGCCGACCGTGAATTCGCGCCCAGGCAAAAAGGTCTCGGCGAGTACCGGCTGAGCGAAACGCGCCAGCAGCATCCCCACCTCGCGCTCCAGCTCGGACCGGGTCTCGACCCGCGAGCGGGGGCCGCAGCCCTTACCGGTTCCTTCCGCCACCGGTTTCAGGAACAAGGGGAACGGGAGGTCGACGGCGGCCGCGTCGTCGGGGGACGACAAGACCGCGAACGGAGCGGTGGCGACACCGGCATCACGGACGAGGCGCTTGGCCACCGCCTTGTCGAGGGCAGCGGCCATGGTGAGCGGATCGGAAAAGACGTAGGGCACGTCGAAGACCTCCAGAAGCGCCGGAACCTGCGCCTCGCGGCTGCGTCCCTTGACGCCCTCGGCGATGTTGAAGACCAGGTCCCAACGCTCTCCCGCCGCCAGCCTCTCCGCCAGCCGACGGGCGTGACCGATCCGATCGACGGCGAACCCGAGCCGCGACAGCACGCCTTCTATGGCGTCGATGGTCGTCTCGCTGTCGAATTCCGCCGTTTCCTCATGCCCGAAGCCGGCGGCGAGATACTCCGAGCGGAGATCGTAGGTGAAGCCGATCCGCATCAGGCCGCCCTCCCCGGCCTCACTTTGTCGCATCCGAGAGCACCCTCCGGATCCGGATAGCGATAAAGGCCGCCGGCATAGTTGGTGAGCAGGAGATCGTCGCCTTCGCGGCCGACCACGTAGTTGGGCAGCAACGGGATCTTGCCGCCGCCGCCGGGAGCGTCGATGACGAACTGCGGCACCGCATATCCGGTGGTATGACCGCGCAGACCGCGGATGATCTCGATGCCCTTCTCCACCGGCGTGCGAAAATGCGCGGACCCCAGCACCGGGTCACACTGGTAGAGGTAGTAGGGCCGGACACGGCGCTTCAGCAGCCCGTGCATAAGGGACTTCATGGTCTCGACGGTGTCGTTGATCCCCCGCAGCAGCACGGTCTGACTGCCGAGCGGAATCCCCGCGTCGGCCAGCCGAGCGCATGCCTCGGTCGTCTCCACCGTCAGCTCGGACGGATGGGTGAAGTGGATGCTCATCCATAAGGGCCTGTGTTTTTTCAACACCCGGATCAGCGGACGGGTCACCCGCATCGGCAGGACCACCGGCACCTTCGTGCCGAGGCGAACGAATTCCACGTGAGGAATTTTGCCCAACCGGCCGAGCAGATAGTCGAGCCGGTCGTCCGACAGGGTGAGCGGATCGCCGCCGGAGATCAGCACGTCGCGGATTTCCGAATGGGCCTCGATGTAGGCGATCGCCCGGTCCCATTGGGTGCGGTTGAATTCGTACTCGCCCCCCGGTTCGCCGACCATGCGCGCGCGGGTGCAGTAACGGCAGTAGGTCGAGCAGAAGCCGGTCGCCAGGAACAGCACCCGATCGGGATAGCGGTGGACCACGCCGGGAACGGCGCTGCGCTGATCCTCGGCCAGCGGATCCACGGATTCGCCGGGAGTCTGGATATATTCGGCGCCGACGGGGATGTGGGTACGACGAAGCGCGTCATCGGCATCGTCGCGGTCCATCAGGCTGGCGTAGTAGGGGGTGATCCCGAGGGGCAGCGAGCCGGCGTGATGGAGGATCGCCGACCGTTCGTCATCGGACAGCCGGAAGATCCGCTCGATCTGGAACAGCGAGCGGATCCGGTTGCGCGACTGCCAGCGCCAGTCGTTCCATGTGTCGCGGTCCACGTCCGCGAAGAACCGCCGCCGGAAGTCCCGGCTGCCTTGCCCCATGGGGAACGGCGTGCGCCCGCGGCCGGCCGGGAGCCCCGGGGGGGCTTCCGAACGGATGGTGGCGGCGGAGGAGGATCGGGAATCGATTGTGTCGAGGCAAGATGAGGAAGCAAAGCCTCTACTGGGAGGCTCTTCGAATTCCGCTTCTGCAGATTTGTCCATATCGTTGGGGACTTGCCTTCAAGCGAGAGATCGTCGCGCGCCCATCGCCGTGTCGGCATCTCTCGGGTGCGGGTGAGCATTTATCGTTTTTTCGCTGCGAATCAAGAGGCGACTTCACGGCCGGAAAGAATTCCCGCTAATGGGGCTCGCGGAGCACACAAGGGGGCGGGGCTGATATCGGCGGCACTCGATATCCCGACAGACGGAAATCCGAGATTCGCCTTTACGTCGCCGCCACGGCAGCTCGGCCTTGGTAATACGGCCAGTCGGTTCCCATGATGTCTCGGACGGCCCCGCGGTCGCAGGCGGACCAGCGCTCACCGCCGGTGCGTCTCGGGTTGGTGTTCCCCGGATGGATCAGGGCCACATAAAAGCTGTTGTCGGGGTGGATCACGGTGTGGGCCGCCCGGTGGCCCAGGATGAAGCTCGAATCCTCTCCCAGATTGCGGTCGGCGAAAGGGCTTCGGCGCCATAGATCCTTCCGGTAACACAAACTACCGCCGGCGATCAGGGGGCGGTTCCGCCGCGGGTAGCGATAACGCCATAGCTCACCTTTTCCGGGGTCGTAGAACAAAACCGTGTCGAGGCCGCAGATCTCCGCGCCAGCCCGCCGCAGGCCGGTCACCTGGTATTCGATCCGCCAGTCGGCCATCCAGTCGTCGTCATCCCAGTGAACGATCAACTCGCCCGTGGCCTCCGCGCAGGCAAGGTTCCGCTTGGCGCCGATCGTCTGTCGGGTCTCGGATCGGATGTAGCGGATCGTCGGCTCATCGGGTACCAGGTCGGCGACGGGTTCGTCGCCGTCGTCGACAATCAGCAGCTCGCGGCGGGGATAGCCCTGGCGGAGAAAATACTCGATCGCCCTCGGCACGAAGGCCCGGCGGTTGAACGTCGGCATGATGCAGCTGACCACCGGCGTGGCCGTCGACGGCGCGGGGTGCACCGGTGCCGGCCCGATCTTGGGCTTGGGTGCGGCCGGCGAGCGAGCGGCGTAGAACAGACGGTCCGGTTCCGGCAGAGATGGCTCCGCGATCTGTTGCCAGTCCCCCTGATCGAGATGGCGTCCGCAGGAGAACCGCCAGCTGTTTGTCCCGTGACGCAGGTAAAGGAACAGATCGTCGCCGGCGATCCGGCCCAGCCGGGCTCCCCGACCGACGGCTTGGCGCAGAAACGCGGCGTCCTCGGCGAGCGAGATGTCGGGGTAGCGGGCGAGCTGATCGAAGACCCGCCGGCGGAACACCAGCGTGCCTCCGTGGACGTCGTGCACGAACAGGCGCCGGTGAAGCCTGGGGGCGCACGACCAGAATTCCCACCTTTCGAGTTCGAGAAACCGCGTTCCGAACAGACCGGTGATATCGGCGGCGTCCTCCAGCAGCGGTTCCACCTGGAGGCGCAGGCGAACTCGGTCCGTACCAGTCGTCGTCGTCCCACTGGGCGATAATCGAGCCGTTGGCAAGCTCGCAGGCCAAGTTGCGCTTGGCGCCGATCGACAGGGGTCGGGGAAGGCGAACGTAACGGATGTCGGGGTCCGCCGGCATTCGGTCCGAGAGGTCCGTGGCGCCGTCATCGACGATCACCAACTCCCGTTCCGGATAGTCCTGGCGCCGGTAATAGGCGATCGCCTGCACCACCCAATCGGGTCGATCCCGGGTCGGCATGATGCAACTGACGAGGGGGTGATCCTGGCGGAGCGGGGCGACGGCAGACGGGGAAGACCGGGCTTTCGCCTCCGCGGCAGGCCTCTCCACCGGCGCCAGCGGGATGTGAACCCGGATGCGATCGGCCGGCGCGAAATGGCGGCAAGCGTCGCCACGGCAGTGGGAGGCGTAGTCGGTCCGCGATCCGCTCAGCCGCAGGCCGCAGAACTTGTCCTGGTAGCGATGCTTGCTCGTGGTGAGTCGGTTCTGCTCCTCGCGCCGGCGTCGCGCGGTGAGCGGAGAGCGGTAGACGTAGGATCCCTGCGCCCAGACCGCCTGGAACCCGGCACGGACCGCGCGGATGGTGTAGTCCATCTCCCAGCACGGACCGAGGCCATACCCTTCGTCGGCCGCGCCGACCGCCGCGACTACCTCCCGTCTGACCGCGTAGCAGAAGTCGGCAAGCCCGTACAACGGCTCCAGCGTGCGCCATCCGGCGCCGAACCGCGCCGCCGCGTCGGCCGCCGTCGCGGCGATGTCCCGTTCGTCGCCGCCGCCGCGGGGGAACGCTCCCTGCAGGCTCCACGCCCGGTTGGTGGAAGGGCCGGCGAGACCGTTGCGCGGATCGGCTTCGAGGGCTCCAAGGATCGGCTCCAGCCAGCCCGGCCCGACCAGAGAACCGCTTTCGAGCAGAATCAGCAGCTCCGCGTCGCTTTCCCGCGCCAGCCGGTTGAAGCAGGCGGGTGCGCCCAGTTCCTTCTCGGTGCCCGACTGCGGCAGGTCTTGGAGCGCATGCAACACATCGCGGGTGCGGGCGTCGGCTCCGTCGGGCAGGAGCAACAGATCGACGGGGCGGGCCGTGTGCGCCTGGAGGTGGGCGAGGGTGGCGCGCAGCCGTTCCGGCTCGGCATGAACGTGAACGCCGATGCAGATCCGTTTCACAGCCCGCCCCATTTGTATCCGCCCGCTCGCCCTTCTATGTCGTTGCCGCCTCCCCACCGTCGGAGGGTATCGTGTCCTCGCCCGCTCCCTCTCCCAATGTCTCCTCCAGAACCTGGATGGCGCCGCTGATACGGAGCAGGGTATCGCGGAGGTTCGCGCGTTTCTGGTCGAGTTCCGCCAGTTGGTTCTGGCCGCTGGCGAACTCCTGGCGAAGCTGGTCGAGCCGTTTTTCCATTTGCTGATTGTTGTGCTTCATGGTCTAGCCCCGCTTCGTCGCAGCTGAAACTCGTGCGGAGAGCGCCTTGAAATCGATACCTGGCAATGCCTTTTTCTCCGTGGGCATGGTGACCTTCTTTCTTATGTCTACGGTGTCTCGCCCGTGAGCTGCGGTGTCGTTTTACCTCGCGGCCCTGAAGGTTATTCCGTCTAGAGAGATCCAGTTGTTGTTACCAGCGACGGGTACGACTTGTCCGTTGGTCAGGATGTCGACCCTTCCCGAATGGTTGGGCTAGTACATGCGACATGAAGCTCCCTGCGGGCAGGTCGATAACCCTGCCGGCAAGGTGAAAATGTGCTTTCTTATCGTTCCGAGTTTCACCAAACCCCGCAAATGGACGATGCCCATACTGTCCTTGAAATACCCGGCAGGGTTATAGCCTTTATTGTAGTTCCGCCAACCGTTTGCGAAAGGTGTATGCGGCGTTCCAGCCTTGCTGCCCGATTTCTACAATTCCCCCGCTGACACTCAACTGTGTAACCGTTCTCGAGGCGCATCGACATGATTTTATTTTTGGTATCGCCCCACCCGAGATACATGGCGCGCTTGTTGTCTCCTTGTTTCCACTCGATTAGGGGAAGTCTCGGCTGGAACTTGCCGGGTCGTTGACGCCTTTCAAGGTTATCTTATGACCACCAAGCATTAAGTGTGCCCCGGAAGGGCTTGGCGTGAAGACATGGAGAAGCGATTCCGGGGTTGTCGTTCCGATGCCAACTCGGCCGGCGGAATAGCTGATGCCGCGACTTGCAGAGGTCCATTGGGAGAGGTTCAGGGGAGCTCCCTTCATCCGAATATCACTGGCATCGATCGTGCCGGTGACATCCAGCTTGCCCGTAACCGTCCCGCCGGTGACAGGAAGTGCACCGACGTCGGATGCTGTGTGGGTATGCCCTTTCAGTGCGGTGATCTCGCTCGCCACGTCGGCGATGGCGCCGGCCTGCAAGGCCCCTTCGACGGTCAGGTTGCCGCCGATACCGACGTTGCCGGCGCTATCGATGGTCAGGCGCTCGATCGAGCTGTCTTCCGGCGCCCCGTTGCCGGCATTGACCTCGAACGCCAATCGGCCTCCGAAGCTGCCCTCGTTGCCGGCGACGATCCTGGCCAAGGTCCAGGACTGGTCGGTGGCGTCGGTCAGAGCGAAAACCACTTCGGGCTTTTCGCTCGCATCCGTCGCCTGGTCGATTCTGAGCCGAATGCCTCGAAGTGTCGAATCAATGGCCATGACTACACCTCCTTTGCCTGCGGACTATTGCCAGACAATCATCTCCCATACGCGAAAAACACTGCGCTCACTCTCTGTTCGCCGAATGTATCAACCCCGACCGACGACATCGCCGGACGGCTCGACCTCGCGCAAACGCGCCTCCATCTTCTCGAGCCGCCTTTCCAGTGCTTTGACCGCACGCTACCCGCACAGGGCCGCCAGGACCCTCTGTTGTTCCTGGACCACTTTGACCAGGACGGCGACAATGTGGTCGTTGTTGACCGCCGACCGATCGCCGGTACCCACCTGTTCGGGGACATCCTCGGCGATGAATCCCAACTGCGTCTCGCGATCCGGATCCGACTTCAGGGTGTATTTGACCGGACTCAGGCGGCTCAGGACCTGGTGCGCCTCGCCCGACGAGATCGCCCGTATGTCGTTCTTCAGCGCTCTTGACGAACGCCGGTTCATGCTGACCCCGTAGACGCAACCCTTCGCCCAGTCTCCGTCATGATTGATGCTGAGTTGGGTTGTCAGGTCGACCAGCGCCCTTCCCAACGCCTTGCGCCGTTTGGAGTGACCGATGCGGAAATCGGCGCATCGGACGTTTGCGGTGAAGTTGTCCTCCACGTCGAGCTTGTTGAGTTGACCCCGATACCAGACGTCTCCGACGCTCGATACCCCGAAAAGATTGCCGTGGGTGTTCGTCCACAGCCATGCGAACTTCCCATCCTGATTGTACCAGACGTAGCGGTCACCGGGTTGCGGTGTGCTCGGCCAGGCGGTGAGGTTGCGGCGGACGAAGCCCAACTCGGCAACCCTTCCCGTCAGGTCGATGCCTCCCGCTCCCGTCGTCGGGGCGAAAGGCCCGACCGCCATGTAGTTGGCGACGTGGAGCGGCGCCTGGGGAGCCGAGGTTCCGATGCCGACGAACCCGTTGTTTGCAACGACCATTTTATCGCTGTTTCCGATTCTCAACCGGATGTCGACCGGAGAGTTCAGGAACGTCCTCCCAACGTTGGCGCTGCTCGCTTCCTGCAGAAGCGCATAATTCCCCGCCTGCGCCTGATCCAGGGAATTCGTTCCGAAGAACACATAGCGGTTTTGATTCGCCGGCCACGGGCCTATCGTCAATTTGCCCGATTTCGTCCTGCCGTTGACGTCAAGGCGTTCCTTCGGGCTTGTCGAAGCGATTCCGACGTTCCCGTCTTTGTAGTTGATGCCGCCGGTTGCCGTGCTCCACGGCGACGTCGCGAGCGGCTTGCCCTTGACCAGGATTTCGCCGACGTCGATGGCGCCTTTGACCTCCAGTTTGCCGGTGACCGTACCGCCGCCGATGGGCAGCGCACCGACGTCGGCTGCGGTGAAGGTGCGTCCCTTCAACGTCGTGATCTCGGCTGCTACGTCGCTGATCGCGCCCGCCTGCAGCGTGCCTTCGACGGTCAGATCGCCGGAGAGGGTGCCGCCGCCGATGGGTAGCGCACCGACGTCGGCGGCGGAGTGGGTGTGGCCTTTCAGCGCGGTGATCTCGCTCGCCACGTCGACGATCGCGCCCACTTGCAGCGCGCCCGCGACGGTCAGGTTGCCACCGATGCCGACGTCGCCGGCGCTGTCGATGACCAGACGCTCGGTCGTCTCGTCCGCCGGTGCGCCGCCGCCGGCATTGACCTCGATCGCCAATCGGCCTCCGAAGCTGCCCTCGTCGCCGGCGACGATCCTGGCCATGGTCCAGGACTGGTCGGTGGCGTCGGTCAGAGCGAAAACCACTTCGGGCTTTTCGCTCGCATCCGTCGCCTGGTTGATTCTGAGCCGAATGCCTCGAAGTGTCGAATCAATGGCCATGACTACACCTCCTTTGCCTGCGGACCGACGACATCGCCGGACAATTCCAATTCGCGCATAAGCGCTTCCATCCTCTCGAGCCGCCGCTGCAGTGCCTTGACCGCCGTCATTCCGTACGAAACATAGTCGTACAAGTCGATCGAACGCCCTCCTTGCGACAGAACCGCCTCCGGTGCTTCCTCGGCGATGATCCCGGTATGGATTTTGTCTCCAAGTTCGCCGTCCCTATATCGAAAGGTCGCCATTCTTAATCCAGCGATCGAAGACAATACGCGATCTTCTTCTTCTACGGACAAATAGTGAATGTCCTTCTTGTGATCGCGCGTCGAGTAAGTGTGAAACCCACCTTTCGCATGAGCCGGTTTGTTGAAATAAAAACTCGGCCTGTCCGTATGCATGTGAAACCAGGCATTGTTTAGTGACCCGAACGTCATATATCCGTGTTGGGTCTGGATTTTCATTGCGTTGTCTTCGTAGTCTACTGTATTGGACCGATACACGTGGAGCTTCGCGCCCGGCGAGACCGTCCCGATGCCGACGTTGCCGGTCGGACCGTGGATGACCAATTGTCCCCAGAGTGTCCCGCCGCCCGGATTGGCGTAGGCGATCTCCAGGCGGTTTCGATCGGGGGTCCCCTGGCCTTGGTTCGAGTTGCCCCATGGATTGTGGATATGGAAACCGCCGCCGCCGTCCTTGTCGCGTTGCTGACGCAGGAAGATCCAGTCTCCCCACGGCCCTTGCACCTCGAGTTTGCCGGCCGGAGTGGCCGCGCCGATTCCGACATTACCGCCCGAGTAGTTGATCCCCCCGGCAACAGCCACCCAGGGCGACGAGGCGAGCGGCGCCCCGTTGATGCGAATGTCGACGGCATCGACGATGCCGTTGACGGTCAGATTGCCGCCGAGGGTGCCGCCGCCGATCGCCAGCGCGCCCACGTCGGCCGCCGTGAACGTCCGCCCTTTCAGCGTCGTGATCTCGGCCGCCACGTCGGCGATCGCCCCCGCCTGCAGGGTGCCCTGCACCGTCAGACCGCCGGTGAGCGTGCCGCCGGAAATCGGCAGTGCGCCGACGTCGGCGGCGGTGAAGGTGCGTCCCTTCAGGGTGGTGATCTCGGCCGCCACGTCGCCGACCGCGCCCGCCTTCAGCGTACCGCCGACGGTCAGACCGCCCGCGATGCCGACATCGCCGGCGCTGTCGATGCTCAGGCGCTCGGCGGTCGTATCCGTCGGGGAATCGCCGCCGGCGTTGACCTCGATGGCCAGCCTGCCGCCGAAGGATCCCTGTTCCGTCGCCGCGAACCTCGCCAGTGTCCAGGACTGGCCGGCGGCGTTGGCGAGACCGAATTTTACCTCGGGCTGTTCGCCCGGGTCGGTCGCCTGGTCGATCTGCAACCGAATGCCGCGAAGCGTCGAATCTATGGCCATGATGAGCTTTCCCTGTCCTACGGACGTTGTCTCAGTTCTATTTCGATCTCACTGAATATTCACGAATACGGCGATCGAGCCGGTCCCCTTCTCGAGCAACTCCAGCGCCTTGCCGATGATACTGCCGATCTTCGGTTCCGTCGCTTTTTGGGCGTGACCGGGAGTTGCGGACGAGGTCAGAAGATCGCCCACTTGAATGGAAGCCTTGGTCGCGTCCACCTTGCAATGGGCAAAGGTGCCGAGAGTCACGACGAAAAGCTCTCCGCCATCGCCGATGAAACTCGGGTCTTCGAACTCGGGTATCGGGGGTGTCGGGCTCCGGGACCGATATTCCCGCGACGACGCCGATGACTTTGTGGTCGTTCGGCGTGTCGGCAAGGATCACCTCCGATACCGGGATTTGGTTGTCGGTGCCGGTGAACCGTCTGATCTTGCCTCCTGTCAGCTTTACCACGTCGCCCATCTGGAACCGCCCCCCGCTCGCGTTGACGAAGGTATCGACGACAAAGCCCACCTTCGGTCTGCGGAAATTAGCCGTACCTTTGACGAGGAGGTCGCCGTCGATGGTAACCTCTGAAAACGCGCCGCTCTTCGCCTTGAGGTCCTCGCCGACACCGAGAGAACCATCTATCTTGCCGCCCTTGATCGACAGGGCGCCGATATTGTCGGGAGTGACGGCTCCGCTGGCGATTTTTGCCGCCGTCACGGCGCCATCCGCCAGCTTCGATTCGGTGACCGAACCATCGACCAGGTGAGCTTCGCCGACGGTTTCCGGTGCCAGCAAGGGACCGGCGGACCGGCGCCCCTCGATGAGGAGATCGCCGACGTTGCCCGGAACGTTGGCGTTGCCGTCCAGTTTGAATGTGGCGAGGCGGATGACGGTACCGTCCGTCGCCGGCGGGGTCGTCACCGCGTCGATCGTCCACTTTTCGGTGATGCGGGTGGCACCCTCCGCGCCGGCAAACGATACCTGGTCCGATGGCTCCTCGTCATAGGCGATGACGACATGGACCTCGGCGTTCTTCGGATACTTGGTGGTGGCACTCAGATCGACGACGAACTCGGCGTCGAGGATGATTTCCCTGCCGATCCCGTCGATCGCGGTTCCGGGTTCGACGGTCACCTTCTTTTCGCCGGTCTTTCGGACATTCAATCCATTGGCGGCGCCGAACTCGTGAAGGGTCCGGTTGTGTCGGCGGCGCATGTCGAGGTGGTAGGTCTGCTCGTCGGTGAAATCCTTCTCCACCAGCAACTGGTGGTCGAAATAGTGCAGACGTTTGATATCGGCCATCTTATTAGCCCCCTCCTTGTGTTTTTTCCGGTAACAGCCCCAGCCAGGTGTCCACGCCGATGGTGGAGTGCTCCTTGATCTGCATCGTATAGTGAACGGAATGTACCTCGTAGGCGGTATGCGCCGGTTTCTGCAGATCGATCAGCGCCCTGACGATTTTCATTTCCCGGCCCAGGGTCTCGGGGTCGGGGTTGGGCAGGGTGACGGTGACTTGGAAGAAGTGCGGAGGCGCCCCTCCCAACCGGGTGGTCTTGCCGACTTCGCAACCGTCGCCGATCTCGAAGGAGATGACCTCGTCCTCGAGGATCTCCACGTGCCCTTGGGAGTACGTTTTCAACAGTTCCTCGAGGTTCCGTTTGGTGCCGCGCCAGCGGTACAGCTTGACGATGTTGGCGAGAAACCGCCGTTTTTGATCCGGCGCCCAGTCGGCGCGCAGGCTGAGGGCCACCCAGCCCGACAGCCAGTCGAGAAACTCTTCGGGCGCTTCATCGGGATCGAACAGCGTGGGGATGCCGGCGATGATCTGTTCGAGGCCGCGTTCCGGCTCGCCCTCGCTTCCTTCCAGTCCGGTCAGGATTTTTTCGAACGCCAGGAGAAAGCGGCCGAGGAAGGGGTCCTCGCCGAAGATCGCCGGCAGATATTGCAGGTAGTTGCTGCTGAATGATCCGTCAGTGGTCATGGACTCGTCCTAGGCTTTCTCGACGGCGACGTCGGCGGTCGTCATCCGCGCATCGACCAGCTCATAGGGTTTGACGTCGACGCCGATGGGGTCGTCGGGGATCAGGCTTACTGCCTTGACGTAGTCGATCCCCGGAAGTCGGTCGATCAACTGGTAGATCTCAGAAACGAAAACGTTGCGTCCGAATGGCCAGCCTTTACCGTCGTCACCGCCCTCGAGGGGATCGAGAAACTTCTTGACCGCCGTCACGACCCGGTCCGCGACGTTGTTTGGTCCAGCACCCTCCTCGGGCAGCCGCTCGTCCGACCAGGGTGCGACTGTCGCCTTGATCGTCAGCGGAAGATATCGAGGGCCGGTGACGTGCACCCGCGTCGTCAACAGCCGCCGGGGTTCCAGATCCGCCTCCACCGTCCCGATGATTTCCTCCAGGTCGCTCTCGTTCCCCTTCCGGGGGACGACGATGACGCTGACATGCCCTTCCTGCTCGGTCTCGAAGTTCACTCTGGCGTTGCGTCGGGCGAGGCACAGGGTGCGGGCGACGCGCGGGTCCGCCTCGAGGGCCAGTTCCTCGAAATCCCCGCAGGTGACCGCGCGGACCCGCTTGCGCAGCTTCACGACCGTTGTGAGGACGTCTTGCGCCAGGGTTTCGCGGGTCGATCCCGAAGGCTTCCAGTCCGGGTCGAGCAGCTTGAGATAGGACCGGATGTTTTCGTCGGTGATCCGGTTCAGGCGAAAGATCAGCATCTCCGTCAGATAGGCGAACATCTCGATCAGGGTGATGCCTGGATCCGAGGGGTTGTGATCCGTCCATTCCGGCGCCAGACCGGGGATCATCGCGCGCGCCTCGTCGACGAGGTCTTCGTATCGGCGATCGTCGAGGTTGGGCAGATTGAGCGGCATGATCGGTCAGAACCTCATGTTTCGACGTATGTCATACGGATGGTGTGCGACCCCGAGTAAACGAGCGCGCGGCCCGTGGCGCGGGAACCGGGGCGGTCTTCGGACTCTTTCACATCGAGAGTCCTGACGTGATCCACGCCCGGGATCGCTTCGATCAGGGCGTACAGATCCGAATCGTAGGGTTTGCGCCCGAAGTTCCAGCCTTCGCCACTCAACCCGCCGGTCAACGGGTGCAGGAAGCGGGAAAGTGTCTCGATCACCTTGTGGCGGACATCGCTCGCGCCCTCCAGGGTTTCGACGGCGATCTCCGCCTCGACGTCGACGCGGACGTATTCCGGCCCGACGATGACCAGGTCGGCGGTCGCGATCCGGCGTTCGTCGACATAGCTCTGCACCCGGCCGATCAGCTCCATCGTCGGCGTCGGCTTCGCGTCCTTCGAGCGCGGCACGATGATCAGGCTGATCTTGCCGGGGCGAGGGTCCTTGGCATCCGGGTCGGAAGCCAGATCGTGAAGCGGGACACACGTGGCGCGCGCGACCCTGGGAGAGGCGAGCATCGCCAGATCCTCGTAGTCTTCCACGGTTACCGCGCGCCCCCGGTGACGCAGCGTTCGGGGCGCCCGCCGGACCAGCGATTTCGAGCGGCTCGGCGTTGGCGCCACCGTTCGCCGGTTCCACGTTCGTCACCTTGTCGACGTACGGGATGGTGGTTTTGAGCTGGGTGATCGTGTTCGCCGGCCGATTGCCAAACTCGCCGCCCCCCGTCCGATAGCGGGCGATACGGATGTTGCCGATGCCGGCCGGCGGGACCAGCCCCCGCAAGCCGTCGCCGAAGCTTATCTCTCCGCTGAGGTGGTTGACGACGTAATGGCGGTCGCGGGACCCCGAGCCGAAGAAGTCCGGAACCTCATGCCAGCGGATCCATATCTCCTTGGGACGGCCCGTCCGCTCGTCGATGTTCTCGACGATTGCGTCTTTTCCCTCTTCTTTCTCCAGGACCGCCTGTTCTTCGAAAGAGGGCCGCTCCGGTTCGCGGACCTGCAGGTGCTGGCCGGGGAGGACCGGCGTCTTCACCGTCCGGAACTGCAGGTTCTTGCCGCCGTCGCTGGAGCCGAGGGGTTCGTCGGTTACGGTCACCGTCTGCTCCGCCATCGTGGTGTTTGCCAGCACGCGGCAGAGCCTCGGCTCGAGTGCGTGTTCGCCGGCCAACCGGCGGACCCGCAACCAGTAACGGTTCAACCCGAACTCGTTCCGGGCGGTGAAATCCGACGGCGCAAGAAACTCCACCAGACCCGATCGAGTGAAGCCCTGGGTACCGTCGCGCACCCTCACCTCGACCCATTCCTTGGCGTTCCAGTACTCCCACGCAATCTCGGGCCGTTCCCCTGAGGGGGGTTGCGATCCGGCCTCATAGGTGAAATCGACCAGGCGGTTGTAAAGACCGATCGTCCGGTTGGGAAAGTCCTTGCGGTCAGGTGGCAGTGCAAACCCGAAATAGAGGGTCGGCTTCGGCGGGTCCTCGGGTGCCGGTTGGAAAGGCTCGAATGGGGAGCCTTCCGTGCCGCCGGCAGGGGTGCAGTCTTCGTATTGTCTGTTGTTGTAAACCAGACAATGCCGCGGAGATGCCGTGGCATGCTTCTCGTAGCCGATTTCCAGGGACGATAGGACGGGCGGTCGGAACGTTGCCGGGACGAGGATGAAACCGGCTTTGGCATCCTTGGGGTCGATGATCCGGTATCCGGCGTTCTGTCCGTAATCGCCCTTGGCCAATCGGACCCGAAGCCAGAAGTTCTCCTCTCCGTGAACGGCTTTCCGGCTCACCAACTCCGGCAGGTTCAAGCTGACCGTCCCGCTCTGGCAAAAAGCGAAGGTGCCGTCGGAAAAACCGCTTTCGTCGTCGGGCGGGGCCATTGCACGACAACCGATCGTCTCCGTCGATGCGGCGCGTCTTTCCCCACCCGAATCGAGGCCTTCGATCAGCAGCGAATTGCGCCCGGCCATCAGCTTGATCGGGACCGCGGCGGCGTTGGTGGGCACCGCCGCTTCGGCTTTGAAATCATTGGCGCCGTTGGTAACCCGGATCGTCTTGACCACCCCCCGTTCGTTGCCGGACACCACCACCTTCAGGGTGAAGTCCAGCGGTTCGGTTTCCTTGGTCTCGAGATCATCCGGCAGTTCGCCGACGGCAAGGTGGAGGGTTTCGTCTTCCTGTTTGCCGAGATGGATTACCACCCAGGTCGTGTTCTTCCGCTTCCGTGTCCGATGGGTTGCGGAAACGGCGATGACGTTCAGCGCCGGCTTGAGCGCCAATGGCGCCGAGAAGCGCCGCTCGTCGCCGAAGGCGACCTTCATTCCGTCGACCTGCACCAGCGTGCCCTCTTGGGCGGTTCCCTGCAGCACGACCGCGCCGGACTCGCCGATCACCCGCGGCAGTGGATCCAGATCGATCGGATCGAGCCAGGAAGGGGGCGCACTCGTTCCAACCCGTTTCCATTCCGCACCGTTCCAGCATTCCCAGGCCAATTCGAGATCGGCCGAGGGACGCACGCTCGTCGGCGACGGCCGCAAGTGCGAGGTTGCCATGCGGATATCGAGGTCGACCCTCGCGCTCATCGATGTGTTCGGATCCTGCGCTTTGGAGAACGCCTCCGCGCTCGCCAGGTAGAGCACGTCGTCGCGCTTCGGTTCGCCACCGAACGGCGAAAAACCCTTGCTCGGATCGATCGGGGTGCCGTTGGCGAAGGCGAGGTCCGGTCGAAGGCTCGGCTCGTCCCGGCCGTCCGGACGCTTCAGGTCGATCTCGACCGAGATCCGGTCGACGCGCGGAAGCTGGCTCTTGCGCACCTTTCCGGCAATCGCCTCGGCGGAGGGGGTAATCGGCGTGGTCAGCTTGCAGCGAAGCCAGCGGCCGAGCGTGGCATTGATGGCATGGTCATCGGGCGCCGAGAACGGTCCGAACGCGACCGTGTTCTTTCCGGCCTTGCCGAGACCGGAGGGTTTCGCCGGATCCCGATTCCGCCAATCGGCGCCTTCCCACACTTGCCACTGCAGTTCGGCCTGATCCCCAAGCTTCTTGCTAAGCTGAAAAACCACCCTTAGAGCCTTGACGTACGGGTACCCGAACAGGTCGTCGTCGCCGATGTAGAGGACATGCTCTATCGGGCGATCGCCTTGAAACACCGGCACGCCGGTCGGCGCCGACGACGTTGTCAGCGCGGCGTAGTCGGCGTCCATGTCCCGCTCGGGATCGCGGACGAAGATACTGTCCAGTTGCGCCGCGGTAACCGTCAACTCCTGCTGCGTTTCGAAGAGGACCGCATCTTTCTCGCCTTCGCCGGGCGGTGCCGCCACCTGGGTACCGGCCGGCACCACGGCGTCCCCGGGGCTTCCGGCGGCCAGGGAGAAGGTCAACGGAACCCGCGCCGGCTGCGGCGGCAATACCGATTCACCGACGAAGTTCAGGAAGGCGAGGACGTTCTTCTCCGGGACCTTGTTGAGACGCTGGATAATCAGCTCGCAGTATCGCGAAAAAACGCCGATCAAGGCCGCGCTGGCGCCCTTCGGCTGTTTGGTGTCCGGGTCGATCTCGTTCCACTCCGGCGCATAGACCCGCATCAGGTCCTGAACCTGCCGCGAAATTTTCGTTGCCGTGCGCGATTCGATTTTGGGGGCGGTTTCCGTCATCACTCGGCGCCCCCTTCGAGGTAGAACGGGTAGACCAGGTTGAAGCGGTTATTGGTCGCCCGCACCCGGTAGTCGATCTCGATCAGCAGCCGTTCCCCCGCCTGCCCGTCGGCGCGCGCCTTCACCTCCAGGAGATCGATGCGTGGCTCCCATTGAACCAACGCCTCGCGTACCTCGCCGGCCACCCGCCCGGCGGTGCCGGGGCTGTTGACGGCGAACACCAGGTCGTGAATGCCGCAACCGAAATCGGGGCGCATGACCCGTTCTCCGCGCGCGGTGGCGAGGATGATCCAGATCGCCTGGCGGATCTTCTCGTCATGCTGCGTTTCGATGGAAACGTTTCCGCCGCCGTCGACACCAACGGGATAGCTCCAACCGACACCGAGGAAACCGCTGTTCGCCATGACCTCCCCTTCATCCTCCGATGAATACGGTCCCGACCGCGATAACCGTACCGACCGGCGTGTCCGCGGGGTCGTTGCAGGTATCGGCGACATCGCCATTGCGGGCGGCGGACTTGCCGTTGATGAACACGGTCTGACTGCCGAGCTTTATCGTCGCCTTGTTGGCCGGCGGCGACTGGAACGCCGTACCCGGCGGGGTCGGAATGTGCGGGGGGGTGTTGTCGGCGGTGCTGTCCACCGTCGCCGCCGGCAGGCCCATGATGTTGACGTCGGAACTGAGCTCTCCCCCGATAATCCCGGAGAACGGATGGGGCAGGGGCGTGGGAACCGGTCCGCGCTGGAGGAGCCGGTACCATGACGATATGGATGTCGACGGCGACGATCTGGTCACCCTGCTTGGCGGCCGGTAGGCCCATTGTCCGTGATCCCGCTCAATTTATGTTGACCGTGGTTCCCTTGATGTTGAGTTGACCGCTCGCTTTCAGGTCCATGTTCGCCCCGGCTTCGACCTTCACGTCCGCCTGGGATTTGATCTCGATCCCATTGCCGGAAAGGATCAGCTTGCCGCTGCCCGACTCGATGGTGATGTCGGCGTCGGCGGTGATGGTAATCGTGTTGTCGGCGGTGCTGATGACGATGCTGTTGGCTCCGCTGCCGTCGACGATCTCGATCTTCTCGCTGCCGTCGGTGTCGTCCAGCCGCACCACATGGCCGCTTCGGGACTTGATCGTCCGCATGTTGTTTTCGCCGTCGTCGTTGGACTCGGGGGCCTTGTCCTTGCCGTTCCACAGGGCGCCGAGGACGTAAGGAAACTCAGGGGATCCGTGCTCGAAGGCGACGAGCACCTCGTCGTCGACTTCGGGAAGAAAGAAGAGACCGCGATCGTTGCCGGCCATCGGCGTCACGACCCGCGCCCAGTGGCTTTCGACGTCGTCGGACAACCATGGGAATTTGACCTTGACCCGTCCCAGACCATCGGGGTCCTGGTTGTTGGTGACGACGCCCACGGTCACGCCGTAAAGGCGCGCTTCGGGGCGCTTCTCGGAGAGGGCGTTCGCGAACGGGCCCATGTCGATCACGTCGCGTTCCTCCTGACGGAAAAGGCGGTGCGGTATCCGGTGCTCGAAGTAATGCTGTGGGTCGTCGACGTGACGTAGTAGGGACCGCTGAATCGTTGCCCCAGTCCCTCGATATCGATCACGATTCCCGCGCGCAAATCCGTTCGACCGATGCACACGCCCTCTCCGGAGACGTAGGCCAGCGCCATTTCGTTGAAGCGCCCCACGGCGATCTTGTCCGCCTCGGCCTGACTGAACACGGGGCTTCGGGTGCGGGCCGCTTCGCTGGAACCGAACGCCTCGTCGGCTGCCTCCGGCCCGATGGAGTCGCCCTGCATCTTGGTCGCTTCGTCGCCGACCGCGGCTTCACCGACGATGGCCTCCTTATCCTTGGCATTCCAGCCGCGCACGGTGGACTTGCCGACCTGACCCATCGTCGACAGGCGCGGATAGAACTCGATCAGATCCTGATCGGGAGCGATGGTGAAGCTTGCGGCTCCGGTGTTCTGACGGGCGCGGAAATGCAGGGTCCGATCGTCGACGACGACCTCGTAGCCGATGGGTGCGGCGCGAGCGTGAAGGAACTCCAGGTCGGTCTGGTTGTTCTGCAGAACGTACTCCAGGACAACCCCGGTATCTTCCGTGCTGGGGCTGAGACCGGCGTCACCGGCGATCTGGCCGGCGATATCGCTGTCCTTGACCTGGGCGAACGAACGGGTCTTGCGACCCCGCATCAGCCGATGCAGCCGATCGTAGCCCCGCACGACCAAAGCCTGAGCTTCGTCGGCGCAATACTGCGGCTCGAGGCCGGTGATCTCGCCGACGAACAGCGTTTCCGTTTGGCCCATGTAGCCCATCTCGAATTCGACCGCGTTGCCGGGCGCGAACATGTCCTCGTCGGCCAAGGTGTCTTCGAGGGTCGTCGCTCCGGAGTCGAACAGCCGCAGGGTGAACATGCCCGGCGCCGACAAATCCTGATGGACCGAGACGGCGATGGCGAGGGCGGTGATCTCCGGCCTGTCGGTACCGTTGATCTTCACCCGGAACTCGGGGACTGACGTGGCTGTCTGGTCGAGCATTTCGGCCGCTATTTCCGCTTGGGTCCCGAGGACTGAAGCCTGGGGATGGAGAGCACGGTACCCGGGGCCAAGTCGCGCGGATCGTCGATCCCATTGGCTTCGGCGATCGGTCGCCACAGGCTCGGGTTCTTGTATGCCTCGCCGGCAATGGCGCTCAGTGTATCGCCGCGGCGGACGATGCGGGTCTTGGCCACGTCCGGCGATTGCCGGTTGAGCAGCCTGGCTTCCGTATCGTCGGAGCGCCACTGCCTGAACGTACAGGACAGCGTGGCGCGGGCCGGCGTGCCGTCCTCGAGAAACAGGGTGAATCGCTGGACCAGGTTTTGGAGGATCCAGTCCTCGCGGAGGTCGAAGTAACCCCAGTGCAGCTTGCACAACGGCGGTCGATGCAGGTCGCCGTGCTCCTCGACGGTGGTCAGATGAAAGATGTCCTTGGTGTGCGCCCGTACATCGGAGCGGTCTTCGTAGGTGTCGAAAAACAGCTCCATGCTCAAGGTCGACGGTTCGCTGTAGAGGAACTGCGACCGGGGCACGTCCCGCTGGACCACCGCGGCAGACCGCCACGAAGAATTCTTCGTGATGCTGATCTGGCTGGGATTGAACAGCACCTCGATCTCCTTGCCGTCCTCCACCTGGATGGTCAGCTTTTCCAGCATCAACCCTAGAACCATCGCCGCCAGCCCCTTCGCTCCTGTTCGACCGCCAACCGGCGCATCAGCTTGCGAAGCACCTTGTCGACCAGATCGTCCACATTCGGCCGTTCGCCGTCACCGGTCCGGGGTGGGTTCCGCTCGATTTCGCTCCGAACTCCCAGATCTTCGATGCGGACCGCCGTCATCGTCCCTGAACCTTGTCCGGTCGACGTAGGGGACGCGCTGATTGCCGACGGCGATCGCCCGGTATCGCCGGTTTGCCACGTATTTGTCGGCAACCGCTCCCTTTGTAAGACCCCCCCGGAAAGTCTTCGTCCCTGGCCTTGAACCGCTAGCGGCATGGGAGGCCGCGCCGGCGACAGCGTGTCCGTAAAGCCGATCCCTGCGCCCGGTTCCATGGGGCTTGGTCGGGTGTTGTCCGTGAGCGCTCGAAAGATCGCGGGATGTGCCGGCGGCGCGGCGGCCGGCAGCCGATCCGCCGGCCGCGACCCGCCGCCCGGGGCCCGCCCACGGAACGATTGCTCGGCCCGGCTTTGTACCGTTGCGGCTTGCGGCTGCGGTAGTCGATGCGCCATCGTCGGGGGAAGCGTGGTCATCGTAGTGCCGGCCGTTGTCGGCCACGCATCCGGCGGGTTCTCCGCAAGTGCCCGCACGTTCTGGGCGCTTCGGTCGACCCGAGAGGGACCGCTTCGTCGCTGGAGGGCCGCCGATACCGGCAGGGGGGCCGCGGTGGCTGCAATCGTGGTTCTTGCATACCTCAACCCAATAGCGGTTCCGAGGTCTCCGCGGGACGCTGCGGCGTCCGGTGTTTCGATTGGCGAGGAGCTTTCCCGTCTCGCCGATCCCGGCGGAATCGCGTCCGCGGCACCGGTGGGCGGGTCGGGAGACGTCGACCTCGGCGCAAGTGCCGGGAAGGTCTGCGCCGAAACACGTGTCGAAGGGGGCGGTTCATCCGCTACGGGCAGCGGTAGCGCCGTTCGTCCGATGGTGCTTTCCTCTTTGCGGATTTGCGGGCTTGTCCGCACCGGAGGCCCTGTTTCGGTTGTCACCGGGGCCGTGGTTCGGGTCGACGCTTCGGGTGACGGATGCTTGCGGCGGCGAATGATCGCGCGGCCAAGGCCGGCGTCCGTCGGCGAAAGGGGTAAGAGGCCCAGTGTACGGCTGTCCATAGGCGTCTCGTTGCCCGAATCCGGCGAGAGGGCCTCGGGTCGGGACCTTCGGCGTCGCACGATGGCCGATGCCGGTTTGGTTTCCATTGGGGCCACCGGCGTGATCGCCCCTTTGGAGGTCATCCGCTTCCCGGCCTTGCGAGCAATCGGCAGGGGTCCGTCCGGCGTGTCCGGGACGCTCAACGGCGCTCCCAGGGCCACCGTCCTCGTCGAGACGGACTCGGTCGACCGGCCGATGCGTTCGGTGCCGGCAAGCCCGGTCGAAGCAAACGGAGATGGTTGCAGGAAGGTCAACGGCCCGCCGCTGCCGGGGTAGGACGGGTTGATCCCTCCCCAGCGCCGGGACAGACGGGTCAACAGCGGCAGCCGATCGTGGCCGAACAGGCCGGTGCGGCGGAAGCGTTGCAGCATCGCCTCCATCGGGATCACGCCCGGCGAGCGGCCGTAGCGCGCCACGATGCGGTGACCGAGGCCCGGATTTTCGTGTGCAGTTTCGCCTGGGCGTTCCCTGTCCATGGGTTTCACCCCAGCCCCCCCACGGCAAAGAATCCCTGGTGCGCCAGCTCCAGCGTTTCGACCGCCACGGCGGGCAATTCCGCCCGCAGCGCCGGGCCGTTCCAGCGAACCGGGTAGGCCTTGACGAAGAACCAGCGTCGCTGTTCGTCGCCTTCGCTGTCGCGCAGGATGACCGAGACATTCTGTCGCGCGACAAAACCCAGGAGGACGGTCTGGTACCATCCCCACAGAAGGTCGATATCCGCCATGCCTCGCTTGAGAACCAGGTTAGAGGGATAGCGAACCGGCCCCGCCAGCTTGTGGACGAAGGTGTTCTGTCCACCCTCGCGGTAGTCCTGGACCTCCACCTCGACCTGCAGACCGGTGACCTCGCTGAAGCCGCCAACCGAGAGCCCGTTGATCTCGACGAGGAAGTTGAAGGCCAGGTAGGGGTCGTTCCGGTTTCCCGCGGCCATCAGTCCGAATACCCCGACGCCATCGCGTCATTCAGTCGCTGGTTGATTTTTGCGATCTCGGCGACCCAGCGCTGTCGCTCGCGATGCTCCATGTTCATCACCTGATCGTGCGGCCAGTGAAAGTAGTAGGCGACGTAGGCTACCTCCTCGAACACGCGGTCCAAGGGGTAGCCTATGGTTCCCCCAGGCTGGCGAGCTCCACCTCGAACTTGGATTCGCAGTGGGGGCAGGTCACTGGCAGCCGATCGTGTCCGTTCTCGTTTACGCGGCGGTAGAAGTCCTGCAGATAGGCCAGATCCGCCGAAAAAAGCCCTTCAATGATCTTCGGGTTGATTTGCTCCAGATCACCCAGGCGAGTGATCACCCGAGACAGAAGGATGACGACCAAGTAACCCGGATTGGCCTGAACGCGGGGATCTTTCATCGGCGCGATTTCGTCATACGCCGTGGACAGCCGCATCACCCCGTCCCGGTGAATATTGCCCTCCACATCCAGATACCCGCGCGGCAGGTTGAACGGGAACTCGGTCTGAAACGTCATGCCTTGACGAGCCCTTCGTGGACGATGTCGAGGCTTTCGATGCCGATGTCGCTACCGGTGGCGTTGAGCGACGGGCCCGTCCACTTTGTCGGCCAGCCTTCGCGGAAGTTCCAGCGCACCTTCTCCTCGCCGGTATCGTCCATGAGAACGATGGACCCGTTCTTGCGCGCTCCGTCGATGTTGCCGTTCATGACCTGCTGACGCCAGTCCCACAACTCGGCGTCATCGGTGATGCCCCACTTGAGGCTGATGTTCGAGTACTTGTTGAGACCGGGCAGCTTGCGGGCGGTCAGGCCCTCGTTGCCCTCACGGTACTCGATCGGATCCTGGGTGCTGTCCAGGCCCGAGCACTCGCGGAAGCCGGCGCGGGTGATGCCGTCGATCTCCACGAGGAAGTTGTAACCGCGATAGGGGTCTTTTCGTTCTCCAACTGGCATGACACAGTCTCCTCGGTTTGTTATTCGAGCCTCATCGGCCCGGCGATGGTAATCCCACTGGTGCCGGTGATAATCCGAACCACGATGAACTCGGCGGGAACGCTGGGCGCCAGCCCGATTTCGGTAACGACTTTCCCTGCCTCGCGCCCTTCTTGCGGGTTCGTTTCCGCGTTGCACTTGACATAGAAGGCTTCCGTGGCGGTGGTCCCCTTGAGTGCGCCCTGCCGAAGCAGGTCGCTGAAGTAGATGGTCAATTCCCGTTCGATGCGCGACCACAGGCGGACATCGTTCGGCTCGAACGCAACGTCGGTCAGGTTGCGTTCGATCCAACGTCCAACGGTCAGGAACAGCCGGCGGACGCTGATGTACTTCCACTCGCCGTTGGCGTCGCCGCCCAGGGTTCGGGCGCCCCAGACCCGGATTCCGCGGCCGGGGAACGCGCGAAGGCAGTTGACGCCGATCGGATTCAGTTCGGCCTGGTCCGCATCGCTGACGTTGGGGACCAAGTCCGAAACGCCCTGCAGAACCTCGTTGGCCGGCGCCTTGTGGACCCCGAACTTGCGATCGCTGCGCGCAAAGACGCCTGCGACATGGCCGCACGGAGGAACAACCAGCCCTTCGTAGGCCTGAATCCAGGGGTAGTATAGGGCACCGTTGACGACGCTCGATCCCATTTCGAGCAACTTCTTGTGCTGGTCGTTTTCGACGAGCGATACACGGGGGTCTCTCAGGGAATCCAGGATCGCCATTCGATCGCCCGCCGTCTTGCAGTGATCCAGAACGGCGTCCTGCAGAGCGATCGGGTTGTCGACGGATTTCGCCATGATGTCGGGCGCGCAGACCAGGTCGACGTCCAGGGAGGCGATGGCGGCCAACCCCCGTTTCAGCGCCTCCTTGGTCGGATCCTCGATCGGCTGGACGTAGCACAGGCCGCCGCCGTTGTCATAGAAACCGCGCACCGCTTGCGCCAGGAACCCCTCGGGCACCGCACCGCCGAACTTGTTCTCGAACTCGGGCCAGCGCCTGACGGCGAGCGCTCCGGGGTCGCCGGTCGCGTCCGGTGGCTTTGCGGTCAGCCCCAGGAACGCGGGCACACCCGTCGGCGGCGGCGTCACCGACGCCAGGGAAATATCCTCCCGATAGACGCCAGGGGTTTTATATTGCGGCATCCCCCCTCCCGAGACAGGAGTGTTCGAGGGTGGAACTAAAGCCGTCTAGGCGCTCGGCCCACCCCACTGGCTAATACGAAAGATGACGAACTCCGCCGGTTTCGCCACGGCGACCCCGATTTCGGTCACCACCCGCCCCGCGTCGCGAACCTCGGGCGGATTGAGCTCGGCATCGCATTTGACGTAAAACGCCTCCTGAGCCGTGTTTCCGAACAACGCCCCGCTGCGCCAAACGTTGGTGAGGAACGCGGTGACGTTGCGGGTGATCTTGGCCCACAGGTTCGGGGTGTTGGGCTCGAACACGACCCACTGGGTTCCCTCGTCGATGGATTCGCGCAGGAACAGGAACAGCCTGCGGACGCTGATGTACTTCCACTCGCCGTTGGCATCGCCGCCGAGGGTCCGTGCGCCCCACACCGTGATGTTGCCGTTGAAGGCGCGAATCACGTTGATGCCATCGGGGTTCAGGCCGTCCTGGTCGGCCTTGCTCAAACGGTTTTCCACGCCGAGGGCGCCGCGGATGACGGCATTTGCCGGAGCCTTGTGAACGCCCCGCTCGGTATCGACCCGCGCGTAGACGCCGGCAAGGTGGCCGCTGGGCGCCACGTAGTCGTTTCCGCCGGTCACCGGATCGAAGACCTGGATCCAAGGGAAGTACAGTGCCCCATAGTTGCTGTCCCTGACGCCCCCTTTGATCTTCGCGGGGGTGTAGGTGGTTTCGCGCTGCCCGTCGAGAATGGCGAATCGGTCGCCGGTTTTCTCGCAGTGATCAAGGATCGCCGTCTGAATGGCGGCGCCGAGCGCGCCGGGAACGGCGACGATGGCGATCTCGTCGATCGCGTTGAAACCCGCCAGCGCGTTGGTGACCGACGCGGCATTCGAGGCATTCTGCACCCGGCTTACCCAACAGCGCGTCCCGCCGTTCTTGAAGAACCCGTAAACGCCGTGGGCGAGTGTCTTGTTGCCGTTGTCCACGTGAAAATCACCAAACTTCCTTTTGAAGCTCTCCCAACTGGTGATGAGCTGGGGCTCGCCTGCGGGCGGTGCGTTTTGTTTGACCGGAATCGGGTCGCCCAGGGAATCGAGCACCTTCTCGCCCGAGCTGTCTTCCTCGAATTCACCCGGGACATTGACCTGATCGGCGGTCTGCCCGATGAACCCGGCGGTGCTCGTCCCGACACCTGCGATCGGCGCACCTCCAGAGGGCACTTCCTCGACATAGACTCCCGGAGACAAATACTGCGGCATGACGACCTCCCCCAACTCTATGAATGTCCACGTGTCTACAATTCAAGTCTGACAGAAAAACTTCAGTCGTTCAACGAAATGGGAAGCTCCAAAGGATCATTCAATCATTCGATGAACTGATGCGCGGAAGATCCGCCTGGAAGGCTGTATGGACACGCATTCGGCGCATCGGGCCGGTCGGTCGGCTTCAAACCGCCAATCGGTCTCGCCCTCATCAATTGGCGGGCGTCATCGCGATATCCACCACCTGCTTTTTCCCGGCCTCGTCGAGTTGGACGATTTTGGGGTCCGCCTTGAGACCCGGGGCGGAGGCCGACACGGTGCGTGAGCCGACCTCCAGAGCCGACAACCGGTATTCGCCCGTATCATCGCTTAGGGCGTTCTCCCCGCTCCCCTTCACGCGGACCGATGCCAGCTTCACGGGCGCGGCGCTCTGGTTGGTCACCTTTCCGCCGATCGTCGTGGGCGGTACCTTCATGTCGGTCCAAGTCCAGGCGATCCTGCCGTCGCCGTCGCGCGAAACCGAACGGTTGTTCACTTCCGCCGTTCCATAGCGGCTGCCGGCTTCCGGCAGCGACGCCGTCACCGCGTAGTCGCCGTCCGGCAGGTCGAGAAAATGAAAATGGCCATCCGCCGCGGTCCGGGTCTGGTCGGGCCGGTCGACGGCGAACGCCGCTCCGCGGGTCCGCAGCTGATGGTCGAGAACGATTTGCGCCGCTCTCAGCTTTCCGGCGTTGTTGACGCCCGCTTTGTCCAGATCTCCGTAAGCTTGCGTGACTTCGCTCGGGGCTTGGTTCAGCGGCATCAGCTTGGCCCGGGCGACCATCGACTTGACGAAAGCGGCCGGCCCGTCGGTCAACCGGACGCGAGCCCGCGGAATCGGCTGTTCGGACGACTCCTCGGCAACCCTGCCGGCGATCGCGACCTGCCTGCGGATGGTCTCCGGGTTTTCCGCCACCTAGGTCTCTCCCGTAGTCTGCTTGAGCCTGATCAGCTTCTCGGTCACCGGCGGACCGAGTTCTACCGGCTCGTGGACCGGGATGCCGATCGTCACCGTATAGGTCAGCGCCGCCTTGAGCTTTCCGCCGAGCGCCTGCCAGAACTCTCCCAGGCTCTGCAGGCGACCCGGCTGTAGCGTGGTGGTCGGCAGCGGCGGCTCCTGTCCCGCCAGGCTTCCCTGGAGCACGCCCGCGGGGATCGTCGTATGGCGGAGCAAGGCTCTGATCACCTTGCCCAGCAACAGATGCTCGCTGTAGGTGTCGCCGGCCCAGGCGGTGATGAGGTAGCAGCATTCGATCCGTACCGGGGCACGCTGCTTGGTGACCATGCCTTCTTCGCGCCGCGTCAACCACTCGTTGGTCCTGAACTCGCGGTTCTCGCGAATATCGTAGAGGTACAGGTCGACCGCCGGAAGGGCCGGCTGGAACTTGTCGTCGGGGACCTCGAAGTGAACGTTCTGGTGCTCCTCGGCGAGAACGTCCACCTCCTGCTCCAGGAGTTTCTTCAAGGTTCTGTCCAGATCGTCGATCACCGCTTACTCCCTCCCTCGTTCTCCGTTTCTCCGTCTTCGACCAAGGAACGCGCCCAGTCCGGCCGGTTGACGGCGGGGTTGGGAATGCGCTTCTCGAAGTCCATCCAGATCCGCTTGTCCTTGCGGCAGTCGAAGCCGCGACAGGGAACCGGGCGGTTCTTCCAGATGGTGCAGGCGCCGGCGGACCGGTCGAGATGATCGCAGTAGCCGTCCGCGCCCTGGTCGATCATGTAGGGCTGACCCAGATCCCAGCGGACAATTCCTTCGCGGACGTCCTGTTTGGAGAGGGCGAAGGGCAGGCGGCAACAGCTGGCGTGGCACAGCGGGATGCGGCTGGCGCAGTCGATCTCGACCTCGTTGTCGAAGGCATACTTGTCGTGCTCCGGATCCTGGAAGACGACGCCCGTTCCCTTCCCGCGCATCTGCTCCACCAGCCGCTGGCCGACGGTCCGCTTGCGCGCGTCCAACTCGTCGATCGAGATCAGGCCCTTCTCGTTCAAAAGCTCGATGAGGGCATAAAGAAACGATGCCGCCTCGAGCGTCTTGCCGGTGTTGGCGCTGAGCCGGCTGTGGGCGTAGAGCAAGCCCTCGGCGACCTTCCGGCGCAGATCCGGTTCGGTGTCCGAGCGTTCGATCTCTCCATCCGCGTGACCCATCTCAGGGGCTCCGTTCGACATGAACCTGGTTGCTCACACCGCCGTAGCCGCCGAACTCGTCGTCGGCCACCACCTTGCCCATCTTCTGGTGCTCACGCCGGATGGCGCGGACGAGATGACCCATGGTGACGGTGCCGCCGTCGTCGGCTGCGAGAAACGCGGCGGCCACGGCGATATTACGGATATTGCCGCCGGCGATCTCGAACCGACGGGCGATCAAATCGAGGTCCAGATCGGGGCTCAGCGGCGTCTCGCTCGGCCAGATTCCCTGCCAGATCCGCCGCCGGTCTCCCTCCGCGGGAAACGGGAATTCGATACTGAAATGCAGCCGCCGCACGAACGCCTCGTCCATGTCCTTGTGCCGGTTGGTCGCCAGGATGACGACGCCCTCGTATTCCTCCACCCGCTGCAGGAGGTAGCTGATCTCGATATTGGCGTAGCGGTCATGGGCGTCGCGAACCTCGCTGCGCCGGCCGAAAAGAGCATCTGCTTCGTCGAAGAACAGGATGGCGTTGCTACTCTCGGCCTCGGCGAAGATCTTGGCCAGGTTCTTCTCCGTCTCGCCAATGTATTTGCTGACCACCGACGAAAGATCGATCTTGTAGAGGTCCAGCGCCAACGCGCCGGCGATGATGTCGGCGGCCATCGTCTTGCCGGTCCCCGGGGGGCCGGAAAACAACACGTTGAGACCCTTGCCCAACGCCAGCTTCCGCCCGAAGCCCCACTGCTCGTAGACGACGGATCGGTACTTGACGTGGTTGCAGATCTCGCGCAGTCGCTGCCTTTGGTCGACCGGCAGGACGATATCGTTCCAGTCGTAGTGGGGGCTGATCTTCTTCGCCAGGACCGCCAGTTTCTGATTGGAATGAAGCCTGCAGGCCGCGTTGAGGTCGTCGGCGGTGATCCGGGGATCCTCCGGGTTCCGCCAGCGGGCCAGGTTGCGGGCGCTTGCCGCGGCGTCGCGGATCTGTCCACCGGTGAAGCGGAACTTGCCGGCCAGTTCCCGCGAGTCCGGCCCGGCTCCTTCGGGAGCGTCGTCTTCCAAGGCCTCCGTCCACAACCGAGTGCGTTCGGCCGCGTCGGGGCGTTGAAACTCGATCCGCGCGAACGAGATCTCTCTCAGACCGCTCGCCGGTTCCCAGGCGGTCTCCCCGGCGAGGAACGACACCCCCGGACACCCCGCCAGCCGCCGCAGCAGCGCGTCCCGCCAGGCATCCTTGCCTTCGGCGAAAACGATATCGATTCCGTCCCAGTAGAGCGCCGCCCCCGTGAGCAGGGCCTCGCGCGCGGCCAAACCGACGACCGTCTCGAACTCCGACTGTTCGACATTTCCCAGACGGTTCAGGTCGACGGTGAGCAGGCTCAGCTCCATCTCGCGACACAGGGCCTCGGCGGTGGCCTGTTTGCCGACGCCATAGGGACCCTGGAACAGCAAAACCGCCGCCCCTTCCCCGGAACGCGCATTGCCCGCGAGCAGGGTCAGACGGTGTTTGGTCTCGACCGGCAGCGGCAACGCGTCGAGCGTGGATCGCGGCGGAGTTGTTGCGGCGTATGCCGCCAGGCGAACGTCGAGCCGGTCGTCGTCGAGCAGGTAGTTCACGACCCGTTCATCGAGCTTGAGATAGCGGCTCAACAGCGGCGGACGCTGTTGGGACGGGTCGTCGAACAATTGGACCAACCGCTGGTCGATAAGCGGCGCCCTGTCGACAAATCGTAGACGCGCCTCGAGCTTGGCTTCGAACGACGGGCACAACAGATTGAGAACCAGGTCGACGCTCGGCCGCTTCCTGGTGACGTCGTCCTGGAGATAGGCGTACAGGCGCTCATAGCGGAGGTCGAGTTCCGGGGCCAGGCAGACCAGCAGCACGTCCACGTCGAAGGGCGTCAGCCGGAAAAGCCGGGCCAGTTGCTCAAGGCGCAAGGTCACTCCGCACCGCACGCTCTCCGCTTTGCGGCGGCCGATGTCGGCGATCAGGCTGTCGAGGCCGTCCCGAACGGAGATCGATGGAAATACCGTGCCGCTGGCCGCCCATTCCGGCAGTCCTGCCGGGCGGTCGAGGAGGGCATCCACCTCCTCCTCCGAGATGCAAAGCCCCTGGAACTCATGGTCGACTTTTTGCAGCGATCTCGCGCGCGAAACCTGCGCGCGGATCAGCAGATCCACCCGCTCCAACTCCGCCAGAATGTGCTGGAGGGAGGTGGTAAAACGGTCGTCGCCCGCGGCAACCGGTTGAACGTCCTCGAATACGGCCTGCTTCGACGTGTCCATGGTACGACCTCATCAGTGCCGTTCTTGTCCCCCGCGGGTGGGCTCGATCCCCGGGACGAGCCTTAGGAATGCCCCAAAGGGGTCCGCCGCGAGGTCATGTTATCATGTTCGCCTTCTTCGACAATTGTCTTCGGCGTCCTCGCCATGATCGGACCGGAGAAAAGTCGAGGATTCCGCTCGGGATTGGCCTAGAATAGCCGGCAAAACCGGGAAGGCCGACCGTGAACGTGCAAGATCTCGTTCCCTGCGAGAAACTGAGAGAATGTCCGCTGTTTTCGCGCATCTCCATGGAGGATCTAGAGCCTCTGATGGGGGATGCCGTCCTCGAGCGGCATGCCGCCGGGACGGTTCTGTTTCATCAGGGCGACCGGGCGGATCGGTTTTTTGTCATCCTGCACGGCCGCGTGGTCCTGTATGTGGGCGAGGAGGACGACGCACCGAGCATCGCCGGCATCATCGGCCCCGGTCAAACCTTTGCCGAAGCGGCGATCTGTGGCCAGGGGGTGTATCCGATGACGGCGGAGATGCTCGAGCCGACGGAGGTCGTCGCCATTCCGGGGGAGCCGTTCTGCCGTCTTCTCGAACAGCGGTTCGATCTCGTGCTGTCGATGCTGGGGGAGATGTCGCTCCGGCTCAGGGGTTTGTTGCGCCAGATCACGGATCTGAAGATGAAGACGACGGCGCAAAGGCTGGCCACGCATCTTCTCGGGTTGACGAAAGCGCGGACGGGCGCGGCGGAGATCCGCCTGCAGTACGGCAAGAAACTTCTGGCGAGCGAATTGGGGATGCAGCCGGAAACCCTGTCGCGGGCCTTTTTGCGGCTTCAGCCGCTCGGCGTGCGCTACCACAAGGCGGACGATGTCTTCCGCATCCGCGATGTCGCGGCATTGCGGGAGTTCAGCGAGAGCCCGAAGGTGGACAGTTGAGACGCCGCGAGCCTTCCGATGCCGATCCGGTTGTCAGGGCGGTCGTCGTTTCCTCTAGGATGCGGTGATGAAGATCACGTCGCTGGTTTCCGACGAGGACTTCGAGACGGTCTGTCGAACGCCCTTGTTCGAGGGATTGCCGCAGGATTCGCTCGCCGATTTGCTCGAAGGCGCGTCGGTTCGGTCCTACGAAGACGATACTTTGCTGTTTTCGGCGGGCGACCGGGCGGACTGTTTCTTCGTGGTCGTCGACGGCGCGGTAAGGCTGTTCGCCCTCAACGAGGACGGCAGCGAGAGCATCATCGAGATCTTCAGCGCCGGCGCGTCGTTCGCGGAAGCGGCGATGTTCGCTTCGGGTCGGTTCCCGGTAAACGCCGAAGCGATGGCTGGAACCCGGCTTCTGCGCATCGACGCGGCGGTGTTCATGCGCCGGCTGGCCGAGGACAAGGCGTCGGCGTTCAAGATGCTGGCTTCGATCGGACGCTGGCAGCTGCGGTTGATGGGGGAGCTGTATCACCTCAAGGCGCAGACGCCGGCCCAACGCCTCGCCTGGTACATCCTCCAGTTGACCGATGTCGCCTCCGGCTCGGTGACGGTACGGCTTCCCTACCGCAAGGGCCTGATCGCCAGCCGGATCGGCATCGCGCCGGAGAGCCTGTCGCGGGCGATGGCCCGCCTGGTCGAGCTCGGGGTCAAGAGCCGCGGCGACGAAGTGGCCATCGACGACGTCGAAAAGCTCCGCCGTTTCTGCCGGAGTTGAGAACTGTTGCTCTGGCCTCCCGGCCGGCCCTTGACTACCATCAATGACCATGCCTTGCCGTCGGGGGAAGATGACCGGGAAGGCGTTGCCTTCGGGAGGGGACCCGATCGATGAAGGGTAGAGAAACGAGGGAAGGTGAAGGCTGCACCGTTGGTCCCGGCAAACAGGCGGGGCGGTTCGATGCCGACTCGTGCCTCGCCGATGTCGTTGCCGCCGACCCCGGGGTCGTCGACCGGCTCGCGGCGCTGCATCCGACCTTTCGGCGTTTGCGCGAACGGGAAGGGCGGGAGACGGTGGGACGGATGGCGACCCTTCGGGACGCGGCGCAGATCGCCGCGGTGCCGGTGGCCGTTCTGCTTGCGGTGGTCAACGGAGAGATTCCGGCTTCCTGCGCGGCGGGGAGTTGGGACGACGAAGAGGGGAACCCCGGCCCGCCTGGATGGATCGCTTCGACGAGGCTGCCGCGCAGCGCATCGACGTTCGCCCCATTCTCGCCGACGGCCATGACCCGTTTTTCGAAATCATGGCGGTCGTCGACACGGTGCCTGTTGCGCGGCGGGTTGACGATCGACGCCCCGTTCAACCCTGCGCCGTTGCGCCGCGTGCTCGGCCGCAAGGGGTTCGTCGGTTACGCCCGACGGATCGCCGCGCACCACTGGCGCCTTTTTCTCCTGCGCGACGAATCGGGGGACGCGGAGCAACCGCCGCCGGTCACCACGGACACGGGCGCCAAGGTCTGGCGGACCGACGATGGCGTCCATATCGACGTACGCGGGCTGGAGCGCCCCGTTCCGATGATCGCCATCCTCTCGCTGATCGACGGTTCCGGGCACGAGGGCGTGGTGGTCGCCCATCTCGACCGGGAACCGGTGTTCCTGTATCCCGAACTGGCCGAGCGCGGCTGGTCCCATGCGCTGGTGCCCGGGGAGCCGGGCGAGGTCCGTCTGGTTCTCCGCAAGGGCGAGGGGTGATGTTTGCCGGTCCCAACCTGAGCGGAGCGCAGCAACGGCTGCTGCCGGAGTCGATCCCGATGCGTTTCTTCGGGACGGCGGTGGCCTGCCATGTCCTGGCGTGGCTGGCGTTGGCGCTCACCGCCGAGGACGTGGCCGGCTTCGTCGGCGGGCCGGGGCCGGTCCTCGCCGGCGTTCACGTGCTGACCCTCGGCGTGCTGGTGATGACGGCGATGGGCGCTTCCCTGCAGATGATGCCGGTCGCGCTGGGTCGGCCGGCCCCCTCGACGACGGCATGCAACGTCGTTTACTGGCTCTTGGTGCCGGGCGGGACGCTGCTCGTTTATGGCTTCGCGACCATCGCCGTAACCTTCATCGTCGCGGGTGCGGTGCTGACGGTCTCCGCGGTCGCGCTCTATGTCGCGACCATGTCACGCGTGCTTTGGGGCGCCGAGGGATCGCGCCCGGTCGTTCTTCATCTGTGGGCGGGGTTCGGTTCGTTGGCGGTGGCCGCCGCTTTGGCGCTGATCCTGAGCCTGGACTACACCCAGGGCTTCCTGCCCGGTCATCTGCGGACGGCGGTCGTCCACGCCACCCTCGGCGGTTACGGCTTCATGGGCATGCTCGCCCTCGGTTTCAGCCAGGTGCTGGTGCCGATGTTCACCATCGCGATGGTGCTTGGACGGCGCCTGGCGGAGGGCTCGCTGTGGTCCGCGATCGCCGGACTGGTGCTCGCCGTCGTCGGTTTGATGCTGGATTGGCCGTTCGTCGTCGGCGCCGGCCTTATCGCCGGGCTTTGCGCCGCCGCCCTTCATGTTCGGCTGATGATGGAGACGGTGCGGACCCGGATGCGCAAGCGGCTCGGCGGGGAGTTCGTGCTCATCCGGGCGTCGTGGATTTTCCTTCCGGTGAGCCTTCTGCTCGGTCTCGGGCTGCTCTTCGGGGTGTTGCCGGACACCGGACCCGCCCTTTTCGGGTTCACCCTGTTGTTCGGATGGTTGCTGACCTTGCTGGTCGGCGTCCTCCAGCGAATCATTCCGTTTCTGGCGTCGATGCACACGGCCCGTGCGGGCGCAAGCCCGGCCGCGCCCTCGAAGCTCGTCGCGGAAACGCCGTTGAAGGTTCACCGGTGGTGCCATTTCGCGGCGTTGATCGTGGTCGGTGCCGGGATTGCCTTGGACGTGCCGGACCTCATCCGCGCCGGCGCGGCAGCCGGCGCCGTCGGCGCGGCCGCTTATGCCTGGTTTGCCGTGACCATCTTCTTTAGAACCCAGACCCATCTCAGTGCGCCAACGGCAGAAGGAAAAGGCAAGGCACCATGAACGGACTATCCGCGTTGGGACAAACCCTCCACGACGAGCACCGCCGGACCCTCGAAGTGATGAACGCGCTGGAAGACAAGATCCTCGGTAATACCGCGAGCCGGCCTTTCGATCCTTCCGACAACGACGACCGGCGGCAGCTTCAGGATCTCATCGCCATCGTCGATCACGACGCCGGAACCCATTTCCGCTTCGAAGAAGAGGTGCTGTTCCCGATCTTCGACGAAGCCGGCGCCGGCGACATGACCCAGATGCTGATGCAGGAGCACGAGGCCATTCGAACGCTCGGGTCTCAGCTTCGCTCGCTGGCCGAGGGCGCCCTGAAGAACGGCTTCGATCCATCGACCTGGGCGGATTTCCGCAATGCCGCCATGGACCTGACCCAGAGCGTCACGTTCCACATCCAAAAAGAGGAGATGGGCTTGGTCGGCAGGCTCAGCTTCTTCGTCGACCCGGAGACCGACGGTCAACTTGCGATGCGATATGCGGAGTACGCGGGCTGACCCCGGTCGGGGTGGGGCGAAATCTCCCAGAAGACCCAGACCACTAGGAGAAGGCATGAAGGGTATCATACTCGCCGGCGGGTCCGGCACGCGGCTCTATCCGATCACCAAGGTGGTCAGCAAGCAGCTGATGCCGATCTACGACAAGCCGATGGTCTATTACCCGCTGACGGTGCTGATGCTGGCGCGCATCCGGGAAATCCTCGTCATCACCACCACCCATGACCGGCCCCTGTTCGAGGCCCTGCTCGGCGACGGCAGCCAATGGGGCCTCACGCTGTCCTACAAGGAGCAGCCCCGCCCGGAGGGGCTCGCCCATGCCTTCGTTGTCGGCAAGGAGTTCGTCGGCGACGACCGCTGCGCCCTCGTCCTCGGCGACAACATTTTCTACGGGCACGGTTTCACCGACCTTTTGCGCAGGGCGGCGGCGCGGGAGCGGGGCGCGACCGTGTTCGCCTACCCGGTGAAGGCGCCGGAGAGCTACGGCGTCGTCGAGTTCGACGCCGAAGGCCGGGCGATCTCGATCGAGGAGAAGCCGGCCAAGCCAAGGTCGAAATGGGCGGTGACCGGCCTCTATTTCTATGACAACGACGTCGTCGACATCGCCGCGTCGTTGAAGCCGTCGGCGCGGGGCGAACTGGAGATCACCGACGTCAACCGCATCTATCTGCAACGGGGCGATCTCGCCGTCGAGCAGATGGGGCGTGGCTACGCGTGGCTCGATACCGGCACCCACGTCTCGCTGCTCCAGGCCGCCGAGTTCGTCCGCACCATCGAGGAGCGGCAAACCCTGAAGATCGCCTGCCCGGAGGAAATCGCCTACCGCATGGGCTTCATCGACGCGGGCCAACTCCGCGCCCTCGCCGAGCCCCTCCACAACAGCGGCTACGGCCAGTACCTCCTGGAGGTGCTGGCGGACGATTGAGCGGAGGATCGGAAGCTGGGCGTTTTGGGAGAGAGGTCGGGAGACCGAAGGCGGCGTTCAAGCTTCGCGCCGAGATCGTCGAACGCTCGTTCGCGCATGTCCTCGATCGCGGCGGCATGCGCCGGACCTGGCTGCACGGCCGCGACAACGTTCACAAACGCTATCTCCTCCACCTCGCCGGACACAATCTAGGGCTGCTCGACGCGCCTCCTGATCGGCGCCGGCACCCCGAAGGAGACCAGCGCACGGGGCAAGGCACTCTTGTTGCTCGTTTCCTTTTTGGACAGTTCCATCCTGGTGCTGATCGCCGCCATCGGCAGCGATCATGCCGTCCTTGCATGAGCCTCGGGTTGTGTACAGAGAACCGACTTCGTCAACGGGCGGTTAGGACAGTTAATCCACTTCGGACTTGCTGTTGCTGGAGCGCCGGCGGCGGAGCCGCTATGATCGCCGCCGATCGGGCCCGACGCGGCGAACCCCCGCCGGCCGGGCGAGCATGACGGGGCAACAGTCAGGGACCGTTGGAGACACCACCATGACCGGATTTCTCGACCAGTACGACGGCGCCGCCGACGCCGACAAGCTGAAAGTGCTGTTCGGCGCTATCCGCAGCGATCCGGACGGCCTGTTCGCCGAGCTGAGGGCGCGGCGGCCGATCCTGCTGACGCCGCCGCCGCAGGTGTTCGCCGTCGTCACCCACATGCGCGACGTCCAGGAGGTGCTGAGCCAGTGGACGGTGTTCACCGTTCGCCACTACGCCCGCGCCATGGATCCGTCGGTCGGACCGTTCATGCTCGCCCGCGACGATACCGAGATCAACCAGCGCGACAAGTCGATCATGCTGACGGTGATGGCCCGCGCCGACGCGCCGACGGTGCGCGACGTCGTCGCCCGCCTCACCCGTCGCGCCCTCGACGCGCTCGGCGGCCAGGAGCACTTTCGAGGTGGTCGAGGCCGTCTCGCGCCGGGTGCCGATCGAATTCTGCGGGGCCCACTTCGGCTTTCCCGGCCCCGACCGGCAGACGATGGCGCGCTGGTCGCGGGCGACCCAGCACGACATGTTCTACAACCTGTTCGCCGACCCGGCGATCCACGACGCCAACGTCCAGGCCGGAACCGAGATGCGCGCCTATCTGAAGCGGCTGATCAGCCAGCGTCACCGCCAGCTGGCCGGCAATCCGGCGCTCGACGACACCCTGTCGCGGCTCCTCAAGCTGTCGCCGCCGCCGTCGATCGGCTTCGATCGCGAACGCATCGTCAGCAACGTCATGGGCCTGCTGGTCGGCATGGTCGAGACCACTTCGGCGGCGGTGGTGCAGGCGCTCGATCAGTTGCTCGCCCGGCCGAACGAATTGCAGGCGGCGACCGAGGCGGCGCTGGCCGACGATGATGCGACAGTCGCCGCCTACGTCTGGGAGGCGCTCCGTTTCTTCCCGATCAACGCCTTCGCCGGCCGCGTCTGCGTCGCCCCCTACACCCTGGCCGGCGGCAGCGATCACGCCACCGAGGTGCCAGCCGGCGCGTTCATGCTGGTCGCCGGAAGATCGGCGATGCGCGACGAACGGGCGATCGCCGACCCCGAGACGTTCCGCGCCGACCGGCCGTCCCATCACACCATCCACTTCGGTCACGGCCCGCACACCTGTCTGGGGTCGCAGATCAACCTGGTGCAGGTCCCGGAGATCGTCAAACACCTGTTGCGGCTGCCGGGATTGAAGCGCGCCGACGGCCCGGCCGGCGAGCTCGATTTCCAGGGCGGCCCGTTCCCTGAACGGTTCTCGGTCGGCTACGCCGCGCCCGCCGTGGCGTGCTGAACCGCCCTTGGTCGCTCTCCGGGATCCTCGCCGCGACAACGTCCGGCCCGCCAACGACGTGAGACCCGGTTGGCGGGCCCCGGCGACGTCGAGACTATGCCCTTCCGCTCGTCCCTCCGGCGACATCCAGCAACAGGTCCGGTTCCGACGCGTCTGTGGGGGAGACCGACAGCCTTCTGCGATCCCAGGGTCGACCACGGCGATCGCGATCCAGGTGAAGTGAAAGAGAAGACCGAAGCCGAGGGCGACATGTCCGGAAAGCGGACCGATCGCCGCCCGCGCCCACAACTCCTGCATCGAGGCGATCGGCGTCGGGTGGACGAGGATCTTGGCGAGGTAGCACGCGAGAAGCGCGGCGAAGATCCAGCCGTAGGTTCTGCGGATGCGGCGGCCGACGGCCTCCATGATCGTGATGTGGAACCGCAGATCCCTGTAGTCCTCGGCGAGCAGTTCGGTCCACCCGTTGTCCGTTCGCACCCCCTGACCCGCGAGAATGGGACCGAAGAAGTTGATCTCCATGACCCGCACGCGGACGCGGAACAGATCGTAGTACAGATACCGACGCGACTCGAAGAAGAGGAAGATGGCGACGACCCAGCTGACCAGCAGGATCGGAATGGGCGACGCGTCGGCGCTGCTGAAAGTCACCGACAGGGCGATGCCGGTGACGACGACCGCCCAGTTGCTGGTCGTGTCGAGGCGGTTCCGCCAGATTTTGCTCTGATACATCTCTCCGCGATACAGATGCGCGAGAGCGCCGATTTCGGCGGCGCCGAAGCCTGCCGCCTGTTTGCTGTCCATACTCGTTTCTCCCGTTCGAGGCCGGCTCGATCGGGGATTGTCCCGCCAAAGGATCGCTCTGGAAAGCGCTGTTTCACTCGATGCGAGGCGAAGAGGCTTGCGGTGCGGGTTGGTCGTAAGCGGACCGCCCATGGTATTGACCCGACCGACCTTGCCGCTGGAGACTCGGGATGCCGTTGTTCCGCTGCCGAAGCTCGGTAACCGTGCCGATCTACTCGCTTTTCAGCCAGTTCCACGCGTCGTCCCGCTGGGCTGGATCGAACCGCTTCACCTCCGCCATCTTGAAGATGTCGGCCATCCGATCGACCTCGTCCTGCAGGTCCGCGGCGCAGACGAACGCGATCCGCTCGACCAGGGCGCGATGCCGCAGCTCGAAAGACAGTCCGGCGGACTTGACCCCGGGCTCGAAGCCTTCCAGCCCATCGTAATCGACGAACGCGCGCATTCTCTCCTTTTCCGAGAGGGAGGCGAACATGCCCTCGAGAGCGGGCGTTATGCTGTCCTCGTCGACGACGGTCAGGATCCCGGTGGCCCTGAAGGCGACGATGTTGCCTTCTGTTTCCGGCAACAGCTCGATCATCTGAATCCCTCCCGCTCAAAACCGAGGCACTTCGATTACTGCCCCGGGTTCTAGCACGCGGGGCGTCACGCGCGAAGGCCAATAGCGCATTCCACCGGTGTTGACGGTAACGAGGCGGCCGAGTCACTCATCATGAGAAAAAGAAAGGCCCGCACACCGATGTGTGCGGGCCAGCGAATGTCTGGGGAGGATAAGAAAGTGGTCGCGCCGCTACCAAGTGTACGAGACGGCAACCGACCCGATCAGCTGATTCGCGCTGCCTCGATCGTCGGTTACGGGACTGTCCTTGGCGTCGCCGAAGAGGCGCTTGTACGTCCCGCCGAAGTTGAGCAACCAGTTGTCGGTGATGCTGTACCCGAAGGTCGCGCCGAAAGCAGCGTCCTTGAAGGCGGCATCGGCGTTGTACTTGTCGAGCCCACTCCGTTGCGAATCCTTTTGGTCGATCCCGAAATACTCGCTCATGTAGCCGCCGGACGCATAGGCACCGGAACCGACAAGCCGCATCGACCAGCTTTTGCCCAGTGGCATCCGGTACTCGACCTCCGGAATGATCTGATAGCCGTCGTAGACACCGGACACGTCGAACGGGGCGAGCACGGTGAGCCCAAGAACCTTACCACCCGAAAAACGGAAGTCGTAGCCGCCGGAGACACCGAGGTTGAATGCGGTCGTCCCGCCGCTATGAATCTTGTCGACCCGCTTGTCCTTGACGTCGCGCTGACCGGGAGTACAGCTGCGCTAGAGGGCCCAGTCGCCAGTTCGGGCTCGGTATCAGGTTCGTCTCGAGGTTGAGGCCACCGCGGCCGGGCCCGAGTTGACCGTAGATCGGTCCCTTCTGTGCGCGAACCAGGGGGAAGAGAGATCCCCTGTAGTCGTTGGAGCCCTCATAGTCGGGGCTTACCGCCGCGCCGCCGCCAAGCGTCCAATGCCATTTGTCATCGCCGGGCTTGCCGAGGGTCGACGCACCCGTTCCGCCCGCGCCGACACCAACACCGGCCGCCTTCTGCGCCCAGGCCTCGGGAGCGGCGAGCAATATTAAGAGCGCCACGGCCGCCGCGATCGCAACCACTTCTCTTCTCATCAACCAAATCCTCCCGATCTTCCGACCGTGGAGACGAACGTCACCATTCTCGACGGTTCGGTGAGGCAAAATTCCCCAAGCTTGTAGCCTCGTGGTAGCATGAGTATGGAACGAATGCACCCGCTTTCCAGGACCTTGAGGCACTCCTAAGCGACAACGCGCCGCAACTGTGACCTTTGCGTAACACGTGTCGCTCGAAGCTCACCGTTGGCGTCGCTCCGAGCCGCTCATTTTGGGCACGGCCACTGGGCGGCGGCGGCGCGGACCAGGCTGTCGATCGCGGACTCTTTCATGTATTGCGGATTGGCCGCGGCATAGCTCGCATAGACGGTCACCACGTCGTCCAGCGTTACATTCTTGGGGGCACAAACCAACCGATCGAAATTCGGTCCGGCAGCGAGCGCGTCATGAAGTTGCCCGGCGCCCTCGATGAAGCCGACGCAATATGCGTGCGCCACGGGGTAATCGGGATGGTTCGGGCCCAACGTGCACATGTCCAACAGGTCCTGCCCCGTCCGCAGCTCGAAATCCTCCAGGCTGTAGCCGCTCTTGGCCTGTGCGCCGCCCGATGCCAATGCCACCGCAGCGGCGAGCGCGAAGAATATCCTGTGCATCAATCACTCCTCCTCTTGTTGTCCGTTGGCTCCGCCGAGATCGACGCTCCGCGCGATCGCCCGAAAAGATGAGGCCGCTATGAACCCATTCCAGCCCCGCCGCTATTGCGCTTGTTGCTGCAGTTGCTGGTTCTCCTGGCGGAGCCGTTGCGACTCGGCTTCCGCGGCCTCGCGCTTCTTGCGCTGGTCGACGATATAGCCGCCGCCGGCGCCGAGGGTCGCGCCGGCCGCGGCACCGATCGCCGCGCCGGTTCCGGGAACGCCGGCGAAAGCACCGAACAGGGCGCCGGCGGCCGCGCCCGCGGCGGCGCCGATCCCCGCGCCGCTCGCGGTCCGTTGTTCGGTTTCCGACATGGTGCAACCGCCGAGGACGACCGCCAGCGCCAGAAGCAATGGCGCAAACAGTCGAAGCCATACTCTCAGATTTGGCCCGTAGGCCCGGTCAACCGTGCTGGCATGCATGGCACGAACTCCTTCTCGAAATCTTTGTCGTCAGCGGTCGCAAGGACCCGCGAAACTCAAGCAAGGTAGGTATAGGTATCGGATCGTCCCGGAGCAACCCTCCGGCCGATCCGCATGGAGCCCGGTCGTCGAGTTCCATCGGCTGATCCACTCTCGAAAGGCGTCATTGTCGAACGGAGACTGCGTCGCGGGTCGGGCTCGCGGTTCGGGACCGCGCCGTTCGCAGGGTCTAACGCGAGACGGTGGCCTGCCGTTGGACGAAGTCCCGGCACAGAACAAACTGCTCCGTGCCGAAATCGTAGATCCAGTTTTCGACGTTCTTGTTGCAATACGCGCTCATTTTGTCCGGGTCTTCGGTGCTGTTGAATTCATACCCGAGAGCCTTCTGAAAGCCGCCGAGGATGTTCGCCCAGACATTCTTGTTTTCTCGCCGTCTATTCAGCGCTGCCTCCATTTCCCGCCTTTTCTCGGTTTCCGCCAGTCGGCGAGTCTCCTCCGCAACGACCTCGGCATCGAGCCTGTTCACCAGGGCTTCGGTGATTCTGCCGTCGGCCGCTTCGCCCTTGTCCTTCTGGTACGCGCGGACCGCCGCCCGGGTCTTGCTTCCCGCCAGTCCGTCCGTGGGGCCGGGATCGTATCCCAGGCGAGAGAGAAGGTCCTGGGCGGTCTTTACCTGGGTCTCCTGCACGGGTGGGGTCCTCTCGGTCTTGGCGGCCGGCCGACTTGGCTTCGGCGACGGCGTCCGAGCGGTTGTCTCGCTGTCCGGTTTGATCCTTGGTCGCTGGATTTTCTTCGATGCGGCGGCGGCGGCGGCGGCGCGATCATCGGTTCCTCCGGCAGGCGCGTCCGTTGGGGATGCCGCCGGCTGCAGCGATGCTTGCTGCGACGATTCCTCGGGCCGCGACGCCTTCCTCGGGCTGCGAAGTTTCCTCGGGCCGCGACGCTTCCTCGGGCCGCGAAGTTTCCTCGGGCTGCGAAGTTTCCTCGGGCCGCGACGTCACCTCCGGCGGGGGCGCTTCCCCGGGCGTCGTGACGGCGACGGAGTTGCCGTCGCCGACGGTGGCGCCGAGAAGATCCCGGGAGATTTCTTCCCGCGAAACCGTATCGAACGCGTTGCCGCCGACCGTATCCTCGTGCCCGGCGGCGGTTTCGAAAGCGTCGGGTTCGAGTTGCGTTTGGGAGGTCCCGTTGTCGGTGCCGTTCAATACCGGACTGACGGGATCGCCTTCATCGGGCACCGGGTCGGACACGACCTTCCCGTCGGCGTCGCCGAGAGTCGGGTCGGTGTTCCTTTCGATCAGAAGCGCGACCACATCTTCGCCACCGGCGGCGGCGGTGTTCAGCGGTTTCCTCTCCTCGTTGCCGGGTGCATTGACTTCGGCGCCGGCATCCGGCGCGGCTTCGATGACGGCGGTGCTGCCGCTTTCCACCGCCTCGTTCGACGAGGTTTCAACATTCCCGTCGATCGCGTCGGGGTCGAGCTCCGCCGCGGGTTGATCCGAAACCACCGTCCCATCACCATCGGACTTCGCCGCGTCCGCGTTTTCGTTGGTGATGCCCTGGAGCAAATTTGGAAAGGCGCCGGCGACACTGCTCTTCTTCTTGCCGCCGTGGGTCCACATGATGGCGAGACGGTACGCCTCGGCGAGTTGCTCTCGCGTCATCTTGCCGGCGAGGGCGTCGCGCGCCCTACTCGCTTCCGGCATCCCTTGAGCCGTTGCGAGGGCATACCACGCGTGGGCCATCGCCACGTCCCGCGGAATCCCGCGACCCTCCTCGAACAATTGGCCCAAGCGGTATTGTGCCAGGGCGCTGCCGCGATCGGCTTCATCGAGCAGTTCGTGCATCGCCTTCTCTATTCCTATGGGAACTCTGCGTTGGGTGATCCTCGAAGAAGACCGCGGTTCCCTTGAGAAAAATTAGAAACATGCCAAAGACAATGGAAAGAACGAATAGCCGCGGCTTGTTTGAAACCATGAACTGAACCGCACTGCGGGTCGGTTCCTTCAGGGATTGCCTCACACGTTTCAACCGCGGCTTGTTTGAAACCGCGAACTGAACCACGCCACGAATCGATTTCTCCAGGGATTGCCAAACAGATTTCACCCGGGGCTTGTTTGAAACAGCGAACTGAACCGCGCGGCAAATCGATTTCTCCAGGAATTTCCAAACAAAACTCAACAGAAATTCTATCCTTTCGAGTGACCTTTTCCAGAAATATGTATTCTCCGGAAAGTCATCCCGTGGCCGACGATTTCGCAAAACCCGCCGATTTCTCGATATCAATGGTTTTTCCAAGGCCCGAGTCCGGTTCATCCCCAAAGTGGATGTTGCCCTTCGGGTCCTCGGTTTCCGCTGTCGCTGCGCCGGAAACGTAAACGGCGGGGCCTGGCGGCATTTCGGGGATCTCTATTGATTCCGTTGGCGCGCCGGGAAGGCGCTCCATATCCGAAGGACCCACCGGGCGCGCGGTCTTGCCCGCTGAGCGATCTCCAGGCGCACGGCCCCGGCGGCCATTCGCCACTTCTTCTACCATCACCGCCGATTCTACCATTGGTGCCGTGACGGTTCTGCTGGTCTCGAGGCTCGCAACGACCATAGCCGACCGACAGATGCGGTTGATCGCCAATGGATTGCCTTCGGAATACCGAATGATTCGATCGATGGCATCCGGCGCAAACAGCTCTGATCCGTCCTGTCCCGCTACTTGCAGGCGGTGAAGGATGAAGGGCTCGATGTCGTGGTCCGGCAGTCGTTGAATGCTGACGCTTGCGTCGGCCAAGCGACGCTGGGTCGCGAATGTGGCGTCGATCGGTTTCTCCGGTGAGTCCGGACAACCGGCCAGCACGATGCTCAGATATCCTCGTTCCTCCGCCGGCAACGCCGACAACGCCACGATACTCTCGAGCGCCTGTCCTGAAAGATGCTCCGCGCCGTCGAGGAGCAAGGCCGAGGGCGCGTTTCCGGTATAGGTCCGCTTCAGGATCGCCGCCAAATGGGTTTCGTCGTAATCCTGACCGACACCTTCGTCGGAAACACCAAATCCCTCTCGGCATGCGATGACGATATCGTTGAACGACGGGCTGCCGTTGCAGGAGAGAACGCCGGTAGGCGCCAACAGGTCGATTTCGCCGTCGGTTTGCAGCTTCGCCGCCAGATAGCGAAGCATCACCGTTTTGCCCATCCCGCGCTTTGCGCTGAGCAACATCAACCCTTTGCTCTTGTGGATGCCTGAGGTCAGATGTTTGGAGACGTTTTCGCGCGCCGTATCCAAATAAATAAATCGAAGATCCGGACTGATTCCGAAAGCTTCTTCCCGCAGTCCAAAATACTTATAGGACATATTCTTTATCCTGAGCTCCACATTGTTATAGATTCAAAAAAAAATAAACTTTTACAATTCTTGTATAACAAAGTGGCAAAATTTTTGTTTTCGCGATCTTTCAGGAGTCCTTCATGTGACTTCATGTGCATCGACAATGCCTAAACCTTGCCGATTTAGTGTCGTTCGCTCACTCAGGCTCAAAGCATAGCCGCCCCGCCACCACCCGATTCGGCAGAGATTAACCGTTCTGATCGACAACGGAAACATCTTCGAAGAACTTGCTCAGCCGGTAGTGCGCTTCGGCACTTCCGCGATCGACTTTCGCGAGCAATTCGTGCATCGCCTGCTCGAATTCACGGGAACTCCGCGTTGGGGGATCGTCGAAGAAGCTCGCGGTTATTTCGACAAGCAATAAAAACACGCCAAGGACAACGGAAAAAACAATCAGCCGCCGCTTGGTTAAAATCATGACATAAGCCGCTCCGCGAATTGTTGCAAAAAATACAATAAATTACAGGAACTTGTCAAGGAGGCACCCCATACGGGGCGGTAAAAACTCTCGTGTATCGGTTGAATCACAATAATATTGGCCAAAACTTGCAATCATAGATAGACAGAGAGGGGTTGCCCGGTGGCATCGGGCTCGGGTCGTCATGAAAGCGAGTTCCCACCGCGGGAGAGTTGACCCGAGCCGTCACCGCCGTTCTTCCCACGTCATTATAGGCCAGATTCTAAGAGGGAATCCATTGCCGACGTCGGAAAGCCGGTTGATTCGGCGATGACGGCAGGGGCGGTCGATCGCCATCGGCGAAACGCAGAAACCTCGATGACAATTGCTTGACACGCGGGATCGCGGGTGCATTGTCGATTGCCCCCATGGGACGTCTCGGTTCGCGCTCGAGACCTCGGGCCACCGACCCAACGCCGACATCGAGGAAACCATGCCCTTTGATCTTCAGAAGCTCGTTGCCGAACGTCGGGCCGAGAAGTTCTCGCTGTTCGACCGGCATCTCAATTCCCAGCTTCTGCGCGTGCTCAAGACCATCGGGTTCGATGCCGATTACGTCAGCGCCGAGGGCCCCTATCTGTTCGACGGCGACGGCAACCGCTATCTCGACCTGCTCAGCGGTTTCGGCGTGTTCACCATGGGCCGCAACCACCCGACGGTGATCGCCGCCCTCGAACAGGTGCTGCACGGCAAATTCGCCGGCATGGTGCAGCTCGATGTCTCGCTGCTCGCCGGGCTGCTCGCCGAGCGGCTGGCGGCGCGGATGCCGGGGCTCGACAAGCTGTTCTTCTGCAATTCCGGCGCCGAGGCGGTGGAGGCGGCGATCAAGTTCAGCCGCACCGCCACCCGGCGGACGAAGATCGTCTACTGCGACCACGCCTATCACGGCCTGACCTACGGCGCGCTATCACTGACCGGTGACGACCTCTTTCGCAATGGCTTCGGTCCGCTGGTCGGCGACTGCGTCAAAATCCCTTTCGACGACCTCGATGCCCTCGAACGGGTGCTCGCCGCCGGTGATGTTGCGGCCTTCGTCGTCGAGCCGATCCAGGGCAAGGGCGTCAACATCCCGGGCGACAGCTACCTTCCGGAGGCCCGGCGGTTGTGCACGAAATACCGCGCCCTGCTGGTTGCCGACGAAATCCAGACCGGCATGGGCCGCACCGGCCGGTTCTACGCCTGCGAGCACTGGGGCGTCGAACCGGACATCGCGCTGCTCGCCAAGGCGCTGTCGGGCGGCTTTGTTGCGGTCGGCGCCGTGGCGATGCGCAAATGGATCTTCGACAAGGTGTTCGACCGCATGGACCGGGCCGTCGTCCACGGCTCGACCTTCTCCAAGAACGACATGGCGATGGCCGCCGGCCTCGCCAGCCTCGCCGTCCTCGACGAGGAACGGTTGATCGAGCGCGCCGCCGACACCGGCGAGCGGCTGATCGACGGCCTGCGCCAACGCCTCGGCGGCTTCGAGTTCGTCAAGGCGGTGCGCGGCAAGGGGATGATGATCGCCATCGAATTCGGCCCGCCCAAAAGCCTCAAGCTCAAGGCGGCCTATGCGCTGATGGAGCAGGCCAACAAGGGGTTGTTCTGCCAGCTGATCCTGGTGCCGCTGTTCCAGAACCACCGCATCCTCGCCCAGGTCGCAGGCCCCAACATGCCGGTGATCAAGCTGCTCCCCCCCTCGTCATCAACGACGAGGACGTCGCCTGGATCGAAACCGCCTTCGAGGACGCCGTCCGCGAGAGCCACAGCCTCGGCGCCGTCTGGGACTTGGGGCGCACCCTCGCCGGCCAAGCCCGAAAATCCCGCCCCGGCGCGGCGTGAGGGTTGCTACTGCCCATTAGTTGAACGGCTCTCAAAGGAAATCGTTGCCGTCGGCGTCGTCGCGGCGTATCCTTGGAGGAAGGGTTGCTGCTTTCGGAGGAATGCTGCCATGCCGCTGAACGTCAAGAACGACGAGGCGCACCGGATGGCGGTCGAGCTCGCCAGTCTCACCGGCGAGACCATCACCCGGGCGGTCTCCGAGGCCATTCGCCAACGCCTGGAGCGGGAGCGCCGGCGCCGGGACCGCGAGGCGCTCGCCGACGCATTGCTGGAGATCGGCCGTCGCTGCGCCGCCCACCGCCGCCGCGACACCCGCCCCCACGATCAATTCCTCTACGACGACCGCGGCCTGCCGGCCTGATGGTCATCGACACCTCGGCGCTGCTCGCGATCCTTTACGACGAGCCCGATGCGCGCCGCTATGCCGACGCCATCGCCGCGGCGGAACGGCGGCTGATCTCCGCCGCCACCCTGCTCGAGACGGCGATCGTCGTCGACAACCAGGCCGGGGCCGCCGCAGGCCGCCAACTCGACGCCCTGGTCGAACGGGCGCGGATCACGATGGTGCCGGTCGGCGAAGACCACGTCCGCATCGCCCGCCAGGCCTATCTCGACTTCGGCAAGGGCAACCACCCCGCCGGCCTCAACTTCGGCGACTGTTTCGCCTACGCCCTCAGCCAAGCGTCGGGAGAACCGCTGCTCTACAAGGGCGACGACTTCGCCCGCACCGATGTCGCGGCGGCGGTGTAAAGGCATGTGGCTGTGACGGTACCGGCTTGCCGACGGCTTATACGGGAAACGGACTCACTCTCGCCGGCAGAGCCGGCAAATCCCGACCTGGTGCGGCGCGCAAGGTGAGGGACCCGGTTATATAGCCCTCGGCCCTATACTTGTATGTTGACTCCGGTTTTGTCCGTTTATGGTCAGGCTATTGGGCACCTAGTGCTCAATTCGAACACGCTGGAGTGGAAAATGGACACGTACACCAAAGCTATCCTCGCGATCATCGCAGCGGCGCTCGTCGGCATCAACTTTCAGATGTTTCGTCCGGACCCGGCAAAAGCTGGGCTATTTGATGGAGCGCCGACAATCAGCGATATTTTGGCTTTACGGGAAATGAAGGATGCGAAGAAGAAAGAAGAAGCAAGACGCAGCTTGATGGGGCGCATACCGATCGTGAAGGTGTATGGGACCGTCAGCGTCGATTCGATTGATGGGGAAATCGGATCATTCAGCCGTTGGCAAGCTTATTTCGCAATGTATCCAGGATGTTTTCGAGGTGGTCGTAGAATGGTGCAGCTTGGCCTGGGTGTGCCCCATCTCCTCGATGACTTCAACGGGGAGCGCCTTTCTCAGGTGGCGTTCCCAGAGGTCAACAAACTTGACTAATTCGGGGAAAAACGGGCGTGTTTCGGGTTCCGCCAACCAAAATTTATCCCGAAAGATGTTAATTATTTGTCGGTAGGTCGGGAGCGACTTAACCGTGAAGGTGGTGTTATCGTCTTCGATGATAGCAGCGAATTCTCGGAAATCGCTCTTTCGATAGGCGCTGGCTCTCCTCGACACTCACTTGGTGGCCCTTTTTCGACATTCGACGCCATGCTTTGTCTGCGGCGTCCTGGACACGAACTCGCAAGATGCTATCGGACTAATCTCTGCGCGCAAACCAACAAGCGGACCGTAAAACTCCTCTAGCCCGAAGTTTTCATTATGGGCATCAGCAAGTGCCTGATCCGACTTGGTAAAGTCGGGTGAGGGTGGCCGCGTACTGACTACAATCCGAGCCCGACGCCGAGCAATTCGAAGGCGCGGGCCTGGAGGGGTGTCGGCTTGGTCGGCAGCTCGAAGCGGTATTTCGGATTGCTGGGTAGGCTGACCTTGTTGAGGCAGACGGTGGCGAGATCGTTGAGCAGGCTGCGGAAGCTATGCACCGGCAGGCCGTCGTCGGTACGGCGGGAGGTTACTTTCCGCTTGGCCGCGGGCGACCGTTCTGCGGGGGCGACGATGGATTTGCGATCGGCCGCCGCCGCCGCGCGGTCATGGTCGTCGAAGAGGATCGGCGCGAGGCGGCCTCGCATGTGGAACTCGACGTAATAGGCCAGCATGCAGAGGAGGACATGGGCGCGCACCCGCGGCGCCGTCCAATGGAAGACCGGGCGGATTTCGAGATCGATGGTCTTCAGGCAGCGAAAGGCGCGCTCGACTTGGGCCAGGGATTTGTAGGCGCCGACCGCCTGCTCCGCCGTGAGGGCCGCCTCCGGCACGTTGGTGCGGATCACATAGATGCCATCGAGACGGGCTTCGCTGGCGATGGTGTCCTCGGTGCGGCGATAGGTGAAGCTGGTGTCGGTGATGGTCAGGGCATAATGCTTGGCCATCTTGTGCTTATCGAGCACGGCGCCGACGTCGAGGCCGATCTCGGCCGCGCCGCGCAACGGTGCGCGCTTACGCTCGACCGCCAGCTTGATGCGGCTGAGGTCCCGCTCGGTCGCGGCCAGCAAGTCGGCGCGCTTGCGCCGGCGCTCGGCCGCCAGCAAGGGATTGCGGCAGACGATCAGCCGCTCGCCGGGATAATCGGGGGAAGCGATCTCGGCCAGGTCGCGATCGTCGAACAGCGACAATTGCAGCGGGCCGCCGTTCGCCAGCTCCTGGATCTTCGGCCCCCGCAGGGCGGTGATCCAATCCAGTCCCGCCGGCTCGAGGTCCGCGCGGATCCGGGCGCTGGTGATCATGCCGCGGTCGCCCACGACGACGACGCGATCCAAGCCGAAGCGCGCCTTGAGCTTGTGCACCTGGCTGGTGAGCGTCATCGGATCGGCGGTGTTGCCCTCGAACACCTCGATCGCGACCGGACAGCCCTCGCGATTGCACAGCAGGCCATAGACGATCTGCAGCTTGTCGGGCCGATGGTCGCGGCTGTAACCATGCTTGGCCAACGCGCAGCAGCGGCCCTCGAGATAGGAGGAGCTGACGTCGTAAAGGGCCAAGGTGCCGCCGGCCAGATGGCGCTTGGCCAGGGCGGTCTCGATCCGCTCCTGCTGTTCGAGCAGCCAGTCGAGCGCTTCGTAGATCTCGCGCTCCCCCACCTCGCCCAATCCCAACCGTTCCCCCAGGCTGGAGGCCGCCGTCTGCGGATTGAGCGCCCGCACCGTCGCCAGCTTGGAGGCCGGCGCGATCATCCGGTTGACGATGAGCGCCATCACCAGATCGCGAGAGCGCCGGCCCGCCGGGCCACCACGGCGTTCGGTCAACAGCTTCGGCAAGCCCAGCAGCGCGGCCGTGCCGAGAACGGCGGCGACATGGCCATGGGGCAAGGAGCGGCTGATGGTCAGCGCCTCATCCGCCGTGGCCAGCGCCACACCGCCCCGCAACAGCGTGCGCAGGCCCTCGACCAGTTGTTCCGGCCAGCTCGTCAGGTTGGCGATGGTGCGCTTCTTGACCTTGCCGTCCGCGCGGTAGCTTTCGCGCAGCAGGATCGTCGGGTGCGACTTGCGGTTGGGAACGGATTCGATGTGCATGACACATCGAATCGCAACCGATTCCAGGAGTCAAGCCAAAATCGTCAAACTTGCATGACTACAAAGTCGCGCCAAAATCCGCCGATATCAACTCTATTTCAATACCTTATCAGCTCGGATAATGAAAACTTCGGATTAGAGGGCATTATGGGTATCTTACGCAACGGACGTCCCGTCGAACGTCCTGACCGACGAGGATCGAATTTTTGCGCCGGCATTGGCGGCGTGATTGGGCTTCAGAGGGCCTCAAAGGACGTAGGCTATCGGTGAAACGGCGTTGGACGGCCGTCATCGGGGGTTCAGCGTTCATCCGGGGCCGGCGGATCGGGTCGGCGAATGTGGGAGGGCGCATGCGATGGCCAAGGGGCTGGTTCGCTGCTAACGTGACGGCAGGATGATGGCTCCCGGCGACCCGGCCCGCACGGTCTACACCATCGGCCATTCCAATCACGGCATCGCCGCGTTCATCGCGCTTCTGCGCGGGGCCGGCGTTACCGCCGTCGCCGATGTGCGCTCGGCGCCGTACTCGCGGCGGCATCCGCAGTTCAACAAGGCCGAGCTGAGTGCGTCGCTGCGGGCGGCCGGCATCGCCTATGTCTTCCTCGGCGATCGGCTGGGGGCGCGGCCGAAGGACCGGGGCTGCTATCGCGCCGGCCGCGCCGACTACCGGCTGATCGCCGACACCGAGGCGTTTCGCGACGGGCTTCGCCGGGTCGAGGAAGGCGCCGAACGGTAGCGGATCGCGCTGATGTGCGCCGAGCGCGAGCCGCTCGATTGCCATCGCACCGTGCTCGTCGCCCGTCATCTGCAGCGGCGCGGGATCCGCGTCGTCCACATCCTCGCCGACGGCACCACCGAGCCCAACGAAGCCACCGAGCGCCGCCTGTTCAAGCGCATGCACCTGGAGACGGCGGATCTGTTCGATGCCCCGGCAGACGGCCGCACTGCTGTGGAACAGGCCTACGACCGGCGTGGCGAAGAGATCTGCTACGCTGGACCCGCGCCGGCCGCCAAGGGCGAGGAAGGTCGCAGAGACAGGGGCTGATCCGACCGCGCCGAGGCGAGGGCGGCATCGGCCTTGTCGAACCAGTAGGAGACGACTTTCCCCGCGTCGCCTCGTTCGCTCACACGACCACCCCGTCGCGGGCGATTTCGTCGTGGATCGGTAGGATCCGGTACGGACCCTGCCGCCATTCGCGCAAGGCCTCGCGGATGACCTCGCTCGACGAAGCGTAATCGCCGCTCGCCACCGCTTCGTTCAACAAGCGCGCGTGCGCGTCGGTCAACGAGACGCTGATTCTTGCGGCCATGCCGTCCTCCGTTTGGTCCTTTCGGAGTTGGAAAAATTCGCACTTCCGACAAGGGCCTCCTTGACGACATTAGCCCTGGAAGGCTCGGTGATGGTCATCGCCGTGATCGTCATCGCCGTGAGACCGCCGAAGCTGTGGAACGCCAGCGGCACCGGGATCGCCACGTTGACGCCGACCATCCCGGCCGCGAGCCAACTTGGACCAAAATCGCACCGCATAGGTGAACTGGTTCACAGTTCCGCGCGGCGCCGAGGGGTATCGTCGTTGATCGTGAGTGGCCGAACCAACGTCGCCCCCGGGCACCAATACGCTCGGTGAGGCGGCTGCCGGCCACCAACGGCCGCGAGGAGGGGGGCTTTTTCACCCGCATACGGGGAGTATGACCCATGAGGAAAACAGACGCTCGTCAGGTCCGCCGTCTGGCGGCCGACATCGCCCACGACCGGCCCCATCCCGCCCACATCACCAACGGAGAGGAAAGCGCCTATCGCAAGGCCAGGTCCTGCATGAGCTTTACCAAGGGCCTGCCGCACCGGCAGTCGGACGGCCTGGTCAGCGACGTGGACGATCCGTTGCGCCTGCGTGCCGCCATCAACGCGGGCTTCACCCTGGAATTCGATCTCAACGTCCCCCTCGGGGCCGCGTGGCAGTTCCACGGTGGCGCCGGGACCGATCGAGCCAACCTGGACGCCCTCCCCGCCGACGAACAGATCCGCCGATGGGAGGCGCCGACCGCGGGGTTCGTCTTCGCGTTGCAGGGGCCGGACCCCCAGGCGGTGACCATGCCGCCTGCGCCGACCCTCGCCGTTTCCGGCAATCACGGCGTCGAGCCCGACCCGGAGCTGGTCGCCGAGATGGCGGAAATCTATTGGCTCGCCCTCCTGCGCGATCAACCGTTCCGTGACTTCGACAACTTCTCCGAGCCCGGCACGCCGGCTCTCCTCGACGAGGCCGTCGGCTATCTCTCCGCTCTGCCGTTCTACGCCACGGCGGTCGGCAAGCATCCGCGGCGGCGGCGGCTCGATGACGGCGAGGCGGTCAGCCCGCAGACGATCTTTCGCGGTCACACGCCCGGAGACCGCAAGGGGCCCTATCTCAGCCAGTTCCTGCTCATGGGCAGCCGGCACATCGGCGGGGTGCAGGCGGAGGAGGAGGGCAATCTCCAGTATGGCTCCCTTCGTGCCGACATGCGCGTGCGGGTGGCGACGCCGGTCAAGGACTATATGACCCACTGGAACGAGTGGCTCGACGTCCAGAACGGTGCCAGCGTCGGCGATGTCCAGACCTACGTGGAGGAGCCCGCCGGGCGGTTCCGCTTCATCGCGGCGCCGCGTGACCTCGCCACCTACGTCCATTTCGATGCGCTCTACGAGGCCTATCTCAACGCCTGCATCTGGCTGCTCAACGTCAAGGCGCCCTTCGATCCGAACTTCTCGGACATCCTCGGCCGCACGCGCCACACCCAAGGCTTCGCCCTTTTCGGCGGGCCCCACATCCTGTCGCTGTTGACCGAGGTGGCGACGCGCGGTCTCAAAGCCGTGCGCTTCCAGAAGTTCAACATGCACCTTCGGCTACGGCCCGAGGCCCTTGCCGGGCTGGTGGCCGCGCACCACGGCGGCCTCCTGTCCGGGTTGTCGGAGCCGGCGCGGACACGCATCGAGCATTTCCACGACGCCCTCAACACGGAGGTCGCCAACGTCGTCCTCCTCGATCGCATCCGCGACCACAACCAAGCGCAGAACACGGCCGTGATCGATACTGCTACCGGTGATCAGCGCCACAGCCCGTATCTCTTGACCCAGACCGGTATCGCGGCGGCGGAAGACCTGCCCCTGCTGCCGATGGCGTTCCCCGAGGGTTCGCCGATGCACCCGTCCTACGGGGCCGGCCATGCCACGGTCGCGGGCGCGTGCGTCACCATCCTCAAGGCCTTCTTCGACGAGGACGCCTGTCTCGCCAGGCGGACCGGGTCGGGCGAGGTCCAGGCCGTCTCCGCCGAGGAGATCGGCGACGGCAGCTGGGACAAGGTGGTGTTCGTGCCCACCTCCGACGGTAGCGCCCTCCAGGATCTCGCCGCCAACTTCGACCAAGTGGACTATCTCCGGGTCGGCGACGAGCTCGGCAAGCTGGCGGCCAACATCTCGATCGGCCGCAACATGGCGGGGGTTCACTACTACAGCGACTACATCGACAGCCTGCGCATGGGCGAGGAGATCGCCATCGGTATCCTGCAGGAGCAGTCGGTGCTCTATCCGAAGGATCAGTTCCGCGTCTCGCTGACCACGTTCGACGGCCAGAAGTGTGTCATCGCCGACGGTGCGGTGCAGCCGATCAACGGCTCCGCCCACGACGTTGCCGCGTAAGGGATACGGATCGTTCCGAATTCAGGTCCGAAGGAGGGGGCCCGCGCCACCGAGGCGCGGGCCTCGCTTTTTTTGAGGATGGTCCGGCGCCACGCTCCTCACCCCATGGTCGGCATCGAGAACTGGGCGCCGGCGCGGATGCGCGACGGCCAGCGGGAGGTGACGGTCTTGAGGTGGGTGTAGAAGCGCACACCCTCGGGGCCGTGGACGGCGAGGTCGCCGAAGCGGGACTGCTTCCAGCCGCCGAAGCTGTGGAACGCCAGCGGCACCGGGATCGCCACGTTGACCCCGACCATCCCGGCCTCGACGCGGGAGACGAACTCGCGGGACGCATCGCCGTCGCAGGTGAAGATCGCCGCGCCATTGCCGAACGGATTGGCGTTGGTCAGGGCGACCGCTTCGTCGAAGCTCGCGGTGCGCACCACGCACAGCACCGGGCCGAAGATCTCGTCGCGGTAGACGCGCATCTCGGGCTTGACCCGGTCGAGCAGGCAGCCGCCGAGATAGAAGCCGTTCTCGTAGCCCTGCAGTTTGAGCCCGCGCCCGTCGACCACCAGCTCGGCGCCTTCGCGGACGCCGAGGTCGACGTAGCCGGCGACCCTGTCGCGGTGCTCGGCGGTGATCAACGGTCCCATTTCCGACTCGGGGTCGGTTCCGGGTCCGACCTTGAGGGCCCGCACCCTGGGCACCAGCCGGTCGATCAGCGCGTCGCCGGCGTCGGCGACGGTCACCGCCACCGACACCGCCATGCAGCGCTCGCCGGCGGAGCCGTACGCCGCGCCCATCAGCGCGTCGACCGCCTGGCCCATGTCGGCGTCGGGCATCACGACCATGTGATTCTTGGCGCCGGCCAAGCGCCTGCACCCGTTTGCCGTGGGCGCAGCCGGTGGTATAGACGTGCTTCGCCACCGGGGTCGAGCCGACGAAGCTCACCGCCTGCACCCGGGGATCGGTGAGCAGCGCGTCCACCGCCTCGCCGTCGCCGTTGACCACGTTGAACACGCCGGGCGGCAGGCCCGCGTCCTTGAGCAGGGCCGCGACCCGGAGCGAGCACGTCGGCACCTTCTCCGACGGCTTGAGCACGAAGGTGTTGCCGCAGGCGATGGCCACCGGCCACATCCACATCGGCACCATCGCCGGGAAATTGAAAGGCGTGATCCCGGCGCAGACGCCGATCGGCTGGCGCACAGACCAGCTGTCGATGCCGCGGCCGACGTTCTCGGAAAACTCGCCCTTGAGCAGGTGGGGAATGCCGCAGGCGAACTCGACCACCTCCATGCCACGGGTGACCTCGCCGCGGGCGTCGTCGAGGACCTTGCCGTGGTCGGTGATCACCAGGTCGACGAGCTCGTCGAAATGCTCCTCCATCAGCTGCTTGAAGCGGAACAGCACCCGTGCCCGGCTCAGCGGCGGCGTCGCCGCCCACGCCGGGAACGCCGCCGCGGCGGCGGCGATCGCCTCGCCGACCTCGGCCGCGGAGGCCAGCGGCACCCGCGCTCGCACTTCGCCGGTGGCCGGGTTGAACACGTCGCCGAAGCGGCCGCTGGCGCCGGCGGTGGCGACGCCGTTGATCACGTGGTGGAGGGGCTCGATCATCGTCTTGGTTCCCGTTTCCCGCCGAAGGCGCGGTTGGCGCCTCGATTGTTTGGTTCTGTTTTCATTGAGATAGAGTTTTCGACCCTGAGGGACGGGTCGTCAAGGCCGGCGGCTCTCTTGCACCGGTCTTTGCATGAGGGCATTCTCGGGTGTTCGAACAAGAGGACGACGCGATGACCGCCCCTGTTGTCAAAGGCAAGTTCTCCCATCCGGTCGACCGCGCGGAGGTCGCCGCCGACTGGCGGGCGCGGGGGTATTCGTGCGAGCTGTTCGTCGACCCGCCGGGGCGGGAATGGAACGACTTCGTCCACGGCACCAACGAGCTGGTCACCGTCGCCGAGGGGCGGCTGGAGATGACGGTCGGCGAGGCGCGGCTGATCGCCGAGCCCGGCGACGAGGTGTTCATCCCGCGGGGTGCCCGGCATTCGGTGAAGAACGTCCACACCGCCACCACCCGGTGGCTCTACGGCTACGACTGATCGATGACGGTGCCGAGAATCATCGGCCACCGCGGGGCCGCCGGGCACGCGCCCGAGAATACCCTGGCGTCCTTCCGCAAGGCGGCGGCGTTGGGCGCCCGCTGGGTGGAATTCGACACCAAGCTCAGCCGCGACGGCCATGTCGTCGTCTTTCACGACGAGGAACTCGATCGAACGACCAACGGCAGCGGCCGGCTGGCGGACAAGGATCTCGCGGAACTGAAGATGCTCGACGCGGGCGGTTGGTTTTCGGAGTCGTTCCGCGGCGAGCGCATTCCGACCCTCGACGAGACGATGGCGGTGCTGGGCGAGCTGGGAATGGGCGCCAACGTCGAGATCAAGCCCTGTCCCGGCCGCGAGGTCGAAACGGCCGAGGCCGTCGTTCGGACGCTGAAGGCGGGGTGGCCCGCGACCGTTCCGGTTCCGGTCATCTCCAGCTTCAAGCCGGCGTCGATGGCGGTGGCGACGAGGCTGGCGCCCGAGTATCCCGGTGCCCTGCTGGTGGGTGAAATCCCCGTCGACTGGCGCCGCCGGCTCGATGATCTGGGGTGCACGGGACTGCATTGCGACGCCGAACACCTGACCCGGGAGCAGGCGGGGGAGGTGCTCGACGCCGGCTACGCGTTGCGCTGTTACACGATCAAGGAGACGGCGGTGGCGCGGAGGCTGTTCGCGTGGGGCGTCGAGGCCGTGTTCACCGCCTATCCGGACCGAATTTCGGTGGATTAACATCCTGTCGCGATGGGCGATTCTTGTGGATCTTTCGCAAGTGCGATAGGGTTCGCGTTGATCCGAGGATCGCGAATTGGGAGTGCGCCGGTTGCTCAGACGAATCGTCGCCAGGGGTATCGCACGGTGGCGATTGCCGACGGCAATGGTGTTGGCCGGTTGGGCGCTCCAGGGCTGCGGCACGCCGCCGCTACCCGAAACCGGGATCGACGACCCGACGCCGGCGAGGTTCGCCTACTGCCGCGACAATACCTGCGAGACGATCAAGGAGCTGTCGTTCGATCCCCAGGAATGGGCGGCGATCACCGAGCCGCTCAGCCAACCGGCGGCCGACCCCGCGACCGAGCGGGTGCAGATCGCCGAGACCGTCGCCGTCTTCGAGCAGCGGGCCGGCGTCAAGGCGGGCACCACCACCGACATCGGCGGTACCATCAAGGGGTTTTTCCATCCCGGCCAGCTCGACTGCATCGACGAAACCTCCAACACCAAGACGTTGCTGGGGATGCTGGAACGGGACGGCCTGCTCCGCTGGCACCGGCGCGGCGCCCACGCCACCCGACTGGTGATCCTGAGCGACGGGCTGCCGCACTTCACCGCCACCATCGTCGAGAACGACAGCGGCCAGATCTACGCCGTCGACTCGTGGTTCCGCGACAACGGCAGTCCCGCCGACGTGGTCCCGCTCGAGGTCTGGCAGGACGGCTGGAACCCGGAGTGATTGCGGCCGGCCGCGGGCGCGCTCACGCGTCGACCTCGACGCCGTTCCAGAACGCCACGTGGTCCTTGATCTGGGCGGCGGCATCCTTGGGTTCAGGGTAGGACCAGGCGGCCGCCGGATTCGTTTCGCCGCCGACGACCACGTCGTAATAGCGGGCGGTCCCCTTCCAGCCGCAGACGGTGGTTCGCTCGCAGGGCTGGAGATACTCCCGCCTGATCAACTCGGGCGGGAAATAGACGTTGCCCTCCACCTTTTCGAAAGTGTCCGACCGGGCGATCACCTCGCCGTTCCACATCGCTTGTGCCATGCCTTGCCTCCTCGAATTGTGTTTCGGATATGGTGGCTTGGGGGCGCGCCGTCTACTCAGTCGTCGACGTAGTGGGGCTCCGGTTTCGCGTAGAGATCCTCGAAGTGGACCAGTACCGGAGCACCCAGGGGAACCGGTTTCCCGTCGCGGAACGTCCACTCGCCGCGATCGCAGTTCTCGGCCTTGACGTAGCCGTTGATGTAGAGGCGCCGGTCCAGGGCCGAGTTGTTGGGGCCGGAGCCGTGCACCATGTAAAGGTGCCACAGCGCGACATCGCCGGGATCCAGCTCCAGAGAGACGGCGTTGCCGGGGTCGAGGCCGATCCTTGTCAGGTCGCGCTCGCTCAGCGGCGTGTCCATGACCCGGCCCTCCGGAAGCGCAAGCTCGCCCAGGCGGTGGCTGCCCGGATAGACAACCATCGCCCCGTTCTCCCGGCGGTGCGGATCGACGGCAATCCCGGTCTGCACATAGGATGTCGCCGCGTGCCGGTAGGCGCTGCGCGGCCGGCGGAAGCGGATGTCCTGATGGAAACCGAACTCGACCGCCGCCGCGCCGGGCGGCTTCCAGTGCATCTGGTTGATGATTTGTTTGATATCGGCGCCGATCAACGGCCGCAGGATGTCCCACATCCGGGGGTCGCGGCGGACACGGTCGAGGACGTCGTCGACATAGCTCGGCCATTGCATGTACCGGACCACCTGACCCAGATTGGCATCCTTGGCGACGCGGTAGAATACATTGCCGTGGCGAAAGCTCTTCGAGTGCCGCATGCCCTGCGCATAGATGCGATCGAACGCTGCCGCCAATTGCTCGATCTCGTCCGGCGCGAAGACTCCCTTGACGATGGCGAAGCCCTGGGTCCGATAGTGCTCGAGCATATCGTCGGCCATCTGGCGAGCCCGCACGCGATCCGTTGTCAAGGAGGTGTTCACGGTTTCCGGGTCCTCGCGGAACTCGTCGTTGTTCTAGCCTGTCCGATCATAGCGCGTTTTTCTTTCGCGTTAAACGGGAAATTCGCCGCCCGCTCGGTTGCCGCGCGTTTCTGGTGACCGGGCCGGTCGTTGGTATACCGCAGTGGGGAGATGCGTCTTGCCTCTCCCCGCATACGACGGCAAATAGAAGGGGCCGCGCATGCGGCATGTCGACGTGACGTCAAGGAGGACCATCGTGTCTCGGCGGTCGGAGCTGCTGGAAACGTTGCACGGGATCGGAGCCGGGGAAGACGCGGCCATCGATCTCGCCGACACCGCCCTCTTGTTGGCGGCGCTGGATCGCCCGGGGGTCGAGATCGAACCCTACCGCGAATATCTGGCGTCGTTGTCGGCGGAGACGGCGGCGGAAGCGACCGACACCCCCGGTGTCGCCATGCAGGTCTCCTTGTTGCGCAAAATCCTTGTTCAGCGGCACGGTTACGGAGGCGACAAGGAAACCTATGAAGACGTCCGCAACGCCAATCTGATCGATGTCATCGACCGGCGGAAGGGGCTGCCGGTCGCCCTCGGCATCCTCTACATCCACGCCGCCCGGGCATACGGCTCGGCTATCGTCGGGCTGAACTTCCCCTCCCACTTCCTGGTTCGGATCGAGGCCCGCGGGCAACGGGGGATCATCGATCCGTTCCACGACGGTAAGTTGATGATCGCGCAGGACCTGCGGGAGCGATTGAAGGAACTCAACGGCCCCGACGCCGAAATCGGGCCGGCCCATTACGCGGCGGTCGACGACCGCGACATCCTGGTGCGGCTTCAGAACAACATCAAGCTTCGCGCCGTCCGCGACAATGATCTGCCGCGGGCGCTCGAAGTTCTGGAGACGATGACGTCAATAGCGCCACAGCGGACGGAATTGTGGTGGGAGACGGCGGTTCTCCATCACCGGCTCGGCAATGTGAAAACGGCGATCGCCATCCTCGAGGAGTTCCTGGCGGGCCCCGGCGGAGACGGCGAAATCGCCGTGATCGAGGACTTGCTGCGCCAGTTGCGGACCCGCTTGAACTGAAGTCCGGCTCTGATGGGCGGCTCCTACATGTTGCCTCGCCGCTCGCGCCAGGCGGCGGCGAGTGGGTCGCGGAAAGCCGGCGCGGCGACGGCGATCAGCGCTTCGGCGCGGGCGTCGACCGGCTTGTCGCGGAGATCGGCGATGCCGTGCTCGGTGACCACCACCTGCATGTCGGCGCGGGCGACGCTGACCGCAGCGCCCTCGTCCAGGTGCGGAACGATGCGCGAGACCGTGCCGCCCTTGGTCGTCGACGGCAGCGCGACGATGGCGAGGCCACCGGGCGACAGTCGCGCGCCGCGCATGAAGTCGGTGATGCCGCCGGCGCTGCTGACCTGGCGGCCGCGAACCATTTCGGCGTTGGCCTGCCCGAGCAGGTCGACCTCGATCACCGAGTTGATGGCGACGAAGCGCTCGATGCCGCCGAGAGTGCCGATGGCGTGGGTGACGCCGACCGGGGCGAAGCGGACCCGCGGGTTGTCGGCGACGAAGGCGTAGAGAGCCTCGCTACCCCAGGCGACTCCGGCGGTGATCGCGCCGTCGCGGTCGGCCAGCGCGCCGGCCTCGACCAGGCGCAGCACCGGATCGGAGAACGCGCCGGTGTGCAGGGCGAGATCCCGTTTGCCGGTGAGCGCCGCGAGCACGCCCTGAACCTTGCCGACGCCGACCTCGAGGGTGGCGCCGTCGGGTACCAGGGTGGCGACGTGGCGGCCGATGGCGTCGAACTCGGCATCGATGCCGTCATCGCCGCCGAGCAGCGGGCGGGGCGCCTCGATGAGATAGTCGATGTCGTCGACGGCGACGGTCGCGGCGCCGACGGTGCGGGGCATCAGCGGATTGACGTGCGCCGACCTTGCAGGCCGCTTTGCCGAGAACCGCGGGGGTGAAGTCGTTGGCGACCCCGAGGCTGCAGCGGCCGTCGGCATCGGGCGGCGAAACTTGGAGAAAGGCGAGATCGACGGCCGCCCGGTCGCGCAGATAGCCGTAGACGGCGAAGTACGAGATCGGCAGGTAGTCGACCCGTCCGGCGGCAAACGACTGGCGAAGCGCCGGTCCGACGAAGAACGCGGTCGCCCGGGCGGTGGGGTCAAGGCCGGCGTAATCGACGTTGTTGTAGCCGGGAAGCCATACGCCGACGAAACGGACGCCGGCACAGCACGCCGGAGCGGCGCGAAGGGCGTCGACGAGCAGAGCTGATTCTCCGGAAAGCCCCGGCGCGTAGACCCGCATTCCGGGCCGCAGCAGCGCCGGCACGTCGGCAGCGGCAATGGATTTCGTCATCGGTTCACCCCGCAAAAGCTCCGTACTGGAGGCAGATTACCTTACTTCCCGCGGCGGCGGGCGGTCGATTTCGATCCTGCTCATTGACGAATGGCATCGATGCACTAGGCTAGCGCGGTCGATTTCAACCGGATCCGAGCGCATGCACTATTGGTCACCGTTCCGGGCTCATGCCGAGTGGATGGCGGAGCTGCGGGAGTTCATCTACGGCAACGGCACCATGGAGTCCGAGGGCGTCGCCCGGGACGACCAGTGCGAACTTGGTAGGTGGCTTTACGGCGAAGGAAAGCGGTATCGGCATCTCGAGGAATACGATAACGCCCGGCAGATCCATGCCGCCTTGCACAGGCATGCAGCCCAGGTCGTCGACCTGGTCCGCATCGGCCGGCGGACGGAAGCGGCGGCGCATGCCGCGCCGGGAGGGAAGCTGAGAAAGATGTCCGGCGCTCTGGTCAAGGCGTTCGCCCGACTGAATTGGAGGATCGCTCCCGCGAGGCGGGTAGGTAAGGGCGATGAGCGTTCGGCGACCCCGAGGTCCCTGTCAGGTCCTCCCTTCTTCCCGACGGCCCGGTAACCACCGCGAAACCAGCGCGCAAATGCGTCCTCGGACGGCCCGATCGGCTGGCTTCGGCGACGTCCCGATCGAACCATCCGCCTCACGCCCCTCCTGCAATCTGTAGTAGCGTATTGACGCGGAATGCGGTATCCTTACATACGTAGTTTTGAGCGGTCGACCAGCGGTGCCGGCGGGTCGAGAAGTCGTTGCTGACATCAGGTGAGTAGGTGTTGCTCGTGGGCCATGGAGAGGCGCAGTTTTTGGGTTTCCGGCGAGCCCTTCTGCAGCGAGGAGTGATTCCGGCGACCAAGGAAACAGCATGATGATGGCCAGGACCTGTGTGGCCACGATAATCGCCGTTGTTTTTTCCTGCGGCTCGGCGTTCGCTCAGACGACCGAAGTCGCCGAGGGCGTGGGCGTCGGCGCGGGCGTGGCGCGCGACTACACGAGTTCGACGGATTACGGACGGCAACCGTTGTCCTATGCCAGGCGCGATTGGCGAAGGTCGCTCGCGGACCCACTTTCAACGACCTCGGCCTTGGGGTTGAAGTCGGACCTGGCGCCTAGCCTAACGTTCCAGGCCGGTCCCCTGGTGAGCCAGCGCCAGCCGGGCCTCGACCCCGACACCACCGGGGCGGACGCCATGAATCGAGGCGAGGGTGGGACCGAGTTCGGCGGGTTCGCCGGGTTGCTGGTGAACGACGAGGTGATGCCGGGATCCGCGGTCGGTCTCAACTTTCAGGGGATAGCAGACGGCTCGGGCTCTGGCGACGGCATGCTGTTCGAACTGGGAGCCGATTACATGACGCCGGTGTCGGAATCCTGGCAGTTCTCGGCACGCCTGTCATCGAGCTTCGCCGCTGACAATGCGATGGGTCCGGTCGTCGGCGGCAACGGTTCGGCGAAGAGCGGCCTCGACAGATCCGATGCCAACGGCGGTTTCAAGGACGTGGGTCTCGGCCTCGGCCTCGACTACAACTTCACCGAAAGCTTCAACCTTGAAACCAGCCTCGGCTATACCCGCTTCATCGGTGACGCCAACCGACGCTCGCTGGCCGATGAAGACGGCAACTCCCAACAGTTCTTCGGCGGGGTTGTCGTCAACTACCGGTTCTGATCGCATCGCGCCGACGCGACGGACCGATCTCACCAAATCTTTTCGGCAAGCAAAGGCGAACGAAGGCTCGTTCCGGCCGGGCGTTGGGGGTAACCTTGTCCGCGGGAAGGGGGCACGGCCGGGAACGGCGGGAGGTGGACGATGGCCGATCTGTTCGACAATCCGATGGGCACCGACGGTTTCGAGTTCATCGAGTATACCGCGCCGGACGTCGCCGGCTTGCGGGCGCTGTTCGAGCGACTCGGTTTCCGGGCGGTGGCCCGTCACCGCTCGAAGGACGTGGTGTTGTACCGACAGGGCGGCATCAACTTCGTCGTCAACGCCGAGCCGGCGAGCTTCGCCCAGGCGTTCGCGCGGCTGCATGGGCCTTCGATCTGCGCCATCGCCTTCCGGGTCAAGGACGCCGCCGCTGCCCATCGCCGTGCGGTCGAGCTCGGCGCCAAGTCGGTCGAGGGCAAGGTCGGGCCGATGGAGCTCAACATCCCGGCGATCGAGGGAATCGGCGGCAGCCTGATCTACCTGGTCGACCGCCATGGCGACCACAGCATCTACGACGTCGATTTCGTCCCCGTCGAAGCGGCGGCGCAGGGGGACGGCGGCGTCGGGCTGACCTATATCGATCATCTCACCCACAACGTCCACCGCGGCCGCATGGATCAATGGTCCACGTTCTATGAGCGGTTGTTCAATTTCCGCGAGATTCGCTACTTCGACATCGAAGGCAAGCTGACCGGGCTGAAGAGCCGGGCGATGACCAGCCCGTGCGGCAAGATCCGCATCCCGATCAACGAGTTCCTCCGACGAGAAGTCGCAGATCGAGGAGTATCTCGAGGCCTATCGCGGCGAAGGCATCCAGCACGTGGCGCTCGGTACGGACGAGATCTATGCCACGGTGGAGAGGTTGCGCGCGCGCGGCGTGGCGTTGCTCGACACCCCGGACACCTACTACGAGGCCGTCGACGAACGCGTGCCCGGCCACGGCGAGGACCTCGACCGGCTGCGGCGCGACCGCATCCTGATCGACGGCGCGCCGAGCGAAGGGCAGGGGTTGCTGCTTCAGGTTTTCACCGAGACGGTGATCGGCCCGATCTTCTTCGAGATCATCCAGCGCAAGGGCAACGAAGGGTTCGGCGAGGGCAACTTCCGGGCTCTGTTCGAATTGATCGAGCTCGACCAGATCCGCCGCGGCGTGCTCTCGGAACCCGATCGCCATCAAGCTTGACAGTCGTTGCATGTGAAACCAGAGCACTACGTAGCTTTGGAGGGATTTGTGCACTTGTGCGGCCCGGCGTCCGGCGATCGGCGCCGCGGCTTATCGAGCCGGCAATGTCATCGCCAGCCGGCTCACCTACGAGATGATCGCCGAGCGCGGCCGCGAGATGTGGTCGGCCCTCAACGACTGATCTCTATTCCGTGAGTCCGGCGATTTGGGCCTTCATTCCGCGGGCGGCGTAGGTGAAGCCGCCGTCGGTGCCGTCGATGAAGTGCAGGTGGCGCGAGTCCTTGAGATCGAACAGCAGGCAGGTCATCAGCGCCGCGTCCGAGCGGTGGGTGCCGTAGACGATTTCGCCGCACCCGTGGGCGGCGGCGAGGAGTTCCTCGATGGCCTGCCGATGCTCCGGGGTGCAGTCGAGGATCAGCCTGAGCACGTCGTCGAACCGCCGGTAATCCGAGTTGGCGCGCAGCTCCAACCGGTAGACCGGGGCGTGGTAGTCGCCGATCTTGCGGTCGAACCACTCGGCGATCGCCTGGAACAGGCTCTGCACACCAAGGGCGAGCGCGTGGGCCCAGCGCGGCCGGTGGCCGCGGGTCATCGTCGTCTCCAGCCCCAACCCCCGGGGCGGCCAGCGGAACCGCATGTTGTCCGCCCGCACCGGCCGCGCCGTCTCGATGTTGGGTTGGAGGACCTGTTCGATCGCGGCGATCAAATCGCCGTAGATCCGCGCCCGGGTCCGCGGGTCCTCCGGGATCGCCGACGCCAGCATGCACACCATGTGGCCGTGTTGGGCGGCGAGCGGTTCCCATCGGCACGACAGTCCCTCCAGGTCGGGCGGCTCTTCGTCCGCCTCGCCGAGCCCATAGGCGCCGTCGGTGTCGCTCTTGACCAGCCGATCGGCCAGCGCCGCACCGCCGCCGCTGAACATCGCCGTGCGGTTGCCGGGGCTGAGCTCGAACATGGCGACGCCGAGGTCGGCGCCGTGCGCCCGGATTTCGGCGACCGGCACCGCCCCCACCCGCAGGGCGAGTCCGAACCCGTCCCGGGCCAGCCGGCGGGTGCGGGTCAGCGCCCGGTCGATCGCCGGCGCCAGCGCGTCGGGAGCGAGGATGGTGGCGCCGTCGCCGCCGAACACGTAGGCGATCTCGGTCCCGCCGGCGGCATTGATCGCGGCGATGATGCAGGCGGCGCCGACCATGTTGACCGTCTTGTAGCGCCCCTGCTCGATCGCCCCGGTGGAGTTGACCACATCGCAGCAGTAGATACGCCAATCATCGGGCGCCGCCACGAACCGGTCCGGATCGGCGACGTCGGCGAACCGGGTGAACGACGGCAACGCGGCGATGAAATCGGTTCCGGTCAATGATCTCTCACGGGGCGGACGCCCTTCACTCTGGCCGTTGGATTCCCGAAGTCGACAATAGCACGCCGGTGCCTTGTCCTTTTTGGGTGTTTTTCGCCGCCGGGGTTTCCATCTCGGGGTTTGGCGCTCATCGAAGGGAGGAAACGACCGATGACGATCGTACCGCTCGGCATCGACCACGTGGTGTTGCGCGTCACCGACCTGGAGGCGGCCCTGCGCTTTTACTGCGACGTCCTTGGTTGCCGCGAGGAGCGGCGCGTCGACGACCTCGGTCTGGTCCAGCTTCGCGCCGGCCGGTCGTTGATCGACCTGGTGGCGGTCGACGGCAAGCTTGGACGCGCCGGTGGCGCGCCGCCCGGCGAGGAGGGGCGCAACATGGACCACCTCGCCCTGCGCATCGAGGACTTCGACGAAGCGGCCCTGCGCGCGCATTTGACGTCGCATGGGGTCGAGGTCGGCGAGGCCGCCACCCGCTACGGCGCCGAGGGAGACGGGCCGTCGCTGTACATCCGCGACACCGACGGCAATACGATCGAGCTCAAGGGCCCTCCGGCGGGATGAATCGTGCTGCGGTGCGCCTACACGATCAGCCCGACGACGGCGGCGGTGAGGCAGCTGGCGAGCAGGCCCGAGACGATGGTGCGCGGGCCCATGGCGATGATGTCGGCGCGCCGCTCGGGGACCATCGTCGTCAGTCCGCCGATCATGATCCCGAGGCTGCCGAAGTTGCTGAACCCGCAGAGGGCGTAGGCGAGGATTAGTCGGCTTTTCTCGGACAGCGCCTCGCCCGTGGGTCCGGCGAGGTCGACGTAGGCGATGAACTCGTTGAGCACCACCTTGGTGCCGATCAGGCCGCCGGCGGTGACCGTCTCGGCCCAGGGGATGCCGATCAGCCAGGCCAGCGGCGCCGCGACCCAGCCGAGCCCCCGCTGCAGGGTCAGCGCCGCGCCGCCGACGTCGGGCAGCAGTCCGAGGATCTGGTTGGCGAGGCTGACCAGCGCCACCATCACCACCAGCATCGCGGTGACGTTGATCAGCAGCTGGACGCCGTCGACGGTGCCCTTGACCACCGCCTCCATGCTGCTGTGGACGTCGGTCGACGATACGGCGGGCACTTGCCTGGGTTCGTCCTCCGGCGGGATCATCATCGCGGCGAGGGCGAGCGCCGCCGGGGCATTGATCAGAGACGCGGTCAACAGGTGGCCGGCGGCGTCGGGCAGGACCGGCGAGAGAATGGTCGCGTAGACGACGAACACGGTGCCGGCGATCGTCGCCATGCCGCAGGTCATCACCGCGAACAGCCCGCCGCGGCTCATCGTCGCCAGATAGGGACGGATCAGCAGCGGCGCTTCGACCATGCCGACGAATACGTTGGCCGCGGCGGCGACGCCGACCGCGCCGCCGATGCCGAGGGAGCGGCCGAGCGCCCAGGCGAAGCCGCGGACGATCGGCGGTAGGATCCGCCAGTAAAACAACAGCGCGCTGAGGGCGCTGACCAGCAGGATCAGCGGCAGCGCCTGGAAGGCGAGGATGAACGTCCGCCCGGCGAAGGTCGTGTCGAACGGCGGCTCGCCGCCGCCGAGGTAGCCGAAGACGAAAGAGGTGCCGGCGCGGGTCGCCGTCTGCAGGCTTTCGACAGCGACGGTCGCCGCCCCGAACAGCTCCCGGGCCGGCGGCAGCCACAACAGCAGAACCGCGAGCGCCACCTGCAGCCCGAGGCCACCAACCACAATTCGCCACGGGATCCGACGTGGGCGTTCGCCGAGACCCCAGGCGACGGCGACAATGACCGGAATTCCGAGAAGCCCCTGCCACTCCATCGCACCGGCCTCCCTTCCGGTCCCCGCCCGATTACTTGCCGATGGCGCCGGCGGCCCAGGTCAGGCTCTCAGGTTGGCCAGGTGCGGTTCGCCAGGAACTCGCCGACTTTGCGGTCGTGGGTGGTGGTGTGGTTGATCATGCAGTGCTCCAGATACGTGGTCACCGCCACCGCCTCGGCCTTGTCGCTCCTCCTGACCAGATCCACCAGGAAATCCTCGGCGTCGCGCATGAGTTTTCTGTGGAGCAACCGGTGATGGTCGCGGTCGTCGTAGCCGATCTCCTCCAAAAACCGGTCCTCGCGCTCGAAGTGCCGGCGCATCCGATGGATGAAGATATGGTACATCAACGCGAACTCGTGCGTGTCGTGATGACGTTTCAGCATCCCCAGCAGCGTGCGATAATGGGCGACAAGCCGATGGTGCGCATCGTCGATCTCGGCGACCCCGATGTCGGGAACCTCGTCGTTCTTCTTTACTGCGGAGGCCGGTTGCGATCCGGCCGTGTCGTTCGCTTTCGCAGCCTTCATGGTGCCTCGTATAGATCCAAGTATTTGTTCATCACCGCCGATCATAGCATGCAGCCTACGCCCGCGGTACACCCTCCGGAAGCCCCGGGCTTGCGCCGGCGGAGGCGTGGCATTACATCGGCGGTCCATGGCGCCACCGATCCTCATCCTCCGCGACATCCATCTCACCTTCGGTGGCGTGCCGCTGCTCGAAGGCGCCGAGCTGTCGCTGTCGGCGGGCGAGCGGTTGTGCCTGGTCGGGCGCAACGGCTCCGGAAAGTCGACGTTGCTCAGGATTGCCGCCGGGTTGATCGACGCCGATCGCGGCGAGCGCTTCGTGCAGCCGGGCGCGACCATCCGCTACCTGCCTCAGGAACCGGATCTCTCCGGTTTTGCGACCACCCGCGCCTTCGTCGAGGCCGGCCTCGGTCCCGGCGACGACCCGCACCGGGCGCAGACGCTGCTCGAACAACTCGGCCTCGGCGGTACCGAGGATCCGGCGCGGCTCTCCGGCGGCGAGGCCCGGCGCTGCGCCATTGCCCGGGCGCTGGCGCCGGCCCCCGACATCCTGCTCCTCGACGAGCCGACCAACCATCTCGACCTGCCGGCGATCGAATGGCTGGAGGCGACCCTCGCCGGCCTGCCGTCGGCCCTGGTGCTGATCAGCCACGACCGGCGGTTCCTGGAAACCCTGTCCCGGAGCACCCTCTGGCTCTACGGCGGCGCCACACGCCGGCTCGACCGCGGCTTCGCCCAGTTCGAGGGCTGGCGCGACGACCTTCTCCAACAGGCGGAGCTCGACCGCCACAAGCTCGACCGTCGGATCGCCCGCGAGACCGAGTGGCTGCACTACGGCGGCGTCACCGCCCGCCGCCGGCGCAACCAGGGGCGGCTGCGGGTGCTCGAGACCATGCGCAAACAGCGGCGCGAGCAACGGCGCGCCGCCGGAGCGGTGAAATTGACGGTCACCGAGGGCGACCTCTCCGGCAAACTGGTCGCCGAGGCTACCGGGATTTCCAAGTCCTATGGCGGCCCGCCGGTCGTCGACAACGTCTCGCTCCGCATCCAGCGCGGCGACCGGCTCGGCATCGTCGGCCCCAACGGCGCCGGCAAGACCACCCTGCTCAAGTTGATGACCGGCGCTCTCGCCCCCGACGCCGGGACGGTGCGTCTCGGCGCCAACCTGCGGATGGTCTTTCTCGACCAGCGGCGTGAAAGCCTCGATCCGGCATCGACGCTCGTCGAGGCGCTGACCGGCGGCGCCGGCGATACCGTCCACGTCGCCGGCAAGCCGAAGCACGTGATCGGCTACATGAAGGACTTCCTGTTCGCCCCCGAACAGGCGCGCACCCCGGTCGGTGCGCTTTCCGGCGGCGAGCGCGGCCGGCTGACCCTCGCCCGGGCGCTGGCACAGCCCTCCAACCTGCTGGTGCTCGACGAGCCGACCAACGACCTCGACCTGGAAACCCTCGACCTGTTCCAGGAGATGCTGGCGGACTACCCGGGGACGGTGCTGCTGGTCAGCCACGACCGCGACTTCCTCGACCGGGTGGTCACCTCGGTGATCGCCGCCGAGGGGGGAGGCCGCTGGATCGAGTACGCCGGCGGCTACTCCGACATGGTCGCCCAGCGACGCGGCGGCGGGAGCGACGGAGCGGCGAAACCGGCGGCGAAACCGCAAAAGCCGAAGCCGACGACGCAACCGGCCGCCAAGCGCAAGCTGTCGTTCAAGCAGAAGCACGCCCACGAGACCCTGCCGGCCACGATCGAAGCGCTGGAGGCCTCAATCGCCCGGCTGCAGACGACCCTCGCCGATCCCGGCCTCTACGCCCGCGACCCTGCCGGTTTCGAGAAAGCGGCAGCGGCACTGGACGCCGCCACCGCCGATCTCGCCGCCGCCGAGGAGGAGTGGCTCTCCCTCGAGCTTCTGAGGGACGAACTCGACCGGGCGTGACTGCGACGGCTTACGCGTCGGTCTGCCCCTTGCCGCCGAGCTGGCGGTAGACGAAGCCGCCGAGGGCGCCGCCGATCAGCGGGACGACCCAGAAAAACCAGAGCTGCGCCATCGCCCAATCGCCGACGAAGATCGCCTGGCCGGTGCTGCGCGCCGGGTTGACCGAGGTGTTGGTGACCGGAATGCTGATCAGGTGGATCAGCGTCAACGCCAATCCGATGGCGAGCGGCGCGAACCCGGCCGGCGCCCGCTTGTCGGTGACCCCCATGATGATCACCAGGAAAAAGAACGTGAGCAGGAGCTCCGCCGCCAGCGCCGCGGTCATCGAATAGCCGCCGGGCGAGTGCTCGCCGAAACCGTTGGCGGCGAAACCCGCGGACAGCGCGAACTCGGCGTTGCCGCTGGCGATGACGTAAAGCGCGGCGGCGGCGGCGATGGCGCCGGCCACCTGGGCGATCCAGTAGGGAATGATCTCGCCGGTCGGGAACCGGCCGCCGGCCCACAGGCCGATGGTCACCGCCGGGTTGAAGTGGCCGCCGGAGATGTGGCCGACCGCATAGGCCATGGTCAGCACGGTGAGCCCGAACGCCAGGGCGACACCGACGAAGCCGATCCCGACGTCCGGGAACGCGGCGGCGAGGACGGCGCTACCGCAACCGCCGAAGACCAGCCAGAAAGTGCCGAGAAACTCGGCGCCGAGCTTTTGAGCAAGGGTCATTTGTCTCTCCAAAAAAGCGTGGCCAAGATACGTGGGAATTGGGCGACAACCGGTCGCGCGGCGCTCCTAATAACCGGAAACGATTGACTATCAAAGGCAATAGTGACCGCGTTGTGGCACGCGTAATCGGAACTTCGGGAGCGTCGCCGTCTTCGGCGGCCGCGCGACGTTATTGCCCCGAAATGATGTCGACGTCGATCAGGGAGGCCGTTTCGGTTCCGCGGTTCTCGGACCAATGGGCGACGTCCGCGCCCTCGACCAGTCAGATGGGACGGTTCGAGACCGAGTTCCTGTCCACCGACGATAATATCGCCGCCCTTGCCGACCTGTCCGGGGTTTGGATCGACCGGGTTCACGACCGCCGTCCTTCGAAGACAGTGACCCTCGACATGGATTCCAGCGTCGGCCCGACCGACGGCGACCAGGAGGGCACGGCCTACAATGGCCCCTTCGGCTGACCTGCTCCATGCCAGCTTCAGCGATCAGGCCGGATCGTGGGGCACGAAACGCCGCGTGGTCGCCAAGGTCGAATGGCATCCCGGTGAACTGTATCCCCGCGTCGGGTTTATCGTCACCAACCTGAGCCGTCCGGCCGCCCGGGTCGTCGCCTTCTACAATCAACGGGGCACGGCGGAGCAGTGGATCAAGGAGGGCAAGAACGCCATCAAGTGGACCCGGCTGTCCTGCCGCAAGGTCCGCAACAACGAGGTCCGGCTCCAGCTTCATGCCTTGGCATACAACCTCGCCAACTTCATGCGAACCCTGGCGTTGCCGAAGGAGGTGGAGCACTGGTCGCTGACCTCCCTGCGGGAGAAGCTGGTCAAGATCGGGGCCAAGGTCGTCGGTCATGGCCGATACGTCACGTTTCAGATGGCGGAAGTCGCCGTGCCTCGCGACCTGTTCCGGAAAATTCTGCGGCGCATCGATGAACTGCGACCGCCGGCCTTTGCCGCAGGCTGAATCAGGAGGAGAGCGCGGGGTGACGAAGGGAGAGGTGTGTCCGGACGAGGTGGACCAAATTGGGCCACCACGGGGCCTTGCAGCGGAAATGCGTCCATCGGAAAGACGCGATGCGTGGTTTGCCAATCCGGCCTGTTCGGCTATCATCGGGACCCATTCCAGAGGTTATCTGGGGAATGTCGGCTGATACCCCCGCCCAGGGCGCCACCTGGCCACTTGGCACATCGCCTCCTCTCGCTGGGAAGCAATTCCAGCTCAACAGCATTCAAGCAGCAAGGACGCCACTGTGGAATTCTTTGGTAAATATTTGTTCGCTCCACGTTTCGAAGGTGAGCGAAAAAGATATACGAGTTTAGACCTCTTCGATCATTTGAGTTTTCGAGAGTGTTTTCTGAATGGCCGCAGGCTGGTCATTTAATCTCGAAACCTGATCAATATTTCTTATGTCTTATCCCATAGTCAGGCTTGTCAGGAGCAGGCTAAATAGTTGCCATACATTAATTATTTTTGCTCTGGTTCAATTTTTGATTCATTTTTTCGAGGGTTACGCATTGTCTATGGAGAGACGCGAATGACTGAATCACTACTCCCTCAAACCTCAGGAATCTTGCAGCTATGAGTACGAACCCCGAAGGGGTCCAGGCCAGTGAAAGTGGAAAGTTTGGCCTGGCAAAACTGGCCCTGTTGTCGCTTCTCACAGGCGCCGCAATCGGCCTTGTCATCGGGTGCTTTCGGGTGGCACTGGAACACATGAACACTGCTCGCACTGACACGATCACCTGGGCCCACCAGTGGCCGGTGCTGGGCTTCGTTCTGGTTTGTGCCACGGTTGCAGCAACCACCGCTTTTGCTGCCTGGCTGGTGCAGCGTTCCGGGCAACCTGCGGCTGGCAGCGGTATTCCCCACGTCGAGGCGGTGATCGAGGGCAAGTTGCCCGCCGCCCCGCTGCTACTGCTGCCCATCAAATTTATGGGTGGCCTGTTCGCTATAGGGGGTGGTTTAGCGCTCGGACGGGAAGGTCCCAGCGTGCAAATGGGCGCCAACCTGGCCCAATTCTGCGGAAGTATTTTCCGGCTGCCAACCACTGATCGTATTGCCCTTTTCGCATCGGGTGCCGGTGCCGGGCTGGCCGTGGCCTTCAATGCCCCTATAGCCGGAGCGGTATTCGTGCTGGAGGAACTGGTCCGTCGATTTGATATCCGGATTGCCATCGCCGCACTGGGCACCTCCTGTTCGGCCATCGCGGTAGCATCACTATTGCTCGGGCGGCAACCTGATTTCAATGTGGCAGAACTCCCCAATCCCGGCTCCTGGACCGGCCCCATCTTTGCCTTATTGGGTATCCTGGCCGGGCTGGCAGGGGTTGCATACAACCGGTTAATTATCAAAACCTGTGCGCTGTTTGACGGTTTGACCCGTTGGCGACCGGAGGTTCGGGCACTCTTTATCGGTGCACTGGTGGGTGCGCTAGCATGGTTTGCCCCGCACATGGTCGGCGGCGGCGATACGATTTCCCAGCAGGCTCTCGTCGGTGGAATCGGGCTGACAGCATTACCCCTCATTTTCGCCGTTCGGTTTCTACTCGGCCCGCTGTCCTATGCCGCGGGCACGCCTGGTGGCCTGTTCGCGCCCATCCTTGCGTTGGGTGCCTGCCTTGGCCTGGGATTCGGTCTGCTGTGCCCACAGTTCGTGGCAGATTCCGGCGCGACCCCAATCACCTTTGCTATCGCCGGAATGGCGGCTTTTTTAACCGCAACGGTTCGTGCGCCAGTGACCGGAATGATCCTGATCTTCGAGATGACCGGTGCTTTCAATCAGGCATTACCCATGCTCTGGGCTTCTTTCGCGGCTATGGCCGTTCCCACATTGATGGGCAATTCGCCAATCTACGACTCCATGAAGGCTCGCACCATCGGCGTAGCAAAGACAATGTAATGGCTGATCGCCTTAAAGCGCTGTCATTCAAGGGCCTTCCACCCTTCTCGTTTTCTTTGCTGCTCACAAAAATGAGAAGGTACCGACAACAAAAAACCCGGGCGATTGCCTGAAACAACTACACCCGATGCCATGGGATTGATGTCAGCCCTGAAGGAGGATACACGAGTGAACAGCAAGCCATTTGAAACACTGCCCGAAAACGGAGGCGTGCGTCAAAACACGTCAGATGGAACAAAGATGGACAAGCATCTTCCTCCTTCCCGTAGAAGGATTGTCGGGATCTATGGCTTTGCAGTGCTGCTGGCGCTTGTGTTGTTTTATTTTCATGTGGTGGTGATTTTTGATGTGGTCGGCGAGATGCTCCGTTTCAAGGCATGGATGCTGGAGCATCTGGGACCAAAACATACTGGTAAGATTCTCCTGCTCGGTTGCTTCTTCGCACTCATGTTGGCGCACGTTGCGGAGGCCGCGGTATGGGGCCTTTTTTTGCGCTGGACACGGCTGTTACCCAGTATTACCGAGGGTGTCTACTTCACCGCTGCATCGATCACAACGCTGGGCTACGGCGACATCCTGCTGAAGTATCCCTGGAGACATCTCGGCACGCTGATCGCGATAACCGGGGTGCTGATGTTTGGCTGTTCGACGGCGTTCTTGTTCGTGGTTCTACAGGCAGTCTGGGAGCACTATTAGGCAGACGCTGAAGCTGCGTTGATTTGGCACTAAACAATTTGCGCGACGCGCTCAATAAACCAGAAGCTGGCCAGGCCACCGATTGCATAGGTCGTACCGGTCATCACATACCCGCGCATTCTAACCCGGCCATCGATTCGATGGGCAATTGCAACTAAACCGACTGCGCAGCCTCTAGGCAGCGTGGGTCGGCAAATAGCCGCTTGTTTCAAGGGCAACCTCATCGGTCAGGCCCGTGACGTTCTCAAGCGTGGCGATCTGGGTTCAAATGTGGGATCTGCGATTTTTTCGGCCGGGCGCTTTACTCCGGGGGCCATGCGCCACCCCGCATGAGGGTCAAATGGAGCTGCCCCACCCGAGGCATTGTAGATGACCTTCGCCGCCGTCTCGCCGATATCCAGAACCAATTGAAGTCTCGATTTGAAAAATATGCGCCTTTGGTTATTCAGAGTCAGTTGGCGGACCTGTTGAAACGCCTCGTGTGCTTCAAGCCATCGAGCCGGGTTGAATGAGATGTCCACAAGGCGTTGTAGCTCGGGAAACATGAGGTCCCCGGCGGTGTACAAAACGATTGAAGCCGCCCAATCGGGTCGCTCCGGGATGGGAACGGCTTCGTAGATCGCCCGGCCGACGTCGCACGTGTTATCGGCGGTCCAGCCGCTTCGTAGATCGCCAAGTTTCATCTCGTCTCACACCGCACAACCGGTCAGGCTCTGAGATCGGGCTGACGCAATCCGCCTGGTATTGCACCATGCGTGCTCCCACCAACCATCAAATCGTCGGCGTGCCGGATGTTGACCGCTCGCATCGGACCCTCGGTCGGCGTTGTCCGGTTGAGTTACCTGGGGCGTGCCGTTAACGTGGCGGCGCGGATATCCGCACGCGGTTCCGCCCTTTCACCATTTTCCCCCGTTCAGGAGTTCGTGCATGGCCCAACAACCGCCCGTCATCTTCACCGATGGCATAATCAGCGTCAGCCTCGCCAATGGCGTCGTCCGCATCACCCTCGGATCGCTGGACGCCGAGAACAAGCTGGAACCGGCGGGCACCCTGGTCATCCCCGTCAATCAGTTGAGCGGCACCGTCCAGAACCTCGCCAACGCGACCAACGGTCTGATCGCCAAGGCCCGCGAGGCGCAGGCCAAGGCGGGCGCTGCCCCCGAGGGCGAGACCGCGCCCGAAGACACCAAACTGGCCTAATTCCGACACAGGCTCTTAGGGAAGGAAAACGGGTTTGGTGGCAGTGGAAAGGAGCACGTATTTCAAGGCGGCTGCACCTGCGGCGCCGTGCGCTATCGCATGACCAGCGGACCGATGATCGTTCACTGCTGTCACTGCCGCTGGTGTCAGCGCGAAACAGGCGCATCCTTCGCCCTCAACGCCATGATCGAAGCCGATCGCGTCGTTCTCGTGAGGGGCGCCCCGGAGACGGTGAACACGCCGTCGAACAGCGGCAAGGGACAGAAGATCGTTCGCTGTCCGAACTGCCGCGTCGCCCTGTGGAGCCACTATGCCGGCGCCGGCGATGCGGTCTGCTTCGTCCGCGTCGGCACCCTCGACGAACCGGACCGACTGCCGCCCGACATCCACATCTACACGAGTTCGAAGCAGCCGTGGATCGTCCTGCCACCGGGCATTCCGGCTGTCGAAGAATATTACGATCGCGACAAGTACTGGCCCGCCGACAGCCTCGCCCGCCGCCGTGCGGTGCTCGGCTGACGGCTCGTGGTCGGATCCGGGAGCAGACTCTTTGTCCTGGTGACACGGCCGCCAAAGGTATGGTGTATCCAGGAACGATGATCAGCTTTGGAATTTCGTAGGGTACAGATGACGAGGTTGACAACCGAATTTGGTGGCGCGTTGCTGGTCGTCCTCATGCTGTCCCCGACAACCGAGGCGGTGGCCCAAAGTTTGGAGGATGCGTTCCGCCAAACGCTGCGCGAGGCGGCAAAGTCCTCGAAGCTCGGCAACGCGTTTCAGTCGCTGAGCATCTTCGGCGCGACCCCGGGTGTCAGCACCGCCGTCTTCGATGTCGATCAGAAAGAGCCGGACACCGATTTTGCTCTCCGAACGGCAAAGCTTCCGATTTCACACGACTTCGCTCCGGTCATCGCCGGTATTCGGCCTTACGGCGAGCTGACCCTCGGTTACGCGCATGCCGACGACAAGGAGTCGCTCGATCTTGTCCCGGGACAAGCGACGAGGATCAATGCCGACTTCGACACCTACTCGGCTCTCGCCGGGATCGGCGCGACGATACCGATCGTTCCGCACCTCAGCCTGCGGCCGATCTTTCTGGCGGGCTATTCGCGGATCACCGGAGATTCGCGCTTCAACGGGCCGTTTGCCCAGGACCTGGAAGCGGCCTCCTCCGGTCTGATCTCCGATCTGACGATCAACACCCTGCTTCTCGGCGGCGCGCTTCAGGCGCGCTCGGCATGGCGCCTGGGCGAGAGCATCGAACTCGTCGCCGACGCCCGTTACAATCACTTCTACGCCCGCAATTTCGATGCGTCCGACTCCGTCCTCGAAACGGCAGACGATTTCGGCGTGTTCAACACCCGGGCGGAGGTCGACGGACCGACTCCGCTCACCATCTTCGGGCGTGCGACACGCTGGATCGGCTTCGCGGGATATACCTACCTTCCTGGCGATCAGAAGGACGCCCTTGGCTTCGACTCCTTCTTCGAGCTCGGTGGCGGTGTCGCCGTCATCTATCCGGAGTTTGTCGAGGGAATCTCAGGCCTCAGCGTGCGCGCCTCGCTGATCGTCGGCGAGGACGTCGATGGTTGGTCGGCCGGTTTGTCCCTCGAGTTCTGAGAACCGGCAACCCGAATCGCTTGCCGCCCGAAATCCACATCTACACGAGTTCGAAGCAGCCCTGGATCGTCCTGCCGCCGGGCATTCCGGCGGTCGAGGACTACTACGATCGCAACGAATACTGGTCCTGCGACAGCCTCGCCCGCCGCCGTGCGGTGCTCGGCTGACGGCTCGTGGTCCGAAAGGGTCAGTCCAGGCAGCACTTCTTGTATTTCTTGCCGCTTCCGCAGGGGCACGGGTCGTTTCGGCCCACCTTCGCGACACGCCGGGGCGGGGGGTATCCGAAGGGCGGATCATCGATGTCGTGGTCGGCGAGGCCCGGGAACTCGATGTAGTGGTCGAAAAGGTTGAAACGCGGCCGTGGCGTCGACCTGTGGGTCCGGAGCCCCATCTCGATCTCCACTTCCTCGATGTCGCCTGCGACGCTCAGGTCGACCCGGTCCCGCGAGAACGCTCGGCGGATCAGGTCGATGGCCTCGGTCGCGTCGAGGTCGATGAGGCTCGAGATCAGAAAGGCATTCAGCGTGTCGCCATTGGTTTCGAACTTTTCCAGCTGGCGGACCAGCACCCCGACGCAGGCGTCGCGCTCACCGGGATGATCCCTGGCGATGTATTCCAAGCATCGCGGAACCGAAATCCGGCAGTACTCCTCGACGCCGTCGTCTCCGACAAAGGCTTCCAGGGTCGGGATCGTCGCCGGCCCGATCATCGCGAACACCGTCGGAAGCTCCTCGAAAACCCAGTCATCGTGTGGTAACCGCTCGAACAGAAGAACCAACGGCCGGGCGGCCTCGACGGCCCGCAGGTGGGCCAGCGCCCTCCAAGCGTGAAGCGGTGCCCATATCTCGGCGCTTTCCGACCCCGAGTTGTGGAGATCGAGGTCGGTCGCCATTCGGATCAGCTCCGCAATGTGCTCCTCGGTGAAACCGAGCTCGCCGTAGTCGGACCACGGCTCGGCCGAGGCGAAGGTGCCGACCTCGCCGTAGGTCAGGAGCTTGGCAACGGGATCCGTATAGGCGTCGTTCATCGTCGTCTCGTCCATGTTCTGCGCGATCGGTGGTCACGGGGTGCCGATGAGCACCCAGAATATGTCGAATTTCGACACTGATCGAGGACTTCCGACGGCATGACCCCCTTTTCAGGCGACCGACGGCAACCCGGCCCGCGACGATTTCCCTCCCGGCCTTTACGACCGCACCGAAGGCGGCACCTGATCGTCTTCTGCGACGGCGGCGAATCCTTGCAGATCGTCAGGCTGCTCCGCCTCCGCCCCCCGGCGAAAACTTCGCCCGAGGCATTTCCCACGCGGCTTCCCATCTGAAAGTGACGAGTCCGGCGCCGCGTCGGCGGCGCTCCAACAACGAGGCTAGCCCATGACAGACACCCGCGAAGACCCGCAGACCCGCGACTACGGCACTGCCGAGATCGGCGCCCTTACCCACCTCTACCGCGGCGAAATGTACCGCAGCACCGTCTGGCGCACCCGGCTGGACACCACCACCAACTGGGCCGTCGTCACCACCGGCATCGCCCTGTCGGTGACCTTCAGTTCGGTCCAGGCGACGCCCCTGCCGATCGTCCTCATCTCGTTCCTGCTCGGCGCATTCCTGCTGTTCGAGGCGCGCCGCTGTCAGTATTTCGACATCTGGAACACCCGTGTGCGGGTGATGGAGTTGTGTTTCTACGATCCGCTCCTGCGCTCCAAACGGATTTCCACCGACAACGGCTGGAACGACGTGCTTGCCGACGACCTGAGCGGCCTGCGGCTGCACCTGAGCCTGCTCGACGCGACCGGCTTGCGCCTTCGGCGCAACTACGGATGGATCTTCGTCATCCAGATCGTCAGTTATTGGAGCAAGATCGGGGTGCACCCGACGCCGCTCACGTCGTTCGGCGAGTTGTGGGATCGAACGGCGGTCGGGCCGGTCCCCGGGCCGGTGGTGTTGCTGATCGGCGCCTTGTTCTATCTCGGCCTGCTCGTCGTCGGCGTTGTCACCTACCATCCGCGCACCCGGGTCAAACGGGACCCCGACGCACAAGTCCTCAGCGATCGCCTGCGCACCCTGGGCGGAACCGAGCAATACTGAGCGGGTTCCCGGGCCCCACGGGCGGACCCCACCGCTCGCAACCGCGCCAGCGCCCTCCACGCATGAACCGGTGCCCGTACCTCGGCGCTGTCCTGCGGCGAAAGGTGCAGGTCGGGGTCGGTCGCCATGCGGATGAGGTCGGCAATGTGCTCCTCGGTGAACCCGAGCTCGCCGTAGTCGGACCACGGCTCGCGCCGGGTGAGGGTGCCGACCTCACCGTAGGTCAGCAGCTTGGCAACGGGGTCCGTATAGGCATGGTTCATCGTCGTCTCGTCCGAATTGTGCGCGATCCGCGGTTATGGGGTGCCGATGAGCACCCAGATATGTCGGATTTCGACGTCGATCGAGACCTTCCGTCGCCATGACGACTCTTTCATGGGACCGACGGCAGCCGGGCCCGGGCCGGTCCCAAGACCCCGGCTGGGATTCGAACCTGCAGAGGGAGGGTGGCTTGGCGCGCGGCGGGTCGGCACACCTGCGAGTGCGTCTTACTCTCAATTATTGTAAAATTTTTATGGTTTTGTGACCCCGTTCACAGAACCGGCCGACGGATGCGGTTACCCTTGGATTTAGATGAGGACGGAGGGGATCATGAATACCGACAACAACGACATCGTCAGCAGCTTCGCTCTATGGTTCGCGATCATCGCCATCTTCGCGATCTTCTGATACGGAGGCGCCTATAGACGGCCGGGCCGCCGCGACCGCCTGCAACCGATCACCGCCATAAGCGGGGGTTATCGAACTGGATCTAGGCGGCAAAACATGGAAAAGTTGTCGGTCGGGCGAGCCCGGATTGCTATTGGAAGTGTCGCGGTGCTTCGCGTGATTTAGGGGGTGAAACCATGACGACAATCTACTTTGCCACCAACCGCAATCCGATCCCACAGCGCCGGCCGCGGGATTTCGGTCCCGGTTTTGGCCCCGACGGCTTGGACAACGTCCGGTTCGGGGTCGCGGACGTTCCCGGCGACAGCGTCGACGACATTACCTTCGAGGTTTTCGACGAGAGCCTCGACACCAAGGCCCCGGAGGGCCAGAAGCTCGGCAGCAAGGCGCTGTTCTCCCACCTTCAGGCCAAGATGGGTAAGCACGAGCGCGACACCATGTTCTACGTCCACGGTTACGACTTCACCTTCAAGGAAGCCCTTTTGCGCACCGCCGAATTGAAGCGCTGGTTCGGGCAGCGACCGATGAACTGGCTGGTGTTCACATGGCCTTCGGACGGTGAGAAGATCCCGTTCAAGTCGTACCGAAACGACCGAAAGGATGCGGCTGCCTCCGGCCTGGCAATCGCTCGCGGAATCCTCAAGGCCGCCGATTTCGTGCGCACGGTGCGCCGACCGATGGTCCGCCCGGGACAACCGCGCGAGCTGGATTTGTGCGAGCAACGCGTTCATCTGATGGCGCACAGCATGGGAAACTTCGCGTTGATGAATGCCGTTCAAGCGATGCGTACGTTCGTCGGCAACGAGCTGCCGCGGCTTTTCGACGAGGTCCTGTTGATGGCGGCCGACGCCGACAACGACGCACTGGAAAAGGACGATCGACTGGCCCTTCTGGAGCGGCTGGGACGGCGTGTCTCCACCTACTACAACGTTCAGGATCTGGCGCTGGTGGTCAGCGATTGGACAAAGATGAACCCGGACCGTCTCGGGGCGACCGGCCCACGCCGTGCCGAGACGTTGCCACCCAAGTTCTCCCAGCTCAATTGCTCGGTCATCATCGACCACGAAGAGGATCCGACGGGGCACCAATACTATCGCAACAACCCCCGGGTCAGGGCGGACATATTTGAACTGCTGGACGGCACCGAAGACGAAGACATTGCCGGCCGCACCTATCGCCGCGACCGCAACTACTATCGGCTGGAACCCGGCACCTGATCGTCTTCCGCGACGGCGGCGAGTCCTTGCAGACCGTCCGGGTGCTTCACCAGCGCATGGATCCGGCGGGGCATTTGGAGGTGTGATCGGCGGATTGTGGGTCATGGGCCGCTCAATCATCCCTCGAGTGCTGATGCGCGCGGGACCCATGTCATCGTCCAAACCTCACCCCCTAGAGAATCCGCTTAACCATCAATTGTACATACGGTGTTGTATGTACGATTGGTCGCGCACGCATGGTCTCGGTTCCCAACCCCTCGTGATATACATTGTCGATCAAGAAGGGTGGGCGCACAAGCAGGGGACGAGAGACAACGGACCCTGAGTGGCCGCGGATGGTCACGCCCAGTAGGCGGCGAACGTTCCGAAGGTAACGGCGAAGGCGATCGCTACCGCTACGGGGGCGATCACGCGGGCGATGACGGCGTCGAGTTTGGTTTTCATGGCATTGTCCTTTCCGTTAACGTGGAAAAGGATGGCCTTGAGACCGTTTGCCATTCTGTGAACCAGGACCACAAACCCGGAAAGAAATAACCGATATAAAAGTGCGTCGTGATCGCGGGTTCGATCAATAGGCCACGGACCCCGGAACAACATGAGAAATGCATTGTGTCACCGGAACCCATGCGCCTATTCCTGAGCCTTGGCGGCGTCGAACAGGACGTCGAGGATTTTCCGTGTCGCCGCTTGGATCAGCACCACGTCGTTGTCGACGATGACGCGTTCGGTGCCCTTCGCGGGTCTCGGCAACCGCGATTGCAGATCGGCCGGCAGGTCGCGCTTGGCGAGACCCGGCGGCAGGGTTCCCCTCTCGCTCAACTGCTTCGCAAGTCCGGGTGGCAGGCTTTCCTTCTTGGCGAGGCCCGGGGGCAGGCCCTTGCTCTTGCCCTTGTTTGCCTTGTGGGTCTTGCCTTCGTTTGATTTGTGAGCCTTGCCCGACGTGCGGCCTTCCTCCTCGGCCTGCCTCGCGGCTTTCGCATCGAAGTATTCCTTGATGATGCGCGTCTCTATCTCGGTGAAGACGATGTCCTCGGCCGTCTGGGCGGTGACGTCGGCGGACACCGACACGCAAGTGAAGGCGAGGCAGGCAAACAGATAGAAGGCCGGTCTGATCATGAGAAGCCTTTCAGGCGGATCGCTTCAACCGAGATTCCCGAGATCGCATCTTTCTCTGGCCGAAAAGGGTAGCAGACCCGGCTGTCGAAATCCATTTGGCTTCCGGTCGGGACATTGTTCGGCACTCTCCCGGGTTTGGTATTACTGGTCGATTGAACGGCCATGCATCGTAACTCTCGTGCCGCCCGAACTTCCAGACGCGGTCTCACCCGCCCGCCAATTGTCGCGCCTGTTCGAGAAACTCTTCGTCGGTCGGCAACAGGGTGCCACGGGCTTTCATCTCGTCCATGCGGGCGAGCACCCGGTCCCAGGCTCACCCCGCTCCCTTCCATGTTCGCCAGACGCCAGAGCGAGACCCACACATCCCGCTGGGCCTCGGCGCTGCCGGGGTTGGCGGCGGCGAGACGCTCTGAAACGTCCAGGCTCGCCTCGAAACGCGCCTTGGCGCCGGAGAGATCCCCGGCCTTGACCAGCACGTCGCCAACCTCGCTGTCGGCGACCGGCGCTCACGTTCGGTCCGCGCCGCCCGCTCCGCCGCCTCCGCCGCCTGCCGCGACGCGGCGAGGTCTCCCGCCTTGCGCCGCAGCCGCGCCAGTTCCACGCACGTCCAGAAATCTTCCGGCTGAAGTCGAAACGCTTCTTCGTAGGCCGCCCGCGCCCGCGCCGTGTCGACGCCCACCGCCAGCGCCCCGAGACGGCGCCACTTGTTCGCCGCTTCCGCTTCCGCCGCCCGGGCCTCATTGGCCAGAATGTCGAAGCCCCCGGACACGTCGCCGCGGGCGATGTCGCGGGCGGCCCGTTCGGCGGCCTCGGCGGTGTCGGTGACCAGCCGCACCACCGCGCCCTTCTTGGCGGCCTCGGCCTCGACACCGATCGGCTCCGCCCCGGCGGCCGGGCTGACGGCGGCGAGGATCGCGTCGATCTTCGCCGCCATCGCCGCGTTCTCGCCCGCAGCTCGTCCAGCGCCCGCTGGTTCGCCTCCTGCCCCTCATGGGTTGCCGGGCTGGGCTCGGCGAGACCCTTGCCGACGAGGACGTCGCCGGTCTTCCGGTAGCCCTTGATGGTGTCCTTATAAAGCCCGATCGCCTTGTTGAGGCCGAGCCCGAGGACGACGACGATGACCAGCGGCGTCGCACGAAGAGCACCCAGTCAGGCGCCGCCCCGACCATGGGGTCGAGCCAGTCGGGCAGAACTTCGAGAATCCTCTCTCGTACCCAGTCCGCGAGCGGTTGTACGTCCATGGCGCCCCCCGGATCCACCATACGTCACCTGCCGGATCGCATGAAGCCTCGAATTACGGGATTGCCGCCGAAGGCCCAATCCGTGTGCCCACCAGTGCGCGATCGCGCTCGAAGGTAACCGGCGACGCCGGCAGCCGATCGCTTCCGCCCCAAACCATTTCCTTGACGATCGCCAATCTAGGATATATATCCTATATAAAAGTTTTTGATCCGGAGGCAGGGATTCGGGCTCCAAAGGGCGTGTCTCGGGCTCGAAAATGTAGCGTCGCTGGCGACCGCGATGTCGAATTTGGACGGAGTGGCGATTTTGACGAGTTTTGACGAGTGTCGTTGCCGGGGTGCAACGGTTTTTCGGGGCGGGTTTCGTTCTATTGCAAGGACTTAGGTCGTTGCGGGGCGCAACGACGGTGGGATGAGAATAGTGTTGGAGCAAGGGGTTAGCGGTGGTTTTGACGAGTTTTGACGAGTTTTGCATGGGGTGGATTATGAAAAATCATCGAAAAGCGTTTTGAATCAGCGCGTTATCGTCGTTGCGGCAACGGAATGAAGGGTTATTCGAAAGCGTTGTAAATCAAGGGGTTAGGATTGGTTTTGACGAGTTTTGACGAGTTTTGACGATGATTTCGACGTTTTTCCGGCTCGTTTGTTTTCAAGGGCTTAGCCGATTTTTCGGGTGCGGGATCGTCAGTAATGACCCACTGCACCGCTCGGGTATTCAGAACGCTAGTAAATCAAGCGTTATGCCGTGGGGTGATTTCGGGAAGGGTGCGCGCCCGCAGCGGAGCGAGGAGAGCCAAGCGGACGGATGTCCGCGCCCGGCGTTTGAGGGGGTTCAGGTGAGCCCGGTTTCGGGCCGCCAGCACTAATGCGGCAGGTCGCGGCGGGCGATGTACTGGCCGTTGCGGAGATCGGAGAACAGTTCCGGCACCTGGGGGTGCGAGATCGGCTGGCCGGTCTCGTCGGGGAGCAGGTTCTGCTCGGAGACGTAGGCGATATAGGTGGTCTCGTCGTTCTCGGCGAGCAGGTGGTAGAACGGCTGGTCCTTGCGCGGCCGCACGTGCTCGGGGATCGACTGCCACCATTCGTCGGTGTTGGCGAATTGCGGATCGACGTCGAAGATCACGCCGCGGAACGGATAGAACCGGTGGCGGACGATCTGACCGATCTGAAACTTGCCCTGCTTGATGTCCATGACGATCCGATTCCTTGGACTCACTCTCCTATATATTGCCCCTCGGAGGCGACGATTTCAAGACCCTATGCGACTTGCGGTTGTTCTGGTGTGCGTGTGTGAACACTTTTCCGCGGGCTCGTGATCGGGTTCCGACGTATGGTACCATATGTCGGAACCCGATCACTGCCATCAAGGCGACGGCAACGGGATCGGGTTGGTGGAGGCATCATGTGCGACACCTTTGTCGCCCTGGCACCGGCGACGGCGGACGGCTCGGTGGTGTTCGGCAAGAACAGCGATCGTCCCCGCGGCGAGGCGCAGAGCGTCCGGCGCTATCCCGGAGGCCGCCACGAACCGGGGTCGACGGTTCGCTGTACCTACCTGGAGATCCCGCAGGCTGCCCGTACCCACGCGGTGGCGTTGTCGCAAATCGACTGGATGTGGGGCGCCGAGATGGGCGCCAACGACCGGGGCGTGGTGATCGGCAACGAGGCGGTGTGGACCACCGAGCCCCTGGGGCCGCCGGCGCTGCTCGGCATGGATCTGGTCCGGCTCGGGCTGGAGCGGGGCGGGACCGCCGCCGACGCGCTCGCCGCGATCACCGGTCTGCTCGAAGCCCACGGCCAGGGCGGGGCGTGCGCCGAGAACGATCCGGGCTTCGCCTACCACAACGCGTTCCTGATCGCCGATGGGTCGGAGGCGTGGGTGCTCGAGACCGCCGGGCGGCACTGGGCGGCGGAACGGATCGGTGCCGGCGTCCGCAACATCTCCAACGGCCTGACCATCCGCTCGCACTTCGATGCGGCCTCGGACGGGTTGACCGACGTTGCCCGGGAGCGGCGGCTGTGGGACGGCCGCGGCCGGTTCGACTTCGCCGCCGCGTTCGGCGCCGGGCCGCCGGACCCGGACCCCGACTCCCGCCAGGCCTGCGGTGCCCGGCTGCTCGCGGAGCGTCACGGCCACATCACCCCACGGGCGATGATGGACATCCTCCGCGACCACGAGAGCGGCATCTGCATGCACGGCGGCTTCGAGACCACCGCCTCGATGGTGTCGCGGATCGGGTCGCGCGGCCGGGGAGGCCGAGCACTGGTTCACCGGCCGCCCCCACCCGTGCCGCAGTCCGTTCGAGAAGGTCCCGGTTGCGGAGCCGTCGGTCGCGACGACCCTTGAACGGGTCGCACCAGCGGGCCGATGAAGCGATCTTCGTCGGCCGGCTGGCAAGCGCAAGTGCGCGCCCGCAGCGTAGCGAGGACAGCCAAGCGGACGGAGGTCCGCGCCCGGCGTCTGAGGGACTGGGCGCATTGCGACCAGAGGCGAGCCCGCTCATGGGCTCGCCGGAACGACTACTTGAACAGGCTCTTCAGCTTGTCGCCGGCCTCGCCGGCTCCCTTCCCGATCGCCTTGCCGGCCCTTTCGGCTTCCTTGCCGACGGTTTCGCCGAGTTCCTTGGCCTTCATCGGGACGCCCTCGGTGTTGCCGCCGATCACCTTCATGATGTCGCCGAGATCGACGGTCTGGATCGCCACCCCCACCATTTTGACCAGCGACGCGGTGATGATTCCGGCGACCTTGCCCGGGGAGGCGCCGCCCTCGTCCTTGCCGATGTTCTCGAGGTGGACATCGCCGAGGTCCGCGGACATGGTCTTGCCCTTGAGCGCGGTGGCGCTGACGCCGACTTCGCCGCCGTTGACGTAGAGGTCCTCGACGATCAGCTTCGGCCCGCCTCCGCCCTCGGTCCCGGCCTCCTTCCCGGCCTTGTCGGCGGTCTTGCCCTCGCCGGATCCGGTTTGTGACTGGACATGCTTGGCGATGGCGTCGATGTTGTCGCCGTCGGGACCGATCTCGTAGGTCACCTTCGGTTTGTCGATGCGGATCTCCTTGATGATGATGGGATCGCCGGTGACGCTGCCGATGTCGACGACAATGGCGATCCTGCCCACTTTGATCGCATCGGCGGTTGCGAAGCCGGCGGGGTTGGCGACGCTGAAACCGTTGATCGCGCCCTTGCCCGAAGTCAGATCGAGATCGACGCCGTCGACGCCGACCGCGGTTCCGGTGTACTGCGAGCCGTACTTCTCGATCGCCGCCTCGACGATCGAATCGAGCGACGTGTACAGGAAGTAGACGACACCGATGACGATGACGACGATGACCACGCCGCCGATGATGAGAGCTCGTTTCATAGGATGATTTCCTTTCCCCCTTTCAAACCGCCGGAAGCCTAACCGATGTATTTCGGCTATGAAAGAACCATGTCGAGAGGATGGCGGCCGGCCGCGGCACGGTCGTGGCGACCGAGAGTGAACCCTATCCCGAGCGGTGAGGCGGGCGAGACGTGATCGACAAGGTGTTGATCGAGGTCATCTTCGACCCCGGATGTCCCTGGTGCTATATCGGCAAGCGGCGGCTCGAGAGAGCGCTGGCGCTCCGGCCGCAGGTGGTCGCGGCGGTGCGGTGGTGGCCTTTCCTGCTCAATCCGAGCATTCCCCCGGACGGCATCGATCGCAGCACCTACCTGCTTCGCAAATTCGGTAGCGAGACGAGGGTCGGCCGGGTGTACGGCGCCATCGCCGATGTCGGCCAGTCGGAGGAGATCGACTTCGCTTTCGAACGGATCCGCCGCACGCCCAATACGGTCAACGCCCATCGGTTGATCCGTTTCGCCAACGCCCACGATAAGGCCGACGCCGCGGTCGAGGCGCTGTTCTTCAACCACTTCGTCGTCGGCCGTGACATCGGCGAGGTCAGGGTGCTGATCGACATCGGCGCGGATCTGAAGCTCGATACGGAGGCTTTGGGGCCTTACCTGACAAGCGACGCCGACCTGGCGCTGATCTACGCCGAGAACGCCCGCGCCCACAGGCTCGGCATCAACGGCGTGCCCTCGTTCGTGTTCAACAAGGCGTTCGTGGTCTCCGGCGCCCAGGAAGCCAATGTCCTGATGCGCATGCTCGAGATCGCCCGCGAGTCCGCCGTCTCGGCTTGAGGCTCGGTGTCCTCTAGAACAGGGTGTGGACGCCGACCAGGCCGTTCTCCCCGACCGTCACCGAAAAACCCTGGGCGTCGCCCGCTTCCGGCGTCGTTTGGCCGTAAATGTCGAAGTTGGTGAGCTTCTTCGGCGGATTGACCGGAATGCCGGTGGGGTCCCAGGACAGAAGCACGTCCGGGAACGTCAAGTTCTCGAACGCCGCCGACGGCCATTTGTAGGCGTTGTAAACGAACTTCCCATCGATACAGGCCGCCGCCAGCCAGTAGAAATCCGAGGACTGCAGACGAAGACCGTCCGGGGCCGGCTCGAAAAATCCGCTCGCCGCCAGGGCCCCGTCGAGGGCATCGAGGTCGCTGTCGCTGACCGTGACATGCTCGATCACACCGCGGCCGGGCGCCAGGAGGTCCAGCGGATCGTTGAACAGCTTGCCGACCGGATTGTCGATGACGACATTGCTTAGGTTCACGGCGCCGATCACTCGAACCTTGACACCGTGGCGATCGGCGCTGCCCGGGACCGAGTCGATGTCGTAGGTTCTCACCTGTTCGTTCCCCGGCGCGAAGTAGACACCATTGTAGACGAACCTGTAACGGGCAGGAGCCTCGGGCCCGCAGCTTTCCCTGACATCATCGGCGTTGAGATAGCTGAACCAGTTCAGCTTTCGGGAAACCGGGTCGTCCGCCCCCTCCTTGTAGGCGCATGCGACCACCATTCCGATGGCGGCGGCGGCAACGCCAATACGGAGACAGCGGCTATTCGGCGAACAATCCGTCATCGTGAGAAGACAATATCACAAATGGGTTGGCGCTTCGATCGTCTTGCCGCCCGGCATTGACGGCCGCTGGCGTGTTGACGACCCGCTGTCTCGATGCAACGCCGAAGCCGGGATTCCATCGCTGCTCTTCCATTCCAGCGGGTCCGGTTTGAGCGCAAAATACTCCTTTTGGGTTGTGATGATAAACGAAGTGCGTTTTTAAGTTGCATCCAACCCCCACATGCGGTACAAATCTTTAGATGAAATTTGAATAAAATCTCTATGAATGAGTGACGAGCATGAATGCATCACTTCTTGGAATTGTGTCCGGCTTTTATGATGCCAGTATGGATTGGAGGCTGTGGCCGCCGATCCTGACGCAGACGGGAGACGCCGTTCGGGCACGCTGTTGCGCGATCGCGTCTCACGATTACGAGACCGGCACGGGTCGATTGGAGCAGTTGATCAATATCGACACCGACTACGTCGCTTCGTACGAAAGCCGGTACGCCGGTCGCAACGTCTGGTTGCGTCAGGAGGAGCATTTCCGGTCACCGGGAGCGGTCTGGTCGAGCCAACAGATCGTTCCCGACGACGAACTCGTTGCGACGGATTTCTATCGGGATTGGCTCGCCCCGCAGGACCTCTTGCACCATCTTTTCGGCGTTCTCGATCGACGGGGCAGCGTCGTCACCTACCTCGTTTTCGGTCGCTCCGAGCGCGCCGGGCCGTTCAACGAGAGCGAGATCGCGCTGCTCCGCGATTTGCTGCCGAAAATGCAGCGCGGCTTCCGGGCCGGGCAGGCCTTCCGCAAAGCGCAGAACATCGAGCGAGTTGCGATGGAAGCGCTGGATGCCATGCCGATGGGGATCGTTCTGTTGAGTGGAAGCGGTGGCGTGGTCGGCGCCAATCTGGCCGCCAGGAGGATTATCGACAGCGGCGAGGTGCTTTCCATCGCCGAAGGCGGCCTTTGGGTGGACTGGGGCTGGCGCAAATTGCGGTTTCGGGACCTGATTTCACGGGAAGGGGGCAGGGGCAGGAGGAACCGAGCGGAAGAGGTTCCCGCGTTCAGCGTGCCGCGTTCGCCGGGGCAGAAGCCGCTGTCGATCCTCGTGGTGCCCGTGGGCGAGGAAGGCAAGACCGAAGCCGAGGACAAGCCGGTGGCGATCGTGTTCGTCGGCGACCCGGATCGGCCGGTGGAGATCGATCCGGCGCGGATATGCCAAATATACGGTCTCAGTCGTGCGGAAGCGCGGGTGGTGGCGCTGTTGGCGCGAGGCTACCGTCTCGACCAGGTTGCCGAGGCCCTTGGTGTTGCCTACGAGACGGTTCGCAAACATCTCAAGCAGGTTTTTGGCAAGACCGGGACCGCTCGACAGGCTGAACTGGTTCGCTTGCTGGTAACCGGGCCCGCGGGGCTGAGGCTGTAGCGGGCTACTCCCGAAATAGGGGGCTCATCCGGTCGAGGTGAGTTGGCATGGGCCGTAGCGACGGCGCATAATACTGCAACCGCGCCACCGACCGATTGGTAGAGATGAGCAGCCTCGCCGCCGACGGCCTCCCGGAACGCTTTGCCGACGTGACGGCACTGGAAGCGTTCATGACCCGGCCGAGCCGGGCGTTGTGCGACGATCTGGCACGCGTGGATGGCGATATTCTCGTTCTCGGGGTCGGCGGCAAAATGGGGCCGACGCTGGCCGGGCTCGCCAAGCGGGCGGCCCCCGGGAAACGCGTTGTCGGCGTTGCCCGGTTCAGCGAGCCGGGCGTGCGGGAGAAACTGGAGGCCTGGGGGGTGGAAACGCTCGCCTGCGATCTGCTCGATCGTGCCGCCGTCGCCGCCCTTCCCAGGCTGGACAACGTCATCTTCATGGCCGGGCGCAAGTTCGGATCGACCGGATCGGAGGAATTGACCTGGGCGATGAACGTTCATGTTCCCGCCCTCGTTGCCGAGACCTTCACCGGTGCACGGATCATCGGGTTTTCCACCGCCTGCGTCTATCCGTTCGTCGACGTCCGACAAGGCGGCGCCAGCGAAGACACACCACCGATCCCGCCGTCGGGGGACTACGCCAATTCCTGTGTCGGGCGCGAGTACATGTTCCGCTACTTCTCGGCAAAGCACGGCACGCCGGGCCGGCTGATCCGGCTCAGCTACGCCATCGACATGCGTTACGGGGTGCTGCACGACGTGGCGCGAAAGGTCATCGCCGGCGCCGCCGTCGATCTGACCATGGGCCATGTCAACGTGATCTGGCAGGGCGATGCCAACGCGCAGGCATTGCGCGCGTTACGCCACTGCACGACGCCGACATCGCCGCTCAACGTCAGCGGTCCGCAAACGGTCAGCATCCGCGCTCTGGCATCGGCCTTCGGCGCGCGTTTCGGCAAAACGCCGGTGTTCGTCGGCGAGGAGGCCGGGACCGCGTGGCTGGTCGATACCTCCGAGGCCGTCCGCCTGTTCGGCCGCCCGTCGGTGCCGCTGGACCGGATGATCGGCTGGGTCGCCGACTGGGTGGCGCGGGACATGCCGACGCTGGGCAAGGAGACTCACTACGAGGTCCGAGACGGCGCCTACTGACGTCACGGCGCCTCAGGCTTGGCTTGACCCCTCAACGACCGGTCACTTACGTTGGCCAAATAGCTGTCCGGTTGTTCATTGCCGTTCGGGGCAAAGGCGAAGGGGTATGGTGCTGCATCGATCGGGTATCCCCGAGGACGTCCTGGCGGTGTTGCGCCGGGGAACGGTGATTCCCGCCCATCCTCTCGCGCTCGATGCCCGTCGCAGGCTCGATGTCCGGCGCCAGCGGGCACTCGGGCGTTACTATATCGATGCGGGGGCCGGTGGCTTGGCCGTCGGGGTGCACACCACCCAGTTCGCCATTCGCGAAGCCGGGCTGTACGAACCGGTGCTGGCGATCGCCGCCGAAACCGCCGCCGACTGGAGCGATCGTCCGTTGGTGATGATCGCCGGGCTGGCGGGCGATACCGCGCAGGCCGTGGCCGAGGCCCGTATCGCCGTCGCGCACGGTTATCATGCCGGCTTGCTGAGCCTCGCCGCCCTGAGGGATGCTTCCGAGGCGGAGTTGATCGCCCACTGCGAAACGGTGGCGGAGAAGATCCCGCTGATCGGTTTCTACCTTCAGCCGGCGGTCGGCGGCGTCGTCCTGCCGTCGAGCTTCTGGCGCCGGTTCGCCGCAATCGACAACGTGATCGCCATCAAGATCGCGCCGTTCAATCGCTATCGCACCCTGGACGTCGTCAGAGGGGTGGTCGAGGCGGATGCCGAGGACCGGGTGACCCTCTACACCGGCAACGACGACCACATACTACTGGACTTGCTGACGCCATTTACCCTCAACCGGAACGGCGCGCCGGTGACCGTCCGGATCAAGGGGGGGCTTCTCGGTCATTGGTGCGTGTGGACCCGGCGCGCCGCCGAACTCCTCGATCGCGTTCATGGAACCGTCGCGAGGGATGGCCTCGAGTTCGATCTTCTCGCCCTCGATGCGGCAATCACCGACTGCAACGCGGCCTTTTTCGACGCCGCCAACGACTTCCGCGGCTGTATCGCCGGTTGCCATGAGGTGTTGCGTCGCCAGGGGCTGCTGGAAGGGACCTGGTGCCTGGATCCCGACGAGACGCTCAGCCCGGGGCAAAGCGCGGAGATCGATCGCGTCCATGCCGATTGGCCCGATCTCAACGACGACGAGTTCGTCCGCGCCAATCTCGACCGGTGGCTGGCATGAGCCCGATGCGGAGAGCGACAAAGAACGAGGAGGACTTGCGATGAGTGAGCGGCGCCTGGGCATCATCATGAGCGGCGTCACCGGCCGCATGGGAACGAACCAGCACCTGATCCGCTCGGTTTCGGCCATCCGGGCTCAGGGAGGGGTGGTCCTCAAGGACGGGTCGCGGGTGATGCCCGATCCGATCCTGGTCGGCCGCAATCCCGAAAAGCTCCGGGGCCTCGCCAAGTCCCAGGGCGGCCTGCGTTGGACCACCGACCTCGAAGCCGCCTTGGCCGACCCTGACGACACCCTGTTCTTCGACGCCGGCCTGACCCAGATGCGCCCCGCGCTCCTCGCCAAGGCGATCGCCGCCGGCAAGCATGTCTACTGCGAGAAACCGGTGGCGGAGACCCTGGAAGACGCGCTCGCCACGTATCGGGCGGCGCGGGACGCCGGCATCCGGCACGGCGCCGTCCAGGACAAGCTCTGGCTTCCCGGTCTGCGCAAGCTGAAGACATTGATCGACACCGGCTTCTTCGGCCGCATCCTCTCGGTGCGCGGCGAGTTCGGCTACTGGGTGTTCGAGGGCGACTGGCAGCCGACCCAGCGACCGTCGTGGAACTACCGCAAGGAGGACGGCGGCGGCATCATCATCGACATGATGTGCCATTGGCGCTACGTGCTCGACAATCTGTTCGGGCCGGTGCGGGCGGTGACCTGCCTTGGTGCCATCCACGTTCCGGAAAGGTGGGACGAAGACGGGCGCCGGTACGACGCCACCGCCGACGACGCCTGCTATGCCAGCCTGGAAATCGAGGGCGGCATCGTCGCCCATATCAACAGCTCCTGGTGCACCCGGGTGCGCCGCGACGACCTGGTGACCTTCCATGTCGACGGAACGCTGGGCTCGGCCGTCGCCGGTCTCCAGGACTGCTACATTCAGCCGCGGGCGGCGACGCCGAAGCCGGTGTGGAACCCCGACCTGCGCCAGACCATCGACTTCTACGACACCTGGCAGGCGATGCCGGACAATCTGGAATACGACAACGCGTTCAAGATCCAGTGGGAGCTGTTCATCCGCCATCTTGTCGACGGCGATCCGTTCCAGTGGAACCTGCGCGAAGCCGCCAAGGGGGTGCAACTCGCGGAGTTGGCGCAGCGGAGCTGGCGCGAACGGCGCTGGTTCGACGTTCCCGAACTGGAGACCTGAGCCGTGCCGACGGTCACGCTGCCCGGACCGGACGGCGCTCTTGCGCCGTTCACCGCCGGCGCGCCTCGCGGCTTTCCCGATCGACCGGCGACGCCGTTCAACCGCGTCGCCTATGCGGCCGCCCACGTGGTCGCCGACCCGCTGGCCGATGTCGATCCGTGGCTGCAGCCGGCGATCGACTGGGAGACGACGATCGCCTTTCGCCGCCATCTGTGGCGGCTCGGCTTCGGTGTCGCCGAGGCGATGGATACCGCCCAACGGGGCATGGGGCTCGATTGGCCGACCTCGCTCGAGCTGATTCGCCGCAGCCTCCAGGCCGCCGCCGAAACACCCGGTGCGATGGTGGCTTGCGGCGCCGGAACCGATCACCTGACCCCGGGCCCCGAGCTGGACTTGGACGAGGTGATCCGCGCCTACGAGGAGCAGTGCGCGGCGATCGAGGCGCTGGGCGGGCGGATCATTCTGATGGCGAGCCGCGCGCTCGCCGCTTGCGCCACCTCTCCCGACGATTACGCCCGGGTCTATGGCCGCATCCTCCGCCAGGTCAAGGAGCCGGTGATCATCCACTGGCTGGGCGAGATGTTCGATCCCGCCCTCGCCGGCTACTGGGGCGCCGACGATCACGCGGCGGCGATGGACGTCTGCCTCGCCGTCATCGTCGACAACGCCGCCAAGGTCGACGGGATCAAGATCTCGTTGCTCGACGCCGAGAAGGAGGTGGCGATGCGCCGGCGGCTGCCGGTCGGGGTGCGCATGTACACCGGGGACGATTTCAACTTCGCCGAATTGATCGCCGGAGACGGGGAGGGATACAGCGACGCGCTCCTCGGCATCTTCGACGCCATCGCGCCGGCGGCTTCGGCGGCGCTCGCCGCACTGGCGAAGGGTAACGAGGCCGGGTTTCATGATATCCTGCGGCCGACCGTGCCGTTGTCGCGGCATATCTTCGCGGCGCCGACGCGCTTCTACAAGACCGGGGTGGTGTTCATGGCCTATCTCAATGGTCACCAGGATCATTTCCTGATGGTCGGCGGTCAGGAAAGCGCGCGTTCGACGCTGCATCTCGCGGAGCTGTTCCGCCTCGCCGACCGGGCGGGGCTGTTCAGGGATCCCGATCTCGCCTGCGAACGCATGAGGCGCATACTCGCGGTCAGGGGGGTCGGTTAAGACGAAACTTCAATAACGATCTTGAAAGGGAGGAAATAACGATGAAAAGACTGCTGATTGTCGCGCTGGCGACCACTGCTTTTGCCGTTCCCGCGGTGGCGGGAGACTATCCCTGGAAGCCCGACAAGCCGATTACCATCATCGTGCCGTGGGGCGCAGGGGGCGCGACCGACCAGGTCACCCGTGTCACCGCCGGGATTCTCGAAGACGAACTCGGCCAGAACGTCGTCGTCGTCAACCAGCCGGGAGCGTCGGGCTCGATCGGCACGAAGAACGCCTGGGAGGCGCCGCGCGACGGCTACACCTGGGCGGCGGGGGCGCCGAAGCAGCTCGGCACCTACAAGCTGCTCGGCCAGTGGGACACCTGGATCGACGACTGGCGGCTCTACAACACGGTGACCAACGTACCTCTCGTCTCGGTCAATCCCTCCAGTCCTTACAAGGATATGGGCGAGCTTCTTAAAGCGATGTCGGAGAAGGAGATCGCGGTGGCGACGGCGGGCGCCGGATCGTCCGGTCATGCGGCGATCGAAGGCATCAAGTCGGCGACGGGGATCAAGTACAAGCACGTCACCTATGACGGCGGCAACCCGGCGGTGATTGCCACCGTCGGCGGCGAGACCGAGGTGACCACCCAGCTCGCGTCGGAACAGGCCGAGATGGTCCGCGGCGGTCGGCTGCGTCCGCTGGCGGTGCTGGCCTCGCAGCCGCTGGAGATCGAGGGGTACGGGACCGTTCCGCCGATCACCGATTACATCGACAAGCCTTTGCCGATCCTGTCCACCGCGTTCGGCATTTTCATCCCGAAGGAGGGCACGCCGAAGGAAGTCATCGAGACCTTCGACATGATCTGGCAGAACGTGATTCCCAACAGCAAGGCGCTCAAGTCCTACGCGCTGCAGAAGGGCGCCCTGTTCACGCCGGCCTACGGCGATGCGGCCCGCGACAAGGTCTGGCCGGAAATCCAGTCCGATGCGTGGAGCTTCCAAGCGGCGGGACGGGCGAAAATATCGCCCGAGGAACTCGGCATTCCCAAGCCCTGACGGGTAGGGAGATCGGGTTGCGGACGATGCCGGGCCGCCGGGCGGACTTGCTGTTCGGGTTGGTCCTGGTCGCGCTCGGCATCGCCGTCGCCTTCGAGTCCTGGCGCATGCCCCGGTTCACCGAGCTCGGTGTCCATCCGATGACCGCGCCGGGGCTGGTGCCCGGTCTGCTCGGACTGGTGACGGCGATGCTCGGAGGCATTCTCACCGCCCGGTCCGCCAGAACCGGCGGTAGCTCTCCTGCGGCGTCGGTCGGAGGAGAAAGCCGGGAATTCCTGCGACAGGCGGGACGGTTCGCGCTGACCCTCGTTCTCTGCCTCGCTTACGCGGCGGTGCTGATCGGCCGGGTGGAGTTCTGGCTGGCCACCGGCCTGTTCGTGTTCGCCTTCATCGTCCTGTTCGAATGGAGTGGAGAACGCGAGATCTCCGGCCATGTCAGGGCCGTCGTGTTCGCCGGTATCCAGGCCGTCGTCGTCTCCGCCCTGGTGACCGTCGTTTTCGAGCGGATCTTCCTCGTGCGTCTGCCCTGAACGCCATGGCCGACGGTCTCGGATACTTCTTCGCCGCGCTGGGCGGCTTTCTGGCGCCGACGACGCTGTTCAACATCGGCTGGGCGACTCTGCTCGGGATGACCGTCGGCATGTTGCCGGGGCTCACGGCCACCCTCGGCGTCGCGCTGCTGACCACGCTCACCTTCCGCATGGGGGCGAGCGACGCCATCCTCATTCTCGTCTGCATGTACGTGGGCGCGATCTATGGCGGAAGCCGCTCGGCGATCCTTCTCAACATTCCCGGCACCCCGCCAACGCGGCCTCGGCCCTCGACGGCTTTCCCCTGGCCCGTGCGGGCCGCGCCGGCGAGGCGCTCGGCCTCGCCACCGTCGGCTCGTTCTGCGGCAGCATCATCGGAATGCTGATGCTGGCCCTGGTCGCTCCCGTGCTGGCGGAGTTCGCCCTGAAGTTCGGCTCGACCGAGTTCTTCTGGCTGGCGGTCTTCGGCATCGTCATCTCCGGCCGGCTGACCTCGGTGGACGACCCGATCAAGGGCTGGATCGCCGGCGTGCTCGGCCTGCTGGTGGCGATGGTCGGCCAGGAGGGTATCCACGCCTATCAGCGGTTCTCCTATGGATCGACGGATCTGGCCGGCGGTTTCGGGTCTGTTGCCGGCGCTGGTCGGCGCGTTCGGGTTCGCCGAAGTCCTGCAGGTGATGAAGAATTTCGAAGTACGAGACCGTCCGTACCGCCAGCGACCGGATCCTGCCACGCCTGCGCGAGGTCGACGCAGCAGGCGCGGACGATCGTACGGTCCGGGCTGATCGGCACGTTCATGGGTTTGCTCCCCGGCGTCGGCGAGGACATGGGGGCGTGGGCGTCCTACGCCGCCGCGAGGCGCGCCTCCAAGGCCCCGGAGGAATATGGCAAGGGATCGGTGGAGGGGTTGATCGCGTCCGAGACCGGCAACAACGCCGCGGTTCCGGGCGCGATCATCCCGGTCCTCACCCTGGCGGTTCCCGGCTCGGCGCCGGCCGCGGTGCTGCTCGCCGCGATGTTCATCCACGGCGTGCGTCCGGGGCCGTTGATCATGATCGAGTTTCCGAGCTTCATCTTCGAGGTCGTCGCCATGGTGTTCGCCGCCAGCGTCGCGATCCTCGTCCTGGGGCTCCTGCTCACCCGGCCGCTGCTGCTGGTTTTGCGGGTGTCCCGCGAAAAACTGATGCCTGTGGTCTTCGTGCTGTGCACGGTCGGATCGTTCGCCATCGCCAGCCGGGTTTTCGACATCCGGGTGATGCTCGGCTTCGGTATCCTCGGGTTCTTTCTTCGCGAGATGAAATATCCGATGGCGCCGTTCGTGCTCGGCATCGTCCTCGGCGACATTCTCGACAAGAACTTCCGCCGCGCCATGGTCCTGTCCGACGGCAGCCTCGAGCCGTTCTTCACCCGTCCGATCAGCGCGGTGCTCGCGGCGATCACCCTCGGCGTCATTGTGCTTGCGATCCCGCCCGTCAGGCGTTTAATCGGAAGCCTTGTCCGTCTCATCCCCTTCGGCCGGTCGCACCCATGAAGCTCTCGCTCTGCAACGAAGTCATCCGCGATTTCGACTTCCCGGCCCAATGCGCCTTCGCAGCCGAAGTCGGTTACGACGGGCTCGAGGTGGCGCCGTTCACCTTGGACGACAATCCCCACCTCATGTCCGCGCGTCGTCGGGCGGAAGTACGCCGGGCCGCCGCGGACGCCGGAATCTCGATCACCGGGCTGCACTGGCTGCTGGTGACGCCGGCCGGCCTGACGCTGAACGGTCGCGACGAAGCGGCAAGGTCGAGGACCGTCGATGTCACGCGGAGGCTGGTCGACCTGTGCGCCGACCTGGGCGGGACGGTTCTGGTCCACGGCTCGCCGGCGCAACGCACCGTGGCGGACGACGACGATGCCAAGGCGGCGTGGGAGCGGGCGCGGGACAGCTTCGCCGCCATTGCCGAGAAAGCCGAGGCCGCCGGGGTGACCTACTGCGTGGAAGCGCTGGCGCGGCGCGAAACCAACTTCATCAACACCATCGCGGAGGCGGTGACGATGGTCGAGGCGGTCGGCAGCCCGGCGCTCAGGACGATGATCGACTGCTCGGCGGCGTCGCAGACCGAGGAGGAGAGCATCCCGGCGCTGATCGAGCGCTGGGTTCCGGCCGGCATGGTCAGGCATGTCCAGGTCAACGACGCCAACCGACAGGGTCCGGGTCAGGGTGACGTCACCTTCGCCGGCATGGTCGAGGCCCTGCACGGAGTCGGTTACGACGGCGTCGTCGCCGTCGAGCCGTTCGACTACCGGCCCGACGGCCCGGCCTGCGCCGCCCGCGCCATCGGCTATCTGCGAGGCATCGAGGAGGCGCTCGGATGGGCACGCTAGATCGCGCCGGGACCATCGCCGTCGACGAGATCGAACTATACGAGCGCGACGTCAAACTGCGCATGCCGTTCCGCTTCGGCGTGGTGACCCTGACCGAGGCGCCGCAGGCCTTCGTCCGTGTCCGGGTTCGCGGCGACGGCGGGCGCGAGGCCTGGGGCGTGGCGGCAGAGGTGCTGGCACCGAAGTGGTTCGACAAGAACCTGGAACTGAGCAACGAGGACAATTTCGATCAGCTTCGCGCCGCCCTGTGGAACGCCGCCGGTTTGTATCGTGGTTCGGGATCGGACACCGCGTTCGGTCTGTTCGCCGCCTGCTATCCCTTGCAGATCCGGACCTGCGCCGAGCGCGGCCTCAATCCGCTGGTCGCCAGCTTCGGGCCGGCGCTGGTCGACCGGGCGATCCTCGACGGGCTGTGCAAGCTGCACGAGACGTCGATCTTCGCCGCCGTCAACGCCAACCTGCCGGGCATCGCGCCCGAGCGGCTGCTGCCCGAGTTCGAGGGGTACGACATCGCCGCGTTCCTCGCCGGGCTCCGCCCCGCCGCGAGCATTCACGCCCGCCATACCGTCGGCATGGTCGATCCGATCGTCGCCGCCGACCGTGGCCAAGGCGAATGGATCGACGACGGCCTGCCGGAGACCTTGGAGCAGGTGATCGCCGTCTACGGTCACCGCTATTTCAAGCTCAAGGTCGGCGGTGACGTGGACGCCGACGTGGCGCGGTTGTCGGCGATCGCCGCGGTGCTCGACGGGTTGACCGATCCTTACGTGGTCAGCCTCGACGGCAACGAGCAGTACCGGGACGTCGACGGCGTGCTCGAGCTGTGGCGGGCGATGAGGGAGGCGCCGGCACTGCGACGGTTGGTGGAGTCGATCGCGTTCATCGAACAGCCGATCGCGCGGGCGGTGGCGCTGGAGCGCGACGTCGGCGCCCTCGCTGCCGAAAGGCCCGTAATCATCGACGAGTCCGACGGCGATCTCGATGCCTTCGCCAAAGCCAAGCGGCTCGGATACGCCGGCGTTTCCAGCAAGGCATGCAAGGGCTTCTACAAGTCGCTGATCAACGCCGCGCGGTGCGCCCGCTGGAACCGGGAGGAGGGGCATTCGCGCTATTTCATGTCGGGGGAGGATCTGACCACCCAGGCCGGGGTCTGTGTCCAGCAGGACCTGGCGATCGCCACCCTGATCGGCGTCGATCATGTCGAGCGCAACGGCCATCACTACGTCGACGGCATGCGCGGCGTTCCGGCGAATGAACAGGCGGCGTTTCTCGCCGCCCACCCCGATCTCTACCGACGGGCGGACGGGGTGGTCCGGCTGCGCATCGAGGCACGGGCGCATCGCCCTCGGTTCGCTCGACTGCGTCGGGTTCGCCGTCGGCGCCGAGCCGGACTTCTCGGCGATGCGGTCGATGCCGGAACGGTGACGGCGATGCCGGACCTCTCCCAGCTCTCGATCAACCAGGCCACCACCCGCGCCCAGTGGACGCTGCGCGAGGCGGCGGAGGGTTACGCCCGCGCCGGCGTTCCCGGCATCGCCGTGTGGCGCGACAAACTGGCGGAATGCGGGGTCGGCGAGGCGGCGCGAATTCTCGCCGGCGAAGGCTTGATCGGTCACCGGTCTCTGCCGCGGCGGCATGTTTCCGGCCGCCGATGTGGTGGGGCGCAAAGCGGCGATCGAAGACAACCGGCGCGCCGTCGACGAGGCGGTGGCGATCGGGGCGCAATGCCTGGTGCTGGTGGTCGGTGGCCTGCCCGCCGGCTCCAAGGACATCGCCGGCGCCCGCGACATGGTGCGGGACGGGATCGGCGCAGGTTCTTCCCTATGCCCGGGCCGCAGAACATGCCGCTCGCCATCGAACCGTTGCACCCGATGTATGCCGCCGACCGTGCGTGCGTGAACACCATGGCCCAGGCCAACGACCTATGCGACGAACTGGGCGAGGGGCTCGGCATCGCCGTCGACGTCTATCACGTGTGGTGGGATCCGGACCTGGAACGGGAAATCCGCCGCGCCGGTGAGGCCGCCCGCGACGGACACAAGCGGATCCTCGCCTTCCATATCTGTGACTGGCTGGTCCCGACCACCGACCTGTTGCTCGACCGGGGGATGATGGGCGACGGCGTCATCGAGCTGCCAAAGATCCGTGGCTGGGTGCAAGCCGCCGGCTACGACGGCTTGCACGAGGTCGAGATCTTCTCCGCCGAGAACTGGTGGAAGCGTGACCCTCACGAGGTGGTCCGGGTCTGCATCGAGCGCCACCGCGATTGCTGCTAGCCGACGTTGGTGGAAAAAGGCCGCGGCGGACACTTTTGGGGTGATTTCCGTCAGCCGGCGGATTAAGGAATCGGGTTCGGTGCGAAGCCGGCGCGTCGGGCCGGGATGGAGTCGGAGACGACAAGGGGGAAGGGCAATGACCGAACGAACCTACGAAGTGCTCGACCGACCGGAAGTGCAGGGCGTGCTGTTCTATCCCCGCCGGGATATCAGCTTCCCGCGTCTGGCCTCGGGCGTTCATAGCGTTCGGATTCCCGTCGAAGACGATCTCCATGTCGGCGGCAAGATCTTTGCCGCGAGGCCGGGGTCGCCGGTGATCGTCTATTTTCATGGCAACGGCGAGATCGCCTCGGACTACGACACCATCGCACCGTTCTACACCCGGCTCGGGATTACCCTGTTCGTCGTCGACTATCGCGGTTACGGGACCAGCGACGGTCGACCGTCGGCGAGCGCGCTGGTCGACGACGCCTGGAAGTCGTTCGAGAAGGTGCCCGAGATCCTTGCCGGACGCGGGATCGAGTTCGGCGACCTGTACGTCATGGGCCGTTCGCTCGGCAGCGCGGCGGCGCTCGAGATCGTCGACCGGGCCGAGGAAGGCGTCGCCGGGTTGATCATCGAAAGCGGCTTTGCCTATACGTTCGCGTTGATCGAGCGCATCGGTTTTCTGCAGGTACCGGATGCCGACGAGGAGCGCGACGGTTTCGGCAATCTGGAAAAGATCTCCCGCGCCGGTCTGCCTACCCTGATCATCCACGGCGAATGGGACTGGATCATCCCGGTCGGCGACGGCATCGCCCTTCATGAAGGATCCCCCGCCGCCGACAAGCGGCTGATCACCGTTCCCGGCGGTGGCCACAACGACCTGATGATGGTCGGCCACAAGGCTTATTTCGACGCGATCGCCGAGTTGTGCGGCAAGACGACAAAGACCGGCTGACCCTTCGTCACGCGCGCGTGGTCGGATCGGGACCGCGTCGATATAATCACCCTCATGAGTCGCCCCGCTTTTTCCGCCGCCCGTACGCGCTTGCCGGATACGCCCGCGCTGGTGGCCGGCGTGCGGGGCGCCGTCTGGCTGTCACCGGCGGGTGAGGTGGAAACGTTGAGCCTCGGAGATGCGGCGCGGCGGGTCGCCGGCGATGCCGTGCCGATGCTGTGTCATGGAAGGGCGGTCGCTCGTCGGCTGGGTACGGCACGGTTTCCCGCCTATGACGTTCTCGAGCTGTTTGCCTTTGTCCGTCCTGCCCGGTTCTGTCTGCCGACCGCCCGGGGACTGGCAGCGGCGTTGCTTCTCCCCGTACCCCGGACGCTCGAGCAGGAGGCGGCGACGTTGTTCGCGGCCGCGCGGGCGCTGCTGGCCGAGCTGACGGCGTCGCCCGGAGATGACGGATTGCCGGTCGCCTGGGCGATGGCGCGTGGAAACTGGCCGTGGGGAGCGGCGGTGCTGAGCGCCCTTGGCGGCGGCGAAACGCCACCCGCCCGTAACGTCGGCAGCGGTCTCAAGGTGTGGAACCGTCTCAGGGAATGGCAGGACCCCGGCCCCGAGCCGCCGACCGAGTCGTGGCCGGTGGAACCGGTCGAGGCGCGCGCCCGACTGGTTCAATTGCTTGGCGCCGACACCGAGCGCAGGCCGCAACAAGTGCAGTACGCCTCCCATGCGGCCGCGGCGTTCGCCCCCAGGGATCGCGCCGGCGAGCCCCGAGTGGTTCTTGCCGAAGCCGGAACGGGGGTCGGAAAGACGCTGGGGTACATCGCTCCGGCCTCGGTCTGGGTGCAGAAGAACCGCGGTTCGGTGTGGATCAGCACGTACACCCGCAACCTGCAGCGCCAGCTCGATCGTGAGCTCGACTACGCCTACCCCGATTTCCGGATCAAGACCCGCAAGGTGGTGGTTCGCAAGGGCCGGGAGAACGTCTTTTGCCTGCTCAACTTCGACGAGGCGGTGGCCCGCCTGCCGGAGCGGAACGCGGTCGACGCCGTCGTCCTCGGTCTGGTCGCGCGGTGGGCGGCGGCGACCCGCGACGGCGACATGGTCGGCGGCGATTTCCCGGCCTGGCTCGCCGATCTGCTCGGGCGTGCGCTGACGGTGGATCTCACCGATACGCGCGGCGAGTGCATCTACACGGCGTGCCGCCACTATCGCAAGTGCTTCATCGAACGCTCGATCCGCAAAGCACGACGGGCGGACATCGTCGTCGCCAACCATGCCCTGGTGATGGTCCAGGCCGCGCTCGGCGGCGACGAGCAGGGACTGCCGGTTCGTTACGTGTTCGACGAGGGACACCATCTTTTCGATGCCGCCGACAGCGCCTTCTCGCTCGACCTCACCGGACGCGAGACGGCCGAGCTTCGGCGGTGGCTGCGAGGAGCCGAGGAATCGGGCCGATCGCGAAGCCGGGGGTTGACCGAACGGCTCGGCGATCTGGTCGCCGACGATCCCGCGGCGCTCGACGCGATCAACGAGGTGCTCCGGGCGGTCCGGGTGCTCCCCGGGGCCGGTTGGCGCCAGCGGCTCGGCGGCGGCGCACCGGTCGGCGCGGCCGAAACCTTCCTCTCCCTGGTGCGCCAGCAGGTCTATGCCCGCGGTCGGCACGTCGACAGCGCGTACAGCCTGGAGGCGGACGTCCGCCCTCCGGTTCCGGGACTGGTCGAAGCCGCGCTCGCCCTGGAGGCCGAATTGGCCCGAATGGGCGGGCCGTTGACGGCGCTGATCCAGGCGCTTGCGCAACTGCTCGATGCCGAGGCGGCCGAATTGGAGACCAACGCCCGCCAGCGAATCGAAAGAATGAGCCGCGGCCTCGAACGGCGTGCCCTTCAACCGATCTCCGGTTGGCGGTCGATGCTTCGTTCCCTGCAGGGTGAAACCCCGCCGGAGTTCGTCGACTGGTTCGGCGTCGACCGCCTGGATGGCCGCGACATCGACGTCGGCCTGCACCGGCACTGGGTCGATCCGATGCGGCCGTTCGTCGCGGCGGTGGCGGAACCGGCCCATGGCATTCTGATCACCTCGGCAACCCTTCGCGACGGGACCGGCGACGACGATATCGACTGGGCCGCCGCCGAGATCAGGACCGGCGCGCGGCATCTCAGGTCGCCTCCGGTGCTCTCGTCGGTGCCGTCTCCGTTCGACTATCCCGGCCAGACCCGGGTGCTGGTGGTGAACGACATCGACCGCAACGACCCGCACCAGGTGGCGGCGGCCTACCGCGAGCTGTTTCTCGCCTCCGGTGGCGGCGGGCTCGGCCTGTTTACCGCGATCAACCGGCTTCGTGCCGTCTACGATCGGATCGCGGGGCCACTCGATGCGGCAGGGGTGCGCCTTCTCGCCCAGCACGTGGACGCGCTCGATACCGGGACCTTGATCGACGTGTTTCGAGCCGAGGAAGATACCTGCCTGCTCGGCACCGACGCGGTCAGGGACGGCATCGACGTGCCGGGCCGGTCGCTGCGACTGATCGTTTTCGACAGGGTCCCGTGGCCCCGTCCCGACATCATGCATCGGGTCCGGCGTCAGGCCTTCGGGGGACGCGCCTACGACGAGATGCTGACCCGCCTCAAGCTGAAGCAGGCGTACGGACGGCTGATCCGGCGCGCCGACGACCGCGGGGTGTTCGTCATGCTCGACCGGGCGTTGCCGACGCGGCTCGCCGGTGCCTTTCCCGATGGGGTCGAGGTCCGTCGGCTCGGCATTCGCAACGTCGTCGCCGAAACACGGGCGTTCCTTAGCTCGTCGGTGCGAAGAAGGAGGATCGATGACACCGACCCGACCGCAATCCGGGGGACAGGGCGACGTCGCCAGGCTGACGGCGGCGTTTCCCGACGCGGAAGGCAAGCCCCGCTTCATCATGGTGCTGCCGCGGGCGGTGCTGGAGGAACCGGGGGTTGCCGCCCTGGTGCGCGGCGAAACCCAGCGTGGCGGTTACGAGTATCCGGCGCGGCGGTTTCTCGACGACCACCTCGAGCCCGACGATCTGTTCGTCGACATCGGCGCCCACTGGGGGATCTTCGCCCTGCACGCCGCCACTCGCCATCCGGGCCGTATCCGCGTGTTGGCGATCGAGGCCCATCCCGGCAATATCGGCCAACTGATGCGCGGTGTAACCGGAAACGGCCTCGGCGATACGGTCGAAGTCCTCGCCGTCGCCGCCGGCGCCGAACCGGGAACCGCGCCGCTGATGTTCAACTCGACAATGGGGCACAGTCTCTACGGCCTCGGGCTCCCCGAGGGCGCCCAGCAACTGGGGAAAGTCACGGTACCCGTGCTGCCTCTCGACCTTTTGCTCGCCGAGCGACCCGATCTGGTGGACCGCAGGGTGGTGTTGAAGGTCGACGTCGAGGGTTTCGAGCCGGAGGTGATCGCCGGAGCAAGTCGGGCGCTGGACTCCGGCCGGGTGGCCGCGGTGATCTGGGAGCATGGCCTGGCTTTCCGTGCCGGAGAGCGGCGCGACGCGATGCTGGCGATGTGCGACGCTCTGGAAGCCCGCGGCTTTCGCCAGTTCCGGTTTCCCCATCCGACCATGGGCGGACCGCTGGTGCCGTTTGCGCCGACGCCGGAGTGCTTCAACGTATTCGCGCTGGCTCCGGGCGTCACACGTCTACCCGTTTACGACAAGCCGGTGCGCAAGCCGGAGCCGCTGCCGCCGCTGGAGCGCTCGCCGAAGGATCCCGAGGTGCGGGCGGCGACGACCGAGATGCTGATCGCCGGGAAGGCCACCGACGCGGCGCGGTGGGCGGAGTTCGAGGCGATGCGCGAAGGCGCCGCCGAGCGCGCCCGGACGGCGGCGCAATGGATCGAACCCGGATCGACGGTGCTCGACGTCGGCGCCGGGGTGATGGCTCTGCGTGAAGCATTGCCGCCAGGCTGTCGCTACGTTCCGGCCGATCTTCTGCCGTTCGATCCCGCGACCCGGGTCGTCGATCTCAACGACGGCGGATTTCCCGAGGGCACATACGACGTGGCGGTGGTGCTCGACGTCATCGAATTCCTCCACGATCCGCTGGTTGTTCTGCGCGCACTCGGCGGCGCGACATCGCACCTGGTGATCAGCTACCGCCCAGCCGACGGCGGGACGCCTCAGCCCCGGAGACGGCTCGGATACTTCAACGATTACGCCTCGGAGGAATTCGAGACGCTGCTGCAGCGGGCCGGATGGCGGGTCGTCAGCCGGAACGATGCCGCCGACCTGCGCCTGTTCGATTGTCGCCGCGGATGATCCGGACGGCGGCCACAGGACCATTCCGCCTCACCAATTCATGGCTCGCGAAAGCGTGACCCATTTGGGGAAGTCTGGGCTTTATCGCCCTTGACATTTGCGTTCGGCCGTCGCTAAAGTAATTTGGTGTTAATTTAACGTGGAGGTGCTTCGAAAATATCGACTCCACCGGACAGGATGTGAGTTGCCAACTCCTTGGCATCGGCAGCGAACACATAAGACCAAGACTAGGCTCGGCGAAGTCGAGCACGGAGTCGAAAGACATCCGATAAAAAGGCCCCCGCCTACCATTCGTGGTTGACGTGCGGGGGTCTTCGATTGTTCTACACCTTTTCGAATACAGACTCTTTGAGTCGCCGATACGATGTCATCGCCGGCGTACTGCTCGTCAGGCGGGTTGTTTAATCACGGCGCGATAGGCGTGCCAACTGGCGTGTCCGATCAGCGGTAGGGTGACGGCCAGGCCGACGTAGAAGGTGACCAGCCCGGCGACCGTGAACACGACGATCAACGCCGCCCACACCGCCATCACCCGGAAGTTCATCGCGACCGCGACCACGCTGATCACCACCGCCTGGATGATGTCCACCTTGCGGTCCATCATCATCGGCAGCGAGAACACGCTGGTGACGAACGCCAGGGTGGCCATGACGCTGCCGACCACCGTCCCCAGGGTCAGGAACACCAGGCCTTCGCCGGTGAACAGAATGGTATTGAACATCGCCTGGGCGGTCGGGGTGGTGTAGGGAAACGACAGCGCGAAGATGAGGACGGCGAGGCGGATCCAGATGATCAGGAACAGGACCAGCGCGAGTCCCAGCGCCAGAAGGTGGATCGGATTGGCGCGCCAGGCCTTGAGCGCGACCATCAGACGGGGTTTGCGGCCCTCCTCGATCTCCCTGCTGATGGCGTAGAGGCCAACGGTCAACGCCGGTCCGACCAGCAGAAACCCGGCCATCAGGGGGGCGATCAGATAGGCCAGATCCGCCATGTACAGGCCGACGGTCAGCACCAGCCCGGCGGCGACGAAAAGCAGCCCGTAGATGAGACTTACCGCACCCGAGCGCCGGAAGTCCCGCCAACCGGCACCCAGCCATCGAAACGTGTCGTCGACGGAGACCGTGTTGATCCGGTCGGCGTAGGGGAGGACGTTTCCCCGGGATGTCCGTGCTTGGTTCTCCGACATGTCCCCTCCCCTGGGAGTTCCGCGGACTCATCGAACGGGCTCTTGACGGCCGTCGTTCGGTTTTTCGTCCCGGTAGCGGTTGACCTCCAATATTGATACCACGATCAGGCCGGGCTTCGCGACGAAATGTGGTGCGCCGGTCGAATAGTATACACCGGCACGAAGGAACGGTTTCCGTGGGGAGGGAGGACGCCATGTGGAGTTTTCTGGCTTTTCTCGTCGCTCTTTCGTGTTTCTCGGCACCCGTGGCGGCGAGTTCAAGCGGTGGTGCGCCCGGTGACGTGTTTCCGGACGGCTGCCCGGTTCGCGTGTTTGGCAACTGTTTCGGCGGGCATTCCTGATGCCAACGAATCGCCGAAGGCGCCGGTTGTGGCCGCGCCTTCGGTGGACGTCCGCGAGACCCCGCTAATCAACCGAAAAGGCTCCGTTTTTCGAAAGACCTTGAAGCGGGCGCTTTTTGCTGCTTGTGAAGAGGGTACGACTGGCGGAGGACAAGAACCCGAAATGTGGGCATGTGCGCCGATTTCGAGCCCAATATATTGAGGTCATTCCCTTACGTGGAAAATCCACACGTGTTTCGGCTCCAGGGAGCTGTTGTCGGGTTATGGTCTCCGCCTCAAACTGACCACATGGGACGGAGTGTCGAACGTTGCCCCTCGATCTGCATTCAAATCCTTCCGAGACCGATCAAGCCGATACGGTTCGGCCGGCCGACGACGAACCGGTCGTGCAACTGTCCACGAGCACGGCACCGAGGCGCGCCAAGGCGGCCCGCAGCGTCATCGAGAAGCGGCCGACCTTCCAGGGCTGGCTGAGCACCGACACCGACGAGATCGATCGTCGGCGGTGGCGTGGGCAGACCGAGATCGTCGATGTCGAGCCCCTCGAACCGGAGCAGCCGTTCTTCGGCACCTATCGGGTTCGATCGAACGGCGGCGGCGACTACATCGTCGAGATCCGTTCCTTGGGGAGCCGCGAGAATTCTTGCGGATGCCATGATTTTTGGTTGAACGGTCTTGGCACGTGCAAGCACATCGAGGGCGTCCTTCACCGTCTCCGCTCGAACCGGAAACGCGCCTTCGCGACGGCGGCGCGCCGGGGTAGCCCCCGTGTGGAGATCCATGCGCCACCAGGGCACGAGGAGGTCTGGGTGACCTGGCCGGCGGCTGAATTGCCGCAGGAGGTTCACGCACTGGTGAGACCACTGGTCGAGGCCGGAAACGACATCGCCGATGCGATTTCAGCGGTGCGCACGGCGCTGGCCGCCGCGCCGGCGGGGGTCGCGGCCGCGATCCGGTTCTCCCGTCATCTCGACCGTTGGCTCGAGGATAGGCACCGTCAGGCCGAGCGGATTGCCGCGCGCCAGGCGTTTCTGTCCGATGTCGAGAGCGGCCGGGCAAGCCTCGACGTCGTCCATCTACCATTGTTGCCATATCAAAAAGAAGGCGTGTTGCACCTCGCGTTCGGCGAACGGGCGCTGCTCGCCGACGAGATGGGCCTCGGCAAGACGGTGCAGGCGATCGCCGCCTGCGAGCTGTTGCGCCGGCTGCGCGGCATCGAGCGCGTGCTGGTGGTGAGCCCGGCGTCGCTCAAGGCGGAATGGCAGGACCAGATCGACCGTTTCTCCGACCTTTCGGTCAACGTCGTTTACGGCAATCGGGCCAGTCGGCTCAAAGCCTATGAGTCTTCGGCCTTCTTCCACCTGACCAACTACGAGCAGGTGATCGGCGACTTCCGCGAGATCAACGAACGGCTGCGTCCCGACGTGGTCGTGCTGGACGAGGCCCAGCGGATCAAGAACTGGCAGACCAAGACCGCCCGGGCGGTGAAGGCGCTGCGCAGCCGCTACGCCTTCGTCCTCACCGGCACGCCGCTGGAGAACCGGATCGACGAGATCTATTCCATCGTGCAGTTTCTCGATCCCGGCCTGCTCGGGCCGTTGTTCCGTTTCAACCGGGATTTCTACGTCCTCGACGAACGCGGGCGGCCGGCCGACTACCAGAATCTGGCCGAACTCCACCGTCGGCTGCGTCCGGTCATGCTCCGTCGGCGGAAGGCCGACGTCGAGGAGCAACTGCCCGGCCGCACGATCAAGACCTATTTCGTCGACATGACCGCGGAACAGCGGGAGCGCTACGGCGAATACGAGGCGCGGGTCGCGCGTTTGATTCATATCGCCCGCCGCCGGCCGCTCACGGTGCAGGAGTTCGAACGGCTGCAGCGATGGCTGGCCTGCATGCGGATGCTGTGCGACACGCCGTTCATTCTCGATGCGGACTGCCGTGACTGTCCGAAGCTCGAGGAGTTGGAGCGGCTGTTGGGCGACCTCCTCGCCGAACCGGGACGCAAGGTGATCATCTTCTCCGAATGGGAACGGATGCTGTCGATGGTGCGCGATCTGGCGAGCGAAATGGGGCTGGACCATGCCTGGCACACCGGCAGCGTGCCGCAGCAGAAACGCCGGGCCGAGATCCACCGGTTCAAGCAGGACCCCGCCTGCCGGCTGTTCCTTTCCACGGATTCGGGCAGCGTGGGGCTCAACCTGCAGGCTGCGGAAGTGGTGATCAATCTCGATCTGCCGTGGAATCCCGCGAAACTGGAGCAGCGCATCGCCCGGGCTTGGCGCAAGCACCAGACCCGGCCGGTGCATGTCTTCAACCTGGTCGCCGAAAACAGCATCGAGCATCGAATGCTCCATGTGCTGGACCAGAAGCAGGCCCTGGCCGACGGGGTGCTCGACGGTCAAGGGGATCTCGGCGCGATCAAGCTTCCGTCGGGCCGGGCCGCGTTCGTCGAACGGCTCGAAGCGATGATGGGCAAGGGCGCGGACGAACGTGCCGCTCGGCCCGAACCGGCGGAAACCCTGTGCGACGATCTGGCGGCGGCGTACGGCGACGAACTGCTGCTGGTGCAGGCGCATACCCACGCCGTTGGGCGCCAATCCCTGCTGGTCGTGCTCGGCGGGGATGCCGTCGCGGCCCGTCAGGACATCGAACGGCGCGTCGCCGGGATCGGCGAAGGTGAAGGACCGCCACCGGTCGTCGAGGTGTTGGATCGGGATACCTGGTCGACGATCCAGCGCTTGGTCGCCGCCGGCGACCTCTCCTTCACCGCGGCTCAATCTCGTGACGTCCATCGCTCGCCCCGGCTCGACGATACCGGAGCCGACGAGCGGGAGCGGCGATTGCGCCAGGCGCGCGAGCTGTTCGGGCAGGCCGATCGGAAGTCGCGGATGGCGGCGCTGCTCGCGACCGGCGGTTTCGGCAATGAGGCGGTCGCTCCCCTGGCCGAGGCCAGCCGCTTGGCGTTGAGGTCGGTGCTGGCCCTCGACGGGGACGAAAGCGAGGACGACGATCGGGCGGCAGAGGTTGTTTCCGAACGGGGGCTGCTGCCGGGAGAGCTCCTGCGTGCGGTCGCGCCGATGAACGGCGGATCCACGGAGGGAGACCTGACGGCTCGGCTGACGGCAACGGAACGGCTGATCGAAGCAACCCGCGCCAGACTCCACTTCGCGGCTTGATGACGCCCTTTACCCTCGCTCCGGTGCCCGCGATCGTCTTCGGCGTCGGCCGCATCGCCGGTCTCGGCAACGACGTCAGCGAGATCGCCGGAGACGCCGCGCGGGTGCTGGTGGTCGCCGATCCGGGGGTGAGCGCGCTCGGCATGACCGCCCGGGTGGCGGCTGCGATCGAGGCGGGCGGGCACGCCGCCGTCGTCTTCGACGACATCCGCAGCAATCCGAAGGAAGCCCAGGTCCGGGCGGCGATCGGCCTCGCCCGGTCCAAAGGCGCCACGGCGGTGGTCTGCGTCGGCGGCGGATCGGCGTTGGACGCCGGCAAGCTGATCGCCGCCCTCGCGCGCAGCAACGACGATGTCAGCGTCTTCAGGCTGTCGGCAAGACCGTTGCCGTCATCCAGGTTGCCGAAAATCTGCATTCCGACCACCGCCGGCACCGGCTCGGAAACCACCGCCGTCTCGGTGCTGTCGGACGATACGGGCGTCAAGTACTGGTACTGGGGATCGGCGGTCAAGGCCGACCGGGTGGTGCTCGATCCGGAGCTGACGGTGGCGCTGCCGGCGCATCTGACCGCGGCCACCGGCGTCGATGCCTTGGTCCACGCCATCGAGGCCTGTACCAACCGCAACGCCTTTGCGGCCAACGATCTCTACGGCCTCGAGGCGATACGGCTGGTCGACCGCCACCTCGCGACCGCCGTCGCCGAGCCCGGCAATCTGGAGGCGCGGGGCGGGATGCTGCTCGCCGCGGCGTTCGCCGGCATCGCCATCGACAACGCCGGAACCGCGCTCGCCCACAACATCGCCCACGCCCTCGGCAGCCTCATGCCGATCCACCATGGCCGGGCGGTCGCCATCGCGATGGCGACGACGCTCGAGTGGAACGTCGAGGGGAACGCCGAGGGTTTTGCCAAAGTCGCGGAGGTCCTCGGACTGGGACGGGATCCGCGGGGCCTCGCCGCGTGGTTCGATCGCTTCGTTCGTGCGGTCGGCATCGAGGTGTCGCTTGCCGACGAGGCCAAAGGCGTCGATGCTGCGGTCCTGGCGCGGCGGATGGCCGCGCCGGAGAACGCGGCGATGCGCGCCGCCAACGTGCGCCCGGTCACCGACGAGGATCTCGAACCCCTGGCCGGGATGGTTTTGAGCGCGGGATGACCGCGGGGAGAGAGGCGATGCCGAACCGGAAGGACTTCGCGTACTGGCGGGACAAGGCGGCGGCGCTGCGCCCGGAGACCCGCGCGTTCATCGACGGCGCCTCCGTCGAGGCGGCGAACGGGGCGACATTTACCCGGACCAGCCCGATCGACGGCCGCGCCATCCCGGGGATCGCGCGGTGCGGCGCCGAGGACGTGGACCGGGCGGTCAAGGCGGCGCGCGCCGCTTTCGAGGACGGCCGCTGGTCGCGGCTGGAGCCGACCAAGCGCAAAGCCGTCCTCCTGCGGTTCGCCCGGCTGATCGAGGACGATGTCGAGGAGCTGGCATTGCGCGAGACCCTCGATGTCGGCAAGCCGATCGGCGACTCGCTGGCGGTCGACGTGCGCTCGGCGGCCCGCTGCGTCGCCTACTACGCCGAATACGCCGACAAGCTCTACGAGGAGATCGCCCCCACCGGTCCCAACGATCTGGCGATCATCCGCCGCATGCCGCTCGGCGTCGTCGGCGCGATCGTGCCGTGGAACTATCCGCTGATCCTCGCCTCGTGGAAGATCGCGCCGGCGCTGGTGCTCGGCAACTCGGTGGTGCTCAAGCCGGCCGAGCAGTCGTCGCTGTCGGCGATCCGGCTCGCCGAGCTGGCCCGCGACGCCGGAATCCCCGACGGCGTGTTCAACGTCGTGCCCGGCTTCGGCGAGGAGGCGGGGGACGCGCTGGTCCGCCATATGGACGTCGATATGATCGCGTTCACCGGCTCCACGTCGGTGGGGCGGATGATCATGAAGGGCGCGGCCGAATCGAACATGAAGCGGGTCGCCCTCGAGCTCGGCGGCAAGAGCCCGCACATCGTCATGGACGACTGCCCCGATCTCGACGCCGCCGCCTCGGCGGTCGCCTGGGGCGTGTTCTACAACGCCGGCGAGACCTGCCATGCCGGCACCCGGCTGATCGCCCACCGCGCCGTCGCCGACGACCTCCACCACCGGCTGATCGAGGCGACCCGGAAGATCCGGCTCGGCCACCCGCTCGATCCGGCGACCCAGATCGGCGCGGTGATCGAGGAGGACCACATGCACCGGGTGCTCGGATACGTCGATCTCGGCCGCGAGGAGGGGGGACGGATCCTCCTCGGCGGCAACCGCGCCGACGTGGTCGACGGCGGCTTCTACGTCGAGCCGACGGTCATCGCCGGCGTCGCCAACGCGTCGCGGGTGGCGCAGGAGGAGATCTTCGGCCCGGTGCTGGTCTCGATCCCGGTCGACGGCGAGGAGGAGGCGGTGCGCGTCGCCAACGACACCATCTACGGCCTCGGCGCCGCGGTATGGACCCGCGACATCAATCGCGCCCACCGGATGACCGAAGCCTTGCGCGCCGGCACCGTCTGGGTCAACGCCTACGACCTGTCGAGCATGGCGACCCCGTTCGGCGGCTTCAAGCAGTCCGGGTTCGGCCGCGACCGCTCGGTCCACGCGCTCGACAAGTACGCCGACCTCAAGACCGTCTGGACCCACTATTCCTGAAAGTCCGAGCCAGTCCCGTGAAAATCACCGCCATCACCATCAGCGAGCACCGGCACCCCCTCGACCCGCCGTTCCGGCCGAGCTGGGACACCCGGCCACGCGATCATTTCGACGCCACCATCGTCCGGGTGGAAACCGACGAAGGGCTGGTCGGCGTCGGCTCGGGCGACCGGATGATCGGCTTCGCCGGCCACGAGGATCTGTTCATCGGCCGCGATCCGATGGCGATCGAGCGCCACTACCGGGTGCTGAGCCACATCGGCTTCCACTACGGCCGCTGCTGGCCGCTCGACCTGGCGCTGTGGGACCTGGCCGGCAAGATCACCGGACAGCCGGTGTGGAAGCTGGTCGGCGGCAACAGCGATCGGGTTCCGGCCTACGCCTCCTCGGGGACGTTGCGGGCGCCGGCGGCGATGGCGGAGGCGGCGGAGCGCTTCCGCGGCGAGGGATTCAAGGCGATGAAGATCCGCTTCCATCGGGGTGACTGGCGGGACGACATCGCGGCGCTGGAGGCGGTGCGCAACCGGGTCGGCGACGGCCTCGAGTTGATGGTCGACTGCAACCAGGGTTGGCGGATGCCGTGGGACACCGAGCCGCCGTGGACGTTGAAGGACGCACTCGAGGTGGCGCGGGAACTGGAGGAACTGGGCGTCTATTGGATGGAAGAGCCGCTCCATCGCGGCGACCGCGAGGGCATGCGCCGGCTCCGCGACAGCGTCGACGTGCGCATCGCCGGCGGCGAGATGACCCGCGAGACCTACGAGTTCCGCGACCTGATCGGCGCCGGCGCGCTCGACGTGGTCCAACCCGACGCCGCCCTGGTCGGCGGCATCACCGGCGCGCGGCGGATCGCGATCATCGCCGAGGAGCACGGCGTGGTGTTCACCCCCCACACCTGGACCAACGGTATCGGCCTCGTCGCCAACGTCCACCTGACCGCCGGCATCGCCAACGCCCCCTTTATCGAGTTCCCCTACGACCCGCCCGAATGGTCGCCGGCGCGCCGCGACTTCATGATGGAAAAAACCCTAAGCATCGGCGACGACGGCGTCATCGTCCTCGACGACACGCCCGGTCTCGGGTTCGACCTCGACGAAGCGGTGTTGGAGCAGACCCGGATCGGCTAGCGGCGGGTGATCCCGGCGTTGGCGCAACGCTATACGGTGATCGCTGCGAATCTGCGCGGCCTCGGCGACAGCTCGCGGCCGGCGGGGGGATACGACAAGTAGGCGGTCGCCGACGACGTCTGGCGGCTGGTCAACGGGTTCCTCGGCCACGAGACGTTTTTTCTCGCCGCCCGGCTGCTCGGATTTTTCGGCGAGGAGAACGGCTGATCAGCCCTCAACCCATGACGCGCGTCTGCACGCCAATCCGTTTTGAGGCTTGGGTCTAGATCACTTGCGCGGTCCCCGGGCGCCGGCGATCATCGCCAACCCGCTGACAATGGCGACGGCGGCGCCCCAGAACGGCAGCGGAGAGTACGTGGGGATTTTGCTGACCATGCCGACGGCGGCGCCGAACGAGCAGAGGTCGGTGGTGTAATAGAAGCAGTCGCTCGCCTGTTTGACGTTGTCGCCGAGGATCTGCTCGAAGAACAGGTACCACCAGACGACCGCTCCGACGAGCAGGGCGAGACCGACAACGAGAAGAATTCTGCCGACGATAACCATGGGGTTTCCCAAATCGCCCTATCGTATCCAAACGTTGGGCATCGACAACAGTCCGCAAAGAGTCGCGACCGATACCAATGCGGAAGGCACCAATCAAACGCTTGCGGGATTGACGCACCCGCCCACGGCGCGCTTTAAGGTAGAAAACCTGATATCCCAGTTTCCAACCTTCATTGCAAGAGGCCCCGATGATCAGCCACCACGCCGCCCTCATTTACACCATGGTTCTGGTCTCGGCGTCGGACCGGGATATGACCGACCCGGAGCTTCGCACCATCGGCGAGGTTCTCCGCGATCTCCCGGTGTTCGCCGACTACAACAAGGAGCTTCTGCCGGCGACGGCGGCGGCGTGCGCCGAGCTGCTGGACGACGAAAACGGTCTGGACAAGGCTCTTGGGCTGATCGCGAAGGCAATTCCGCCGAAATTGCGGGAGACCGCCTACGCACTGGCCTGCGAAGTGGCGGTCGCCGACGGCCACGTCGAGAAGGAAGAGGCGCGGATGCTGGAGATGATCCGCGACCGGCTCAAGGTTGAGAGCCTGGCGGCGGCGGCCATCGAGCGGGCCGCCGAAGCCCGCTATGCCAGGCTCTGAGGTTTCGGGGCCGTTTCGTTCGGGGGTGCCCAAAAACGAAAAGGGGCCGCGGCGATGCGCGGCCCCATGGTTCTCGAAGGTGACGGTGTCGGGCGTCAGAAGTCCATGCCGCCCATGCCACCCATGCCACCCATGCCGCCGCCGCCCGGCATTCCCGCCGACTGCTTCTCCGGCTTCTCGGCGACCATGCACTCGGTGGTGACCAGCAGCCCGGCGACCGACGCCGCGTCCTGAAGGGCGGTGCGGACGACCTTGGTCGGGTCGATGATCCCGGCCTTGAACATGTCCACGTACTCTTCCTTCTGGGCGTCGAACCCGCGGTTGGGGTCGTTGGCGTCGAGCAGCTTGCCGACGATCACCGCGCCGTCGCCGCCGGCGTTGGCGATGATCTGGCGAATCGGCGCCTGCAGGGCGCGGCGCACGATGTCGATGCCCACCCTCTGGTCGTCGTCCGCCGGCTTGAGGTCGTCGAGGACCTTGGCGGCATAGAGCAGGGCGACGCCGCCGCCCGGAACCACGCCTTCCTCGACCGCGGCGCGGGTCGCGTGCATCGCGTCCTCGACCCGGTCCTTCTTCTCCTTCACCTCGGTCTCGGTGGCGCCGCCGACCCGGATCACCGCAACCCCGCCGGCGAGCTTGGCCAGCCGCTCCTGCAGCTTCTCCCGGTCGTAGTCCGAGGACGTCTCGTCGATCTGCGCCCGGATCTGGGTGCAGCGACCCTGGATGTCCTGCTTCTTGCCGGCGCCTTCGACGATCGTCGTCTCCTCCTTGGTGATCATCACCTTCTTGGCGGTGCCCAGCATCTCGATGGTGACGTTCTCCAGCTTGATGCCGACGTCCTCGCTGATCACCGTGCCATGGGTCAGAATGGCGATGTCTTCCAGCATCGCCTTGCGACGATCACCGAAGCCCGGCGCCTTCACCGCCGCCACCTTGAGCCCGCCGCGCAGCTTGTTGACCACCAGCGTCGCCAGCGCCTCGCCCTCGACGTCCTCGGCGATCACCAGCAACGGCCGGCCCGACTGAACCACCGTCTCCAGCACCGGCAGCAGCGGCTGCAGACCCGACAGCTTCTTCTCGTGAATGAGAATGTACGGGTTCTCCATCTCGCAGTTCATCTTCTCGGCGTTGGTGATGAAATAGGGCGAGGTGTAGCCGCGGTCGAACTGCATGCCCTCGACCACCTCGAGCTCGCTGGTCAGGCTCTTCGCCTCCTCCGAGGTGATCACCCCTTCCTTGCCGACCTTCTCCATCGCGCGGGCCAGCATGTCGCCGATCTCGCGCTCGCCGTTGGCCGAGATCGTGCCCACCTGGGCGATCTCCTCGTTGGTCGATACCGTCTTCGAACGCTTGTGCAGCTCCTTGATCACCGCCTCGACCGCAACGTCGATGCCGCGCTTCAGATCCATCGGGTTCATCCCGGCGGCCACCGCCTTGGCACCCTCGCGGACGATCGCCTGGGCCAGAACCGTCGCCGTCGTCGTGCCGTCGCCGGCCTCGTCGCTGGTCTTCGACGCCACCTCGCGCAGCATCTGCGCGCCCATGTTCTCGAACTTGTCCGAAAGCTCGATCTCCTTGGCCACCGTGACCCCGTCCTTGGTCACCCGCGGCGCCCCGAAGCTCTTGTCCAGGATCACGTTGCGGCCCTTGGGGCCCAGCGTCACCTTGACCGCATTGGCCAGGGTGTCGACACCCTTGAGCATCTTCGCCCGGGCGTCGGTATCGAATTTGACTTCTTTCGCAGACATCTCTATTTGCTCTCCGTTATCGTTTTGTTAGCCTTGGAGGATTCCCAGAAGGTCGGACTCTTTCATGATCAACAGCTCCTCGCCGTCGATCTTGACCTCGGTACCCGACCACTTGCCGAACAGCACCCGATCCCCGGCCTTCACGTCGAGCGGCGCCAGCTTGCCGTCGTCGTTGCGTGCACCCGGACCGGCGGCGACGATCTCGCCCTCCTGCGGCTTCTCCTTGGCGGTGTCGGGAATGATGATCCCGCCCTTCGTCTTCGCTTCCTGCTCGATGCGCCTCACCAGCACACGATCGTGCAGCGGCTTGAATTTCATCGTTGGTCCTCCAAAAACCCGTGACGTCCGAAACCATGAACCGGGGTGTTAGCACTCACCCCGAATGAGTGCCAATCAGTTAGTGCGGCTGGAGATGGCTGTCAAGGAGGGTGGAACGAATGGTCGGGAACGTCACGCTACGTCGCGTCGACTCCTTTGAGGCGGTCCAGCCTTAGCCGATGGCGTTCGTCCGTCAGTCTTCGCCCCCGGCCCAAACCGCCGCCAGGACACCGAGGCCGGTTCCGCCGGCGATCAGGAACATGATCAGGATCTGATACTTGACCGCTTCCACCGGATCGACGCCGGCAAGAATCTGGCCGGTCATCATGCCGGGGAGAAACACCAGGCCGGCGGCCGACATCGAGTTGATGATCGGGATCAAGCCGCTGCGCACCGCCTCGCGGGTAACGCCGCTCAAGGCGTCGGGGAAGTCGTGACCGAGGCTCAGCCGTGCTTCGATGGCGGAGCGCTCCCGCGCCGCGCCGGTCAGCAGCCTGTCCAGACCCAGGCTGACCCCGGTCATCGCGTTTCCCAGGATCATCCCCAGCAACGGCACCGCATATCGTGGATCGTACCAGGGGTCGGCGTGGATCTGGGTGGTCAGCGCGAGAACGGTCACGCTGACGCCGGCGATCATCATGCTGCCGGTGCCGATGCCGTAGGTCCAGCCGCCGGTGAACGAACGCGTCTGCCGCGCGCTGATCTCGTAGCCGGCGAAAACCACCATCACCAGGACGGCTCCGCCGGTGAGCCAGGGCGAAGCGGCGGCAAACAGCGCCTTCAGCACCAGCCCCACCATGAACAGCTGGACGATCATCCGGGCCGCGGCGATCAGCAATCGCCGTTCGAGACCGAGCCGGAAGCGGATCGACAATGCCGCGTTGACCGCCACCAGCAGCGCGGCGAAGGCGATGTCCCAATAATCGAGGGTGAGATAGCTCAGGTCCCGCCCTCCGGGGTCGCCGTTTCGGGGATCCGGGCGCAGCCGACCGTGCTCCATGCTAAGACGGCGGCCCGCTATCCTTTTCGCCTGATCGCGATCGTGGGTCACCAGCACGATCACCGCGCCTTGCGCCAGGCGCCGGCGCAACAGGTCCTCGACCTTGGAGGCCGCTTCCGGGTCCAGGCCCGAAGTGGGTTCGTCCAAAAGCAATGCCGGTGGCTCCAGTTCGAGGGCCCGGGCCAGCGCCAGCCGCTGACGTTCGCCCGTGGATAGCCGGGCGACGGGCCAGGTCAAGGCATCGGGCGGCAACGCCAGTTCGCTCAACAGTTCGGCGGCGCCGCTTCGATCGCCGAAATGGGCGCCGACGTCGCCGGCCCACCACCCCGACTCCGCGGCGACATAGACCACCTGGCGCCGCCACTCGGGGGCCGGAATGGCCTCACGCGCCGTTCCGTTCAGCCGAACCTCGCCTTGGTTCGGGTCGAGATCGGCGATCGCGCGCAGCAGAAGGCTCTTGCCCGCCCCGGACGGACCCGAAATGGCGACGCATTCGCCCTTGGAAACGCTCAAATCCACCGGCTCGATACCGAGACGGCGAAGACCGCTGATAGTCAGCACACGGGAGCCTTCCCTTGGGTACAATATGTTTGATCCAGATCACTAGCCGGTTTGAATGGAGACAACAATGACCGAAGGCGAGATGCAGAGCGACAGTGCACTCTTTCCGGTTCACGGCGAGATCATTCGTCCCGAATGGGTCGACTACAACAATCACATGAACGTCGCCTACTATGTCCTGGTGTTCGACCACGCAACCGACGCGGTGTTCGACCATTTGGACCTGGGCGAGGCCTACCGCGAAAAAAGCGGCTGCTCGGTGTTCGTCGGCGAGGCTCACGTCACCTACGAGCGCGAGGTGTGTGTGGGCGACCGGCTGCGCGTGACCAGCCGGGTCCTCGGCTTCGACGGAAAGCGGATCATTCTCTATCACGAGATGGATTGCGACCGAGCCGGCGGGCTGGTTGCGACCAACGAGGTGCTGTGCCTTCATGTTGATTTGACGTCACGAAGGGCGGCGCCATTGCCGAAAGCGGCGGTCCGCCGAACTCGAGCGGGCCGCGGCCTGGGACGCCGGGCTCTCGCGCCCGTTGAGGGCGGGGCGGACCATCGGTCTCGATACGCGCCGGCCCTAGTACCGACTTCGCCACTACGGATGTGTTCATGAGCCCTTAACCGAACGGCGGATACGATTGCGGCAACGCGAGGCAGAGCTTTCCGTTGGAGACACCATGGATTACCCCCACTCCCTCAAGCAGGCAGCCGAGTACTCCGGATCGGCGATGATGATGATGGAGGAGCGGGAAGTCCCCGCCAATCCCAACAACTTCACCGTCTGGTACAACTATTTTTCGGGCGCCTTCCCGGATCTGAAACATGCCCTGGACATCCTGTTGGACGGCGATCTGGTGTTTTCCGAAGCGCAAAATGCGGCATTTTACCGAAAGTTCTGCTCGAGCCCTTACGAGGCCATTCCGGCGCCGTTGATCGCCGAAAAGATGGAAGTCGAACTCACCGCGGTGCTCGCAACTCTCGATCGGGCCGGAAAAAGCGCTTCGGACTATGGGACGACGCTGGAGACGGCGAGCGGTCAGCTCGCCGGCAAGCAGGGTGCGGAGGACCTGAAGCAATTGATCAACCGCGTGCTGACCCAGACCCGGGCGATGGCCGAGCAAAGCCGGGACGTCGAGCATCAGCTCAAGGAGTCCTATGTGCAAATCGGCCAACTGAGGGAGCAGCTCGAGGTCGCTCGCAGCGAGGCGATGACCGACGCCCTTACCGGCCTCGCCAATCGCAAACTGTTCGATGCCACCCTCCGCCAGACCGCGATGGAGGCGATGGAGACCGGGCAGCACTTGTGCCTGCTGATGCTCGACATCGACCACTTCAAGAAGTTCAACGACAGTTTCGGACACCACATCGGTGACCAGGTGCTGAAGCTTCTCGCCTCGGTTCTTCGCGAAAGCGTCAAGGGTCAGGACACGGCCGTCCGTTACGGCGGCGAGGAATTCGCCGTGGTCCTGCCAAATACGGCGTTGGATGGCGCCTTCACCGTCGCCGAGAACATCCGCCGCCGGATCATCGGTAAGGAACTGATCGACCGCAAGAACGGCGAACGCCTTGGCCGTATCACGATCTCGGTCGGAGTCGGTCAGTTCGCCCCGGGCGAGCCGTTGCGTGAATTGATCGAGCGCACGGATCGCGCCCTGTTTGCGGCAAAAAAGGGTGGTCGCAATCGAGTTGTTTCGGAGGAGGAACTCTCGAAAAGGGAACTGACACTCGGGTCCTGAGGCCGAATACCGACACTCACGTATGAGCTGCTATCAGCGATTGTTGGTATAGTCTGCGACAGCCGCGCCTGCGTCCCGTTGAGCGATTCCGTTTCGCAGCCCATATTGGGGCATTGGGGCGCGAAAGGGAAAACCATGACGCGGCCGCGGTTGTCTCCGAATCAGGCTCTGATCGTCAGTGTCGCGCCGGCGGCCTGTCTGCTGACGGCTTTGGCGATCTTCGGTGTGATCGGCCTGTTGCCGGCGGCGGTCGCGATCGGCGCGCTGTGTGTTGGGGTGATCTGGTTCTCGAAGTTCAACGCGCGAACCCGATCGGTCGCGCCCAAGGTCGCTGACCGTTCCCAGTCGCCCATTTCGCAGCATTTCTTCGAAAATCTCCCCGATCCGGTCATCCTGCTCAACGGGGCACGGGAGATCGTCGCCATCAACCGGCCTGCCCGCGATCTGCTCGGTGTCGGCATGCTCGGCCGCGACCTGGCGTTGACGTTGCGACATCCCGATGTTCTGGCGGCGGTGGAGACGGTTTCTTCCGGCGCGCCGTCGATCGTGGAGGAGATCACGCTGCCGGTCCCGGTCCCGCGCACGTATACGCTCTATGCCAGCGGTCTGGCCGAAAGCGGGGAAACCGCGGCGCCCCGGGTCCTTCTCGTCCTGCACGACGAAACCCGTGCAAAGAGGGCCGAGCAAAGCCGTGCCGATTTCGTTGCCAACGCCAGCCATGAGCTGCGTTCGCCGCTCGCCGGGCTGATCGGTTTTATCGAGACCCTTCGCGGACATGCCAGCGACGATCCGGAAGCGAGGAAACGCTTCCTCGAGGTGATGCACAACGAGGCCCAGCGGATGGCCCGGCTCGTCGACGATCTGATGTCGTTGTCGCGGGTGGAGATCAACGAACACGTGCCGCCCCGCGACGCCGTCGATCTGGCGGACGTCGTGGAGGGTGTTGCGAACGCGTTGGCCGTCCGCGCCGAGCGCAAAAGCATGCGGATCGTGGTTGACTCCTTGGAGGCCCTTCCCATGGTCCTCGGCGACGCCGACCAACTGACACAGGTGTTTCACAACCTCGTCGACAACGCCGTCAAGTATGGTCGGGAGGACACTCCGATCCGAATCACCGGCCAAACGGTCGAGAGGCTTCCGGGTGCCGACGTCAAGGGCGTTTCCGTCACCGTGGCCGATCAAGGGAAGGGGATTTCGAGCATCCACTTGCCGAGGCTTACCGAGCGCTTCTACCGGGTCGACGAAGGCCGATCGCGTCAGCTCGGGGGGACCGGTCTGGGACTGGCGATCGCCAAGCATATCGTCAACAGACATCGTGGACGCCTGATGATCGAAAGCCAGGAAGGCGTCGGCAGCACCGTAACGGTATTTCTGCCGAAGGCTCCCGACAGGGCCGTGTAGGGCTCGGACATGACGTCTTTGGTGCGAGGGGTGGAACCCCTCCCGTGTCATAAAACGGTAACGCCACTGTCATAAATAGGAATCCGACGAACGCTAATGTCCGCACATCGAGACGGGCTCAAGGGACACCCATGCACAACTGTGCCCTTGACGGAACACTCGAGGGAAATAGAGGAGAATTCAATGATCAGAAAGTCCCTGGCGTTCGCCGCACTGGCGACCATCGCGGTGACCGGAGCAGCCGAGGCGCGCGATCAGATCCGTATCGTCGGGTCCTCGACCGTTTATCCGTTTTCAACCACCGTCGCCGAGCAGTTCGGCAAGACCACCCAGTTCAAGACCCCGGTGATCGAGAGCACCGGAACCGGCGGCGGCATGAAGCTGTTCTGCGCCGGTGTCGGCGTCGAGAACCCGGACATTACCAACGCCTCGCGGGCGATCAAGAAGTCCGAGCTCGAGGACTGCGAGAAGAACGGGGTCAAGGAGATCACCGAGGTCAAGATCGGCTACGACGGCATCGTCATGGCGAATTCCAAGGAGGCGCCGGAAATGGACGTCTCCGAGAAGCAGATCTTTCTCGCCCTGGCCAAGGACATTCCGGACGGCAAGGGCGGCCTCAAGCCCAACGACAATGTGACGTGGAAAGACGTCGATCCGTCGTTTCCCGACGTCAAGATCGAGGTCCTGGGGCCACCGCCGACGTCCGGCACCCGCGACGCCTTCGCCGAACTGGCTCTCGAGGGCGGTTGCGAGCAGTTCGACTTCATCAAGGCGTGGAAAAAGTCGGACCCGAGCAAATTCAAGGCCGTCTGCCAGTCGGTGCGTGAGGACGGCGCCTACGTCGAGGCCGGCGAGAACGACGTCCTGATCGTTCGCAAGCTCGAAGCCAATCCGGCGGCGTTCGGGGTGTTCGGGTTCAGCTTCCTCGACCAGAACCTCGACAAGATCCGGGGCAGCAAGGTCAACGGTGTGGCGCCGGAGTTCGAGACCATCGCCAGCGGCGACTATCCGCTGTCGCGTCCGCTGTTCTTCTACGTGAAGAAGGCGCATGTCGGCCAGATTCCTGGCATGAAGGAGTACATCGCCGAGTTCACCAGCGACAAGGCCTGGGGTGACTACGGATACTTGGCCGACAAGGGATTGATCCCGATGCCGGAGAAAGAGCGAGAGAAGTATCGCTCGGACGCGATGAGCCTCGTCAACAACGTGATGATGTAATCAGGTTCGCGGGACTGTACCGGGGCCTCCACGGGAAGCCCCGGTGCCCCTACCGGGAGTGGACAAGGTGTCGACGGCCCATCGTGTAGCTTTGTGTCGGACAAGTCCGTGAGTTCACAATGACAACGTTGATCTTCGTTGCGGTCTTGCTAGTGCTCACCGTCGCGGGTTTCTACCTGGGGCGGTCCCGGGCGATGGCGACGGTGTCCGGCAAGCCGCGAAAGCTGCATTCGTTGCCGGGATACTACGGTTATTACGTCGCTCTCTGGTGCGGGATTCCCGCCTTTGCGCTCCTTGGCCTCTGGCTGGCGTTAGAGCCTTATGTCGTCGAGAAGATGTTGGTATCGAGCCTTCCGGAGACGGTTCAGGAGTTGCCGCCCTCGCGTCTCGGCCTGTATGTCAACGACATCCGGAACCTGGCGGACGGCAACATCGTCAGCCGCGACGTCGATCCGGAGCTTCAGGCTACCGCGGATCACTACACCGGACTCAAGCACATCAGCCATGTGGCGGCGATCTTGTGCGTCTTGGCCATCGCCATTGCGGGACTGACTTACGGGCGTCACCGTGTTTCGCCGAAGCTTCGTGCCCGAAACGGGGTCGAGAAGGTGATCACGATCTTTCTGATCGCCAGCTCGACGATCGCCATCCTCTCCACAATCGGGATTGTCCTGTCCCTGGTGTTCGAAGCCGGGCGCTTTTTCACCAAGGTTTCGCCGCTCGATTTCCTGTTCGGGTTGGAGTGGAGCCCGCAGGTGGCGTTGCGCGCCGATCAGGTCGGTGCATCCGGTCGCTTCGGGATGATCCCGCTGTTGGCCGGCACCATACTGATCTCCTTCATCGCCATGTGCGTCGCCGCACCGATCGGCCTGCTTTCGGCGATCTATATGTCGGAGTACGCTCCGACGCGCATCCGGACGCTGGTCAAGCCGATGCTGGAGATCCTCGCCGGCATCCCCACCGTCGTTTATGGTTTCTTCGCGGCGCTGACGGTGGCGCCCAGCTTTCGCGAATGGGGTGAAGCGGTCGGGCTTTCGGTTTCCTCGGAAAGCGCCCTCGCCGCCGGGCTCGTCATGGGGATCATGATCATTCCATTCGTGTCGTCCTTGTCCGACGACGTCATCAGTGCGGTCCCGCAGGCGATGCGCGAGGGGTCCTACGGCTTGGGTGCGACCAAGTCGGAGACGATCAAGAGGGTGATCTTCCCGGCGGCGTTGCCGGGAATCGTCGGCGGCCTGCTGTTGGCGGTATCTCGGGCGATCGGCGAGACGATGATCGTGGTGATGGCGGCGGGTCTCGCCGCCAATCTGACCGCAAACCCCCTCCAGGCGGTGACCACCGTCACCGTGCAGATCGTTACCCTCCTCGTCGGCGATCAGGAGTTCGACAGCCCCAAGACGTTGGCGGCGTTCGCCCTCGGTTTGGTGTTGTTCTGCGTGACCCTGCTCCTGAACGTGATCGCCTTGCAAGTGGTCAACAAGTACCGAGAGCAGTATGAGTAACACCGCATCCACCCCTTCGGTCACCGGTGTCCTCGACAACAGGCGAGCTTCCGCGGCGGTTGTCTCCAGTCTCAAGCGCCGGTATGCGGCGGAGAAGCGTTTCCGCGCATACGGCATGATCGCGGTTGGCTTCGCCTTGATTTTTCTGATCTTCCTGTTCGCGGACATCATCGGCAAGGGCCTGCCGGCTTTCACCCAGACGATGATCCGCCTCGATGTGACCCTGTATCCCCAGGACCTGAATCCGGAAGGGGTGACGGACCACGAGCAACTCCTCAAGGTGCTGTCCACCGCGAATTACCGCAACATCATCGTCCAGGCGATCACCGACCTCTTCCCCGATGTGACCTCTCGCTCCGACCGTCGCGCGCTGGTCGGCCTGGTGAGTCCCGGGGCGACTTTCGACATCCGGCGGCAGGTGATGGCGGCCGAGGAAGCGGGGCGGTCTCTGATCGGGCATCGGGTGCGGATTCTGGTTCATGCCTCCGACGATATCGATCAACTCGAAAAGGGCCATATCAGCGTCGACGTTGCCGAAGCGGAAAGGCGGGTTTCCGACCGGGAGATCGAATGGTTCCATCGGCTCAAGGAGCGCGGGCTGATCGAAACCACGTTCAACACGACGTTGTTCACGGCAGGCGACTCTCGATCCCCCGAACTGGCCGGACTTTGGGGTGCCGTGGTCGGTTCGTTCTGGACCATGCTGGTGACGCTGGCGCTGTCGTTTCCCCTTGCGGTGGGCGCGGCGGTCTACCTCGAGGAGTTCGCGCCGAAGAACAAATGGACACAGCTGATCGAGGTCAACATCAACAACCTCGCGGCGGTTCCCTCGATCGTCTTCGGGCTTCTCGGCTTGGCGGTCTTCCTCAACTTCTTCGGCCTGCCGCGCTCCGCCCCGCTGGTCGGGGGCATGGTTCTGGCGCTGATCACGTTGCCGACCATCATCATCGCCAGCCGAGCGGCATTGAAGTCGGTGCCGCCGTCGATCCGGGAAGCGGCACTCGGGGTCGGTGCGTCGAAGGTGCAAACGGTGTTCCACCACGTGCTGCCGTTGGCCATGCCGGGCATGCTCACCGGCACCATCATCGGCATGGCGCAAGCCCTCGGCGAAACCGCGCCCTTGCTGATGATCGGCATGGTCGCCTTCATCGTCGATATTCCGGGAGGGCCGTTGGATCCGGCCACGGTGATGCCGGTCCAGATCTTTCTCTGGTCGGACTTGCCCGAACGCGCGTTCGTGGAGAGGGCGTCGGCGGCCATTATGGTATTGCTCGGCTTTTTGATTGTGATGAATGCGCTGGCCGTATTGCTTCGCAAGCGGTTCGAGCGCAAATGGTAGGAGCGGGTTAGATGCGAGCCTTGAAAGCCGAAGCGGTCATGAGCGAGGAACCGAAGTCGGCATCGACACCGGTGCCCGAGGCCGCGAACGTCCCGACGTTCGTGACCGAAGACGTTTGCGTTTTCTACGGGCAGAAGCAGGCCCTGACCAATGTCTCGCTTTCCATCAACAAGAACGAGGTCACGTCGCTAATCGGGCCGTCTGGGTGCGGCAAGTCGACTTATCTCCGCTGTCTGAATCGGATGAACGACACGATCGATATCTGTCGGGTCACCGGCAATATCCTGCTCGACGGTACCGACGTCTACTCGAAGGACATCGACGTCGTTCATCTGCGCGCGCGCGTCGGCATGGTGTTCCAGAAACCGAACCCCTTTCCCAAGTCGATTTACGAAAACGTCGCGTACGGTCCTCGCGTCCACGGAATCGCCCGAGGCAAGGACGAGCTCGACGAAATCGTCCTCACCAGCTTGGAAAAGGCCGGGTTGCTGAAGGAAGTGAAGGATCGCCTCCAGGAACCCGGTACCGGCCTCTCCGGTGGACAGCAGCAACGGCTTTGCATCGCCCGCGCGGTCGCCGTGCAGCCGGAGGTGATCCTGATGGACGAGCCCTGTTCCGCCCTCGACCCGATCGCCACCGCCAGAGATTGAAGAGCTGATCGACGAGTTGCGGGTCAACTACACCATCGTCATCGTCACCCACTCCATGCAGCAGGCGGCGCGGGTGTCGCAGCGAACGGGCTTCTTTCACCTCGGCGAGCTGGTGGAATGCGGTGAAACCGAGCAGATCTTCACCAATCCACAGGACGAGCGGACGCAGGGATACATCACCGGGCGGTTCGGTTGATGCCGACGAACCAACCCCCGCCAATGGAGACTTCTCGATGACCTCTAAGCATATCGTCAAGTCGTTTGACGAACAACTGAACCGGCTCGAACATACGATCGCGGAAATGGGTGGGTTGGCGGAAACCCAGCTCACCGATGCGATCGCAGCCCTGATGAAGCGAGACAGCGAAAAGGCGGCGGAGGTGGCGGCTGCCGATGCGCGGATCGACAACCTGGAATCGGAGGTCGATCAACTTGCACTCAGTCTTCTTGCGCTGCGCCAGCCGATGGCTGCCGATCTTCGAGTCGTCGTCTGCGCTTTGAAAACATCCGCGATCATCGAACGCATTGGCGACTACGCCAAGAACGTCGCCAAGCGCACGGCCGTCCTGGTGGAGTTTCCGCCGGTACCGTCGGCATTTCCCGTCGCCAGGCTGGGGCGGCTGGCGCAGGAAATGATCAAGGACGTTCTCGACGCCTATGTCTCTCGCGACGTGGAAAAAGCCGAAATGGTACGCGAACGCGACAAGGAACTGGACACGCTTTACACCAGCATATTTCGTGAGCTGCTGACCTACATGATGGAGGACCCGCGCAACATCACGTCGTGTACGCACTTGCTGTTCGTTGCCAAGAACATCGAGCGCATCGGCGATCATACAACCAACATCGCGGAAAACGTGCACTTCCTCGTTCACGGCAAGAGGCCGTCCGAGGAACGGCAGAAAGACGATGCATCAAGCTTTGCGGTGGTCCGGCCGATGACCAAGGGAGATGAGGCAGGCAGGGAGCGGGCGTCGTGAAGCCGCGGATACTCATCGTCGAGGACGAGGAAGCCCAGGCCGAGGTCTTGCGCTACAACTTCGACCGCGAGGGCTTCGATCCGGTGGTGGTGACCGACGGAGATGAAGCGCTTCTCGCCGTCGAGGAGCAACAACCGGACCTCGTGCTCCTCGACTGGATGTTGCCCGGTACATCCGGCCTCAGCGTCTGTCAGAGCTTGCGCCGACGCTCCGCAACGCGGTCGCTGCCGATCATCATGCTCACCGCCCGTGTCGAGGAGGGGGATCGGATCCGCGGCCTCGAGAGCGGCGCCGACGACTACGTGGTCAAACCCTACTCGCCGTCCGAACTGGTGGCCAGGGTTCGTGCCGTGCTCCGGCGCACCAGCCCGGCGCTGACCGAGGAGAAGCTCACCTTCGGCGACATCGTCATGGACCTTTCCACTCACCGGGTCACCCGTGGCGGAAAGCCGATCCACCTCGGCCCCACCGAGTTTCGTCTGTTGCGTCTGCTCTTGGAACGGCCCGACCGGGTGTACAGCCGCGAGCAACTGCTCGACAAGGTGTGGGGACGGGATATCCATGTCGAGGTGCGCACCGTCGACGTCCACATCCGCCGCCTGCGCAAGGCCCTGGGCGAGCACGGCGACGGCGATGTCATCCGTACGGTGCGCGGCGCCGGATACGCCCTCGACGCCTACGCCCACGCCGAGTGAGCCTTCGCTTGCAGGGCGGCCGTTTCGGTTCGTCGGCGGTTGTTGGATTTGCGGTCGCTTTCCGGATTGGACGGTGAAAGCACTTGCCGCGCGCGAGACCGATCGCGTAGCTTTCGTCGTGCGTCGGGAACCCCAACTCCAATGCCGATAGCGTCCACCGCCGGTCCGTGACCCGGCAAACCAAACGGCAACGGGAACCCTGACAGGGAACAAATAAGGATCAGGGAGGGCACCAACGATGCCGGCCACGAGCACCTCGGACACGCGCCAGGTTGGCCTTCTCGCGGTGTCGTTCCTAGCGTTTCTCGTCGGTTCCGTCACCGGCGCCGGCGCGATCCTCTTTCGGGCGCTGATCGCATTCATTCACAATTTGTTTTTCAACGCCCAACTGTCCCTGGACTATGATGCCAACGTCCTGGAAACGCTGGGGCCGTGGGGGCCGTTCATCATTCTGGCCCCGATCATCGGCGGCATGGGTGTGATTTTCCTGGTCCGGAACTTCGCTCCGGAGGCGAAGGGGCACGGCGTGCCGGAGGTGATGTACGCGATCTACTACCGCGAAGGACGGATCCGGCCGGTGGTCGCGCTGGTCAAGTCGCTGGCCTCGGCGCTGTCGATCGGCAGCGGCGCCGCCGTCGGGCGCGAAGGCCCGATCATTCAAATCGGCTCGTCGTTCGGCTCGACCCTCGGCCAGTTGACCCGGGTCGCCGTGTGGCAGAGAAACACGTTGATCGCCGCCGGCGCCGGCGCCGGTATCGCCGCGACCTTCAACACGCCGCTCGGCGGCGTGTTGTTCGCCGTCGAGTTGATGTTGCCGGAGGTCAGTCCGCGCACCTTCTTGCCGGTGGTTATCGCCACCGGCACCGCCGCTTACATCGGCCGTCTCGCCTTCGGGCTGCAGCCGGCGTTTCTGCTGCCGACCGAGCTGATCTCGCCGGGGCTGGAGCCGCAACACGCCGAGGTCCTGATTCTTGCCGTGCTCCTCGGCATTCTCTGTGGCCTGGCCTCCTGGACGTTTATTCGCGTGCTGGCCGCCATGGAGGATATCTTCGAGAAGGTTCCGCTCAACGACTACCTGCGCCACGCCATCGGCATGGCCATCGTCGGATCGATGATGTACCTGCTCGCCCGTGGCTTCGGGCACTACTTCATCGAAGGGGTCGGCTACGGCACCATTCAGGCGATTCTGCTCGGAAACATGACGTCGCTGTCCCTGATGACGTTGCTGTGCGTGCTCAAGCTGCTTGCGACCACCGTCAGCCTGGGTTCCGGGGCCTCCGGCGGCATTTTTTCGCCGGCGCTGTTCATCGGCGCGACGATCGGCGGCGCCTTCGGCGCCGCGGTCGAACAGTTCTGGCCGCTGCCCGACTTCGGCATCGCCGCGTTCGCGATGATCGGCATGGCCGGAGTGGTCGGCGGTGCGACCGGCGCGGCGATGACCGCGATCGTGATGATCTTCGAGATGACCGCCGATTACAGCATCATGATCCCGATGATCATCGCCGTCGGCGTCTCCACCGGGCTCAGACGGTTCCTTTCCGAGGAGAACATCTACACCATCAAACTGGCGCGCCGCGGACAGAACATTCCCAAGGAACGCCACTCGCACATGTACCGGATCCTCCACGCCCGCCAGGTGATGGACACCCGAATCGCCATCCTTCCGGACCACGTGCCGCTGGAGAAGGCGGCGCAGGTGGTCCCCGAAGGCGAGGACAGGACATACGTGATCGTCAGCCACGAAGGGCACATTACCGGGGTGGTGCCACTGGGAATGCTGGCGCGGCCGCCGCAGGACCTGGGGGATCTGGTCGTCCTTGAAGACGTGGCCATCCACGACTTCGTGCTCGCCCGCGAAGACGACATTCTCAACGATGTCCTGAAACGGCTGGGGCGCCGTCCGCGTGCATTTGCCCTGGTCGTCCGCGGGACCGGAATCCCCCGCGCCGGCGATGTCGTCGGGGTGATCGGCGCCGAGCAGATCGGCAAGTCGATTCTCGCCTACATGCAGGATAGACGGATAGAAAGCCGGGCCCGGCCCCGTGGTGGCGAGCCTCGGCAATCGACCTGCTCGCCACTTCGGAGGGCGAATCGACCCTCGGGGAGCAAGCCCCCACGGATGTTGGCGTTGTCCAGGCCGTGATCGCTAAGTCGTTGCGGGGGAGCGGATATGCAGGCGGCAATTTTTCCGGGCCGCCGACGATCCGCGAGCATGCTATATAGAAACGATGCCCGATCCCTTCGACTTCGACGATGCACCCCCTCCGCCGCAGCCTGAGCCGCCGGCTCGCCTGCCCGATCTCGACGCCCTCAACGAGACCCAGCGCCAGGCCGTCGAGGCGATCGACGGGCCGGTGCTGGTGCTCGCCGGGGCGGGGACCGGCAAGACACGGGTGCTGACCACCCGGCTCGCCCAGATCCTGGCGACGGGGAAGGCGAGGCCCTGGCAGGTCCTGGCGGTGACCTTCACCAACAAGGCGGCACGGGAAATGCGCGAGCGGGTGGCGACCCTGCTCGGCTGTCCGGTCGAGCGGTGGTGGGTCGGGACCTTTCATGCCGTCGGCGCGCGGATCCTGCGCGCCCATGCCGAAGCGGTCGGGTTGAAGCCGAACTTCACCATTCTCGACAGCGACGATCAGGTGCGTCTGATCAAGCAGCTCCTGCAGGCCCGCGGCATCGACGCGAAAAAAACGCCGCCCCGGGTTGTCCAGAGCATCATCCAGCGCTGGAAGGATCGGGGCCTGACCCCCGAGCGGATCTCGGAGGCCGAGGGCGCCGATGCCGCCGACGGGCATGCGGTGGCGCTCTACGGCGAATACCAGGAGCGCCTGAGGGCGCTGAACGCCGCCGATTTCGGCGATCTCTTGCTGCACTGCCTGACGGTGTTCCAGAGCGACCCCGAGGTTCTCGGCAAGTACCAGAACCAGTTCCGATACATCCTGGTGGACGAGTATCAGGACACCAACGTCGCCCAGTATCTGTGGCTCAGGGCGCTCGCCCAGGCCCATCACAACATCTGCTGCGTCGGCGACGACGATCAGTCGATCTATTCCTGGCGCGGCGCCGAGGTCGGCAATATTCTCAGGTTCGAGCAGGATTTCCCGGGCGCCCGGGTGGTCCGGCTGGAGTGCAACTACCGCTCGACGCCCCACATCCTCGCCGCCGCCTCGGGGCTGATCGCCCGCAACGAGAGCCGGTTGGGCAAGACCCTGTGGACCCATCTCAACGAAGGCGAGAAGGTCGCGGTGCGCGGCGTCTGGGACGGGGTGGAGGAGGCTCGCGTCCTCTGCGAAGAGGTCGAGGTGCTCCACGGCAAGGGCCATTCGCTCAACGAAATGGCGGTGCTGGTGCGCGCCGGTTTTCAGACCCGTGAGTTCGAGGAACGGCTGATCACGCTGGCCATCCCCTACAAGGTCATCGGCGGCGCGCGGTTTTACGAACGTCAGGAAATCCGCGACGCCATCGCCTATCTGCGTGTCGTCGTCCAACCCGACGACGATATCGCCTTCGAGCGGATCGTCAACGTGCCCAAGCGCGGTCTCGGCGCCGCCAGTCTGCGCAACCTGCACCTGCTCGCCCGGGCGGAAGGCCAGTCCCTGGTCGCGGCGGCGGAGAGGCTGGTCGAAACCGACGAGCTCAAACCGCAGGCGCGGCGGACGCTGGGCGGGCTGCTCGGCCAATTCCGCCATTGGCGCGAGCCTGCTTGCGGTCACCCCCCACCCGGACGTGGCGCGGACGATCCTCGACGAATCCGGCTACACCGGAGATGTGGCAGCGGGACAAGAGCCCGGAAGCCGCCGGTCGCCTGGAAAACCTCAAGGAGCTGGTGCGGGCGCTGGGCGAGTTCGAGAGCCTGGGCGGCTTTCTCGAGCACGTCAGCCTGGTGATGGACAACGACGAGGCGGTCACCGACGACAAGATCACCCTGATGACGTTGCACGGCGCCAAGGGGCTGGAGTTCGACACCGTGTTCCTGCCCGGTTGGGAGGAGGGTCTGTTCCCCCATCAACGGGCGCTGGACGAAGGCGGCAACGCCGGCCTCGAGGAGGAACGGCGCCTCGCCTACGTCGGACTGACCCGGGCGCGCAAGCGTGCGTTCATTTTCTATACCGCCAATCGTCAGGTTTACGGGTACTGGCAATCCGTTCTTCCTTCCCGGTTCATCAAGGAACTGCCCGAGGACAACGTGGAGAGGGAAGCGCCGCTGGGTCTGAACGGGACCCGGGGCGGCCGTAGCTTCGAGGCCGTTCGCGGGCTCTCAGCGGCAGTCCCACGCCCGGCGTCCCGCCCCGCTGATCGACGCCGTGTCCTACCAGGTCACACCCCGTGACGGTGCGGACCAAGCCTTCGAGACCGGCCAGCGGGTTTTCCACCAGAAGTTCGGCTACGGCCGCGTCGTCGCCGTCGACGGCGACAAGCTGGATATCCAGTTCGAGAAGGCCGGCGCCAAGAAGGTCATCCAGAGCTTCGTCGAAGCGGTGTGATGGCCGACGGCGTCTGGCGGGTCTCGATCGACGTCGCGGCCATCGCCGCACCGGCGTTCGCGACGGCGCTGGAACCGTTCTGTGAAACCGTCTCGATGTTCGGGGAAGAGGAAGAGGGGGCGTGGCGCGTCGAGGGATTGTCCCGGAGCGAACCCGATCGATGCCGCGCTCGGGATCGCCCTCGCCCTCGCCGCCGCCTGTCACGGCGCCCGACCTCCCGAAGCGCGGATCGAACACCTGGCTTCGCGCAACTGGCTGGCGGCAAACCTGGCTCAGTTCCCGTCCTTCGGAATCGGGCGGTTCTTTGTCTACGGATCGCACATCACCGAGCGGGTGCCGATCGGCCGGATCGGTCTGCTCGTCGATGCCGGGACCGCCTTCGGATCCGGCCGCCATGCCTCCACCGCCGGCTGCTTGACCGCGCTCGACGATCTGTCGCGCCGGCGGTTCCGGCGGCCGTTGGACATGGGCTGCGGTTCGGGGATTCTCGCCATCGCCATCGCCAAGCTGTGGCGGGCGCCCGTCCTCGCCGCCGACGCCGATGGCGAGGCCGTCGCGGTGACCCGGCAAAACGCCCGGCTGAACGGGGTCGGCGATCGGGTCCGGGCGATCCGCGCCGACGGGTACCATGCCCCGGGCATCCGCGCCGCCCGGCCGTTCGACCTGATCGTCTGCAACATCCTGGCGCGGCCGATCAAGCGGATGGCCGCGGGGCTGGCCCGCGGGCTCCAGCCGGGTGGCGTCGCCGTGCTGTCGGGCTTCCTCGAGCGGGACGCCGGCGGCGTGTTGTTCGCCCACCGCGCCTCGGGTCTGCGGCTTCGCGGCGGATCACCATCGACGGTTGGCAAACTTGGTGCTGACCCGGTGAGATCGGTCATTCCGCGAAAATTTCCGGTTCATCGCGGAATTTGGGGAGGGCCGAGATCGTCATCGCGAGCGAAGCGCGGCGATCCAGGGATGCCGGTCATGCGGCCCGATCTCGACCAGCGCTGGATCGCCGCGCTTCGCTCGCGATGACGTCGGTGGGGCCTCGACCCTCTCCACCGCGGGCGGATTACACCGGAAAGGGAGCTTCCGGCACTTTTCGCGCGCCCCGTTTTTCCGCGATAACCAAATTTTTCCGCGGCGGTGGTGCCGGCGAGGTGGCCGCCCTCCGCCGGGTTTGCTAATCTCCGCCCGCCCGTCACACAAAACCATTGGCAGGGGAACCGGAGGAGGAGAGATGTCGTCGATCGCAAGCTCGGCCGCCTGGAAGGCGCTGAATGACCATCAACACGCCACCCAAGACCACCACATGCGCGATCTGTTCGCCGAGGACCCCGGCCGCTTCGACCGGTTCTCGGTCCGCGTCGGCGACATGCTGCTCGACTACTCGAAGAACCGGGTGACCGCCGAGACCATGGACCGGCTGGTCGCGCTGGCCCGCGAGGCGGGGGTCGAGCAGTGGCGGGATCGGATGTTCTCCGGCGACAAGATCAACAACACCGAGGGCCGGGCGGTGCTGCACGTGGCGCTGCGCAACGCGCCCGACAAACCGATCGTCGTCGACGGCGAGGACGTGATGCCCGCCGTCACCCGCGTCCTCGCCCAGATGCGAAAGTTCTCCGATGCCGTTCGCGACGGCAGCTGGACCGGCCAGACCGGCAAGCGGATCACCGACGTGGTCAACATCGGCATCGGCGGCTCCGACCTCGGCCCGGTGATGGTCTCCGAGGCGCTGAAGCCCTATCACCAGCCCGGGCTCGCCGTGCATTTCGTCTCCAACGTCGACGGCACCCACATCGCCGAAACCCTCAAGAAGCTCGATCCCGAGACGGCGCTGTTCATCGTCGCCTCGAAGACGTTCACCACCCAGGAAACGCTGACCAACGCCATCAGCGCCCGCGACTGGCTGATCGACGCGCTCGGCAAGGAAGCGGTGGCCAAGCACTTCGTCGCGCTTTCCACCAACACCCAGGCGGTGACCGCGTTCGGCATCGATGCGGCCAACATGTTCGAATTCTGGGACTGGGTCGGCGGCCGCTATTCGTTGTGGTCGGCGATCGGGCTGCCGATCGCGGTGGCCATCGGCATGGACCGGTTCGAGGAGCTGCTGGCCGGCGGCCGGGCGATGGACGAGCACTTCCGCACCGCGCCCTTGGACGCCAACATGCCGGTGATCCTGGCGCTGATCGGCGTCTGGAACTCGGATTTCCTCGGCGCCGAGACCATCGCGGTGCTGCCCTACGACCAGTATCTGCACCGATTGCCCGCCTACCTGCAGCAGGCGGACATGGAGAGCAACGGCAAGTACGTCACCCGCGACGGCGGGCGGGTCGACTACAAGACCGGCCCGGTGCTGTTCGGCGAGCCGGGGACCAACGGCCAGCATTCGTTCTACCAGCTGATCCACCAGAGCACCCGGATGGTGCCCTGCGACTTCATCGCCCCGGCGCAAACCCACAACCCGATCGGCGAGCACCATCCGATCCTGCTCTCCAACTTCTTCGCCCAGACCGAGGCGCTGATGAAGGGCAAGACCGAGGCCGAGGTCCGCGGCGAACTGCAGGCGCAGGGTCTTACCGGCGCCGCCCTCGAGGCGCTGGTGCCGCACAAGGTGTTCGACGGCAACCGCCCGACCAATTCGATCATCGTGCCCCGGGTCGATCCCCACACCCTCGGCATGCTGATCGCCCTCTACGAGCACAAGATCTTCGTCCAGGGGGTGATCTGGCAGATCAATTCCTTCGACCAGTGGGGGGTCGAGCTGGGCAAGCAACTGGCCAAGGCGATCCTGCCCGAGTTGACCGGCGACGGCGCGGTCACCGGCCACGATTCCTCCACCAACGGCCTGATCAACGCCTACAAACAGATGAAGTGAGACCTCTGAAATGAGGCAGCGGCCGAAATGACCCTCCGCCGGCTCCCCGAGACCGTCGTCAACCGCATCGCCGCCGGCGAGGTGATCGAGCGGCCGGCGTCGGCGGTCAAGGAGCTGGTGGAGAACAGCGTCGACGCCGGGGCGACGCGGATCGACGTGGTCGTCCGCGACGGCGGCCGGACGCTGATCTCGGTCACCGACGACGGCGTCGGGATGACCGCCGACGAGCTCGAGCTGGCGGTCGAGCGCCACGCCACCTCGAAGCTGCCCGACGACGACCTGGAGCACATCACCACTTTCGGGTTTCGCGGCGAGGCGCTGCCGTCGATCGGCGCCGTCTCCCGGTTGACCATCACCAGCCGGCCCCGCGGCGCCGACAGCGCCTGGAGCGTCGGCGTCGAGGGCGGCCGCAAGGGCAGGGTGCAGCCGGCCTCCCACCCGGCGGGCACCCGGGTCGAGGTCCGCGACCTGTTCTACGCCACCCCGGCGCGGCTCAAGTTCCTCAAGGCGCCGTCGACCGAAATGACCCACGCGGTCGAGGCGGTCAACCGGTTGGCCATGGCCCATCCCGGCGTCGGTTTCGTTCTCGGCGACGGGGCGCGGACGCCGATCAAGCTGCCGGCGGTAACGGGCGACCCCGAGGAGGCACGTCTTCGCCGGCTCGGCGCGATCATGGGCCGGGATTTCGCCGACAACGCCGTTCCGATCCTGGCCGAGCGCGAGGGATCGAGGCTCGGCGGCTACGCCGGGCTGCCCACCCTCAACCGCCGCACCGCGACCATGCAGTACCTGTTCGTCAACGGCCGGCCGGTGCGCGACCGGCTGCTCTACGGCGCGGTGCGCGGCGGCTACCAGGGTCTGCTGGCGTCGGACCGCCACCCGATGGTGGTGCTGTTCCTCGAGGTGCCGCCCGAGGCGTTGGACGTCAATGTCCATCCGATGAAGACCGAGGTGCGGTTCCGCGACGTCGGCCTGGTCCGCGGCCTGATCGTCGGCGCGTTGAAGCACGCCCTCGCCGAGGCCGGCCATCAGGCGTCGACCACCGTCGCCCATGCCGCGCTGGGCGCGGTCCGCTCCGGCGGCGGCCTCCCCGCATACGGCGGCGGGGCGCGGGCCTGGAGCGGAGCCTACGGCCTCGCCGTACCGACGCGCACCGGCAGCCTGGCGGAAGAGGCGGCGGCGTTCCACCGGCCGCTCGCCGGCCTCGACGCGGCGCCGACCGCGCGGATGGAGCCTTTGGACCCCGACGCCGGCGCCGAGCCCGACCGCGACCACCCGCTGGGCGTCGCCCGCGCCCAGCTCCACGGCACCTACGTCGTCGCCCAGACCGCCGACGGCATCGTCATCGTCGACCAGCACGCCGCCCACGAGCGTCTGACCCACGAGCGGATCAGCCGGGCGCTCACCGGCGGCGGCGTCGCCCGCCAGGGGCTGCTGATCCCCGAGGTGGTCGAGCTCGACGACGCGGCCGCCGCCCGCATCGTTTCCCGCGCCCCCGAGCTCGCCGAACTGGGGCTGCTGGTCGAGCCGTTCGGCGCCGGCGCGGTGGTCGTCCGCGAGGTGCCGGCGCTGCTCGGCACCGTCGACGCCAAGGGGCTGATCCACGACCTCGCCGACGACCTCGCCGAATGCGACGAGGCGCTGGCGCTCAAGGACCGCCTCGGCGAGGTCTGCGCGACGATGGCCTGCCACGGCAGCGTCCGCGCCGGCCGCCGCCTCACCGCCGAAGAGATGAACGCCCTCCTGCGCGAAATGGAAGCCACCCCCCACGCCGGCCAATGCAGCCACGGCCGCCCCACCTACGTCGAACTCAAGCTCGCCGACATCGAACGGCTGTTCGGGCGAAGGTAGGGGTGATCGCGCGGGGGACCGCTACCGCCGCCCTTCACTCAGCGCCCGCTCCAACGCTTCGCGGATGAACCGCTGATAGGGGATGCCCCGCGCCCGCGCTCTGGCTTTGACCGCGTCGAGCAGCGCCGCCGGAACCCGCATGTTGACCCGCGCCGCTTTCCGCTCGAACTCGAACCGGGTTGGCGTGAAACCCGACAGGTCGTATTCGCCCAGGTCGGCGTCCTCGACGAACCGCTCCGCCTCTGCGTCGCTGCCGAACCGTGGCAGCGGCTCAAGCTTTTTTCTGCCGTTCATAGTGCTCAACCTCTCTCTTGTGCATGTAGCGGGCACTGATGGGCCGGATCAGCGTCTCGCCGCCCTGCCGTCGCAGGGTAAAGGCTACCAAAACCCACCGTCCGGTTTTCGTCGTACCGATGGCGAGCATCCGCTCCTCTTCCCGAGAGTGCGCCGGATCCGGGTAGACGGCGGGACCGAATTCGAAAACCGCCTCGATCTCTTCCCGGGTGAGGCCGTGCCGTCCGCACTTCGGCCAATTCCCGTCGTCCCACTCGAACCCCGACACCAACATACGAAAAGTATGGATGAATGTATGTACATTTGTCAAGGAGGTTCAGGCGATGTGTTCGACAGCGGCCCCCCGCTGCCCATGAGATGAACGCCCTCCTGCGCCAAATGGAAGCCATCCCTCACGCCGGCCGATGCAGCCACGGCCGCCCCACCTACGTCGAACTCAAGCTCGCCGACATCGAGCGGCTGTTCGGGCGAAGGTAGGATAAGAACTCAAGAAAGCGGCCTGACGGATATCAGCGCATGGTTCCGGACCGTCGCTGGCGCGAGTGATGACAAGTACGTTTCCTGAAGCTCCTCAAACTGTCTCCCGAAACCGATTCACGCACACGAACCGGGCGAGGTGTCGGCACTGAATCTCCCACGGCAAATTGTGCTAGGATGCGACGGTGGGTCAATATCAGTGAGCTTTGGTATCAGGTCATGAGCGAACCGAAACCCTTCTTCACGACCTTGCCCGGCATCCTGTCCGGGCTGGCGGCGTTGATCACCGCGGTCGGCGGTTTGCTTTTCGCGCTCCATCAAACCGGCGTGCTCGGAACCAAGAACACCCCGCCAAGCCGGGTCGAGCAAGCGAGCGAGAGCCCAGCGGCGGTCACGGCCGCCCCTTCCGCCGAGGCGACCGAGGGCTGGGCGATCATCGGCAAGGCGCGCGGCGGCAAGTTCTTCGATCTCGACATCCTGGTCGAGGGCGACAGCCCGGCGATCGGCAAGCGCTACAAGGTGGTCAACGACTTCCGCCTGGTCGCCAAGGGACCGCGGGAGGACCGCGGCGGCGCCCAAGTCGTCACCCTCGGGATGGTCCGGCGCGGCGACACCGTCGAACTCCTCGACCTCTTCGTCCCGGTGCCGAGCACGAAGACGGTCCCCGTTTACGCCAAACTCCGCGCCGTGCTGGACCGGGTCGGTAAATAGCTCGGGCGCGCACGCGACCTCGCTCGAAAGGGCGTCACAATGAGTCATTGTCAGCGAGACTTGGTATAAGTCCGTTCGGCCCAGCGGGCGGCGATCAGCGCCGCAAGTCCAAGCGAAAAAAAACCGCCGACCAACGGCAACACCGTGCCGTCATACATCCGGCCGATCAACCAGCCGAACGGCAGCGAGATCAGGGTGGAAATCGATCCGATCAATGCGGCGCCCAGCCCGGCGATATGACCCAACGGCTCCATCGCCAGGGCGTTGAGATTGCCGAACAGAATACCGACGCAAAAGAACGCGGCCAGCTGCCAGGTCATGAACAGCGGTATCGAGGGGTGCCCGTCGAATCGAATGAAACACGGCAAGAAACACGCCGCTCAACAGAACGAGCGCGACAAGCGCCGAATGGGCCAACAGACGCATTCCCAGGCGCATGACCAACAGGGAGTTCAAAAGTGAAGCCGCGCCGATCGCCAGCGCCGCCACCCCGAAATAGATGGCGAACATGTCTCCGGCCTTCAGCGTATCCTGGAAAATCTGGCGGGACGCTTCCAGGTACGAGAGGAAGGCGCCAAAGATAAAGCCCATCGCAAGCGTATATCCGAACACGGTCCGAATCGACAGGACCTCGATACAGCCCGCGACCAGATTGCCGACGGACAGCGCGCGGCGGTTTTCGCGCGCCAATGTTTCCGGTTGCCGAATTCCGAACCACACGGCGGCGATGACCGCCATCGCCAGCAGCACGACGAAGGTGTACCGCCACGGGAGAACCATGATCACCCCTTGGCCGATCGACGGCGCAATGGCCGGCACGAGCACGAAAACCGACATGATGCCCGACATGATTCTCGCCATGGCGCGCCCCGCATACCCGTCGCGAATGAGCGACGTGCTGACGATGCGCGGCGCGGCGGCGCCGACCCCCTGCAGGAACCGGCCCGTCAGCATGGTGGTCAAATCCGTCGAGGATATCGACAGCAGGCAGCCGACGGCGAAGACGACGTAGCCGACGAAAATGACCGGCTTGCGGCCATAGGTGTCCGACAGCGGGCCGACGACCAACTGTCCGATCGAAAACCCGAGAAACAGCGAAGACACGACCAGCTGAACGTCGTTCGGATCGCCGACCCGCAGGTCTTCCCCGATCATCGAAAGGGCGGGCAACATGATATCGGTCGCCATCGCGACGATGGAAACCATGAACGCCAGCATGACGATGAATTCGGCGAGCGGCAGCGGTTTCGTCGGACTTGAACATGCCGCTCAAAGACGCGAAAACGGGCGTGTTGGCAATGTCCAATATTCTTCGGCGGGCAAGGCACCCGCCCCGCACCACGCGCCTGAGTCCCAAATCCATCAGAGGACCAGGGCCGCCCGGCAAGCGCCGAATCCAAGAGTCCCCGCTCCGCTGTCTCTTCAAGGCCCAATTGGCGACATTCGTCAAATTTCGATGTTGCTACCATCACGCGGTTTGAGCATGTTCTGCGCTCCGAACATATCATCAAGGTGCTTCGGCTTATGCGCAGCACGAAGATAATTCACGTGGTTTCCTGCCACGCCGAGGGCGAAGTCGGGGATGTCATCGTTGGTGGTGTAGCCCCTCCACCCGGCGAGACCATCTGGGATCAACGTAATTGGATCGCCAAGGATCAAACGCTTCGCAACTTTGTTTTGAATGAGCCTCGCGGAGGTGTTTTTCGCCACGTGAACCTGTTGGTGCCGCCCAAACACCCGGACGCCCAGATGGGTTGGATCATCATGGAACCGGAAGACACACCTCCGATGTCGGGATCCAATTCCATCTGCGTATCAACTGTGTTGCTCGACAGCGGCATCATACCCATGCGGGAGCCCGTGACTGAGATGGTGCTGGAAGCCCCAGGCGGTCTGGTGCGGGTTCGAGCGGAATGCCGAGATGGCAAGGCGCAAAGTATCACAGTGCAGAACCTGCCTTCATTTGCTGGAGAAATCGGCGCTGTTCTGGATGTGCCCGGCCTTGGGAAATTGAGTGTGGATAGCGCCTATGGCGGAGACAGTTTTGTTGTCGTTGATGCAACGGCGCTCGGGTTTGCGCTGGACGCTCGGGAAGCAGGGAAACTTGCCGAACTGGGCGTTCGAATCACCAATGCCGCGAACGAGCAGTTGTGCTTCCACCATCCTGAAAATCCCGAATGGGCACACTTTTCCTTTTGCCTTTTTGCCGGACAGGTGGAGCGAGACGGAAGCCATCTGACCGCCAAGGCCGCAGTTTCGATCCAACCGGGTAAGATAGATCGTTCCCCGACCGGGACTGCTGCATCTGCGCGCATGGCTCTTCTTCACGCAGCCGGTCAAATGCAGGTCGGAGAAACGTTTACGGCGCGTTCCATCATCGGCTCGGAGTTCCATGGCAAGATAGCAGGGACGACAACGGTCGGCGACAAGCCCGCGATTATTCCTGAGATCACTGGCCGAGCATGGATAACAGGTACGCATCAGCACATGCTCGATCCGGATGATCCTTGGCCGGACGGCTATCGGCTGACCGACACGTGGCCATCGCACCGACCACCATGAAAGTGGGTACTAGCGTCATTGGCATCTCATGCGCAGGCGTTACGTCCTCATTCAGCCAAGATAACCCCGTTCTGTTCGAGCACCTCTACGATCTTCGGGATGTCGGGTGGACCGGGGGGAATTTCCCGGTCGACGGCGGTGAACATTTGCGACGCGAGGCTACCCGGCCCGGTGATTTCCAGCATCTCGCCGCCATCGGGGCCATACTGAAAACCGTGCACGGTGCCGGCCGGCAGATGGACCAGCGTGCCGGGCACGGCCACCATGGTCTTTCCCCCGCAACTGAATTCGACACTCCCTTTGAGGACGAAGAAAGCCTCGTCCCAGTCGTGGCTATGGGGTGGAGGACCGGTTCCTTCGTCCCCTTGTTGAAACGTAATCCCATAACTTCCCGTCGCCGCGTTCGGCGCCAGCACGGTAATCTTCGTACCGACCACATCGAGCGCCCGATCATAGTCCTCGGGAGCGACGACAAAGGGTTGCTTTTCCATGGTTCCGGAAACTTTCAGGTTGATCGGAATTGGCGATTGATGGGCCCGCGGATTCGCTTGTCATTCCGCTCGTTCTTCGCCTCGGAGCATGGCTCCGGATTGACGCGATGGCCAGCTTGCTTTGTCGACCACGGCTTTGTCGTGGCAACACGTTACCGGCAACATGATATCGGTCGCCATCGCGACGATGGAAACCATGAATGCCAGCATGACGATGAATTCGGCGAGCGGCAGCGGTTTCGTCGGACGGAACATGCCGCTCAAAGACGCGAAAACGGGCGTGTTGGCAATGTCCAATATACTGCGGCGGGCAAGAGAACTACGGGCACTGCCCTTCAAGGGGCGGAACGGTTAGTTCCAGCCAGGAAGCCACCTTTGAAGTCTTGCCGTTTAACCTCAGCCGGATGAAGGGGACGTTAAGAGTTCACCAACCACTGTTTGTTACCACTGGTAGAAGCAAACGCCACCAGTGGCTGTCACTCCATGTACATCCGTTTCGTTCTCCCGAAAAAGCATCCCGATACTGGTGTTGACGTCGGTGTCTTCGATTGTGCGAACGATCTACAATGCGAAGGTGATCTCACCCAGCATGAAAGAGACGAACTCGATAAGCTGTTACGCTGGTTTGGTGAGCGGCTCGATGTTCCGGCCCGCTTCAACCGGACGAAGTCCAAGGGCTATAATCGCCGCGCCACAAAGGGGATCAGTTGGTTCAAATCTACGGCACGGCAGCATGTATCTAAGATGCAAAGGATGGCAGTAATCCTGAGAAATCAAGGCTACTTCGTGAACATGATCAAGGCCCGAAACCCAGGCTATATTGTCTACGAAGACAATTATCAGGTCGTCGCAGAACCGTTCAATGATTTCCGCAAACACCGAGCATCCTGCCAGGCAAATACTCCGCCAAGGCGTATCCAGCATCGTAGCTTGGAATAGCAAGGCGTATTCCGAACCACCAGCAGTTCTCATTTTGGCGTTGGGGGTTGGGGGGCGATGGAATTTGGCGGTTCCCCGGGTAACGGCTTTGGTGAATCGGAACGGAAATATCGATTCGAGATGGTCAGTGCAAAGTGGGGTCCCGACCGCAACACCGCTTGTATTTCTTGCCGGACCCGCAGGGACAAGGGGCGTTGCGCCCGACCTTTTGACGTCGGCGGATGAAAGCCCCCGTTTCAGGGAGATACCCGCCCCGCTGAGTGAGGAAATAGGCGTGCATCCGCATGACCGCCGCCGCAGAGGCGATGACAAGATCGTCACGCTTCTTTCCATCGATCGGTTCTTTGAATGGTCGCATTTCCGGATCCGGATGGTTCTCGTAAGCAAGGGCCATGATCGGCACGAAAAGGCCGCCATGCTCCTCGTCATTGATCAGCTTTGACCAGATATCGTGGCGCAGGTGCGTACCGGTCAGAAAGCCATTCGCCCAATCGTTGCCACCATACGCGCCCCGCTGGTTTTCCCGGACCAATGGAAGGTAGACTTCACCCTCACTCAGTTGATGGTTCACGTAGTTCCAATGCAGGCCTACCAGCATCATAAATCGTTGTGCTTCCTCCAAACCCTCAAAGACCAAATCGCCGTCTTCGGTTTCGCCTCGCTGAATGACGGGCATGTACTCGCTTGGCATGATGAGATCGGGACAGCATGCCAAGGCGGCTAAAAACCCGTCCAGCGCTTCGGTGTTCGCGATTTTCCCACCATCCACTCGGGCGAGGAAGCCATCGAGCTCCGTCAGGTCGGCGTCGGATAGTTCCAAGGCATGGGTCATCGTAGTCTCTGGCGATCAAGGTCGGTGACGGGTCGGACCGATAGGCGGGCTCGTCACCTGATCTCGCCGATCCTATCCCTGTGTGTCAACCGGCATTCCCCAGATGATTGCCGCTTCCGACCATCAGGGCAGCCATTCGGGCTCTTGACGGCAATTCCGAGGCCAAGGGGGATGGACGGAGCGCTCCGCTGGCCGCAGGGATCGGCACCGCGAGGCAGAGCTGAAGAAAACTGTCGGAAATCCGAAATTCAGGCACCAGCTTCCGTAGCTGAGGGTATTGCTGTCGTGGCGGGCTCCGGATCGGCAAGCTAACAATTAGCCAGAAGCAGGCGTTGGTTGCCTATTCCATCTGTCGGAACCAGTCTCGAAGACCGAGGTGGAGCCGGAGTTCCTCGTCTTCCGCTAAAGATTTACAATGCGCGATGGGTGCGCGAAGCGTGTTGAGCGTGGCCAGGACTTTTTCGACTGCGCGTACGTCACGGAACATATCGCCAAAGATATCCCAGTTAGTCTTTATTATCTCTCCAAGTTCTCCGAAGTTTGTGAAATCTATGAACTCGTTTGAACGAGGAGTGACGCCGGAAGATAGCTCCTTCTTGCGATTGCCCTCCGCATTCTTACGAACAGCCTCAGGGACCGCTAAATTCCACCAATATTCACCGTACTGTTCCTCTAATCTTTGGGTCAATATTTCACGTATGCTGTTTTCAAGGCAGTAAAAAATTGCATAGTTATTCGACATACGCGATGCCTCAATTCGCAACCTTTCTGTAAACTGGGGATAATATGTCTGATCAATTCTTTGCTCTTTATCCTCCTTGTGCCCAAGATCAATGTTGTGCTCCCTTTCGATCTGTCGAACAACGAACTAAATCGCGAGGTTATTTAAGCCAAATAGCTTCAGTGCTTCATCCGCGCGCATTAGTTTTTCAGTAGGTTGTCGCGGAGTGCTTTGAAGATTGCATTGAAAACTTCGGGATCATTGGTCTCAGGAAGGTTGAGATTGATCGTGTACCCCACCCTGAGTTCGACGTTATCGGTGTTAGGGATTGGAGGGGTTCCGTGGGTAATTATCGGAGTTTTAGCCGATGGGGTGGCCTCTGGCTTTGGCTCAGGAGTTGGCTTCTCCGGAGCTTCGTCCTCAAAGTCTGCCAAATCTTTCAAAGCCAGAAAGGTTCCAACGATAGCCTGAATGCTTCGATCCTCTTTGGCGCCACCGGTTATCTCGACAACTTGGCCAATGAGCTTGTCGCGCGACAACTCATACACGTACTCGTTCCGATCAAACAGCTCGCCAAATGCATTCTTCATCCCCTCGGCTACTGCAAAGCCCTGGGTCTCTGTGTTGCGGAACTGATCGTAGAGCGACGTGGGAACTCCATCTGAGCCGAGGAAGCCCATACGCTTGAGCAACGGAATGACGGGCGCGCACTACCCCCACTGTGTCCAAGCTTTGTTTCCAAGAAGTCCTGCGTGAAGCGCTCTGGCCGTCGGGCATTCTGGATCTTCTCAAAGATTTTTGGAATCAAGCCGGTAGAGACCAAGTAGGGCAGTTTGCTGGCCATGGGCATCCTTCTCTCATGGGACAATTGTTTCGCGTCATAGGATACACGGTCTAGGAGAAAACGCTAGGACGGTGTTCTCAATTCGTCCGAAGCTGGCGACCGCTGATGGTGACTTTTTTGGCAGGAGTGCCGGGGCATGATACAAATCTCGGAGCTAAAGGGACGGAGCTATCGAGACACGATACGCATCCCACGACCCTTCCCCCTCCCGGGCGTCGGACCGGGTTGGCATTGGTGCAAGACGTGATGGGACTTCTGGGGACATGTTATTTTACTTGCCGCTTTCACGGGTGGATTCAGGTTGGAAGTGCACCACTCGGTGACAAAGAAGGACACGAAAGACGTTCCGGTCGTATTGGGTCTGGATCGAAGCACCAATCTGGACGACGAGGAGCGTCTACGTCGTCACCGCAGTCCGAATCGTGCGGCGAGCATCGCGTCGGCGGCGGCGACGGAGAAGTCCTCGGGATCGAAGGCGCCGCCGATCCATTCGAGTTGTTCGGCATGGTCGGGCTGGCTGGGGTCGGCGAGGATGGCGAGCAGGTCCCGGTAGCCCCAGGGGCCGCCGCAGTCCTCCGGCGGGCATCTCCGTTTGCCGGCGATGCAGGCGGGATAGGTGCGGCCCTCGTCGGGCGGCTGCCGGCCCTCGACGACGATCGCATGCTGCCAGCCGTCGCCGAAATCGTAAGTGTAGGCGAACCGGGCGACGCCCGATTTGACCAGGGCGTTCAGGGTCATGCGCTCCTCGTCGGCGACGTCGTCGACGTCGTAAGGGTCGCCGTAATCACTGCCGCCGACGTCGAATACGTGCAGATGGCAGAGTTGCCAGCCCATCGCCGCCTGGATCGCCAGGTGCAGGTCGCCCAGTGTCATGCCGCCCGGCATCAGCAGCCGGCGCCAGACCGGGGGGCGGATGTTGCGCAGGGTGACTTTGAGGCGGACGATGGAGTCCGCTCTTCTGGTGGTCTTGGCCATGATCGGTCCTCCCTCATCGGCCGGTTTCGCCACCTTCGCTGTAGCACGATTCCGATCCGCAGGGGACTACCCGGTTGCCGGCGGCGGCGAGCCGGCGGGGGGGAGTCGGGTTCCTGATCATGGCGGTCGCTTTGTCAGGGCCTGTTTCGCCGGTTCGTCGTAGCGTCCGGGGCGTCGGTCAGGGAGGGTGGGGCCGAGGAGGTTGTTACGGACGGCCTCGGCCGCAACTCCCCTTTCCGGGCCCGGCTCGCCAACGTCGGCTGCCGAAGGTGGCGCCGACGAAAAGGGGTGAAAAGCCGACTCCAGTCGGCGTGGCAGCATCCGCCAAGGCCGGAGAACAAGGATTAATGTCCTTGACTTTCCGTCGACATTCGGATACGTTCCTGTTATGTTCTTTTCAGGACAACGGGAGAAGTGCGTTTGTCGGATGACAGAGGACAGATGACAGGGATCAGATGGGAGCGCTGGCTTGGGCGGATGGCGGCGGACGTTGGTTTTTGAGAATGCGACACGTTTTCATCAAAAATGTCTACTTTTGTTTCGGCAATTTCATGAACTATATCAAGGCGCTGTGCGGAATTCGTGTCTACTTTTGTCTACCGGCTCGAAAAGGCCGTCCTAGCAGAATCAAGGACTTAGCCGAAAAGATGTCTACTTTTGTCTACTTTTGTCTACCTTTCACATTCGGACGGGAGGGGTTTTGTTTGTTGTCAACGGGTTGACCGCCACGGGGGCGTAACGAAGGTAGACAAAACGGCCTCGAAAGTAGACAAAAGGTAGACATTTCCGCTCCTGGCGGGGCTGCCTTAACCACTCCGAAACGCGGCGGCGTTAGGGTTTAGTGGTCTGGTTCCTTGGACAGGGGGCGAAGCGGAAGATGATCGGCTGGGCGTTGCGCCACATGATGATCTGGGTCGGCGTTGCCGTCGCGCTCCTGGTCGCGATCGGTTACGGCGGCGACAAGCTCGGAATGGGCGACCGCAAGGGAACCGGCACCGTGGCGGCTCCGGCGGGGCGGCCGGCACCGCAGAAGGCGGCGAGCCGGTCGATGGCGATCAGGGCCGGGCAAGGCGGTCAGTTCCTGGTCGACGCCGACGTCGACGGGGTGCCGGTCCGCTTCGTGGTCGATACCGGCGCCACCCGGGTGGTGCTGTCGCCGGAGGACGCCAAGCGCGTCGGTTTGCACGTGCGCGACCGTCATTTCACCCTGAGCGCCCGCACCGCCGGCGGCATCGTCCGGGCGGCGCCGGTGACCCTTCGGGAACTGCGCATCGATCATTTGACGGTGCGGGACGTGGAGGCCTCGGTCAACGAACAACCGATCGGCATCTCGCTGCTCGGCATGACCTTCCTCAGCCGCCTCGACGGCTACCGGGTCGAGGGCGACAAGCTGATCCTGGAGTGGTGAGGCTGCCCCCTCACCCCAACCCTTATATGCGGAGATTTCTGTCAAGTCATTTTGGTGCGCCTTGTTTGTTGACGACGGGCATGTGCGTTGGGGATCGGAGCGCGGTGTTGAACAGGGGTCGCCTGTTCCACCTTATATCCGTGCCGGCGGGTGCCGGTCACCAAAAGCTGCGTTCGTGCAGGGCGCTCCGGGACGGGCGGCTCCTTCTCTCCCGCGTGCCGCGGCTGCGGCCCAGGGTAGGTACGGCACGCCCGATCCCGTGCACGGCCCGGCGCCGCTTGCACCGGGATGTCGGTCTTGGTGTCTATTTGACCACCGCCCCTTCGGGGACCAGACCCTGGGTCAGGTAGCGCCACAGCGCCACCATCAGCTTGCGGGCGACGGCGACGATGCCGATCTTGCGCAGTCGCTTGCCGCCGCCGGCGTAGCGCTCGCGCCACCATCGGCTGAGCGTGCTCGCGGGCTGATGGAAGACCCACATCCAAGCGCATTCGATCGCCAGGGTGCGTGCCCTTCGATTGCCGACCTTGCTGATTGGACGGTCGCGGTGGACATCGCCGCTGTCCCACGGCCACGGCACCAGCCCGAAGCTGGCGCCGACCTGGCGCCTGTTGTCGAAGTCGCGCCAGAATGCTTCATGCATCAGCCCGCCGGCGAAGATCTCGCCGATGCCCTTGAGCCGCTTGAGCCGGCGCGCGCCGGCGGACAGCGCCGTGTCCTCGTCGAGCGCCGCGCGCCCTTCCGCCTCGACGGCGGTGATTTGGCGCTCGACCAGTTCAAGCCGTTCGGCCTCGCGGCGGATCTCCGCGATCAGCGCCGGCCCCAGTTCGCGACCGTCGCCCGAGCGTATCGCGTCGAGCCGATCGAGCCAGCCCCGCGTCCCCGGCTTGATGTCGCTCACCCCTTGGGTTGCCAACAGCCCGCGAATGCGATTGCGATGGGCGGTGCGCTCGCGCACCAGACGCTCGCGCTCGCGGCTCCGCCGGCGGGCGTCCTCGACCGCCGGATCCGGCACCCGCACCACCCGCGTCAACTCCGTCTCGCCGCGTTCGAGGCGCAGCAACACCCGCAAAAGCCCGACCGTGTCCACCTTGTCGGTCTTCACCCTTTGCTTCCGCCGCGGCACCTCCAGGCTCGCCGGATCCAAAATCCGGTTGTCCACTCCGTGGGCCTTCAGCCACCGGTCGAGCCAGAACGCGTCCCGGCCCGCCTCGTAGCAGCTGACGATGCGCACCGCCGCCTCATCAAGCCTGCTCCGCTGGCGCTCGATCAACCCCAACAGCGCCTCGCGGTCGCCGCCGGCGATCTGGTAGAGCCGCGCGTCGCGGTCACCCGGCAGCACAAAACCCACCGTCCAACACCGCCGGCCAAGATCCAGCGCCATATGAATCGTCGGCGTCTCCGTGGTATCCTCGCACCTGACGGTCATCTCGTTCCTTCGTGCCATGCCACCCTCCTTTGGGTTCAGGGTTATCAGACACCTCACGGTACAAGACCACGAGGTGACCGTCGCATAGCCTCTCCCCCGACGGGGGGCGAGGGCCAAACAGGCGGCTTTAGGCGACAATACCCTCTCCCGCGAGCGGGAGAGGGAGGGACCCGCATAGCGGGAGGGTGAGGGTCGATCGGTTGTCGCCCCTATCCGTACCTGAGGAACACCACCCGCGCGGCGCCATAGGTCCGTTCGTCGAGGACCGCGTATCCCGGCGGCGCCGCCAGGAGCTCGCGGGCGGCGACCTCGACCAGGCACACCGCGCCGGCGTCGATCCAGCGGCGTGACGCCAGGCCCTGCAGCGCCGGCACCGCCAGTCCCGATCCGTAGGGCGGGTCGAGGAAGGCGAGGGCGCACGGGGTACCGGCGGTGCGCGGCGGCGGCGGCAGGCGGCTGGCGTCCAGTTTGAGCAGGGTGATCGCCCCGGCCTCGCCGAGCGCCGCGGCGTTGCGGCGGATGCCGATGAGGGCGTCGGCATCGGAGTCGATGAAGGTGGCCGATGCGCAGCCCCGCGACAGCGCTTCCAGGCCGTAGGCGCCGGTGCCGGCGAACACGTCGAGGGCCGCCGTCGCGTCGAAACCGACCCAGTCGAGGCCGTGGGTCAGGATGTTGAACGCGGCCTCGCGGGCCCGGTCCGAGGTCGGTCGGATGCCTTCGCCCTTGGCAAGACGGATCGGCCGGCCGCGGTGCCGGCCGGCGACGATCCTCACCGCAGCACACCCTTGCCCAGTTGCTCGCGCAGCACCTTCCTGGGTACCGGGGCGACCTCGCCGCGTTTCAGGGTTCCCAATTGGAACGGGCCGTAGGAGGTGCGGATCAGCCGGTTGACCGTCAGCCCCAGGTGCTCCAGGACCTTGCGGACCTCGCGGTTCTTGCCTTCGCGGAGCGTGAGCGTCAGCCAGGAGTTGGGGCCCTTGCCGCTGTCGAGGTGGGCGGTGATCGGGGCGTAGCGGACGCCGTCGACGGTCACCCCCTGTTCCAGCCGCTCCAGCGCCGGCTCGTCGACCAGGCCGTAGACGCGCACCCGGTAGCGCCGCGCCCAGCCGGTCGCCGGCAGCTCGAGATGGCGGGCGAGGTCGCCGTCGTTGGTGAGCAGCAAAAGGCCCTCGGAGGTGAAGTCGAGCCGGCCGACCGAGATCACCCGGCCCAGGTCCTCGGGCAATCGGTCGAACAGGGTGGGGCGTCCCTCCGGATCGCGATGGGTGGTCAGCAGCCCCGGCGGCTTGTGGTAGCGCCACAGCTTCGCCTCCGGCCGCCCCGGCAACGGCTTTCCGTCGACGGTGATCCGGTCGGTCTCGCCGACCGTCACCGCCGGAGACGACAGCGCCTTGCCGTTGAGGGTCACCCGTCCGTCGGCGATCCACTGTTCCGCCGTTCGCCGCGAGCAGAGACCGGCATGGGCGATCACCTTGGCGATCCGCTCGCCCTTGGCCGGGGTTGGGGCCTCGGTCATCGCCGTTGCCGGGCGGCGTCGACGAAGGCGGCGAACAGGCGCTTGTCGCCGTCGCTGAGCTCGAACTCGGGGTGCCACTGGACGCCGAGACAGAACCGCTTGTCCGGCGCCTCGATGCCCTCGATCACCCCGTCGGGGGCCAGCGCGTTGACCACCACGCCTTGCGGCGCGTCCTTGGCCGCCTGGTGGTGGGCGCTGTTGACCGCAAGCTCGGCGACGCCGACGATGGCGCGCAGCCGGGTGCCGTCGACGATGCTGACCGTGTGTCCCGGCTGGTCGCGCGGGTTGGGCTGTTCGTGGGCGAGGGCGGCCTCGACCTCGTCGGGGATGTGCTGGATCAGGGCGCCGCCGAGGACCACGTGCAGCAGCTGCTGGCCGCCGCAGATGCCGAGCACCGGCATGTCGCCGGCAAGCGCGCCGCGGGTGATCGCCAGCTCGAAGGCGGTGCGCCGGTCCTTGGTGCGCACCGTCGCATGACGGCTTGCGGCGCCGAACACCGCCGGATCGACATCGAAGTTGCCGCCGGAAACCAACAGCCCGTCGAGCCGCTCGAGATAGGCGTCGGCCTGGTCCGGTTCGTGCGGCAGCATCATCGGCAGACCGCCGGCGTTGACCACCGCGTGGCAGTAGTTCTGGCGCAACGCCAGCCACGGAAACTTGGAGTAGCCGCCGGGCTCCTCGGAGTCGACGGTGATGCCGATGACAGGTCGGGACATGGCCGGACTGTACGGTTCGGCCGGGCCGGGCGCAACGGCCTTGACCCGCCCCGCTCCGCCGTCCCAAGGTTGCGGCGATGACCGAACGATCGTTCATGGAACTCGCCCTCGCCGAGGCGGAACGGGCGGCGCGTCGCGGCGAGGTGCCGGTCGGCGCGGTCCTGGTCGATGGCGTGAGCGGGTCCGTCCTTGCCGCCGCCGGTAACCGGGTCGAGGAACTGAGCGATCCGACCGCCCATGCCGAGATGCTGGCGATCCGCGAGGCGGCGGCGAAGCTGGGGGCGCCGCGGCTCACGGGGTGCGACCTCTACGTCACCCTCGAGCCCTGCGCGATGTGCGCCGCGGCGATCTCGTTGGCGCGGCTGCGCCGGCTCTACTTCGGCGGCTACGATGCCAAGGGCGGCGGCGTCGAGCACGGGGCCCGCGTTTTCGCCCAGCCCACCTGCCACCATCGTCCCGAGGTCTACGGCGGCATCGGCGAAACCGAAGCCGGAGTGCTTCTCCGCGCGTTTTTCGGCGAACGGCGATAGCGGGGGTCGGCACCCCCGTTCAGTGCCCGCTGATGGTGGCGTGGAGCGGTTTCGTCTCCTCGAAGGTCTTTTGCTGCTCCGCCGAGGCTTCCTTCTGGTACTTGGCCTTCCAGTCGTTGAAGGGCATGCCGTAGACGATGTCGCGGGCCTGGTCGTAGGACATCTCGATGCCCCGCTCCTTGGCCGCGGCCGCATACCACTTGGACAGGCAGTTGCGGCAGAAGCCCGCCAGGTTCATCAGATCGATGTTCTGCACGTCGGTGCGCCGCTGCAGGTGCTCGACCAGTCCGCGAAAGGCGGCGGCCTCCAGTTCGACGCGGCTTCGCTCATCCATGTCTCTCTCCCGTTTTGCTGCTACCGACCGATGGCGCGCCAGCCGATGTCGCTGCGCCAGAAGCCCGCCGGCCAATCGATCAAATTGACCGCCCGGTAGGCCAGCTTCTGGGCGTCGGCGACCGTCGGCGCCCGCGCCGTGACCCCGAGGACCCGACCGCCGTTGGCCAGGATCTCGCCGTTTTCGCGCACTGGTGCCGGCATGGAAAACCTCGACACCATCGACGGCGTCAACCTTTTCCAGGCCGCCGATCCGCGAGCCCTTGGCGTAGTGGCCGGGATAGCCTTTGGTTGCCATCACGACGACCAGGGCCGGATCGGGGTGCCATTCGAGCTTGACGTCATCCATACGCCCCTCCGTGCACGCGAGCAATGCTTCCAACAGGTCCGACTTGAGGCGCATGATCAGCGGCTGACACTCGGGGTCGCCGAACCGGGCGTTGAACTCCAGGACCTTGGGTTGTCCTTTGTCGATCATCAGCCCGGCGTACAGCAGGCCTTTGTACGGGCGGCGCTCGGCGGCCATGGCTTCGACGGTCGGGATCATGATGCGGTCGAGGATCGTCTTCGCCATCGCGTCGGTGACCACCGGAGCCGGCGAATAGGCGCCCATCCCGCCGGTGTTCGGTCCCTCGTCGCCGTCGTGGGCAGCCTTGTGATCCTGGGCCGACGCCAGCGGCACCACCCGCGTCCCATTGACCAGCGCGAAAAAGCTGGCCTCCTCGCCCTTCAGAAACTCCTCGATGATCACTTCCGCGCCGGCCCGGCCGAACGCCCCTTCGGTCATGATATGGTCGATCGCCGCGAACGCCTCGTTCTCGTTGCGGCAGAGGATCACCCCCTTGCCGGCGGCGAGACCGTCGGCCTTGACGACGATCGGCGCGCCCTGGCGAATGATGAACTCCTTGGCCTCGTCGGGCTCGTCGAAACGGCCGTAGGCGGCGGTGGGGATGCCGTAGTGGGCGCAAAGGTCCTTCATGAACCCCTTTGAGCCCTCGATCTCGGCGGCGCGGGCGTTGGGCCCGAACGCCTTGATGGCGGCGGCTTCGAGCCGGTCGACCAGGCCGGCGACCAAAGGAACCTCCGGACCGACGACGACGAAGTCGATGGACCGGTCGGCGGCAAAGGCGACGACGCGGTCGATGTCATCGGCGGCGACGTCGACGCATTCGGCGACCCGGGCGATGCCGGCGTTGCCCGGCGCGCAGTAAAGCTTGTCGCACAGGGGTGATTTTGCGATCGCCCAGCACAGGGCATGCTCACGTCCGCCCGATCCGACCACCAGTACTCTCATCAAATGTTCCCCGGTCCCCGCAGTCGCTTTGCTCCGTTCGCGTGATTCGGCCATACTCGCCAGAATGGCGCACCATCCTAACACCGACGGTTCCGATCACAACCAGCCCGTATTGACGGTCGGGGAGATCTCTCACGCGCTCAAGCGCTGCGTCGAGGGTGCATTCGACTTCGTTCGGGTGCGCGGCGAACTCAGCGGGTTCAAGCGGGCCGGGTCCGGACATCTGTATTTCTCTCTCAAGGACGAGAACGCCGTCCTCGACGGCGTCTGCTGGCGGAACGCGGCTTCGCGCCTCGCCATCGGCCCCGAGGACGGGATGGAGGTGGTGGTGACCGGCCGCCTGACCACCTATCCGGGGCGTTCCAAATACCAGATCGTCGTCGAGGCCATGGAACTCGCCGGCGAAGGGGCGCTGTTGAAGCTGCTCGAGGATCGCCGCAAGAAACTGGCTGCGGAAGGCCTTTTCGAATTCGGAGCGAAAGAAGCCCATCCCCTTTCTGCCGGAGGTCATCGGCGTGGTGACGTCGCCGACCGGGGCGGTGATCCGCGATATCCTGCACAGGCTGTCCGATCGCTTTCCGCGCCGGGTGCTGCTGTGGCCGGTGCTGGTTCAGGGACAGGGGGCGGCGGAACAGGTGGCGGCGGCGATCGCGGGGTTCAATCGGCTGCCGGCCGCCGGCGCCGTGCCCCGCCCGGACGTGCTGATCGTCGCCCGCGGCGGAGGAAGTCTGGAGGATCTGTGGGCGTTCAACGAAGAGGTCGTCGTCCGTGCGGCGGCCGACAGCGGCATTCCGCTGATTTCGGCGGTCGGCCATGAAACCGACACCACTCTAATCGATTTCGCCGCCGACCGGCGGGCTCCGACCCCGACGGCGGCCGCCGAAATGGCCGTGCCGGTCCGCATGGACCTTGTGGCCCAAGTCCTGGACTGCGGGACTCGGCTCGTCGGCGCGGTCAACCGAATGACCAAAGAGCGGCGCATTCGGCTCGAAGCGATTTCGCGGGGCATACCGAAGGTCGCGCGATTGGTCGAGGAAGCCCGGCAACGCCTCGACGACTGGTCCGAGCGACTGGTCAACAGTTTGGCCGTTGGCCTCGACCGTCGACGCGCACTGGCGCAGCAGCTAGCCGGACGCCTGGTAAGCCCTGGGCAGCGTATCGCCTTCGAGCGAAACCGCGTGCTCGCCGAGGCCCGCGCGCTCAACTCGGCGGTCAAGGTCCGTTTGCAGGAACGACGGCGCGGTCTGGATCACCTCGCCGCACTGCTCGACAGCTTTTCCTATCAGCGTGTGCTCGAACGTGGGTTTGCTTTGGTGCACGACCGGGCAGGGCATGCCGTTGTCACGGTCGAGGCCTTGAAACCGGGAATGGGCTTGGGCCTTCGGTTCCACGACGGCGAAGCCGCGGTGACCGTCGACGACGGGGCAAAGCCGCGAAAGCGGTCTGCGTCCAAGGCTGGCAAGCCCGACGATGGGCAGGGAACCCTGCTATGAGAGCGATTTCGAGGAGCCTCGCGTTCACCGTCCGGCGACCGTCATGCCGTCGACCCTGAGCGTAGGCGAATCGGTGCCGTAACGGAATTCCAGATCGTTGGCGACGGTAGTGTTCGCGAACATCTGGAGGAGGTTCCCGGCAATGGTGACTTCGCTGACCGGATAGGCGAGCTGCCCGTCTTCGATCCAGAATCCACCCGCCCCCCGACTGTAGTCACCGGTCACGCCATTGACACCGAAGCCGATGAGTTCGGTGACAAAGAACCCACTCTTTACGTCGGATATGAGCTCCCGGGGGGTGGCTTCTCCCGGCTCCATGTACAAATTTGTGATTGAAGGCGACGGTGGCGTCGAAATTCCTCGCGCGGCATGGCCCGTGGCGATCATACCGAGTTGACGGGCGGAGCGGAGGTCGAGGAGCCAGCTGCGCAACATCCCCCCATCGACCACCGCCAGGCGTCTCGTCGGAATGCCCTCGGCGTCGAACGGTCTCGACCGCAAGCCGCGGCGACGTAGCGGATCATCGATCACGTTTACCGAACCGGGAAAGATCGCGGTGTCGAGCTTGTCCCTCAGGAAAGTCGTCCCGCGGGCGACAGCGGCGCCATTGATCGCGGCGGAGAGGTGGCCAAGGAGGCTGGCCGCGACCCGCGGCTCGTAAATCACCGGAACTTGTGCGGAGCTGACTTTCTTCGGGTGCAGACGCCCGACCGCCTTTTCACCGGCCGAGCGCCCAATTTCGGCGGCATCACGCAGATCTTCCCCGTGAACGGCGGAGGTATAGTCGTAGTCCCGCTCCATCGCCTTGCCGTTACCTGCGAGCACCGAAACGACGAGGCTGTGCCGCGAGCGGGAATAAGCCCTGGCGAAGCCGTTGGTCGCGGCGATCGCATGATAGCTGACGCCCCAGCCCGTCTCCGCTCCTTCGGAATTGGTGACGCCGGAAACCGCCCTGGCGGCGTCCTCCGCGCGCGCCGCCCGTTCGAGCAGCATTTCCACCGTCGGTTCGGCCGCGTCGCATCCGTCGACATCGATCGCGTCGGTGGCGAGGTCCGCCGGTTCGGCCAGTCCACAATACGGGTCTTCCGGAACCACCCGCGCCATCGCCACGGCTCGGCCCACGAGCTCGGCCAAGGCCTCGGCCGAGAGGTCCGACGTGGAAACCACGGCTTGGCGCTTGCCGATGAACACCCGGAGCCCCAGGTCGGTGCTCTCCGAACGCTCCAGTTGTTCCCGCTTGCCCAACCGGTAGGTCAGCGACAGCGACTTGCCGTCGACGTAGACGGCGTCGGCGGCATCCGCACCGCTCGCCACGGCCTTGGAGAGAACGTCGGTCAGCAGGTCCAGGGGAGGGGGCGCGGGTTTCATCGGCCTCGTTTGTGTCGGCTTCGTCCGTCGGCGAACGGCATTCGGCGTCCGCCACATCGATTTCGCCGAAACCTATAACCTAACTGGGGAGGGCACACATGAAAAAATGCGTTTCCGCCGGGCAAACCGACGATTGGCGGCAGATCGAGGAGGTGGATTAAGATCACGCAGTGCCATATATGGTCATAGACTGATCGCAATCGTGGGCTACGGGCCGAAAGGTTCTCGGCGCCCCACCGAACAGGAGCGTCGTTCCAGCAAAAATGTCGTCCACCATCGCACGGCTCGAAACTCGAAAATTGGCAAAGCCCCGGGTGGAGCTCGAATCCGTCGTCGTCCGGTTCGCCGGCGATTCGGGAGACGGTATCCAGCTCACCGGCGGTCAGTTTTCCGTCACCATCGCTCTCGCCGGCAACGACCTGGCCACCTTCCCCGATTTTCCGGCGGAGATTCGCGCGCCCGTCGGCACGACCTACGGTGTCTCGGCGTTCCAGATCCATTTCGGCGCGCGGGTCATCAAGACCTCGGGCGACTCGCCCGACGTGCTTGTCGCGATGAACCCGGCGGCGCTGAAGGTGGAACTCGGCAGTCTCAAGAAGGGCGGGATCGTCATTGTCGACGCCGGCGCGTTCAACGAACGCAATATCCGCAAGGCCGGATACCAGAGCAACCCGCTGGAGGACGGCACCCTCGATCCCTATCGTCGCATCGACATCGACATCTCGCAGATGACGATGGAATCGGTCAAAGGCCTCGGGCTGTCGCAGAAGGAGGCCCTGCGCTGCAAGAACATGTGGACGCTGGGCCTGGCCTACTGGATGTACGGGCGGGACCGCCGAAAGACCGTCGAATGGCTCGAGCGGAAGTTCGCCAAGCGGCCCGAATTGGCTACCGCCAACATCGCCGCGCTCAATGCCGGCCACGCCTTCGGCGAGACGGCGGAGATGGCCGACGACGTCACCGGTTACATCGTCGAGCCGGCGGAGATTGCGCCCGGCCTCTACCGGACGGTGACCGGAGGCGAGGCCCTGGCGTGGGGGCTCGTCGTCGGCGCCCATCTCGCCGAGTTGAAGCTGGTTTTGGGCTCCTACCCGATCACCCCGGCGTCGCCGTTGCTGCATACCCTCGCCAGTCTGCGAAGCTATGGCGTCGTCACTCTCCAGGCCGAGGACGAGATCGCGGCCGTCTGTTCCGCGATTGGCGCATCCTACGCGGGCGCCATCGGCGTAACTTCCAGTTCGGGGCCGGGAGTGGCGCTGAAGACCGAAGCCATCGGCCTCGCGGTCGCCGTGGAGCTTCCCCTCATCGTCGTCAACACCCAGCGCGCGGGGCCGTCCACCGGCATGCCGACCAAGACGGAGCAGTCCGATTTGTATCAGGCGGTGTTCGGTCGAAACGCCGACAGCCCGGTGGTGGTGATCGCCGCACGGGCCCCGTCCGACTGCTTCGATACCGCCGTGGAAGCGGTTCGGATCGCCACCAAGTACATGACTCCGGTGATCCTGCTCAGTGATGGGTATATCGCCAACGCCGCGCAGCCGTGGATCATACCGGACGTCGAGGCGCTCGGAAGTTTCCCGGTGCGGTTTCGGACCGATCCCGCGGGCTTTCAGCCCTATCTGCGTGATCCGGAAACGTTGGCGCGGCCCTGGGCGATCCCGGGAACTCCGGGACTGGAGCACCGGATCGGGGGGCTGGAGAAGGATTACGACAGCGGGCACATCTCGTACGACCCGGACAATCACCGGCGGATGACCGAAGTCCGCGCCGCCAAGATCGCCCGCGTCGCCAACGATATTCCGGCGCAGACGATCGAAGAGGGGCACGAGCGGGGAGAATTGGCGGTGGTTGGCTGGGGATCGACCTACGGTCCGATCAGCCGTGCCGTGAGCAACATGCGCAACGAGGGCTACGACGTCGCCCACGTTCATATCCGGCACATTTGGCCGTTGCCGTCGAACCTCGGCGAACTGCTGTCCGGCTTCGGCCGGGTGTTGGTGCCGGAAATGAACAGCGGCCAATTGGTGACTCTCTTGCGCAGCGAATACCTGCTGCCTGCCGAGAGGCTCAACAAGGTATCGGGGCAGCCTTTCAAGATAGAGGAGATCGAAGCCGCCATCAGGGCTTGCTTCGAGGGTTGATATGAACGTCATTTCCCCTGGAACTCAACTGAAACCCGCCGATTTCGCAACCGACCAGGAAGTGCGCTGGTGCCCGGGATGCGGCGATTATGCGATCCTGAAAGCCGTTCAGAAGACGCTCGCCGACATCGGCGCGAGGCCGGAGAACACGGTGTTCGTGTCGGGTATCGGCTGCTCGTCGCGATTTCCCTACTACATGGCGACTTACGGCTTTCATACCATTCACGGAAGGGCGCCGGCGGTGGCCACGGGCATCAAGCTCGCCAACCCGGATCTCGACGTCTGGATCGTGACCGGCGACGGTGACGGTCTCTCGATCGGCGGCAACCATCTCCTGCACACGCTGCGGCGCAACCTCGACGTTCAGATTCTGCTGTTCAACAACGAGATCTACGGACTGACAAAGGGCCAGTATTCTCCGACGTCCCGCGTCGGAACGCGCTCGCCGTCGACGCCGATGGGATCGGTCGAGCGGCCGGTGTCGGCGTCAGCCTTCGCGCTGGGCGCCGGTGCCCGGTTCGTCGCCCGTGCGGTCGATACGCAGAAGCACTTGTTGGACGTGCTGAAACAGGCGGCGGCACACCGTGGCGCCTCGTTCGTCGAGATCTTTCAGAACTGCATCGTCTACAACGACGACGTGTTCGCCGATTTCACCGCGAAAGCGGTTTCCGCGGACGCGCAGATCCACGTCGAGCATGGAAAGCCGTTGACCTTCGGCAAGGACGGCAGGCTTGGCCTCAGGCTCAACCCCGGCACCATCGCACTGGAAGCGGTGGTCGTCGGCGAGAACGGAATCGTCGAAGAGGACCTCCTTGTTCACGACATGACCAACAAGACGCTGGCGAGCATGCTGGCGGCGATGGAGCCGCCACACATGCCGGTCGCCCTCGGGATCCTCTACTGCGATCCCGCCGAGAGTTTCGAAGAGATGCGGAAGGTGCGCTCGCAGGACGACCTCGTGCGCCCGACGGCCGGCGACCTCAATGACCTCATGCGCCGCGGAGACACCTGGAGAGTTGGCCCTTAGCAAAAGTTCGACCGGTCGTTTCGACCATAGTTTTGAGGGGGTAATTAGAGCGGCGTTGTATTTCGGGCCCTCAAGGCTACTCCCGCGTGTCCGCCGATGGCAGTAAGTGTCGCTATCGTCGGTTCGGGTCCTGCGGGCTTCTACACTGCCGAAGCCCTTCTTCAAGAAGACGACGACTTCCGCATCGATATCATCGAACGGCTGCCGACGCCGTTCGGCCTGATCCGTGCCGGGGTCGCGCCCGATCACCAGACCACCAAGAAAGTGGCAAAGAAGTTCGAAAGCACGGCGCTGCGCGAGATCGTCCATTATTACGGCAACGTCGAGATCGGCCGCGATCTTCACCTCAATGAATTGCGCGACATGTACGATGCGGTGATTCTGGCCGTGGGCTCGCCGAGAGATCGCCCGCTCGGCATTCCCGGCGAGGACAAGCGGGGAGTCTATGGGTCGGGCGCCTTCGTCGGCTGGTACAACGGTCATCCCGATTTCAGGGACCTCGATCCCGATCTCGGTACGCATGCCGCGGTGATCATCGGCGCCGGTAATGTCGCGCTGGACGTCGCCAGGGTACTGGTCAAGTCCGAGAACGAGATGGCGGTCTCCGATCTCGCCGACTACGCGGCGGACGCCATTCGGCCGTCGGCGATCGCCGACGTCTATCTGCTGGGCCGGCGGGGTCCGGTCGACGCCAAGTTCACCAACGTAGAACTGCGCGAGATGGGACGGTTGGAGGGTGCCGTGCCGCAGGTCGATCCCGCCCAGTTCCCCGATCGCGTCGCCGATCTCGACGACCGTGATCGCCGTCTGGCGCAAAAGAATTTGAAGACTTTCGGTGAGTTCGCGGCCCGCCGGCCCGATGAGAAACCGAAGCGGGTGCATTTCGAATTCTACGCCGCGCCGGTCGAGATCCTGGGCGACGACAAGGTCGAGGGCGTGAGGTTCGAAAGAACTCGGGTCGAGAACGGCCGCGCGGTGGGAACCGGCGCGTTCGAAAACATCGACTGCGGCCTGGTCATCGCCGCGATCGGATACCGCGCCAGCCGCATCGAAGACGTTCCGTTCGATCCGGAGCGGGGCCTTATTCCCAATGACGACGGGCGCATCGAGCCGGGGCTCTATGCGGTCGGCTGGGCCAAGCGCGGCCCGACCGGGGTGATCGCCACCAACCGGCCCGACGGGGTCACCTGTGCGGAGCAGATTCGCGCCGATTTTCCGAGTGGCGTCAAGCCCGGGAGGACGGCCATGGAGCGGTTGTTGGCCAAGCGCAACGTCCGGGCGGTCAGCTACGACGAGTGGCAGCGGATCGACGCCGCCGAGGTCGCCTCCGCCTCCGGACCCGCGCCCCGCCGGAAGTTCACCACCCTCCGCGAGATGCTGGCGGTCCTCGACGGCGCGGACCGAGACCGATCCACCGGTTAGTCCGGACCGCCGATCGTGGTGGTGCGGAGATGATGAAAGAGCGAAACGGTGCACTATATAACCCCATGGGGTCGAGCGGATGAGCCGAAGGAAGAGGTTAGCATGAGCGAGAAAGCCTACGCTGGAGATGTCACGCCGACACAAGCCTGGGAGATCCTGGAGAAGGATCCGAAGGCCGCTGCTTGTTGACGTGCGGACCCAGGCGGAATGGGGCTACGTTGGAATTCCCGACTTGAGTCGAATCGGCAAACGGCCGCTGTTTGCATCCTGGGCGTTGTTTCCGAACATGGAGATCAACGACCGGTTCGCCGACGAGGTCGTCTCCGCAGGGATCGAGCCCGATGCGCCCGTCCTTTTCCTCTGCAGGTCCGGGGTGCGGTCGCGCTCGGCGGCGATCGCCGTGACCGCCCGCGGCTACACGTCATGCTATAACGTGGCGAGCGGTTTCGAGGGTGATCCGGATGCTCGAAAGCACAGGGGTACGATCAATGGTTGGAAGGTCGAGGGATTGCCCTGGATTCAAGGGTAGAGCACCCGGACCTCAAATCGCCGCTGCCACGGCCTCGTCGAGATCCGATTTGAGATCGTCGACGTCTTCGAGACCCACCGATAGTCTGATCAGGCCGTCGCCGATCCCGAGGTGCGCGCGTTCTTCGCCGCCGAGCCGTTGGTGGGTCGTTGTCGCCGGATGGGTCGCCAGGCTCTTGGCATCTCCCAGGTTGTTGGAGATGTCGATGATCTGGAGGGCATTGAGAAATCGAAAAGCGCCATCACGCCCGTTCGGGAGTTCCAGAGATACGATGCTCCCGCCGGCACCCATCTGACGCATGGCCAATTCGTGCTGCGGATGGCTCTGGAAGGCCGGGGTAGAGGACGCGGCGGAGGTCGTTCCGTGATTCCAGGTGTCCAGCGAGCGCGAGAGCGTTGTCGCAATGTCGACCGAGACGCAGTTCCAGGGTTTCGAGGCCTTTCAACAGCAGCCAGGCGTTGAACGGGCTCAGCGCCGGGCCGGTGTGCCGCAGGAACGGAACCAGCTTCGTTTCCATGTAGTCCGCGTCGTTGGTCAGGATCGCCCCGCCGAGGCTGCGCCCCTGACCGTCGATATGCTTGGTGGCGGAATAGACGACGATGTCCGCACCGAACGCCAGCGGCTTTTGCAACACCGGCGTCGCGAAAACGTTGTCGACGATGACCCGGGCATCGGCGGCGTGGGCGAGGGCGCAGACCTTTTCGAGATCCACGATCTCCAGCGTCGGGTTCGAGGGGGTCTCGAGAAAGACGCAAGTCGCCGGTTCCTTCAGCGCGGCTTCCCACTGGGCGAGGTCGGTCCCGTCGACGAAGACGGTCTCGATCCCATAGGACGGCAGGATCTCGGCAATGATGTATTGGCAAGAGCCGAACAAGGCCCGGGCGGAGACGACACGGTCGCCGGCGCGCAACTGGCTGGCAATGGCGGCGAACACCGCGGCCATACCGCTCGATGTGCCTCGGCAAAACTCCGCTTCTTCGAGAAGCGCCAGCCGATCCTCGAACATCTGCACCGTCGGGTTGGCATAGCGGGAATAGACGAAGCGGGCCTTTTCCCCCTTGAACGCCTGTTCGGCTTCTTCCGCGGATTCGTAGACGTACCCCGACGTCATGAACAGGGCTTCGCTGGTCTCGTCGAACCGCGAGCGCGCGGTTCCGCCCCTGACCAGCCGTGTCGCCAGACGCCAATTGTGGTTTCCACGAGAGTCGTTGGTCACGATCGGGACCCCACCTCCTGCAATTCCGCGGCAGGAGATCGCATCCACCTACCACCTGAAAACACCGCCAAACCCGCCAATCGAAGCAACCAGCGTGTGCGCGCCCGGATAAAGGCGCCGCCAACAGGCGTCAAGTACATTCGGGACATCGTCGCCCAAAGTGCAATAACGGTGCCACCATGTTATGGTTTGCAAATCAAGTCCGCCGGCGGGTGAGAGCGAGGGGGAAAGCGATCATCCCGCTATGGAGAAAACAGGCGGTACAGAATTCCGGGGCGGATTTCATGAAGGATGATTTCACCAAGAGATTGGACGGGGAGGTGAAGCTCAGGGCCTACGCGGTGTTCCTGTTCCTGCAATATGCCGGGCGGCGGTTTTTGCGGGATCGATGCCTGGAGGCTGCGGCTTCGCTGGCATTCGCCACGTTGCTTGCGCTGGTTCCGGTTACGTTCATTGGTCTGTCCGTCCTTTCGGCGTTTCCCGTCTTCGACCATTTTCTTGCCGGACTGCGGGAGTTCGTGGTTGAGAATTTCGCCCCCGATGCCCGCGTGGTGGTAACCGAGTATCTCGACTGGTTTATGCGCGAGACCGGTCGGACCACGACCTTGGGCATCATCGGCCTTGGCGTGACCACGTTGATCCTGCTTCTCACCATTGAAGCGGCTTTCAATGCGATCTGGCGGGTGACCGAACGGCGTTCCCTGGTGTGGCGGATGGTCGCGTTCTGGGCGGTGCTGACCATGGGGCCGATGGTGCTCGGCGTCAGTCTGTCCGCCTCCGCTCCCATGGTCACCGGCCATCAGCTTTCCGGGCTCGGCCGTCTGGTGCCACCGGTTCTGGAGTTCGCCGCGCTCACGCTGATCTATACGATCATTCCCAATCGACCGGTGAAAATGCGCCATGCCCTTGCCGGCGCGGGCGTGGCGACCCTGCTGCTCGAAGTCCTTCGGATCATGGTCGGAGCGTTCGTCTTCCCGCTTCCCGCAATATTTACCGTTTACGGTGCGCTGGCCGCGTTTCCCGCGCTCCTCGCCCTGCTGTTCACCGGGTGGTGTGCGGCGTTGGTCGGAGCGGTCGTCGCCGCTTCGCTCGCCGAGTGGGGCGCGCGCAGCGAAGTCCTCGGCCGACCCCACCTGTCGCCCGGCAACCGAATGGTGTGCGCTCTGGCGTTGCTCGCCGAACTCCAAACGGCCAGCCGCCTCGGCGGCGTCCGACGCCGGCGGGATCTCCTTCGCAATCTCCATCTCGGAGCCTTTGTCGTCGAGGCCGTTCTCGATGAACTGGTCAAGGCCAAGTACGTCGCCAGGGTCGGGCGCGACCAGTGGGTTCTGACCCGGGACCTCGAACACGCCACCGTCTACGATCTCTATTCCGACCTGAAACTCGGCGTCGGTACCGACCCGTTCCGCTGGTTGAAAGCCGCTCCATGGCAGCCCCGGGCGCGGGAGATGATCGCGGCGTTCGATGATTTCGGTCTGGAGTGCATGGGGAAGAGCCTCAAGGACCTGTTCGCGTCCGGGGAACCGACGCCGCAGCGGCCGATCGAGACCGACGAAACGAGCTGACGGCTCGACGCTGGGTGACGGCGCTCCCATATGCTAAGACGCGGTTGCGTTGTGCCCAATTTGATCACGGAGGAATCAGTGAGCGACCTCCTCGCTACCAACGACCTTTTCTTCGGGGCTGCCGGCCTCGATCGAGGACATGTCGAGAAACACGTCGAGGCGGCGCTGGCGGGCGCCGATGACGGCGAGCTGTTTCTGGAGTACCGCCAGTCGGAAGGTCTGGTGTTCGATGACGGCCGGCTGAAGAGCGCCGCCTTCGATACGACCCGGGGGTTCGGACTTCGCGCGGTCGCCGGCGACGTCACCGGTTACGCCCATGCTTCGGAACTGAGCGATGCCGCGATCGCGCGTGCCGCCGAAACGGTGAGGGCGGTACGGGCTGGCCATGGCGGCAGCGTCGCCGTCGGTCCGGCGCGCACCAATCGCGAGCTCTACATCAGCGACAATCCCCTGGCCCTCGTCGACTTCAACGAAAAGGTCGACCTGCTCGCCGAAATCGACCGCTACGCCAGGGGCAGCGACGAGCGGGTGCGTCAGGTATCGGCGTCGCTGACCGGCGAGTGGCAGGCGGTCCAGATCCTGCGGCCGGGGGGTGAGCGCATGGCGGATATTCGGCCGCTGGTGCGCCTCAACGTCTCCATCGTCGTCGAACGGGATGGCCGGATGGAGAGCGGCAGCCATGGAACGGGCGGTCGCCAATTGTATGACGGCTTGTTATCGCGCGACACATGGACCGCGGCCGTCGACGAAGCGCTCCGCCAGGCCTTGATCAATCTCGAGTCGGTGCCGGCGCCGGCGGGCGAGATGACGGTGGTTCTCGGACCGGGTTGGCCGGGGATCCTGCTCCACGAGGCCATCGGACACGGCTTGGAGGGCGATTTCAACCGCAAGGGGACATCGGCCTTTGCCGGCTTGACCGGCCAACGAATCGCGTCCCCCGGCGTCACCGTGGTCGACGACGGCACCATACCCGATCGTCGTGGTTCCCTCACCATCGACGACGAGGGGACACCGACGCAGCGAACCGTGCTGATCGAAAACGGAGTCCTCGTCGGCTTCATCCAGGACCGGCAGAATTCCCGGCTGATGGGTGCGGCGTCGACCGGCAACGGGCGGCGCCAGAGCTTCGCCCATCACCCGATGCCGCGCATGACCAATACCTACATGGTCGCCGGCAACGACGATCCGGGGGAGATCCTGGCGTCCGTCAAGAAGGGGCTCTACGCGGTCGCGTTCGGCGGCGGCCAGGTCGACATCACCTCCGGCAAGTTCGTGTTTTCGTGCACCGAGGCCTACAGGATCGAGGACGGCAGGCTCGGCGCGCCGGTCAAGGGCGCGACGCTGATCGGCAACGGCCCCGACGTTCTGACCAAGGTATCGATGGTCGGAAACGATCTTCGCTTGGACCCGGGCATCGGCACCTGCGGCAAGGACGGCCAGAGTGTGCCCGTCGGGGTCGGCCAGCCGACACTGAAGATCGAAAATCTGACGGTCGGCGGAACGGCGGTCTAGGTTAGTACGCGTACTCCCTGAACACCGGGTCGACGCTGCCGTTCCAGCGTCCTCCATAGGCTGCGAGAAGGTCTTCGGCCGGGGTAAAATTGGACTCGGCGATTCGAAACAGCGGATTGAGAAACTTGGTTTCATCGAGCCCGACGCCGTCCTCTAAGCGTCGTCGGCGGAGCCCTTCCCGCGAAATTTGCAGGGTGAGACACGGCGAGGTCACGAACCGTCCCCGTCCTGAACGGCGCCTTGAGAGCAAGCCGCGCCACGTCGGTTTGCATGACTGCGATTTCCTCCGGCGTCCAGTCCTTGACGAGATCCCATGCGGCATCTCTGGCGGAGGTGTCGTAAAGCAACCCCACCCAGAAAGCGGGAAGAGCGCAAAGCCGGTTCCACGGACCGCCGTCCGCGCCCCTCATTTCGAGGAATTGCTTCAGGCGCACCTCCGGAAACGCGGTCGTCAGATGGTCGGTCCAGTCCGCGATCGTCGGGTACTCGCCGGGGTATCCCGGGAGGCGGCCGGCCAGGAAGTCCTTGAACGATTGACCGGCAACGTCGATGTAGCGGCCATTCCGGTAAACGAAGTACATCGGTACATCAAGCATGTAGTCGACGTAACGCTCGAAGCCGAAACCGTCCTCGAAAACGAATGGGAGAATGCCACACCGATCGGGATCGGTATCTGTCCAAACGTGGCTGCGATAGCTGAGGAACCCCGTGGGCTTTCCGTGCTTGAACGGTGAATTGGCGAACAGCGCCGTTGCGATCGGCTGTAGCGCAAGACCGATACGGAACATCTGCGCCATCGTCGCTTCGCTGTCGAAGTCCAGGTTCACCTGCACGGTGCACGTGGCGAGCATCATATCCAAACCGAGAGTGCCTCTCGTCGGCATGTACCTGCGCATGATTTCGTAACGGCCCTTGGGCATCGACGGTACTTCGGATATCGGCCACTTCGGCTGATAGCCGACCCCGAGGAAACCAATGCTCAAATCGGCCGCGATCGTTTTGACTTGGTTGAGATGTGTGTCGATTTCACCGCAGGTTTGGTGGATGCTGTGCAGCGGAGCCCCGGAAAGCTCCAACTGGCCGCCCGGTTCCAGTGTCACCGAACAGCCTCCGTCGTCGACAAGCGCGATAGGTTTGCCGTTCTCGAGGATCGGTCGCCAACCAAAGCGGGTCAAACCCTCCAAGATGGTACGGATGCTCCGAGGACCGTCGTAGGGGAGTGGCGCGCAATCCTCGAGCCGGTAAGCGAGTTTTTCGTGCTCGGTTCCGATGCGCCACGCCGTCTGCCGGCTTGCAACCCGCTTCCAGGTATTGAACCAAGCGGCGTTTTTCGGTGATCGGCTCGCCGGAATGTGAGTCTACGTCGGGCATGATATTTCGCCTGTTCGGTTCGATCGGGAAGCTTAGTGCTTATTTTGGGATTCGACCACAGCCTGCCAACACGCGAGCGCGGAAAGCGCCGCCGTTTCCGCGCGAAGAATCCGCGGGCTCAGCGCCACGGCCGTAGCAAACGGCAGCGCGGTCATGTCGTCAAGTTCGGCTTTGGTGAAACCGCCTTCCGGTCCGACCAGCAGCCCGGGAGGTTGCTGGCGCCTATCCGCGACCCGGGCGCCGATGGCTGTCAATACGTCGAGCAGGGGTCTCCCTTGGCCGCTGCAATCCATAACCAGGAGCTCCCTGTCGTTTGGCCAATCGGCGACGAGGTCGCCGAGGCTGGACGGTTCCGAGACGATGGGAACGGTCAGTCGATCGCATTGCTCGGCGGCCTCGATCGCATACGCGCGCAGCCGCTGGAGGTTGACACGATCCGTCGCCGTGCGACCGGTGAATACCGGCCAAAGCCGAGACGCTCCGAGTTCCGTTGCCTTTTCGACGACGAACTGGGTGCGCGTTTTTTTCAGCGGCGCAAATGCGAGCCAGGGTCCGGTCTCGGGCCCCTGGGGTCTCAGATTGTCTTCGATGTCGAGGATGCAATCGTTCCTGCCGACCCGATCGACGCATGCCTGCCACTCGCCGTCCTCGCCGTTGAACAGCGCGATCCTATCGCCGGCCTTTGTCCGCATCACATGAACGAGGTAGTGGCACTGCATGCCGCGAAGGGTGATGCTCTCGTCCTTCTTCAAGCCCTCGTTTACGAACAGGCGAATTTTGGATCCGGATGTCGCCATCGCCCTGCCTGAAACCTGAACTGCGCTGTCGTACACGCTGGTTCAATGATTTGCCAGACCCGGGGCGGATCGCGTATCAGTTCCACCATGGTCGATATGACGAAATTGGCGGCCGCCGACATCCCGGTGGGGAACTGGATCGACCGCTGGGCGCCGGCGACGATCAGGCCGTATCTGCGTTTGGCGCGTGTCGATCGGCCGATCGGAACCTGGCTACTGCTGTTGCCGTGCTGGTGGAGCGTGGCACTGGCGTCTCCGTCGTGGCCGAGTTTGTCGCTCCTGGTTCTTTTCGCCATCGGAGCGCTGGTCATGCGCGGCGCCGGTTGCACCCTCAACGATATCGCGGACCGTAACTTCGACGGCCGCGTCGCGCGCACCGCCAGTCGACCGATACCGAGCGGCGCCGTCAGCGTCCGCCAGGCTCTCGCTTTTTTGGTCCTGCTGTCACTGATCGGGCTTCTCGTCCTGCTCCAGTTCAACATCTTTGCGGTCGGCGTCGGTGTGGCGTCGCTGGTCCTGGTCGCGATCTATCCGTTCACCAAGCGTGTGACCCATTGGCCTCAGGCGGTGCTGGGGCTCACCTTCAATTGGGGAGCGTTGTTGGGCTGGGCCGCGGTGAGGGGCGATCTCGGTTGGCCGGCGCTTGCTCTTTACGGGGCCGGTATTTTCTGGACACTGGGCTACGACACGATCTACGCCCACCAGGACAAGGAGGACGATGCGCTCCTCGGCGTCAAATCCACCGCGCTTCTTCTCGGTGGGGCGACCCGTCCTTGGTTGTCCGGTTTCTATGGGATGGCCGCGACGTTGCTGGGCGTCACCGGATACATTGCCGGCCTCGCATGGCCGTTCTTCGCGTTTCTCTTGCTCGCGACCGCTCATCTCTGGTGGCAGACCGCGACCGTGAAGATCAACGAACCCAAGGATTGCCTGGCGAAGTTCAAGTCGAACCGTGAGTTCGGAATCTTGGTATTTTTGGGAATCGTCGCGGGACGCCTCGCCGCATAAGCGAGAACCCATGCTTGGAAGGGCGCGTCATGGCCTATAGGTCGCTTCGCGATTTTATCGACCATCTGGAACGGCAAGGCCGGTTGGTTCGCGTGACCGAACCCGTATCGCCGGTCCTGGAAATGACCGAGATTCAAACCCGGTTGCTCGCCGAGGGCGGACCGGCGGTACTTTTCGAACATGTCGTCGGGCACGATGGTACCCGCCACGAGATGCCCGTTTTGGTCAATTTGTTCGGAACCGTCGAAAGAGTTGCATGGGGAATGAATCGCGAGCCGGCGCAGTTGCGCGAGGTTGGCGAGTTGCTCGCATTTCTCCGCCAACCCGAGCCTCCCGACGGCTGGCGCGCAACCTTGGAAATGCTTCCCTTGGTCAAGGCGGTGATGGCGATGAAACCGAAGACGGTTGCCACCGCACCGTGTCAGGAGGTGATCTGGAAAGGCGACGAGATCGACCTCGCACGGCTCCCGATCCAGACATGCTGGCCGGGAGAACCCGCCCCGCTGATCACATGGCCGCTCGTGGTCACCCAGGGTCCGAAGGCGACCAAGCAGGGTGGTGACAAAAGAGATGTTTGCAACTTGGGCATCTACCGGATGCAGGTTACCGGCCGCAACACCACCTACATGCGTTGGCTCAAACAACGGGGCGGCGCCCAGCACCATTCCCGCTGGAAGAAGGAGCGAACGGACGGTCTGCCGGCCGCCGCCGTCATCGGCGCCGACCCGGGCACCATTCTCGCCGCGGTCACTCCCGTTCCCGACACGTTGTCCGAGTACCAGTTCGCCGGACTGTTACGGGGCGCGAAAGTGGAATTGGTCGACTGCAAGACCATCCCCTTGCAGGTTCCGGCCCAGGCCGAGATCGTCATCGAGGGTTTCGTGTCGTTGGACGAATACGGTGACGAAGGACCTTACGGAGATCACACCGGCTACTACAACGCCGTGGAGCCCTTCCCCGTATTCACCGTCAGCGCCATCACGATGCGCCGCAAACCCATCTACCTTTCCACATTCACCGGTCGCCCGCCCGACGAGCCTTCTGTTTTGGGCGAGGCGTTGAACGAGGTTTTCATCCCGCTGCTCATCCAACAATTCCCGGAGATCGTCGATTTTTGGCTTCCGCCGGAGGCGTGCTCGTACCGGGTCGCGGTGGTGTCGATGAAAAAAGCCTATGCGGGCCACGCCAAGCGCGTGATGATGGCCGTGTGGTCGTATCTGCGCCAGTTCATGTACACCAAGTTCGTTGTTGTCGTGGACGAGGACATCGATGCGCGGGACTGGAAAGACGTCATATGGGCCATGTCCACCAATGTCGACCCGGCTCGCGACATCACGGTGATCGAGAACACCCCCATCGACTATCTCGATTTCGCCTCGCCGGAGTCGGGGTTGGGCAGCAAGCTCGGGATCGACGCAACGACGAAGACGCCACCCGAAACCAAGCGGACATGGGGGCGAAAGATCCGAATGACGGAAAATGTCATCGAAGAAGTCACCCGAAAATGGTCGAATTACGGATTGCCAGGAAGCGGCAAGCCGATTTGGAAATAATATCGATGTGACGAAAACAGAGCACTAGGGATCGAAACGCGTGACTCCGTACCAACCGGACCCCAAAACCGCGCATCTGCGCGAAATTTCGGCTCACTGCAACGCATGGCCGTTCGCCGAGGCTCGCGCGTTGATGCAGCGACTCGAGGCGAAATCGCCGGATAAAGGATACGTCTTATTCGAAACCGGTTACGGCCCCTCGGGTCTGCCCCATATCGGCACCTTTGGCGAGGTTGTCCGAACGTCCATGGTGCGCCATGCGTTTTCGGTGTTGTCCGATGTGCCGACAAGGCTCTTCGTCTTTTCCGACGACATGGATGGTTTGCGCAGCGTTCCCGAAAACGTCCCCAACAAGGAAATGGTCGCGCAAAATCTTGGCCGGCCGTTGACCGCGATACCGGATCCCTTCGGTACGCACGAGAGTTTCGGTGCTCACAACAACGCCCGACTAAGGGGCTTCCTGGACGAGTTCGGTTTCGACTACGAGTTCGTCAGCGCCACCGAGTGCTACAAGAGCGGTCGGTTCGACGAAACCCTTCTCAAGGTCCTCTCTCGTTACGATCAGGTGACAAACATCATCCTCCCGACTCTTGGCCCCGATCGCCGGGCGACCTACAGCCCATTCCTGCCCGTTTGCGAGAGGACGGGGCGTGTCTTGCAGGCGCGGGTCGTCGCTCGCGATACGGACGCCGGCACCATCGTCTACGAGGACGAGAACGGCACCAAGGTGGAAACGCCCGTCACCGGAGGAAGGTGCAAGCTCCAGTGGAAGGCCGATTGGGCGATGAGATGGGTGGCGCTCGGCGTCGACTACGAAATGGCCGGCAAGGACTTGATCGAACTCGGTGCGTCTTTCGGGCCGCGATCGCCCGGGTCCTCGGGGGTGAGCCGCCGACGGGTTTCAGCTACGAACTGTTTCTCGACGAAAACGGTGAAAAGATCTCCAAGTCGAGGGGAAACGGTCTCTCGGTCGAGGAATGGCTGCGGTACGCGCCTCCGGAGACGTTGGGGCTGTTCATGTACCAGAAGCCCCGGGCCGCAAAGCGGCTGTACTTCGATGTCATCCCCCGTACCGTCGACGACTATCTCACTCATCTGGAGAAATTCCCGACACAGGAGGAGATCCGGCAGCTGGACAATCCCGTGTGGCATATCCACGCCGGACACCCGCCGTCGGAGGACGCGCACATCAGCTACAATGTGCTGCTCAACCTCGCCAGCGTCTGCCACACCGAGGACAAGAACGTGCTGTGGCATTTCATCTCGCGCTACCGCAGGGGGGCGACACCCGAGTCGGCGCCGATACTCGACAAACTGGTCGGCCACGCCGTCACCTATTACCGCGATTTCGTCAGGCCGGCGAAAAGCTATCGAAAGCCGACCGAGGAGGAGAGGGCCGCGTTGTCGGAATTGGCCTCGACCCTGGTCGCCCTTCCGGCGGACGCCGATGCCGAGACCGTCCAGACCGAAGTCTACGAGATCGGCAAGCATCACCCGTGCTTCGCCGATCTCAAGGCATGGTTTCGATCGCTCTACCAGATCCTGCTCGGTCAGGATCAGGGGCCGCGGATGGGCTCGTTCATCGTGCTTTACGGCATCCCCGAGACCGTGCGGCTCATCCAACGGGCCGTTGCCGGGGAAGACCTGAGTAAGCGACGCCTGATCGGTTGGCTCAAAACGGTTATTCCGGCTTGCGCGGGCTCGCGGACGGGCGTCCGGGATGACTTGGCGAACGCGAAGTAGAGCTCCCGCGCCTTCGCGTACAGGGGGCCCGGGCGCAGTTCCACGTCTTCGATGCGGACGCAAGGCTGAACCTTGGCGTAGTTGCCGGTGGCGAAAATCTCATCGGCGGTCAGCAGTTCGACGAAGTCGATGGCGCGTTCGACGACCTCGATGCCCGTTTCCCGGAGCAGGCCGATGACCCGCTGGCGGGTAATGCCGTTGAGGAAGGTGCCGTTGGCGGCGGGGGTATGGACCACCCCGTCGTTGACCATGAACAGGTTCGAATAGGCGAACTCGGCGATGTTGCCGTTCGGGTCGTGGACCACGGCGGTGTCGAAGCCCCTGTCCTTGGCCTCCCGACCGATCCTGGCGACGTTCGGGTAGAGGCACGAAGCCTTCGCCTCCGTCGGCGCCATGTCCTTGGCCGGCCGGCGATAGCTCGATCGGCACGCGCTGAAACCCGTGGGAGCGGGCAGGGGGGACGTGTAGATCGAGAGCACGAACCGGGTGCTGTCGGCATCGGGGACGACGAACCCTTCCTCGGCGAAAAACATCGGGCAGATGTAGAGCTCGGCATCGCTAGGGAACCGGCGTATCCCGTGCCACGCCAAGGCCTCGATCTCCGCCCCCGTCATCGTCGGTTCGAGGCCGAGGATCCGAGCCGATGCCACCGCGCGAGCGCAATGGCGGTCGAGGTCGGGAGCGACGCCACCGAAAGCACGGGCACCGTCGAACACCACGGAAGACAGCCACACCGCATGGCTGCGCGCACTCAAGATCTTCGGATTGCCGACCTGCCATTGGCCGTCGACGAACGTCAGCCCCTCGCCCCCCTCCGCCTTACCCATGGATCGCCTCCACCTTCCATACCGCCGATCAACGTCCAAGATATACGACACCCGATCGAGCGCCAACCGACCAAGCTTGGGGGTCGCAGATGCGCTGGCTGACAGCCGACAGCCGACAGCTATCCGCCCTCCGGGCCGAAAATGTCTACCTTTTGTCTACTTTCGGGGCGGTTTTGTCTACCTTCGTTACGCATCCGTGGCGGTCAACCCGTTGATTCCAAACGAAACACGTCGCCGCCGAACGTGAAAGGTAGACAAAAGTAGACAAAAGTAGACATG
>CAVYYK010000017.1:0-139961 GCA_963772635.1 uncultured Alphaproteobacteria bacterium
CCGACCCCGACGCCCCTTGGCCAGCAAGGGGAGGTGTGACCCGCTGCCGACTAAGGCTGGCCTTGGACATCGTTGCTCGCTCGAGTCCGCTGTCGTAGATTGCCGACGTACCTGGAGCGGAGGCGCTTCGACGCAATTAGCCAGAGACGGAAATGAACGGAAGGTGGCAGAGGCTACTCTCGATCCTCAGCCCTCTAGCGTGTGAGGAAAAGCACTTTGTACGATGCACGACCTCGCTTAACTTCGCACCCGCCCGTGCGGTAGGGAAATGTTGGTTAATGGTGAGCGAGCCCGCATCGGACGGCCCGAACCGTCACCGTGCAGCAGTCGCCAAGACAGCGCATTTGTGTCCGTCCCATTGTCGCCATGACTCGCTGCTCTGGTTTGTAACCGAGAACCTGTCGGAGGGAGAACGCCAATGCTGATGAGGCACGAAACGCAGCTATCCGTCCTGCATCAGAACCTGAAGGAGATCAGCGATGGGATCGGCCAGATCGAATATCCCGTCGCGCAGCTCGATCAGCTGCTCAAGGATCTGGAGGATGCGCTGGAGCTCCCCGGAAAGATAAACAGCGACCTGAAGTTCATCCGCGAGAACTCTGGTCGTGCTCGAGGACCTGGCCGAGGCTGTCGAATGGATGCCCGAGATCGGCGGCGCAGCGAAAGGCGTGGCAACGGTGCTGAAGCCTCTGGTCAAGAGCCCGCCACCCGCGGGTGCCATTGGCGAAATGCGCGCGACGCTCGACGACGTCGATACCGTGCTCAAGCCTGTCCGCAACGACCTCAAGAAGATCAAGACGCCTGTCGACAAGACCAAGGGCGCGATTGACAAGGTGCACGGTAAGGTCAATCTCGTTCTCGTCGGCGTCGAGGACCTGATGAAGCGCTACGGCAACCAGCCCCCCCCAGGAGTTGAGGACTGCGCCCGGCAGCTCAACGCTGGTATCGCTGAAATCGCCGAAGTCTTCGACGATGCCAAGGACGACGTCGTGCGCAAAATGCAGGGCTTTCTCACGGCACTTGGCGCCGTGGAATCCGAGTTCCACCGGATCGAGGGCTACATCCACACCATCCAGGGCATCATCGACCACCTGAACAGCTCAGCCTACAGGAACGCGATCGCCGAACTGGACAAGCTCGAGAACAAGGCCAAACACATGGCCAAATGGATCTTCAAGAAGATCATGAGCACCTTGGGGATCAACCTCGTCAAGCTCGAGCGGTTCCTCAACAACATCGAGGGCCGGATCGACGCCTTCGTGCATCAGGCGATCGACACTGTGCTCCAGCGAATGAAATCTGCGCTCGCCAGCCAGGTCGAGCGGATCCCCGGAGTCGACGGCTTAGAAGCCGACGTCGCCAAAATCGAAGCGGCGCTCGACCAGGCCCGCACCAAATTCGACGACATGCTAGGCAGCGAGTGCGCCAAGGTCCTCGGCGCCGCCGAGGCGTAGCGGCGCCGGCCAGCCGCAGGCGAGTCTAGTCGCCCGCTCCGCTGTGCGCCGGTCCCGCGGGCCGAGGCGATGACGTTATGCGCCGCCGCTTCTTTCCCTGCTTCACCATGGCGCCAATGTAGAAGATGTTCGTGGGCGCCCTGTTAGGACGCGTAGGTTCCGGGGACATGTTATCGATCTCGCGTAGGTTCCGGGGACATAGGTTCCGGGGACATGTTATCGATCTCGCGGCTCCCTTGGCGTTTTGCGGGGCTTGGGGCCGGGTTTGCGGGGGCGGAGGGTGCGGCCGAGGCTGGCCTCCAGCCGTTCGACGAAGGCGTCGTCGCCGAGGGGGCGGCCGGTGCGCTGGTGGCGACGGAGGATGTCGACCTCGTCCTCGTCGGCGGGCAGCGAGAGCAAGGCGCGCCAGTCGCCGACCCTTTCGAGCAGCGGCGCCGCCGTCACCAAGTCGTCGTCGCCGCCGGCGAGATGGGCGCGGGCGCTGCTCCACGGCCAGCCCTCGGGGGTATCGGTCAAGCGGGCCCGCACCGGGTTGAGTTCGATGTAGCGGGCGGCGGCGAGCAGATGGTCGCCGTCGAGGGGAAACGACGCGAACCGGCCCTGCCACAGAAAGCCGCGCCAGCCCTCGCGGAAGTTGACATGGCGGGCGTAGCGCCGATGGGCCTCGCCGATGCCGCGGCGCAGGCCCTCGGCGGTCTCCGGCGTGGCGATCAGATGGACATGGTTGGGCATCAGGCAATAGGCCCAGATCTCGACGCCCGAGCGCACGCACCATTCCGCCATCAGCGCCCGGTAGAGGCGGTAGTCGTCGTCGGTGAAGAACGTCCGTTGCCGCCGGTTGCCCCGCTGGGTGACGTGATGGGGGACGCCGGGAGCGACGACGCGTGCCAGTCGTGCCATGGGCGTCGATTTACCGGTGTACCGGGCGAATGTCAATTCAGTAAAGTGTCCCCGGAACCTAGCGTTTACCGGTGTACCGGGCGAATGTCAATTCAGTAAAGTGTCCCCGGAACCTAGCGCACGTCGAACGCCTTTGAAAGGCCGTAACCGAGTCCAATGCCAACAAGGACTGCGGGTGCACCGATCAACACCGCTTTTCCGAGACCGGCGAGCAGACCAGCTTTCGCCAGTGGAGCGCCACGAGCGACGGTCATGGGAATGCGGTATCCCTGAAGTACTGCCATTGTTGCCTCCCGTGCGGCCAACTTATACCAACGATCATTGGTATTAAGCAGAGCACCGTTGCTCTCCAAGCGAGTATACCATCAATTCCACATTCGGCGTCCATGGAGGGAGGGCGTCCCTCTCGCCGCTGTGCACAGCGCCCGCGGGCTCTAAGGAGGCATCTGACTGCCATGCGTGGGGGCCTGGCCATCGGATTTCTCGTTACAATGTCGTCGTTTTTGCTCGCGCCATACCAAGCCTGTTGCAGCGCGAGCCGTTAAAGAAAGGCCGCCAAGAGACCCACCTCCAAAGCCAGCAACGACACCGTGGTCAGGAAAACGGCCAACTCTGTTTTGCGATCAATGTGCATGTCAACACCTCCCTCAGTCAGGACAACGCAGGTGATCACCGAAGATCGTCGCGCGAGCAGTTCGAGATCTTTTCGTCGCCCGCGGATCAGTTGTTCTCGGTGACTGGAAAGGCTTTTAGGGGAAACGTGTAACGGGAGAATTTCCGCAAACCGGCCATTTTGTAACGGATTATTGCAGGCGAAAGAGGAGACGCATGCTGTTACAAAGTCGTTGGCGCGCGTCTCTGCATGATCGCTTTTACTCGGCTTGGCGGGAGCGGCAAGTGCCTCGAAATTCTATTCGGGCACGTTGGCGAGCCGACCTCGTCGAGGACGATCCTCTCGCGGCGGTCTTTCTCCATCGCTCGACGCCGCTCGCGGTAGGCCTCGATCGCCGCCGCCGTCTTTGCGCGACGGTCGATGGCGCTGACTTCGATCTCGATCCCCTTATGCATACGGGTAAGATCCATCTTGCTTCTGCGAGACGTGAATTTTCCGTTAGATACCGTCCATTAGTCCAGGTTTGGTAACCACATATTTACCATCATAGCTTATCTGAGAGTCAGCTCCAGCCGCGGAACGGACTAGTTAGGATCGTTGAATGAAAAAGTGCAGCTTCAACTGGGGACGTTTCGGGGAACAAGTCATTTGCTCCGACATTCTCGAGTGCACGAAATAAAGCGACGAAATGCGCTGTCGCTTTGTTTTTTGCGATCGGCATCGGTGGATGTCAGGCAATTTAACAGCACGATGAGCCAGGCATGGAACGACACGATGACCATGATGGGTCTTCGTGACGATGACGGGGGCCGATCCAAGTATTATGATGCGATGATTGCGCGGTTCACGCAGCTGAGGCAGCAAGATCCCGAAAATGTCGATTCGCTGGTCGGCCTGGTCCGGTATCTGCGTTATGCCGGACGGACGGGCGAGGCGATCGACGTGTTGGAGTCGGAACGCGCGACATTCGCGGACAATCCCCAATACCTGACGGAGCTCGGCGCGGCCTATCTCGCCGAGGGCCGAACGTCCGAATCGAAGAAGCCTCTCGAGAAATCTCTCAGGATCAGCCCGAATTACTGGCGAACCTATGCCGCGCTCGGCATCGCCGACGATTTCCTGCAAGAGTATGACCAAGCGGCCGCCGCCCATGCGAAGGCCCTGGAATTCTGTCCCGAGTCGGCATCGATCCGCAACAATCTCGGGATTTCCGTCGCTTCGAACGGCGATATCGGGATGGCACTTACGCAGCTTTCGACGGCGCGCGACCTCGAGCCGGAAAACGCCGTTATTCGGAAAAATCTCGGACTCTTGCGGGATATCAGGTTTTCCTGCCCGGATTGCTCGGTTTACGCCTATCGTCAAATGCCGAAAGCGATTCACTCGCAGGACTGGCCCGCCGGCCGTGGGGCGGTGACGTGCAGCGCCGATCTCACCCGCGCTCGAGAGATCGTCAAGGCCCTCATGGACGCTTCGTTCGTCGATATGCGCGTCTACTTCGCGTACAATTCCGCCGTGCTTCGACCCGAAGGAGAAGAGCTTTTGGACGAATTGGCGCAAGCGATGATGTCCGACGAAATGCAGGGCGACGGTTTCGTCCTCGAAGGGCACACCGATGCGGTGGGATCGCGGCGCTACAACCAGGGACTTTCCGAACGCCGTGCCGCCGCCGTTCGGGAGTATCTGGTGAAATCCGGCGGTGTTCAGGGTTCGAGGCTGTCGACGGTCGGCTACGGCAAGGACCGTCTTCTCGATCCCGCCAACCCGAAAAGCGGGACCAACCGCCGTGTCCGGGTTGTGCGCGTGGACGCCAAAACATAGCGTAATTGCGGTGGTGCGGGATCGTCCGAGCCCGGCACGGACATTACCGGTCAGCCTCTAAGATCGGATCGGCGGCGGTGGCCCTGGATGCCGACCTCGTCGAGGACGGTCCGTTCGCGGCGTTCCTCTTCCATCGCCCGACGCCGCTCGCGGTCGGCCTGGGCCGTCTCGAGGGTGCGGAGCGCCCGGTAGGCCTCGCCCAGCGCGTCGCGGGCGGCGGCGACGTCGGCCTCGGCGGCCTCGATCGCCGTCGCCGTCCTTGCGCGACGGTCGATGGCGGCGCGGGCATAGTCGGCGTAGGCGGTGCCGGCCTCGAGGGGATCGGTCCGCGACCGCGCCTGTTCCTCGGCGATCTCGCGCTCGAGGCGGTCCGCGCTCGCTCGTGCAGGTCCTCGGCGCGGCGGATCAGTTGGGCGAGGCGGCGGCGGTGCTCGTCGACCTGCCAGCGATGCAGCCGGATCAGCGACTGGAGGCCTTTAGCCAACGTCGCCTTCTCGGCCGTCGTCGGGCGAAGGCTCGGTCTCGGCGGGGATGCCGAGGATCGCGGCCAGGGTCGTGTAGGTCGCCTGCAGCTCGGTCTTGTCCTCGACGGTCTGGCGCAGGAACGCCTCCAGTGCCGGCATGTAGTGGATCGCTTCGTCGATCTCGGGGTCGCTGCCGCGGCGGTAGGCGCCGAGACGGATCAGCTCGGCCATGTCCTCGTAGGTGGCCAGCAGCCGGCGGGCGCGGTCGACGACGGCGTTCTCTTGCGCCGTGTTGCAGCCGGGCATCGTCCGGGACACGCTGCGCAGGACGTTGATCGGCGGGAACCGGCCGCGCTCGGCGATCGCCCGGTCGAGAACCACGTGGCCGTCGAGGATGCCGCGGACGGCGTCGGCGATCGGCTCGTTGTGGTCGTCGCCCTCGACCAGGACGGTGAACAGGCCGGTGATGCTGCCCTGTCCCGGCGCGCCGGGTCCGGCCCGCTCCAGAAGCCGCGGCAGCTCGGCGAACACCGACGGCGTGTAACCCTTGCTCGCCGGCGGCTCGCCGGCGGACAGGCCGATCTCGCGCTGGGCCATGGCGAACCGGGTGACGCTGTCCATCAGGCAGAGCACGTCGCGGCCCTGGTCGCGGAAGAACTCGGCCACCGCCATCATCGTGTAGGCGGCCTGGCGGCGGACCGGCGGCGGCTGGTCGGAGGTGGCGACGACGACGACGCTGCGCCCCATGCCGTCCTCGCCGAGGCTGTCCTCGATGAACTCGCGGGCCTCGCGGCCGCGCTCGCCGATCAGGCCGATGACGTTGACCTCGGCGTCGGTATGGCGCGCCATCATCGACAGCAAGGTCGACTTGCCGACCCCGGAGCCGGAGAAGATCCCCATCCGCTGGCCGCGGCAACAGGTCAGGAAGGCGTTCATCGCCCTGACGCCGAGGTCGATCTTGCCGGCGACCCGCTGGCGGCCGTGGGCCGGCGGCGGCGCGGTGCGCAGCGGATAGCGGTCGATCCCCGCGGACAGCGGCCCACGACCGTCGATCGGTTCACCGAAGGCGCCGATCACCCGTCCGAGCCAGTGTCCGTCCGGATAGATCGCCGGATCGGCGTTGCCGACCTCGGCGCGCGATCCCAAACCGATACCCTCGAGGGTACCGAACGGCATCAGCAGTGCCTTGCCGCCGCGGAAGCCCACCGTCTCGCACGCCACCCGGCGCCCGTCGCGGCCGACCAGCCGACAGTGGTCGCCGACCGAGAGGCTGCCGTGCAGCCCGTCGACCTCGACCACCAGGCCGACCATCTCGCTGACCGTCCCGTAGAGTGTGCAGTGGGGAAGCCGTTCGATCTCGTTGACGATTTTGCGGGCGAGGTTCGGCAAGCGTGTTTCCCTGTCGAGGGTGAAAAACCGCCGGGTCGGCGGCGCCCCGCACATTGGCCGACGCGGCGTTAATGTGGGGTAAAGGGGCAGCCTGCCGGTGCGCAGCGGAAGCGGTGCCGATTATGGCATACCAGATGGGCGACCGATGAGTCGCTCGAAACCAAACATATAGTAGTATACACGTTAAGCGAGCTTAATTGAAAATTCATGCTCTTTTTTGTTGCATAAAACCGAATCTGCTGCTACCTATTAACGAAGGTTAAGTTTGGTTAATCTACTTTAACGAGTAATTGGGGGTTTCACGATGCGTGTGCTTCTGGTCGAAGACGACTCCTCGACGGCCCAGACCATCGAGATGATGCTCAAGTCCGAAGGTATGGTGGTCGACGCCACCGATCTCGGCGAGGACGGCCTCGAAATCGGCAAACTCTACGACTACGACATCATCATTCTCGATCTGATGCTGCCGGACATGGACGGGATGGAGGTGTTGCGCCGCCTGCGCCATTCCCGGGTCACGACCCCGGTGCTGATCCTCTCGGGGCTGTCCCAGTCCGAGAACAAGGTCAAGGGTCTCGGCAACGGCGCCGACGACTACCTGACCAAACCGTTCGACAAGAGCGAGTTGATCGCCCGCGTCCAGGCGATCATCCGCCGCTCCAAGGGGCATTCACAGTCGATCATCCACACCGGCCGGCTGGCGGTCAACCTGGCCGCCCGCACCGTCGACGTCGACGGCCGGCCGCTGCATCTGACCGGCAAGGAGTACGGCATCCTCGAGCTGTTGAGCCTGCGCAAGGGCACGACGCTGACCAAGGAGATGTTCCTCAACCATCTCTACGGCGGCATGGACGAGCCCGAGCTGAAGATCGTCGACGTGTTCATCTGCAAGCTGCGCAAGAAGCTGGCGGCCGCGACCCAGGGCGAGAGCTATATCGAGACGGTCTGGGGCCGCGGCTACGTGCTGCGCGAACCGGTCGTCGACCACCCAATGCTGAAGGCCGTCGTCAACGGCTGATCGCGACCCGCACGATACCGGCCGATCCAATCGGGCCGGGGCCAGCGGTTGAGGAACAACCGCAGGCCCCGGCCTTTTGGACTTGGTCTACGAGCTTAAGGATGCCTCGTCTGCAGGTTTCCAAGATGCTCGGCGGTCGAACGGAGCGCTCGTGAGACTTCGCTAGCACAATTACTGAAATCGAATGCGCCGAGGGTGGTATCTACGCCGCGGACGCCTCGATGCGCGCGGCTCCGGGCATCAACGCCGAGAGCCGGTATTCATCGGGTTTGCCGTCCTCGATCCGGATCGCCGTCCCCAACCGTTCGGCGAGGCGGGCGGCGTAGTAGCCATGGACCGTCCGCGCCGTCAGTTCGTCGGGTGAAGCGTCCGGACCGATCGCGGCAAGGAGGTCGTCGCCGACGCCGGCATCGCGGCCGATGGCGCTCACCTGCGCCTCCAGCCCCTGCTCGGCGCTCGGCAAAGCGAACCTCGACCCCGCCGCCTCGCGGCAGCGCGCCCGCGGCTAGAAGGACCTGACAGAGCACCAGTCGGACGGTGTCGAGCGGCCGCGGTACACGGGTATCGGCGCCGGCGCCGGTGAGCGGCCAGTCCAGTTCGACGCGTCCGCCGGCGAGCATTCCTTCCGCCAGCCCTCGGGCCTCGGCAAGACTCAGGGCGCCGTCGGCGCCTCCCGCGAATCCGAAGGCGACCCGAAAGAAGGCGAGCCGCCGGGTCACCTGACGGCCGCTCGACGCGACCAGGGCGAGCGCGCCGGCGTCATGACCATTCGCCTCGTCGAGGAACTCGACGCCGGCGTTGACCGCTCCCGCCGGCCCGACGAGATCGTGACAAAGTCGCGAACACATCAACTGGGCGATACGAAGGTCGATATCGACAGCCGGGATCACGGAACAATCGCCCTGGTCGGCGGCTCTCAGCGGTTTGTTCATCAGACCCAATCCCACCCACGTGAACGGTTTGCGCACGCATGCGATCGATGCGTGCATAAACTGACGCTAACGCTATTTTTACGGGATTTCAATGCATTTGTGTATTGATGACGAGCTTATTTTATAATACACGCATCCATTGGTTGTAATTCGCTGAAGTCGCCACGCTCCGGACCAACCGCCTTGATCCGGCTTCGCCATGAGGACGCCGCCGACAGGGAGTCGCGATCCGAGCCCGATCGCTCCTCGGACACCGGCGAACGTAGGAACGACGGAAGCGATTGGCTCGAAAAACAAGGGCGGGCCGGAAAACCGGTCCGCCCCGAAAACCGCCCTCGAATCGCTTAGGCGGCCTTCTTCTCGGTCTTTTTTTCCTCGCCGGAGCCGCGAACCGGAACACGCTTGAAGTGCTTCCGGGCTTCGGGCTTCTTCGGCAGGGTAACCGTCAACACGCCGTTCTTGAACGCGGCGTCGACCTTTTCGGACACGACCTCGGTGTCGATCGGAATCCGCCGCTCGAACGAACCGTAGGACCGTTCGCTGTAGGCGTAGCCCTTCTCCTTCTCCTCGTGTTCCGCCTTCTTCTCACCCTTGATGGTCAGGACGTTGTCGCCGAGAACGACCTCGACATCCTTCTCTTCCATCCCGGGAAGCTCGGCGGTGACCACGAATTCCGTGTCGGTTTCATGGAGATCGAGCCTCGGGGTGACCATACCCCGTTCGCGCTCGAACCGTCCGAACACCGGCAGGTCGAAGTTCTGCCACAGGTCCTCGAACATCCGGTCGAGATCACGCTGGAAGGTCATCAGCGGATGCTCCGGACCTTGCCGGCGAGTGGTTACATCCCTGCCGCGGCTCCAGGGGATCAGATCGCGCATACCAAACATTTTCTCCTCCTTCTAGAAGCGAGATGAACCGCCTGTCTGCGCTGAGTAACGCAAGCGCCGGACAGACGCCCGTTGCTGGCCCCGTCTGCGGCAACCAGCATCATTATACTAATCCAATATGTAATATATTTCAAGCCATTTTGCGCGCGCGGGCCCCGAGACCGGTCATCGGGCACCCCTCTGAAGATCGCACGCCTCCCGCGTAACGAATTGAAAATTAGTGACTATTCCATACCGCCGCTTCAGCGTGGCATTGGTGGCGGGTCATGCACGCGGATCATGACTGGTATACGCAAAGGGACTAGATCACCGCCGGGGATTGCCGCGCGACCAGGGCCCTTTCCGCTACCGTCAGGTCCTCGGGGCTGTCTACGGCGAACAACGGATCGATCGCCGCGGTGAACGATACCTCCGCCAATCGGTACCGGCGCACCCAGGCCTCGAGAGCGTCGTCGTCTCCGCCGGCGATCGCCTGGCGCAGGGAGCGGCGAAGCCGTACCGGCCATAGTCCGAAGGTCAGCCGAGGGAGCCCGCTCGAGACCGCGCAGGCCATTTCGGCGCCCTCGTCGCCGACCGCTCGTCCGAGACGCTCGACCAGGTCGACCGGAACGAACGGAACGGCGGCCGAGAACGTGGCGACCCAAGGGGCCTCCTTGACGTTGGTTGCCGCCCACCCGCACCCGGACAGGATCGCGCCTCCCGGTCCCCGCGACTCCTGCACAACCACCGGCAGGCCGGTACCGGCAAACGGGGACGGATCACCCGACGTGCTGATGATCAGCGACGACACCTGTTTGTGCGTCCGCTCGATCACATGGTCGAGCACCGGACGTCCGGACAGCCGCCACAGACACCGCTCGTTCTCCGCCAGAATTACCCCGACCCACAACCTGGGTACCGCGGAGGGCTCGCTGCGGATGATGCAGACCATCAGCGGCCGGCCTCCCCGGCGGCCCACGGACCGGCGGTTTGTAAGGGCGTCGATCCGCAAGGGCCCGCCATCAGTAGTCCCATTTCCAGATGATACCCAAGGTGCCTTCTTTGAGGCCCTCGTCCGCTTCCTGGTCCGCCGAAATGCTGATCCCGGGGGCAATCTCGATTTCAACGGGTCTCGGCCCGGATTGCTCGTCGCTCCGCTGGTCCCCGTCTGGGCGCTGGTTGCCGTCGCTGCTCAACATCCTTCTTCGTTCTTCGGCGAGAATATCGACGCCGAGCAACGTTCGCGCCAGACCGAAAACGTCCTCCGATAGGGTCTCCCCGCGGGACAGGGCCCTGAGCGCCGCCGCCACACGCAACACCTGGGCGGGAGAGAGACGGGCGATGCTCTTGCCGAACATCACCCGGGCGAGAATCTCGTCCTGGGGCAACTCCGGCTGTGACGTCAGCACGACCTCGGGCGCCGACGCCGACCCCGTCACATGCATCAGCGCTGTGATGTCTTTGCCCTCATGGCTTGCGGTCATGTCGATCAGCGGAGACAGTTCCTGCCCCTTCTCGAACGCGATCGTGCCCGCGATCAGCACGAACGCTCGGCCCGCAAACGAGATTTCCCCGCGCACCAGGCTCAGGACTCCCCGTACCTCCGGCTTCGCCCAACTGCCTGTGACGACCAAGTTGCCCGACCATTCCGAGTCGATGCCGCGGCCACTCACGATAACGCCGCCCGGCATGTCGATCGTCAGGTCGAGATCAACGAACCGTCCATGTTCGCGCGTCCCCAAACTCGGAGAGGGTTCCTTACCGGCGCCAGCGCCGATCTCAACGACCTCGATCTCAACTACCGAAGGCGGAAGCAGGTCGACCAGACGGATATCCGCCTTGGTGCTTTCGAGACGGCCTTCCAACCGCCCTCGACACGGCGTGCCGACATAGGCGACCGAACCGGTCGCAGCCGCCACGATATCGTCGCGGCGAAAAAGGGTGATGTTGGTGAGATCGGCGGTGCCGTCGAGGACCAAGCCCCCGCCGGGCTCGACGGTGATCGACCCGCCGCCGGCGACGACCCCGCTGTCACCGTCGCTGCCGGTGAAAGACAGCCGCATAACGTTGCTTTCGGCGGTGGCGACGGCGATCGTCAGGTTCTCGATCAAGGTTCCGGCAATCAAATTCTCGTAAGTGCCGTCGACAAATTCCGCGTCGCCGCTGATCCGGGGCGCTGTCGGCATTCCAGTCACCTGCAGGTCCGCCTCGACCCGGCCGACCAGGCGGTGATCGGCGAGGCGAAAGATGCGCGAGGACGGCGACCCGTCGCGGTCGTTTTCGCCGACGGCGGACAGCAACCGCCCGAGGTCGATCTCGCAAGCTTCCCCGACGTCGGCAGCCGCCGAGGAAGAGGCGGAATCCAGAGCGACGAGGCTCGCCGCGACCGCGATGACCGTCGCGGCCAACCAACCCTTCGTGCGGATCGATTTATCGGGCGCCTTCATCTCAAAAGGCCTGACCGAGGCTGATATAGAACTGAAAGGGATCGTCCACGTCCTTTCGGCGATCGAGCGGAAAGGCGAAATCGAGCCTCAACGGTCCGATCAACGTATGGTGGCGTAGGCCGATACCGGCCGCCCATCGCGGCGCCTGCGAGAAGTCCGGGTAAACCTGGTCGTAGACGTTGCCGCCGTCGACGAAGGGCACCAGTTCGATGCTTCTCCAGGTGACGACCCGGAGCTCGGCCGCCACCTCGAACAGCGAGCGGCCGCCGGTCGGATCGTTGTCGTCATCAAGCGGTCCCACCCGCTGGAACTTGTAACCGCGTATGGAGCGGTCGCCACCGGCGTAGAAGCGCTTGTTCGCCGGCAGGTCCCCGACCAACTCGCCAACGATGGATCCGACCCTCGTTCGCCCGGCAAGGACGAAACGGCGTTCTTCGTCGAGGGCGAGAAAACCACTTCCGCGCGCGGTGCCGACGAGAAACCCGATCCCCTTGTCCAGGTAGCCGGCGTAAGGCGTAGCCCCCAGACGGAGCCGCACGCCTTCCGTAGGTCTTACCCGGCTGTTGGTTCCGTCGTAGTTCACGGCCAGCGGCAGCGCCGACGAGGGTCGAGGTCGAGGTCTCGCCCTGTTCCTTGAGCCGGGCGGTCTCCAACGAAACGTCCGCCGCGCCGCGCCACTCTCCGCTGATCGGCATCCGCACGCCGATCGCGGTTTCGGCGCCGAGTTCGTCGAACGCCTTGCTGTCGATCCGGGTGAGAGTGAAGCTGCTGACCAGATCCTCGCTCGGGCGGCGGAAGTCTGGCCAGCGGTATTGGGCCTGCGCTTGCTGGGTGATCTTGCCGACTTCCAGCGAAAGCTTGAGATCTTCGTTGCGCCCGCCAAGGTTCCTGTGCTCCCAGAACACCTCGCCGGCAATGCCTTCGCCAGTGGAATACTTGGCGCCGACACCAATCGACTTCTTCGGCGCCTCGAAAACGATAACGGTCACCGGCAGTTGGCCGTTGTCGCCGACCTCTTCGGCGTGTTCCGTCACCACCGTGGAGAACAAGTCCGTTCTGAGCAGCCTGGTCCGCAACGTCTCGAGCTTCCCCGCGTCGAACGGGTCATTCCGCGACCAGGGGACGAGATCTCGGACGTAGTCTTCGTCGATGCTCTGGAGCCCCTGGATCGTCACCGGGCCGAACACCGCCGGCGGACCGGGATCGATCACGAAGTCGGACGGTCGACGGTCGCCGTCGAATGGTCGACGGTGACTTTGCGATCGACCACGGTTGCCAGCGGTCGTGCGTTTCGACCCAGGCTTCTCAATACCCGCTTCTCGGTAGCAACGATGTCGGCACTGCGCGCTCTCTTGCCGAGATTCCTCCCCGCGGTCTCCGCAATCGGCGCCTCGGAAATTCCCTCCCTGTCGCGACCGACGAGTTCGACCTCATACCCGGTCAGCCGATATCCGGTTCCGGGCGACACCGTGATGGTCACGGTAACGAGGTCGGCGTCCTGCGAGATGCAATGGGCGAAGCCGCCGGAATAGAACCCTTCGGACCGCAGAATTTCCTCGAAGCGGACAAGATCGCCCCGCAGCCGCCGCTCGATGCCGCCAACGGTGGCCGGCGGCCGATCCCGGAGCGCGATCAGCTGGGAGCTCTCCTCGAACAGCTCCTCGACCTTGGGGTCCTCGATCCCTTCGAACCGGACTTCGTAGCCGCGCAAGGGTGCGGGCCTTGCTCAATTCGGTCACGCAGTCGCCGCTTCGCTCCACCTTGGCAATGGCATCGAGCCCGGAAACCGCCAGTGCGAGAACGGCGGACACCACCACACGGAGCCCCCAGCGAATATCACATCGCAGGGCAAGCAATGGGGAGCGACACTCAGCCAATCTCACTCGACACCTCGGTAATCGAATCCATGGCGGGCTGCCCGTTCTCTCCGCTATTCACCGGCGCGACACCGGCAAAGACTCGTCGGGACCGGCGCGGGTCATTGGCGGTGTACCCCGGTTCGCGTCGCCAAAAAAGCGTGGAGTTCGGTCAACGTGCGCAAGGATGCCCCGGTAGAAAGGATCGGGCTTCACCCAGCAGCGCGTGTCCCGTATCCTTTAGGAAAAACGAAGCTTTGCCGGCGGGAGGAGATAACCCATGGCCGTAACAGCAAGCGACGTTCCCTATCCCTGGATCCGCAAGGAGTTGGTTTTTCAGGGCGACATCCAGCGCGGGCAGAAGAACAAGCGGGTCAGGCTGGTCCAGGAGATGGCGACGCTCCACGGCTTTGGCACCGGAATCGACGGTGACTTCGGCGCCGGCACGGCCGAGGTGGTCGGCCAGTTTCAGGCCGCGCGCGGCTTCGCCCGCACCGGTGTCGTCGACGAGCAGACGTTCGATGCGCTGATCCAGCCGTTGCTGCGGGCGCTGACCCCGATCGACGGCTTCCAAGGGAGCTACAGCGAGCTTGTCGTCGCCTATGCCCGTCAGCATCTCGCCGAACATCCGCGGGAGGTCGGCGGCCAGAACCGCGGGCCGTGGGTGCGCCTCTACATGGACGGTCATGAGGGCACCGACTGGGCGTGGTGCGCCGGCTTCGTTTGCTTCGCATTGCAACAGGCGGCGGACACCAGCGAAGGACGGATGCCGTTCAAGCGCACGTTCTCCTGCGACGTCCTCGCCGAGCGCGCCAGAAACGCGGGCCTGTTCCGTTCGGAACGGGACCTCGACCGCGACGATCCCGCCCGCACCGGCATCCCGCCCGGCAGCATCTTCCTGGTGCGCAAGACCGCCAGCGACTGGAACCACACCGGCCTGGTCACCGAATGCCGCGCCGAGACGTTCGCCACCATCGAGGGCAACACCAACGACGACGGCCACCGCGAAGGCTACGAAGTCTGCGCCCGCACCCGCGGCTACCCCAAGAGGGATTTCATCGTCTATGGGTAGGGCGCAATTTGAGAACGAGCAGTGACGGGACTAGGCGCTCCCGAGATCCGGAAGAGCGCCCTCAAGACACGAAATTCCAATGCCGTTGCGGCCCCTCAGCCGATGAAGCGGCGCACGAATGCGCTATCCGAAGCCATCGGATCCTGAGAGCACCGGTTAAATGGGAAGCATCTCAGTTCGTTTATATCAAAAGACGTTATTTCCACCTAAACGATTTCGTTGAAGCGATGCCAATTTAAATATATTTGACTTCTTAGGCTGGAATGAGGTAAAATATTCATATCAATACCATTGGCCCGTGATATTCTTGTACATATTTCACGCATTGGTTATTTATCAATAAAAAGTGGGAAGGTGACTGGGCTGACTGTCTACATTGTGTATCGAGATGAGAGGCGCTTATCATGATAAGAATGCTTCGAATATCGATGTATGCAATGGCACTAGCTCGCGATGGCATTGCCAGTGTCAGCAGAACAAGGTCTAACCTGCACGAGTAGTCCGCTCGATAGTCGCTTGTTTTGAGGCGTACAAAACCAGACTGCGCAGTTTTCATGATCCACAATTGGAAGCGATCGCCGACAGGATCGCGGAGAGCCGCAACTGGAAGTTGCCGGTGGACTACATAACGGTCGTCGGGCATTCGGCGAGGTTTAAGCCGACCGATCCCGTGGAAGAGAACGCAAAGGGTCGCGCGGAGAGCTGTTGCTCGAGCATTGGCGGAAAAGCTGAAGAGAGCGGGGACTGACCGACTTCAAGATAGTGACGGGTTCATTCGGTGATTCCGAACCGCAAACGACCAACAGAACCCAAGCAGGACGCGCACTCAATCGACGCGCAGAGATTATACTTGGTAGCCGGGCGGAAGTGAACCGTCGCGTTGATACCGTGAAAGAACTTTGCGCCCGGAAAAAATGGTACATCTAAATTAATAGTAAAGAAAAGTACCGACATCTGTCGGGATCTTCATACAAGCCCACCAATCATGTTGGAGCGAATTATCGCCGACTGCCAAGGAGACGTATTACGGAGCCGGCTGCTATCCCTTGTCCCTTTACTGTGTGTTATGTCGGGAGGGCTAAAGAATGGCAAAGCGTCCCGAGGCTTTCAGTAAAAACGATCGTCTTTCGCGAGTCGTTCCAATGGGATGCACCCGCATGACGGTGGCCGCTCTCCTCCTCGCGGCAATCGCGTTCGCTCACTCGGATGCCCATGCATTGGATCCAGATGATCCCCCGGTGTGGGTCTACGCCAAAAAGTGCTTCGACAGAGTAAATCTCAAAGACCACGAGGATCTCTTTGGACCTTTCAGCTGCAAGGATGGCGAACGTCTGCCGGTGACCGTAAACGGGCATGTCGGTGATATCGGTATATGTTCCGGCAGTCATTGCCGGACGGATTTTCCTGACGAAACGACCAAATGCGATTCTCCCGCTTGGCTTCCAGGCGAGCACCAGTGCTATGGCAACAGTTATCTCAGCCTGTGGATCCCGAAATCAAACGACAATATTCGTGTTGCCCTGCTCTGTCGGCACAACAAGCAGTGGACCGATAATGCGCGCAAATTCGATGATGTCGCCATGATCGTACACAACAAGAAAAATGGCGAAACTTGCTGGTTTCAGTCTCAACTTGGCAGCACAAACGAACTCGACGGTGAAGAAGGTTTGGGGACCTGCCGCCGTGGGGTCACATCTGTTCTGGCAACGTCCAAAAGAGGCGATGGAGATCGGTTGCATCGCGTGTCACGACAGCGGTCCGTTCGTCGTCAGTCCGTGGATCAGGAAGGCCTTTAAGAGCGCCAAGATTTTTCGATACGGGAAGGGGGCCGTACCGAAATTCGGAGTCGCCTTTCGATAAATGGTCACAGCCCCGATACGTAGACATTGGGAAGTTCGGACTGACCGGTTCAGCGAAACCCTGTACCGCCTGCCACAAGATCGCCGCGGGCGGCGGGAAGTTGGACTCAAATGGAGATGGGATAGTCGATAGAGTTGATGGCGATGGTCTGATCGAAGCTGGCAGACATGTGAGACATGGATCGAATGGACGACGACCAAACAGAGAATTGTCGAGGGTATTAATGATACCCACAGAGACGCAACCCGTTTATATGCCACCAGCGACAATTCGCCGACCAGACGGTTTTTTGATGCCGGGCGGGGAGTGGGAAGGCGAATACGAGGCGCATGTCAACCAGCTATTAAGATGCTGCAAAAGACTGGGCAGGGATAAAAAAGACACGGATCGAGATTGTAAATTTTTTAAACCTAAAGGTTAATCCGCTAGAGCGATATCTCACCTGTTGAAATCGCTCCAACAGAAGAATCAGGTAGAGATTGCGGCGATGCCGGAGACGCCGCGTTGGCAGATTCGAGCAGCCTTCCAATTCGTCCGAACGTGTACCGTTAATTCCACTCCGGTTCCCGCCTTCTCCGCCCGCAGGCGACCGTCATCAGCATGTCGGCGCGGGCGAGGCGGCGGTCGAGGAAGCGCCGCGTGCGTTCCTGGCCGAGGGTGTCGTCGCGGGACCAGACGGCGAGGGTCGCCAGGAAAAGCCCGGTGAGGCCGATCTCTTCGATCTGGCGGCGGCGGCCGCCGGCGTCGAGGCCGGCGGCGTCGCGCAGCCACTGGATGGTCCGCGACAGGTTGAAGATCATCGGCAGCCAGTGATGGGGATGATACGGCCACATCTTGGTCCGCAGCATCTGGACGGTGACCTCGCGGTGTGGCGCCAGCGCGTCGAACCACCGCCAGATCAGGATCTTCAGCCGCTCGCGCGCCGCCAGCCCGGCGAACTCGGGCTCCAGCGGCGCCAGCATCGCGGCGCGGGCGCGGGCGAACCAGGCGTCGGCGACGGCGTCGAGGTCGCGGAAATGCCGGCCGAGTTCGGCCAGGGTGATGCCGAGCGCGTCGGCGACCCGGCGCAGCCGGACGTTGTCCCAGCCCTCCTCCTCGGCCATGGCGATCGTCGTATCGACGATCCTTGCCGCAAGCTCCTCGTCCCGCGGCGCGGTCTTGGGCTTGGACGCGGCCATCGATCCTCCTCCCTCATGTTCCGCGGGGACACCCCCGGCCGTTACCAGCCATCCCGCCGGGGGTCAGCATAGCACAACAGCGGTCGCCGGCACGTCCGCCCAACCCTCGCTACGGGAGCCGATAGTAGCGCCTGGCCAGGCGGTGGGCCTCGCGCATGGCTTCCCGCGGTGATTTGGCGCCGGAGGCCGCCTGGGCGACCATGTTGACCACGATGTAGTCCGACATCGCCGCCGCCGAGGCGGCCCCGAGCGGCCCGGCGTACCCGTCCCACAGCATGCGGGCGGTGCAATCGCGGTAGGGTGTGATCTTCGGATCCTCGGTCCACACCGGATTGTCCTCGTAGGCCCGCAAAGGCTGGGTGACGTAACCGAGCGATGCCTTCTGCCACGGCTCGTACTGCTCGCGTTCCCACATGAACCGAAGGTACGCCTTGGCGGCATTCGGGTAGGGCGTGTGGTTGAACACCATCGCCTGCGAGATCAGGAACAACTCCGTCGGCCGACCGACCGGGCCGACGGGGAAGTTCGCATGCTGGATATCCTCGGCCATCGCCTTCATCGCCGGGTCGTCCGAGTTCTTCGCCGCGTAGTAGATGGAGACGCCGTTGGCGGTGAGGCTGATGCGGTCGGCGAGGAAGGCTTCGTTGTTGTCGGCGTCGAGCCACGACGTGGTTCCGGAAACGAACGTCTGATAGAGTTCGCGGGCGTACTCGAGCGCGGCCAACGTCTGGGCGCTGTCGATGACGACCCACCCCTGGAGATCGACCAGCTTGCCGCCGAAGGCCCAAAGCACCCAGTGGGAAAAAACGCTGGCATCGCCGATCGAGGGGCCGAGCACGAAGCCGGGCGGCGTGCCGTTCTTGGCCAAGGCCCGGCACAACTCGAGGAACCCGTCGGTGTCCGTCGGGAAACCGTCGAAGCCCGCGGCCGCCGTGTGCGATTGGCGATAGACCATGCACGAGCCGGCGACGCCGAGGGGAAGCGCGATCCACTCGGCGAGAACGCCCGTCGCGTACTTCTTGCAGACCGGGTACCAGTCCCCGTATTCGGCCCCCAGCCCGGCGGCGACGTCCGAGACCGGGACCAACCGGTCGGAAAAGAGATGGGGATCGTCGTACCAGCCGAGGACGATGTCCGGGCCACTGCCGCGGTCGGCGACCTCCGCCGCCTTCTTGCGCACGTCCTGCCAGGGGACATACCCGACCTCGACCGGAATTCCGGTGGTTTTGGAGAACTTCTCGGTATTCGCCTGCCAGAGCTCACGGTCGCCGGCGACGAAGCTTTCCCAGCGAAGGACATTCAGCGACGCCCCCGGCTCCGGCGCGAGAACAAGCCCTTGAGCCGATGCCCGGGCGGCAGGGACGAGGCTGCCCGCCACCGCGAAGGCGGCCCCCGTTTTCAGGATGTCGCGTCTTGTCGGTTCGTTCATGACCTTCTCTCCACCAACTTCCGCGTCCTCGGCTTTATTGTCGCTGCCGACAAACGCCGAACCCGCTCGTCATTGCCGCGACGCCCGCGCCCGACTGACCCGACGCGCCCGCTCGGTAATCGCGCTCCACGCCCCGTTGGCGATGTCGTCGTCGGGCGCCATCCACGACCCTCCCGCGCAAAGCACGTTGGGCAATTCCAGATACGCCTCGAGAGTGTCCTCTCGAATGCCACCCGTCGGGCAGAACAGAACATCGCGAAACGGCCCGCCAAAACCGCCGAGTGCCGCCCGCCCCCCCATCGCCTCCGCCGGGAAGAACTTGAGATGACGAAAGCCGAGCGCGCGCGCGTTCATGATCTCGGAGGCGGTGGCGACGCCCGGGAGAAACGGCATGCCGGACGCGGTTACGGCCGCCGCCAGCTCCGGCGTCAGCCCCGGACTCACGCCGAATTGGGCTCCGGCTTCTCGGGCGGCCTCCAGGTCGTCGGCATCGAGGATGGTTCCGGCGCCGGCGATCGCCCGGGGTACCAATTCCCGGATCAGCCGGATCGCTTGCGTCGCGATCTCGCTGCGAAGGGTGATCTCGAGGACCGCCAGCCCACCTTCGAGCAGAGCCTCGGCGAGCGGCACGGCATCCTCGATCCGCCGGATCGTCAGCACCGGGATTACCGGCGCCGTCCGCAGGATCGAGTCCACCTGCGCGTGCGGAGTTTGCGTCGTCATGTCGCTGTCCTTCGAGCTGGAGGAGGCATCAGGTCGTCCAGGACCGGCATCGCTTCACGCGGAATGATCGCGCCGGGGTGGCGGATCACCGTAGCCGCCAGGCGGTGGCCCACCTTGGCCGCGTTCTCCGGCCCGGCGCCGTTCAGGCGAGCGGCGAGATAGCCGGCGTTGAACGAGTCGCCCGCGGCCGTGGTGTCGACCGGATCGACGACGTTCTCGACGCCGATCACGTGGGTTCCGCCGGCAACGGCGACCAGGCAGCCGCGACACCCATCCTTGACCACGACCTCCTCGACCCCGGCCTCGCGGTAGCGCTGCGCGCAGCCCGGACCGTCGGCATCTCCCCAGAGGAGCCGCTCGTCGTCGAAGGTCGGAAGGACGATATCGACCCGCCGGATCATCGCATCGAACGCCGCCCGGGTTGCCGCGACGTCGGGCCACCCGGCCGGCCGGTAGTTGCCGTCGAACGCCACCCGGCAGCTCCTGGCGCGCGCCTGGTCGAGGGCGGAGAACAGCGCCGCCAAGCCTCGCTCTGAATATAACGAGAGCGTAATTCCGGAGAGGTAGATCAGATCGAACCGCTGCAGCGCCTCGGCGACACGCGGACCCGAGTCCAGTTCGAAGACCTCCCGGGCGGGCGATCGGTCCCGCCAGTAAAAGAACGTGCGTTCACCCGCCGCGTCGGTGTTGATGAGGTAGAGCCCCGGAAGGCGGCCGGGCACGCGGGCGATATGTTCGGTTCCGACGCCCTCCGCTTGGCACAGCGAGGCGATGTCCTCGCTGAACGGATCGCCGCCGAGCGCGGTGACGTAGTCGACCGCAATTCCGAGCCGCCGCATATAGACCGCGGTATTGAAGGTGTCGCCGCCGTAGGCGAGGTCGTAGCGGCCGTCGCCGCGACGGCGGAACTCCATCATGCATTCGCCGATCGCCGCCACTCTCATCCTTCGGCTCCCTGTTGCTCGACGGCCGCTGTCCGGTGGGCGTCGCGGCGGGCGGCATGGTGGCGGATGACCGAGACCACCCCGCGCAGGGTTGCGATCCGCGCGGCGATCCAGATGGCTTCCACGCCCTTGAAGGCGAGTGCCGCCTCATACGGCCCGCGAAGACGTTCGCTGCACACGAGGAGCAGGCTCGAAGGCAGCGGCTCCAACTCGGCCATGCGCTCCAGCTCTTCGCCGATCAGCAGGCCCGAGAGATAGCTCGGAATCTCGGCCGCATTCAGGTCGCCGTAGAGGAACCGGCCGCGGGCACCGAACACGTGATAGGGCAGTCCGCCGGGTCGCCCGGCGAGGGACAGCCCCCTTTCGAACGCCCGCGGGTCGAACGCCGCCTCCGCGTCGCCGAGCCGGCCGACGACGGTATGGCGCAGGATCACCTGGTAGAGCTCGCCGGTCATCGCGGTGGCGAACCGTTCGAGCGTGCCGTCGCGCACGGTCGCCCACTTGCTGTGGGTTCCGGGCAGGCAAAGATGCGCCGAAACCGCGCCGACCTCTTCGAGCGCGCCGAAGATCTGGACCTCCTCGCCGCGCATCACATCGACATGGCCGTCGGCGCCGTGGTAGCGCGCACCGGGAAGGATCCACGCGTCCTCCAGACCCTCGGCCGCCACCACCTGGCGCGCCAAGTCGTCGGCGTCCACCGGCAGCGGCGGCTGCGGCGCGGTCAACCAGCCCTGCGCCGCCCCGACCATGCCGGCCATGTAGATCGGTACCGACATTCCCGAGGGCCGCCAGCGCGCCGTCTGCTCGCGGCAATAGGAGGGGAACTGCGTCTTGGCGAGGCTGCTCATACCGAGACCGTCGGCGACCTCCTCCAGGCAGCCGCCGCTCTCCAGGTCGACCAGATAGGCGCGGAAGCTGCTCGTGCCCCAGTCGACGACGATGACGTGGTTGCCGGTCACGTCACTGTCCTTTTAGGCGGCGGAGTTCGGCGACCAGATCCCGGGCGATCGCCCCCACTTCCGCCGCCGTACGGCCGGGCGCATAGAGGTTGGTGCCGAAGCCGAAGCCGTCGGCGCCGGCGGCATGGAAGGACTCCATGTTGTCGAGCCCGATCCCTCCGACGGTGACCACGGGCGTTCCCTTCGGCAGAACCGCGCGCACGTCCTTGAGGTAGGCGGGCCCGAGGCGGGCGGCGGGAAAAATCTTCAGCACCCGGGCGCCGTGGCGGAGCGCGGTCAGTGCCTCGCTCGGCGTCATGCAGCCGATCATCGGAACGAGCCCCGCCGCGACCCCCGCCTCGATGGTCGCCGGATCGGTGTTGGGCGTCACCATCAGTTTCGCGCCGGTGGCGGCGAGCCGTTCCGCCTCCTTCGGCAGGAGAACGGTACCGGCGCCGACAACGACGCTCTCGGGACAGCACTCGACCAGCCTGGCGATGCTGTCGAACGGCCGGGGCGAGTTGAGCGGCACTTCGAGCAGACGAAAGCCAGCGTCGACCAGGGCGTCAGCTACCGCCGGCACCGCTTCGGGCTCGATGCCGCGGAGAACGGCGACCAGCGGCATTTCGGCGAACGCCCGCGCGAATACGTCGTTCGCCGCCGCCTCGCCGGATGTCGCCCGATGAAGGGTCTCTACCATTCGGCGACGCTCCCGTCCTCGTGGCGCCAGAGCGGATTACGCCAGCGATGGCCGTCCCGGGCGCGCTCGATCACGTAGGCTTCGTTGATCTCCACCCCCAGGCCCGGCGCGGTGAGCAGCGGAAGATAGCCGTCCTCGATCGCCAGCGGCGACGGATCCAAGAGGTAGTCGAGCACGTCGTTGCCGACGTTGTAGTGGATGCCCATGCTCTGCTCCTGGATGAACGCATTGTGGGACACCGCGTCCACGTGCAGCGACGCGGCGAGCGCCAGCGGCCCGAGCGGACAGTGGGGGGCGAGGGCGACGTCGTAGGTCTCGGCCAGAACCGCGATCTTGCGGCCCTCGGTGATGCCGCCGCAGTGGCTGAGATCGGGCTGGATGATGTCCACGTAGCCGGCCTCCAGAATCGGCCGGAACTGGTAGCGGCTGAACAGCCGCTCGCCGGTGGCGATGGGATAGGACAGGCCGCTCGCGATCTGCGGCAGGCAGTGCAGGTGCTCGGCCAGCACCGGCTCCTCGACGAACAACGGATGAACCGGCTCGAGCTCGCGCAGCAGCGCCTTGGCCATCGGCCGGTGGACGCGGCCGTGGAAATCGATGGCGATGCCGACATCGGGGCCAACCGCTTCGCGCGCCTCGGCGGCGCGGACTACGGCCTCGTCGATCTTCCGGTGGCTGTCGACGATGGCCATTTCCGGGCTGCCGTTCATCTTGAAAGCGGTGAACCCCTTGGCCACCACCTCCTTCGCCTGCCGGCCGACATCGTCGGGACGATCGCCACCGATCCAACAGTACATGCGCATCCGGTCCCGGCAGGCGCCGCCGAGCAGCTCGTGGACCGGCACGCCCAGCGCCCGGCCCTTGATGTCCCACAACGCCTGATCGATGCCGGCGATGGCGCTCATCAGGATCGGCCCGCCGCGATAGAAGCCGCCCCGGTAGAGGATGTTCCAGATGTCCTCGATGCGGCGCGGATCGCGGCCGACGACCGCATCGGCGAGCTCGTGGACCGCGGCCTCGACGGTGGCGGCGCGGCCCTCGAGCACCGGCTCGCCCCAGCCGCTGATGCCTTCGTCGGTCTCGATCTTGAGGAACAGCCACCTTGGAGGAACCTGCCAGGTTTTCAGCTGGGTGATCTTCACGACCGTGTGTCCCTACCTCAGCATCCACAGCGCCAGATCCGGCACGAAAAGCAGCAGCATCAGCACGACGACCTGGAGCGCGATGAACGGCAAAACAGCCTTGAAGATGTGGGGGAGCTCGATCCCGGGCGGCGCCACACCCTTGAGATAGAAAGCGGCGGGACCGAACGGGGGGCTGAGGAACGACACCTGCATGTTGACGCAGAACAAGATTCCGAACCATATCGGGTCGTAGCCGAGTTGCTTGATGATCGGCACGAAAATCGGCAGGGTCAGCATGGCGATGCCGATCCAGTCGAGGAACAAGCCGAGGACGGCAAGAATCCCCATCATGATCAGGATGATGACGATGGGGGCGGCGTCGATGCCGAGAATCGTCTGGGAAACGAAGCGGTTGCCGCCCATCAGATTGTAAACGCCGACCAGCGTCGCCGCGCCGATGCCGATCCAGATGATCATGCCGCAGGTATTGAGGGTCTGGGTAACGCTTTCCTGGAGGACGCGAAAGGATAACTCCCGCCGGATCGCGATTGCGATCAGCACGCCGAAGGCGCCCATGGAGGCCGCTTCGGTCACCGAGGCGATCCCGCCGTAGATGCTGCCCAGGACCAGCAGTGCGATCAGCGCCGGCAGCACCACCGACTTGGCGGCGCGCAGTTTCTCGGTGGTCGGCATTCTTGCCTCTTCCTGCGGCAGCGGTGGGCCGAGTTCCGGGTTCATGATGCACCGTCCGAGGACGTAGGTGACGTAGGACAGCATCAGGATGGTTGCCGGGGTGATGGCGGCGACGAACAGATCGGCGATGCTGACGCTGGCCATCAGGCCATAGATGATCAGGACGATGGACGGGGGAACCATCGTTCCCAAGGAGCCGCCCGCGCAGCAGACGCCGATGGCGATGTTCCGGTCGTAACCGAGCCGCAGCATCTGCGGCAGGGCGAGGATGCCGAGCAGTACGATCTCGCCGCCGATGATCCCGGACATCGCCGCCAGGAAGAAGGCGACCACCAGGGTCTGGATGCCGACGCCGCCCGGCAGGCGGCCGGCGAAAATGCGCATGGCGTTGAACAGGTCGCGGGCGATGCCGGATCGATCGAGGAGCGACGCCATCAGCACGAACATCGGCACAGCCACCAGCGAGTATTCGGTGATGAAGCCGTAAACTCGGGCGGTGACCAGCGGTAAGGCGTTCGGTCCGAACCAGCCGAAAGTAAAGATCAGCGCGACGAGACCGGTGTTGAAGGCGAGCGGCAGACCGGGAAGCAGAAGAACAAAGATGCTGCCGATGAGGATGTAGGTCCCGGCTTCGATGCCGAGAGCGTTCAGTCCGAGGCCCATCTCAATGCGCCCCCTCTTTTTCGTCGTGCGCGGCCAATCCGCGCACCGCGTGGACGACGTGGAGGATCGCTTGCAGCATCATGATCGCGACCGCGAACAAGATGATGCCCTTGATCAGGGCCGGGAACGGCGGGTTCCAGGACGTACCGGAGCGCTCAAGCTGCCAATCCCCGGTGGGATTGTGGGAGGCCCGCCAAAACATGATATAGGCGGCGTACGATATGCCGACGGTGAACAGGAGGGTGAGCAGGCTGTTGATCACGTCGAATATCCGTCGCACGCCCGGAGAAACGGCATCATAGATCACGCGAATACGGATATGCTTGTCGCGCGCCAGGGCGACGGGCCCGCCGAGCGCGAAGATGCAGGCGATGAGGAAGACCACCGTCTCATGGACCCACGAGGTCGGGGAGTCGAACCCGTAGCGCATGACGACTTCCCAGACCGAAATCGCCATGGAGATGAGAGCGAGCCAGGAGACCACCGCGCCCGCCGAATTGACGTAGCGATCGAGGAAACTACGGAAGTTGATCACCTCCTCTTGCAGGACCGGCTGAGAGCCTGCGCTCGGATTCGGCGAACCTTCGTTCTGTGCCATTGGTCTGACCCTTCGTGGCAATCGTTATCCATAGGTACGGCGGCCGGGCACGGGGGGCGCGAGCAACGGCGATAGCCCGTGCCCGGCACATGCCGGCTACATCAGATTGCGTTCCTTGAGGAACTTGACGACGGAGTCGTACGTCTTCTGGGTCAGTTCGTTCTTCTTGGCCCAGACGGCCCATTCCTGCTCTGCGATGGCACGGAACTTCTTCCGCTCCTCGGGCGGCAGGTCGATGATTTCGATGTTGGGATCCTTGCGGGCTTCCTCCACGGCCTTCAGGTCGAGGCCCTTGAGGGTGAAGACGAGATCGTAGGCCATGGCGTCGCATGAAATCTTGAGCATCGTCTTCACGTCGACCGGCAGGCCGTCCCAGATCTGCTTGTTGAGCGAGACGGCGACCATCGGCAGTGAGTGGAACCCCGGATAGTTGGGATAGCGGGCGAACGAATGAAGGCCCTGGGCTTGGTTGGTGGCGAACACCGTGTAGTCGGCGGCGTCGATGACGCCCTTCTCGAGACCGGTGTAGACTTCGGAGCCCGGCAGGTTGACCGGCGCGGCGCCGGCCTTGGTGAAGATGTCGTAGACCATGCCCTCCGGGGCGCGGATCTTCAGCCCCTTGAGGTCGGCCACCGAACGAATGGGTTTCTTGCTGACGAGAGCCTCGAGACCGGTGGCGGCGGCACAGATCAGGTGAACGCCGTACGGTTCGACCAGCTCGTTGTAGAGTTGCTCGCCGCCGCCGTACTTCATGTATTCCAGGAACTCGAGGGGATCGCCCCAGGCGCCGACCAGGTTGCCGAGCATGCTGAAGGCCGGGTTTTGGCCGGAGAAGTAGCTGGGATCGGTCAGATGTCCCTGAAGGATGCCGGCGCCGACCGCCTCCAGGGTCTGGTTGTGGGGCACCACCGCGCCGGTCGGCAGGATCTCGATCTTGACCCGTCCGTCGCTCATCGTCTCGACGTTCTTGGCCCACGCCTTCTTGATCTCGTATTGCGGCTCGCCGGCCGTTTCCGACGTCTGCATGGTCCACTCGTACTCGGCGGCCGACGGCATGGCCACAGGCACGGAAACCGCGAGAACGGCGGCACCCGCGACCAATACAAACTTCTTGTATGCTTTCATCATTTCCTCCTCTCTTGAGTACAATGCGTTTATGTTCGCCGCCGATCATCGGCAGCGAGATCTCAAGACACTGCGGCAGCCTTTTCTTCGGATTCGGACACCCGCAGCCCCTTCAACTTCTCCTTGACCCTGCGCAGATGCGGAACGAACTGCGGCCCGCGGCGCAATGCGATACCCGCCGCGAGAATATCGACCACCACCAGATGAATGAGACGAGAGACCATCGGCATGTAGACGCCGGTGTCCTCGCTTGGCGGAACAACGACGGGGATCGAACACAGCTCCGCCAGGGGCGTTTCCGCCGACGTTACGCCGATGACCGTCGCTTGCTGTCCCAGCGCCACCTCGACCGCATAGAGAACGCCGCGGCTGCGTCCGGTGTGCGAGAACACGACCGCGACGTCGTCGAATTTGAGCGACGCCGCGCTGATGACCATCTGATGGCTGTCGATATAGGCGCTGGTTGGAACGCCGAGGCGCAGGAATTTGTGCTGCGCGTCCTTGGCGACGACGCCCGAGGCGCCGGCACCGTAGAATTCGATGTGACGAGCCCGGTTCAACGAGGTGATCGCCTGGTCGACGACGTCGGCCTTCAAGCCGGCACGAAGGTCGGCAATCGCTTTCTGCGCGTGACCGCAGACCTTTTCGACGAGCTGTGGCACGCCGTCGTCGGGGGCGAGTCCCTTGAGCACGTAGGGAACGCCCGCGCCGAGAGACTGCGCCAAGCCGATCTTGAACGACTGGAAACCGCTGTAGCCGACGGCCCGGCAAAACCGCAGAACGGTCGGCTCGCTGACCTCGGCTTCCGCCGCCGCGGCGGTAATCGACTTGTGGACGAAACCGGAAGGGTCGGCCAGCACGAACTCGGCGACCTTTCGCTCCGCCGGCCGCAGCTGTTCGAAGTTCTGGGCGATGGTTTCGAGCACGACGCCACCCTGTCGCGTGGACAATGTAAAAAATTTACCAACATTTCTGGCGGATTGGTCAACCTCAAGGACCCCATTGGGGCATCTTTGTAGTAAATACCAGAGTCCGCCCTTGCATGGCGAAACTGTGCGAGCTAGGCTGCCGGCGTCAACCACGGCTCGGGTTGGCCCCTCGCAGGCGAATCCGTCGGCCGCAGCCAACCGAAAAACACAAAGCGATCAATTCGCTTGAGAGGGGAGGATTACGATGAAAAGCACGTCCATCTTCCGTTTGATTGCCTCGGCCGCGGGGCTTGCCGCCTTGGTTCTCAGCTCGGCTCCGCTCTCCGTCGCGGCGGCCTATCCGGAGCGTCCCATCACCTTGATCATTCCGTGGGCCGCTGGTGGCGGCACCGACGCCACCGGGCGCATCATCGCCAGCATCATGGAGAAGGAGCTCGGCGTGCCGGTGGCGGTGGTCAACCGCACCGGCGGCAGCGGCGTGGTCGGCCACGTTGCGATCGCCGACGCGGCGCCCGACGGCTACACGATCGGCGTCATAACGGTCGAGATCAACCAAATGCATTGGCAGGGCCTGACCGACCTGACCTACGAAGCCTATACGCCGATCGGACAGTACAACTCCGACCCGGCAGGCGTGCAGGTTGGTGCCGACAGCCCTTACCAAACAGCGCAAAGCCTGCTTGACGCCATCCGGGGCGCGGAGGCCGGGAAGTTCAAAGCGTCCGGCACCGGCCAAGGCGGCATTTGGCACTTGGCGTTGGCGGGAATGCTGAACTCGGTCGGAATCGATCCGAACGCGGTACGGTGGGTGCCGAGTAAGGGCTCGGCCCCCGCTCTCATCGATCTCGTAGCGGGCGGCGTCGGAATTGTCGCCTGCTCGCTTCCCGAGGCAAAATCGATGATCGACGCCGGACGGGTGAAAAGCCTTGTGGTGATGGATGCGGAGCGCAGCCCCTCCTACCCCGATGTTCCGACGTTGAAGGAGGCAACCGGTTCGGATTGGGCCATGGGGACGTGGCGAGGCATCGCCGGGCCCAAGGGATTACCGCAGGACGTTACCGACAAGCTCGTTCAGACGTTGGAGAAAGCCGTGACGAGCGACCAGTTCAAGGAATTGATGAACAGCCGCGGCTTCGGGATACGCTGGCGGAACCCGGAGGAGTTTCGGCAATTCTTGGCGCAGAACGACGAGGATCTCGGCAAGGTGATGAAGGTGCTCGGCCTCGCCAAGTGAGGCGCCGATGGCGGGGGTGACCAGCGGGGGGTGATCGGATGAGGTTCAACGACGCGTTCAGCGGAGTGGTGCTGCTGTTGTTCGCGGTCGCGACGATTGCCTACACGTGGACCTTCCCGGAGCTGCCGGGCCAGGATTACGGCCCGGCACTGTTCCCGAGGATGATTGGCGGTGGCATGGCCGTCTGCAGCATTCTGCTGATCGTCAACGGCGTGCGCCATCGAAAATCGGCTCCGCTTGCCGAGTTCGGCGATTGGGTGCGCTCGCCTGCGCTTCTCACCAATTTTCTTCTCGTCATCGCCACCACCCTCTTTTACATCCTCGCCTCGGACTTTCTGGGCTTCCACCTTGCCTCCACGATCATTCTCCTGGTTCTCTTTATCAGGCTCGGCGTCGGCTTGCTTCTTGCGCTCGTGGTATCGATCGGGGTGACGATGTTCATCTATCAGGTCTTCGCCGGTTTCCTGCAGGTGCCCCTTCCCCTCGGCCTGCTCCAGACCGTGATCTACTGAGGCGCCGGGACTGATGGCCGACATATCCGCAGGCTTTGCTCTCGTCTTCGATCCCTACGTGCTGATGGTCATCCTGATCGCGGCCTCTTCGGGCTGTTCATCGGCGCCATCCCGGGCCTCACCGCGACCATGGCGACGGCGCTCCTGGTGCCGGTCACCTTCTTCATGGATCCGGTGCCGGCCATCGCCGCACTGTCGCCACGCACGGCGATGGCGATCTTCGCCGGCGACATCCCGGGCGCGCTGCTGCGCATTCCCGGCACGCCGGCGTCGGCCGCCTACACCGACGAGGCCTTTGCCATGACGCCGCAAGGGCAAGGCCGAGCTGGCGCTTGGCGCCGGCCTGTCGTGCGCGGCGATCGGCGGGCTGTTCGGCGCCGTGCGTGCTGGCTGCTTCGCGCGCCGCTTCTCGCCAAGTTCGCGCTCAACTTCTCAAGCTATTCGAATATTTCTGGCTCGCGCTCGCTCGGCCTGACCTGCGCCGTCTTCATCTCCACCGGCACGCCCGTCAAGGGCGCTCCTCTCGCTGCTCATCGGCCTCCTGATCGCCACGGTCGGCCTCGACTCGATGGCCGGCCAGCCGCGCTTCACCTTCGGCAGTCGTCGAGCTGATGGGCGGGATCAGCTTCATTCCCGCGCATGATCGGCATGTTCGCGGTCGCCGAGGTGCTGCGCAACGTCTACGGTCAGCGACCACCGCCGGAGGCGCCGCCAGACCAGATCGGCAACCTCTTCACGGGCATCGGCGGCCGTCCTCTGCCGCTACAAGGTCAACTGCCTGCGCGGCAGCGTTCATCGGCACGTTGGTCGGCGCCCTGCCCGGGGCCGGGCGCCGACATCGCCGCCTGGATGGCCTATGCCGATCGCGCAAGAAATTCTCGAAAGAGCCCGAGAAGTTCGGCACCGGCCACGTCGAGGGCATTGTCGAGGCCGGCGCCGCCAACAATGCCGCGCTCGGCGGCGCCTGGGTCCCGGCGCTGGTGTTCGGCATCCCCGGCGACTCGATCACCGCCGATCGTCATCGGCGTGCTCTACATGAAGGGGATGAACCCGGGCCCGACGGTATTCCTCGAGCAGCGCCGAGCTGATCTAGCCGTGTTCATCTCCTTCTTCGTCGCCAACATTCTGCTGCTCCCGCTCGGCTGGGTCGCGATCAAGTCGTCGAAGCACCTCCTCAGGGTGCCGCGCGCGATGCTGATGCCGATCATCCTGATGTTCTGCATCGTCGGTACCTTCGCCATCAACAACACCGTGTTCGGCGTCGGCATGATGCTGGCGCTCGGCCTCATCGCCTACCTGATGGAGGAGAACGGCTTCCCGGTCGCGCCGGCCATCCTCGGCCTCGTGCTCGGGCCGATGCTCGAGGAGAACTTCATGACCTCGATGATCAAGGCCGACGGCGATTTCTCGCCTTCTTCGAGCGGCCGATCGCCGCCACGTTGGGGGCGACGGCAATCCTGGTCTGGTTCACTCCGCTGATGTTGAGCGCGTTCCGGCGTATCCGTTCCACCGCTTCGAAACGGTAACGGGACGGCCGTCACCATCACGGCTTCGAAAACTGGAGGCACGCCATGGGCAAGAAACGGATCGGTTTCATCGGACTCGGCCTGATGGGCCACGGCGCGGCCAAGAATATATTGAAAAACGAGTACCCGCTGACCGTCCTCGGACATCGAAATCGTGAGCCGGTCGAGAACTTGCTTGCCGGGGGTGCGGAGGAGGCCGCAAGTCCCGCCGCTCTCGCCGGCGCAAGCGATATCGTGCTCACCTGCGTGTCCTCCTCGGCCGTTGTCGAGGCGCTGGTGTTCGGGCCGCAGGGACTGTTGGAGGGGGCTCGTGAAGGTCAGATCCTGGTCGACATGACCACGGCGGACCCCAACTCCACAGCTCGGGTGGCCGAGGCATTGGCGGAAAAAGGGGTGCGGATGCTCGATGCGGCGATGACCCGCACGCCGAAGGAGGCCGAGGAGGGCCGCCTGAACCTGGTTGTCGGTGGCGATGCCGCGGTGTTGAACGAGGTGCGCGCCGTCCTCGAAACCTTCACCGAAAACATCTTTCATGTCGGCGCCCTGGGCGCCGGTCACAAGCTGAAGCTCATCAACAACTTTCTGGGGCTCGGCACCGCCGCCTTGGCGGCCGAGGCCGCGGCGACCGCCAAGATGGTCGGCGTCGACGTCGAGAAGTTCTACGAGGTGGTGTCGGCGGGCGGGGCCGACAGCCGGATGTTCCAGATGCTCATGCCCTATCCGTTGCAGGGCGACGCCGGCGGTCTGCAGTTCTCCATCCGCAACGCTCTCAAGGACTATGGTTACTTCGTGGAGATGACCCACGCCGCCGGAATGGTGCCGCTGACCGGCGCGGCCGTCTACCAGACCTATGCCCTGGCCGCGGCGCTCGGCTTTGGCGACGAACATATACCGATGCTCTATGACCTGATCATGCGACTTGCCTCGGGTGCCGAGCAGAAGGAATAGTTGGCGCACCATGAACCCGGAGCTGCTGGTCGTCGCCGACCTCCCGCCCCCGGACATCATGGCGGCACTCGAGGAACGTTATGTCCTCCACAGGCTGTGGGAAGCGGACGACCCGCAGGCCTTGCTGGCGAAAGTCGCGCCCTCCGTGCGGGGCATTGTGACCACCGGGGCGGACGGTGCGTCGGCGGCGCTGATCAAGGCATTACCGCACGCCGAGATCATCGCGATCTACGGCGTCGGTTTCGATGCGGTCGATCTGGATGCGGCGAAGGCCGCCGGCATCCGGGTCACCAATACGCCGGGCGTGTTGACCGATGATGTCGCCGATCTGGCGATCGGGCTTACCCTCGCGCTGTTGCGGCGCATCTGCGCGGCGGATCGGTTCGTGCGGGATGGGAAGTGGAAGGAGGGCGGCTTTCCTCTCACCACCAAGCTGACGGGAAAGCGCGTCGGTATCCTGGGCCTCGGCCAGATCGGCGGCGCCCTTCCCCAACGCCTCGCCGGTTTCGAGGTGAAGCTTGCTTATCATAGCGTCACCGAAAAGGATGTCCCCCACACCTACTTCGACGATGTGGTCGCGCTCGGTCGGTTCAGTGACGTCCTGATCGTCACGGCCGCGGGCGGCCCGTCCACCCGTGGACTGGTCAACCGCGCCGTCCTGGACGCGATCGGTCCCGAGGGCATCCTCGTCAACGTGGCGCGCGGCTCCGTCGTCGATCAGGACGCGCTGGTTCAAGCCCTTGTGGACAAGCGCCTGGGCGGCGCCGCCCTCGATGTGTTCGCCGACGAGCCGCGCGTCCCGATCGAGCTCGTCAACATGGACAACGTCGTGCTGACGCCGCATATGGCCAGTGGCACCGTCGAAACGCGGCGCGCGATGGGAACTCTGGTGATCCGGAACCTGGACGCCCACTTCGCCGGCCGGCCACTGCTCACGCCTGTAGTTTGAAATCCCATTTCGCGGGTGCTGTAAAAACTTGGTATTCAATCAAGCGAGCTTGCGTGTGGGTGAAGTCGCGTTGTACATTTTCTTATAAACCTCTGCGGTATGCCGCAAAAAAACGTTGGAGAATGCGGGGGCGCTCACTCGGCTTTAGAGGGGCCGAGAGAGAGTTGCCATCGGCCCCGCGTCACGAGGGAGGAGTTTAGGGTATGTGGGCCGTACGCGTCGAAAAGCCCCTCGAAATCGGAGTCGTGACAACGCCGGACCCCGAGGCCAAGGCGGGTGAGGTTGTTGTTCGCATCGCCCGCGCCGGCATCTGTGGATCCGACATCCATATCTTTCACGGCGCCAATCCATTCGCGCGATATCCGCGTGTCATCGGTCACGAGGCGATGGGAACGGTGGCGGCACTGGGGCCGGGAGTCCAGGGACTCTCGGTCGGCGACCGGGTGGTGATCGATCCGGTAGTGAGCTGCGGCACGTGCTATCCCTGTTCGATCGGTCGCACGAACGTCTGTACCAAGCTGGAAGTCATCGGTGTTCATCGCGACGGCGGCATGGGTGAGTACGTCGTCGTCCCCGCCGCCAACGCGCTGAGGTTGCCCGACAACGTCTCCGACCGCGCGGCGGCGATGGCCGAGCCGTACTCGATCGCGGCAAACGTTCTGATGCGCACCGAGGCGCGAGCGGGCGACATCGCCCTCATCTACGGGGCCGGGACTATTGGCCTCACCGTCCTGCAGGTCGCGCGCATGAAAGGCGCGCGTTGCGTTGTCGTCGACATCGACGACCGGAGGCTCGAACGGGCGACCCGACTGGGTGCCGAGCTTGCGGTCAACTCGAAGCGCGACAGCGTCGAAACGGCCATCCTTGGGGCGAGCGACGGACTGGGGCCGACTGTCGTGATCGACGGGGCCGGAGCGCCGGGCATCCTCGAGGAAGCGGTGCGGCTCGCGAGTCCGGCAGCCCGCATCGGCGTTCTCGGCTTCTCCACCAACCCCAGTCTGATTCCGCAGCAGGAGATCACCAAGAAGGAGCTCACCCTCTGCGGCTCACGCCTCAATCGCCGGCTCTTTCCCGAGGTTCTCCAGTGGTTCTCAAGGGGTGCGGTGGAAGCCGAAGCACTGGTCACCCACGAGTTCGATTTTCGAGAGGTTGCCACAGCCATGCAACTCATCGAAGAGCATCCGGAGGAGACCTGCAAGATCCACTTGATCTTCTGACGTTTTTGGATTGCCATCGAATCCGTTTGAAGGATCCGGGCGCAGCGCAAGCCGCGGCCGAGAAACACGAGGGAGGGAGTACACACGATGAAATACAGGAACCTGATCGCCACGGCCTTCACGGCTGCCGGTTTGCTGGCCGCGGTTTTTTCGAGTTCGGCCGTGGCCGAGCCGCAGTACGTGTTGAAGTTCGGCCATCTCGCCAACGAGGATAACGTCTGGAACAAGGCAGCGCTGAAGTTCGCGGAGGAGGTCAAGGCGCTGTCCAACGGCGCCATCGAGGTCCAGGTTTACCCCAATGAGCAATTGGGCAAGGAAATGGACCTGATCAACGGCATCCAGCTCGGCACGGTGGACATGACGATCACCGGCAAGTCATTGCAGAACTGGGCTCCATCCGCCGCGCTGCTCGCCATACCGTATGGCGTTCAGGACCTGCAGCAATTGGATTTGATCGCCGGCGGCGACATCGGCAAACAGATCGAGAAGGACATCATCGCGAAGACGGGGCTGCGCCCGGTGGCGTACTTCGCACGCGGCCCGCGCGATCTCACCTCGAACCGGCCGATCAAGACACCCGATGACCTCAACGGCCTGCGGCTGCGCGTACCCAACGTCCCGCTGTTCGTGAGCGTATGGAGTGCGCTTGGCGCCAAGCCGATCCCGATGGCGTTCTCGGAAGTCTTCACCTCGCTCCAGAGCGGGACGATCGACGCCCAGGAAAACCCGCTTTCCCTGATCAAGAGCGCCAGCTTCTTCGAGGTCCAGAAGTACGTGAACCTGACCGAGCATGTCTGGAGCTGGATCTACGTCGTCATCGGAGACCGCAAGTTCCAGAAAATGCCCGAGGATCTGCAACGTGCCGTCCTCGAAGCCGCCAAGAGAATGCAGGAGTTCGAGCGGACGGAGTTTCTTTCACAGGAGGAATTGCTTGCCTCCGAACTCGCGGCGAAGGGCATGGAATTCGTCGCGTCTGACAAGAAGGCCTTCGCCGAGAAGGCGAAACCCGCGGTGCTGAAGGCGCTCAAACCCGAAGTCCACGAGCTTTACGAGCAAATGCTCAAGGCTATCAACTGACCTAGTCCCTCCGAACCACCCCTCCATCGGCGGAGGGGTGGCCGAGAGCTGATCGTCGGAGGCACACCGTGACGCGAACATTCGAGTTGCTTGCCCGGGTCTTTCGCGCGCTCGCCGGCGTTTCCTTTGCAGTCCTGATCGCTTCGGTGCTGATCCAAGTGGTTTCGCGCGTGATGCTGCCGCAATCGCCGGTGTGGACCGAGGAGTTGTCGAGATTCATGCTCCTCTACCTGACCGCCTTCGGCTGCGGGGTGGCGATCCGATCGGGAGAACTGGTCAATGTCGACCTGGTCGTCGGGAGTCTGCCGCCGAGGGTTCGTTCTGCGCTCGAAGTTCTCGTATATATCGCCTGCATCGTGTTTCTGGTGAGTTTGCTTCCGGGTGCCTGGGAATTCATGAAAATCGGCGAGATGCAGACCTCGCCCGCGCTCGAATGGCGGATGGAATACCTTCACGCAATCGTTCTGCTGGCGCCACTGTCACTGATCCTGTTCTCCGCGGAGCGGGTGCTCGTCGCCCTTCGCCGGCTTTTCAGCGAGTGAGCCCATGTTGATTGCAGCCCTGTTCGCGAGCTTCGCGTTGTGCCTGATCCTCGGCTTTCCGGTTGCGTTGTCGCTCGGGGTTTCGTCGGCGGTGTACATCCTCCTCGCCGACCTCCCACTCGTCGTCATTCCGCAAAAAATGTACGCGGGCATGGACGTCTTCGTCCTTCTCTGCATCCCCGGTTTCATCCTTGCCGGCAACCTGATGGGCGGCGGCGGCATTACCGACCGGATCATCCGTTTCTCCAACGCGCTCGTCGGTCACATCCGTGGCGGCCTCGGTCTCGCAAATGTCACCGGCTCGATGATCTTTGCCGGCATCTCCGGCACCGCGGTCGCGGATACCGCGAGCATCGGGGCGGTGATGATTCCCGGCATGAAGAAGTCCGGGTACGATGCTCCCTTCGCCGCGGCGATCACCGCCGCGTCCTCGACCGTCGGGCCGATCATCCCGCCGAGCCTGCCGATGATTATCGTCGGTTCGCTGACCGGCCTCTCCGTCGGTCGGATGTTCCTCGCCGGCGCCATTCCGGGTTTGCTGCTCGGCGTCGCCATGATGATCACCTGCTACATTCTCGCCGTGCGGCGCAACTATCCACGTGAGCCGTGGAAGGGCATGGGCGCAGTGGCGCGTGGGGCCGTCGATGCGTTCTGGGCGATCCTGATGACCTTCATCATCCTGTTCGGCATCGTCGGTGGCGTGTTCACCCCGACCGAGGCGGCAATCATCAGCTCGGTGTACGCTCTCGTTGTGGGGCTCTTCATCTATCGGGGACTTACGCTGAGCCGGATTCCGCGCATCCTCATCGACAGCGCCGTGAGCGCGGCCTCGATCATTCTCCTCGTCGGTTTCGCCAACGTGTTCGGCTGGATCCTCACCTCGGAACGCATCCCGCAAACCATCGCCGCCGCGCTTCTCGGAATAAGCGAGAACAAGTACGTCGTCATCCTGCTGATGAATGTTTTGCTGTTGATCGTCGGAACCTTCATGGAGACGATCGCGGCGCTGCTCATTCTGTTGCCGCCGCTTCTGCCGATCGCCCTGCACGTCGGAATCGACCCGATCCATTTCGCGACTTTCGCGGTTTTGAACCTGATGATCGGGCTCTCGACGCCCCCCGTAGGCGTTTGCCTCTTCGTCGCAGCCAATATCGGAAAAATATCACTTGCCGAGATTAGCGCGGCAGTGGTGCCTTTCCTTATTTGCAACTTGTTAATTCTCGGATTTGTTTCCTATATCCCATTTCTTTCCCTATGGCTGCCCAGCCTGTTCTACCAATAGCCCCCGGCGAGGAGGAAACAGAATGCTGATCGAGCGCGCCTATGTCATCGTCACCTCGCCCGGGCGAAATTTCGTCACCCTCAAGATCGTCACCGATGAAGGGGTTTACGGCATCGGCGACGCGACCCTGAATGGCCGCGAGCTTTCCGTCGCTTCCTATCTCACCGATCATGTCATTCCCTGCCTGATCGGCCGCGACCCGCACCAGATCGAGGACATCTGGCAATACCTCTACAAGGGGGCCTACTGGCGTCGCGGACCGGTCACCATGTCGGCGATCGCCGCCGTCGACACCGCCTTGTGGGATATCAAGGCGAAGGTCGCCGGTCTCCCCCTCTACCAGCTTCTCGGCGGGCGAAGTCGCGGCGGGGTGATGGTCTACGGCCATGCCAACGGTCGCGACATCGCCGAGGCGGTGGACGAGGTCGGCAAGTATATCGGCATGGGTTACAAGGCCATCCGCGCCCAGTGCGGCGTGCCCGGGATCAGCACGGTCTATGGTGTCGGCAAGGGAAAAACGTTCTACGAGCCGGCGACCCGGGGGCTCCCCGAGGAGGCCGCGTGGTCCACGGAAAAGTATCTCGATCACGCACCGAAACTGTTCGAGACGCTCCGCGAGAAATTCGGTTTCGGCCCCCATCTGCTCCACGACGTCCACCACCGGCTGACACCCATCGAAGCCGGACGCCTGGGCAAGTCGCTGGAACCCTATCGTCTGTTCTGGATGGAGGACCCTTCGCCGGCCGAAAACCAGGAGGCGTTCCGGCTCATTCGCCAGCATACGGTCACGCCGATCGCGGTCGGCGAGATCTTCAATACGGTGTGGGACTGCAAGGACCTCGTCCAGAACCAGCTCATCGACTACATCCGGACATCGGTGGTCCACGCCGGCGGAATCACCCACCTTCGCCGCATCGCCGATCTGGCGGCGCTCTATCAGGTCAGGACCGGCTGCCACGGCGCCACAGATCTTTCACCGGTATGCATGGGCGCGGCGCTCAATTTCGACATCTGGGTGCCCAATTTCGGCATGCAGGAGTACATGCGCCATTCCCCGGAGACCGACGAGGTCTTTCCCCATGCGTACTATTTCGACGACGGCTACCTGCACCCCGGCGACGCGCCCGGCCACGGCGTCGACATCGACGAGACGCTCGCCGGGAAGTTCGAATACCAACCGGCCTACCTGCCGGTCGCGCGGCTCGAGGACGGCACCCTCTGGAACTGGTAGGGAACCCCGGTACCGTCCTGCTCGATCACAGGGGGGTGACGCCGGACCGTTCCGCAAGTTCGGCGAAGATTTCCCAGTACGCGGCATCGATGGGAATGCCGTTCGACGTGCGCTCCGCCTCCACCGACCACTCCCGATCGCCCGGAGCGATGACCCGCTTCTCGGGTGACGACGAGGGTTGTTCGCGCAGGTTCGCCAGGTAGGCGAGGATGCGCTCTTCATATACGGCTTGCGGGACGAATGCGTCGGGCCTCAGCACCAGGAAGAAATGACCGACATGGCGGGGCGTGGCGAAGTCCGGACCACCCATCGGTAGAAGGGCGTTGCCGTGGAGCATGCCGGTCAGCGCCGAGCTCAAAATCTCGATCATGCCGGCCAGACCGGCGCCCTTGTAGCCGAAGACGGCGCCGCCCAGCGGCGCGAGGGCGGCGACCCGGGCGGGATCCGTGGTCGAACGGCCGAGGCCGTCGGCGGCGACCTCGGGCGGAAGGTCCTCGCCGATCGTCAAGTACTGCTGCACCCGGTTCCACGGGATGGCGCTCGTCGCCATATCGAGCAGGTACGGTTTTTGTGCGGGCACCGGCGTTGCGAAGGCCAGGGGGTTGGTGCCGTGGAACGGGCGGGTTCCATCGTGGGGCAAGACGAAGGCGTCCGAATTCGAGACGGCGAGCGCCGCATACCCCCGCTCGGCTGCGGCGAGTACATAGCAGCCGGCTGCTCCGAAGTGAGAGGAGTTGACGACGCTGACCGCGGCGACGCCAATCTCCTCGGCGATTTCGATCCCGTGGTCGATGGCGCGGAAGCCGGCCAGATGGCCAAAGCCGTTGTCGGCGTCGAGACAACCAACCGCGGGCGCGCGGCGCTCGAAACCCATGTTCGGCGATCCGCAGACCCGTCCCCCGGTCACCGCCTTGACGTAATGGGGCAGCAACCGCACACCGTGGCTGTCGACGCCCATGGCCGACGTGTCGACCAATGCGCGGGTGACCGCCCGGGCGGACGGCTCGTCCGCCCCCGCTTTTCGCAGAACCTCGTAGACGAACCGCGCGAGTTCCTTCTTCGCGACCCGGAACGACGGTGCCTGTTTCATCGTTTCACGGAATCCTTTCTCGTCACGACAAGTCGGTGTTGATGGCCTTGCGGACACCGGTCGTGCAGAGCCGTTCGAGCGCCGCCGTCACCGGTCCGACGAAGCGCTGGTCGTGCGGCAGGTCCTTGCCAAAGATCTCCGAGATCGACATCAGCGCCGGCGCGAGGCGGGCGGCCATCATGCCCGCCTCCCGCGCCAGGGCCGAGATGCGGACGCCCATTGGATCGTCGATGGCGATCGAGCGCCCGGCCTCGTCCGTTCCCGCCGCATGCCGCATCCAACCGGCGACGGCGAGGGCGAGCCTGTCGATCGGAGCCCCGGCCGCGATGCGCTCCTGGATCGGCTCGAGAAGCCGCTGGGGGAGCTTCTGCGAACCATCCATGGCGATCTGCGCGGTGCGGTGGCGGAGCGCCGGGTTGGCGAAACGCGCCATCAATCGGTCCTTGTAGGCCGACAGATCGACACTGGCGGGGAGGTCGAGGGTCGGCGTCACTTCCTCGTCCATCATCGCGCGAATGAAGCGGGACAGGTCGGGATCGGAAATGGCATCGGCGACGGTCGGGTAGCCGGCGAGACGTCCGAGATAGGCGATCGCCGAATGGCTGCCGTTGAGGAGGCGCAGCTTCATTCGCTCGAAGGGAGCGACATCCATGGCGAAAGTTGCGCCGGTCTCCTCCCAAGCCGGCCGGCCGGCCGGAAACCGATCCTCGATGACCCACTGCGAGAACGGCTCGGTGACCACCGGAGAGGCGTCCTCGATGCCGAGCGTCGCGGCGACCAAGGCGCGATCGGCGTCGGTCGTCGCGGGAACGATGCGGTCGACCATGGTGCTCGGAAAGGCGACCTCGTTCTCGACCCAGCGGGCAAGTTCCCGATCCTGAAGTTCCGCCATACGCAGGACGACCCGTCGCGTCGTCTCTCCGTTCGACGGGAGGTTGTCGCACGACAGCACGGTAAAGGGCGGCAGACCCGCCTCGCGACGACGGGCGAGTGCGGCGACAAGGAACCCGGGGGTCGTGCGGGGGCGGTCCGAATGGGTGGCGTCATGGCGGACATCGGGTTGATCCTCGTCCAGTGCACCCGTCGCCGGATCATGGCGATATCCCTTCTCGGTAACCGTGAGCGAGACGATCCTCACCGAGGGCCGCGCCATCAGGGCCAACAGGTCCTCGGGGGCTTCGGGGGCGACGACCGTTCCAAGGAGCGCACCGATGATGCGCATACGGTCCCCTTGCCGATCGCGCTCGACCATCGTGTAGAGGAAGTCCTGCGGCGCCAGCGCGTCGCGTGTCGCCGGGCTGCGAAGGCTCGCCCCGACGATTCCCCACCGGGGGTCGCGACGGAGCAGGCCGTCGGTATAGACGGCTTGATGCGCTCGATGGAACGCGCCGAGCCCAAGGTGGACGATGCCTGTCTCCAGTCCCGAACGGTCGAAATCGGGACGGCGAACCGCCGGACCAACCGTGGCCAAAGTATCGGAGGCCAGCCGACGGGCCGGCGTGCCGCTGGGTGTGCTCATCGAACCGGGTTCCTCTCCTCGACTGGTCGCGGGACAAACGAGAAAATTTACGCAGTTAGCGCCGGGGCCATCAAGCCATCCTTGCCCCTGTCGCAACGACTATCGTATTTTTTCTACCTGTCATCCGCCGAGGACGATCAATCAAGAGGGTGCGGGAGGAGCAAGGGCATGGGTGGTCAAAGTCCGACGAAACTTCGCAGCCAGCTGTGGTTCGACGATCCGGCCGAACCGGGGATGACGGCGCTCTATCTGGAGCGGTATCTCAACTACGGGCTGACCCGTGGCGAGCTGCAGTCGGGCAAGCCGATCATCGGCATCGCCCAGACCGGCAGCGACCTGGTGCCGTGCAACCGCCATCACCTGGAGCTGGCGTCGCGGGTCAAGGACGGCATCCGCGAGGCCGGCGGCGTTCCGATGGAGTTTCCGGTCCACCCGCTGCAGGAGACCGGCAAGCGGCCGACCGCCGCGCTCGACCGCAACCTCGCCTTTCTCGGGCTGGTCGAAGTGCTGCACGGCTATCCGCTCGACGGGGTGGTGCTGACCACCGGCTGCGACAAGACGACGCCGGCGTGCCTGATGGCGGCGGCCGCCGTCGACATCCCGGCGATCGTGCTGTCCGGCGGCCCGATGCTCGACGGCTATTACGACGGCAAGCTCGTCGGCTCCGGCACCGTCGTCTGGCACGCGCGCAAATTGCTGGCCGCCGGCGAGATCGACTACGCGGGGTTCATGGACATGGTCGCGGCCTCGGCGCCCAGCGTCGGCCACTGCAACACCATGGGCACGGCCTCTTCGATGAACGTCCTCGCCGAGGCGCTGGGGATGTCGCTTCCCGGTTGCGCCGCGATCCCGGCGCCCTACCGCGAGCGCGGCCAGATGGCCCACGCCACCGGCAAGCGCATCGTCGAGATGATCGGCGAGGATCTGAAACCGTCGAGGATCATGACCCGCGAGGCGTTCGAGAACGCCATCGTCGTCGCCTCGGCGATCGGCGCCTCCAGCAACTGCCCGGTCCATCTGATCGCCATCGCCCGCCACATGGGCGTCGAGCTTTCGCTCGACGACTGGCAGGAGATCGGCCACGACGTGCCGCTGATCGTCAACATGCAACCGGCCGGCGAGCATCTCGGCGAAGGCTTTTTCCGGGCCGGCGGCGTGCCGGGGGTGATCTACGAGTTGATCCAGGCCGGAAGGATCCGCGCCGGCGCGCTCACCGTCAGCGGCCGCACCATCGCCGACAACTGCGCCGACGCCGGGCCTTCCGATCGCGACGTCATTCGCACCGTCGCCGATCCGCTGTTGGAACGGGCCGGCTACGTCGTCCTCGGCGGCAATCTGTTCGACGCCGCGGTGATGAAGACCTCGGTGATCAGCAAGGCTTTCCGCGACCGCTATCTCTCCGAGCCCGGCGACGAGAACGCGTTCGAAGGCCGCGCCGATCGTCTTCGACGGCCCGGAGGACTACCACCACCGCATCAACGATGCGTCCCTCGGTATCGACGAGCGCAGCATCCTGTTCATCCGCAACTGCGGGCCGGTCGGCTATCCGGGGTCGGCGGAAGTGGTCAACATGCAGCCCCCCGACGACCTCATCAAGCGCGGCATCACCGAACTCCCCTGCGTCGGCGACGGCCGCCAGAGCGGCACCTCGGCCAGCCCTTCGATCCTCAACGCCTCGCCGGAGGCGGCGGTGGGGGGCGGTCTCGCCTATCTGCAAACCGGCGACCGGGTGCGCGTCGACCTGGCAAAGCGGCAGGTCAACGTGTTGATCCCGGACGACGAGTTGGCGCGGCGCAAGGCGTCCCTGCCGCTTGCCGAACTCGCCAACCAGACGCCGTGGCAGGAGATCTACCGGACGTTCGTCGGCCAGCTCGCCACCGGCGCCTGCCTGGAGCCGGCGACGCTTTACCTCAACATCATCGAGCAACGGGGCAACCCGAGGCATTCCCACTGAGGCGGCCCCACTGAGGCGGCGAGGGCGGAGAATACCCGAGCGGCACCAGGGGTCTTGGGTGATGATCCGCAACCGGAAAGATCGTGGTTCCGGGGACACAATATTTATCTCAGGAACTCGACCCCGGCTTTAGGTGTTCGGTGCCGAAAGCGAGGTCGTCGGTAGCCGGTTTCTCGGATCCGGAACCCGGTCTCGGGTGGTCCAATATTGTCAGTCGGCGGCCGGAATCGAGGCAAACATTGGACGTGCTTTCCGACCCCGTCACGTCTTGCACCGCTGCAAATCCGGTCCGACCCCCGGGAAGGGGAAAGGGTCCTGAGATGCATACTGTGTCCCCGGAACTCCGGAATATTGTGATCCCGGAAGTCCGGTATTCTTTGCGTATTATGTCCCCGGAACTCCCAATCGCGCGGATACTCGCTTCTATTTCGAAGGCGTTGCGCGGTTCAGTCGCCTTGGTAGCGGCTGACGCCGAAGACGATGTAGTTGTAGGGGATGAGCTGGTCGGGGTCGGACCGGGAGACGATGAGGCCGCTGGGCGGGTCGTAGACCCAGTCGTCCCATCGCCAGACGCGCCGGAAACTCTCGCGGGATCTGGACGGCGATGTAGTCGCCTTCGGCGAGCCGTGCGCCCATCGCGGTGCCGGCAAAGTCGAGGCCGAGATAGAAGTCCTGGACCGAGACGTTGCGGTTGCGTTGGGCCGGATGCATCTTGGTCAGCGCCAGCGCCATGCCGGTGAGCGGCGCGATCGCCGGCTGCGCCGCCGTCGCCAGCTTCAGCCCCGCCCGGAAGGCGTCGCCTTCCAACATATCGAGGAACGCCTCGTCGGCGTCGTTCTTGACGTTGACGGTGTGGCAGCGGAAGGCGACGCCCTCGCCGCCGACGCCGAGGCCGACGAAGATCGGGTAGCCGGCGATCGGCGCGCGCTCGCCCTCGCGCACCCGGTAGGTGGCGTTGAAATGGAGGTCCTCGGGCCGGCCGGGGACCTGGTTGCGGGCGAAGAAGTCGAACAGCACGCGATGGGTTCCGCCGCCGGGATAGTCGGCGACCCGCAGCCGGTTGAGCACGATCCGGATGCGCCCGTTCTTCAGGGTCGGATCGGCCTCGATCTCGCCGACGCCGCGGATCGGCCGCGCCTCGGCGCCGGCACCCGGCGCCAGATGGCCGAAGGCGTGGGCCGTGTGCTGCCACGCGCGGTCGCGGAACGGCCACCAGTCCGAGACCCCGAACCGGGTGGGCGGCCCCTTGGATGCGGCGGCCCGGTCGACGGCCGCCGCCGCCGCGTCCTCGCCGACCTCGCGGAGCTTGGCCGCCGCTTCCGCCGGCGCCAGCGCCCCGATCACCGGCAGATCGTCGAACGGCCCGTCCGTCATCCGCCGCTTCCTTGCTTTGCCGCGGCTTGGTCGATGTCCTCGATCAGCCTTTGGGTCTCTTGGATATGGTCCGCGGCGCGATCGCCGAAGCTCTCGAAGTTGGCGAGCGCCGCCACGGCATAAGAGCGGGCGTCGGCCAGCCGGTCGGCCTCAAGCAGGGCGATGGCGACGTTTCGGCGCGTCTGGCCGGCGCCGAACGTGTCGCCGGCTTGCTCGTCAGTAGCGAATGGCCTGCCGGTAGTGGTCAAGGGCGCGGTCGATGTCGCCGATATTCGCTGAATATGATGCCGAGTTGGTTGTGCGCGATTCCCCGATCCGTAACCGCATGTTCCGGCAGCAGGTCGAGCGCCTGCTCGTAAGCGCCCACCGCATCGGTGAGGTGACGGGTGAGTTCGTCGTCGGGCCGCTCGGCCGCGCGTGCGTCCTTGAAGCGCTCCCACGCGACATTGCCGAGGCTGCCGAAGCATTTGCCGCGTCCGAGGTTGTCGCCGGGTGCCAGCAAACCCAGGCTGCGCCGCAACCATCGCTCGGCTTCGCCGAGATCGCGCAAGCTGGCGATGTTCTGTACGCTGTGCCGAGGTTGAAGGCGCAGGCGGCCTGTCCAGAGGTGTCGCCGATCGCTTCGGCGGCGCGGAGGGATTCGCGGTACGAGTTCGGCGCAGGATGCCTCACCCGCCTCGCGCTGGATTTCCCCGAGTTCGTGGAGGCTCACAGCCAAATTCCTCACGGCATTGCGCTCGTCGGCGCCCAGTGTCTCGGGCGCGGCCGCGAGCAACGGCTGAGCGCGGTTCCGGTCCACGTCGACACGCAGACGCTGCAGGCGTTCGGCCTCTGCCCCCCGCCGATCGCTTCTGGCAAGGTGGACACGGTACCCGGTGACCAACGACCACAGGTTCTGGTCGATTCCAGGCCGGGCGCCATCGGTCGCCGGGTCGACGAAGTCCGGCACCACCGCCTCCACCAGCCGCCGCCACGCGGCGCCGCGGCCCGTGTCATCGTAGAGTTCGCGCAAGCCCTGCATGGCGCCGATGACCGCGCGCCGACCAGCCTTGGGCGCGGGCGAGACGCCAGGCGGCGAGCAGGTTGTCCTCCTCCGCCGCGGCGGTGGAGACGATGCCGCGGTTGCCGGTGCTTGTACTGTGACTCCAAATGTAGTTTCCGAGCACTGCCATGGCTTCGACGAAGGCGCGGCGGGCGCGGTCGGCGTCGCCGGTTGCGGCGGGGTAGTGGCGGTCGAAAAGGCCACGGAAGTACCAGGGCAGTGCCGGGTGGACCCGGTAGTAGCCGCCGCCGAGGGCGGTGAGCAGGCCGACCTCGGCGGCGCGGTCGAGCAGGGCGATGCCGTGCTCGCGGGTCATCCCCCGCACCGCCTCCAGGCACCAGTCCTTGTCGATGGTGCCCATCAAACATAACACGTCGACATTGACGATGCCCTGGAACAGGTGGAGAAGCGCCAGGACCCGGCGGTCCGCTTCGTCGAAGCCGTGCTCGAAGCCGTAGGAGAGGGAGGCGCCGAGGGACCGGGAGCGCCCTTCGCCCGCCTCGTCTTCGAACGACGCCTGGCCGCCGCGCAGGTCGGCCAGGAATGCCTCCAGTTGCGTGTCCGTGGCGATCCCGCCGCGCAGCGCCTGCCCGACGGTGACCAGGATGGTCAGCGGATTGCCGCCGGTGAAGCGGAGCAGATCCCGGAGGTCCGGCAGGTCGGCGAGCCGCAGGCCCTGGCGTTCGGCGATGGCGCCGGCGAGTTGCAGCCGTTCCAGCATCGGCATCGGCGGGATGTGCGCCCGCACCGGCATCTGCCCGAGCCACGCCGTCTCGTCGCGGCGGGACGTGAGCAGGAACTTCGCCTTGGTCTCGCGCGCGGCGGCGAGGAAATCGCGCAGCTCTCGCTGCTCCTCCGCGCTCCACGCCGAACTCGGTGCCGGCCGGAAACCCGGTGACCGGCTCCACGTTGTCCCAGATCCACAGAACCGGAACTTGCCGCAGCACCTGCAGCGCAATGTCGCGCCGCGTCGCCGTTTCGGTGATCGCGTCCCACTCGACGCCGGCGCCGGCCAGGGCGTGGCCGAACACCGCGCCGATCTTGTCGAGGACGCGGGCCAGCGGCAGGTGGCGCTCGAAGCTGGTGAACAGCACCGGCCCCTCGATGCCGCCGGTCAGCGCATACCACCGGGCAAACTCCGCCGACGTCGCCGTCTTGCCGCTGCCGGCATACGCGTGCAGAAGCACGATCGAATGGCTATCGAAGGCGCGGTCGAGGGCGCGCAGCGTCTCGTCCCGGCCGTAGAACCCGACGTCGGGCCGCGCGGGCAGCGCCGCATCGAGCGCGCCCGGCCGCGCCGCCGCGGCCTCGTCCAGGGTCGACCTTGATCGGCGCCGCGCCGGTCTTCTCCGGCCACAGCCTGAGCGGCGCCCGCTCCCACACCACCGGCACCGACCAGTCGTGCAGCGGCCGGGCCTCGTAGGCGATTTGCCGTTCCGGCTTGTCGGCCAGGTTCTTGCGGGCCGATGCCACGGCCTCGCCGAGCGCCCGGCCGCGGGCGAGGGCGGCGTAGAGTTCGGCCACGAACTGCGCCGCCGTCACCACATAGACCGCATAGCGCATGGCGACGACCCCCGCCGCGCCGCCATCCATCACCGCCTGCGCCAGCGAGCCGTAGGCCTCGATCTCGCCGCGCGCGGCGGACGTCGTCGGCGCCGGCTCGGCGGGCGCCTCCGGCGAACGCCGATTGGCAGGCGTTGAGAACCAGCAGCGGCACGCCGTTGTCGGTGAGCAGCCTGCCGAGCTTGAAGCCGTCGACGAATTCGGCGTTGGTCTTGCTCTCCGGGTTCTCGAACATCACGAAGCCGCGCCGCCCGGTGGAGCCGGTCTTGAACTGCAACGTGTTGACCGTTTCGCCGGCGTTGGCGAGCGTTTCCGGGTCGGCGTAAACCCCATGGCCGTCGAAATGGACGACGTGATAGGGCCGGCCTTGCTCCTTGGCGAGCCGCAGCACTTCGGCCAGGCGCTCGAAGGTCGGCGGGCGCAGGACGTCGAGATCCAGCGTTTCGCGGGCGGCCTCGTTCAACCGGGTGACCAGCCGGCCGGCCACCGAACGGAACGGCACGTCCTCGCCCGCCTTCGGCCGGCAAATGACCAGCAGAATGCGGACCTCCGCCGCTTCGCGCTCCCGCGGGGCCAGTGCGGCGACGGCGCCGGGCTGGCCGCGGACGAAGGCCACCGCCGACAGCACCAGCGGGGTCCCGGTGCGGGGGTCGCGGATCAGCTCCCAGGGGATCGCCGTGGCCTCGGCGATGCCGGTCGTCACCTCGATCCGGGTGTCCGCCAGATGGGGGCGGAGCGCCGCCCACAGATCACGGGCGTCGTCGGAGCCTTGGAAGATCGCCCGGAACAGCGCGTCGCCGATCGCGGCCATGCGCTCTTCCACGCGCTTGGCGATCCTTGGCGCCGGGTCCTGATGGAATTGCAGGTAGTCTTCCAGATACCAGCGAATGTCCTCGCGGTCCTGCGGCGACAGCGCGAACTCGATCTCGACGCCGACGCGCTGGGATTGCAGGCCGGGGATCTCCTCGACGCCGACGTCGATACGGTAGAAACCCTCGGCCCTGCCGGGATTCTGATTGATTCTCAAGATCGGCACTTGAACCCCCCGCTGGCCAAGCCGCCTCGAGTGTACCGTTTTCCTAACAGCGGGCCAATGGCGCTCGGACCAAACGCGTCACTTATTCCCCAACAGACCCTTAGGCAGTGAGATTGTCCACACGGGTCCTCTTGCCATCTTTTTAGGGCGAGAGATCAATCTGGCTGGAGTTTGTGTCATGGCGGCGCCTCGACGTTTGGTGAAGCTGGTGATCAGCGAGGAGGAAATGGTGATGCTGCGCGGCGTGGCGCGCTCGCGCACGGAGCCGGCGGCGCGGGTGGAGCGGGCGCGGATGTTGCTGGCCTATCGGGATGATCCGTCGTTCTTTGCGGTCGGCCGGGCGCTCGGCCGCCATCATCAGACGGTGCAGCGCTGTGTCGATCGGGCGGCGGCGGAGGGCGTGGCCGCGGCCCTGGACGATCTTCCGCGCCCGGGGGCGGCGCCGTACGATCACCGCCGAGGCCAAGGACTTGGCTGGTGGCGCTGGCCTGTCGCAAGGCGAAGGAGTTGGGCTATCCGCACGAACTTTGGACGACCCGGCTGCTCGCCGGCCACGCGCGGGAACACGGGCCGGCGGCCGGGCATGACTGTCTCGCCCGCCTGGTCCAAGGCACCGTGTGCAAGATCCTCGATGCCGAGGCGGCTGAAGCCTCACAAGGTGCGCTACTATCTGGAGCGCCGGGATCCCGAGTTCGAAACCAAGATGGCCGAAGTGCTGTGCGTTTACCGCGAGGTGGCGGTCCTGAAACAGGCGAAGCGGCGCCGGAAGACGCGGCGGCCAAGGTCGCGATCGTCTCCTACGACGAGAAGCCGGGCATCCAGGCGATCGGCGACGACCGCGCCGGACCTGCCGCCGCGACCCGGCGTCCACCCGGGTTTTGCCCGCGACCATGAGTACAAGCGCCACGGCACGCTGTCGCTCCTCGCCGGGATCGACCTCGTCAGCGGCAAGGTCCACGCCCTCGTCAGGGATCGCCATCGCTCGCGCGAGTTCATCGAATTCCTCAAGCTTCTCGATACCGCCTATGCCACCGAGACCGCCATCAAGGTGATCCTCGACAATCATTCGGCGCATGTCTCCAAGGAAACCAAGACGTGGCTCGCCAGCCAGCGCGAAGGCCGCTTCACCTTCGTCTTCACCCCCAAGCACGGCTCCTGGCTCAACCTGATCGAGGGCTTCTTCTCCAAGCTCGCCCGCTCCGTCCTCCGCCACATCCGCGTCGCCTCCAAGCAGGAACTCAAGGACCGCATCCTCGCCGCCATCGAAGACATCAATCGCCATCCCGTCGTTCATACCTGGTCCTACAAGCTCGACAATGCCGCTTGATATGATTCGAACCATGGAAACGCTGTACTAGAGTTCATAAGCCGTTTTCTTGCTCACTGTTCGCAGCACGAAACTGGAGCGCGTTCTCGCCAGGCCGGGCAGGCGCACCAGGATCTTGTGGACGCGCTCATAGTCGGCTGTGTCTGCTGCCACGACCCGGAGCAGATAATCCGCGTCGCCGGACATCAGGTAGCATTCCATTACGTCGGGGCATTCGCCGACGGCGGCTTCGAACGCCGCCAGCGATTCCTCGCTCTGACTATCTATGGTGATTTCAACGAAGACGTTCGCAGGACGGCCGATGGCCGCCTGATCGACGAGCATGGCGTAGCCCTCGATGACGCCCTCGTCCTCCAGACGTCGGACGCGCCTCAGGCAGGCGGATGGCGAAAGGTGAATGCGTTCCGCCAATTCCGCGTTCGTCATGCGACCCTCCGCCTGCAGCAGGTTGAGGATCTTACGATCTGTCGTATCTAATTCGATCATTCGTATATTATACGGTAAAAATTCTTTTTCGCGCAATATCATGCGAAAACACAACCCATTCCCTCGCAACTTTGCAATGACATGCACGCCGGTTTCCGGCTAGCCTTCTCCCTGAAGTTCAGTCACTCGGCTAGGGAGGAGAAGATGCTTATTGGTGTCCCCAAGGAGATCAAGGTTCACGAATACCGGGTCGGTCTGACCCCGGACAGCGCGCGTGAGTTCGTAACCCACGGGCACAACGTTCTCGTCGAAACAAAGGCCGGTTCCGGCATCGGCTGCTCGGACGACGATTATCGCGCCATTGGCGCCGAGATCGCCGGCAACGCCCGGGAGATCTTCGACAAGGCCGAAATGATCGTCAAGGTGAAGGAGCCGCAGGCGCCCGAGCGCAAAATGCTCAGGGACGGACAGCTCCTGTTCACGTATCTGCACTTGGCGCCGGACCCGGATCAGACACGCGATCTCGTCGACAGCGGCGCTGTTTGCGTCGCCTACGAGACCGTTACCAACGCGCAAGGCGGCCTTCCGCTGTTGGCGCCGATGTCCCAGGTCGCGGGCCGCCTGTCGATCCAGGCGGGGGCCTGGGCGCTGGAAAAGGCGCACGGCGGAAAAGGCATTCTGCTCGGCGGCGTTCCCGGCGTGGCGCCGGCCAAGGTGGTGGTGATCGGCGGCGGCGTGGTCGGCGAAAACGCGATCATGATGGCCCTCGGCATGGGCGCGAACGTCACGGTTCTCGACCGCAACGTCGATGCGCTCGGCCGTCTCGCCGGGCGGTTCGGATCATCCTTGAAGACCGTTTATTCAACCAGGGCATCGCTGGAAGAGTATGTGCTCGACGCCGACCTGGTGGTCGGTGCCGTGCTCGTGGTCGGCGCCGAAGCGCCGAAGCTCGTCACCGCCGACATGGTCAAGCGGATGAAAAAGGGCTCGGTGCTGGTCGACGTGGCGATCGATCAAGGGGGCTGTTTCGAGACCTCGCGACCGACCACCCATGCCGAACCGATCTATGTCGTCGACGACGTCGTGCACTACTGCGTCGCCAACATGCCGGGCGCGACGCCGAGCACATCGACCTATGCCCTGAACAACGTGACCCTTCCCTACGGCCTCGCGCTTGCCGACAAGGGGTATAAGGCGGCCCTGCTCGACAACCCGAACTTCCGCGAAGGGCTCAATGTCCACAAGGGCAAGGTCACCTACAAGGCCGTTGCCGACGAACTCGGCTACGAGTACGTGGATCCGGTTTCCGCGCTCGGCGCTTGACCCGCTCTCGAACGCGCCGGCATGTATCGTGCTTCGCGTGCCGGCGCAGGAAACGCACCCCTCAACGTGAAGTACGCCTGAACGCCAGACAGGAGTACGGCACGGACATGTTCCCCTAGAACCCCAAGACCCCTGTGCGAGGACCTGGCGGTCCCAGTTTGGGGCCGCCCATTTTTCAGGGGCATAGCTGCCATCCCCACTGCGTCGGCTCAACAATGGCAAGGCGACCGCTCGGCAACGCGACTCATAATTGCCGCTCATGGGTCATGATTTGCCTCCAACGTGTCATTTGGTGATGAATACCCGGTGCTTACGCCGCAGGTGGCGTTGCAGCGGCCTTTACTTTCCCCCGAGTGTGAGCGGCTAGACGGTTCCGCCACCAAAGGGCAAAAGTGTCACCAGGCATGGGCTTGGCAAAGAAGTAACCTTGCGCTTGTGGGCAGCCGTGACTTTCAGGAACGAGAGTTGCGCCTGGGTTTCAACCCCTCGGCTATTACGTCGAGATTCAGGTTTTTTCCAAGCGCGACAATCGCACGAGTTATTACCGTGTGGTCCTCGACAAGTAGCGACCCCGTCAACAAAAGACAGATCAATTTTCAGCGCGTCGACCGGAAGCCTTTTTAGGTAAACCAATGACGAGTAGCCGGCACCCACCCTCGCCGCTACTGGCATGAGCCCGAGTTTTTGGCCCCAAACGGCCTATCTCCCGAAGAGTTCGGCGGCAAACAGCAGTACGCACAGCGCTACGGGAACCAGCGCAAGCAATGCTGCACCCTCGAGATCAACGAGGAAATCTTTGGAAATCGATAGTCTCGGCATCGACAGGCGACCGTGAAGGCTCATTAGTTTTACCTTTCCATCTCGCGGCGTTTCCCCTTGGGGAAAAACCGACGCCTTTTTCTTCCCCCATTGATGAGATTGCCACAGTAGTCTCTGTGTCCCTAGCGCTATTTTTGCAGTGCAGCATTACCGTTTTTGCATACGCGTCGTCAGACGTTGACGTGTGTTGGTGACCGCCCGGGAAACGTTTTAACCGACATCTCCCGAATGGCACCCGAACTCGGCGTTGAGCATGGCCGAACGGTCCCGCAAGGGCGGCCATCAATCACCCATGTTGCGGTGCGGCACGCGAATGGATGATCGGGATGTCAGAGGCACTGCTGAAGCGATCGGCGAGAAAGCCGACGTCCACGCGCTGATTTCCGTTGCTGAGGGTATTGCAGCTGTGGCTTGCCCTGGGCCGGAAGGGGAAGGTCTAGCCAGCTCTGGCGACGAAGCGACCTTCGCAGTGTTTGGGAATGAGGCTGCTATCGGGGTCATTGCGTTGAGGGCTGCACTCCGCCGCATGATTTCGCTGCCGCTAAACCGGCACACGCGGCGACATACACTTCGCTAAACCGCCGTTCGCGATCCCCAACCTGATCCCTTCCTCCTCCCTGCCTTCCTTGACATTTTCCGTGCAAAGTGTATACTATAAGCTGAAAAACAGTCGTGGATCTTCCTCTTTTCCGAAAGGGGAGAAGGGTGGTGGATACGATTTTCTTGTGCCCTGAGTGCAACCAAGAGAGCCGACACGTTCTCAATGTCCTGTCAAAGGAAACAACATTCCTTTGTCCGACTTGTGATGTGTTGTTTCGGATTGTGCCGCATCGAATTTTGGATCTGGGATTTCGCGAAGAAGCTCACGGAAAGGACAAGATGGATGAAACGTCGGTATTGTCATCCCCGTGTGAGAGTATTGTGCCAGCTTCCAAGATTGCAAAAAAAATTATGAGTGAAATGCATGAAGTCGCTGATATGCTTTCGCATCATGCGCCGAAAGGTCAAATTGAGATCAAACTTTTTGATTGCCTGACGGAAATAGAAGATATCCGATCCTCTCTGCACTGATCCCCCGACGCTACCTGAACATTCAACGGCTCCATGAGCAGAAGCCGACCGCACAGACCGCATGACCCGGACCACTACCCGCGCCAGAGCGCGAAGGATTCTGGATACTACCCCGGCATACTCCCGTCGCACCGGTTGATGGCGGGACTGGGCGCGGTTGCCGACTTCGTGGCTTGCTTCCTCTAAAATAACAAAGATTGACATTTTTCGTTATTCTCACCATCCTGAAACATGGAGTGGTAAGAACCGATGAATGTTTCGCTGACGCCCAAGCTCGAAGAGATCGTTCGGCGCAAGGTGGCGTCGGGGCTTTACAACAATGCCAGCGAGGTGATCCGCGAGGCGCTGCGGCTGCTGGTCGAGCGTGATGGCGCCGGCGACGCCGTCGGGACAGCCATGCCGCCCGGCAAGCAGGAAGTGCGTGCCGGGCTCGCGGCGCTGGAGAAGCCGCTCCGCGAGCGGGGGATCACTTCGCTCGCCCTGTTCGGCTCGGTCGTTCACGGCGATGCCCGCCCGGACAGCGACATCGACGTGCTGATCGACATCGACCCCGCGGCCCGCTTCAGCCTGGTCGATCTGGTGTCGGTGAAGAATTTTCTCGAGGAGCGTCTCGGCCGCGAAGTCGATGTGGTGACCCGCCACGGGATCGACCCCGCCATCAGGGAGCGCGTGGTCCGCGAGGCCGAAAGCGTCTTCTGATGGCGAAGGATCCCAAGCTCTATGCCGCTCACATGCTGGATGCGATCGCCAACATCGAGGCGGACATCGCCGGCCACGATTTCGACAGCTTCCGCGCCGACCGGCGCGCCAAGCAACTCGTCGAACGTAACCTCGAAATCCTTTCCGAGGCCAGCCGGCGGCTTCCCGAAGCGACGAAGGCCGAGGAGAAGGGGATCGACTGGATGGCGATCGCCGGCATCGGCAATGTCCTGCGACACGATTACCACGAGAGCCAGCCCATCGTTCTCTGGGAAACCTGCAAGAAAGACCTGGCGCCCCTGAAGGCCGCCGTCGAACGCATCCGGCGCAAGTTGGAGCAGCAATAAAACGCGATCGCGTCGGGGTCTTCGCGATAACGACAGGTGTGTATCGTTCGTTGCAGTTGCTTCCAGTGTATGACAGGCGCGATTATCGGCATCCGAGCGATGTCGGCGAAAAAGGAGGTTTGCATGATTCTGGTCGGTCAGTTGGATTCGCCGTTCGTGCGGCGGGTGGCGGTGTCGATGACGGTGCTCGGGGTGGCGTTCGAGCGGGACCGGTCGTCGGTGTTTCGCAATTTCGGCGACGTGCGGCGGATCAACCCGCTCGGCCGGGTGCCGGCGCTGGTCCTCGACGACGGCACCGTGGTCGTCGACAGCACCGCGATCCTCGACTGGCTCGACGGCGAGGTCGGGCCGGAGCGGGCGCTGATGCCGCCGCCGGGGCCGGCGCGGACCGCGTGCTGGCGGCTGGTCGCGCTCGGTCTCGGCGCCGACGAGAAGCTGGTGGCGGTCGTCTACGAGCATCTGGTGCGGACGCCGGAGCAGCGCTCGGCGAGCTGGGTGGAGCGCTGCCGCGCCCAGGCCGAAGGCGCGCTCGCGGTGCTCGACGGGGCGGCGGCGGAGGCCCGGCCGTGGCTGCTCGGCGAGCGGATGACCCAGGCCGACATCACCGTCGCGACGATGCTCGGCTTCCTCGGCCTGGTCGAGCCGGCGACCGGCATCGCCCCGCCCGACGACCGCCGGTGGCCGCACCTGGCGCGGCTCGCCGCCCGCTGCGAGGCCGAGCCCGCCTTCGCCGCCTGCTTTCCGCCGGAAACCGAACGGCCGCTTCCCCCCGACTTCCGCCGCGGCTGAGCGGAATCAGTGATCTGGCGGCCTCGGGTCTGAGGGGGCTCAGATGCTCTTCCAAAGCAGATTGGCCGTGAATGCCGCCTGGTAGAGACGGGACATGATCGCCGCCGAGGCGACGGTCGCGGGATCGGTGATCGGAAGCGGTAGGTCGTCCTCCCGTCCCCCCGACAACAGTTCGGCCATCGCTTTGCCATAAATCGTTCCCGGCGCGATTCCGCGGCCGTTGTAGGCGATCGGCGTGTAAAGCCCCTCGTCCAACCGGTGGATGCGCGGCAGGTGATCGGGGGTCATGGCGAACTGGCCATGCCAGGCCGTCTCGAATTCGACCTCGCCGAGATCGGGGAACAGGCGGTGGAGCGTGCGCGCGGCCCACCGGCTCGACAGCCCGTCATTGCCCCCGATCAATTTGCCCATGGACCCGATGACGATGCGTTCGAACGCGTCGCGGCGCAGCGAGAACATGATCAGGCCCGTGTCCCAAAGCCCCTGGCCTTCGCCGAGGATGCCTTTCGCGCGGTCGCCGAGAGGCCCGGTGGCAAGCTGAAAGAAGTGGATCAGGGTGTAGGTGTTCTTCAGCCCGGGCCACAGGTCGTCCGAATACGCGTTGGTGCCCAGAACAACCGAATTCGCCTTAACCGTGCCTTGGTCGGTCTCGACGATCCATTGGTTCCTTTCACGGCGCAGCTTTCTCGCCCGTGTTCCGGTGGAGATCTTCGCGCCGGCGCCAAGGGCCGCGCGGGCCAGTCCGCGGACATATCCCATCGGGTTGATCATTCCCGCGCGGTGGTCGAGCAGGCCGCCATGAAAGGCCCCGCTGCCGATCTTCACGGCGGCTTCCTCGCGGGACAACAGATCGACGGGCGCGCCAAGGCGATGCCACTCCTCCGCCCGCCGTGCGAGGTCCTTGTAGCCCTTGGGAGAGTGGGCGGCGTGGATCGTGCCGGTGCGGGTGGCCTCGCAGCGGATCCGGTGGCGATCGATCAGCGAGAACACGTAACCGGGCGCCTCACCCAGCGTCCGGATCAGCGCCGACCCCCGTGCCTCACCCAGCTTCGCCCGCACATCCTGAGGCGGCAGCCACACCCCCGCATTCACCAGCCCGACGTTGCGGCCCGACCCGCCATGGCCGATGTGCTCCGCCTCCAGCACATGGCATTCGATCCCGCGCTCGGCTGCATGGAGCGCCGTCGAAAGACCGGTGTATCCGCCGCCGACGATCGCCAAATCGGTGGTGATATCGCCGTCCATCGGGGAGGAAAAATCGGGCTCTTCCGCGGACAGGTCCCAAAGCGAAATCGCCGATTTGTCATTCATGGCAAACCTTTCCGAACCAAAGAGCGAGTGATCGCCTGTCTCGGCGCCAACGACCGCGTCGGCTTTGCCGCCGCGCGGAGCTTCAGTTTGCACATTTCTTCGCTGCGGTCGTATGGAAATTCACGTCGGGCGCCGACAGGCCGATTGCGGCGATCGGTTCGCCGTTGGGAAGCCTGACGGCCGCACCAAAACCGCGAATGGGTTCCTGGTATTCGCCTTGGCGAACCTGGATGTCGTTGGACATTCGAAGAGTCTCCGAATGTCGACCGCGTCACGGGAACCGGTGGACGGCTTCGGCGGCGAGGATCAGGTTGGCCCGGCCGCGGTCTTGATTAACAGGCGGTTAAGCGGCCGGCCGCCGTTCAATTCATCGGCGAACGCGGCGTCAGCCTGGCGAGCAGCGTCGGGTTGTGCCAGTGGGGCTGGCGGTCCTCGACGAGGATGCCGTGGCGGATCGCGGAGAGCGCCTCCGTCGGACAAATCGAGAGCTCGAGCCAGCGGGGAACCAGCACGTCGTTGAGATCGTCGCGAAGGGCGAGGGCGAGGCCTTCGAGGGTGGTCCATGGACGGCCGGCGAGGGCGGACAGGTAGCCGTCGAGGCAGACGGGCCCGAGGATCAGCTTGTCGGGGACGTAGCGGAGCGCCACCCGGACGCCGCCGAGGCCGGGCAGGGGCGGCGTTTCGGCCTCGATGCCGACCACGTAGTCGCTGTGGGTGTCGGGGTTGGCGTTGGTCGACAGCAGCCGGCGGGCCTGGGGCGCATTCATCATTCTTATTACACGATCACGCCGAGGTGGCGGCCGGCGGCGGGCTCCGCGGCGACATCGACGAAATTGGGCGGGGCGGCCTGGAAGCCGACGCCGCCGGTGAGACCGGTGAACCCGCCGGTGTCCTTGAACAGGCCGCGGATGTGGTTGCGCATCGCCGCGGGCAGCGGGGATGCGCTGCGGACGATCAGGTCGAGCCGCCGGCCGGCGTCGCGGACCAGGCCGTCGAGCTGCAGCCGGCCGAGGCGGCTGAGCGAAACGTCGACGACGAACCTCTTGTCCTGGCGTTGCGGGGTGTCGTCGTCGTCGGCCGCCGGGTCGTCGTGGCGGCGGGTCCACAGGCGGATCATCTCGATCTCGGCGCCGGTGAACAGCGGCACCTGGGTGACCCGCCAGTCGTTGGCGGCCGGTTCGTCGGCGGCGCGCGTCAGTACCCGGAAGTCGTCTCCGAGCCGGGTCGACAGGTCGGGGCGGGTCCGGTCGAGCGCGCGCACGGTCCCGTCGCCGAGCCAGCCGCGCACATCGCCGCCGCGGAGCGCCGAGAGGAAGAACAGGACGGCGGTGGTGAGGCGGGCGTCGGGGCGCGGCAAGATCGCCTCGACCAGCTGGCGCGCGGCAGCCGGATCGGCCGCGTGCAACGCCTCCACCGCCTCGGCGAGCGCCGGCCACCGCGAGGCGCCGAGAACATCCTCGTCGGCCAGCGGGAAGCCCGACACCGGGGACACAACGTCTGCCGGGGCCGCCGAAGGAGGGGCGGGCGGCAAGTTCGGAGCGCCGGTGATCTCCACCGTCAGCACGGTGCCTCGGGGCAACGTCGCCGCCGTCGTCGCCAGGGTGAGGACGCCGGCGGCGGTGCGCAGGATCGGCTGGCCGGCCGGGGTCGCGCCGATCACCGTGCCGGGCAGGGAGCGGCCGGCGGCCAACGCGGTCGGCTCGAACGAGGCCGCCGCGGCGGCGGGCGGGGCAACCGTCGGCGGCTGCACCTGCGACGATACGCAGGGAGAGTTGGCTGCCGGCGGGCAGCGTCGTCGGCGGACTTGCGGTCGCCGGTCCCGGGGGCGCCGGCTGCGCGGTCGCCGGCTGTGGGATTACGCCGGAGATCCAAGGCGCCGGCCGGGCCAGGGTCGCGGTCAGCCTGACGCCGACGGCGATCGCGGGAACCCCGCGGACGGTTGCCGCATCGGGCAGCGGTTGCGGCGCGGAATCGGGCGAGGGTCTGCCGGCGTCGGCGATCTGCAGCTGAACCCTGGGGTTCAGCGTCTTGAGGACCAGCGCCAGCGCCGCCCCCTTGGCCAGCGGTGCCGGCGTCCGCACGTCGAGGGTGCCGACTTCGGTCCCGATCTGCGCCGATCCCCGTGCCGCCAGGGCGAGCACCACCCCCTCGAGGCGGCTTCCCAGCGGCAGCGCGAGCAGCGCCGGCGGCGGGTTGGCGACGACCGCCACCGGCGTCTGCAATGGTGTCGGCGAACCCTGCGGGGCCGGTGCCGGCGGCGGCACGGCGGTCATCGGTCGAGCCCTGGTCGTACCGTGGCCGATTGTCGGGTCATGCGGGAACTTCGAGAAGCTTGTCGGCGATCGCCTCGACGTCGGCGACCGCCTCGCTGGTCGGGTAACGGGTCAGCACCGAGGTCTGGCTGCGGATCGCCTCGCGCACCTTGGGATCGCGGCGGACGACGCCGAGAAGCGGCGGCGAGATCTTCAGGAACCCCTCGCAGGCCTTGTAGATGGTGTTGTAGGTGCGTTCGCCTTCGCGGGTGGAGTTGGCCATGTTGACGACGATGCGGATGTTGCTCCCCGGTCGGTCGGCGTTGGTGACCTTGATGAAGGCGTAGGCGTCGGTCATCGACGTCGGCTCGTCGGTGGCGACCACCAGGCAGGTGCCGACGTTGTTGGTCAGCTGGCGCACCGTCCGCTCGACGCCGGCGCCGAGGTCGAGGATGACGTTGTCGTAGCCCTGGGCGACCAGCGCCAGGGTATCGCCGAGATGATGCAGCCGGCTGGGCGGGACGTTGGCGAGGCGGCCGGACCCGGAGCGGCCGGCGATGATGTCGAAGCCCCCGTCTTCGAACCGCATCGTCGCCTGGGCGAGGGTGAGGCGGCCGGTGAGCACCCCGCCGAGGTCGTGCTTCGGCATCAGTCCCAGCTGGATATCGACGTTGGCGAGACCGAGATCGCCGTCGAACAGCAGCGTTCGCCGGCCGGCCTTGGCGAGGGCGTGGGCGAGGGTGATCGCGAACCACGTCTTGCCGACGCCGCCTTTGCCGGATGCAACGGCAATCATGTTGCGACCCTTGGCCAGGGCCGCCGGACGGAGGGCAGGGGAAGCGGCGGTCGTCATTGGGCTGCCTCTTTCAGGTAGGGTGTTGCTTGGGAGTCCGCTTGGTAGGGCATGAGCAGTCGTGCCAGGGAAACCGGGTTGATCGCGGTCAGCCCGTCGGCGACGTGGGCATTGATGCTGACCTCGGTGAACGAAACGCCCGGGACCTCGGCCGCCGCCAACAGGCTGCCGAGCCTGCGGGCGATGTCGAGACGGGTCGCCAGCAGACGCCGGGCGCCGATGGCGGCGAAGCTGGCGGACATCTCGGCGGCCTCCATCGCGTCGCCGCCGGCGGCCAGCACCATCACCGGCGCGGCATCGGCGGCGCGGATCAGCTCGCGCAGATCCTCCATCTCGATGTCGCCGAACGGATTGGTGCCGGCGGTGTCGATCAACACGCCGCCGCCGCTGGCTTTGCCGACCAGTTCGGCGAGGTCCGCCGGCGTGCTCGCCGTGGCCAGGTCGAGGCCGAGGATGCGGGTGAACGCCTGCAGCTGCTCGACGCCTCCCGCCCGGCGGGTATCGGTGGTGATCACCATCGGCGTGCGCCCGGCGCGGCGGGCGCGGGTCGCCAGCTTGGCGGTGGCGATGGTCTTGCCGGCGCCCGGCGGACCGATCAGCATCAGCGGTCTGGCGAAGTCCTTTTCGGCCAGCGGCTTGAAGCCGAACACGGTATCGAGGGCCCCGGCCAACGCCATCAGCGATCCCTCGCCGGCGAACCCGTCTGCGGTCTCGATCAGGCGATCGGCGGTTGCCGGCGGGACGCCATGGAAGGCAAGCGTCTGGCGCAGGCCCTCGGCGGTATCGACCGGATCGCCGCCTTCGCCGTCCCAGGTCCCGAAAGCCGCCTCGTCGGCGACCGGATCCTCGAGCGCGGCGGTGACCCGGGCTCCGGTGCCGTCGAAGCCCGCCTGGGTGGAAACGATGATAGCGTTCTCACCCATTTCCTGGCGCACCAGTTCCATGGCCATGGCCAGGGTCGGCGCGGAGTAGGTTTTCAGGCGCATGGCAATCAGCGGCCTCGACTATATCTGCCCGACGGTCTTGATCCGGGCTTTCGGAAAAATCTCGTTCTGCGACATCACCACCGACATCGGTCGAAAGCGGTCGACGATGGAGCGGACGTAGGGACGGACCGCCGGGCTGGTCAGCAGCACCGGGGCCTCGCCGGCCATCGCCTGACGTTCGAATGTATTACGCACGGTGTTAATGAACTCCTGCAGTTTGCTCGGCGGCATCGAAAGTTGGCGGTCGTCGCCGGTTCCGATCAGCAACTCGGCGAACGTCTGCTCCCACTCGGGGCTCAGGGTGATCAACGGGATGAACCCCTGATCGTTGGTGTTCATGGTGCTGATCTGCCGTGCCAGCCTGGAACGCACGTGCTCGGTGATCATGGTGATGTTGCGGGTGTGGCCGCAGGCCTCGGAGATGCCTTCGAGGATGGTCGGCAGGTCGCGGATCGAGATCCGCTCGGCCAACAGGCTTTGCAGCACCCGCTGGACGCCGCCGTGGGAGATCTGGTTGGGGATCAGGTCGGCAACCAGTTTCTGCTGGTCCTTCTCCAACTCGTCGAGCAGCTTCCGCGTCTCGGCGTAGGACAACAGATCGGCCATGTTGTCCTTGATCACCTCGGTCAGGTGGGTGGTGACGACCGTCGACGGATCGACCACCGTATAGCCGCGGAACAGCGCTTCTTCGCGGTTCGCCGCGTCGATCCACAACGCAGGCAGGCCGAAGGTCGGCTCGCGGGTCTTTTCGCCGGGGACGGTGATCGCTTCCCCCCGCGGGTCCATGACCAGCAGCATGTTGGGCCTGAGTTCGCTTTGCCCGGCTTCGATTTCCTTGACCCGGACGACGTAGGTGTTGGCGGCGAGCTGCATGTTGTCCTGGATACGCACGCTCGGCATGACGAAACCGACCTCCGCGGCCAGTTGCCGACGCAGCGCCTTGATCTGATCGGTCAGTCTGTGGCCGTCGGCGTCGCCGTTGATCAGCGACAGCAATCCATATCCCAGTTCCAGGCGGATATCGTCGATGCGCAGGGCCGTCGAGATCGGCTCCTCGGCGATCGGCAAGGCTTCTGCGGATTCCTTGGCGAGACGCCCCTCCTCCTCTTGACGGCCGAGATCCCGGTTGACTCGCCAAGCCAGCCCTCCGGTGATCGCCGCCAACAGCATAAACGGCAGGACCGGAATCCCCGGTAGCGCCGCCAGCGCCGCGAGCAGGAACGAGCTCATCGCCAGCACCTTCGGCTGGCCGCCGAGCTGGCGCATCAGCGCCTTTTCGGTGGAGCCCTTGACACTGCCCTTGGTGACGATCATGCCGGCCGCGGTCGAGACGATCAGCGCCGGGACTTGGGTGATCAGCCCGTCGCCAACGGTGAGGCGCGTGTACGCGTCCGCGGCGGCGGGAAACGTCAGACCCATCTGGGCAACGCCGATGATCATCCCGCCGACGACGTTGATGAAAGTAATCAGAAGGCCGGCAATGGCGTCGCCGCGGACGAACTTGGCGGCACCGTCCATCGCGCCGTAGAAGCTGCTCTCTTCCTCCAGCTCCATGCGCCGTGCCCGGGCCTGATCCTCGTCGATCAGGCCCGCCGAGAGGTCGGCGTCGATCGCCATCTGTTTTCCGGGCATCGCGTCGAGGGTGAACCGGGCGGAAACCTCGGCGATGCGCCCGGAACCCTTGGTAATGACCACGAAGTTGACGATCACCAGGATGGTGAAGACGATGATCCCGATGACGAAGTTGTTACCCATCACGAAGCCGCCGAACGCTTCGATCACCCGTCCGGCGGCCGCCGGGCCTTCGTGACCGTGGCTGAGGATCAGCCGGGTCGACGCCAGATTGAGCGCCAGACGGACCATCGTCGCAAGCAGCAGCACGGTCGGAAACACATTGAAGTCCAGCGGCTTGTCGACGAACAGGGCGGTCAACAGGATGAGCACCGAGAAGGCGACCGAAAACGCCAGGCTGATGTCGAGGAGCCACCGCGGCATCGGCAGGATGAGCACCATCAGAATCGTAACGACGCCCAGCGCGAGCATGATATCGCCGCGCTTGGTGATGTCCGCGAGGCGCAGGGCAAGCAGGCTTGCTATCATCGACGGCGGCGCGGACGGGGTCGCGGCGGAGCTTTCTGGCATGTCCGATCCAGGCCGCTAGACCGCGACGAGCTCTCTCTCGCCGGGTCTGGGCACGGCGAGACCCTCGTCGGTGTACTGGCGGAGCTTGTTACGCAGGGTGCGAATGGAAATGCCGAGAATATTGGCCGCGTGGGTGCGGTTGCCGAGGCAATGGGAAACGGTATCGATGATCAACTGCCTTTCCACGTCGGCGACGGTGCGGCCGACCAGACCGGTTTCATCGTCGCCGGGTGACCCGGGATCTCCGCCGAGCGCTGCCGTCGAGCTCCCCACCGCGCCTCCCGTGACGCCATTGATCAGGATCGCTTCCGGGCCGATCTCACCGCCCGAAGCCAGCAACACCGCCCGGTGCATGGCGTTCTCGAGCTCCCGAACGTTGCCCGGCCAACGATACTCGAGCAGCCGCCGCCGGGTGTCGGCCGGGAGCGTCTTCGGCGCGAGACCATTGGCTTTGGCGTACTTGTCGGCGAAATGCTCGGCCAGTGGCTCGATATCCTTCGGCCGCTGGCAGAGCGGTGGAATCTTCAGCATCACCACGTTGAGCCGGTAATAGAGATCCGCGCGGAAAGCCCCGCTGGCCACGGCTTCCTCGAGATTGCGATTGGAGGTGGCAAGGATGCGGACGTCCACCTTGACCGGCCGCGAACCGCCGACCCTGTCGATCTCCCGTTCCTGAACGGCGCGGAGCAGCTTGGCCTGGAGCCTGGGGTCCATCTCGCTGATTTCGTCGAGCAGCAAGGTGCCGCCGTTGGCCTCTTCGAAGCGGCCGATGCGGCGGGCGACGGCACCGGTGAACGCGCCCTTCTCGTGGCCGAACAGTTCCGATTCGAGCAGCGCCTCGGGGATTGCGGCGCAGTTGACGGCGACGAACCGGCCCTCGGACCGGCGGCTCTTCGCGTGGACATGGCGGGCCATCATCTCCTTGCCGGTGCCGGATGCGCCGACGATCAGGACGCTGGCGTCGCTGGCCGCCACCTTGTCCGCAAGCGCCAACAGCTCGACCGTTCGCGGGTCCTCGTGGATGATCGCATGGTTTTCCTCGGACACTGCCGACAGGACCGCGGCAATGAGGTCGGCATTGGGCGGCAGCGGCAGGTATTCCCTGGCGCCGGCCTTGATCGCGCGCACCGCGGCGCGGGTGTCGTTGCCGATACCGCAGGCGACCACCGGTACCGCGAACCGTTCGGAGCTCAGGCTCTCGATCAGTTTGGCGACATCGAGCTTTACGTCGATCAGCACCAGATCGGCGCCCTGGCCGGCGCGAAGGGACTTCAGGCCGGTTTCGATGTCGTCCGCCTGGATCACTTTCGCGCCACGCCCCAGAGCGATGGTGCTCGCCGCGCCGACCTGGCCCTCTAGGGTTCCGATGATGAGCAAGCGCATGATGGTCAGCTCCGTAACGGCATCGTCAGTTGAAGTAGTGAACACGTTTGGCCGGCGGCAGGATGCTGTTGAGCAGCATCTCCAGCCGGCGCGGGTTCTCCTGGCGGCTCATGGAGACGGCGGCGGTCAGGTAGACGAGGTTGAGCAACGCTTCGTCCTCCGAGTTGCGCTCCAGCTTCGCCGCCAGCGGCGAAAGCACCATGTTGGCGAGGACGGCGCCGTAGAAAGTGGTCAACAGGGCCACCGCCATGGCGGGACCGATGGCGGACGGATCATCCAGGTTGCCGAGCATCTGAACCAGTCCGATCAATGTTCCGATCAGCCCCATCGCCGGCGCATACTCGGCGGCCTTGCGCAGGATGCCGGCGCCCTTGGCGTGACGCTGCATGGTCGCGTGCAGGTCGCGGCGCATCACCTCCTCGATCTCCGCGATGGGAGCTCCGTCGACCACCAGCGAAATGCCCTTCTGCAGGAACGGCTCGTCGGTCGTCGCGTCGAGGTAATTCTGCAGGGCGAGGACGCCCTGATGCCTGGCGATCTCCGCCGTCTTGATCACCGACACCGCGGCCTCCGAAGGATCGCGGCCGCTCCAGACAATCGTCTTGCCGATCACCCGGAAGGTGTTGACGACTTCGGCGAGCGAATAGGAAACGGTGACCACCGAAAACGTACCGCCGAGCACGAGCAGGATCGACGGGGCGTTGATGAACGAGCCCGGCGAGCCGCCGAGCACGATCGCCGCCGACAGCAGCCCGAAACCGCAGACCAGGCCGAACAAGGTCGCCGGATCGAGGCTCAATCGGGTCCTCGCCATCCGGTGGCCCATGTCGCTAACGATCGTTCGCGTATTCACGGTGGTCTCCCATTCAACCGCGTTCGTTCTTGACGATTTCGGTCATGGTCACGCCGAGACGGTCTTCGACCACCACCACCTCGCCGCGAGCGACCAAGCGATTGTTGACGTAGATGTCGATCGCCTCGCCAACCTTGCGGTCGAGTTCGACCACGGCCCCGCGGCCTAGCTTCAGCAACTGGCAAACCTCCATCGTTGCCTTGCCGAGCACCGCGGAAACTTGTACGGGAATGTCGTAGACCGCCTCCAAATCCTTTGTGGTCCGGGGAGATTCGCCGTGATCGTCGAGCTTCGGCGGCGGCGCGGGATCCGCGGCCGAAGTCTGCTCCTCGCCGATCTCGTTCAATTGCTCGAGCTGTAAATCACCGTCATCAGCCATGATCGTCTTCCAGTTCCTGGTGCGAAGAGTCCCTGCCGCCGGACTCCGCGGTGGTGTTGACGGCAGGGGCCTCGCTGGTTTCCGTGAGGTCCGAAACGTCGGTGTCGGCCGCCTGGACGCCACCGAGATTTTGTTCGATGATGGCGTCGATTTCACGCCACCGGACGGCGGAGTTCAGCTCGCCGCCGCCGCCCTCCCATTCGACCCGGCAGTCGCCTTCGCGCATCTTTTGATCGGCGGTCACCGTCACCCGACCGGCGAATCCTCGCTGCTCGGTCAATGCGGCGATCCGCTCCGACAATTCACTGCAAAGCAACTCGCTTGTCCGAACCGTCAGCGTCGGCTTCTCGAGCATCCGGTCGAGGATCGTCGCCACCGCGTGCTCGATTTCGCCGGCGGCGTTGCGGCGGTAGAACTCGGGAACCATTTTTCGGGCAATCGCGGTCGCGACCATCGTCGCATCGCCCGTTGCCTGGGCGGCCGCGTCTTGCCGGTGGGCGAACAGCTCCGAGAGCCGATCGCCGAGTGAGTCCAATGCGTCGGCAACCCGCCTTTCGATAGTGACCGCGGCCTCCGCGCCGGCCTGCTCGCGGCCCTCCGCCAGGCCCTGTGCATGCGCGCGGGCGAGATCGTCTTCGCTGAAGGTGTCGGGGGGCCCGTTTTCGTTGGCCACGGCCTCGGCGGACATTTCGTCCTCGCCCGCCTGCTCCCCGAGCGGAAGTGTGGCATCGAAGTCGTCGAACAGGAACTTTTTCGCCGGTGTCATGTGTTCGATCCCGACCACTAGTAGACCAGTTCTTCGTTGTCGGCGGAGCCGGTGATGGCGATCGTCCCCTCTTCGGCCAAGGCTTTGGCTGCGGTGAGAATGGCGGACTGGGCTTCGTCGACGTCTTTCAGGCGGACCGGCCCCATAGCCTCCATGTCCTCGCGCATCATCTTTCCCGCGCGCGCGGAAAGGTTGTTGAAGAAAAGCTCCTTGACGATTTCGGAGGCGCCCTTGAGCGCCAGGGCAAGTTGCTCCTTGGGGATCTGACGAAGCAGCGTCTGGATCTCGTTGGAGCCGAGGCGGGACAGGTCCTCGAAGGTGAACATCAACTGCTTGATCCGCTCCGCCGATTCCGGACTGCGCTCCTCGAGCGCGGTCATGAACCGTTTTTCCGCGGTGCGGTCGAGATTGTTGAAGATGTCGGCCATCATCTCGTGGACGTCGCCGCGGGTGGTGCGCGCCAGATGGGTCATAAACTCGGTGCGCAGCGTCCGCTCCACCTCATCGAGGACGTCCTTTTGCACCGTTTCCATCCGCAACATGCGCATCACCACTTCCATCGCGAAGTTCTCGGGCAGCATCGCCAGCACGCGGGCGGCATGGGCGGTCTTGACCTTCGAGAGGACCACCGCCACGGTCTGCGGGTATTCGTTCTTGAGGTAGGTGGCGAGTACTCCCTCGTTGACGTTGCCCAGCTTGTCCCACATGGTGCGACCGGAGGGACCGCGGATTTCCTCCATGATCTGATGGACCCGCTCTCCATCCAGTATTTTCGTCAACAGCCGTTCGGTGCTGTCATAGGTACCCATCAACGAGCCGGTCGACGACAATTGGTCGGTGAACTCGACGAACAACGGTTCGATGACCCCCGACTTGACCGTGCCCAGCAAAGCCATGTTGTAGGACAGGTTACGGATCTCATCGTCGTCCATCTTCCTGAACAGCTTCGCGGCTTGGGCTTCGCCCAGCGACAGCATGAAGATGGCGGCTTTCTGCGGACCGCTGAGTTCTCGGTAGTTGTCCTTGACGCGCGCCAAATATCAGTCCTCCGCGTAGAGCCAGCCGCGAATGATCGAGAGGGCCTCATCGGGATGCTTGTCGACGATTTCGCCGACTTTTTTCACCGAGGAGGCATTGACCCGGCCTTCCACTTGCTGCAGGTCGATCATTTCCTCCACGGCTTCCGCGGAGGGCATCCGTTCGCCGGCGGCGGCAGGCACCATCGCCGATCCGCCGGCAGGTGGGGCGAGGGCAGGCGGATTAGGCTGCTTGGCGAGCAGGTTCCTCGAAGGGCCTCCCGCCGTCATCGGTCCTGGTTCGACGACCCGCTTCATCAAGGGGCGGACCACCAGCAGGAACGCCAGAACCGCAAAGACGATCAGAACCAGATACTGCGCCAGGCGGAAAAGGTCGTTCTTGCCGAGCCCGAGGAACATGTCGAACTCATCCACCTCGGGTATATCGAGCTCGACAAAACGCATGTTGATCACCTCGACGGCATCACCGCGCTGGACGTCGAAACCGATCGCGCTGCGAACAAGTGTGGCCAGCAGATTCAGTTCTTCCTGGGAGCGCGGATGGTAGCTGTTGGGTCCCTCGTCACCGGGCCCGTAGGTTCCGTCGACCAGGACCGCGACCGACAGCCTGTTGATGATGCCGGTCTCGCGGACGTGGTTGATGGTTTTCTTCGAGATCTCGTAGTTGACGGTTTCCTCCGTGCGGTTTTCGCTGGCATCGGTGCCGCTGGTTCCGGCGGGATCGAAACTCGCGTCCGGCAGGTTGGTGGCGACGGAGACGGGAAGATCGCCGCCGCCCTCGCGGTTGCTTGTCGATTCCTCGATCGCCTGGGTCGAACGGACGACCTGACCGTCGGGGTCGTAGACCTCCTCGGAGGTGTTGATCCGGTCGAAATCCATGTCCGCGAACACCTCGGCGCGGACCTTGCCGGGGCCGACGGTCTGCGCCAGGAGCTGTTCGATGGTGCGGGCGAGGCGGCTCTGGTACTGCTCGCGGCGCTCGTCGGCCTTGGCGCTCACGGCGGCCGGGCTGTTCTCGTCCTCGAAGCCCTGGGTGAGCAGGGTGCCCCGTCCGTCGACGACGGATATGCGGTTGGGGTTGAGGCCGGGGACTGCCGACGCCACCAGATTCTGGATGGCCACGACCTGACTCTGGGTCGGGCGGTTCGATCCCCGCATATGGAGGAGAACCGAGGCGCTCGGCTCCTGCCGCTCGCGTGAGAACAGCTCACGTTTCGGCAGAACAAGGTGGACGCGCGCGGCCTTGACCGCGTCGACGGATCGGATGGTGCGTGCGAGTTCGCCTTCCAGGGCACGCACCAGGTTGACGTTCTGAATGAAATTGGTGGTGCCGAGGCTATCGGTATTGTCGAAGATCTCGTAGCCGATCGAGCCGCCCGACGGCAGGCCCTGCTCCGCCAGGGTGACCCGGGTTCGCGGCACCAGGTCGGCGGGAACGTAGATGGCGCCGCCGCCGTTGCGCAGCTCATAGGGGATCTGGTCGCTCTCGAGTTGCGACACGATCCGCGCCGAGTCGTTCATATCGAGGTCGGCGTAGAGCAGCTCGAGCTGGGGGGCAGCCAGACGCGAGATGATCCAGAAGAAGAAGCCGGCAAGTCCAAGCATCACCCCGCCGACGACCGCAATTCGCATCGGACCGAGATTACGCATGACCTGGAGGATTGCCTCCATGAACCTTCCCTCGCACCGGGTCTAGAAGATTGAACCTTCGGGGTTTCTCCCCGTCGCTTCACCCTAGAGGGGCTTGATGAAAAAGCGGTTAACAGCTAGGCAAGGTTTGCCTAGCGTCCGGTTCGCGGGCCGGGAAACGGAGAAAAGGAGGCCAGTGGGACGAAACGGCCGTCGCTTGTCCGGCCGTTCCGTCCACGGGTAGAGGTTTGGTGCGAGAGCCTCAGCGGGGTTGCGTCACGCCTAACGCTTGATGCGGCCCAGTTCGTCCAGCATCTCATCGGCGGTGCTGATGATCTTGGTGGCCGCCGAATAGGCCCTCTGGACGATGATCATATCGGTGAATTCCTGGGCGATATCCACGGTGGACGCCTCCAGGGAGCTCTGGACGACTTCGCCGGCCGGCCCGATGCCGGCTTGACGCAACGTCGCGTCGCCGGCGGCCACGGTTTCGTTCCAGACGTTGCCTGTCCTGGCGCCGAGGCCATTGGGATTGACGAACGTCGAGACCGGTATTCTGTAGATCGGCCGGCTTTCGCCGTTGTCGAACAATGCCTCCATCACCCCCTCGGCGGAGATCGAGATGCCCGCCAGGGTGCCGAACGGCGACCCGTTCTGTTGCATCGTGGTGGGGGTGAACTCGCCGCCGAACTGGGTCATGCCATTGGCTTCGCCGATGGAGCCGAGGTCGAGGGCGATGCGTTCGACATCGATGATGCCGTCGCCGTCGATATCGACGTCGTTCATGTCGGCCGCGCCGTTTTCGAAAGCGAGCACCGACAGCCTGTCGACGTTGAAGGTCGCGGGAAGTCCGTCGGCACCGAAGATGATGCCGGCGTTGGTGTTGGCGCGGGCCTCGACGGTGAAGGCATTGGTTTGCCGCGACGCCGGCAAGCCGCCCGATGAGACGCCGTTGGGATCGACGACAATGTTCGGGTTCACGGCATCGCCGGTGATCACCAGCGCGGTGACATCGGGAGCGCTGATCGACGCGGGCGTGCCGGCGAGGTCGTTGTTGACCTCGTCGCGGAGGTCGGCGACGACCTGGCTGAGGGTCCGCCCGCCATCGATCTGGATGTTGTCGTCGCCCAAGGGTGACGCACCGTTCACGAACGTGTACGAGGTCCCCCCGATGAGGACGCTCTGGCCCGCGTCCGGGAATGGCGGTCAGCTCGAGCAGGCCGACGCTCTGGTAGACGTTGCCGGCGCTGTCGTAAAGCGTCGCCACCGCGCTGCCGGAGGGGGGCTCGACCGCCAGGTCCCATTCGTTCGCCGCGGTCTTGGTAAAGGCGAAGCTCGGGGCGTTGGGGTTTCCCAGGGAATCGAAGAAGAACGTGTCAAGCCGCTGAGTGTCGCCGATCGCGGCGTTGGAGGGCAAATTGGCGCCAATCGTCATATTGGAGGTCGCCGCGGCCCCGCCGCCGACGCGGCTCAGATTGATCGTTTCGAGGAAATCGTTGGAAATGACGCTCTGATTGGGCAGCGATGCGTTGCTGTTGGTCGGAAGAACGACGTTGCCCGAGGCGTCCGTCGGCCATCCCTGCAGGTAGAAACCCGCGGTATTCTTCAGGAAACCCTCGTCGTCCTGGGCAAAGGATCCCGCTCGGGTAAACAGATACTCGTCACCGGATACCGGCTCGCTGGCTTCGTTCACGATGAAAAAGCCGTTGCCGGAGATGGCGATATCGGTTTGCGAAGAGGACGATTGCAACAGGCCCTGCACGTCGAAGGTGTTCTTGGTCTGCGCCTGCACCCCGCCGGCCGAGTAGAAGGACTTCGTCGTCTGCTTGGTAACGAGGGTTTGGAAATCGACGTCGGCGTTCTTGTAACCGACGGTATTGACGTTGGTGATGTTGTCGGCGATGGCGCTCATGGCGCTGCTCTGTGCGGAAAGACCGGACACACCTGCCGTCAATGCGCTGAACAAGCTCATATCTTGTCTCCTTCTTCGTATCTCACAGTGTTTTGGCCGTCCGCTGCCGCGAAACAACCGTTGCTTGGCAAAATCAAGATCCGCTTTCTCCGTTTTCCGCCGTCTTGGTTTGTTCGACCCGCAGCACGCTCTCCATCGGGACGTTTATGTCGCCGACGGAGAGGACGACCTTGTTGTCCTCGATGGTCGCGCCGGTGACCCGGCCGAACATGGTGGTGGATACATCGATGAACGATCCGTCGGGACGCAGGGCGCTGACCTCCACCGTGTAGGATCCGTCCGCCAATGGCTCTCCCTCGGAATCAAGACCGTCCCATTCGAAGGTATGTCGGCCGGCGGCGGTTTCGCCGGACGTGACGGCGACCACTTGGCCCGCCGCATCCTTCACGGCGATGGTCGTTTCGTCGGCGTTCTCGCCGAGCGCGTAGGTCATCACCGCCTTGCCATTTTCCAACGCCACGGTGTTGCCGCTGGCCTCGATGGTCGTGCCGAGGTAGCTGACCATGGCGGCGACCTGGGTGTTCTGTTGCCCGGCCACCAGTTTCTCGAGATTGGCGTTCTGGTAGATCTGCTGCTCGACGCTGGCGAACTGTACGAGTTGCGAGGTGAACTCGTTGGCGTCCAGGGGATCCAGCGGGTCCTGGTTCTGCAACTGGGTGATCAACAGATTGAGGAACCGGTTGAGGTCGTCATCCAGTTTCTGCTTGTCGGTGGCAGCCTGTCCGCCGGCGGGGGCGGTCGAGCCGGAGATGCCTTGGAGAATCATCGGTTGGCCTTCCTCGGAAGTCGATTACGCACGGATGTCGATCCGTCCGTTGGGCATGACGCCGCCTTGCGGGTGGGTGGGGCCCGCGGATGCGGTTGGTTCGTCGCTATCCTCGGCGCCGCCGTCACCGGCATCGGCGGGCGCCACGTTCGGGGCGAAACCGCCGCCGTGCCGGGCTTCGGTATCGTGGCCGCGCAGGCTGAAGCTCAGGCTGCCGGAATCGGCCTTCAGTCCCGCGTCCTGCAATGCCCGTTCGAGGCCGCGCGCGTCGGACCTCAACAACTCGAGGGTGTCGCGGTTGTCGACGGTCACTGCGGCGGTGACGCGGCCGTCGTGGGAGACTTCGAGGCGGACCTCGATGCGACCCAGGCTCTCCGGTCTCAGCCGGATCTCGATCCTGTCCATGCCGGACTTGACCGCCTTGCTGATGTTGACCGAGATCTGATCGGCGACGGGACGATGATCGGGCGTGAGCTTGCCGGCACCGTTCGCCTGCGCGGCCGTGGGGCCGGCGCCGCGCAGGGTGTTCGCCGCGCTTGCGAGGCCGGTCGTGTCGCCGTCCACGGTTTCGGTGGGCGCCACCGAGGTTTCGGCGGCGTTGCTCGCGACTCCACCGGCGGGAGCGGCCTGCGTCGTTGCGCCGGCCTGGGCCGAGAGCGGGGACGGGGGTTGTGGGGCGCCCGCCGTCTGGGGCAGCACCCGGGCGGCGGTCGGGTGAAGCGGGCCGTTGGCACCGGCGTCCGCCTGACCGCCCTTGCCGCTGGAGCGGTGTTTGGACTGACCGGCGTCTCCGGGGGCCGCCGCGGCGGACGCGAGGGTGAACGAGGGCCGCGAGACCAGGGTCTCGGTCTCCTTGACGACATTCACCGACACCTGCGCCTTGCCGCCGTTCCCGATCGCCTTCGCCAACCCGCCGGCCTGTCGTTGAGTGGCGGCAGTCGTCTCCGCGGCCGCCGTGGTCTGCGCGCTCTGCGCCGAGTTCGGTCCGGAAGGGCGTTGCGGGTTGGCGCGCGCCGACTTGAGCAGGCTTTCGTCGAGCGGGGTGGGGGTTCCGGTGGGCGCGGCGGTATCCCGCGTATCCGTGGGGGTGGCAGCACGAGATCCCGGGGTCGAAGCGGCGGCGCTTCCGTGCTTGGGGCCGGCGGGATGATCGGCGGGGACTTTGCCGTCGCCGGCGGCGGCACCGGCGGTTTCCGCTGCGGTTTCGGAAACGGTGCCGCCGGCCTCGTCTCGCCCGCCGGAAGCCCGATCGGGCTCCGGCAAGTCGGCCGGGTCATCGCCGTAACCGTCCGGCGGCAGGTCTTCTCGCCCGGCGCGGCGGGCCGGATCAACGTCGGTACGCGAATCGCGGTCGGTCAAATCATCGGAATAGTCGGGATCATCGGGAGCCCCGCGGGTGGCGGGATCCGCGGCCGCCGGTGTCCGCGGCTCGTCGCCGGGCCCGACCATGGCGGATACGGCGATCGGTTCGCCCGCGGAAAACGAAGCGTATCCGTGAAGGAGATCCCCAAAGACGCTTGAAAGCCGGGCGGCGGCGGCGCCGTCTCCGGTCCGCCTGCCGATGGATGAGCTTTCAAAGCCGCCGGTGGCCGCAATCGTCAAGTCGTCAATCACTGTGCCTTCTCCGTAGCGGGGACCGCCTCCACCCGAGCAAACATCGGGCCAAGTCACACGGCGCCGTCAACTATCTGAAAATACATAAGAAAAATATTTGATGGCGGGATCGGCAAGAGCAGTCCCGCTGATCGTCCGGCAAATGTTGCCGTGCGGATGGGCGATCTCTGCCGCAGGACGGCCGACCCCTGGCGGCACTCGAGGTGAAGCACGAGGATAAATTAGTGCAAATTTTAGTAGAAAAAAATCATTCGACACAAGTATAAGATAGCGATTACAACCTTGACCTGCGTTGGCGCTAGAACTGCGCCTTTATGTATCATGCCTTAGAAATGGAGGCTTTCAAATGCCTGACATCACCCTTTCCGCATCCGTAAGGGGCAACCTTCTCTCCCTGCAGAACACCGCCGGTCTGATCGGCCGGACCCAGGACCGCTTGTCGACCGGCTTGGCGATCAGGAGCCCGATCGACGACGCGGTGAAGTACTTCCAGGCCAAGTCCCTGAGTTCCCGCGCAACCGATTTGACCGAAAGGAAGGACAAGATCGACCAGGGCATCAGCGCCTTGGAGACGGTCATCGAGGCGACCGACGCGATCGAAAATCTCACCCAACAGATCAAGGGTATCGTCGATTCGGCCCGCAGCGGAAGCAAGGACGAACGAAAAGAATCCGCCAAACAGATTAAGGAATTGGTGACGCAGATCCAGAGGTTGGTGCAGGACTCCAGCTATCAGGGTCTCAACCTTCTCAACAGCAGTACGTCGACACTGAGTGTCCGTTTCAGTGAGAAGTCGGATTCGAAACTCGACGTCCAAGGTGTCAACCTCAACGTCAGCAACTACATAGTGAACTCGGCCGGAACCGCCCTCGGCATCAAGGTGACCGGAACCGCGGCGTCGATCGTCGACACTCTCGGCTTCAGTGCCGGCCTATCGGCCTACAACCTCTCGAAGGCTATCGGTACTGGCCATCTTCAACAGCAAGGCGGACACGGTCGCCAAGAACCTGGACCGGACTGTTACCGGCCTGAGGTCGAAGGCCGCGACCGTCGGCACCAATGCGGCCATCCTCAAGGTTCGGCTGGATTTCACCTCGCAGTACACTAACGTGCTGCAGGAAGGCGCCGACAAACTCACGCTCGCCGACCTCAACGAGGAGGGCGCGAACCTCCTGGCGCTGCAGACCCGCCAGCAGTTGGGCATTCAGGCCCTGTCGTTCGCCGGACAGGCCGAACAGAGCATCATCGGGCTGTTCCGCTAAACCTTCGGACGCCTTTCATCGGGAGCCGGGGAGGCCATCGCCTCCCCGGTTTTCTGTTTTGGGGGATGTCTTTCGGTCGTTTCTTTCGGCTACGATTGCCTTTTTCCACCTTACAAGGTTTTTCTTCCAGGTCCGGATCCGGGGGCTTACCGTTAGGTAGAACAGCGACGCTCATGCGCTGAATGGCGTGCAGTGGGGCTAACAATTCCATGGCGGATCGGGATGAGGACGAAAAAATGGCCTTAGTGATGAACGTAAAAAAAGGGCATCAGGTAATAATAAACGGTGCTGTAATCGAAAATGTTAGCGGAAAGACTATATCTATATCAATAAAAAATGAAGCATCTATCTTAAGTTCGACAGATATATTGACGCCGGAATCCGCGGTTACGCCGGCCGGCCGAGTTTATTATGCTCTGCAGTGTGTGTATCTTTTTCCCGAGCGCCGAGGCGAGTATTTACGTCATTTTAAGGACCTGATTGCTAGTTATGTCCGGGCAGCGCCGAGTTCGGCGCCCATCGTTGAGGCCGTCTGCGAGTTTTTGAATGAGGAGCAGTACTATTCGGCGCTCAAGAAGGCCCAGGAACTCATTGAACACGAAAGAAAGGTCCTGTCCGATGCCCACGAGCGACTTAGTGAAGAACTACGCCGCACCGCCCCCGCCGGGGAATCCGAGGGGGACGGAGGCGTGGGCGTTGACCCAGGCGGCCCTCAAGATGAAGGCGGCCCGGGACGCAAATGACCGTGAGGCAATGCTGTCCGCCGTCCGCATTAACTGGCGGCTTTGGACCATCATTCAGGCGGAGTTACTAGATCCCCAATGCACGGTCCCAATGGACCTTCGTACCAACGTGCTTTCCCTGGCGCAATTCGTCGACAAGCATTCGGTGGAAACCATCGGCAAACCCTCGCCCAGGCGGCTCGACGTGCTGATTGCGATCAACCGTGAGCTTGCCGGCGGTCTCTTCACCACCCCACAACCCGAAAAGCACGAAGCTGCCGATGCGAGCCCTTCGCCAAATCAGGAGGCATCTGGGGCTTCGCCAGGGGAGCCTGCCCGCTGCCGGTCGAGGTCGACAGGTGCGAAGTCGGCCGGCGAGCCACTCAGGATATCGACATGAACGAGAAGTCTTCCGACGACGCACTCGAGCACGTGCCGAGCATTGGCCATTTCTTGCATTCTGTCGAGTGCGCCCTGAAGGAAGGGGAGTGGGCGCAGGTCCGCGAGCTTTGCGAACCGGTTCTGGAAAAGCTTCCGGATTGTCCGGAGGCGCTGTTCGCGCTTGCCCTGGCGTCGGTTCACGACTTCGACTTGGCTGGTGCGGCCTCCCTTGCCCACCGAGCGTTCGCCGTTGACCCGAATGTGCAGGAGTATGCCGACCTGTTGGCGGTCGCGTACGGGCTGGCTGGAGATCTGAACACCTCGGTGTATTACGCCAAGCTGGCGACGGCGATTCCGTCCTCGCCGCCGTTGCGCGAATGCATCCCGACCTCATTTCCGACCTTCGCGCATGTGCTGCAGACGATCTCGGAAAAGCCTTTGTTTCGCCGGGCGGCCAATGCTCTGGTGGCAAAAGAGTGGGTCGAAGCCGAGCACTGGTTGCGCCAGCATCTGGTTTTCGACCCCGCAAGCCGCGAGGTCTACCTGGCGTTGGGAAACTGCCTGCTTGCGCAGGGGATGCCGCGTGCCGCGGTGGAGACGCTGCGGGCGGGACAGCATCAGCTTCCGCTTGATCCCGGAATTGCCTCTTTGCTTGCCAAAGCCTTGGGCGCGCTTGGGCTGTTCGATGAAGTCCGAGGCCTGCCATCGATGGGCGCGGGCGCAAGCGCCGGACAACGCCGCGATCAGCGCGGCGCCACTCGTGCAAAGGCTGTTCGATCCAAGGTGCGAATCAGACCGGACAGCGGCAGCGTTTCGGGAATGGGGCCACAGGTTCGGGATCAAGAGCAAGCAGGCCCCAGGCATCTCCCGGTCGATCGGAGACGGTCCGCTGACAGTGGGTTACTTGGCGGCCGGGCGCGGTGGATCCCCGACGCTGGCGGCGTCGGCGGAAGTTCTGTCGCACCGGGATAGGGGGCGCTTCGCCACGGTCGGTTTCGGTTACGGATCGCTCAGCGACCCGGCCAACGTCGTCTTCCAGAATGGCGTCGATCGATGGCAGGATGTTTCCGGCTCCGATCCGCTCACCCTCGCGGCAATGGTTCGTGCCGAGGGTGTAGACATTCTCGTCGATCTGGCCGGCTTCTCTGCGCCCGATCTGCTCGTTGCCTTTGGCATGCGCATGGCGTCTTGTCAGGTTGCGTGGATGAACAGCCCCTGCGGCACCGGGCTCGCCGCGATGGATTTTCTGCTCACCGACAGGTTTGTCGACCCTGATCCGTCGGGGGGCGGCCGCTATGTCGAGTGGCTGGCGTATCTGGAGCTGGGATGTGTCGTCTGTGCCCCGTGCGAGCCACTCGATGCTCCGATCGCCCCGAGGGACTCCTCAACCATCGTGTTCGCCGCCGACGTCTCGTTGCGTGAGATCAATCCGGTCACCGCCGAGTATTGGGCTCATGTGCTCCATGCGGTCCCCCAGTCGGTGCTGATCCTTAGGGACCACGATTTCCGCACCTCCGAGAATCTGGCACAGTTGATCGGTCTGTTCGGCAACTTCGGCTTGGCGCACCGGGTCGACGTTGTTTCAGAGCCGTCGCCCGCGTCGTTTTTTCGACAGGCGGACGTCTGTCTCTTGCCGGTGCCTTACCCGTCGCCCCAGTCAGTGATCAACGCGTTGTCCTCGGGGGTGCCCGTCGTCTGCCCCGTCGGCGGCGGCCGTCAGACGCGATTGGCCGGCAGTCTGCTCCATAACCTGGGGTTTGCGAAGTCGATGACGGCCGAGAACCGCGACGATTACGTGGCGCTTGCCGTCGAATGGGCGGTTAACGGAAACAAGCGGAAGTCGTTCCACTCGACCATTGGTGAGCATCTCGCGGCGGCCGAAGCCCTCGACCCGCGGGCTCGCGCCCGCGATCTGGAAGCCGCTTACGAAGAGATGTGGCGAGCGAGCGAGGGGCGAAACGCGATTGAGACGGTACCCGCGGCATGAACGAGCAATTGTCCCCGCTGTTCCAGCGGAATAGAGATATCTTCGAAACCCGGTATCCCGATATCTGGCGCCACCTCGACAGCATTGGCAGCCCGGTCGCGGCATTGGTCGAAAAGGATGGTTCGGCCGTCAACTTAGACCTGGGGGGCGGCATGCTGTACCCGCTGCCCGCGCCGGAGTGGGCGGAAAAGCAACTTCAGTCGTTCCGGCAGTATCCGGAGCGGATCAGCTTCTCCAACCCCAGCCACTGCAATCTTTCAGCGATATCTCTCAAGCTTCTCAATAGCCTCATCGCCTACTCGAGAAACAATGGGCTGGCCGGTGTGATGGATGGAATGCCTGTTGTTGATGTCGGTTATCTCTTCGTGTTTGGCATCGGTCTCGGCCACCACATTCCCCAACTCGTCGAGGAAACGCCGGCCAAGCATATCGTGCTGATCGAACCGGTCACGGAGTTCCTGTTTCACGCGCTTTCCGCCATCGACTGGGGTGAGGTATTCGCCGCGGCAGAGAGACGAGGGATTGTTTTTCACTTTGTGCTCGCCAAAGATCCGGACAAGATATCGGCGGCAGTCGAAGGCATTGTATCTACAGAAGGCAATATCTTTCTCAACGGGTCATATTTTTGTCCGCATTACTATTCGTGGACGCTCAAAGAAACGTTAGTAATTCTGAAAGAGCGCCTGAAAAACCACTATATTTCGTCTGGTTTTATCGAGGACGAAATCGAGATGGTCCGGAATTGCGTTCAGAACTTGGAGCGGTGGCCGTTTCACTTGATCGAATCGCGGCCGTTCCGCGAACAGAACCTTCCCGTATTCATTCTCGGCGCCGGCCCGTCGATCGACAAGGATTTTCCGGAGATCCGCAAGTTGCGGGACCGGGTGATCGTGATTTCATGCGGAACCGCCCTGGGCATCCTGCTCAAGAACGGCATCCGTCCCGATATCCACTGCGAGCTCGAGCGCGGGGAACTGACCTACACCATTCTCTCCGGCGTTCGCGACGAGTACGGCTTCGACGGGATCACGCTGATCGCGTCGACAACCGTCGATCCCCGGGTTTCGGGGCTGTTCGACAAGCGGTGGTACTACTTTCGCGCCGGACTCAGTTCGACGACCCTGTTCAGAAGTGAAGGGACACCGCTCTACGGCGCCGATCCCCTGGTGTGCAACACGGCCTTCAGCGCCGCCGCCCATCTCGGCTTTACTCAGGTCTATCTTTTCGGCGTCGATCTGGCGCAAAAGCAGACGGGTCTGCATCACGCCAAGGACTCCGTCTATTTCAAGGAAGAGCACACCGACCTCGACGAGTTGTACGTCAAGCGCTTTGACCGCAAGGTTCCGGGAAACTTCGGCGGAACGGTGGAGACGTTCTGGGCGTTCGACATGGGACGGCAGATGCTGAGCCAGGTTCAGCGCATACGCCAAACCCATCTCGTCAATTGCAGCGACGGGGCCAAGATCTACGGAGCCAAGCCCAAGGTTGCCGCTTCCGTGACCCTTCCCGATGTCTTGCCCCGCCGCGAAGTCGTGCTGGCGCGGGTGGAAGCGCAGATGCCCGCCTTCGAGGCCGGGGAGATACTGCGGAACGTTGATCTCGACGCCCACGTTCGGGGATGCGAAGGCTTTGTCGAGGCGTTCGAGGAATTTCTCGCGACGACCCTTGGCGAAGACGGCGGTTTCATCGAGATGGAAGCGCGCCTGCACGATTTCATCAACGAGCGGCGCGACGATTTTCGCGGGTTCTTCAGCCTGGCGCTGTCTTCGATCGTGTCGATGCTGCGGTTGGGCAGCTTTTTCGGCAGCCGGATCAGCGACGAGGCGAAGCGGCGGGCCTTCTTCGAGCACTTCATCGGTTGTTATCGCGAGCGGTGCATCGAGATGACCGAGATATCCAAGGACCTGCTCTCCTCGGTCGACCAGGATCATAAGCAGACGGATGTCGAGGGGCTTAAAATAATAGTAGCGTGAATACAAATTCACTCTACTTTAACGAGTATTAGCCGATAACTGGGTCATGACCCAGCATTCCCAGACCACAATCTCGCCGCAGTGCGATCACGCCTCGTATTCGCAAGCCAACGGATCGGCGTCGCGGTACTACAACCTGCCGCTTTCGAACTACTACGACCTGTCGGTCGACCTGAAAGGCAAGTCGGTGCTGGTCACCGGCGGCACCGGCTCGTTTGGCAAGCGTTTCGTCAAGACCGTCCTCGACCGCTACGAGCCGCGTCGCCTGATCATCTATTCCCGCGACGAGCTCAAGCAGTACGAGATGCAACAGGATCTGCGCGAGACCGAGTACGGGTGCCTGCGCTATTTCATCGGTGACGTCCGCGACCGTCAGCGCCTGGAGATGGCGATGCGCGACGTCGACTGCGTCGTCCATGCCGCGGCGCTCAAGCACGTGCCGGTGGCCGAATACAATCCGAGCGAATGCATCCACACCAACGTTCTGGGCGCCGAGAACGTCGTCCACGCGGCGTTGCGCTGCGGGGTGAAGACGGTCATCGCGCTCTCCACCGACAAGGCGGCCAACCCGACCAACCTCTATGGCGCCAGCAAGCTCGCCGCCGACAAGATCTTCGTCGCCGCCAACAATCTCAGCGGCACGCATCGGCACCCGGTTCGCCGTCGTTCGCTACGGCAACGTCGTCGGTTCCCGCGGCAGCGTCATTCCGTTCTTTCAGAAGTTGAGCCGCGAGGGCGCGGCGACCCTGCCGATCACCGATCCGAGGATGACCCGGTTCTGGATCACCCTGCAGCAGGGCGTCGATTTCGTCCTTTCCTGCATGAAGATGGCGCGGGGCGGCGAGATATTCGTCCCCAAGATCCCGAGCATGAGCCTCACCGATCTCGCCGAGTGCCTGGCCCCGGGAATCCCGATCAAAGTCGTCGGCATCCGCCCGGGCGAGAAGCTGCACGAGGTTCTGATCACCGCCGAAGAGGCGCGGACGGTCGTCGAGATCAAGGACCGCTACATCATCCGGCCGGTGTTCAAGTTCTGGTCGGACGAGGGCGACGAGGTCGAGGCCACCCAGGGCACCCCGGTCGCCGATGGTTTCGTCTACTCCAGCGACCGCAACGTCGACTGGATCGACGCCGAGAGGCTCGGCAACATGCTGAGGGAGGTCGGGCAAAGCCGATGACCGCTGACGGGCGGTTGTTGCCTTACGGCCGACAGTCGATCGAGGAAGACGACATCGCCGAGGTCAACGCGGTTCTGCGATCGCCGTGGCTGACCTCCGGTCCGATGGTCGAGCGCTTCGAACAGGCGTTCGCCGCCGAGGTCGGAGCCGATCATGCCGTCGCCTGCTCGAGCGGCACCGCCGCGTTGCATCTCGCCTGTCTGGCCCTCGGGCTCGGTCCCGGCGACGGCGTCGTGGTGCCGACCCTGACCTTTGCCGCCACCGCCAACTGCGCCCGTTTCGTCGGCGCCGAGGTCGTCTTCGCCGACGTCGACCCGGAGACCGGGTTGATGGAACCCGAGCATCTGGCGGACGCGATCTCTCGGGCGTGGAGGGCGGGGATCAAGGTCAAGGCGGTCTGTCCGGTTCATCTCAACGGCCAGACGGCCGACATCGAAGAGCTGGCGACGATCGCCTCGCGGCAGGGACTCCGGGTGTTCGAGGACGGCTGCCACGCCGTCGGCGCCGCCTACCGGTCATCGACGGGGGAGTGGCACCGGGTCGGAAGCTGCCGGCACGGCGATCTCTCGGTGTTCTCGCTGCATCCGGTGAAAACCGTCACCATGGGCGAGGGCGGTGTCGTCACCACCAACAATCCGGCGCTCGACCGGAGACTGAGACGCTTCCGCAGCCACGGCATCGTCCGCGAGGCGGAGGAATTCGAGAACATCGCGCTGTCGCAGGATGCCGACGGCCGACCCCATCCCTGGTACTACGAGCTGCCGGATGTCGGCTTCAACTACCGGGCCAGCGACATCCACTGTGCGCTGGGCCTGAGCCAACTCGACAAGCTCGGTCGTTTCGTCGCCGCCCGGCGCGAGTTGGCCGGATGCTACGATCGAATGTTGCGTGCGCTGGCACCCGCCGTCCGCCCCGTCGGCCGCGTTCACGGTTGCCGACCTGCTTGGCACCTCTATGTCGTGCTGATCGATTTCGAGACCGCCGGCGTCGGCCGCGCCGACCTGATGCGGTGCCTGCAGTCACGGGGGATCGGCACCCAGGTCCACTATGTTCCGCTGCATCTGCAGCCCTATTACCACCGCCGCTACGGCGAGCTCGACCTCCCCGGCGCCCGCTCGTACTACGCGCGCTGTCTCAGTCTGCCGCTGTTCCCGGGGATGACCGAGGCGGACGTCGAGCGGGTGGTCGAGGCGCTGTCCGCGTCCCTCGAGAGGACCGAGGCGGCATGACCGTCACCGGCATCGTCGTTCAGGCCCGCAGCGGGTCCAGCCGTCTGCCGGGCAAGGTGCTGATGCCGCTCGCCGGACGGACCGTTCTCGCCCATGTGATCGAGCGCTGTCTCGCCACCGAGGGGGTCGACGTGGTCTGCTGCGCGGTTCCCGCCGGCGACGCCGACGACGCGGTCACGGGGGAAGCCGTGCGCTGTGGTGCCAAGGTGTTTCGCGGTTCGGAGGCGGACGTTCTCGACCGGTACTGGCGCGCAGCCCGGGCATTGGGCATCGACGTGATCATGCGCATCACCGCCGACTGTCCGCTGATCGACCCGGAGGTGTGCGCCGCGGTGCTACGTCTGCGGGCGGAAACCGATGCCGACTACGCCTGCAACAACATGCCGCCCACTTGGCCACACGGCCTCGACTGCGAGGCGATCACCTTCAAGTGGCTGGAACGATCGACGCGGGAAGCGACCCAGCCCTACGAGCGCGAGCATGTCACCCAGTATGTTCGCAACCATCCCGAGGCATCTAAGGTCAACCTGCCGATGCCGGGGGGCGTCGCCGCCGAACATCGGTGGACCCTGGACAACGAGCGGGACTTCCGGTTTCTCGATACCCTGTGCGCGCGCCTGCCTGCCGGCCGCCGGGCCTGGGACTGGGCGGCGACGCTGGCGATTGTCGAGGCCGATCCGGCGTTGTTCGCCATCAACGCCGGTCAGGATCGCCACGAAGGCCTCAACAAGTCGATGGGGGCCTAGCCAATGACGGTCGGCAAACGCCGTTCCCGCAGGCCGTTGGCGGTCTTTCGCTGCGACGGCTCCGCCGCGATCGGCGGCGGCCATGTCCGGCGTTGCCTGACCCTGGCGGCGGCGCTCGCGGAAGCCGGCTGGGCCCGGGCGTTCGCCGTCCGCGAGGAGACCCTCGCGGTGATCCCGGGCCTGGCGGAAGCCGTCGATCAGGTGGCGGTGCTCGACGGGCCGATCGAGGACGAACCGGCGCGGATCGCCGAGGCGTTCGGCGATGCGTGGGATCTGCTGGTCGTCGACCACTACCGGCGGGACACCCGCTTCGAGACTGCCTGCAGGCAGTGGGCCGAGCGCATTCTCGTCATCGACGACCTGGCCGACCGGCGGCACGACGCCGACCTGCTTCTCGACCAGACCTTCGGGCGCAAGCGCTCGGACTACACCCAGCTGGTGCCAGCCCCACTGCCGGGTGCTGGCCGGGTCCCGCTACGCGCTGGTGCGGCCGACGTTCGCCACACGTCGCCGCGCCACCCTCGCCCGCCGGGAGCAGGGAAGGCCGGTGTCGCGCATCCTCGTCGCCGTCGGGGCGACGGATGCCGACAACGTCACCGGCATCGTCCTCGAGGGGATCTACGAGAGCGGCCTCTCCGCCGCGGTGGACGTGGTCCTCGGCGCCGGGGCGCCGCATCTGCCGGCGGTCTCCACCCTGGCGGCGGCGATGCCGCAACGGACCCGCGTTCACGTCGATTGCGAGAACATCGCCGAACTGATGGCCGGCCGCCGACATCGCCGTCGGCGCCGGCGGCACCACGTCGTGGGAGCGGTGCTGCCTCGGCCTGCCGTCGGTGGTGATCATCACCGCCGAGAACCAGGCACTGGTCGCCGAACGGCTGGCCGCGGCGGGGGCCTGCACGTCGATCGGCCGCCACCGGGACGTCATGCCGGCGATGGTGGCCCGCGCTGTTACCGCCCTCGCCAACGACGCGGGACGCCGACGGGCGATGGCCCGCGCCGCCGCGGCGATCTGCGACGGCCGGGGTGTAAAGCGACTGTTGTCGGAACTGGGCTCCGTGACCGACGCGAAGCGGGGGACGATCGCGCTTCGCCCGGCATCGATGGACGATGCGGAACTGATGCTGGTCTGGCAGCGGGATCCTAGGACGAGACAGTTCGCACTCAATCCCGATCCGCCGCAATGCGAGGAGCACTACAAGTGGTTGGCCGAGCGCCTGGGCGATCCGCGGACGATCTTCAATATCATCGTCTTCGAAGGCAAGCCGGCGGGCGTGGTCCGGCTCGACAAAAAGACGATCGACGGGATCGGGGAGGCGTACGAAGTTTCCATATTCGTCGCGCCGAATCTGTATCGACGGGGCGTGGCGAGTGGCGGGCTTGCTCTCTCCCGGGAGTTGGTTGCAGACGCGGTGTTGGTGGCGCGCGTGAAATCGGGTAACACGGCCTCAGAGGCTCTTTTCGCCCGTGCAGGCTACACCCGTGACAACGGCTGGTTGGTCAATCGGTCTTCGGACGCGTCCGCGAGCGGAGCCGATCCCGTCGGCGAGGTCCGGAGCGGGCTTGCATCAGTTTCGCCGATCGCCGCCGCGGCGAGGGAGCACCGGCAGTGACCGATCGCACCGTCGCCATCGCCGGCCGGCCGATCGGACCCGGCCATCCGCCTTACGTCATCGCCGAGATCTCCGGCAACCACAACGGCGATTTCGGCCGCGCCCTGGCGCTGATCGAGGCGGCGAAGGCGGCCGGCGCCGACGCGGTCAAGCTGCAGACCTATACCGCCGACACCCTGACCATCGACCACGACGACCCGATGTTCCACATCCAGGGCGGGCTGTGGGACGGCAACAGCCTCTACCGGCTCTACGAGCAGGCCCACACCCCCTGGGAGTGGCACGGCGCGCTGTTCGCCAAGGGTCGCGACCTCGGCATCACCGTGTTCAGCACCCCGTTCGATCCGACCGCGGTCGACTTCCTCGAGAAGTTCGAGCCGCCGGCCTACAAGATCGCGTCGTTCGAGGCGGTGGACCTGCCGTTGATCGAGAAGGTCGCCGCCACCGGCAAACCGCTGATCATCTCCACCGGCATGGCCGATCTCGCCGAGATCCGCGAGGCGGTGACCGCCGCCCGCGCTGCCGGCTGCGCCGCGCCGATCCTGCTCCACTGCGTCAGCGGCTATCCCACCGATCCTGCCGACGCCCACCTCAGGACCATTCCCCACCTGGCCGCGACCTTCGACGCCGTCACCGGCCTCTCCGATCACACCCTGGGCACCGCGGTGGCGACCGCGGCGGTGGCTCTGGGCGCCGCCGTCATCGAGAAGCACGTGACTCTTCGCCGCGCCGACGGCGGGCCCGACGCCGCCTTCTCGCTGGAGCCGGCCGAACTGAAGGCGCTGTGCGACAACTGCAGGACCGCCTGGCAGGCGCTGGGCCGGGTCGACTACCGCCGCAAGAACAGCGAGCGCGGCAGCGAGGCGTTCCGCCGTTCGCTGTTCGTGGTCGCCGACATCGCCGCCGGCGAGACGTTCAACGCCGACAACCTGCGGTCGATCCGTCCCGGCTACGGGCTTTCGCCCAAGCACATGCCGTCGATCCTCGGCCGCCGCGCCGCCCGCGACCTCAGCCGCGGCATGCCGCTCGCCTGGGACATGGTCACGCCCAATCCTTTAACCGATTTAACTCGCTGAAAAATCCCCAATATCGTGCCGGGAGACGCGCTGGGTCCGGCTTCAAATCGGTGCTCTCAGGCGATGTAGGGCGTTCATGGCTTGCGTACGTGAGGTTCCGTTCCCCGGTCAAGATGTTCCGACACGCTCCCTGGTGAGCTCTCCTTCTCGGCATTTTGGGCAGTTCGGGGATCTGGGCTTGGATTTGGACTTGGACTTGTGCCACTTGTCCAAGCCATGCTGGAATATCCCGAAGCCAATAGCGGCCAAGAGAAAAACACCCCCAGCGAACAGTTTTCCCGGACCATGGCCTCTTAAGAGATCGATGCACCCGTAAAGTCCGAAGCCCACGCCGGCACCCCCCCAAACCAGTGCCACGATGGCCGTTACACAACCGCGTGGCATCGGTTCAACACAATAAAACGGGTATAGACTGCTTCCTCCACAGCCATTGCACCGAAGTTGGCTCTCCGGTCTTGGCCGTCGAAGGCCCCTCCCGAAGCGGCTTCCGGCTTTTCTCTCCCGGGGTTCGTAGTAGTCCGATTTACCGCAATCCAGGCACAAGAAAGGACGGCGCCGGCTCAAACGACCGGCCTTATCTAGTTCCTGCCAACGGCATCCAGTCGATGCCTCGGCCCAAAGCCACTCGCCTGGATGAGGACAATACTCTTGTGAGCCATCTTCCAAAGTGACGTAGAGGACCTGCGAAGAACGTCTATTTGTTTCAAATGCACACGTATCGCATCGGACTTTGTAGATAGGCGGCACGGTCTACCTCGGCCGGTGGGGCATGTTGGAGGATATAATTCGGTTCACCAGGACTGAGAGTCCAACTCCTAATCTTACTGCGTCACGAACGTGGTGGAGGAAGCGAGCGCGGCGGGAACGTCTGGGCGCAGCACGGACGTCGGTTCACCGTGGGCGCGAGGGCGTGAGCAATGTGGTGTCTGATGGTGGCGATCGAGGTCGGGACGTGACGCAGTAAGATTACAAGCCGGTCTCTTAACAACACATTATAAGCCGGACACTTAGATGTATCTTGGCCGGAACTTCCTCTCCCCCGACGCGGTGAAGAGGGAGCGCGTCGGTTCGTTTTGAACCTGTCGGCTACAATTTATCGCGGCCGCCGTGGGCGGCCGACCAGCCGACCGGGTCGGTGAGGAAATCTGCGCACCTCGGCGATGCTCTCGGGCGGGAAATGGCGGCCGGCCTCGGCTTCGCGGACCACGTCCCACCAGGTGGCGAGGAAGTGCAGGCGGATGCCGGCCTCCTCCAAGGCGGCCAGGGCGCCGGGGAAGATGCCGTAGAAGAACACCACGAAGGCGTCGCCGACCTCGGCGCCGGCGGTCCTCAGCGCATCGACGAAGTTGACCTTGCTGGCGCCGTCGGTGGCCAGGTCCTCGACCAGCAGGACCCGTGAGCCCTCGGTGAGATGGCCCTCGATCTGGGCGTCGCGGCCGAACCCCTTGGGCTTCTTGCGGACGTAGAGCATCGGCCGGGAGATCGCCTCGGCGAGCCAGGCGGCGTAGGGGATGCCGGCGGTTTCGCCGCCCGCTACCGCGTCGATGGCGTCGAGGCCGACCACCGCTCGTCGAGCACGTCGATCGCCTTGGCGATCACGTGACGGCGCTCGGGCACGAACGAAATCAGCCGGCGGCAGTCGATATAGACCGGGCTCGCCCAGCCGGAAGTGAACTTGTACGGATCCTCGGGGCGGAAGTTCACCGCGCCGATGCGCAACAGGATCCGCGCCGTCTCCGGATCGGATCCATGGATCTCGTTGGTCTCAACCGCACCGGTCATTTGCTTCTCCGTCACCGCCATCGGGATCGCTTTTCGTTGTTTACGGGCATCGCCGACGGCGCACAATCGCCTTGAGCGGTTGCAACGCGTCATTGCCGAGTCGGTGGGTGGCGTGGTGCTCGCCCGCCAACTGTGGTAAGACCCGCCGCCACGGAAAAGGGGCGGAGCGAAGGAGCGGAGGGTTGAGCGGCAAGGCGAGGGTGATCGCGATCGACGGGCCGGCGGCGTCGGGTAAGGGAACGCTGGCGCGCCGGCTCGCGGAATATCTCGGTTACGCCTACCTGGATTCGGGGCTTCTCTACCGGGCGGTGGGGGTGCGGACGATCGAGGCGGGGGGCGATCCCTCCGATCCGGGGGCGGCGACCGCGGCGGCACGGGCGCTCGCGGTCGACGATCTGGAGCGTCGCGAGTTGCGCGGCGACGAGGCCGCGGTCGCCGCCTCCAAGGTCGCCGCGATTCCATCGGTGCGCCAAGCGCTGCTCGCCTTCCAGCGCGACTTCGTCGCCCACCCGCCGGGCGCCGCCCCGGGAGCCGTCGTCGACGGCCGCGACATCGGCACCGTGGTCTGCCCCGACGCCGATACCAAGCTGTTCGTTACCGCCTCGGTGGAGGTCCGTGCGCGCCGTCGCCTTAAGGAGTTGCGGGAACGCGGCCTCGAAGCTATACATAGCCGCGTTCTGCGGGACATGAAGGAGCGCGATGCACGGGATTCCGAGCGCACCGTCGCTCCGTTGGAGCCGGCTAAAGACGCGTACGTTATCGATACCAGCGACTTGGATCCCGACGGGGCGTTCGCCGCGGCCCTCGAAGCCATCGGTGTGCGCAGTCCTTCGGGATAGGTACGGCTTCGGCTTTGCACATCCCCGGAAGACCAACGGACGGCGCTCGCCGCGAGCCGGCGGCGGCGTCGAACAATTGTGCTGTTGCCAGACCGCCGGAGACAACCGGCCGGCAAAGAACTGATGATTAACAACGACTCGAGGAACAACGAAGATATGACTGCTTCCGCCTCCGGCGCCACCGGTGAAGAGACCCATCCCGCCCTCAGTGAGAGCTTCTCCGCATTGCTCGACGAGTCCCTGGGCGAAGACGGAGGGTTCATTGGCCGGGTTGTCAAGGGTACCGTCGTCAGCATCAACAACGACATTGTCGTCGTCGACGTCGGCCTGAAATCCGAGGGACGGGTTCCTTTGAAGGAGTTCGGCACCCCGGGCCGCGACATCACGTTGGCGCCGGGCGACACCGTCGATGTGTTTGTCGAGCGTTTCGAGGACAAGGACGGCCTGGTCGGCCTGAGCCGCGAGAAGGCGCGCCGCGAGGAGGCGTGGAACCTGCTCGAGACGGCGTTCAACAAGGGCGAGCGGATCAACGGCACCATCTTCGGCCGCGTCAAGGGCGGTTTCATCGTCGATCTCGCCGGCGCCGTAGCATTTCTGCCGGGAAGTCAGGTGGATATCCGCCCGGTGCGCGACATCGGCCCGCTGATGAACACGCCGCAGCCGTTCCAGATCCTGAAGATGGATCGCAGCCGCAACAACATCGTCGTCTCGCGCCGTGCGGTGCTCGAGGAGACCCGTGCCGAAGCCCGCTCCGAGTTGATCGCCAACCTCAAGGAAGGCCAGGTGCTGGAAGGGGTGGTCAAGAACATCACCGATTACGGCGCGTTCGTCGATCTCGGCGGCGTCGATGGGCTGCTGCACGTGACCGACATCTCCTGGAAGCGCATCAACCATCCAACGGAGGCGCTGCAGATCGGCGAAACGGTCAACGTTCAGGTGATCCGCTTCAATTCGGAGACCCAGCGTATCTCGCTCGGCATGAAGCAACTGGAGGCGGACCCCTGGGACGGCGTCGAGGTCAAGTATCCGGTCACCGCCAAGTTCACCGGCCGGGTCACCAACATCACCGACTACGGCGCCTTCATCGAGTTGGAGCCGGGAGTCGAAGGTTTGGTCCATGTCTCCGAGATGAGTTGGACCAAAAAGAACGTGCATCCCGGCAAGATCGTCTCCACCAGTCAGGAAGTGGAGGTCGTGGTCCTCGACGTCGACAAGGAGAAGCGTCGGATCAGCCTCGGTCTCAAGCAGTGCATGGCCAATCCCTGGGAGGCGTTCCTCGAGAGCCATCCCGTCGGCTCGGTGGTCGAGGGAGAGATCAAGAACATCACCGAATTCGGTCTGTTCATCGGGTTGCTCGGGGAGATCGACGGCATGGTCCACTTCTCCGACCTGTCGTGGACCCAGACCGGCGAGGAAGCGGCGAGCGAGTACAACAAGGGAGACATCGTTCGCGCCAAGCTGCTCGACGTCGACGTGGAGAAGGAACGGATCAGCCTCGGCGTGAAGCAACTGGAAGACGATCCGTTCGCATCGGGCGTCGCCAAGATGAAGAAGGGGGCCGTGGTTACGTGTACGGTCACCTCCGTGCTCGACAACGGGGTCGAGGTCAAAGTCGGTGACGGGGTGACAGGCTTCATCCGCAAGGCCGACCTGTCCCGCGACCGCGGTGAGCAGCGGCCCGACCGGTTCGCACCGGGAGAGAAAGTCGACGCCAAGATCACCCAGGTCGACCATGGCGGGCGCAAGCTGGTGCTGTCGATCAAGGCGCGCGAGGTGGAGGAGGAGAAGAAGGCGGTCGCGGCCTACGGTTCCTCCGATTCCGGGGCGAGCCTCGGTGACATTCTCGGCGCCGCCATCAAGGAGAAGCAAGCTTCCGCCGAGCGGGCCGAAGCCGCAGCTCTGGATAACGATGAGCCCGCCGAGACGGAATTGGTTGGGGCCGTCGACGTTGCGCCGGAGGTTGAGGACAAGGCTGAGGACGCCGAGGCCGCACCCGAAGAGGAGGCCGTGAGCGCGGCCCGGGCGGACGAGGAATCCGAGCCCGAACCGGAGGAGACCGGCAAAAAGCGGACGGGCAAGAAGGAAAAGCCCGCCGGCTGAATTCCGCTGGGGATGGGCCTCGGCACTCGGAGCGAGCATGGTCCTGGACGCCGATATCGTCGTTGACCGGCGCCGCCTCAAGCGGCGTCTGACCTTGTGGCGGATCGCCGCGGTGGTTGCCGTGGTTCTGGCGGTGATCGCCGTCGTCGGGCGTTTCGGCGGGCTCTACGAGCGCGCCCACGTCGGACGGCTTTCCATCGAAGGCATCATCGTCGACGATCCGCGGCGCGATCAGGCTCTGATCGACGTTGCCGACGACGACGACGTGCGGGCGTTGATCGTGCGCATCGACAGCCCTGGCGGCACTGTCGTCGGCGGCGAAGCGCTATATCACCACCTGCGCCGGGTCGCCGAGCGCAAACCGGTGGTGGCGGTGATGGGCGAGGTGGCGACGTCTGCGGCATACATGACCGCGATCGCCAGCGATCGCATTATCGCCCGCGAAGGAACGATCACCGGGTCGATCGGCGTCATCATGCAGACCGCCGATCTCACCGGCCTTCTCGACAGGATCGGGGTCAAGCCGGAGTCGGTCAAGAGTACGCCGTTGAAGGCCCAACCCAATCCTTTGGAGACCTTTACCCCGGCGGCTCGCGAAGCCGCCCGCGAGGTGGTCCTCGATCTCTACGAGATGTTCGTGGGCATGGTCGAGGAGCGCCGGCGGCTGGGCCATGAACGGACCCTCGCGCTGGCCGACGGCCGGGTGTTCACCGGCCGCCAGGCCGTCGCCAACGGGTTGATCGACGAACTCGGCGGCGAGGCGGAGGCCCGTGCCTGGCTGGACGAGGTCGGCAACGTCGACTCGGCGGTTCCGGTGCGCGACGTGGAGATCGACCGGCCGGAGGACAGGCTTCGCGATCTGATCGGCGGTCTGGTCGGAAAAGCGATTTTTTCTGAAAGGCTTAGGCTTGACGGACTGATCTCCCTCTGGCACCCTGAGCTGTAGCGCGCGCCGGGAAACGGCATGCGCAGGCCCGCCTCATAACCGGTGCCGGTTGAGGGGGTGAATTCGGGGGAGGGAGACTCGCCGATGACCAAGTCGGAGCTGATTGCGCGTCTTGCCGCGGCCAATCCACATCTCTATCAGCGGGATATGGAACGGATCGTCACCACCATCTTCGAGGAAATCACTTCCGCTCTTGCCCGTGGTGACCGGGTCGAGCTGAGGGGGTTCGGCGCCTTTTCGGTCAAGCAGCGCGGGTCGCGGACCGGGCGCAATCCGCGGACCGGCGAGGCGGTGAGCGTGTCGGCCAAGTACATTCCGTACTTCAAGACGGGCAAGGAACTGCGCGAGAAAATCAACGAAGGCGGCTGAACCAACCGGTCCTTTTCAGGGCGGAGGCTTTTGATTTTGCTATGAAGTTCTTTTTTTGGATCGTTGTTCTGCCGATCTCGCTGGCTGTTCTCGTATTTGCGGTGATCAACACCCAGATGGTGGAGGTCGACCTGTTCGTTTACGCGGTGCCGCTACCGTTGTTCGCAATCGGGTTGATCGGGGTTTTCGTCGGTTTCGTCTGGGGCGGCGTGATCGCTTGGCTTCACGGCGGCAAGGCGCGGCAGCGGGCGCGAGACTATGCGCGACGGGCGGAATCCGATCGGCGCGAAATGGCGATTCTGCAGGAAAGACTGAGGAAGCTGGAACGCGCTGAAAAGCAGGCGACGATTCCTCTTCCGCCCGCCAATGCGGCCTGAACCAGCGGCGCGGCGCTGGTCTGGCGAACGGCAACGAAGTATAACCGCTGCGGTGATCCCGAAGATTGCCGTGACAACATGCCCGACCTGAAATCGTGAAGCGCCCATGAAGAACCCGTCGGACCGTATCGTCGTCGCGTTGGACACGACCGATGTGGAGCGGGCGCTTTCGATGGCGAGGGGGCTCGAGGGTCTGGTCGGCGGCATCAAGTTGGGCAAGGAGTTCTTCACCGCCAACGGCCCGGCCGGCGTGCAGCGGATCGCCGAGCTCGGTCTGCCGATGTTCCTCGACCTCAAGTACCATGACATCCCGAGCACGGTGGCGGGCGCGGTTCGCGCGGCACTGCCGCTCGAACCGTTCATGCTCAACGTTCACGCCCTGGGTGGCGCGGCGATGATGCGTGCGGCCGCCGACGCGGCAGCCGAAGCCGGCGCCAAACGGCCGATGGTTCTCGCGGTGACGGTGTTGACGTCGCTGGTCACCGCGGACTTGGCTGCCGTCGGCATTTTCGGAACGGTGCGCGACCAGGTCGTGCGCCTGGCGGTGATGGCCAAGGACTGCGGCCTCGACGGGGTGGTCTGTTCGGCGGAGGAGGTGGTGGCGTTGAGGGGCGCCTGCGGCAGGAACTTCAAACTCGTCGTTCCGGGCATCCGCCCGAGCTGGGCCTCCGCCGGCGATCAGAAGCGTATCGTCACTCCAGCCGATGCGGTTGCGCTCGGCGCCGATTTCCTGGTGATCGGGCGGCCGATCACCACCGCCGCCAACCCAGCCGAGGCGGCGCGGCGGATCGGCGAGGAGATCACCGCGCTCGCAGATGCCGGTTGACGTCAAGATCTGCGGGCTGAGCACGCCCGAGGCCGTGACCGCTGCGGTCGAGGGCGGGGCCCGCTATATCGGCTTCGTCTTCTTCCCGCCGTCGCCGCGGTCGTTGACCCCGTCTCGGGCCGCGGCGCTTCTGGCTTCGGCGCCGACCGGGCCGACCCGGGTCGGCTTGTTCGTCGATGCCGACGACGCGCTGCTGGACGAAGTGCTCGCCGCCGTCGCCCTGGACATGGTGCAGTTGCATGGCGCGGAACCGCCGGAACGGGTGGCCGAGGTCAAGGCGCGGTATGGTATTCGGGTGATCAAGGCGGTGCCGATCGCCGACGCCGACGATCTCGTCCCGGCGCGGTCCTACGAGGGCGCAGCCGACATGCTTCTGTTCGATGCCCGGCCACCGAAGGGCGCCAGCCGTCCCGGGGGAAACGCCCGGGCTTTCGACTGGTCGCTGGTCCGGGACCGGGGATGGCGCCTGCCGTGGTTGCTGGCCGGGGGTATCGACGCGGAAAACGTCGTCGAGGCGGTGCGCGCCAGCGGCGCTCCGGCGGTCGACGTCTCCTCTGGTGTCGAGGACCGGCCGGGGCTCAAGAACCCGGCCAAAATCCGGACGTTGCTGAAGATCGCCGCGGCAATCTGAGGCGCCGACCGGTGGCCGCCCCGGTCGTAGGTGCACAAGAACCTTTGTCCGGCGCTTCGAGGTGGCTTATATCGTCGCCTTAGAGGACGTGATCCCGGACAATGAGCGATCCATGGAAGCTGTGAACACTTATCGGGCAGGGCCGGACGAGCGCGGCCACTTCGGCATCTATGGCGGCCGCTACGTCGCCGAGACGTTGATGCCGCTGATCCTGGAGGTTGAGCGCGCCTATCGGGCGGCGTGTGACGATCCGGCGTTCGCCGCCGAGTTCGACTACTATCTCAAGCACTACGTCGGCCGTCCGAGCCCGCTCTATTTCGCCGAACGGCTGACCGAACGGCTGGGCGGCGCGAAGATTTACTTCAAGCGCGACGAGCTCAACCACACCGGCGCCCACAAGATCAACAACACCCTCGGGCAGATCCTGCTCGCCCGGCGGATGGGCAAGACACGGATCATCGCCGAGACCGGCGCCGGCCAGCACGGGGTGGCGACGGCCACCGTCTGCGCGCTGTTCGGCATCCACTGCGAGGTCTACATGGGCGCCACCGACATCGAGCGGCAGTCGCCCAACGTGTTCAGGATGAAACTGCTGGGGGCGGAGGTGCGGCCGGTGCGGTCGGGGTCCGGCACCCTCAAGGACGCCATGAACGAGGCCCTGCGCAACTGGGTCGCCAACGTCGAGGATACCTACTACCTGATCGGCACCGTCGCAGGCCCCCATCCCTATCCGGTGATGGTCCGCAATTTCCAGTCGGTGATCGGCAACGAGGTCCGCGAGCAGATCGTCGAGGCCGAGGGCCGGCTACCGGACTCGCTGGTCGCCTGCATCGGCGGCGGCTCCAACGCCATCGGCCTGTTTCATCCCTTCCTCGACGATACGGACATTCGGATGATCGGCGTCGAGGCGGCGGGCCACGGCATCGACACCGGCGAGCATTGCGCCTCGCTGACCGCCGGCGATCCCGGCGTGCTCCACGGAAACCGCACCTACCTCCTTCAAGACAGCGACGGCCAGATCAACGAAGGGCATTCCCTCGCCGCCGGTCTCGACTATCCGGGGGTTGGTCCGGAGCATGCCTGGCTGCGCGATACCGGCCGGGTCGAGTACGTGTCGGTCACCGATTCCGAGGCGCTCGGCGCGTTCGAGCTGTGCTCGCGCGCCGAGGGGATCATCCCGGCGCTGGAACCGGCGCACGCCCTGGCCCACGTCGCCAGGATTGCCGGCGACCTGCCGCGCGACCATTTGATGGTGATGAACATGTGCGGTCGCGGCGACAAGGACGTGTTTACCGCCGCCGGTCACCTGGGGGTGGAGCTGTGAGTTCCGCCGGTCGCATCGGCCGCCGCTTCGAGGCACTGAAACGGGAGGGCCGGGGCGGTCTCGTCACCTTCGTAACCGCCGGCGATCCCGATCGCCGGACGTCGATGGAGGTTTTCCGCGGTCTGCCCGCCGCGGGAGCCGACGTCATCGAGTTGGGCGTCCCGTTCAGCGATCCGATGGCCGACGGACCGGCCATTCAGGCGGCGTCGCAGCGGGCGCTCAAGGCCGGTCAGACGCTGGCGGCAACCCTGGCGATGGTCGCCGAGTTTCGCCGTGGCGACGCCGATACTCCGGTCGTCCTGATGGGCTACTACAACCCGATCTATGTCTTTGGTGTCGAACGATTCGTCAGCGAGGCCGCCACCGCCGGAGTCGATGCCCTGATCGTCGTCGACCTGCCGCCGGAAGAATGCGACGAGCTGCTCGGGCCGGCGGCGGCGACCGGTATCGATCTGATCTTCCTGGTGGCGCCGACCACCAAGGACGACCGCCTTGCGGTGGTATTGGCCAAAGCCGGCGGCTTCGTCTACTACGTGTCGATTACCGGCATCACCGGAACCGCGTCCGCGGTGGTGACCGACGTGGCGAGCGCGGTCGAACGCATTCGGCGCCACACCCGGATCCCCGTTGCCGTCGGTTTCGGCATCAAGACCCCGGAGCAGGCGGCGGAGATGGCCGTTGCGGCCGACGCCGCGGTCGTCGGCTCGGCTTTGGTCGCCAAGGTGGCGGAGAATCTCGACGAAACGGGTGCGGCTCTTCCCGGACTGGTCGATGCGGTGCTCTCCTTCGTTGGCGAGCTCGCCGGCGGCGTCCGCGGGGCCGGCGTAAAAGGAGCAGCGGAATGAGCTGGTTGACCAACGTTGTCCGTCCGAAGCTGAGGGAACTGGTCGGCGGCGGCCGGGAGGTTCCCGAAAACCTGTGGAACAAGTGTCCCAGTTGCGGACAGATGATCTTCCACCGGGAATTGCAAAAGAGCTTCAGGGTCTGTCCACACTGCGGTCACCATATGCGCCTCGGCGTCAACGAGCGATTGGCGATGCTGTTCGACGACGGGGCTTATCAGACCGTCGAGCTGCCCAAGACTCCCGCCGATCCGCTCAAGTTCCGCGACCGCAAGAAGTATACCGAACGCCTCAAGGAGGCCCAAACCAAGACCGGCCGGTCGGAGGCGCTGGCCGTGGCCCACGGCGACATGGGTGGGCAGCCGGTGGTGGTCGCGGCTTTGAATTTCGAATTCATGGGCGGCTCCATGGGCGTCGGCGTCGGCGAGGGGCTGATCACCGCCGCGCGCAAGGCGATCGCGGAAAAGGTGCCGTTGATCGTGATCCCGGCCTCGGGCGGCGCGCGGATGCAGGAGGGGATCCTGTCGTTGATGCAGATGGCCCGCACGACGATCGGCGTCGAGGAGGTGCGCGAGGCCGGCTTGCCGTACATCGTGGTTCTGACCGATCCGACCACCGGCGGCGTTTCCGCGTCCTTCGCCATGCTCGGAGACATCACCATCGCCGAGCCGGGGGCTGTGATCGGCTTCGCCGGCGCGCGGGTGATCGAGCAGACCATCCGCGAAAGTCTTCCGGAGGGCTTTCAGAGGGCCGAGTATCTGCTCGAACACGGCATGATCGACATGGTCGTGCACCGCCACGAACTTCGCGAGACCCTGGTCCGTCTCATCGGCCTCCTGCGCAACCCGCTTCCCTCGGCCGACAGGGTGCCGGTGATCCCGGAAATCGAGGACCGAAGGGACACGCCGCCCGACGAAGCCGCGACCGCTTCCGAAGTGTCGACCCCGCCATTGGAGCGCGCCGCTGAGTAGCGACGTCGTCCTTTCCCGTCTCCAACGGTTGCATCCCAGGGTCATCGATCTTTCCCTGGGCAGGATCGAGCGGCTTTTGGCCCTCCTGGGGCGTCCGCAGGACCGATTGGCGCCGGTCTTTCATGTTGCAGGGACCAACGGCAAGGGCTCGGTGGTCGCTTTCGTCCGGGGGATGCTGGAGGCTCAAGGCCTTCGCGTCCACGTTTTCACCTCGCCGCACTTGGTGCGCTTCAACGAGCGAATCGTCGTTTCGGGCGAAGAAATCGACGAGGTCGCGTTGATCGCGGTGCTCGAGGAATGCGAGGCGGTCAACGGCGGCGAACCGATTACCTTCTTCGAAATCACCACCGCCGCGGCGCTGCTCGCCTTCGCGCGCGCGCCGGCGGACCTGACCCTGCTCGAGACCGGTCTCGGGGGGCGCCTCGACGCCACCAACGTGGTGCGGCGGCCGGCGTTGACCGCGATTACCCCGATCTCCGTCGATCACCAGTCGTTTCTCGGCGAGACGCTCGGCGAGATCGCCTTCGAGAAGGCCGGGATACTGAAACCCGGGGTCGATTGCGTCGTGGGCGCGCAGAGGCCGGAAGCGGCAGCGGTGATCCGCGACCGCGCCAAAGCCGTCGGTGCGCCGCTGATTCGGGAGGGCGTCGACTGGTCGTCGAAAGCAACCACCGAGGGCATGATCGTCGAGAACGGCGAGGACAGGTTGAGCCTGCCGCGACCGGGCCTGCGCGGCGTTCATCAGGTTGCCAACGCCGGGTTGGCGGTCGCCTGCATCCGGCGCTTGCCGGGCGTTCACGTCGGAGCGGAGGCGGTTCGGCAGGGTCTGGAGAAGGTCAGATGGCCGGGAAGGCTGCAGCGGCTGGATAACGGGCGGCTGAGGTCGATGCTGCCGGGAGACTGGGAGCTTTGGCTCGACGGCGGCCACAATCCCGCTGCCGGCGAAGCCTTGGCGGTTCATGCTCGGGTCTGGCGGGACCGGCCGTTATGCGTGGTCCTGGGAATGCTGCGGAGCAAGGACGCGGCAGGGTTCGTCACCCCTTTGGCGCCCTTCGTCGGACGGCTGATCACCATCGCCATTCCCCGCGAGGAGGGCAGCCTCACCGCCGAGGACCTGGTGGCGACCGCCGCGACCGCCGGGCTCACCGCCGAGCCGGCGGCGGGACTGGAGGATGCCTTCGCCAGGTTGGCCCGCGAGACATCCGGCCCGGCCCGCGTGCTCGTCTGCGGCTCGCTTTACCTGGCGGGTGTGGTGCTGAGAGAGAACGGCATGTGACCGCCTTGGCGGGAATCAAAAACCCCGCCTTTCGGCGGGGTCGGGTCAGCGGGACCGCGAGGCGGTGCGCCCGTTCACAAGACTGAATCGAGCCACTCGGACAACTTGCCTTTGGGCAGGGCGCCGATCTTGGTCGCCGCGACCTGTCCGTCCTTGAACAGCATCAGGGTGGGAATTCCGCGCACCCCATACTTGGAGGGCGTCATCGGGTTTTCGTCGATATTGAGCTTGGCGATGGTGACCTTATCGCTCATCTCGGTGGCCAACGCTTCGAGCGCCGGCGCGATCTGCTTGCAAGGCCCGCACCATTCCGCCCAGAAATCGACAAGTACCGGCGTTTCGGCCTTGAGAACATCGGCGTTGAAAGAATCATCCGTAACGTGTTTCGGCATTTTTCAAATCCTTTCAGCGAGTTAACGAAACCGGCTGGTAAAACTTTCTCGTCACGCTCGGGTCAATCTATGGAGCGTATAAGGCTTGGTCAAGGCGTGTGCCGATCAAGAAGTTCCTGATCGAGGGTCATCAGCCGCGGTCCGTCGGTCCACAACAGGACGCAGCGAACCGGTCGATCTGGATAAATCAACGCCAGCGCGGCGCGATAGGCGGCCATTTGCTTGAGGTAGAGGACCGGGACATCGGTGGGGTCGCGGGGCGGCGGTCGATGGGTCTTGTAGTCGAGAATCGTGACCAGGTCGGGCGTTACCAGAAGGCGGTCCACCTGCGCCGAGATCACTCTGCCGTTGACCTCGCCGGTCAGCGGCACCTCGGCCTGGCTGCCTGGACCGAACAGCGCCGCGTAGTCCGGGTGCTCGAGAACCGCCACCACTTCCGCGGCGATCTCGTTCCGGGCTTCTTCGCTCAGGCGGTGAACCGGCCGGGAGAGCCATGCACGGGCAGCTTCGGCGCGCCCTTCGGAGGGTACGTCGGGCAGGCTCTGGAGAAGACGATGGATGATCAGGCCGCGTTTGAAGCGGACGCCGTCGTCCGGGCCGAACGGGGAACGCACCGGCGGTTCGTCGTCCTCCGGCCGCGACGGCGCCAGGGGTCTGGCCGGCTCCCGCAGCGGTGGCGGCGGCTCCGTCGCCCACCAGGGCAGCGGCGCCGGCCCGGACGCGGCGACGGCGGGCGGCCGTTCGGTCGGCGCCTCCTGCGGGCAGGTGAGGCGTAGGACGCGCGACCCGTCAGTCACCTTTGCGTCGGCCAGGAACGGATCGTCGATCTCCTCGAGGCCGATATTCGGGCCTGCGGCGCGGAGGCCGTTGCGAACGAGATTGTACCAGCAATCCTCCGGCTCCCTGTTCAGCCCGCGCCAGCCGCAGACGATCAGTCGATCCTTGGCGCGGGTCATCGCCACGTACAGCAACCGTCCGGTACTCCTGGCGCTGCTTCGTTGCGATCCGTTGCCGTTCGGCTTCGGCGACCGTCTCGCAGGCGTCCCGGCTGGGCGGCCACAACAACACCGAGTTGTCGTCACCGTTCCGATCGGGCCACAACAGCCTGGACCCCTGTTTAGGAACCTGAAACGTGTCGGGCAGGAATACGATGGGGGCCTGGAGTCCCTTGGCCCCGTGGACCGTCATCACCCGGACCGCGTCCCGCTCGGATTGCTCCAGGTCCCGCTTGATCTCGACGGTGCTCGCCTCCAGCCAGTGCAGGAAACCCTCCAGCGACGCCGCGTGGGTCCGCTCGAAATCCTGTGCCAGGTCGAGGAACACGGCGATCGGGTCCTCGGCTTCGCGCCCCAGGCGGGCGAGCAGCATGCGGCGTCCGCCGAGCGGTCCCAGCAGCCGGGCATAGAACTCGAACGGCGGCATCGTGTCGGCGGCGGCGAGAAGCGCGGACAATCGTTGGTATGCCTTGGCAAAGGCGCTCCCTTCGGCCGCCCTGGCGCGGAGTGACTGCCACAGGGTGCCGTTCCGCCCGTGGGCAAGCCGAAACAGCTGCTCGTCGTCGAGACCGATCAGCGGTCCCTTGAGCACCGTCGCCAGCGTCAGGTCGTCGGTGGGAAGCAGGACGAACCGGCCGACCGCCACCAGGTCCATCACCGCCATCTGTTCGGTCAGAACCATCCGGTCGACGCCGGCGACGGCGACGTCGAGCAGCTTCAGCGCCCGCACCAGTTCTTCGACGAACTGGGTGCGCCGGCGCACCAGAACCATGATGTCTCCCGCCCTGATCGCGCGTCCCGTCGATTCCACCGGTTCGGACCCGGCGGTCATCGCCTTGATCCGCCGGGCGATCAGGAGGGCGAGGCGCGCCTGCGGCGAATCGCCGGGGATTCGCTCGATCGGGGGTTTCCACGGCGGCGGCGCGTCGGTGGCCTGGGGGTTCACCGGTGGCCATATTTCCACCGACCCGCCGTCCTGCTGCCGATAGGCTTGATGGACGATGACGTCACCATCGAGGGCGACGCCGTCGGCGGCGCCGTCGGCCGCGAATACGGCGTCCACCGCGGCGAGCACCGCGCGGGTCGAGCGGAAGGAAATCTTCATCGGGATGAGCCGCCAGATCTGCCCGGCTCCGGCAATCCTGGTTTGAAACCACTCGTTGTTGGCGAGGAACTGATCCGGATCGGCTCCCTGGAAGCTGAAGATCGACTGTTTGACGTCGCCGACGGCGAACATCGTGCGGTTGACCTCCCTGGCGCCCTCCCCGGCGAAGAACTCGGCGGTCAGCGCGCGGACGATCTGCCATTGCTCGGGACTGGTGTCCTGGGCCTCGTCGATCAGCACGTGGTCGATGCCGCCGTCGAGCTTGTGCAGCACCCACGACGGGTTGCCCTCCTCCTCCAGCAGCCGGACGGCATGGAAGATCAGGTCGTCGTAGTCGAGCAGCGAGCGGGCGCGCTTGAGCCGCTGATAGGCCTCCAGCAAGGCATGACCGAGATCCAGCAACGCGGCGGTGGCGCGGGCGGTCGTCGCCGCCCGGCGTTTCAGGACCGCCGCCAGCAGCCGTTCGCCCTCGCTCTGCAGGATCTCCAGCGCGCCCGGACGTCGTTGCCGCCGCCTTCTTGGTGATCAGGTACTTGTCGCTACGCACGGTCGGCGGATTGCCGCTTGGTGAGGAAAACGCCGGCATAGTCTGTCGAACCCCTCCGCCCGATCGTGCGGGGAAGCCTCCAGCCAGTTGGCGATGCCGACCCCTCTCCTGGTGTCGGCGTCCGAGCCTTGTTCCAGGGCGGCGACCGCGCGGCGAAGGCCCGCGGCGTCGAACGCCCGGTCGTCGCAGGCTTCGGCGGTCACCGTCTCCGGCGTCTCGCCTTCGCCAAGGCCGAGGAGATCGCGGATGGCGGCGACCAGCGCCTCGACCGAGCCGTGGTGGTCGATGCAGCGGGCAAGCCGGCCGCGGTCGGCGGCCAGCGCCGCCATCAGGTCGCCGAACGTGGTCTCGTGGACGTGGGCGATGATCTCTCTGAGCGCCTGCTGCAGCCGGCCGCCCTCGCGCTGCGCCGCGCGCAGGACCACCTCGCGGGCCGCCGCCATCATTTCCTCGGCGTCGCGTTCGTCGAGCACCGAAAAATGCGGCGCGACGCCGGCCTCGAGCGGAAACCGGCCGAGCAGCGACTGGCAGAAGGCGTGAATGGTCTGGATGTTCATCCCGCCGGGGGTGTCGAGGACGCGGGCAAAAAGTTCCCGGGCGCGCTTCCTTTGTCGCTCGTCCGGCGTTCGGCCGAGCAGATCGATCAGGTCCCTCTCGAGGTCGCCATCGGGGGCCGCGGCCCATTTGCCGAGCTCCCTGGCGATCCGATCGTTCATTTCCGCCGCCGCGGCCTTGGTGAAGGTCAGACAGAGGATCCGTTGCGGCGGTGTGCCCGCGAGCATCAGGCTCAGCACCCGGTCGGTCAGCACCTTGGTCTTGCCGGTGCCGGCGGATGCCGCCACCCACACCGAGGCGCCGGGATCGGCGGCGCCGCGCTGGCTGGCTCTCGGATCCGGGGTCGGCACGGATGCCTACGGTCATTCCTCGCCCTCTCCGCCGGCCGACCACTCCTTGACCCGCGCCAGATGCTCGTAGTCGCTGAACTTCGGCGCCACCTCCGGCCGGGGCCGCGATTCGTAAGGCGGTTTCGCGGAAGTCGAAGCGGGCGACCAGGTTTCTCAGGCCCTCGACCGCCTCTCGCGTCAGCGTCTCGGGGGCGTCTGCCGCCGAGATCCGCTCACCGGCCGGATCGCCGCCCCTGAGCCGCCAGTACTCGAGTGTCGACACCGGTGCCCGGGGAACGCCGGCAAAGCCCTCGGCCTCGGCGATCGCCGCTTCCAGGGGAAGCTGCGGCGCGAAACCGGCGGCGACTTCCCTTTTGGTGGGCGGCGCGCCGGTCTTGTAGTCGATCACCGCGAGGGTGCCGTCGGCGAGGGTATCGATGCGGTCGGCGACCGCGGTCAGCTCGAACGGGCCCGCCGGCGCGTCGAGCGTCAGCGATCCCCTGACCTCGCTGGCGGTGGCCCGAAGTGCGGGGCGGCGCTGCCGCTCGACGTCGACGAACCATCGGCCGATCCGCTCGAACCGGGGCCACCAGAAGGCGCGAATACCGGGGCGGTCGAGCATGTTGCCGAAGGCGCGCCGGCCGGCATCGAGCAGCCGGTCGAAGGCGTCGGCCGGCAACGGGGCCGGGGTTCTCCCGGACGAACAGGTCGAGGGCCTTGTGGATCAGCGCCCCGTAGTCGGCGGCGCCGGGATCGGCGTCGATCGGATCGAGGGCCCTCAGGTCGAGAACATGGCGCGCGTAGATGGCGTAGGGATCGCGCATCCAGGTTTCCACCTGGGTGGCCGACAGCCGGCGCGGACGCGCCTCGACCGGCGGCTTCGGTTTGGGCGGGTCGACCGGCAGGAAAGCACTGGGTTCGTCCAGTTTTTGCTGCCAGTGAAGCCACAGATCGGCGTCACGGGTCAGCGCATTCTCGGCACCGGTGCCGCGAAGCAGGTTCTCCAGGCGCAGAAGCCAGCGGCACGGCACCGTCGGCGTGCCCTCGGTGCGGCTTGCCCGGGTCAACCACACACGCGGCGCCGAGAACGCCTGGGTGAAGTCGTGGGCGGAAAGACCGATCCGCCGCTCCGGCAGCGGCAACCCGAACGCCTTCATCATCGGCCGGCTCATCCACGGGCTGGCGTGGGCCTTCGGCGGCCAGGCGTCCTCGTTGAGGCTGCCGAGAATCATCACGTCGGCGCGCTGGAGCCGGGCTTCGAGCGGGCCCCAGATGGCGAGCCGGGGATTGCGGCCGTAGCGGGGGCGAACCGCGTGGCCCGCCATCAGAACGTCGAGAAGTGCCGGGTAGCCGTCGACCGGAATCGGTTCGAAGTCGTCGGCCGCTTCGGCCAGTTCGGCGACGAACGCCGCAGCGGCTTCGCCGGCATCGCCGCTCCACAAACGTTCCGCTCCCGGTTGTTGATCGGTCGTCGCCAGCGTCTCGGCCACGGCGATATGGGCCCGCAGCACCTCCCGTAGCGTCGCCGTTCCCTGTTCGAGAACCGTTTGAAGGGGATGCATCGCCGCCGCCAGCGACGTGAGCAGGGGGCCCGATCCGGCGGGGGTGTCCGCCAGCGCCGCTTCGAGGCCGGCGATGCCGGGAGCCGGCCGCAGGCCGCGAAGCGCCGCGCGCTCGAGCCGGCGGACCTGGCTGCGGAACCCGGACGCCGCCATCCCGCAGGCGGCGAGGGGGTGCTTCAATGCCGCCAGCAACGCCACCGGCGCCAGGCTTTCCACCGCCATCCGCGCGGTCAGCCGCAGGAACGCCCCCGGCATGGTTTCGGCGAGTGGCCGGCCGGCGGAGTCGTCCACCGCCACCCCCCATCGTTCCAATTCGCAGGTGACCCGACGCGCCAACGCCCGATCGGGGGTCACCAGCGCGGCGGTCCTGTCGGCGTGCTCGAGGGTTTCGCGCATGATCAACGCGATAACCCGGGCTTCTTCTTCCGGACCCGGGGCATCGACGCGGGTGATGTCGGCGAGGGCGTCCATGGTTGGCGGTTCGTCGCGACGCCCGACATCGGCGGTTGCGGCGGGCCGCAGCGCCCGGTTGATCAACTCCGTCCGCAGCGGGCGGGTGTCGGCGCCTCCCGTGGCCGGCCACGGCCTCACCGTGCGTCGGTCAACTCCGAGCCGTTCGAGAAGCTGAGCCATGCCGAACTGGGGATGGGACGGCTCCAGCGCCGCCCAGGTCTGGTCGTCGGCCTCGACGTCGAGGCCGGGCAGAACCAGCGTGCCCCGGGGCAGGCCGGCGACCACGTCGAGAAGATCGGCGGTGGCCGGAACGCTACCGGTCGACCCGGCGGCGATCACCGGCATCGATGGCGGCGACTGCCGCCACGCTCGAGCCTGCGCCTCGAGCAGCCGGTTGCGCCGGTCGGCCGGATCGATGCACCCTTCCTCGGCGAGGATCGCCGGCCAGCTTTCGGTGAGGATGGCGAGAAACCTGAGGGTGATCTGCCAGTGCCGGGCGAATTTCTCCGGAACGAGGTCGGGAAGCCGCCGAAACTCCAGGCGTTCGGTGTGTACCTGGTCGACCAGCCGGGCAAGCTCCGCCGCCAGTCGGGCGGCCTGGTCTGGCGAAGTCTCCTCCTTGCGGACCGCCAGCACCAGGCGGCTGAGCAAGAGTTGCCTGCGGAGGTCGGAGATCGCCGGGGGAACCGTTCGGATCGACCGACGGACCGTCCTCGGCCGGGCCACCGATGGCCAGTTCGTCCTCGTCGACGTCACCCAGAGGCATCATTCGCGGCAGAAGCAACGGCCGCCCGCCGCTTTCACGGAGGAACGCGTCGGTGAGCGCCCGACAGGCGCGGCGGGTCGGCAGCAGCACCGTGACCGCCGCCAGCGCCGCCGGGTCGTCGCCGACGGACGCACGAATCCCCGCGGCCAGCGCATCGACGAACGGAACGTCGGGGGAGATCGAGTAGATCGCCCGGCCTCCGGCGTCTCCATGCTGAGCGTTTCGGTTCATCTGCGTCCGATGCCGGAATGGCGAGCCTGCATGTAGATTTCCGCCACGGCAAGATCTTCGGGAGTGCCGACGTGGAACCACTTGCCGTCGTGCAACACGCCGAAAAGGCGGCCGCGTTCGATCGCCCGGTCGTAGAGCAGGTTGAGCGAGAACGACCCTGTCGGTTCGTCCCCGAACAGCCGCGGATGCAAAATCTGGACACCGGCGAACAGGTAAGGGGCGACCTCCCGTTCCGGGCGACGAACCAGCCGGCCCTCCGGATCGATCAGGAAATCTCCATCTCCCCGGTAGCCGAAAGCCTCGACGGTGGGGTGCAGCAACAGCAGCGCATCCATCCGGTCGTCGTCCCAGGCTGCGGCGAGTCGTTCGTAGCGTCGGGCTGGGGCCGTCAAGCCACAGGACGTCGCCGTTGGCGACGACGAAGGGGGCGTCACCGAGCAAGGGTAGCGCCTTGGCGACACCGCCACCGGTTTCCAGCCGGGTTTCCTCGACCGAGAGGGTGATCTTCGGGGTGCGACGCTTGCTCAAATGCCGCTCGATCATCTCCCCGAGGTGATGGACGTTGACGACGGCCTCCCGGATCCCGGCCTCCTCCAGCCGGTCGAGGGCCCGATCGAGCAGGGTGCGGTCCAGGACCGGCACCAGCGGCTTGGGGAGTTTGTCGGTAATCGGCCGCATGCGCAGGCCGAGGCCCGCCGCCAGCACCATCCCGCGGCGCGGCACGCAGCCACTGCGTCGGACGGTCACTCCGCCGCCGGCCGGCATGTCGGAATTCCTCTCGTCTCGCGGGGGAGATGCCGCTCGAACCAGGCGGCGACGGGTGCGAGGACGGGATGGCGGAGCGCGGCTTCGAGCAGCCGCCACACCCGCGGGATGTGGACCAGGTAGCCGGGCTTGCCGTCGCGCCGGCAGAGGCGGGTGAAGATGCCGATCACCTTGGCGTGGCGTTGAGCCGCCAGGATCGCGAACACCGTCTCGAACGCCGGCCAATCGATCTCCGCGATACCTTTCCGGTAGCGAGCCAACATGGTCGCCTTGAGGGTGCCGGAAATGTCGCGCCGGGCGTCCTCGAGCAGTGACATCAGATCGTAGGCGGCCGGGCCCGCGACCGCGTCCTGGAAATCCAGGAGGCCGCAGGCGGCGGTTCCCGCGCGTCCCTCGAGCCGCATCAGGTTGTCCACGTGGTAATCCCTCAGGACCAGTGTCCGCGGTTGGGCGCCGACCAACGGAAGAACCTCGCGCCAGGCCTCGATATAGGCGTCGCGGATGGCTTGCGAGGGCGGATCGCCGAGAGCGGCGGGCATGTACCAGTCGGTGAGCAGCAAAGCCTCGTCCAGCAGCCGGGCGTCGTCGTAGGCGGGCAGCGCGGGCGGCACGGCCCTCGCGGCCGGCAGCCGGTGGAGGTGGACGAGGACGTCGACGGCGAGGGCGTAGAGCGGCTCCTCGGCGGCGCCGTTCTCCAGCAGCCGGGTGAAGGTGTCGTCGCCTAGGTCTTCGAGCAGCAATAGCCCGGCCTCGACGTCCTCGGCGAGGATGTCCGGGGCGCTGAGGCCGAGGCCGCGCAGGTGCCGGGCGATCCGCACGAACGGGCGGACGTCCTCACGGGTCGGCGGCGCGTCCATCAGCACCGCGCGCCTGCCGCCGTCGACGAGCCGCCGGTAGCTGCGGAACGAGGCGTCATCGGCCAGCAACCGCGAATCCGCCCAATGCCAGCCGTTGGCTTCGAGAAAGGCCTCGATCCGTCGTGCACGATCAGCCAAGACCGATCTCCTCCAACCGGGCCGCCCAAGAACCCCCGCCTTCGAGGATGGCGCGTCGGGTGTCGGGTGCGGATCCCTGCGTCAGGGTGATGTCGAGCCGGACGGCCGGCAGCAATCGGCCCAGCCGGTCGGGCCACTCGATCAACGATACGCCGTCGGCGAACGCCTCCTCGATGTCCAGCTCGTAGGCTTCTTCCGCGGCGGTCAGCCGGAACAGGTCGAAATGGTAGACGGCGCCGGCGAACCCGGGGCCGGGCTCGTAGACCTGGACCAGGGTAAAGGTGGGGCTGGGCACTTCCTCCTCGGGGTCGCCGCGGCCGCGGACGAAGGCCCGGGCGAAGACCGTCTTGCCCGCGCCGAGATCGCCCCACAACGCCAGAACGTCTCCCGGCCGCGCCAGCGGCGCGATCCGGCCGGCAAGGGAGACGGTCGCCGCCTCGTCGGGCAAGTCCAGTTCTACCACGAACGGCCTTTCCCCACCGCGCATCTCCACCTTTGCGTCTTCGATCGCCGCCGCGCCCCCGCCGCGACCGCCGACGAAGGAAGCCATGGCGGTCGGAGGACGCTTGAACAGGGGGCGGTTGGCGGTCATGTTACGGGCGTTGCCATACGGCCCGCATAATAACCGCGCGATCCGGAGTTTCCATGTCCAATGAGCCTTACGACACCGACGTAGCCATCATCGGCGCCGGGCCGGTAGGTCTGTTCGCCGTGTTCGAGTGCGGGATGCTGAACATGTCCTGTCACGTCATCGACGCGCTCGACTCGCCCGGGGGCCAGTGCACGGCATTGTATCCCGAGAAACCCATCTACGACATTCCCGGTTACCCGGAGATCATGGCCGGGGAACTGGTGGAGAAGCTGGCGCAGCAGGCGGCGCCGTTCGACCCGGTCTATCACCTGGGCCAGCAGGTGGAAAAGCTCACGCCGTCCGACGGAAACCGATGGCAAGTGGAGACCTCGACCGGTACCCGGATCAACGCCACTGCGGTGATCATCGCCGCCGGCGTCGGCGCGTTCGGCCCCAACCGTCCGCCGATCGAAGGCATCGAGCAATACGAGGGTCACCCGCCCGGGCACGGCGTCCACTATCTGGTGCTGCGGCGCGAGGACTATCGCGGGCGCAGGGTGGTGATCGCCGGCGGCGGCGATTCGGCGGTGGACTGGGCGCTGTCGTTGGCCGAACTGGCGGCGAGCGTCGCCGTCGTCCACCGCCGCGGCAAGTTCCGGGCGGCGCCCGAAAGCGGCCAGAGATTGCAACAGCTCGCCGACCAGGGCGTGGTCGATCTGGTGATCCCGTACCAGTTGCACGGTCTCGAGGGTGTGGGCGGCGAACTGCGGGCGGTCATCGTCTCCGATCTCGACGGCAAACACCGGCGTCTGGAGGCGGACGTGCTTCTGCCGTTCTTCGGGCTCTCCCAGAACCTGGGCCCGATCGCCGACTGGGGCTTGAACCTGCATCGCAACCACATCGCCGTCGAGCCCGACACCTGCATTGCCGGCCGGCCCGGCATTTTCGCCATCGGCGACATCGTCACCTATCCCGGCAAGCTGAAGCTGATCCTCACCGGGTTCGCCGAGGCCGCCGACCGCCGCCCACGCGATCTACCCGTTGGTCCATCCCGGCGAGGCGCTGCACTTCGAATATTCGACGACCAAGGGGATTCCCGGTGCGTCGTCGTGACCGGGGAAAGCATTCGCGGTCGGCGCCAATGAAGAAACGAAAAGCCTTCGATGGCGCGGCAGAGTGCCCACTTGAAAGGCTATGATATCCCGGACGAAGTGGGAGAAGGATTGGAGGGCGCCATGCAAGAGACCATGAAAATTGCGGGGAATGTGCTCCCCGCGGCGGTGTTGCTGATGGTGGCGGCGTCGCCGATCCTGGCAGCCGAGCAGAAACCGCCGTTCGTACAACCGCCTCTACAGATGGAGGCGGCGCAACTTGTTCCCAAGGAGCTGATGGCCGGCAAGGACTACAAAGTCGCGCCCCAGGCCACCAACGACGGTTACGTCAATACCTACATGCTGAACACCGACTGGGGCGAGGTGACCGCAGTCAGCGACTACCGCTTGCGCGCCAGGATCCAGGAAGTCCACGCGCTGAAGGCCCTCGACGAGATGAGCCGAGCGGGCGTCTTTGGCGACTCCCTCCGCAATGGCGCCCTGGCGCCGATCGAGGGCTTGGTCAATCTGGTCAAGTCGCCGATCGAGACCACGAAGGGCGCGGTGAAAGGCGTCGGCCGCTGGTTCGGCAACATCGCCAAATCGGTTTCCAGCGACGATCCCCATCAGGAAGGCGCGTTGTCCGCCGCCACGGGCTGGGCGGGGACGAAGCGGGCATTCGCGGTGGAACTGGGCGTCGACCCCTACACCGATTGGCAACCGTTGAGTGACGCCCTGGCATCGGTCGGCCGGGCCGCATTCGCCGGCGGCATCACCGCCAGCGTCGCCATGGGCGCGGCCACCCGCGACACGGCGCTGCAATATCCGGTGATGGGGCTGGGCCTGAGCAAAAGCATGAACCAGGTGCTCAAGGACAACCCGCCGGAACGCATCACCGAGATCAACCGCAAGGAGATGGCGAAGCTGGACCTCGGCGCCGAGGCCATCGACGGGTTCCTGCGCAACTATAACTACACGCCGATGGAAAAGCTGCAGGTGGTCGACGCGCTGAAGCGGATGAAGGGGGCGAAGGGCCTCGAGGCGCTGGTCATCCAAGCCGGGACCGCACCCGACAAGGAAGTCGCGCACTACATGCAGCAGCGGGCGATGATGATGGGCAATTTCCACGCCAAGGTCGCACCGGCCGATCATGGTCCCGCTGGCCGAGGTGCCGGTGCAGAAAACGGCGGACGGGCGTCTGGTCGGCGTGTTCCCGTTGGACTACGTCGCTTGGACCGCCGATCTTGACGTCATCATCCGCGACATGACCGGAGATGCCGCTGTGCTTTCCGGCGTGACCTCGAAGGAGATCTGGCTGGAGGGAAGTATTTCGCCCGATGCTCGTGAGGCCGCGGAAGCCTTGGGCTGGACGGTGAGGGAGCGGGTGGGGCTGTTGACCGGCGAGCCGTTGCAGGTGGTGAAGGGGTGAAGGCCGGTAGCGCCATCGTCGTCTCGCCGGTCGCGCGCGGCGCCGACGCGGTCGTTCCGCGATAGGCGATAACGGGATCGGCGGCTTGGACTGGTGCTTCAGACGTTCTCGGCCCCGACGGAAGCGTTGATCTCGTCGAGGAGGCTTTGGATACGGGTCGCGTCGGTCTGATCCATGATCAGTTGGGTGCGGCGGTTGGCGGTGACCAGATCGATGTCGAGGATGCGCTGCTTTACCTGGGGAATGCTGCTGGCGATCATCGACAGCTCGCGGAAACCGAGACCGAGCAGCAACGCCGTATAACGGGGATCACCGGCGATCTCGCCGCAGATGCTCACCGGAATCCGCGCGCGAAGGGCCGCCGCCGCGGCGAACTGGATCAACCGCAGCACGCCAGGGTGCAACGGGTTGTACAGATGGGCCACCCATTCGTCCCCGCGGTCGATGGCGAGCGTATACATGGTCAGGTCGTTGGAGCCGACGGCAAAAAAATCGCTCGCCTGGGCGAGGGCGTCCGCCGACAGCGCCGCGCCGGGGACCTCGATCATCGTTCCGAGCGGCGGCAGGGCGGTGGGGATGTCGGCGCCGCGGCGGTGCAGGCGGCGCGCCGCTCGGGCAAGGATCTCCCGCGCCGCCCGGATCTCCGAGACCATCGTCACCATCGGCAGAAGGATGCGAACCACGCCGTGGGCGCCCGCGCGGAGAATGGCGCGGAACTGGGTCTCGAGAAGCTCGGACCGGGCCAGGGAGAGGCGTATGCCCCGCACCCCCAGGGGAGAGGTGATGCTCTCGCCGAATTCGCTAACCAGTCCGGCAGCGCCCTTGTCGCCGCCGAAATCGAGGGTGCGAATGGTCACCGGGTTGCCTTCAGCCTTCTCGACCACCTTGCGTAGCGCCGCGTATTGTTCATCCTCGTTGGGCATTGCCGAGCGATTCATGAACATGAACTCGCTGCGAAGCAGACCGATGCCCTCGGCGCCGGACTCGGCAACGTTGTTCATTTCCATCGGCAGCTCGACATTGGCCTGCAATTCGATTTCGACGCCGTCACGGGTTATCGCCGGCTGTTTGGACAGCCGCTTGAGCCGCCGTTTCTCGCGCAGACGCTCACCCCGGCGGCGACGAAAGACGGCGAGCGACGCCGGTGACGGGTTGAAGACGATTTGCCCGAGATCGCCGTCGATCAGGATATGATCACCGGATTTGACGGCCGCCATCAGGCCGGGAGCACCAAGAACCGCCGGTAGCCCGAGTGCCCGGGCCATGATCGCGGTGTGACTCTGCGAGCCGCCGACCTGCACGGCGATGCCGACGACTCTCTCGGGGTCCAACTGTGCGGTGTCGGCGGGAGTCATCTCCTCGGCGACGATGACGCTCCCTTTCGGTACCGGCAAGAACCGAGGCACGGCGACCTTGGTCAGGTGCTTGACCAGACGCTTCCCGACCTGACGGATGTCCTCGATCCTTGCGGCGAGATAGGGATCGTGCATCGCCTGGAACGTCTCGGCGATCACGTCGATCTCCGCCTGAACCGCCGCCTCGGCGTTGATCCGCTCGTTGGCGATGCGCTGGGTCGCTCCGCGTACCAGTCGCGAGTCCTTGAGCATGTGGTAATAGGCGTCGAGCAGATAGCCGAGTTCGTCGGAGGCCGCGTCCGGCATATTGGTGGTTCTTTGCCGGGCCTTCAATCGGAGTCGGGCGATCTGGCGTCGCGCCCGTGCGACCGCGTCTTTCAGTCTACTCTGCTCGGCCGTGACCTTGGTGGCGGCAATACGATACTCGGGGACATTCACGGCGCCGCTCTCGCGGACTTGAGCAATACCAATGGCGATGCCGGGCGAGACGCCAAGCCCATCGACCACCCGTTCCGCCGGAACTTGCTCGATCATGTCCTCCCTTTCGCCCGTGCGCTCCATTCTCTTCAGGTTTTTCGCGCTCCGCGCTCGGTTTGAATTCGTCCCTCCAGCCCGCCACCGGTCGCCTAGTCCTCCTCGAATCCGGCTTCGATGATGCTGCCAAGCACTTCAATAGCCTCCTCGGCCTCGCGGCCCGTCGCGGTGATTTCGAGCTCGGTTCCCGGGCCGGCAGCGAGCATCATCAAGCCCAGGATCGACCGACCCGACACCGTCATGCCGCGCTTGGTCACGGTCGTCTCGGCGTCGAAACCGGCCGCCAGTTTGACGAACTTCGCCGCCGCGCGGGCATGGAGCCCGCGCAGATTGGCGACGACAGCCGTGCGCCGCAGGATGTCACCGTCTCGGTGGAACCGGGCCACTGGGTCGTTCACGTCTCCTCCTGAGTCAGCAGTCGGGAGGCGATGTTGATGTACTTCCGGCCCGCTTCCTGAGCGCTTTGGGCCGCTTGTTCCAACGATTCCGTCTGGCGAACACTGGCAAGCTTGATCAGCATCGGCAGGTTGACGCCCGCGATCACCTCGACGTTGGCCTTGTCCATAATGGAAATCGCCAGGTTGGACGGCGTTCCCCCGAACATGTCGGTCAACAATACCACGCCGTTGCCCTCCTCCGCCTTGCCTACGCTGGCGAGGATCTGAGCGCGGCGTTGCTCCATATCGTCGTCGGGGCCGATGCAGACCGCGGTGATGTTGACTTGAGAGCCGACCACATGTTCAAGCGCCGCGATGAGCTCCTCGGCCAGCCGCCCGTGAGTGACGAGGACCAATCCGATCATTTCCTCAAACAGTCCTTCGGTCGCGATCTGGTGGTCATCCGCTTGGTCTCCCCAGATCCCTGTGATGAACTCGAGCCCGATATCCTTGGCCCTGCAGCCATGCCGCCAGTCTCTCCGTGACGAACACCGAACGGTGCCGGCCGCCGGTGCACCCCACGGCGATGGTCAGATAACTTTTGCCCTCGGCCGCGTAACGCGGCAACAGTGGCCCAAACAACCCGGCCAAGCTCTCGAAGAAGGGTTCAAAACCGTCATCCTTGGCAACAAATTTGGCGACCGGATCGTCGCGGCCCGTCAGCGGCCTGAGCTTCGGGTCGTAATGAGGGTTCGCGAGGAAGCGAACGTCTAGCACGAGGTCGGCCTCACGGGGAAGGCCGAAACGAAACGAAAAGGAGCAGACAAAGACAACCAACCCCGGCTCGGCGCCGATCTCGAAATGACCCTCCAGGATACGCTTGAGCTCTCCGGGGCCGAGGGCGGTGGTATCGATGACGATATCGGCGCGGCTGCGCAAGGAGAAGATCATCCTCCGCTCGCTGGCGATGCCGTCGCTGACCGGACGGTCCAAAGCCAACGGATGGCGGTGGCGGGTCACCGTGTACCTCTGGCACAAGGCCTCGTCGTCGCAATCGAGAAATACCAGTTTGACCTCGGCGCCCCTATCGGTGACGAGCCGATCCAGCTCGCGGATAAACGATTCGATCCCGAAATCGCGCGTACGTACGTCGATGCCGATCGCGATCGAACGATCGAGACCTCCGTCTTTTTCCTTTCGGGGCGACACCAGGCGGTTCAGCAACGACAGCGGGACATTATCGATCGCCTCGTAACCCAGATCCTCGAGCGCCTTCAATGCCGTGGTCTTGCCGGCGCCCGACATCCCGGTGATCAACAGCACCCGCTGACCGGTTGCGGTCGCGGTCCGGCGCTGTCGGCTGGACATCCCGGTGTCGCTATCGAGGTTGGTGGTCGAGCCGTTCATGGGACCCGCATTATACCGCCAGTAGCAAGGCGTACCGCAAGCTGAACCTTGGCTGGTGCCGATGCCTCGAATGGCGCCAGTTTGAAAAGCGGCACCGATATTCCGAGAATTTCCTGTTTGTCGGACGCGGGCATGCGCGGCATATCCGCCGCCGCCACCAAGTCGATGACGACGTCCAGCCCCACCGACGATTCCGAGACGACGCGCAGAACGCCAAGCCCTCGCACCTCGAGCATTCCGCGGATTTCCGGCGGCGCCGAGGCGAACAGGCGGCCCTCCCGGTCCTCGATGTCGGTGTAGTCGTCGGAGACCAGGCGGGCGCCCCCTTCGATCAGTCTCAAAGCCAAGTCGGATTTGCCGGTCCCGGACCGCCCGCGCAGCAACACCCCCCGGCCGTCGACGGCTACGCATGTGCCCCGGATCCGTTCCATGGACGCAAGCGTGAAATGATGGGGCGAAACTGTCAACAATTGCCGAAACTCACCGCCCTCGCCGTGCCAAAGGAAGTTTCGCTTGTCCGGGCTCAAAAGGTCTATCGCACCGGCAGACGAACCACGAATCGGGCGCCGTGGGGACCTCTGCCGCCCTGTCGGCGGTTCTCGGCGACGACGGTGCCGCCGTGCGCTTCGACGATCTGCTTGGAGATGCTGAGACCCAGACCCGAGTGGGTCCCGAACTTTTCGCCGTGCGGTCTTTCGGAATAGAAACGCTCAAAGATTTCATTCTCTTTGTCTTCCGGTATCCCGGGGCCTTCGTCGACGATCTCCGCGACGACGGTGCTGTTTCTGCGTCCTGCGGTGATGGTGATGGTGACCGTGCCACGGGGGGGGCTGAACGATACGGCGTTGGCGATCAGGTTGCGAAATACCTGAACCAGCCGTCCTTCCAGGCCGTTGATGATCAGGTCGCGTTTACCCTTCAGCTCGAGATTCAAGCGGACGCCGCGATCGTCGGCGGTCGTTCTCGTCACATCGACCAGCGTTCCCAACATCAGCCCGATATTCACCGGGGCGAATTGCGCCCGCGAAAGCTCGGCGTCGAGCCTGGAGGCGTCGGAGATATCGGAGATCAACCGGTCCAGACGCTGGACATCCTCGAGGATGATGGTCATCAGCTTCTGACGCTTGTCCGGGTCGTTGACATGGGCGGCGGTCTCGACGGCGCTCCGCAAAGAGGTGAGGGGGTTTTTGATTTCGTGGGAAACATCCGCCGCGAAACTCTCGATCGCATCCATTCGCAACCACAGGGCTTCGGTCATTTCCCGCAGCGCCAAGGCGAGTTCGCCGATTTCGTCGCCACGGTCGGAGAAGTCGGGAATGGTGTGCTTGCGATGACGGTCCTTGCGCACCCGCTCGGCGGCGGCGGAGAGCTTGAGAATCGGCCGGGCGATGGTCCCGGCGAGGTAAAGGGAAAGCAGCACGGTGACCGCCAGCGCCACCGCGAACACCTTGAGAATGTCGCGCCTAACCTGGAAAACGGCGACGTCGATGTCGTGTGACCCGCGTGTCAGCATCAACGCGCCGAGCACTTGCTTGTAACGCTGTACCGGGACAGCGACGCTGAGAACCATGCCGCCGCTAAGGACCGAGCGGACGGCTTCGGCCACGTTTCCCGAGAGGGCTTTCAGAGCCTCCGGATAGTCGGCGGCCTTCTGGACGGGGTTTTCGCCATAGACCGGCAAAACTTTCCTGTCCGAGAGCCGCTTGGCGACAAGATCGTAGATGGCCAGAAGGGTCTTGATCGGCTGCGCCTCGTCCCGCGGTGGCGGCAGCTCCTCGATCTGCACCATGCCGCCGGGTCCGATCAGAAGTCGGCTGTCGGCCAGCAACTCGCCGTCGCCGCTGAACAGCCGCGCTCGGGTTCGAGTGGCCTGGACGAGGCGGCGGACCATCTGCTGGGCCACCGGGGCGATCAAACCCTCCTCGGTGGGCGCGTCCGGCGCGGTGGCGCCTTCCCCCAGCGCCGCGGCGAACAGGTCTGCCTGGGTCTTCAATGCCGCCAAATCGGCGGCGATCAACCCACGCCGGTACTCGTCCACATACAGCAAGCCGGCAAACAGGAACCCCAGAGCCAGGAGGTTGACGGCAAGGATGCGACGCGTAATCGGTGAAGGCGTGCGCCGGCGGGCAGGTTTTGCCATTCCTTAAATATCAGGCGGCGCGGTACCGGTATCCGACACCGTAAAGGGTCTCGATCTGGGCGAATTCGGCGTCCACGTCCTTGAACTTCCTCCGCAACCGTTTGATGTGACTGTCGATCGTCCGGTCGTCGATATAGATATGCTCGCCGTAGGCGGCGTCAATCAACTGGTCACGGCTCTTGACGTGGCCGGGACGGCGGGCGAGGGCCTCGACCAGAAGGAACTCGGTGACCGTGAGATTGACCTCAAGTCCTCGCCACGTGCACATGTGGCGGAGGGTGTCCAGCACCAGATCGCCCCGGCGCATGGCGTCTGCTTCCGTGCTGGCCGGTGTCGAATTGCTGCGTCGGCGGAGTACGGCACGGACACGCTCGATCAGCAGCTTCTGGGAGAATGGCTTGGTAATATAGTCGTCGGCGCCCATGCGCAGGCCGAGGGCCTCGTCGATCTCGTCATCCTTGGAGGTCAGGAAGATGACCGGGAGAAAGCTGTCCTGGCGCAGCCGGCGCAGCAATTCCATCCCGTCCATTCGGGGCATCTTGATGTCGAGCACGGCGAGATCGACTGGCTTTCGCGCCAGGCCTTCAAGAGCCTCCCTCCCGTCGGTGTAGGTGTCCACCTCGAAGCCTTCGGCCTGGAGGGCCATGGTTACCGAAGTCAGAATGTTGCGATCGTCGTCGACGAGGGCGATGGTTTCATGCACCGGACGTTATCCTCAAGTAGGCTCATTATATCAGAAAACGCGATATCAGAAAACGCGCGGCAATTGGTGTGTTTGCCGCGCGCGCCGAGTTGATGGCCGCTTTATGGCTAAAATATAGCGGTTTCAACGGCAGCGCGCCTCCCGGCACCCTGTTGTGAGCGGCCCACCGGGCATGCGTGCAGGCGATTTCGGACCTCTGCGGATGGTCGCCTGTTGCTTGACGGGGCTTGCGTCCTGTCCCTATAGTCGTTTCGACGGTTCCCCGCGAAGGGCGATAAAGCCCGGGGATTGAAAGGGAACACGGGAGGGGTCGACCCCCGAGGGGACCCCCCGCCGTGGCTGCCCCCGCAACTGTGAGTGGGTAGCTTTCGCCCGCGATTGGCCACTGGGAGACCGGGAAGGCCGGGCGAAAGCGAAGACCCGCGAGCCAGGAGACCTGCCGTCATCGTATCGACGCGGCGCTTGCGGGCGGGGTCAACCGGAAGCGAGTAACGACGAAGATCGTGCTCGCGAGTCTCGAAATCCCCTCTTCACGGCGGCGCATCCGAAAGAAGCCTGATGCGGGCGGAGGAGGGTTTCATGCACATCATGGAGGGGTATTTACCGGCCTCTCATGCGATCGCCTGGACGGCCGTCTCGGCGCCGTTCGTCGCTTACGGCGGGTACCGGCTGGTGCGGATCGTCAACAAGCATCCGGAAACGAAGCTGTTGCTGGCGGCCTCGGGAGCGTTCGCGTTCGTCCTGTCGGCGCTGAAGATTCCGTCGGTCACCGGCAGTTGCTCCCACGCGACGGGAACCGGTCTCGGCGCGATCCTGTTCGGTCCCGGGGTGATGACGCTGCTCGGCACCATCGTCCTGTTATTCCAGGCCCTGCTTCTCGCCCACGGCGGTCTCACGACCCTCGGCGCCAACGTGTTTTCGATGGCGGTGGTCGGTCCCTACGTGGCGTACGGTCTTTTCCGACTGGTGCGAGGTGTGGGCGGATCCCTCGCCGTCGCGGTGTTCCTCGCCGCCGCCTTCGGGGATCTCTCGACCTACATCGTGACCTCGGCCCAGCTGGCAATGGCGTTTCCCGATCCGGCGGGTGGCATCGCCGGTTCCTTCGCCAAATTCGGGGCGATCTTCGCGGTCACCCAGGTCCCGTTGGCGATCATCGAGGGCCTGTTGACGGTGGTCGTGGTCAACGTGCTGACGTCGTACAGCCGATCGGAACTCGAGAGCCTGTCGCTGTTGGCCAGGGAGGCACCGTGATGGCACGCCGCAACCTGATCCTGATCCTGGCGGCGGTGATTCTGGCATCGATCCCGCTGTTCATGTCGTTCGAGGGTGAAAAGGTGTTCGGTGGCGCCGATGGCCAGGCGCAGGACGCGATCCACCGGATCCGGCCCGACTACAAGCCGTGGTTCAGCGCCATCTGGGTGCCGCCGAGCAAGGAAATCGAGAGTTTGTTGTTCATGCTTCAGGCGGGCCTCGGCGCCGGCCTTCTCGGCTACTACATCGGCCTTCGCCGCGGCGAAGCCAAAGGGCGGCGCGCGGCCGAGGGCGATGCATCTTATTGACCGTCTTGCCCACACCAATCGGTGGACCGACAGGCATCCCGGCGAAAAACTGCTCCTCGGCGGCGGATTGCTGCTCCTCAGCGTGGTCCTGCCGCCGGTGCCGGGAGCGGTGTTGATCCTGACCGCCGCCGCAGCAGCAGCGGTGTTCGGCGCCCGAACGCCGGTCGCAGACTATTGTCGTGTTCTGGCGTTGCCCGCGGCTTTCCTGATCAGCGGCGGCATTGTCCTCGCCCTGTCCGTGCGTTTGGACGGGGCGGGGCCGGCGGTCACGTGGTCGCCGGCGGGAGCGATGACGGCGATCGAGGTTTCCCTTCGCGCCCTCGCGGCGACCGCGTCGCTATTGCTGATGATCCTGACCACACCGCTCACCGATCTTCTCGGCCTGTTGCGGCGGGCCCGGGTGCCGGCGGAGATCGTCGACATCACTTTGCTCGTCTATCGCTTCATCATGGTGGTTGTCGATGCCGCCGAACGGGGACGGATCTCGCAAGCGAGCCGCATGGGGTATTCGGGGTTTCGCCATTCGCTCCGGTCCGCCGGCCTGCTCGCGGCGGCATTGCTTCCCCGCTGCCTCGATCGGGCGGCGCGGATGGAGAACGGTCTTGCCGCCCGCGCCTACGGGGGTGATCTCAGGGTACTGTCGCCGCCATCCATCCTGTCGGTCCGCTTTCTGGTCGGAGCGCTGATGCTCGAAGGTCTGATCGTCGCCGCGTCCCTGGGATGGACCGCGATCGGGAGCGCCGGGTGATGATCGTCTCGGTTCGCGGTCTCCGGTTCACCTATCCGGGCGGGATCGACGCGCTCGAGGGGCTCGATCTCGATGTTCCCGAGGGAGGCCGGCTGGCCATTCTCGGCCCGAACGGCGCCGGCAAGACCACCCTGTTGATGCATCTCAACGGCACCCTCCGCCCCAGTGGCGGCGAAGTGTGGCTGGAGGGGCGGCCGGTCGTCTACGACCGCCGGTCGCTGACCCGGTGGCGGGCGACGGTCGGTCTTGTCCTGCAGGACCCCGACGACCAACTGTTCGCAGGCAACGTCTATCAGGACGTTTCCTTCGGCCCGCTGAACCTCGGCCTGACCGAACGAGAGGTGAAGGATCGGGTCGAGGAGGCCCTCGCCGCCATGCGTATCGCCGACCTGGCCCGGCGACCGATCCACATGCTCAGCTTCGGGCAGAGGAAACGGGTCGCGATCGCCGGCGTCCTGGCGATGAAGCCACGGGTGCTGGCCCTCGACGAACCGACCGGCGGCCTCGACACCCACGGCGTCGCCCACCTGTTGGCGGCGCTCGGCCATCTGGTCGAGGGCGGAACCACCATCGTCTACACCACCCACGACGTCGACCTCGCCTGCGCCTGGTCCGACACGGTCGCCCTTTTTCACCAGGGAAGGGTCATCGGCCGCGGCCGCCCGGAGGACGTCCTCGCCGACGGCGGCCTGTTGCGGTTGGCGCACTTGCGACTGCCGTTGGCGTTGGACGTCGGGCTCAGGGCGAGGGAGCTCGGCCTGGTCGCCGCCGACGCCCCTCTACCCCGTTCGCGTAGCCAGGTCGCCGACCTGCTCGCGCAAATCGCCGGTCACACGCCACCGTCGCGGCCGGCGCACCACGCCAGCGACGATGCCCCGATACACGCCGAGTCGGCCACCGGTTGAGTTCTCCTCTCGAAATCGGTACCGGTACTACTGATCTGTCCGCAGTTCGATCACTATGGGCTCGGACGGGCGACCGTCGGCGCGTTCAGCGTCGGTCTGGCGATCGCGCTGGTCGGTGTCGGGATCGTCGCCGCCTGGGGCGTGGGGCAGGCGTCACGGCGATTCGGCAGGGTCCACGATCTGGCCCGCCGGTTGCCGTACCTGTCGAGCGTTCTGGTCCTGGGAATCGGCGTGCTGATGACGGTCAGTGGCTGGTCGGGTCTAACGCTCTGATATCCCAAAGCCGCCCGGATCCGTCGGCGGCCGTCGGCAGGAACAGCAAGGCTTTCAGGGGGCGGTGGTCGGAGCCTATCGACGGCAGTGCCCGGAGATCGGCGAGGCGGATGCCGCCGACGAGGACATGGTCGATGGGAATGCCGAAAGGCCCCATTGTCGCCGGAAAAGTAGCCGGAAAGTCCGTGAACGTGGTGGTGCGGGTGACTTTCAGCAACGCCTGGAACGCCGGCGTGTAGGGCGTCGCGTTGAAATCGCCGGCGATGATGACCGGACCGTCCAGGCGGGTGATCGCTTCGGCAATCTCGGCGAGGTAGCGATCACGAGCCGCAAGATCGGCGGGAATGAGGGGGTCCCTGGGGTGCAGGACGACGAGCCAGGGATCGTCGGCGCCGGCGATCGACAATCGCGCGATGAGCCCCGGGTCCGCTCCACCGGCCGGCCTCAGCACCTCGTGCTCGAGGACGGGATGGCGCGAGAGAACGGCGAGACCTTCGAGGCTCCGGTCCCTTTCCGAATCCGAAGGATCATCGCCGCCGACGATGATCTGATGCGGGTAGACATTGCGCAGGTTGTGGAGCATGGCGGACAGCCCGGTGGAGACCTCCTGGAGCACCACCACGTCGGCCGGTCGGCTGGCGAGCCAAGCGTACAACTCGCGATAGTGCCAGTTATCCGCCATCAGGTTATGGGTGATCAGCGTCAGTCGGCGGGTCCTCGAGCTCATGCCCTCGAAGTCGAACGCCAGGGCCGCACCGAAAGGCGCGAGGGTTCCCTTTTCGAGAGGCTGTGGGGCGTGCTTGTAGGCGGCACCGAAGAACAGGGCGAGCGTGAGCGCCGTCGCCGCCGAAAGACCGTTCCTGAAGCCGGCGAAGACGAGGCATACCAGGAGTGCGACGACGATGTAGTGCGGGGCAAAGTGATGAAACAGTTCGAACGGCCAGGTGCGTAGATTTAGGAGATGCACCCCCGCGGCAACACACAAGCCCGCGAGCGCCAGCCAGCCCAGCGGGAGAAGCAGACTTCCGAGGACGCCATACCTGTCGACCATGCCGCGGAGTCTGGCACAGTATCGTTAAAGATATGCGAAAATCGCCAGCTTCAGCCGGCGCCGTCAGTCCGCCGGCAATTCCTCGATGCGAGTGCCAAGGCCATTCATCAGCGCAACGAAGCTCGGAAAGCTGGTGGCTATCGGTTCCGCGTCGTCGATCCGCACCGGGGCGCGGCAGGCCATGCCGAGCACCAGGAACGCCATGGCGATGCGATGGTCCATGTCCGCCGTCACCTGGCCGCCGCCCGGCGGCGCGCCGCCGGTGCCATGAACGACGAGCCAATCCTCGCCGATTTCCACGCGGATGCCGCAGGCGGTGAGGCCGCGGGCGATGGCGGCGAGGCGATCGCTCTCCTTGACCCGCAGCTCGGCGAGGCCCTGCATCCGGGTGACCCCGCTGGCACAGGCGGCGGCGGCGGCGAGCACCGGGAACTCGTCGATCATCGCCGGGACCCGCCCCGCCGGCACCTCGACGCCTTCGAGGGACGATGCCTCGACGATCAGGTCGGCGACGGGCTCTCCCGCCTGGACGCGTCGGTTGGTGACGGATATGCGCGCACCCATGTCGCCAAGGGTCTCGAGAAGTCCGGTTCTGAGCGGGTTGACGCCGACGTTTCGAAGGGTGACTCGGGACCCCGGGATCAGCGAGGCCGCCACCAGCGGAAAAGCCGCCGACGAGAAGTCGCCCGGAACCACCACCTCCCGTCCGGTCAACTCGGGCTGACCGACAAGGGTAATTCTCCGGCCGCCATCGGCAAGCGTTTCGGTTTCGACCTCGGCGCCGAAATGACACAGCATCGCCTCGGTATGGTCGCGGGTCGGTTGTGGTTCGACAACCGTGGTCGTTCCAGGCGCGTTGAGGCCGGCGAGAAGGATCGCCGACTTCACCTGTGCGGACGCCACCGGCAGCGTATAGACGATCGGAAGCGGGTCGGCGGCGCCACGCACCGCGAGCGGGAGGCGACCGCCCGAGCGTGACCAGAAGGTCGCACCGACGCGCCGCAACGGTTCGATCACCCGGTTCATCGGGCGTGCCGACAGCGAGGCGTCACCGCTAAAGAAGCTGGTGAAGGGGTGGCTCGCGACCAGCCCGATGACCAGCCGCGCCCCGGTGCCCGAGTTGCCCATGTCGAGGACCGAACCGGGTTCGGCGAGACCGCCGACACCGCGCCCGAAGATCCGCCAGCCTTCGCTGCTTCGGCTGACATCCGCGCCCAGTCGTCCCATCGCCTCGGCGGTGGCCAGAACGTCTTCCGCTTCGAGCAGACCGCTTATCGCGGTCTCGCCGATGGCGCTGGCGCCGAGAATCAGCGCGCGGTGCGAAATCGATTTGTCGCCGGGAACGGCGACAGCGCCGGCGAGGGGGCCGCTCGGGCGTGAGATCATCGGTTTCATCGAGCACGAGCCGGGACGGGTATTAGTGTTCATTGTTTTTTGGTTTTGACACAGCGAACCCAAACATGGCAATTGGCTGACAGTGGTCGAAGCTGACAAGACATGGAGGAACACGGGTGGCAAAAGCTGAATGGGGCGCGAAGCGAACCTGCCACAGTTGTGGTGCCCGTTTCTATGATCTGAGCCGCGACACCATCGTATGCCCTGTTTGCAATACCGTCTACGATCCCGAGCGGCAGCCCCGGACTCGTCGTGGCGGGGGCGCGATCAAGGATGATGTTGTTGCGGTATCCCGTGTCGACGATGAGGTCTTGGAGAAAAAGAAGCTCAAACCGGAAATCGTCGATGACGAAAACGACGATGAGTCGGACACCGAAGACTCGGAAGAGAAGGGTGAGGAAGGCGACATGGACGAGATCAAGGCCGAAGACGGCGACCTGATCGAAGACACGTCCGATCTCGGCGAGGACGATGACGACATCGGCGAGGTCATGGAGCACCTGGATGAGGACGTCGAGGACAAGGCCTGAGACGCCCCGGCCGCAATATTCCTCTGATCCTCCGAGAAAACACCGTTCATCTCCGGTCAAAGGCTAGGGTTCATGATTTTCCTTGCCTCCATCCCCACAGGATCATTAGTTTCCACGGCAGCGCCGGCACCCAGCCGGCGGTCGGGTTATCGGGGCCGTAGCTCAGTTGGGAGAGCGCTACAATGGCATTGTAGAGGTCTGGGGTTCGATTCCCCACGGCTCCACCAATTAGAACAGGGGCTTAGTCGGAAACGGCTAGGCCCTTGCTTTAATCAGTAAGCACATAGCAAGTACGAGACGAAAGGCCTGTCCGAAAGGCCGAACCGCTGAGAGCATCGGGTGGCGATGGTTCGTAAGGGCGGCAGAATGTATGGTTCTGATCTCACACCTCTCTGGTCGCCGCAGGACTCCTCAAGGGTGTGCTAATAAACCATCGTGAGAAGACGGCTATCTATCGGTTCTGCTGACATACAAATTACAGAAGACATATTGATTGGTAGGCTCGGGCAATCTTGTTCCGCCAAGTCTTTGTAGAGCCCGAGCGCCGGATCTTCGAACTTTTCCGAAGCGATAGGCCGCGACGAACCCCAATCGGGTTTGCCTCGCTCGCCGCGGGTGGACAAAATCTGCCGTTCGTTCGAGGCATCGCAAGGCAGGGAGGCGGAGAATATCAGAGGACTTTACGCCAATTTGCTGGCCACTTCCGTCTGTACCGCACCGCAACCTCATCCCGTTGCCACATGGCGCGTACCGGGAGGGCGTTCGTCCCAACAACGGCGCGATGACGGGAGGTCGTCGACGAGAAAAAGCGGGCGAGTCATCGCCCGCGTTCAGACCGGCCCCGCAGCGTGCCGCCCATCGCAGGTTCGTCAAGCGATCAGCCGGACCAGGGCAGAGACACGGCTCGCCCGCCCGTCCGCCGGTGCAGTCGCTGCGGCTCCATCGCTGTCCAGCAAACCGGTGGCGTTTCGGTGGGGAGGGGCTTGGCGCGGGTTCGTTCTTCCGGCGACGGGGCGCGCGCCAGGGCGGCGGCGAGATCGCGGAGCTCGGGGGCGGGGGTGGTTTCCTCGGGCGTCACCAGGAGACCGAGCCTGCGCAATCCCTGTCCGACCGAGCGCCGGCTCGAGATGACGGCCACCGGCATCGCCAGGATCAACCCGGCCAGGACCGGCAGCACCCACCACAGGTACTCCGGGGCGTGCATCAACAGCACCGCCAGCCATCCCATCCCGACGGCGAACAACAGGCCCAGTGACGGCGTCACCTCGCCCATCGACAGGCCGCGGTCCGAGCGGTTCTGCGGATTCCAGGCGACGCCGCGGCCGGTCACCAGCGACACGATGAAGTAAGTATGCAGGCCGCCCATCACCGGCGCGATCAACGCCGAGAACAGGGTCTCGATGACGAGGCCGAGGGTCGCCCGGATACCGCCGCCGAACTGGCGCCGGCTCCGACGGTCGAACAGGACCAGCAGCAGCCCGAACAGCTTGGGCAGGAACAGCAGCCCCAGGGTCACCGCACACAACGAGATCGTCTCGGAAAATTTGGAAACCGGCCAGTCCGGAAACAGCTGGTGGCCGGCGCTAAAATAGCGGTGGCCGGTGATCGCCCGCTCGACAATGTCGGCGGTGCTCAGCAACAGAAAGGCCGCCCACAGCGGCGACGACAGGAAGGCGAAGGCGCCGGCGACCATGTGCAGGCGGTTCACCCAGTGCAGGCCGGGCGCCGCCACCAGCCTGAGGTGCTGGAGGTTGCCCTGGCACCAGCGCCGCTCGCGGGTCGCGTAGTCGACGATGTTGGTGGGAAGTTCCTCGTAGCTGCCGCCGAGATCCGGCACGAAGTACACCGACCAGCCGCCGCGGCGCATCAGCGCCGCCTCGACGAAGTCGTGGCTGTGGATCTCGCCGCCGAGGGGCGGTTTGCCCGACAGCTTGGGAAGCCCGCAGTGATCGATGAACGCCCGGGTGCGGATGATCGCGTTGTGACCGTAGAAATTGCTTTCGCCCAGGGACCAGAAGCCGACGCCGCTCGCCATCACCGGGCCGACCAGCCGGCAGGAGAACTGCAGGGCGCGGCCGAACAGTGTCGCCTGATTGAACGGCATCGGCTGGGTCTGGATGAGGCCGGCCTGGGGATTGGCCTCCATCAGCCGGACGAGTTGGAGCAGCGTCTCGCCCGACATAACGCTGTCGGCGTCGAGAACCACCATGTGGTCGTACGAGGCGCCCCAGCGGCTGCAGAAGTCGGCGATGTTGCCGGCCTTGCGGCCGGTATTGTTCTGGCGGCGGCGATAGAAGATTCGGTTCTCGGCCTGGTGCTCTCGGCAGAACGCGGTCCATGACCGCCGTTCAAGCCGGGCGATGTCCTCGTTGCGGGTGTCGCTGAGAACGAACAGGTCGAAGTGCCGCAGGCCGCCGGCGGTCTCCAGGGACCGGTAGATCGCCTCGATGCCGGCGAACACCCGGCGCGGATCTTCGTTGTAGACGGGAACGCAGATCGCGGTGCGCGTGGAGATCGGACCGCGGTTCGCTCCGACGAGGTCTTCGAGCGGTCTCAAATTGATGGGGTCGAGTTTGGCGCCGCGAACGATGAATCCGGCGACCGCCGTCCAGAATGACAGCGCGATCCATACGAAGTTGACGACGAACAGCACCAGGATGGCAATCTCGATCGGCTCCAGGCCATTGGCCGCCAGGATATCGAACAGCATCGCCGCGGCCGCCGCGATCGTGGCCGCCACCAGGCCGAAGAACGCCGCCCGGCGGAGCCGCGGCCGCGGCGGGTTCAACGTTCCCGTCGTATCGAACCGGAATTCCCCGTCGATCCGGTCGCCCGGATCGGCCAGCATCATGTTCACTCTAATCCCGCTCCTCCGGTTCGTTCGTTGCGCGCTTGTAACGATAGCGTCGCCGTACGCCGAATGTCCCCAAGGCCTGAGAGATGAAGGAGATGCCCAGGTGGTCGCCGTAAGTCGACGCTAGATCAGCTTTGTGGAGAAAATATGGTGAGCCGACCGTCGTCCCCACGATTGCACGGGATCAAGGGGCGTTACCGCGTTGCCGACGACGAGGGCCGCGACGATATTCCGGGGATGCGCGTCGGGTTTTTCGCGAGCATCGACCCTGTTACGGATGGTTCTGGTGCCGGATGAGGGACTCGAACCCCGACCTACTGAATACAAATTTGAAATCTATATGTGACTCAAACCGCCAGAGGTCGACTAACATACGAAAATTCTTATGTTCTGGTCGATACGATCTGCCATAGTTCGTCGTTACTACCCGTGATCCTGGTTGCGTGGCTTTGGCCCGCAAGCTGGCGGTGATCATGCATCGCATGTTGATCACCGGCGAAGCCTTCGCCTGGCCCCAGGCCGAGACCAAGGAGACCTCCACAGCGTAGACCAGTTCAACAGATCGAAGGGATCCGCTTCGGCGGAAAGATCGTCCCCGCCGGGACGTCGGCCAAGGTCAAACCCGCACCGTTGGGTGCTTGCCGGACAACGTCCGAGACTGCGCCTAATACCTTGGGACGCCTTGCCAATAGAGCACTCTCGTGGAGCGAGCCGGCGACCAAGCCAGCGAAGACTTCGTAGACAACCCTGTAACCGGCGGGCGACGGTACAAAAAGATCCAGGAGAGCTTGACCCGCAAACCGGAATTAGACAACCAACCTTGCGCCGGCTCAGGCCGATTTCCTCTGACACTGCCGCAAGAAATGCTAATCTGCAGCGAATGAGATTGACCATTGCTTTACCGGTGATCCGTTCCCTATCGGCTGCTCTGATTCTCGCCTTGGTCGGATGTGCATCGCACCTGCCGTCGGATGGCAGCGACTCGGCATCGCGCCGGCTTGTACTGCACGACTTCGACGACCCAGTGATCATCAACGAACTCGGTGGCAAGACGGTCCCCTGGAAAAGCGGGCCGGCGGGTACGACCGCCGAGATCGGCTTCGTCCCGTCTGGCGGCACCGATGGCGGTGGCGGCGCACTTCGCATCGCCTACACGTTCGATCCCTGCTGTCCATCGACGGCCGGCGCTCGAACGTTCCTCAACGGGCTCGACGCGTCCAAATTCGATCACATGGAATTCCGCGTCAGGGGTGATCCCGAGGCCGGCTTCCCGACGGCGCTGGAGGCCGGTTTCCTGAGACCGGAGGGACGCCGTCAAGGGATGTTGCAGAGTGGCAGTATCGTCGTCGGTGATATCACCGGCGACTGGCGGCGCGTCACCGTGCCGTTGAACGCGATGACCGGAATCGACACTTGGACCGACCTGCAGGAGTTTCGCGTTACGTTGGATTCGCGCCGACCCGGCCCCGCTCGCGGCGCCGTCGTCATCGACGATGTCGCCCTGCTGAAGACCGGCAAACCGGGTCCGTCGGCCGGTGACCCGGTCCTTTCCCAGCGAAAGCGGGCTTGGGAAAAAGCGATCGGCGGTCCCGAGGCGATGCAACGCCAGATCCATGCCCGCCTCACCGGCTGGCCGGCCCGAGCCTTGGCCGGAGAGGACTTGCCCAAGGACGACCACGCCTTTCTACTGCGCGTGGCGCGCGACACCTGGACGGGCTTGCGGGCTTTGACCGATCGCGAGCACGGACTGCCGCTGGACAGGGTCGCCTTTGCCGGTGCGTCCGTGGCGCCCGATCTTGCCCGCATCGGCGACTACACCGGCGTTACCGACATCGGTCTCTACCTGATGTCCATCGTCGCCGCCAATGAGTTGGGGTTCATCGGTTCCGCGGACGCCGTGGCCGCGCTTCACACAACGATTTCGACGCTGGAGCAGCTGGAGACATACCGGGGTTTCTTCTACAACTTCTACGATACCACGACCCTCGAGCGCACCAGCAACTTCGTCTCCACCCTCGACTCGTCCTGGCTGGTCGCCGGCATGATGGTGGTGCGGTCGGCCTTCCCGCAATTCGCCCCGCGATTGACGACGTTGATCGACCGGATGGATTTCCGATGGCTCTACGATGACGTGGAGGAGCAGCTGTATCATGGCTATTTCGTCAATCTCAAAGCCCCTTCCCAGTACCACTACGGTCTTCTCTATACGGAGGCGCGGCTGGCGAGCCTGATTGCCATCGGCAAGGGAGATGTTCCCGAGGAGCACTGGTTCCGGTTGGCGCGGACCTTGGATCCCAAAGTCTATCCATGGCAATCGATGATGCCGGTGTCGCGCACGCAAAAGACGATCGACAGTATCGCCTTCACCGGCGGGTACTATCAGAAAGGACCCGACCGATACGTGCCATCGTGGGGCGGCAGCATGTTCGAAGCCCTGATGCCGACGCTCGTCGTCGACGAACAAACCTTCGCTCCGCTGAGCCTCGGCTTGAACAACCGGCGCCATACTCAACTGCAGCTCCGGTACGCCCTTGAGGAACTGGGCTATCCGGTGTGGGGCATGTCGCCGAGTTCGAACTTTCAGGGCAGCGGATATAGCGAATATGGGGTCCCTGCACTCGGCAGTGCCGGTTACAAAGTCGGCGTCGTAACGCCTCATGCATCCGCGTTGGCCCTCGTCACCGATCCGCAAGCGGCGATCGCCAACCTCCGCCAACTGGCAAGGCAATACCCCGTCTACGGAGAATTCGGTTTCTACGACGCCGTCGATCCATTGTCGGGCCGTGTCGCCTACAAATACCTGGCCCTCGACCAGGCCATGATCTTTCTCGCCGTCGCCAATTACCTCAAGCACGGGATCATTCAGCGCCTTTTTGCGGCCGATCCCGTGGCCGCCCGGGCGCTGCCGATAATCGGCAAGGAGAATTTCTTTGAGTGAAGCGAAAGACGAGGCGGGAGCCGAGGACCGATTCCCCGCACGCTTTCTCTGGGGCGCGGCCACGTCGGCATACCAGATCGAGGGTTCGCCGCTCGCCGACGGTGCCGGGCCGAGCATTTGGCACGACTTCACCCATACGCCCGGCCGAACCGTCGGCGGCGATACCGGCGACGTTGCTTGCGACCACTACCGGCGCTACGCCGAAGATGTCGCGTTGATGCGGCACCTTGGGCTGCAGGCTTACCGATTCAGCGTATCGTGGAGCCGGGTCCTCCCACTCGGCACCGACGATGTCAACCACAAGGGGCTCGACTTTTACAGCCGCTTGGTCGACGGCCTGCTCGACGCGGGCATCCAGCCGCTTGTCACTCTCTACCACTGGGATCTCCCGAGCGCCCTCCAGCAACGGGGCGGTTGGCTGAACGCCGACAGTGCCCATTGGTTCGGCGACTATGCGGAGCTGATGTTTCGCGCCCTGGACGATCGCGTGTCTCTTTGGATCACCCTGAACGAACCGTGGGTGGTCTGCGATGCCGGCTACATGCATGGCGTCCATGCGCCGGGTCATCGGAGCGTCTCCGAGACCGTCAAAGTGTCACGGAACCTGCTGCGAGCACACGGCGAAGCGGTACGCCACTACCGGGCTGTTGGCCGCGATCGGATTGGCATTGCGATCAACCTCGAGCCGAAATATCCCGCATCGAACGGCGAAGCGGACAAGTCCGCCACCCGGCGGGCCGACGCCTACATGAACCGGCAGTTCCTCGATCCGATCTTCTTCGGCCACTATCCGCAGGAGTTGCTCGACCTCTCTCCCGAAGGGTGGGTCGACCCGGCGCCGGGCGATGCCAGGCTGATGCGGGAGCCGATCGATTTCCTCGCTATCAATTACTATTCCCGCGGGGTTACCCGCAACGACCCTGCAGCGCCGCCGCTACGAACCGGCCGCGTCCATCAGGCGCAGGCGCCCCATACGTCTCTGGACTGGGAGGTTTATCCCTCGGGGCTCACCGATATCCTGATCTGGGTCAAGGACCGCTATGGTGATCTTCCCCTTTACGTCACCGAAAACGGCGCCGCCTATGACGATCCGGCGCCGGCCAGGGGAACCGTCGATGATCCGGACCGTGTGGACTATCTGCGTCGGCACCTTCGTGCTGCCCATGATGCTATCCGCCGCGGCGTCGACCTTCGTGGCTATTTCGTGTGGTCGCTGCTCGACAACCTGGAATGGGCCTACGGGTTTTCCAAGCGCTTCGGCATCGTTCATGTCGACTTCTCGACGCAAAAACGAACGACGAAGGCCAGCGCACGGTTCTATGCGAACGTCATTCGTACGAATGGAGCGTGCCTTTTCGCGTGATGCCGACGTTCACCTCGACGCGATGACGGCGCTGGTCGTCACGGATCGGAACGCGCAGCCTGCCCTCATTGGCATCGATCTCCCGACCGTCGACCGTTGCCGTCATCTTCATGCCCGTTCGGTCCGCAGCATTGCGGACGCTGATGTCGTATCGGGTGCGACCATCGGGGCGGCGATAGCAAACATCGAACGCCGGCCATGAGGGCGGAATGCGCGGCGTCAGAGCGATGGTGTCGCCTCCTTCCAGCGCAAACCCGAGCAGCGACTTGAGGGTGACCTGGTACATCCACCCGGCGGCGCCCGTGTACCATGTCCATCCACCGCGGGCGACGTGGGGTGGCGCGCCGTAGACGTCGGCAGCGACCACGTAGGGTTCGACCTTGTAGGTCTCCGCCTCTTCGCCGGTCCGCGCATGGCTGACCGGGCTCAGCATCTCGAGGAGTTCGGCCGCACGGTCCGCCCGACCGGCATGGGCCATCGCCTGCACCACCCACAGCGCCGCATGGGTGTACTGCCCGCCGTTCTCCCGCACCCCGGCGACATAGCCCTTGATATACCCCGGATCGTGGGGGGTGTTCTCGAAGGGTGGCGTGAGCAGGCGAATAAGACCGTCCCGGTCGGATATGAGATGTTTTTCCACTGCATTCAGGGCCATCCGGACACGGTCCGGCGGCGCGACATCGGATATCACCGCCCACGCCTGTGCCAGGCCGTCGATCCGGCACTCGTCGCCGTCGGCCGAGCCGAGCGGCGTTCCGTCATCATAGTAGGCCCGCCGGTACCACGATCCGTCCCAACCGGCCTCGTTGAGCGCGGCCGCAAGATCGGCGCGGTAGTCGTGGTAGATGGCCGCCCGATCGAGGTCGCCCCGCTCCCGGCACAACGGGATGAAATGGTCGAGCACATGATGGATGAAAAACCCGAGCCACACGCTCTCGCCGCGGCCTTCCCGACCGACCCGGTTCATACCGTCGTTCCAGTCGCCGGTGCCCATCAGCGGCAGTCCGTGCGCCCCCTTGGTGAGCGAACAATCGAGCGCCAGACAGCAATGCTCGTAGAGACTTGCCGACCGGCCGGTGACCGTCGGCCGCAGGTAGGTTTCGTCCACGCCGGCCGCCAGAGGCGGGGCCGCAACGAAGGGGACCGCCTCGTCGAGGACCGCCCGGTCGCCGGTGGCTTTGATGTAGGCGGCGGCAACGAACGGCAGCCACAACCGATCGTCCGAGAACCGGGTCCGGATGCCGCGGCTGAGCGGTGGATGCCACCAGTGTAGCACGTCTCCCTCTTCGAACTGATGCGCCGCGTGCAACAGGATCTGGGCCCGTGTCATTTCCGGTTTGACGACGGCGAGCGCCGCTGCGTCCTGGAGTTGGTCGCGAAACCCGAAGGCGCCGCCGGACTGGTAGAAGGCCGACCGCGCCCAAAGACGGCAGCTCAGAACCTGGTAGAGGAGCCATCCGTTGGTCATCAGGTCGATTGCCGGCACGGGCGTCTTCACCTGCACCACGCCGAGCGTGTCCCGCCAGAAGCCGCGCACCTCGTCCAGCGCCGACGCGATGGCGCCGTCCTCTCGGTATTTCAGGACTAGGGCCCGCGCTTTCTCCGTGTCTTCCGCCTCACCCAGGAGAAAAACGCAATCGACGGTTCCGTTCGCCGCGATGTTCAACGGCACCTGCAGGGCCATGCAGGGGGTCGGCGTCTCGCCGGTGCAACCATCCAAGGCTGTCGCCTCGGAGAGCGCCGCGGGCCACGCCGGACTGCCGTGCATCCCGATGAAACGCGCACGGTCGGTGGTGAAGGCAACGGGGCCGCTTTCGGGCGGAGCGAGCGCGGCGGCAAAGGTGACCCTGCCGGCGAAGTCCTCGCGCGCCGGATTCCGCGCCATGACGGCGTTGGATTCCGGGTCCCACCGAGTTTGGATCGCGGCTTCGCCGTTCGACGATTGATCGCCGAGGACGAGACGGGCGTAGGCAAAGACGTCGAGCCGCCGCTCCCGATCCTCCAGGTTGCGTAGTGTCACCCTGGTGACCTTGACGGGATCATGCCGCGGCACGAAAACCATGACCTCCTGATGGAGGTTCCCGCTTACGTGGCTGTAGCGGCAGGTGCCGAACCCGAAGCGGACCAGGTAGTTCGCGTTGCCGGCGATTGGGCCGGGCTGCGGCGACCAGAACACGCCGGCCGTCTCGTCGCGGATGTAAAGGGCTTCGCCGTGGGGGTCGGTGACCGGGTCGTTGAACCAGGGGGTCAATCGATTGAGCCGGCTGTTGACCGCCCAGGTGAACCCGGCGCCACTCTCCGAGGCGATAAATCCGAAATCCTCGTTGGCGACGACGTGAGTCCAAGGCTGCGGCGGCCGCCGCGTGGGACCGACGCGGATCACGTATTCGCGGCCATCCTTGCGGAAACCGCCATAGCCGTTGTCGAACTGCAGGGGCTCGATGGCATCTACCGAATCCGAGGAATCAGGCCGCGTTGGCAGCTCCGGAACGGGCCTGAACCCGGGAGAAGGTCGCTGCGGCCACTTCTCGGTCGGTTCCTCGGCCTTTTGTGCGTTGCGTCCGCTTGCCCGCGCAAACACGCGCTCGACGTCTTCCGGGCCCGCATGACGGTCAACGACGGTTCCCGCGTCGTCAAGCGAGCCGATTGCCGCGAGGCCGATGGTGAAAGTGCGCTCCCCATCCGGTTCGACGACCAGAGCGCAACGCAAGCCGAAAATGGGGTCTAGAACGTTGCCGGTCGTGCCCGACAACGGAGCGCCCGATGTCAAGGCGATCGGGTTCGACGGTGCCCTGCCTCGACCCAGGAACCGGGCGCGATCGGTCTCCCACTCGATGATTCCCCGAAGCCCGGGCGATGCCACCAGCCAGCACACGGCGCCGACGGTGTTTTCGTCGGCGCCACGCGGTCGCCGCATCGCCAGCAGCGCGCTTCGGCGGCGATCCCACGCCGTCTGCACGAACAGCTTGGAAAAGGCGGGATGCGCCGTGTCGGCTGCTTGCGGGGCGAGCACCAACTCGGCGTAGCTGGTGAACTCCAGATGCCGTTTCCCGTTTGAGAGGTTGCGCACGCTGTAGCGGCGAAGCTCCAAATCGTCATCGGGGGAGACGCACAATTCCATCCGCAATTCGATGCCGTCGTCCAAGCGCGTGATTTCCGCGCGGTCGGATCGAAGTACGACGTCGTATCGATCGGCGGCCGTGCCGGCAGGTTGCCTGCCCACGGACCAGAAGGCGCCCGTCTCCAGGTCGCGCATGTAGAGAACCTGGCCGTCTCGATCCTCGACCCGATCCCCCGACCATCGGGTCAGCGCGATGTCGCCGAAGGCCGAGAACCCCGTTCCCGCCGCAGAGATCTGGGTGGAATAGCGACCGTTCGTCAAACGGCACATGCGAGACACCAGGTCGTGCTCCCAATCATCGCTACGGCGCGTATCGGAACACGACCTTGGCGGGAAACGTATCGATGATCGCGGTGTTGCCTTCGACGGTGTCGATGACCTTGCCGTTGACGGTGACGGACTTCGGCGTTTCGGCGAGCGGCGACATCACGACGATCTTGCCCGGCGGCACCCTGATATCGCCTGTCATGTCGACCGCGAGGTTGCTTTCGGCATCCAGGCGCATGGTATAGCTGAGCGTGCCGGAGGTCGTCGGCAAGCGCCTGACGGCAACGCCGTCCTCGCTCGTGACCCAATCCGGAAGCACGCCCGCGCCAATGACAAGCGCCTGGTCGCCCTCCCTTTCGTAGACCAGCATGGCCAATAGGGCACTGATGTATTCGGCGCCGATCCAGGTATGGGGCATGTCGCCAACGAAGCGCGGCGCGTCCCGCTGGAGCCAGACGATTTCTCCCCACTGGTTCCACGCCTTCGGCCTCTGCCCAAGCATTAGGTATTCCAGCAGCTCATGGGCCCGGTCCCGCGCACCCATGCGGATCAAGGCGCGGACGATCCGGATCTCGTAAGGGGTGTAATTTTCCTGGTGACCGTTGTTTCGTTTCCGATCGTCGAAATGACCGAGGTAGCGTTCCAGGGTTCGCTCGAATGCTGGCTCTGGCAGGTACCGTAGTTCCCCGACAGGATCCACGGCGATAACGGTGGCGGTAAAATCGAAATCGCCGAGATCCGCCGCACCGGGGATGAAGTCAATCCCGTGTTGAGCGATGCTCCGGCGCATCGACTCGTACAACGTGCCGCGAAAGCGGTCGCGAAGCCTCGCGAACTCGGATGCCTTCTCGGTCTCGCCGATCGCCGTCGCCAGCATGACCGCCTCCTTCAACCCCAGCAGAGCGAACAGGTTGTCCCAGTACGAATAAGCCGGGTTGGCCGAATAGCCTTCATGGCTGATGGATTGGGGGACGAGTCCGTACAGGGCGATCTTCTCGGGGGTTTGATACTCCTCGGACATGCGTTGGCGGCTGATCGCATCGATGTATTCGACCGCCTTCACAAGCTGGGGCCACAGCTCGCTCACCAAACCGACGTCGTGGGTAAAGCGATAGTACTCGGTCAGCGCATAGATCCACTGTCCGTTGCTGTCGTTCTCCGCAACCGTGTCGGCGCCGCGCCAATCCACACAGCAAGGGATACGCCCGTTTTCGAACTGGAATTTGGAATACCACTGAATAAAGTCCCTCACCTTTTCGGGATGGCCCAGGCGCAGCAGCGCCGCCCCCGTCGACGAGCCGTCACGGATCCAGCTGCGCTCGTAGGCGCGCGGACCCGGCTGCAGCGCCGGACCGTCGGCGTTGATCAGAATGTAGGCGAGGGTCGAGCGCAGTGTATTCGTGTAGGCAGCCGCCGAGGACGGAAGCTCGATGAGGACGCGATTGAGCGCCTGGCGCCAGCGTTCCTTAGTGTCGAGGAACGCGGCGGTCCACACACGCAACGCTTCCTCGTCCGTCAGGTTTGATCTGGTCCTCGGGTCCAGATCGTGAAATGGGACCCGCACATAGACTTCACGGACCGTGCCGGCAGGAAGCTGGAGGCGGTATCCCAAGGCCCCCGAGGCATAGCCGAACTCGTCGTTGACTGCCGTATCGATCGGTAAGGCGCCAGCGCGAAGGTGTTCGGTGACGCTGCCGTTCATGAAGCTGGACGCACCGAACCGATCGGCTTTCGTCATCGGTACCACGCGTTTGTCCTGACCCACGCTCACCATGTCATTCGCGTAGGCGATCCAGGATACGTGTGTGGCGCCAGCCTGAAAGTTGAGGGATTGCCACGGCGGGCTCACCTGAAACGGGCGCATCGCCAGATACAAGTCGACCAGCTGCTCCACGGCTGTCAGGTTGCGAACCTGATAGCGCAGAAACAGAGATGAGTGACCGGGGTCCCCGGCGGCGAGGGCGGTAACTTTCAGGCTGAATGCCGGGTGCTTCCAGGTCACCGAAGGGATCGGCAGGTAGTCTTCCTCCAACTCCTGGGTGGTTTCGACGTCTCGCCAGGTCACCAGGTCGCCATCGAGATACACGAACGGCTCGATGGAAAAGTGACCTTTCTGCACTTCCACCATGCCGTCTTCGTTGATGAGAGCCTCCCGCTCGTCGCCGGCGACGCCGACGACGGTCCAGTAACTCTGTTGACCGAGCAGGTAACGCGGATACAGCCCCGGTCGCGTGTCCCGCGCAACGGCCTCGAAGAATTGATTGGGGGTGGCCGAATACTGGTAGGGCTGAACCGATATGCCGGCAATGCCGTAGCCGCGGCGCTGACTGCTGCGCGTCATTTCGAGGCGCAGGTAATGCAACTCCATGTCCGGAAGCAGGAGGAAGTCGCGACCGCCGTTGCTGGAAGGGACCCTGAGCACGGTCTTCCAGTCTACCCCGTTGTCGGAGGTTTGAACCTTGTAAGAGCGGGCATAGTCATTTGCGTCCCAGTCGACGATCAGCCCGCCGTACTCGCGAAGTTTCTGGAAATTGAGCGAGTACCACTGGTTCTCGGAAAGCGTCCCACTTCGCCACTGCGTCGCCAAGTCCCCATCCACGGCGAGGATCGCCGGGTGGTCGTCAACGGATGTCGACGCCCGCACCTGGGGTGGCCAGACATCGCCATCGAGCACCTCGCGTTCGTCGAACGTCAGCTGATCGATCCAAATCGAGCCCTTTCCGCCCGTGCCGGACGAAATCGCGAACTCCAGAGAGCCGATCTCTTGCAAATTGTCGCCACCGGGTCCCCATGCGAAATCCAGATGCCGCCGTTTGACGGACATCGATCTCCACAGATAAGGGAACTCGAACTCGCGATGGTAGGACCGCCACACGTTCTGCGCGGACGGATCGATCAGTTTGATTTCGAAGGCGTTGTTCGGTGCATCGCCGCGAAGCTGGAAGCCGAACGCGAAATTGGATGGCAGCCGCATCGGCAGCTCTTTGCGCACGATCAGATACCCGGAGTTGCCGTGGAAGTCGAAATCCACCCGCATCGCCATCCCTTCGACACCCTGGTCCTGGGCGATCTCGACGTCGACCCCATTCGAGGCCAACGTCGACCAGCCCTCGAGCTTCTCGAAATTGTCGAGAACCACCGTGTCCGCGTTTGCGGCGCGAGGGCCCAACATCGCCATCGCCAAACACACCGCGAGGGGGCAGGTAAAGCGGCCAACCACGGTCCAGATTTTGTCAGGGCTCACTTCGTCCTCCGGTACTCGGCCCTCAACCTTTCAGACTGCCCATCATGAGTCCCGCCACGTAGGACCGTTGCAGGACGATGAACAGCAGGGTAACGGGCAATATGGTGATGACCGATCCGGCCATCATGATCTCGGTGTCCTGGACGTGTTCTCCCATGAGGTTCGCAAGGGCCACCGGAAGCGTGTACATGGAGTCGTCCGTCAGCACGATCAGCGGCCACATGAAGTCGTTCCAGGCACCCATGAACGTGAACATGGCGAGGGTGACGAGGATGGGTTTGCAGATCGGCAGAACCAGCGACCAGAAGATCCGGAATTCTCCGGCGCCATCGATCCGCGCGGCATCGAGCAGGCTGTCGGGGATCGACAACGCATACTGGCGAATCAGGAAGATGCCGAAGATGCTGGCCATGCCGGGAATGATGACGCCCCAGTAGGTGTTGACCAGACCCATCTCCTTCAACATCAGAAAAAGTGGCATCATGGTCACCTGCACGGGAACAACCAGCGCCGCCAGAAGCGCTTTGAAAATCCGGTCCCGGCCGCGAAAATGCAGCTTCGCAAACGCGTAACCGGCCATGGCGTTCAGGAACAGCGAGATCAAGGTTACAGCGGCGGCGATTAAGGCGCTGTTAAGAGCGTAACGGGTGAGATTGAGCCGCGAAAACAGCGCCGCGTAATGCTCCAGCGTCGGTGTGCTCGGCAGAAGCGGCGGCGGATAGCGACTCGCCTCGCCACTCGCCATGAATGAGGCGGACAGCATCCACAGGAGCGGCGCCGCCGTCAGGATCAGGCCCATCAACAGGAGGGCGTAGAGGGAAACGCGAACGGCGCGATCCACGACGTCAACGGCCCCGCTGCAGACGCAGTTGAAGCAGCGTCACTGCGAGGATGACGGCGAACAGCACGAAGGCGATCGCCGCCGCGCTACCCAAGTTCCACCAACGGAAGCCCTGTTCGTACATAAACAGCACGACGCTCAGCGTTGCGTTGGACGGGCCGCCCTGGGTCATGACGTAGGGTTCGGCGAACAGCTGGAAATAGCCGATCATGGTGATGACACCGACGAACAGAAATGTTGGTGCCAGCATCGGGATCGTCACGTATCGAAATTGCTGCCAGCGATTGGCTCCATCCATGCGGGCCGCTTCGTAGAGCGAATCGGGAATGCTCTGCAGGCCGGCGACGAAGATGATCATGTTATAGCCGAAATTCTTCCAGGCCGCCATCAATATGATCGCCGGCATGGCCAAGACGGGGTCCCCGAGCCAGTCGATTGGATCGATTCCGAGGCCGTCAAGCGCATAGTTGAGAAGGCCGTATCGAGGGTGATAGAGGTAGCGCCACATGACCGCGACGGCCACCAGCGTCGTGACCACCGGCAAGAAGAAAACGGTCCGAAACAGCGTCTTGAAGCGGACCATCTTGGACCCGATCAAAAGGGCCGCGCCGAGCGAAATCAGCACCGAGAACGGGCCGCCGACCACTACGAAGTAAAACGTGTTACCAAGAGCTTTCCAGAACAGCGGGTTTCCGAAAAGGTCGATGTAATTCCGCATACCGACAAAGCGAAGATTATCGATGTTGCCGAGTGCGTAGATATCGAAGTCGGAGAAACTCAACAAGAAAGCGATAAACACCGGAGCAATGAAGAACACGGCGATCAGAAACAACGCCGGCGAGACGAACACGTACCCCGCCACGTGCCATGTTCTGGTTTTCTTTTTGGAGATCATTGCTTCCTCGCCAACATCCAGCGGCGTTTTTCGAGCATGCGATCCACATCGGCGTCAAGGGATGAGAGCGCCTCGTCGACCGTCATCTCATCGCGGATCACCGCCTCGGCGTATCGTCCAAGGGAGCGGGCAATGCGTTCCCATTCGGGAATTTTCGGTGTCGGTACCATGTGCTGCAGTTGTTGCCAAAACGCCTGCGCCTGACGATCGTCGACGAGCGCGGTCGCTCGCCATGCGTCCCGTCGCGCCGGCAGGTCGCCGGTGAGGGCGTGGAAACGCACCTGCCTTTTCGTCCCGCTCAAGTATCGGATCAGCGTCCAGGCCGCGTCCTTGTGCGCCGAACCCTTATGAATGACCAGGCTGGCGCCGCCGGCCAGGGAGACCCCGGCCGTATCGTCATCGGGACCCGGCATCGGCGCCGTGGCCCATGCGTCTTCCCGACCCGGCCATCGCTGTTTCAGTTCTCCGATGTTCCAGGGACCGCTGATGAACATGGCGAAGTAACCGTTGGCGAACTCCTGGTACAGGTTGGCGATCTGCGAACCTCCGGCCGATGGCGCCAGGCGGTCGCGGAACATTTCCAGATAGAAGCGAAACGCCTCGCGGAATCGGGGTTCGTCGAAGGCGGCGAAGCGGGCGCCGTCGCGGAGGAGCGGCGCCCCCAACTGCATCGCGAGAATGGTCGGCGTCGTCCACTCGTCGATCGGCAAAAAGATCGCGTATCTCTCCGGGCCGACGATCTCCTTGACGCGACGCATAACCTCGCGCCACCGGCTCCAGGTCTCGGGGAAGGTCGCAAAGCCGGCCTGCTTCAGGATATCCCTTCTGTAGAAAACGAGCCGCGTGTCCACGTACCAGGGAACACCGTAGGCGACGCCATCGATGACGTTGGTCGCCGCCACACCCGCGAAGAAGGCGTTTCCACCCATGTCCGGGTCGTTGCCAATCCACGGTCCCAGGTCGGCCACGGCACCGAGGGCGACGAACTCGGGGAGCCAGGTATTGCCGAGTTGAAACAGATCGGGCATCGAGTCGCCCGCGAAAGCGGTCAGCAGCTTTTCGTGGGCGGCACTCCAGGGAATCTGCTGCACGCGAACCTGGATGTCCGGGTGCTCCTGTTCGAACGCGGCGATCAGGCCCTGAACGGCTTCGCCTTCGCGCCCGAATGCCCAGAAGTCGAGCGTCGTCCGCCGATCCGCCGTCTCGTCGCAGCCGAACAGCAACGCCAGCAAGAAGAAGAGCGCAACCCGCGTCATGTCGCCGCCGCACGGATCGCCGCGCCGCCGAGGCCGTGAGCGCAGCAGAGTCCGTCGGCGTCGAACAGATGGATATCGCGAGGATCGACCGACAGCTCAAGGGTGGTGCCGCTCTTGCACACCGGGCTCGCCGGCAATCGCGCGACCAGATGACCGGGGGTCGCACCCCACGCCGGCAATCCCTGGTCCAGCGCCCGAACCTGCGGCGCCGCTGGAGGCGGCAAACGACCGTGGACCAATTGCTCGTGGCCCAGCGACTCGACCGAGCTCACCACCACCGGCAGCCGAACCGCCGCATCCCCTGCATCATCCAGGTGCAGCGCCTCTGGCCGCATCCCGATCAACACGGCCTTCACCCCCGATGCCGCCAGCCCGTCGCCGACGCGCCCGGCAAGCGGCACCCGCTGGCCGCACAGGCTCAGGACCGCCTCGCTGTCGCTGTCCCGCTCCAAAGCGGCGGCGACGATGTTCATGCCAGGACTGCCAAGAAACGTCGCCACGAACGCGTTTGCGGGCCGGTCGTAAAGTTCCTGTGGCGATGCGACCTGCTGCAGAGCGCCGTCCCGCAAAACCGTCACCCGGTCGCCCAGGGTCATCGCTTCCACCTGATCGTGGGTGACGTAAATCGTCGTGGTGCCGAGGCGGTCCTGCAGGGCGGCGATCTCGGTGCGAATTTGACCGCGCAGCTTCGCATCCACGTTTGACAACGGCTCATCCATCAGGAACACGCTCGGCTGCCGCACCACGGCCCGGCCCATGGCGACCCGCTGGCGCTGACCACCGGAGAGCTGACCAGGCCTTCGGTCCAGCAGCGGCGCCAGACCGAGGAGACTCGCCGTCTCGTCGACCCGGCGTCGAATCTCGTCCTTGGCGACGCCGTGCATGCGCAGCGGAAAGCCCAAATTCTCCCGCACCGTCATGTGGGGATAGAGGGCGTAGTCCTGGAACACCATGGCGATGTTGCGGCGCTGCGCCGGCCAGTGGTTCACCGCCTGGCCTCCGATCAGGATTTCGCCCGAGGAAGCGGCCTCCAGTCCCGCCAACAGCCGCAGCAATGTCGATTTGCCGCACCCCGATGGGCCGACGACGACCATGAACTCGCCGTCATCGACATGAAGCGACAGGTCCTTGATCGCACGGGTGCCATCGGGAAAGGCTTTGTCGACGCTAAGGAACTCGATGTCGGCCATGGGCGGGCAGGATACCCGTGCCTGATGCTGTCGTGAAGGCTTTGTCAGAGGAAACCGCTACGGCCCGCGACACCACTGAGGCTAGGGCCGCCGCCACGCCGGCTCAAGCCGATTTCCTCTGACGCTGCCCCGCGGTGCAATGGCTTGATCGAGAGCATTGCCATCGTGGCCGCCTATTTGACAGGTGCTTCACCGCAGCGCCG
>CAVYYK010000018.1:0-70311 GCA_963772635.1 uncultured Alphaproteobacteria bacterium
ATAACTATTCCTTGACCAGCTCGATCTCGCTCGGCCGCCAGCTCTTGTCGAAGTATGACGGCAGCGGGCTGTAGAGCCGCAAGATGTTGAACCAGCCCTTCTTGGGATCGGTCTGGATCCAGTTGCCGCGGGCGACGCCGTCGGGCTGCTCGGGACCGAAATAGACGGTGGTCGAACCGTCCTCGGCCGCTTCGGCGGCGGGCGAGGGATAGCTTTGGCTACCGGCACGCGGGTATTTCTGCGGCGTCTGCAGCATCGAGCGGGTCTGGTTGTCGTAGAGGGTGAAGGACCAGAAGGCGGCGGCAGGGATGTCCTTCGGCAGCGTCACCTTGTAGGTCTTGGCGCCGTCGAAGACATCGCCGTTCGCATCGCGGAAGGCGATGAGATACTGCGAGCCGACGCCCGGGATCTGCATGATCATTGCCGGGCTGTCGAGCGTGTAGGCGTAGTAGAAGGCCGTGCGACTGTCGAGGGTGCGCGCGCCGGTCGGCGGTAGCGGCTTGAACTCGCCGTCCTCGAACGGCGCCGGAGGCGTCTCGAAGAGCGCGCCGCCCTCCCACAGCATCAGGTTCCACTGCGAACCTTCGTAACGGGCCCAGTCGGGATGCTTCTCGAGCGACTGCCATTGCAGCGAGCGGCCGACGCCTTGGCCGACGGCGGCGGCATCGGTCAGGATCTTCTTCATCCGGTCGTCCGGCTTGAACTCCTTGCCATGCACGATGCCGATGGCGGCAAGCTGCCCGGCAAGCTCCACGTCATAGCTGGTGGCAGGCTCGTTCTGGACGTTCTCGTTGATCCTCTCGAAGAAGCCGTAATCGCTGGGCGGGATCGTGTTGAACGATTGCCCGCTACCGTTGATGAACTTCATTTCGGGGATCTTCGGCTCGCCGGCCAGCTTGATCCCGCCCTTGAGGGCCTCGGCGATGGGCGTCCCGAAGCTGCCGGGCACATAGGGATAGATCTTCAGGTTCTGCTTGATGTTGTCGACAGCAGGCTTCGGGTCGTTGCCATCCTTGATGAAGGCCCGCATGGCGTAGAGGATCGTGTTGGTCTTGGAATGCGCGACGAAGTAGCCGTCCTCGGGCAGCAGGCCATCATAGTCGGGCCCGACGATCAGGTACTTGCCGCCGAGGCCGCGGTCGGGCCCCGGCTTGCCCACGTCGATCACCCACTGGAACCACATGTCGTTGATCGCGCCGAGCCCGTCCGTGGGCTGCTCGATCACCACCGGCCCGTTCGACAGGTCGATGTAGCCGAGATAGTAGACGGTGTCGGCGTTGCCGGTCAGGAAGAGCGAGCTGGAATCCATCAGCTCCTCGAAGATGACGATGTCGCCGCTGCCGGCGCCCAGCTCCTGAAACCCCTTGACCAGGCCGAGCGCCGAGGCGCCGCGGAAGCTGTTGTTGTAGACGTTGAGCGCGCGGGTGAAGTCGAGCGTGTCGTAAACCTTCTGCGCGGTCTCGTCGCTGGGCACGCCGTCCTTGAACTCGAGCGTGCCGATGCGCGTCTCGATCTTGTCGGGAGCCGACAGGGACTTGATCGTCGCTTCAGAGACTTGCGCCGCGGCGGGAAGAGGCGCTGAAAGCATGAGTGCCGCGCCCAGAGCGACGGTCGTGACAGCGAGCGTCTTCTCCAGGCAAATACAATCCAACCGCATCGATTTCTTCCTAAGTTTGTGAAGCACAATGCCCACCTTTCGCCGCGTGTGGGCGCTCCCGATGGGCTAACAAAATTTCAGAGCCATTGCCTCTGCCGAATGATGGATAGGATTAGCGACAGATCGGCAGCTTGTCACGCTCGACTGCGGCAAACCAGTACGATGGTCCGGGTTTCGAGTTTCAGTGCGATGACAAAGTGGTGGACGTCCACACATGGCTAGGACCGTTGGTTTGACACCACCCATCGACACAGCCGCTATCTGGGGGTAAGCGGAAACAACCGACCGGTGGTCAGCTTTCCATCAGATTTCGTCGGCTAGACCTTCGGCTGCGGCGATCCGCCCCACGTATTTGATGTGAAAACGTTTTATTGGATTTTTCCGACACTCGAACACGCTTTTACGGAAGCACGGAAGGCTGAGCTTCTGGGCTTATACAGACTGTATAAACATTGTTAGGTCGCCATTGGGAGCAGAATGAAAAAGTCCATCTTGACCTTAGCGTTGCTCTTCCTGGCCTTGGCCACCTATCTGAGCCTGTGGCCTGTGCCGATACAGCCGGTAAGTTGGAAAGCGCCCGCCGCACCGGGCTACACCGGCGTGCATGCAGTGAACAACAAGCTAACAGGGCTGCAGCTGGTCTCGCTCGGCACCGAAGAAGGGCCTGAGCACATTGTGTTGGCCCGCGACGGCAAGCTCTATGCGACGGTGGCTAGCGGCAACATCCTGCGCATGAACCCCGATGGCACAGCGCAGGAGGTGTTCGCCAACACAGGTGGCCGGGTGCTGGGCTTCGATTTCGACGCCGCCGGCCAACTGATCGCCGCCGACGCTATCAAGGGCCTGCTGGCTATCGGCCCGGATCGGAAGATCACGGTGCTGGCCGACACCGTGGGCGGCGACCGGATCCGCTATGCCGACGCCGTAGTGGTGGCGAGCAACGGCAAGGCCTATTTCAGCGACGCATCTCACCGCTTTGCACCGGCCGAGTGGGGCGGCACTTACGAGGCTGCGGTCCTGGACATCATCGAACAATCGTCCACCGGGCGCATCCTGGAGTACGACCCCGCCACCAAGACCACCCGCATCGTCGCCAAGGGGTTTAGCTTCGCCAATGGCGTGGCTCTGAGCCACGACGAGCAGACCCTGTTCGTCGCCGAGACCGGCAAGTACCGTGTGTGGAAGATCTCCGTGGCGGCCAACAATGTGGACGTCGCGCTAGGCTCGCCGCAGGCCACCGTGCTACTCGACAACCTGCCCGGCTACCCCGACAACCTGATGCGCGGGCTGTACAACAAGATCTGGTTGGGCTTTTCCGGGCCGCGCAGCGCAAATGTTGATTCGATGGCCGACAAGCCTTTACTGCGCGAACTCATGCTGCGCCTGCCGCGCTCGCTGTGGCCCCTGCCCAAGGCCTACGGGCATGTGATGGCCTTCACCGAAGACGGCCGCGTTGTGGCCGACTTGCAGGACCCGACCGGCGCCTACCCGGAGACCACCGGCCTCACCGAAACCGCGGACCGGCTCTATGTGCAGAACCTGCACCTCAAGAGCCTGGGTTGGCTTACGCGCTGAAGAAGTGCGGGCGGCCGCCGGGTTGCGTAAACACCTAGAAGACAGGAGGAAGGTAATGTCACTACGCACTATCGTCGGGGGAACAGGCAGTCATGTTCGCTCCCGCGCGCGGCCTTCGTCACGGGGCGACCAAAGGGATTCCGGGGACACGTTAGTTATCTCAACCAAGAATGGACCGATTCAGGATGGAAGTGCACCACGTTTGGCGGTGGTGGCCCTGTCCGATGCTGCCCGGTGATCATGCCGCGTTCGGAACCTTTCCCGGCCAACGGCGCCAACGAGCGTCCCTGTCAGGAAACGTGGCCCCAGAAAGCGGTTCTTCCTCCGTGGGCTGCTCGCAGAGTGGCGGCGTAGGCTTCGTAGGTGTCGAAATCCCCGAAATCCCCGATCAATGCGGCTAGGCTCTCGCATTCCATGAAAGGCCGAACTGCTTGGCCGAGTGGGGGTGTCAGGGTTCTTCGGGGGGGGATGGCGGTCTCCGTGTCCGACGGTTCGTCTCCGCTGCGCCGGACATGCCACAGCGCGCCGATTTGGTCTGAAAGCGACTTGCTCTCTTTGCTATTGGTTCGATGCTGACACCGGGCACGTACTCGTAGCAAAATTCGGGTCGATGAAGTCGGCTGGAATTTTCAGATCCATCAGCAAGCGCTGAAAGCAGGGATTCTGATGGAGAAGCAACTTCCCCGCTTGTTCCACTGTTTCAAGCTCATCTTTGGTAAGCGTCCATGTCGTGCCGATCGCCTTGACGCGGTTTCGGAGCGCATTTTCCGCCGGCAGGAACTGGTCAAAATCAACCGAAACTCCGTAGACTTTGAGGCCGGCGAATAAGGCCTTATCAGATGGCGCCTTCGACGCGTCGGAGCCGGCGCTCATTAATGTATCGATCAAGACCTGCATCTCTGCATTCAGACTGGCAGTTGCGGAATCGAGAGGGACGCTGGTTACGCTCTTTATCATGCTGATAATGCCGGGCGTTCCGGAATCCTGGTCGAGCGAGCTTGGTGGGTCCGAACGCGCGTTGACGGTAATGATAACGATGCTCTTTCGTTCGCCCCGGTTGATCGCATTCAACAACCGAACCGGTCCATGCGGCGAAAACAGTGTGTCCATCAACGAGTGAATTCCCTGATTGTCTGCGACGCCACCGTCGAGCAAGTGAAGGTAGCGAATGTCGCGGAACGCATCCGGGCCGTGCCTGAGCGCGTTCGCGTAGCGAGCCCGCTTGAATTCTTCGAGGTTCAGATAGCGGCCAGCGCGTGATTTGAGATCGGTCTCGATCCATTTTGCGCTCGGTATTGCGCCGTTGCAGCCAACGCCGCTGTAGTTCTTGAGATCCATCGGCGAGAGAGCGACGGGAAACGCGGCCGACGCTGCGACGCCGACCGACAACGGAAGTGCGGCGAGGTCGGAACAAATGTCATTGAAGCGCTGAGGTGTAAAAGCGAACACCTCTCCCGAGACCATATCGGTCGCATTCAACAGGATGATGGGGTGGCCACGTCCGACCATGTCCGAAAAGTGCTTGTGGTGAAACAATCTGTCATCGAACAAATCGCGCAGCGCATCGATGCGGGTATATCTGCCGGTCGCAAGGCGGAACCAAGTGATCGGATTTGCAGCAGTCCATTCGAGCGCGGCCATGTTGTCGACCGGTTTGTCATCGCGAATCAAAAACGCCGATGTCAGCCCGTCAATGTTGTCAGCACCGTAGAGTCCGAGGTAGCCTGCAGTTACGCTGCCCCCTGAGACCGAAGAAACCGCCACGACCCGGTCAATCAGTCTTTCTGATTTATCGTCATGTTGATATTTGAAGCTGCGGAGTTGCTGTAGCACCGAGAGCGACAACGCCGTCGCGCGTGAGCCCCCACCCGAAAACGCCATGATGACGATGGGATCGTCCGGCGAACTGTCCGTGGGAAACGGCTGGAACTCCGGATTTGCGGCGTTCGACCCGAGCGCCTGGTTTGGATATTGAGGCGTCGTGCACGCAGCGAGACCAACGATGACGCAGGCAGCGGCGATAACTGACGCCGCGCGCTCAAGCCTCTGCCGTGAACGTAACCAACTTTGGCCGAACAATCGAAGTTCCGGAAAGAATGACGGATTGACTTTTTGGCTCATAGCCGTCGCCCTCCAAGCTGATCTCATACTCGTTCGCCGGCAGCATCAGAACGTGGTTGGCGATGCCAACCCTGTCACCGTTCGCGAGAACCGCACGGTCTTCGGCGAATGCGACGAGGAGGAATTGAACGCTCATGGTGTCCGCCCTTTCCTGACTTCTGGTCGTACCCCGCCGTTCAGAACGGCGCGTGTTGCTGAGGGATTTGCTCAAGGTCTAAACTCGTATCCTATGGATAATAATCGTTCTCGACTACGAATAACACTCGGAGCGTCATAGTCATGCAACAAAGTACGGTAGTCTCGCGGCAGCCTATGCAAGGGTACGAGGACTGAGGCGGTCCTACTTGATTCGGACAGGTTGTCAGCTTGGTTAGGATCCCATAATCCGCATTATTTTGAACCCCGCCTTCCCGCCAATAGGTGCCGGGTGAAGGCAGCGCGGCATTCGTCAGATCCCTTAGGCCACCCAGCGACTTGAGCCGGGAATTCCATATGTCTCCTACCGGCCAGCAAGAATGGTACCACGAACGGCTGACGCGGGCGAGTCTGGTTAAGACCCTGTCAATGACACATGAAGATGTCCGGTGCTTGGAGCACATCAAATGTCGGCTTCCGTTGCTGCTGGGGCTGTGGGGTTGTGGGGCGCTGCCCAGGTTGGGGCGGCGAAAGGTCACGACGATGTCCCGGTCCACGGCGATACAGCGAAACGCCCGCACGGTGATGCGCGGTGCGAGGGCGCGGCGGGCGGCGGGCAGGCTGTGGAACGGCGGCGCCGGGTCGGTGTCGGCGTGATAGGGTCTGTTCCGGGCGGCCCGGCCCGGCGGCCCGGTCGCCGAACTTCTCGGGAATTCCGGGGCATGTTGGCGGTCTCGAAACAGTGGGCAAATCGATGGTGAAACTAGTTGGCGTGGCGGAGGTCGAGGCTTTTGGGCGGGACGGGTGCGTTCTGCTGCCCGGTTTGCTGAAGGACTGGGTGGAGGTGATTGCCGCCGGGATCGAGCGGAACGTCAGGGAGCCCGGCCCGCTCGCTTCGGAGGGCGTGGAGAGGGGCGAGCCCGGCCGGTTCTTCGACGACTATTGTAACTGGAGGCGGATCCCCGAGTTCGAGGACGTCGTTCGCAATTCGCCGATGGCCGAGGCGGCGGCGGTGCTGATGGGCTCGTCGTTGGCGCAGCTCTTCCATGAGCACGTGCTGGTGAAGGAGCCGGGGACGGCGAAGGAAACGCCGTGGCATCAGGACGCGCCCTACTACTTTGTCGACGGACGCCAGACCGTCAGCTTCTGGGTGCCCGTCGATCCCGTCACTGAGACCACCCTTCGCTTTGTCGCCGGCTCGCATCTGTGGCCGAAGCTGGTGCTGCCGGTGCGGTGGCTGACCGAGACGAGCTTCTATGGGGGAGAACATGACTTCCTGGCGGTGCCGGAGCCCGAGGCGCCCGGGAGCGGCATGCGGGTGTTGGAATGGCCGATGGCGCCGGGCGACGCGGTCGCCTTCACCTTCCGCACCGTCCATGGCGCACGCGCCAACCTGACCGCCGGGCGGCGGCGCGCCTTCTCGGCACGGTGGGTGGGCGAGGACGCCGCCGTCGTCGCCCGCGCCGGCCCCACCTCGCCGCCGTTTCCAGGCCATGGCATGAAGCCCGGCGACCGGCTCCGCGAGGACCGGTTCCCGGTGATCTGGCGCCGCGCCTCCTGAAGCTCTGAAGGGGCATTGCCATACCTGCTCTCTAGATGGGTGATTCCCGCATCAATCGAGTCTGACCCTATCGATGCGAGTCTAAAAAATCTTTAACGTTTGGGATGTATATCCATCATTCGAAGGATGACGCCGCGCGCTTCGGACCTGATGCTCGCCATGGTTGTTCATGTGCCCGGAAGCGGGTTCTAGAGAAGTCGGAAATAAACACTCTTGTCGGTTACCCGGCAAATCGAGGAGCCGAGCTGTCGAGGCGGACGCAGCATGGACGAATTGGCAATACGATTAATTATCAACTCCGGCTCTGCCCTTTGGCATGCCCTGTGTGGATTGCTCATTCCGGCGGTTGTGTTCGCTGCGCTCGGGGCAATTGTGAAAGGGCGTAGCGCAATCAACGATGCCCGCAAGGCGTTGCCAGAGACGCGTGTTAACCTCTTGATCATCGCCTTCAATATCGTTCTGCTTGCACCATTCCTCGCTCTATTCTCGACTTGGATGAGCGAAACCTTTCAAGAAAGCACTCTACAACTGATCAGCGCGTACAAATGGCAGCTGGTTGCCGACACCCATTGTGATCTTTGCCGCTGTTTTCGTCGGAGATTTCGCCGGATATTGGAGGCATCGGCTCGAACATACGAAATTACTATGGCCTTCTCACGCCGTGCACCACTCGGACACGCAGATGACCTGGCTGTCTCTGGAGCGGTTTCATCCAGTTAACCGCCTGACTACAATGGCGATCGATAGCGCCGTTCTGCTGCTCATCGGATTCCCGGCTTATGCTGTGGTTGCGAATAATCTGGTGCGCCACTATTACGGATACTTCATTCATGCCGACTTGCCCTGGACTTATGGCAAATTGGGCAGCGTCTTCGTGTCTCCCGTCATGCACCGCTGGCACCACGCCGCGGACGAGAACGCCTACAATACGAACTTTGCGACCGTCTTTTCGGTGTTCGACAGATGGCATGGGACGTTCCGAGTGCCCGGCCCATGCAGAACTTCGCTCGGCGTCACAGAACACATGGGGTTCGGATTCGTTCGGCAGTTGCTGTATCCCTTCCGACCGTCTGCGTACCGACGATCAACAGGTGGAATGCCGCCGAGAGCGTCTCAGCTCAGAATTTCGTTTCGAGACACCGAGTAACGCCATCGGGTATCGACCCGAGTTTTTCGATAGTTACATCCGCTCCAATCGTCTTTAGCAGATCCACGCATGGACCCTTTGTTCCATATGCAGAAGGATGGCTACTTCGCAGAAAATGAAAATCAGCCATTTCACAGTGCGCATCAATCGAGTCTGACCCTATTGAGACGCGGCCCCTGAACCGCCGAAGGGGCATCGCCAATCGGCGCCCGAGAAGGCGTAATTGCGTATCATGTCCCCGGAACTCGTCAACGGAACTGTGGTCACCGGAACTCGCTGGAGCACGAGGCCGGGTTCGGGAAAGACGACAAAAACCTTTCGGGGTTAGGGGGCGCTGTCCCGGTGCGGGCGGCGAAAGGTCCTGATGATCTCCCGGTGCACCGCCACATAGCCGGGGGCCTGGACGGCGATCCGTGGTGCGAGGGCGCGGTGGGCGGCGGGCAGGGCGTGGAACGGCAAGGCCGGGTAGGCGTGGTGCTCGGCGTGGTACGGCATGTTCCAGGCGAGGCGGCGCAGCGGCCACGTCGTTTGGGTCGTTCGCGCGTTTTTCAGCATGTCGGGGACCATCGGGCAGCCGGTGTGTTCCGCCAGCAGATAGAGGCGGAGCGCCGGTTGGCCGAGTACCGCGGGCACCACCCAGTAGACCACGGCGACCCAGGTGCCGGACGCGATCGAGGCGAGGGCGACGGCGGCATAGACCGCGAGCAGCGCCCGCGCCTCGCGGACGACGGCGGCGCGTGCGCGGGGCTGGATGAAGTCCTCGCTCACCCGGCCGCTCGCGTGGCGGAACAGGGTGGTGATCCGCTCGTACCAATAGGGCAACCCGGAGACGTGCCACAGGTATTGGCGCCAGCTTGCCGGCTTCGGCCGGGCGAGTTCCGGGTCGCGGGCCGGGTCCTGGGTATGGCGGTGGTGGGCGAAGTGGAAGGCCCGGAAGTACCGGGGCGGCAGGACCAGGACCGCGCCGCAGATCCAGGCGACCGCGTCGTTGAGCCGGCGGCCGCGGAACGCGGTGCGATGGATGGTCTCGTGCAGCGGCGCGAACAGGAACGAAACCACGATGCCGTGGACGATCAGCGCCGGCCCGAGCCACGGGCCTTCCGTGGTCAGCGTGACGAGCGTTGCGGTCGCCGCCAGCGCCCCACAATGCCCGGCGAATTGCACAACACCTCGGGTGTCGGAGCGTCGCGACAGGGCCTCGAGCGCCGCCCGGTCGATCGCGCCCGCGGGCGCAAAGGCTTCGTCCATGCCATCGATTATAGTCCGATCGCTCGACCCGACGAAGGTCCCCGTGCGGCCGCGCTTCACCGACATGCGCCTCGCCCGGGCCCGTCGCGTCTCTGGGAATCGCCGGCGAAAGTCTCTAAGGTCGAGGAGTCCGCAAGCCTCCAGATCGAATGAGGGATGTCGTGGAGTTTCGATCGGCCGTAGTCCTGGGATTGGAAAGCTGGTTCATCCACGACAATCGAACCCTCGTCGATTGGTCCGCCTGCGACGACGACCCGAACGCGCCGGTGATGCGCTCGATCCTCGAACGGGAGGGGCTGACCCTCGAGGGCAAGTCGCCGCGGCAAACCGACGTCGCCAGGGGGGACGCGAAGCTGGTGCTCTACGCGTCGAGCGATTCCATCGCCGGCACCCACATCCTCTACCGCAACCGCAAGGACCCGCCGGCACCGTGGGCCGACGCCATCGCCGGGAGCTTCCTGCGGGGCTATCTGATCAACCACTACGTGACGTGGCTCGGCCTGGTCGAATTCGATCGCGCACGAATCGACGGTCTCGTCGCGGAGGTCCGCGACAACGGGCTGAGCCTGTTCGATACGCTGTTCGAAGGCATCCTGCCGACCTGTATCGGCGAGCACGTGGTGCTGCCCTACCGCGCCAAACGGCGGGCCGTTTGCCTGTTGGTCCTGGAGCCGGAAACGCCGCTTCCGTTCAACCTGAAGCGCGGGCGGGCAGTCGAGATCGGCGCCTCGGTCAAGCCCCTGCGCCAGATGTTGGGGTTGAAGGAGATCGCGGCGATCGACCACCCGCGGACGGATCTGCTGCTGATGCGCGGCCAGGATTGGGGTCCGCCCGAGATCGAGTTGGCGGCGACGCGGTTCCGGCCGATGCCGGGCTCGAGCGGCGAGACCGTCATGCGTCTTCCGTCGACGGCGGTGGATCTGGCGCTCGCTCTCAGCCACTTCCCGATCTATCGCCATGTCGGCGAACGGCTCAGAACCCACCCGTTCCTGGCGGCCCGGTCCGACGCGTATGTCCGGAAAATCAGCGAACATCGTCGCATTTACGAAGCCTATGCGACGACGTTCGTGCGCGAAAGGACGAGCGCCTCGTTGCTGGCGATGGAAAGCGAAGGCTGCACCGAGGACCTCGCCGAGAGGATCGCCGCGAACCGGTTTTTCGCGTCGACCGAGGCCGGTGCCTCGAACGGCATCGAGTTCGACCCCGAAGGCCAGATGTTCGTCAAGTCGCACAACAACATCGTCGAACTTCTCAGACGGGAGCTGGCGACGCACCGGACCGCCGTCGCCCGGATGATCCGTGTGCTGAAGGATCGGGAGAGGTCGTATTCGGAGTTCTTCCGAGACATGGCGATCGCCGAGAGCACGCGGGAGAACATCAAGCTTCAGTCGGTGATCCGGCTGTTGACCATCGCCGCCGTTGTCGTTGCGCTTTTGGCCCTGGTCATCGGCCTCCTGACCGACGAAACGAGGTCGGCGATGCTCGAGTGGCTGATGTCGCCCTTCGACGGCGGGAAGCCGTAGCTCGATGACGGTGCCGCGAGCGGAAATTTGCTTTTCGAGAGTTCGCCTTTGAATGACCCTTCATGAGCACGTCGAAAAGTTCCGCGTCCATTTGGCCCTGAAGGTCACGGTCGCCGCCGTGGTCTGCGCGTGCATCGGGATCGTCTTCCATCTTCAATACGGCTACCTGTCGCCCCTTGTCACCATCCTCGTCCTCATCGTTTTTCGCGGGCAAACGGTCAAGGCCGGCGTCCCGGGGATGCTGGGGTGCCTCGTCGCCGGCGCCGTATCGATCATCATCACCATCGTCCTCAACGATGCGCCCTGGGCTTACGTCCTGTGCATGCTGACATGGTTGTTCGTTTGGATGGCGTTCTTGACGCCGCTCCCGATGGGCCATGTTCTCGGCGGGATACTGATCTCGATGATCCTGTTCACGGTTGTCTTGGGAACGGCGTCCGCCTCGGACCTGCTGGTGGGCTTTTGGTGCCAGGTGTTCATCGGGCTCGCGGTCGCGGCCGCGGTCGATCGCATTCTCTGGCCTTCCGGAACGGAGGATTCCCTCTATGAAACCCTGGCGGCGCTGTTCGAAGCCTTCGCCACCGATCTGGAGGCACTGGCGACGGCGCCGAGGGCAATGCCCGCGGCCGAGCGGACGACGATGGCCGAGCTTCATCATATCGCCCATCTCTCGAACTTCTTCGCCGGAAACCTGACCCGGAATACGGGAGCCGCGTTCGAGTTGAACTTCCGCTGCCGGCTGGTCTGGGACCGCCTTGCCGGCTTGCGCCGCTTCGTGCGAAGCCGTGAGTTCCAGTCGCTCCAAAACGAACTCGCCGACGAACTGAGTGGCGTCGTCACCGATCTCGCGGGCCACTACCGCGAACTCGCCGATGCCGCGCTCCACCGGCGGCCCACGGCTCACCTCGCCGACGATAGGCGCGAGAGGATCGAGGAACTTGTCACGACCATCCACGACGCACGGTACCGGGAACCGAACGCAACGGATCGGACGTTCGCGGCGGCGACCCTCGGGCAAATTCTACGCCACGCCTTGATCGACCACGCGCGGCTTGCGAGTGCCTTAAATGCCGTGCTCGACGGCGGCGTCATGGTGAAAGGAGGTTTGGCTGCTTCCCGAGCTCCGATGCCGAATCCCCTTGCCTGGCCTGCGGCCGCGGCCTTCAGGACGAGCACCAAGCTCGTCCTGATCATGCTCGTCCTGCTGGTTGGCGTGCTCTACCTCGATTTTCCGGGCAGCAGCCTGGTCGCCTTCTACGGCATCACCTTCGGGCTGACGGCCAATCTGGGACAGCTCTACATGAAGGGGAAAACCGGCTTGCTCGGCATTGCCGGCGGTCTGGCCTATGGAGTCGTCGGCGTTCTGATCATCGTCCACACCCCCCATTTCCCGGTCTTGATGGGGATTTTCGCCCTGGGAGTGTTCCTCTCGGCCTATCTGGCGGCGGGCGACGAAAAGGTCGCGTTCATGGGGCTACAGGCGGCGTTGATCGCTCCCTATGTGTTTCTCGTCTTCGAGGGACCGGAGTGGACGGTGACCAACGGGATCACGCGGACGTGCGCCCTCGCGATATCCGCGGCGGTCGCCGTGGTGATCCAACGGGTGGTGTGGCCCGTCGACCCTTTGGTCCTGTTCAGATCCGCGGTCGTCGAGGCGCTTTCCGATATCGGAGCGGTTTGGCGACAGCTTTGGTCGGACGATCGCAACGGCGACCCGGACGCCGGCGCGGCGGCCGACGGGCGGACGGATAGTCTGATCCTCGCCTTCGGCGAGAGCGCCGAGCTACTGAGGGACAGTCGCTACGTGGTCGGTTCGGATCACCCTCTGGCCCGGACCTACATGCAGCTCCTGAGGTCCCTGGAGGAGATCTTCGCCGAGGTTCAGTTGCTGGCCAGGCTCCTGCGGCAAGGCAAGGACAACCCTCTGCTCGACGACGCGGTTGCCGCATACGGCATCGAGATCGACACCATTGCGCGAGGATTGGCGACGGCTTCCGATTATTTCCGCGACCGGGCCGACCCCGAGCCGATGATCGACCTGCGGACGCGACTGGCCGCGTTCGAAGACGACCCCGACCGCCCTGCGACGTTCGTCGAGTCCGGCTCCGCTGCAAGCCTCGAGGATCGGCGGCAGATCTCGATGTTCACGGGAACCCTGCGTGACATCGCCCGGTCACTGGCATCGGCAATTGATGCGGCGCTTGATTTCAGCCCGGTCTCCGGCCGGCACCAGGACGCGGTGACGACTTACCGGAGACTGGCGCCCAATTGACGGGGGTTCCGCAGCGGCGTGCGCGGGCGCGCTAATAAACAAAGTTCAGGATGCTGGCGATGTCGAGCCACAGCCGAGCCAGCGCATTGAGAACGACGTTGTCTCCCGTGTAGACGACGACGGTGACCGTGCCGCCGACACGTAGGTCCTTTTCGATCCCGGGAGTTCGCAATCGCAACCGAACGGGAAACCGGCGCGCCAATTTGACCCAGTCCTTCGGGTTCTCGATTTCCGGCAGATCGCCCGAGGGAATGCCCTGGCCGCCGCCTACACCCCGACCCACGCTTTCGACAACGGCATCGAAAGTGCGTCCCGGAACCATTGCCAGAGTCACTTCCGCTTGCTGACCGGACCTCATCAGAGCGAGGCTGTTCTCGCGAAAATTGCCGACGATCCACCAGGCCTCCGTATCCACGAAGGTCATCACCGCCGTTCCGGCCTTGACATAGGTTCCCGCGGTCAATTGCAGATTGGTCACGATGCCGTCGGTCGGCGCGAAGATCTTGGTCTGTTGCAGATCGTATTCGGCTTTCTGCAGACTGGCCTGCGCCTTGGCGACCAGCGCGTTCTCGTCGCCGACCTTGGCGTTCAAACTCTCCATGACCTTGGCGCGTTTGGCCAGGGATTCCTGTAACACGGCCTGCTTGACGCTCAGCCGATCCTTCGCCTGATCCACCTGGATCATCGGCGTCGCGCCGCCGCCGGCCGACGACGAATATCTCCGATATTCCTTGTTGGCGAAGACGAGGTCGGCTTTGACTTGCTCGATCAATTCGTTGGCGAGATCGAGATCCCGCTCGAGCAGCGCGACCTCCTTGCGCGCCAGGGTCAGATCCGCCTGAAGCCGATCCACGGCGTAGGCATAGGGGCGCGCGTCCAGTTCGAACAACAGCTGCTTGGCCGCGACCTGTTCATTGTCGGTCACATGAACGGCCGTGACCCGTCCATTCACCTGCGGGGCAATCCGGGTCACATAGGCCTGGACATAGCCGTCGCTGGTCAGCGGGGTATATCGATCCAAGAGAGCATAGTAGACGATAGAAACAACAATAAAAAACAGGATAAGAAAGATCAGAAATTTTCCGGAGAAATGGATTTTCTTTTGAACTTTGTTGATCACAAGCTGGCGGTGATTTCCCGACGGAGCCATAAACAACTATCCAGTAGTTCGGGGCTTCTTCCCTGCCATCGATTGCATCCAATTCGCTCGACCCGACCGAGGGCCGGGGACGCCCGCCACGTCCATCGCGGGCATCGACCATGTCACGGATGGTCCTGGTGCCGGATGAGAGAGTTCGAACTCCCGACCTACTGATTACAAATCAGCCGCTCTACCAGCTGAGCTAATCCGGCCACCGGGAGATTTGCGGGACGATAGCGCCGGGCGTCGGCGACAAGCGGCGTGCGACGCTGCCCGGAAGCCTCGATAGGCCGCCCGAAGGGTCGTGTTTCGCGCATCCTCGGGCGTCGAAACCGCTTGACGATGCTCCAGCATCGCCGGCGCGCCCCTCCTGCCGAGGATGGAAACACGATCACAATGAGTCCCTATCAATGACCGTTGGTATTATTCCCTGCCATCGATTGCATCCAATTCGCTCGACCCGACCGAGGGCCGGGACGCCCGCCACGTCCATCGCGGGCATCGACGATGTCACGGATGGTCCTGGTGCCGGATGAGAGAGTTATGAACTCCCGACCTACTGATTACAAATCAGTCGCTCTACCAGCTGAGCTAATCCGGCCACCTGGAGATTTGCGGGACGATAGCGCGCATGGGCGTCGGCGACAAGGACGGTTATTGGGGGCGTCGCGCCAGTTCGTAGAGGGCGATGGCGGCGGCGGTGGAGAGGTTCAGGCTCTCGATGGTCTCGGCGATCGGAATGCGGACCATGAGGTCGCAGGATTCGCGGGTCAGCCGCCTGAGGCCGCCGCCTTCGGCGCCGAACACCAGGACGATTCGGCCGCCGAGGCCGGCTTCGGCGAGGGTCTGGGGGGCGGTGCCGTCGAGGCCGGCGCACCAGAAGCCGGCATCCTTCGCCGCCGCCAACGTCCGCGCCAGGTTGATGACCCGGATCAGCGGCACGATCTCCAGCGCCCCCGAGGCGGCCTTGGCCAGGGCGCCGGTCACCGGCGGCGCGTGCCGGTCCTGGACGACGACGGCATCCGCCCCGAACGCGGCGGCCGAGCGCAACACCGCGCCGACGTTGCGGGGATCGGTGGCCTGATCGAGCACGACGACGCAGGCCCGCACCCGGTCGGCGAGATCGCCGAGCAGCGCATCGAACGGCGTCTCCGCCAGCGGCTCGGCGAGCACCGCCATGCCCTGGTGGACGGCGCCGGTCGGCAGCAGCGCCTCCAGATCGCGGCGTTCGAGGAAGTCCACCCGCGGTCGCTCGCCGCCGCCGGAGGCCGTTGCCGCCGCTGCGGCGGCGGCGAGGCGTTCCTGGTTCGAATCCGTTGCGACCAGGCGGCGGCACTGCCGCGCGGGGTTTGCCGCGACCGCCAGCGTCGCATGCAATCCGTAGATCCACACCGGCCGGTCCGCGGGGGCCCGCTGCCTGCCGGCGAAACCGGGTTTGCCTGGGCGTGTCGGGGGGCGTGTCGATGAGGGCTTGCGCTTGGCCATCTCGGTAACTACGATCCGTCGAAAGTCATTTTCGCAACGCGCTGCTTCGCCCGGTTACGCTGAGGCGGGAACGGGCCGATGTTATTGCTTTTTTCAACATTGACAAGCTGGGACAAAAGCCATATTTGCAAGCGCTCGTTCCGCCGGTTCTTCCGGTGCTGGCGGCGCTCCGGAGGGGTGCCCGAGCGGCTAAAGGGGACGGGCTGTAAACCCGTTGGCGTACGCCTACGTTGGTTCGAATCCAACCCCCTCCACCATTGCTCGGGTGCGGTCGGGAACGATCGAGTGCTTGGTCGCGGGTGTAGCTCAGTGGTAGAGCGGGAGCCTTCCAAGCTTCATACGAGGGTTCGATTCCCTTCACCCGCTCCAGCTCCCGGCGCGGCCTCCTTATGGGAACCGGTGCCGCGTTGAACGGTCATAACTTAACGGATTCATTCAATCGACCTGGAAAGACATAGACGATGGCGAAGGCAAAGTTTGAGCGGACGAAGCCGCATTGCAATGTTGGGACGATTGGTCACGTTGATCACGGCAAGACGACGTTGACGGCGGCGATCACCAAGGTCCTTGCGGAGACGGGTGGGGCGACGTTCACGGCGTTTGACGAGATCGACAAGGCGCCGGAGGAGAAGGCGCGTGGGATCACGATCTCGACGGCGCACGTTGAGTATCAGACGGCGAACCGGCATTACGCGCACGTCGACTGTCCCGGGCACGCGGACTACGTGAAGAACATGATCACGGGTGCCGCGCAGATGGACGGAGCGATCCTGGTTGTTTCGGCGGCCGACGGTCCGATGCCGCAGACGCGCGAGCATATCCTGCTGGCGCGTCAGGTTGGGGTTCCGGCGATCGTGGTTTACATGAACAAGGTCGACATGGTCGACGATCCGGAGCTTCTGGAGCTTGTCGAGCTTGAGCTTCGCGAGCTGTTGTCGAGCTACGATTTTCCGGGGGACGACATCCCGATCGTCAAGGGATCGGCGTTGAAGGCTCTGGAGGGCGGCGACGAGACGCTGGGCAAGCAGTCGATTCTGGAGCTGATGAAGGCGGTCGACGAATACATTCCGCAGCCGGATCGTCCGAAGGACCAGCCGTTTTTGATGCCGATCGAGGACGTTTTCTCGATTTCGGGTCGGGGCACGGTTGTGACCGGTCGGATCGAGCGCGGAGTGGTCAAGGTTGGCGAGGAAGTGGAGATCGTCGGGATCAAGGACACGCGGAAGACGACGTGCACGGGCGTCGAGATGTTCCGCAAGCTGTTGGATCAGGGCGAGGCGGGCGACAACATCGGGGCGTTGTTGCGCGGTGTCGGCCGCGAGGAGGTGGAGCGCGGGCAGGTTTTGGCGAAGCCCGGTTCGATCACGCCGCACACCAATTTCCAGGCCGAGGCGTATGTTCTGACCAAGGAGGAAGGCGGCCGTCACACGCCGTTTTTCACCAGCTACCGGCCGCAGTTTTATTTTCGGACGACGGACGTGACCGGGACGGTGACGTTGCCGGAAGGCACCGAGATGGTGATGCCGGGGGACAACGTGTCGATGGAGGTCGAGCTGATCCAGCCGATCGCCATGGACGAGGGTCTGCGGTTTGCGATCCGCGAGGGCGGCCGCACCGTCGGCGCCGGCGTGGTCGCCAAGATCGTCAAATAGCGGAAAAGATAAAGATAGTGCCGGCCTGTATCAGTTGCCCGGTGCGGGGAATACAACGGCGCCTGCGGGCGCCGTCGCCGCCCCGTCGCAGGGCCGGCCCTCGGGTGACGAAAAGGACGAAAGGGGTATAGCTCAGCTGGTAGAGCGGCGGTCTCCAAAACCGCAGGTCGCGGGTTCGAATCCTGCTGCCCCTGCCAGAAGCGTGACAAGGTGATGGCAAAAACAAACCTGGCGCAATTCGTACGAGAGGTTCGGCAGGAGGCGGCCAAGGTTACCTGGCCGACCCGCAAGGAGACCGGCATAACCACGGGCATGGTATTTCTGATGGTGATCGTGGCGGCCGTCTTCTTCCTGGTCGTCGATCAGCTTCTGGCGTTCGGCATTCAGTTTCTACTGCGGGTAGGGGGCTGAACGCCGGTGGAAGCGCAGTGGTACGTGGTTCATGTCTACTCGGGTTTCGAGCGCAAGGTGGCTCAGTCGATCGAGGAGCAGGCCAAGCAGGCCGGAATGAACGACAGGATCCAGCAAGTGATGGTGCCGACCGAGGAAGTCGTCGAAGCGCGCCGGGGCGCCAAGGTGACCGTCGAGCGCAAGTTCTTCCCCGGCTACGTGCTGGTCAACATGGTGATGACCGACGAGACCTGGCATCTGGTCAAGAACACGCCGAAGGTGACCGGGTTCCTGGGCGGCCGTGGCCGGCCGACACCGATCAACGAAGTCGAGGCGATGCGGATCATGCATCAGGTCCAGGAGGGCATCGAACGGCCGAAACCGTCGGTGGTCTTCGAGGTGGGCGAGCAGGTACGCGTGAGCGACGGACCGTTTACCTCGTTCAGCGGTTTCGTCGAGGAAGTGGACGAGGAGCGTGCCCGGCTCAAGGTGGCGGTTTCGATCTTCGGCCGTTCGACACCGGTCGAGCTCGAATACGCTCAGGTGGAGAAGCTCTGAGATCCGAACGATGCACCGGCCGAGCGCGGCCGACAATTGTGACAGACCAGTAACGGCCGCAACCACAATCGGCGAGGGCGTGACTGAGGGACCGAAATGGCGAAGAAAATCAAGGGCTACATCAAACTGCAGGTGCCGGCTGGACAAGCCAATCCTTCGCCGCCGATTGGTCCGGCGCTCGGCCAGGCCGGCCTGAACATCATGGAGTTCTGCAAGACCTTCAACGCCCAGACCCAGAACCTGGAGCAGGGGATGCCGATTCCCGTGGTCATCACCGCTTATGCCGACAGGACCTTCTCGTTCGTCACCAAGACGCCGCCCGCCAGCTTTCTGTTGAAGAAGGCCGCCGGCGTCGATAAGGGTGTCGCCGAAGTCGGACGGCAAACCGTCGGCAAGGTCACCCGGAAGCAGGTCAGAGAAATCGCCGAGCAGAAGATGGTTGACCTCAATGCCAAGGATCTCGAGGGCGCGATGCGAATGATCGCCGGCTCGGCCAGGTCGATGGGCATCGAGGTGGTGGAGTAGAGCAATGGCCAAGCACAGTAAGCGACTGCGCAGCGCGTACGAAAACGTCGACGTCGAAACCCCTTACGATCTCGATGCGGCGATCAAGCTGATCAAGGACAACGCCTCCGCCAAGTTCGACGAGACGGTGGAGGTCGCCCTCAATCTGGGCGTCGATCCCCGCCATGCCGATCAGATGGTGCGGGGCGTGGTCGCGCTTCCCCACGGTACCGGCAAGCAGGTACGGGTCGCGGTGTTCGCCAAAGGCGACAAGGCCTCGGAGGCCGAGGCGGCCGGCGCCGATATCGTCGGCGCCGACAACCTGATGGAGAACATCCAGAAAGGCCAGATCGACTTCGACCGTTGTATCGCCACGCCCGACATGATGGCCGTCGTCGGCCGTCTCGGCAAGATCCTCGGGCCGCGCGGTCTGATGCCCAATCCCAAACTCGGCACGGTGACCTTCGACGTCGCCCAGGCGGTGCGGGCGGCCAAGGCCGGGCAGGTCGAGTTCCGGGTCGAGAAGGCCGGCATCATCCACGGCGGCGTCGGCAAGGTCAGCTTCACCAATGACGCCCTGGCGGACAATATCCGCACTTTCGTCGATGCCATCGTCAAGGCCAAGCCGAGCGGCGCCAAGGGCACTTACCTTAAGAACGCGAGCCTGAGTAGCACGATGGGGCCGGGCTTGAAGCTCAACGTATCCAGCGGGATTGTTTGACTCCGGCTGGCTGTATTCGATGTGCCGTTCCGCCGCATCGGCGAACGGTACAGGGGGCGACTTCGAAAGTTCGTCCCCGACCTGTCCGAGACTGCAGGTGCCGCGCCGGGGACCGTTCCCGGAGCGCGGTTTAAAGGGAAACCCGCCTGCACAGACGGTGTTGCCATGGGTTTCCGGCGTATTCCGCCGGCGGCCGGCAAGCGGTTTGCGGTACCTCGGACAGTATGGCCGGTCCCAACGGGAAGCGCGATTGCGGCGCCCGGCGGGGCCATGTGATGGACAACTCGGGACGACATCGCCGAGCGGGGCGTTCCGGGCAATGAGACGGAGATGATTCGGTGGACCGGACGGAAAAAGAACAACTCGTCGCCTCGTTGCATCGAACGTTCAGCGAAACCACCGTCGTCGTCGTGACCCACTATATCGGGCTGACGGTCGCCGAGATGGGTGCGCTCAGGACGCAGATGCGTGAGGCCGGCGCGAGCATAATGGTGACCAAGAACCGTCTGGTGCGTCGGGCGCTCGAAGGTACCCGCTACAAGGATCTGGAAGGCCTGTTCACCGGGCCGACGGCGTTGGCCTACTCGGACGACCCGGTGGCGGCGGCGAAAGTGGCGGTCAACTTCGCCAAGACCAACAACAAGCTGGTGGTCCTCGGCGGCGGCCTCGGAGAAAAGGTTCTCGGTGAGGAGGACGTCAAGTCCCTGGCGGCCCTGCCCTCGTTGGACGAGCTGAGGGCGAAGCTGGTCGGTCTCGTCAACGCGCCGGCGACCAAGATTGCGGGCGTGTTGCAGGCCCCTGCCGGACAACTGGCCCGGGTGCTGGCGGCGCGTGCCGGCCAGGACGAAGCCGCCTGATTACAACGATTCCTTTGATCAACGACTACTGAAACCCAAGGAGAACGACACGATGGCCAATTTGGAAAAGATCGCCGAGGATTTGAGCGCTCTCACCGTCCTCGAGGCGGCGGAACTCAGCAAGATGTTGGAAGAGAAGTGGGGAGTCTCGGCGGCCGCGCCGATGGCCGTCGCCGCGATGCCGGGTGGAGCCCCCGCCGCCGAGGCCGCCGAGGAAAAGACCGAGTTCGACGTCATCCTGGCCGCGATCGGCGACAAAAAGATCAACGTGATCAAGGAAGTGCGCGCAATGACCGGTCTCGGCCTGAAGGAAGCGAAGGACCTGGTCGAAGCCGCGCCGAAGGTGGTCAAGGAAGGCGTCAGGAAAGAAGAAGCCGAACAGATGAAGAAGAAGCTGGAAGAAGTCGGCGCAACCGTCGAGGTGAAGTGAGCAAAACGAGGTTGCGGCGCTTGGTTTCCGCAATCCGCGCATTACATAAGGAGTCGAGCCGGAGAGCACCGCTTCCGGGTGGTGAATGCTGTGCCGGCCCGCACGATATTGCGTATCCGCCCGAATGGGCCTTGCCGCGGCCGGGACAGCGGATACGTGTTGCCCGCGTGAACGCGCTACGAAAGCCGGTATATGCCGGCCGCATCGGAAGTGCGCACGCCGATGGAGAAATCGGCTCTCCCGATACGACAGCGGTGGTCGGATTCGGGACGGGTCGATTGGCAACACCAAAGCATGAGGATCACTGATGGCTAGTACTTTCACGGGCCGCAAGCGCGTTCGGAAGAATTTTGGACGCATTGCCGCGGCTGTTCCCATGCCGAATCTCATCGAGGTGCAGAAAAGCTCCTACGATCAGTTCCTGCAACGGCACGTGACGGCCGAAAACCGCCCGGACCTCGGTCTCCAGGAAGTGTTCAAATCGGTTTTCCCGATCAGGGACTTCTCGTCGCGCGGCACGCTGGAGTTCGTCAAGTACGAGTTCGAGGATCCCAAGTATGACGTGGAGGAGTGCCAGCAGCGGGGGATGACCTACGCGGCGCCGCTCAAGGTCACCCTGCGGCTTGTCGTCTGGGACATTGACGAGGAAACGGGCGCGCGCTCGGTCCGCGACATCAAGGAACAGGACGTCTACATGGGCGACATGCCCTTGATGACCGAGAACGGGACCTTCGTCGTCAACGGTACCGAGCGGGTTATCGTTTCGCAGATGCACCGGTCGCCCGGCGTCTTCTTCGACCACGACAAGGGAAAGACCCATTCTTCGGGTAAGTATCTTTTTGCCGCCCGGGTGATTCCCTACCGCGGATCGTGGCTGGACTTCGAGTTCGATGCCAAGGATTTGGTGTACGTCCGTATCGACCGCCGCCGAAAGTTGCCTGTCACCACGCTGCTGATGGCGCTCGGCAGCGCTGAAAGCGAGCAGCTTCGCGCCGAACGTGCGGCCGAGGGCAGGGGCGTGGAACAGTCCGAAGTCACCGGGATGTCGCCGGAGGAGATCCTCGGCTACTTCTACGAAACGGTGACCTTCGATCGGGTGGAGAACGGTTGGAAGTCCGAATTCCGCGCCGACCGCATGCAAGGCATGAAGCTTACCCGCGACCTGATCGACGCCAAGACCGGGAAGCTGATGGCCGAAGCCGGCACCAAGGTCACGCCGAAGCTCATCCGGCACATTGCGGCGGAAGAGGTGACCGAGCAGCTCATTCCCAACGAGGATCTGATCGGGCGGTATGTGGCGGAAGACATGATCAACGAGGACTCCGGGGAGATCTATGTCGAGGCAGGCGACGAGATAACCGACACGGTGATGGCGACGCTGGACGAAGCCGGCGTCCGCGAAGTCAGGATCCTCGCCATCGATCACATCAACATCGGCCCTTACATCCGCAATACCCTGGCGGTCGACCGCAACTCGGCCCGCGAGGAAGCGTTGTTCGACATCTACCGTGTCATGCGCCCGGGCGAGCCGCCCACGCTGGAGACGGCCGAAGTATTGTTCGGCGGCCTGTTCTTCGATTCCGAGCGCTATGATCTGTCCGCGGTCGGCCGGGTCAAGATGAACGCCCGCCTCGGTTTCGAGACCGACGACTCGGTGCGGGTGCTGCGCAAGGAGGACATCCTTGCGGTGGTCAAAGTGCTGGTCGATCTCAAGGATGGCCGGGGCGAGATCGACGACATCGATCATCTGGGCAACCGCCGCGTCAGGTCGGTGGGCGAGCTGCTCGAGAACCAGTACCGGATCGGCTTGCTGCGCATGGAACGCGCTATCCGCGAGAGGATGAGCTCCGTCGATATCGACACGGTGATGCCGCAGGAGCTGATCAACGCCAAGCCGGCCGCCGGTGCGGTCCGCGAGTTCTTCGGCTCGTCCCAGCTGAGCCAGTTCATGGACCAGACCAACCCGCTTTCGGAGATCACCCACAAGCGGCGGCTTTCGGCCCTCGGACCGGGCGGTTTGACCCGCGAGCGCGCCGGGTTCGAGGTTCGAGACGTGCATCCCACCCATTACGGACGGATCTGCCCGATCGAAACGCCGGAAGGCCCGAACATCGGATTGATCAACTCGCTGGCGACATTTGCCCAGGTCAACAAGTACGGGTTCATCGAAACGCCGTACCGGAGGGTGGTGGACGGTCGCGTTCAGGACGAGGTCGTCTACATGTCGGCGATGGAGGAGGGGCGCTACACCATCGCCCAGGCCAACGCCGAAATCGACAGCGAAGGCCGTCTGGCTTCCGACCTCGTCAGTTGCCGTCACGGCAACGACTTTCTGTTGGCGCGGCCGGGGGACATCGATTTCATCGACGTCTCGCCCAAGCAGCTGGTCTCGGTCGCCACGGCGCTCATTCCGTTCCTGGAGAACGACGACGCCAACAGGGCGCTGATGGGCTCCAACATGCAGCGCCAGGCGGTGCCGCTGATCCGCGCCGAAGCGCCGCTGGTCGGCACCGGCATGGAGTCCGCCGTTGCTCGGGACTCCGGGGCGACGATCATTGCCCGCCGGTCCGGCGTGATCGATCAGCTCGACGCCACGCGCATCGTGATCCGCGCCACCGAAGAGACGTCCCACGCGGCGTCCGGGGTCGATATCTTCAACCTGATGAAGTTTCAGCGGTCCAACCAGAACACGACCATCCACCAGCGGCCGCTGGTCAAGGTCGGCGACAAGGTCGAGGCGGGTGACATCATCGCCGACGGCCCTTCCACGGATCTCGGCGAACTGGCTCTCGGCCGCAACGTGCTGGTCGCGTTCATGGCGTGGCAGGGCTACAACTTCGAGGATTCGATCCTGATTTCCGAGCGCATGGTGCGCGACGACGTGTTCACCTCGATCCATATCGAGGAGTTCGAGTTGATGGCCCGCGACACCAAGCTGGGCCAGGAGGAGATCACCCGTGATATTCCCAACGTCGGCGAGGAGGCGTTGAAGAACCTGGACGAAGCCGGCATCGTCTACATTGGCGCCGAGGTCAAACCCGGAGATATTCTCGTCGGCAAGGTGACGCCGAAGGGCGAGACGCCGATGACGCCGGAAGAGAAGCTGCTCCGCGCGATCTTCGGAGAGAAGGCCGCGGACGTCCGCGATACCTCGCTGAAGGTGCCTCCCGGGGTGTCCGGGACCGTGCTGGAGGTGCGGGTCTTCTCCCGCAGGGGCGTTGAAAAGGACGCCCGTGCGTTGGCGATCGAGCGGTCGGAGATCGAACGCCTGGCGAAAGACCGGGACGACGAGCGCACCATCCTCGAACGCAGCTTCTATACCCGCCTCAAGAGTCTCTTGCTGGGCCATACGATCGTCAGCGGGCCGAAGGGCTTGACCGAAGGGGATACGATCACCGAGGCGCTCCTCACCGGTTACACGCCCGGACAATGGTCCCGGACCGTCGTCGGTGACGACAAGGTCATGGGTGACGTCGAGGCCCTGCGGACGTACTTCGAGGAGAGCATCGCCCGTCTCGAGGGGCGGTTCGACAGCAAGGTCGAGAAAGTGCAGCGGGGCGACGACCTGCCTCCGGGCGTCATGAAGATGGTCAAGGTGTTTGTCGCGGTGAAGCGCAAGCTGCAGCCCGGCGACAAAATGGCCGGCCGCCACGGCAACAAGGGTGTGATCTCGAAGATCGTTCCGATCGAGGATATGCCCCACGTCGAGGACGGCACTCCGGTGGATATCGTGCTCAATCCGCTTGGTGTCCCCTCGCGGATGAATGTCGGTCAGATCCTCGAAACCCATCTGGGCTGGGCCTGCGCGGGTCTCGGTAGCCAGGTGGCCGAGCTGGTCCGAAAGTTCCAGCCCGAGAAAGGCTCCGGCGATCTCAGGGCAATGCTCGAGAAAGCCTACGGCGAGAGGAACTATGCGGAGGAGATCGCCGACCTGTCCGACGAGCAACTCCTCGAGCTCGGTGGGAACCTGGAGCAAGGCATTCCCGTTGCTTCGCCGGTGTTCGACGGAGCCCGCGAAACCGACATCGTCGAGATGCTGGAGATGGCGGGGCTGGATACGTCGGGCCAGGTCACTCTCCGCGACGGGCGCACCGGGGAGCAGTTCGACCGCAAGGTCACTGTGGGCTATATCTACATGCTGAAGCTCCATCACCTGGTGGACGACAAGATCCATGCCCGCTCGATCGGACCCTACAGCCTGGTGACCCAGCAGCCGCTCGGCGGTAAGGCCCAGTTCGGCGGCCAGCGCTTCGGCGAAATGGAGGTGTGGGCGCTCGAAGCGTACGGCGCCGCCTACACGCTGCAGGAAATGTTGACGGTGAAGTCCGACGACGTATCAGGACGCACCAAGGTCTACGAGTCCATCGTTCGGGGCGACGACACCTTCGAAGCGGGTGTTCCCGAGTCCTTCAACGTGCTGGTCAAGGAACTGCAGTCCCTGGGCCTCAACGTTGAACTGAACTGACCCGGCGTTCTCGGTTGTATCACGTAACGTCGGTATAGGAGGCGACCCCATGAATGAGTTGCTGAAGATATTCGGGCAGATCGGCGGCACCCAGCGGTTCGACGAGATCCGGATGGCGATTGCCAGCCCCGAACGAATCCGGTCGTGGTCGTTCGGCGAGATCAAGAAGCCGGAGACAATCAACTACCGCACCTTCAAGCCGGAGCGCGACGGGCTGTTCTGCGCCCGCATTTTCGGTCCGGTGAAGGACTACGAGTGCTTGTGCGGCAAGTACAAGCGAATGAAATACAAAGGCATTACCTGCGAGAAGTGCGGCGTCGAAGTAACCTTGCAGAAAGTCCGCCGCGAGCGCATGGGCCATATCGAGCTTGCCTCGCCGGCTGCCCACATCTGGTTCCTGAAATCGCTGCCGAGCCGTATCGGTCTGCTCTTGGATATGACCCTGAAGGACCTGGAGAAGGTTCTCTACTTCGAGAGCTACGTGGTCGTCGAACCGGGGTTGACCCCGCTCAAGCTTCACGAACTGGTCAACGAAGAACAGTATCAAAGGGCGATCGAGGAATACGGCGAGGACGCGTTTACGGTCGGTATCGGCGCCGAGGCAGCGAGCGATATGCTGAAGGCGATCGATCTGGAGGCCGAGCGCGCGTCGTTGCGCGAGGAACTCAAGGAGACGACCTCGGAAGCCAAGCGCAAGAAGTACGTCAAGCGCCTGAAGCTGATCGAGGCCTTTATCGATTCCGGCGCCCGGCCCGAATGGATGATCATGGAGGTCATCCCGGTGATCCCGCCGGAGCTCAGGCCATTGGTGCCGCTGGACGGCGGCCGCTTCGCCACCTCCGATCTCAACGATCTGTATCGGCGGGTCATCAACCGCAACAACCGCCTAAAGCGGCTGATCGAGCTCAGGGCGCCCGAGATCATCATTCGCAATGAAAAGCGGATGCTGCAGGAATCGGTCGATGCCCTGTTCGACAACAGCCGCCGCGGCCGTCCCATCGCCGGAGCCAGCAAACGGCCGCTGAAGTCGCTCAGCGACATGCTGAAGGGCAAGCAGGGCCGGTTCCGCCAAAACCTGCTCGGCAAGCGGGTGGACTACTCCGGCCGTTCGGTGATCGTCGTTGGACCGGAATTGAAACTGCATGAATGCGGGTTGCCGAAGAAGATGGCGCTCGAGCTGTTCAAGCCGTTCATCTATTCGAAGCTCGAGCTTTACGGGATGGCGACGACGATCAAGGCGGCCAAGCGCTTGCTCGAGAAGGAGCGCCCGGAGGTTTGGGATATTCTCGAGGAGGTGATTCGCGAGCATCCGGTGCTCCTCAACCGGGCGCCGACCTTGCACCGTCTCGGCATCCAGGCCTTCGAGCCGGTGCTGATCGAGGGCAAGGCGATCCAGCTTCACCCCTTGGTTTGCGCCGCTTTCAATGCCGACTTCGACGGCGACCAGATGGCGGTCCACGTGCCGCTTTCCCTGGAAGCTCAGCTCGAGGCGCGGGTGCTGATGATGTCCACCAACAACATCCTCAGCCCGGCGAACGGCAAGCCGATCATCGTTCCCTCGCAGGACATCGTGCTCGGTCTTTACTATCTGACGATGGACCGCCCGGAAGAGCCGGGGGAGGGCATGGTGTTTGCCGATATCGGCGAAATCCAGCACGCCCTGGAGGCCAAAGCGGTCACGCTGCACACCAAAATCAAATCCCGTTACCAGACCGTCGACGAGCAGGGCCGTCCGGTGACCCGGTTGGTCGACACAACGCCCGGACGGATGCTGCTTTCCGAGACACTGCCTCGGCACCCGAACGTGCCGTTGGATCTGATCAACCGGTTGTTGACCAAGAAGGAGGTCACGGCTGCGATCGACTCGGTCTATCGGAACTGCGGGCAGAAGGAAACGGTGATCTTCGCTGACCGGATCATGCGCATGGGCTTTACGCATGCCTCCAGGGCGGGCATTTCCTTCGGCAAGGACGACCTGGTCGTCCCCGAGAAGAAGACCCCCCTTGTTCGCGCGACCGAGGATCGGGTCAAGGAATACGAGCAGCAGTACCTGGACGGCCTGATCACCCAGGGCGAGAAGTACAACAAGGTCGTCGACGCCTGGGCCCACTGCACCGACGAGGTGGCCGAGGAGATGATGAAGCGAATCTCCACCACCGAACCCGGCAAACCCGTCAACGCGGTCTACATGATGGCCCACTCGGGTGCGCGCGGTTCGGCAGCGCAGATGAAGCAGCTGGCCGGCATGCGCGGGCTGATGGCCAAGCCGTCCGGCGAAATCATCGAGACGCCGATCATCTCGAACTTCAAGGAAGGGTTGACGGTGCTGGAGTACTTCAACTCCACCCACGGTGCCCGCAAAGGCCTCGCCGATACGGCGCTGAAGACCGCCAATTCCGGTTATCTGACCCGGCGGCTGGTCGACGTCGCCCAGGACTGCATCATCCTCGAGGTCGACTGCGGCACGGTCAACGGCATCACCGTCCGGCCGGTGGTCGAGGGGGGCGAGGTGGTCTCGGCGCTTGGCGAGCGGGTCCTCGGCCGCTCGGCCGCGGAGGACGTTGTCGATCCGGCCACCGGTACCGTGATCGTCTCCGCCGGCGGGATGATCGACGAGGATGCGGTGACCGCAATCGAAATCGCCGACTTGGAAACGATAAAGATAAGGTCGGTGCTGACCTGCGAAACGAACACGGGTGTCTGTGCCACCTGCTACGGGCGCGATCTCGCCCGCGGCACCCAGGTCAATATCGGCGAGGCGGTCGGCGTGATCGCCGCCCAGTCGATCGGTGAGCCGGGGACCCAGCTGACCATGCGCACCTTCCACATCGGTGGCGCGGTGCAGCGCGGCGCCGAGCAATCGAAGATCGAGGCGGTGACCGACGGAACGCTGTCGCTCCGCAACTGCTCGACGGTGCGCAACAGTTCCGGCGTTCCGGTGGTGATGAACCGTAACGCCGAAGCGCTGGTGTTTGACGGCCACGGGCGGGAACGGGCTCGCCACCGCCTTCCCTATGGCGCCAAGCTCGCGGCCAAGGACAAGGTCGAACTCAAGCGCGGCGACAAGATCGCCGAATGGGACCCCTATACCCTGCCGATCATCAGCGAAAAGGAGGGTATCGCCAACTACATGGATCTGGTCGAAGGCTTGACGATGACCGAACAGCTCGACGAGACCACCGGCATCGCCTCGAAGGTGGTGATCGACTGGAAACAGCAGCCGCGGGGCGCCGACCTCAAGCCGCGCGTAACGCTTCGCGACGAGAACGACGAGATCATCACCCTGGATAACGGGTTGGAGGCACGCTATTTCCTGTCGGTGGATGCGATCCTGTCGGTGGAGGCGGGCCAGAAGGTTCATGCCGGCGACGTGCTCGCTCGAATTCCGCGCGAATCGGCGAAGACCCGCGACATTACCGGCGGCTTGCCACGGGTCGCGGAGTTGTTCGAAGCCCGCAAACCCAAGGATCACGCGATCATCAGCGAGATCGACGGTCGCATCGAGTTCGGAAAGGACTACAAGTCCAAACGAAGGATCGTCGTCGTTCCCACCGACGAGGACGGCGATGGCGAGCCGCGGGAATACCTGATCCCAAAGGGCAAGCACATCAGCGTCCAGGAGGGTGACTATGTGATGGCGGGGGATCCGCTGATGGACGGCAATCCAGTGCCCCACGACATCCTGCTGGTGCTCGGTGTCGAGGCTCTGGCCGCATATCTGACCAACGAGATCCAGGAGGTCTATCGTCTGCAGGGCGTGAAGATCAACGACAAGCACATCGAGGTGATCGTTCGCCAGATGTTGCAGAAAGTGGAAATCACCGCCCCTGGCGATACCACTTTCCTGGCGGGCGAACAGATCGACCGACTGGAGTTCGACGAGGCCAACGCCAAGGTGCAAGCGGCCGGGGAGCAGCCGGCGGAAGCGTTGCCGGTGCTGCAGGGGATCACCAAGGCGAGCCTGCAGACACGGTCGTTCATCTCCGCCGCGTCGTTCCAGGAGACCACGCGCGTGCTTACCGAGGCCGCGGTGTCGGGCAAGGTCGACAATCTGCTTGGCCTGAAGGAGAATGTCATCGTCGGCCGACTGGTTCCGGCGGGAACCGGGAGCGCGATGAACCGGCTGCGCAGGGTGGCGGCCGAGCGCGACCGCCAGATGTCGGAAATCGCTGCCGCCGAAGAGGCGGCGGGCAGTCTGGAAACAACTTCCGAGGCAACATCGCAATAGGAGTAACCGAGTCCGAGCGTCGAGCGATCGCTTTCTACCGCCGGCACGCCGGCGGTGCCGGAAGGTGCCGACATAACGCACTATTGCTGCTTGACGGGGTTGGGCGGCGTCCCTAGTATGCGCCCCTCTCCGCAGGGGACTGGTGGTGGGCCTTTCCGGTCCAGACGCAGTCCCTTTTGAGATATGAAAATTTAGTTTTGCGCCCGATCGGGCGGCATATGTTGAAGGCCGGAAGGCCGCATGCGGCTTCCGGCAGTCGTGCTGACCGGGAATAAGCATTAACGGTTTTGTGGAATTGAGGAAGGGACGCCCGGACATGTAAATCCGGGCAAGAAAAAAATGCCGACAGTAAACCAACTGGTTCGCAACCCGCGGAAATCGCCTGCGCAACGAAACAAGGTGCCGGCGCTGGCAAGCTCGCCGCAGAAACGGGGCGTGTGCACGCGTGTGTACACGACGACCCCCAAGAAGCCCAATTCCGCGCTGCGCAAAGTCGCCCGCGTGCGCCTGACAAATGGATTTGAGGTGACCAGCTATATTCCCGGCGAAGGTCATAACCTCCAGGAGCATTCGGTGGTGTTGATTCGCGGGGGCCGGGTCAAGGACCTGCCGGGTGTGCGCTACCACATCATCCGCGGCACCCTGGACACCCAAGGCGTCACCTCGCGTCGCCAACGGCGATCCAAATACGGCGCCAAGCGGCCCAAATAGAGAGCAATAGGTTAGAGATGTCCCGTCGTCGCGCCGCTGAGAAACGCGAGATCCTGCCAGACCCCAAGTTTGGGGATATCCTGGTGACCAAGTTCACCAATGGACTGATGTTGGGTGGCAAGAAGTCGGTTGCCGAGCGAATCATGTACGGTGCGCTCGACCTGATCGAGAGCAAGTCCAAGCAGGATCCGCTCAAGGTTTTTCACGAAGCGATCGAAAACGTCAGGCCGCTCCTGGAGGTCCGTTCCCGTCGCGTCGGCGGTGCGACCTATCAGGTCCCGGTGGAGGTGCGTGCGTTGCGCCGCCAGTCCCTGGCGATTCGGTGGGTTGTCGGCCTGTCTCGCAAGCGCTCGGAGAACACCATGGTCGAACGCCTTGCGGGCGAACTCCTCGATGCCGCCAACAACCGCGGTGCCGCTGTCAAAAAGCGTGAGGATACGCACCGGATGGCGGAAGCCAACAAAGCCTTCTCCCATTACCGCTGGTAATTGTTGCAAGGCAATCAAAACCATGCCCCGCACTATTCCACTCGACCGGTACCGCAACATCGGCATCATGGCGCACATCGACGCCGGTAAGACGACGACGACGGAGCGTGTCCTCTATTACACCGGTCGGTCCTACAAGATCGGCGAGGTCCATGACGGCACCGCCACCATGGACTGGATGGAGCAGGAACAGGAACGGGGCATTACCATTACCTCGGCGGCGACGTCCTGCAAATGGCGTGACCACGCCATAAATATCATCGACACCCCGGGGCACGTGGACTTCACCATCGAGGTGGAGCGCAGCCTGCGGGTGCTCGACGGGGCTGTCACCGTGTTCGACAGCGTCGCCGGCGTCGAGCCCCAGTCCGAGACGGTTTGGCGCCAGGCCGACAAGTACCGCGTTCCGCGGATCTGCTTCGTCAACAAGATGGATCGGGTCGGTGCCGACTATTTCCGCTGTGTCCGGATGATTGTTGACCGCCTCGGTGCGAAACCGATCGTCCTCCAGTTGCCGATCGGCGCGGAGGCCGACTTCGTCGGGGTCGTCGACCTGATCCGGATGCGGGCGATCATCTGGAACGACGAAGCCCTTGGCGCCGAATTCACTGTTGGTGACGTGCCCGCCGACTTGGCCGAGCAGGCCAAGGTCTACCGCGAACAACTGGTCGAACTGGCGGTCGAACACGACGAGGCCGCCCTCGAGGCTTACTTGGACGGCACCGAGCCGGACGAGGCGACGCTGATCAAATGTATCCGCGCCGGAACGGTCTCGGGAGCCGTGGTGCCGGTGCTCTGTGGATCCGCCTTCAAGAACAAGGGGGTTCAACCGTTGCTGGACGCGGTCGTCGACTATTTGCCGGCGCCGACCGATGTTCCTCCGATCAAGGGGATCAAGGCCGGGACCGACGAAGAGGTCGTGCGCCGAAGCTCCGACGACGAGCCGTTCTCCGCGCTCGCGTTCAAGATCATGACCGATCCGTTCGTCGGCACCCTGACGTTTATTCGTGTCTATTCCGGCGTCGTCTCCAGCGGCGACATGATTCAGAACACCATCAAGGAGAAGTCGGAACGGGTCGGGCGAATGCTGCTGATGCATGCCAACAGCCGGGAAGACGTCAAGGAAGCCCGCACTGGAGACATTCTCGCGTTGCCCGGCCTTAAGGGCACGACCACCGGCGACACCCTCAGCGATCCCAAGAACAGGGTCATACTCGAGCGGATGGTGTTTCCGGATCCGGTGATCGAAGTGGCCGTCGAGCCGCGGACCAAGGGTGACCAGGAGAAAATGGGCGTCGCCCTGGCGCGGCTCGCCGCCGAGGATCCCTCGTTCCGTGTCACATCGGACGCGGAGAGCGGCCAGACGGTGATCAAGGGCATGGGCGAACTGCATCTGGAAATCATCGTCGACCGCATGAAACGGGAATTCAAGGTCGATGCCAATGTGGGGGCGCCGCAGGTGGCCTATCGCGAGACCATTTCGCGAATCCACAAAATCGACTACACCCACAAGAAGCAGACCGGTGGCGCCGGACAGTTCGCCCGCATCGTGTTGCTCTTCGAGCCATTGGAACCGGGATCGGGTTTCCAGTTCGAGAGTTCCGTTGTCGGCGGCTCGGTGCCACGGGAGTATGTACCGGGCGTGCAAAAGGGACTCGCGGTCGCCAGCCAGACGGGGGTGCTTGCCGGCTTTCCGGTCATCGATTTCAAGGTGTCGTTGATCGACGGCGCCTCCCACGACGTGGATTCCAGCGTCATGGCATTCGAGATCGCCACCCGGGCGGCCTTCCGCGAGGGTGTCGCCAAGGCGGGGCCGAAGTTGCTGGAGCCGATGATGAGGGTCGAAGTGGTGACGCCGGACGAGTATATGGGCGACATCATCGGCGATCTGAACAGCCGCCGGGGTCAGGTGTCCGGCATGGACCAGCGCGGCAATGCGCGGGTGATTGCCGCCCTGGTGCCGCTGGCGACGATGTTCGGGTACGTCAACACGCTGCGTTCGATGAGTCAGGGCCGCGCCCAGTATTCGATGCATTTCGACAAGTATGCGGAAGTGCCGCAGCAAATTTCAGAGGAAGTCCGGCATCGGCTGGTGGGCTGACGCAAAACCGAGGTTAACCGGAGCAGGCGACGATGGCGAAGGCAAAGTTTGAGCGGACGAAGCCGCATTGCAATGTTGGGACGATTGGTCACGTTGATCACGGCAAGACGACGTTGACGGCGGCGATCACCAAGGTCCTTGCGGAGACGGGTGGGGCGACGTTCACGGCGTTTGACGAGATCGACAAGGCGCCGGAGGAGAAGGCGCGTGGGATCACGATCTCGACGGCGCACGTTGAGTATCAGACGGCGAACCGGCATTACGCGCACGTCGACTGTCCCGGGCACGCGGACTACGTGAAGAACATGATCACGGGTGCCGCGCAGATGGACGGAGCGATCCTGGTTGTTTCGGCGGCCGACGGTCCGATGCCGCAGACGCGCGAGCATATCCTGCTGGCGCGTCAGGTTGGGGTTCCGGCGATCGTGGTTTACATGAACAAGGTCGACATGGTCGACGATCCGGAGCTTCTGGAGCTTGTCGAGCTTGAGCTTCGCGAGCTGTTGTCGAGCTACGATTTTCCGGGCGACGACATCCCGATCGTCAAGGGATCGGCGTTGAAGGCGCTGGAGGGCGGCGACGAGACGCTGGGCAAGCAGTCGATTCTGGAGCTGATGAAGGCGGTCGACGAATACATTCCGCAGCCGGATCGTCCGAAGGACCAGCCGTTTTTGATGCCGATCGAGGACGTTTTCTCGATTTCGGGTCGGGGCACGGTTGTGACCGGTCGGATCGAGCGCGGAGTGGTCAAGGTTGGCGAGGAAGTGGAGATCGTCGGGATCAAGGACACGCGGAAGACGACGTGCACGGGCGTCGAGATGTTCCGCAAGCTGTTGGATCAGGGCGAGGCGGGCGACAACATCGGGGCGTTGTTGCGCGGTGTCGGCCGCGAGGAGGTGGAGCGCGGGCAGGTTTTGGCGAAGCCCGGTTCGATCACGCCGCACACCAATTTCCAGGCCGAGGCGTATGTTCTGACCAAGGAGGAAGGCGGCCGTCACACGCCGTTTTTCACCAGCTACCGGCCGCAGTTTTATTTTCGGACGACGGACGTGACCGGGACGGTGACGTTGCCGGAAGGCACCGAGATGGTGATGCCGGGGGACAACGTGTCGATGGAGGTCGAGCTGATCCAGCCGATCGCCATGGACGAGGGTCTGCGGTTTGCGATCCGCGAGGGCGGCCGCACCGTCGGCGCCGGCGTGGTCGCCAAGATCGTCAAATAGCGGAAAAGATAGTGCCGGCGGCATCGGGCCGCCGCCGAGGATTCGGGCTTAGGGAATGGAAAACCAAAATATTCGTATCGGCCTAAAGGCGTTCGATCACCGGGTGCTCGACCAGTCGGCACGCGAGATCGTCAACACCGCCCGGCGCACAGGCGCCGGGGTACGCGGCCCCATTCCTCTGCCAACGAGGATCGAAAGGTTCACCGTGTTGCGCTCGCCGCATATCGACAAGAAATCTCGCGAGCAATTCGAGATCCGCACCCACAAGCGCGTGTTGGACATCGTTGATCCGACCCCGCAAACCGTCGATGCGCTGATGAAGCTCGATCTCGCCGCGGGTGTCGACGTCGAGATCAAGCTGTAGGGACAACGGTAAAATGCGTACCGGACTGATTGCACAAAAGGTCGGAATGTCTCGTCTGTTCGAAGACGGTGGCGGACATGTGCCGGTTACCGTGCTGAAAGTCGACAACTGTCAGGTTGTTGCTCAGCGGACCGTCGAGAAGGATGGTTACGCCGCCCTGCAGTTGGGTGTGGAAAACGCCAAGGTGAAGAACGTCACCAAACCCATGCGCGGCCACTTCGCCAGGGCGAAGGTGGAGCCGAAACGCAGATTGGCGGAGTTCCGAATCAGCGAAGAGGGAATGGTGAACGTCGGTGCGGAATTGTCCGTCGATCATTTTGTCGCGGGCCAATTCGTCGACGTTACCGGCACTTCGATCGGCAAAGGATTTGCCGGCGGCATCAAGCGACACGGCTTCTCCGGCCTACGGGCGTCGCACGGCGTTTCCGTCAGTCACCGCAGCCTCGGTTCCACCGGCCAGTGCCAGGACCCGGGCAAGGTGTTCAAGGGCAAGAAGATGGCCGGTCACATGGGCGATCGGCAGGTTACCGTCCAGAACCTCGAAGTGGTTCTCACGGACACCGATCGCGGACTGATCATGATCAGGGGCGCTGTTCCCGGCTCCAAGGGGAATTACGTGCTGATCCGTGATGCGGTCAAAAAGCCGCAACCTGATAACCTGCCCTTCCCCGCGGGGATGCGGCAGATGCCGCCATCGGCGGACGCGCCCGCTGCCGATGAGCCACCGGTGGAAGAAGTGGCCATCGATGAGGCGGCGGGCGAGGAGAACGCATCTTCGGCGGAGGAGACCGCCGCCGGGTCTCCCGCCGCGGGCGGATCGGAAGCACCTGCCGGGAGCAAGGAATAGACCGCCATGCAGTGGGACGTCGTCAATCTGGAGAACGAGAAGGTCGGCACCGTCGAACTGGCCGACTCCGTGTTCGGCGTCGATGTGCGGCGGGACATCCTGGCGCGCGCCGTGAACTGGCAGCTGGCCAAACGGCGCGCCGGCACGCACAAGGTCAAGACGCGCAGCGAGGTGAGCGGCACCACCAAGAAGCCGTTTCGCCAGAAGGGAACCGGGCGTGCGCGGCAGGGCTCGATGAAGGGGCCGCACATGCGGGGTGGTGGTATCGTATTCGGCCCGGTACCGCGGGACCATTCCCACTCTCTGCCGAAGAAGGTGCGCAGACTGGCGTTGAAAGCGGCGTTGTCGGCAAAGCGTGCCGACGGTACCCTGGTGGTTCTGGACAAGGCGGAGCTCGAGGACGCGAAAACGCGCGTTCTGGCGCAGCGGGCGCTCGCACTGAGTTGGGGCAAGGCGCTGATCATCGATGGTGAAACCGTCGACACCAACTTCGCGCGCGCGGCACGCAATCTTCCCGGACTCGACCTTCTGCCGAGCCGGGGCGCAAACGTATACGACATCCTGCGCCACGAAACCCTGGTCCTGACCCGGACCGCAGTCGATAAACTTGTGGAGCGGTTGACATGAGCAAGCCCCGTCCCAAGCGCTCGGTGACCGTCAGCAAGCAGCGCCTGTACGAAGTGGTGCGTCGTCCGGTGATCACCGAAAAGGCGACGTTCCTCTCGGAGCACAATCAGGTTGCCTTCGTGGTCGCTCCCGACGCCACCAAGCCGGAAATCAAGGCGGCTGTCGAGAGTCTGTTCAAGGTCAAGGTCAAGGCCGTCAACACCCTTTGCCAAAAGGGAAAGGTCAAGCGTTTTCGCGGTCGTCTCGGCAAACGGCCGGATACCAAAAAGGCGATGGTCACTCTCGAAGAGGGCCATTCAATCGATATCACCACTGGGGTTTAACCGGCTGCCATGGCACTGAAGCAACACAAACCGACAACGCCGGGACGGCGGGGGCTGGTACTGGTCGATCGCTCGGCCCTCTGGAAGGGGAAGCCGGAAAAGGCGTTGACCGAGGGCCTGCGCAACAAGGGTGGTCGCAACAATACCGGCCGCATCACCGCCCGACGTCGCGGCGGCGGTCACAAGCGCCGCTATCGCATCATCGACTTCAAGCGCAACAAATTCGACGTCAGCGCGACCGTCGAGCGGTTGGAATACGACCCCAACCGCACCGCGTTCATTGCGCTTGTTCGTTACGAAGATGGCGAACTGGCCTATATTCTGGCGCCGCAACGGCTGACGGTCGGCGATGCCGTCGTCTCCGGGCCCGGCGTCGACATCAGACCCGGCAATGCGTTGCCGCTCCAGAACATTCCGGTCGGCACCATCATCCATAACGTGGAAATGAAGAAGGGCAAGGGCGGCCAGATCGCCCGCGCGGCGGGAACATACGCGCAGCTCATCGGCAAGGATCAGGGTTACGCGCAGCTTCGCCTGCATTCCGGTGAACTGCGGATGGTGCGGGCCGAGTGCATGGCCACCGTCGGCGCCGTTTCCAACCCCGATCAGCAGAACGTCAAGCTCGGCAAGGCAGGGCGGCGGCGTTGGTTGGGCAAGCGGCCGTCGGTACGTGGTGTTGCGATGAACCCGGTCGACCACCCACACGGCGGCGGCGAAGGGAAGACGTCGGGCGGCCGCCATCCGGTGACACCCTGGGGCAAGCCGACCAAGGGTAAGCGGACACGCAACAACAAGAAAACCGATACGCTGATCATGCGGCGCCGGCACAGAAAGAAGTAACGCAAGGAGATTGATGGGGTGCCCCGTTCCACTTGGAAAGGACCGTTCGTTGACGGCTACCTTCTTAAGAAGGCCGAGAAGTCGCGCGCGTCGAGGCGCAAAGAGGTCATCAGGACCTGGTCTCGGCGCTCGACCATCCTGCCGCAGTTCGTCGGGCTCACCTTCGGCGTGTATAATGGCCGCAAGTTCGTGCCGGTTCTGGTGACCGAAGACATGATCGGCCATAAGTTCGGCGAGTTCTCGCCCACCCGGACCTTTTTTGGTCATGGCGGCGACAAGAAGGCGAGGAGGACCTGAGCATGGGCAAACGGCCAGCCGAACGCTCGATCGCAGACAACGAAGCGATGGCTTATGCACGCTACTTGCGAACCAGTCCGCAGAAGCTGAACCTGGTGGCCGCAAGCATCCGTGGCATGAAGTGTGAAAAGGCGTTGTCGGAACTGCAGTTTTCCCACCGGCGCGTGGCCGGTGAAGTCCGCAAGTTGCTGCAGTCCGCAATCGCCAACGCCGAGAACAACCACCAGCTGGACGTCGACCAGCTCTATGTGGCGGAAGCAACCGTCGGAAAATCGGTCGTGATGAAGCGATGGCGGCCGAGGGCGCGCGGGCGGGTCGGTCAAATCAAGAAGCCGATAAGCAACCTGCGTCTGATACTTCGCGAACGAGAGGAGATCGACTGATGGGTCAGAAAGTGAGCCCCATCGGGTTCCGGCTCGGTATTAACAGGACTTGGGATTCGCGGTGGTTTTCCGACAGCAACTACTCGAACCTCCTGCATGAGGACCTGGAAATCAGACGGTTCCTGCGCAAGCGCTTGGCGCAGGCGGGAGTGTCGCGGATCGTCATCGAGCGGCCGGCGAAGAAGGCGCGGATCACGATCCATACCGCTCGTCCCGGCGTGGTGATCGGCAAGAAAGGCGCGGACATCGAGAAGCTGCGACAGGACCTGGCGAAGATCACCAATTCGGACGTGCATCTCAACATCGTCGAGATCCGCAAGCCGGAGATCGAAGCCCAACTCGTCGCCGAGAATGTGGCGCAGCAGCTCGAGAGGCGGGTGTCCTCGCGTCGGGCGATGAAGCGGGCGGTACAGTCGGCGATGCGCTTGGGCGCGCAAGGCATTCGCATCAACTGCGGCGGCCGTCTCGGTGGTGCCGAGATTGCCCGAACCGTGTGGTATCGCGAAGGCCGGGTGCCGTTGCACACGTTGCGTGCCCATGTCGATTACGGCACGGCGGTGGCCAAGACGACCTACGGCGTGTGCGGCGTCAAAGTATGGATTTACAAGGGCGACATTCTTGCCCACGACCCGATGGCGATGGATAAGCGCGCCATGGAACAGCAGACCGCGCGCTGAGCGCGCGGTCAACGAAGGGTGACAGAGGTACCGAATCATGCTCAGTCCGAAACGCATGAAGCATCGGAAGCAGCACAAGGGCCGGATCCACGGGAAGGCCAAGAGTGGCGCCGAACTCAGCTTTGGGACCTATGGTCTCAAGGCGATGTCGCCGGATCGGATAACCGCTCGGCAGATCGAAGCGGCTCGCCGCGCGATTACCCGACACATGCGCCGCACCGGTAGGGTCTGGATCCGTGTATTTCCCGATGTGCCCGTCAGTTCGAAACCGGCCGAGGTCCGTATGGGCGGCGGCAAGGGTTCGCCCGAATTCTGGGTTTGCCGGGTGAAGCCGGGTCGGATTATGTTCGAGGTGGATGGGATTCCCAAACTTCTCGCGAAACAGGCTTTGACCCTGGCGGCTGCCAAGCTGCCTCTTCGGACGCGCTTCGTGTCCCGCACCGGCGAGGAGGAGTGACGTCATGAAGGCGGCGGATCTGCGGACGAAGACCGACGACGAGCTTGCTGAACAGCTCGCTCAAATGAAGAAAGAGGCATTCAATCTTCGCTTTCAGGCGGCGAGCGGTCAGCTCGAGAACAGCGCCCGAAAGCGACTGGTGCGTCGGACGATTGCACGTGTGAAGACCATTTTGGCCGAGCGCCGGCGTCACGCCAAGGCGGCGGTGGCTTGACGGAGGGAAGCGATGCCGAGGCGAGTCATGCAAGGGGTGGTGGTCAGCGACAAGGCTGACCAGACCATCGTGGTCAAAGTGGAACGCAGGGTCATGCATCCCTTGTACAAGAAGTTCATACGGCGATCGAAACGGTACCTCGCTCACGACGAGAGCAACGCCGCAAAGGTTGGCGACCTCGTACGAATTCGCGAGTGCCGTCCGATATCGAAACGCAAGTGCTGGGAAATCATGACGGACAGCGGTTGAGTCCGCCGGCCGATAGGTAGGGAAGACAACTATGATCCAAGTGGAATCGAACTTGGACGTCGCCGATAACTCCGGCGCTCGGCGGGTGCAGTGCATCAAGGTGCTAGGCGGCTCGAAGCGCAGGTTCGCGAGCGTCGGGGATGTGATCGTCGTCACCGTCAAGGATGCGATCCCCCGGGGCCGCGTCAAGAAGGGTGAAGTCCTTCAAGCGGTGGTCGTCCGCACCGCCAAGGATGTTCGGCGGCAGGACGGATCGGCGATCCGGTTCGACCGCAACGCTGCCGTGCTGATCAACAAACAGGGCGAGCCGATCGGCACCCGCATCTTTGGTCCGGTGACTCGCGAGCTTCGAGGCAAAGGCTACATGAAGATCGTCTCGCTGGCGCCGGAGGTGTTGTGATGGCGGTCAAGCTGAAAATCAAGAAGGGCGACAGGGTCGTCGTATTGTCCGGCCGGAGCAAGGGTAAGATCGGCGAGGTTCTGAAGGTCATGCCGAAGGAGAACCGCGCGATCGTGCAAGGCGTAAACACCGTCAAGCGCCATACCAGGCCGAGCCAGGGAGTCCCGGGCGGCATTGTCGAGAAGGAAGCGCCGATCCACGTTTCCAATATCGCCCACATCGACCCGACGAACGACTTGCCGACACGTGTCGGCTACCGGTTTCTTGATGACGGCCGTAAGGTCCGCTTTGCCAAGCGGTCCGGTGAAATGATCGACAAGTGAGGATAGACTGAGCATGGCACGCTTGCGCGATCACTATGAGACCGAAGTGCGGAAGACGCTTCTGGATGAGTTCCACTACCAGAATCCGATGGAAGTGCCGCGGTTGACCAAGATTGTTTTGAACATGGGCGTGGGCGAAGGCGTCCAGGATCGGAAGAAGGTCGAGGCCGCCGCTGCCGACATGGCGATCATTGCCGGCCAACGGCCGGTGATCAACAAGGCCAAGAAGTCGATCGCCGCGTTCAAGCTTCGGGAGGGAATGCCGATCGGCTGCAAGGTGACCCTGCGTCGAGAGCGCATGTACGAGTTCCTCGACCGGCTGATCAATATCGCAATGCCGTTGATCCGCGACTTTCGCGGGGTTTCGAGCAAGAACTTCGACGGTCGCGGTAACTTCGCGGTGGGGCTCAAGGAACAGATCGTTTTCCCGGAAATCAGTTACGACAAGGTTGACCAGATCCGCGGTCTCAACATTGTCATTTGTACAACCGCCAGAACGGACGCGGAAGCGCGGGCCTTGCTCAAGGCGTTCGACATGCCGTTCGCAAACTGAACGGCCGACGGAGAGATGCTGGATGGCTAAGAAGAGCATGATCGAGAAGAACAAGAGACGGATGCGTCAGGTGGAGCAGTACGCTGGCCGGCGAGATCGGCTGAAGGCGATGGCCAAGGACTTGTCGCTGACGCCGGAAGAGCGTTTCAACGCGCGTTTGAAACTGGCCAAATTGCCGCGTAGCGGCTCCCCGGTGCGCGTCAGGCTGCGTTGCGCCCTCACCGGTCGGCCGCGGGGCGTTTATCGGAAATTCGGGCTCTCTCGGATCGCGCTGAGAGACCTCGCCTCCGCCGGGCAGATCCCTGGCGTCGTCAAGTCTAGCTGGTAGGAGCGGCGCCCATGATGACCGATCCCCTCGGCGATATGCTGACCCGTATCCGTAACGGCCAGCGAGCGCGTAAGACTTCAGTGGTTGCGCCAGCGTCGAGCTTTCGCGCCTGCGTTCTCGATGTCCTCAAGCGAGAAGGCTTTATCCGCGGCTTTTCGCAGTACGATGTGCGCCCGGGCATCAAGGAGATCAAGATCGAGCTCAAGTACAACGATGGTGAACCGGTGATTCGCGAAATCAGTCGCGTATCGAAGCCCGGTCGCAGGGTTTATTCCAAGATCAAGGATCTGCCCAGGGTCTACAACGGCCTCGGCGTTTCCATTCTGTCGACCCCGCGCGGCGTGATTTCGGACGCCGAGGCGAGGGAAGCGAATGTCGGCGGCGAAGTCTTGTGCAAGGTCTTTTGAGCGGAGGAGTGTGAGAACGACCATGTCACGAGTGGGCAAGCATCCGATCGAAATCCCCAGCGGTGTGAACGTCACCATTTCGGGTCAGCGACTGACCGCGAAGGGTGGCATGGGGCAAATGGAAGCGACGTTGATGGGCGAGGTGGAGGTGACCCAGGAGGGATCGCAGGTCTGGGTTCGGCCGCGCGAGGATTCCAAGCGCGGGCGCACGATGTGGGGCACCGCGCGTACCGTCGTCGCCAACCTGATCACGGGAGTGAACACGGGATTTACCCGTAAGCTGGAAATCACCGGTGTCGGCTACCGAGCCCAAATGCAGGGCGGCGACTTGGTGTTGCAGCTTGGATACAGTCATGAAGTTCGTTACAAGGCACCCGAAGGCGTCAAGATCGATTGCCCCGATCTGACCCATATCAACGTGCATGGCGCCAGCCGGCAGCGGGTCGGCCAGGTGGCCGCGGAGATCCGCGCGTTCCGTCGGGCGGAGCCCTACAAGGGCAAGGGCATCCGCTACGACGACGAAGTCGTTCTGCGCAAAGAAGGCAAGAAGAAGTAGAGCATGGCCAAGGCGAAGGAATTGTTTGGGCGCCGCAGTCGGCGCACCCGCTATCGGATCGGGAAGCTGGCAGGATCGCGTCCGCGATTGTCCGTCTTTCGGTCGAACAAGCACATCTACGCTCAGGTCATTGATGACCAGGAGGGTCGCACAATGGCCGCGGCATCGAGTTTGGACAAGGATTTGAAGAGTACCCTAGCCAACGGCGGCGGCTCGGAGGCGGCCGGGAAGGTGGGCAAGTTGGTGGCGGAGCGCGCTCTTGCCGCCGGCGTTTCGTCGGTGGTCCTCGACCGCGGCGGGTATCGTTATCATGGCCGCGTCAAAGCCCTGGCCGACGCCGCCCGTGAAGCCGGCCTATCGTTCTAGGGAGATTGTACCATGGCACGTAAACCATCGGGAAGGCGCGGCGATCGGGCCAGCCAACCGACCGAAGATCCTGAAATCACCGACAAGCTGGTTCACATCAACCGTGTCGCCAAGGTGGTGAAGGGTGGCCGCCGGTTTTCCTTTGCCGCCCTGGTGGTGGTCGGCGACGGTCGCGGCCGGGTCGGTTTCGGCACGGGAAAAGCGCGTGAGGTTCCCGAGGCGATCCGCAAGGCTACCGACCATGCCAAGCACACCATGATTCGCGTTCCGCTGAGGGACGGCCGAACCCTGCATCATGATGTTCAAGGCCGCTACGGTGCCGGAAAGGTCGTGTTGCGCGCCGCGCCGCCGGGAACCGGGGTCATTGCCGGCGGCCCGATGCGCGCGGTGTTCGAGACCATGGGGGTGCAGGACGTGGTTGCCAAGTCGATCGGCTCGGCGAACCCGCACAACATGATCAAGGCGACCTTCAATGCGCTCAACAACTGCATGTCTCCGCGGGCGGTTGCCGCGCGACGGGGCAAGAAGGTCAGCGAGATTGTAGCACGTCGCAGCGATGTCGGCGTTGCCGAACGGGCCAGGGCTTAAAGCATGAGCGATACAAAGAAACCAACCGTCAAGGTCATCCAGGTTCGCAGCCCAATCGGCCGTAGAAAAGACCAGCGGGAGACCCTGATCGGCCTTGGACTGAACAAGATGCGGCGCGCAAGCGAACTCGAAGACACCCCTTCGGTGCGCGGAATGATCGCCAAGGTGAGACACTTGGTGGATGTGGAGGAGGCCGGGTGAAGCGATCACCTCAGGGCCTTCCGAGGAACATTTGAGCCATGAGACTGAATGAGTTGCGCGATAACCCGGGCGCCACCCAGCCGCGCAAGCGCGTCGGCAGGGGTATCGGCTCGGGGACCGGCAAGACCGCCGCCCGTGGTCACAAGGGGCAGAAGTCCCGTAGCGGGGGCAATCCTCCCCCGGGCTTCGAGGGTGGACAGATGCCTCTGTATCGGCGCCTGCCGAAGCGTGGGTTCAAGAACCCGACCCGCAAGGAGTTTGCCGAGGTCAACCTCAGGACCTTGCAGCGCGCGATCGATACCGGCAAGCTGGATGCGGCGCAAACCATTGACGAATCGGCGATGCAGACGGCCGGACTGTTCAAGCGCCGCCGCGACGGGGTGCGTGTCCTGGCGAAAGGCGAACTTTCGACGAAAGTCACAATTCAGGTCACCGGCGCCTCCAAGGCGGCGATTTCCGCCGTCGAGAAGGCGGGCGGGAATGTGATCGTCACCGGCGGCGGGGGGCGTGCGGTCTCCGACAGTGAAGCGAAGCCGAAGTCCAAAGCTGCGAAGTCCAAGCGCGGCGGTGCAAAGCCGGAGCCCGAAGCTGCAGAATCGAAATCCGATGCTGCAAAGCCGAAGCCCGAAGCTGCAAAGGCCAAGTCTGACGCTGCGAAGCCGAAGCCCGAAGCGGCAAAGTCCAAGCCCGACGCTGCAAAGCCGAAGCCCGAAGCTGCAAAGTCAAAACCCGACGCTTCCAAGCCGAAGTCTGACGCTTCAAAGCCGAAGTCCGACGCTGAAAAGCCGAAACAGGACTGAAGCGGAGACTAGATTATGGCGTCTGCGGCCGAACAACTTGCCGCACACATGAATCTCGGGGCTTTTTCCAAGGCCACCGAGCTCAAGAAGCGTATTTGGTTCACGCTGGGCGCGTTGATCGTCTATCGTCTCGGAACCTATATTCCGCTGCCAGGGATCGACCCGGCGGCGGTTGCAGATATCTTCAACCGTCAAGCCGGCGGCATTCTCGGCATGTTCAACATGTTCGCCGGCGGCGCGTTGGGGCGGATGACCATATTCGCCCTCAACATCATGCCTTACATTTCGGCCTCGATCATCATGCAGCTGATGACGACGGTCATGCCGCAACTCGAGGCGCTCAAGAAGGAAGGCGAAGCCGGGCGCAAGAGGATCAATCAGTACACCCGGTATCTGACCGTGGTGATCACCGCCGCTCAGGCCTACGGTCTGGCCGTCGGCCTCGAAGGCATGCAGTCCAGTGTGGGTACGGCAGTCATCGAGCCCGGGCTGTTCTTCCGTTTTGTCACCGTGATAACCCTGGTCGGCGGCACACTGTTCCTGATGTGGCTCGGCGAGCAGATTACCGCGCGCGGGGTCGGCAACGGCATCTCGCTGATCATTTTTGCCGGCATCGTCGCCGGGCTTCCCCAAGCGTTGGCCGGCACCTTGGAGTTGGGACGGACAGGGGCACTCTCCGCCGGTTTGATCATCGCCCTGTTGGTGATGGCGGTCGGGGTGATCTTCTTCATCGTATTCATGGAGCGGGCGCAACGACGCATCATCGTCCAGTACCCCAAGCGCCAGCAGGGCAACCGGATGACGGCGGGAGAAAGCTCGCACCTGCCGTTGAAGATCAATACCGCCGGCGTCATTCCGCCGATTTTTGCGTCGTCGCTGTTGCTCATGCCCGTTACCGCCATCGGTTTCATGGCCGGCCAGGGTCCGGAGTGGCTGACTACGGTGGCCGCTTACCTCGGGCGGGGTCAGCCCCTGTATCTCGCTATCTACCTGGGACTGATCGTGTTCTTCGCCTTTTTTTACACAGCGGTGGTGTTCAATCCATCGGATACGGCGGACAATCTCAAGAAATACGGGGGTTTCATCCCCGGCATCCGCCCCGGTAAGAATACCGCCGAATACCTGGACAGGGTTCTGACGCGGCTGACGGTCGTCGGTGCCGGATATCTGGCGCTCGTCTGTCTTCTGCCGGAGATCCTGATCGCACAGTTCGGGGTGCCGTTCTATTTCGGCGGAACCAGTCTGCTGATCGTGGTTACGGTGACCATGGACACCGTGGCGCAGGTGCAGTCCCACTTGTTGGCGCATCAGTACGAGGGATTGATCAAGAAGTCCAAGCTGAGGGGACGGCGCGGATGATCAATATCGTTCTGCTCGGGCCTCCCGGCGCCGGCAAGGGAACCCAAGCGAAGTTCCTAGAGGAAACCCTCGGCATCGCCCAGTTGTCGACCGGCGATATGTTGCGTGCCGAGGTAGCCGCGGGCAGCAACATTGGTCGGAAGGCGGACGCGATCATGCAAGCCGGCAAACTGGTTCCCGACGACGTGATCGTCGGGATCATCGCTCAGCGGCTCGACAGCGACGGCTGTCGGCAAGGTTTTATTCTCGACGGTTTTCCGCGCACGCTTCCGCAGGCCGAGGCGCTGGACGAGATGCTGAAGGAAAAAGGCTTGAAGCTGGATCGCGTGCTTTCGATCGAGGTCGACGACGATGCGATGGTCGACCGCATAACCGGGCGGTTCAGCTGCGCCCAGTGCGGAGCGGGGTATCACGACAAATTCCAGCGTCCCGAGAAGGACGGGGTTTGCGACAACTGCGGCGGCACCGAGTTCGTTCGGCGCGCCGATGACAATGCGGAGACGGTCCGAGAGCGGCTCAAGGCTTACCATGAGTGGACCAAGCCCATCCTCGACTACTACGGAAAAGTGGGGTTGGTGAGCTCTGTCGACGGTATGGCCGCCATCGAAGACGTGTCGGAGCAGTTAAAGACGGCAATCACCAAGGAGCTGCATGTTGACTAGGGAGGCTGGGCGCTTATAATCCGGCGCCCGGGCGTTTCGCGGTTTTCATTTCGGTTCCAAAACAAGTAGATAAGGAGAGCCTTTTTTGGCGCGCGTTGCTGGCGTAAACATCCCCACCCAAAAACGAGTCGAGATCGCCCTTACGTACATTCACGGCATCGGCCGGTTCGCGGCGACGGAGATCTGCACGAAGGGAAGCATTCCCCGGGAAAAGCGGGTCAACGAGCTGACCGACGCCGAGGTCATGCGGATTCGCGAGATTATCGATAGGGACTACAAGGTGGAGGGTGACCTCCGCCGGGAAGTCGCAATGGGTATCAAGCGGCTGATGGACCTCGGGTGTTACAGGGGGCTCAGGCATCGCCGGGGGCTGCCGGTGCGCGGACAGCGTACCCACACCAATGCGCGTACCCGCAAAGGTCCCGCCAAGCCTATTGCGGGTAAGAAGAAGGCGACTAAATAGGGATATGGGTTAAGTTTATGGCTAAGGCTGGAACGCCGCGCGTGCGTCGTCGCGAGCGCAGGAATATCGCGTCCGGGGTGGCACACATTAGTGCCACCTTCAACAATACGATGATTACCATCACCGACGCTCAAGGGAACGCGATCGCCTGGTCGTCCGCGGGTGGGCAAGGTTTCAAGGGGTCGCGGAAGTCGACGCCTTACGCGGCGCAGGTCGCTGCCGAAGACGCTGGGCGCAAGGCCATGGAGCATGGCATGAAAACGTTGGAGGTTGAGGTAAAAGGACCCGGATCCGGTCGTGAATCGGCGTTGCGGGCGCTGCAGGCCGTCGGGTTCACCATCACCGCTATCAGGGACGTGTCGCCTATTCCGCACAACGGCTGCCGTCCCCGGAAGCGCCGGCGAGTATAGGTCGCCCCTGAGTTGGGCTTTTCCCGAGCTGTTTGGTTCTTTCTTGGAACCGAAACGTATGGATAGCGCTCTGAGTATCTCAGAGTGGCTCTTGTTTTTTTGAGCGTGAGGTCGCCCCGTGATCCAAAAGAATTGGCAGGCACTGATCAAACCGACAAAGCTGGACGTTGTTCCCGGCACAAATCCGCGGTGCGTCGCGACCATCGTCGCCGAACCGTTGGAGCGTGGCTTCGGGCTGACGCTCGGAAATGCCCTGAGGCGGGTTCTGTTGTCTTCCCTTCAGGGCGCCGCGGTGACAGCGGTGCAAATCGACGGCGTGCTGCACGAGTTTTCGACCATACCGGGCGTCCGCGAGGACGTCACCGACATCGTGCTCAACATCAAATCCCTGGCTTTGCGGATGGGGGGTGAGGGGCCGAAGCGGATGATGTTGGTCGCCGACGGTCCGGGCGAGGTCACCGCCGGGATGATCGAAACCGGGCACGATATCAACGTCATGAACCCGCAGCTTGTCATCTGCACCCTCGACGAGGGGGCCAAGCTCTCCATGGAGTTGACGGTCGAGACCGGAAAAGGCTACGTGCCCGTCACTTCCGGCCGCGCCGAGGACGCGCCGATCGGCTTGATCCCTGTGGACGCGGTGTTTTCGCCGGTGCGCAAGATCGCCTACAGGGTGGAGAACACGCGCGTCGGGCAGGTGACGGACCATGACAAGTTGTCTCTCGATGTGACCACCAGTGGTGCGGTCACTCCCGAAGACGCGGTTGCGTTGGCGGCGCGGATCCTTCAGGACCAGTTGCAGTTGTTCATCAACTTCGACGAGCCGCAGACGGCGCTGGAAGAAGAGAAGAAGGACGAACTGCCGTTCAACAAGAACCTGTTGCGCAAGGTCGACGAGTTGGAACTCTCCGTGCGCTCGGCCAACTGCTTGAAGAACGACAACATCATCTATATCGGAGACCTGGTGCAGAAGAGCGAAGCCGATATGCTGCGCACCCCCAACTTCGGCCGCAAGTCTCTCAACGAGATCAAGGAAGTGCTGACCCAGATGGGGCTGCAACTGGGCATGGAGATTGCCAACTGGCCGCCCGAGAACATCGAGGAACTGGCCAAGCGATTGGAAGAACCCTATTGATCGTGCTTCCGGCTCAGGTGGCCGACGGAGAGGAGTAACACACATGCGCCACCGCATGAGCGGCCGCAAACTGAACCGTACCAGTAGCCACCGTAAGGCGATGTTCGCCAACATGACGGTGTCGCTTCTCAGGCACGAGCAGATCATGACCACCCTGCCCAAGGCCAAGGAGTTGCGGCGGGTGGCCGACCGAGTCATTACGCTTGGTAAGCGCGGAACTCTGCATACGCGACGGCAGGCTGCCGCTATCCTGGGCGATGACGTGTTGGTGCAGAAGCTGTTCGGGCCGCTGGCGGAGCGCTATCGGGATCGCAGCGGCGGCTACACCCGGGTGTTGAAGGCGGGATTCCGCTATGGCGACAACGCTCCCATGGCCGTGATCGAACTCGTCGATCGCGATCCCGGCTCCAAGGGAGCCGAGGACAAGGCGCGTGTTGCCGCCGAAAGGGAAGCCGAGGAACTCGTGGGCTAGCGTTCGGTCTTCCGGCGGGACGGACAGGCACGGCCGCCGGTCAGCCAAGCCGGAATCCAAACTCGTTTCGATCGTGGCTGCGCCTTTGCTCATTTTTGGGACAGGGGGCAGTGCAAGTTAACCCTCGCACCGAGCAGACTCCGTCAGTCGGCTTGGCGGCTGGGCGTCGCACCCAGTGTTGCCGCCGAAGTACGGACCCGGGCGAGAGACGTCAACGGATGGGTCGGGGTGTTGATGAGGCGTGCCACTGGATTGTGGCCGGCGGTCGGGTTGGCGATCATGCTTGCCGTGGGGCTTGTCGGCGGGGTGTCGGCGGCGGAACGGCGAGCGCCGGTCTCCCAGGAGCAGGTGCGCCTTTCCTTCGCACCCGTGGTCAAGCGGGCAGCGCCGGCGGTCGTCAACATATACAGCCGCAAGGAAGTGCAAACCCGCGGTTTCACTCCCCTGTTCGACGACCCGTTTTTCCGAAGATTCTTCGGTGAGAATTTCCGCTTCGGCGGACCCCGGTCGCGCATACAGAACTCCCTTGGCTCCGGCGTCATCGTCGATAGTGACGGCACGATCGTCACCAACCATCACGTCGTGGCCGGCGCCGACGAGATCATCGCCGTGCTACCCGACCACCGCGAGTTCGAGGCTCAATTCCTCGGTTCCGACGAGCGGGCCGATCTCGCCGTGCTGAGGATCGATGTCGGCGGCGAGAAACTGCCGTTTCTCGAGTTCGACGATTCGGACGAGGTCGAGGTCGGCGACCTTGTGCTCGCCATCGGCAATCCCTTCGGGGTCGGCCAAACGGTGACCAGCGGGATCGTCTCGGCACAGGCGCGGACCCATGTCGGTATCAACGACCTCAACTTCTTCATTCAGACCGACGCGGCGATCAATCCCGGCAACTCGGGCGGTGCCCTGGTCGACATGAACGGTCGGCTGATCGGCATCAACACCGCGATCTATTCCAAGAGCGGCGGTTCGATGGGGATCGGCTTCGCGGTCCCCTCGAACATGGTGCGAGCGGTGCTTGCGGGCTTTGCGCAGGGCGGCAAGGTGGTACGTCCGTGGCTTGGCGCTTGGGGGCAGCAGGTGACCGCCGAGATCGCCGATTCGCTCGGGATGAAGCGGCCGGTCGGCGTGTTGATCGACGAAGTTTATGCCGGCGGTCCGGCGGACCGGGCAGGCATTCGCGTCGGAGATGTGGTGCTGTCGGTCAACGAGCGCCCTGCCGATGATCCCGACTCGCTCGACTATCGTATCGCGACGGCCGCGGTCGGCACGACGGTGGCCGTCAAGCTGTCGCGCAGGGGCGAGACGCGGACGGTTTCGCTCAAGGTCGAGACGCCGCCGGAGCAGCCCCCCCGTGAGACGACCCAACTCGACGGGCGGCATCCTCTTGCCGGGGCGACCGTCGCCAACATGTCACCGGCATTGGCGGAGGAGATCGGCGAAGACCGCTACCGGCCGGGTGTGGCGATTGTCGACCTTTACTCCGGAAGCCCGGCCACACGTTTGGGATTTCAGGTCGGGGACAGGATTGAGGAGGTGAACGGTCAGCCGGTAACCTCCGTGGCGGTGCTCAAGGAACTGATCAACCAGCGACGCGACCGTTGGCGTATCGCGTTTCGCCGCGGCGGCAAGACCCTCAACCTGGTCATCGGCGGGTGAGCCTTGCGGTTCCTCGCGCCGCAGCGGGAGGCAACGCGATGACCACACTGTTCGAATCGCAGGCACCGCGGCCCCTTGCCGATCGATTGCGGCCGAACAGCCTGGACGAGGTGGTCGGCCAGGATCACCTTCTCGGTCCCGAAGGCCCGATCCGCCGGATGATCGCTTCCGGCAGGCTCAAATCGATGATCCTTTGGGGCCCTCCGGGGTCGGGAAAGACCACGATCGCCCGCTTGCTCGCCGAGCACACCGACTTCGATTTCGCGCCACTTTCCGCCGTGTTCTCCGGCGTAGCCGACCTTCGCAAGGTGTTTGACAAAGCCCGTCTGAGCCGGGAGGCGGGGCGGGGGACGTTGCTGTTCATCGACGAGATTCACCGCTTCAATCGCGCCCAGCAGGATGGCTTCCTGCCCTATGTGGAGGACGGCACGGTGGTGCTGGTCGGCGCCACTACCGAGAACCCGTCGTTCGAGCTCAATCCGCCGCTGCTCTCGCGCTGTCGGGTGTTGGTCCTCAATCGCCTCGATGACGCCGCGCTGGAGCAGATTCTGAAGCGCGGCGAGCACGATCTCGGTCGGACGATGCCCCTCGACGCCGATGCCCGCCCGGCGTTGCGCGCCATGGCCGACGGCGACGGGCGGTATCTGCTCAACCTGATCGAAACCCTTGCCGACCTGCCGAGCGAACCGCGGCTCGATCCGGCTGCCCTCGCCGAAGCGGTGCAGCGGCGGATGCCGGTCTACGACAAGGGCCAGGAGAGCCACTACAACCTGATCAGCGCGCTCCACAAGTCGCTGAGAGGCTCCGACACCGACGCCGCCCTCTACTGGTTCGCGCGAATGATCGTCGGCGGCGAGGATCCCCACTACATCGCCCGCCGGCTGGTCCGTTTCGCCGTCGAGGACGTCGGGCTCGCCGAACCGCAGGCGCTGGTCCAGGCGATCGCCGCGTGGGAGGCCTACGAGCGGCTGGGCTCGCCGGAGGGCGAGCTGGCGCTGGTCCAGTGCCTGATCTATCTGGGCTCCGCGCCCAAGTCCAACGCTGCCTACCGGGCGCAGGGGGCGGCCAATCGGGCGGCGCGCGAGACCGGTTCGCTGATGCCGCCGATGCACATCCTCAATGCGCCGACCGGGATGATGAAGGATCTCGGTTACGGCAGGGGCTACGAGTACGACCACGACACCCCCGAAGGCTTTTCCGGCCAGAACTACTTCCCCGACGGCATGCCGCGCCGTCAGTTCTACCGGCCCGGAGACCGGGGTTTCGAACGGGACATCGCCAAGCGCCTGACCTATTGGGAGAAACTCCGTGGCGAAAAGGGCCGCGGCTGAGATGGCCGGCGTCGAGACGATCGCGGTCGCGCCGGACGAAGCCGGATTGAGGCTGGACCGCTGGTTTCGCCGTCACTATCCGCAAGTGACCCACGGACGCCTGGAGAAGTGGTTGCGGTCGGGCCAGATTCGTTTGGACGGACGGCGTGTCAAAGCCGGTGTCCGGCTGGAATCGGGCCAGATGATCCGGGTGCCGCCGCTGGGCGACGAGAAACCTCCGGCACTCCGCAAACGCCCATCCCCCGCTGTCCCGGACGGCGAGGCCAGGGCTCTGGAGGCGCGCGTCCTGCATCGCGACGACCATGTCCTGGTCATCGACAAGCCACCGGGCCTGGCGGTCCAGGGCGGCACCGGAACCCGCCGTCATCTGGATGCGATGCTCGACGCCCTCCGCTTCGGCGGGGAGCGGCCGCGGCTGGTCCATCGGCTGGACAAGGACACGTCGGGGGTGCTGGTCCTCGCCCGGACCGCCGCCGCTGCCGCAGCGCTCGCCCGCGCGTTCCGCTCCAGGGAGGTCCACAAGCTCTATTGGGCGGTGGTCGTCGGGGTGCCGCGGCCATCGTCGGGGAGGATCGATCTTCGGCTCGCCAAGAAGCTCGGGCGCCACGGGGAACGGATGGAGCCGGATACCGAAGCCGGTCTCAGGGCGGTGACCGAGTTCAGGATCATCGAGCACGCCGGGCGTCGGGCGGCTTGGTTGCTGCTGGAGCCGCTCACCGGGCGCACCCATCAGTTGCGAGTCCACTGCGCGGCCATAGGCACACCGATCCTCGGCGACGGCAAGTACGGAGGCGCGGAGGCCGTCCTCGACGGCGACCAGATATCGAGAAGGCTCCATCTTCACGCCCGTTGGATCGAGATCCCCCATCCCGCCGGCGGTGTGCTGGCGGTCACCGCACCGTTGCCGGAGCACATGAAAGCGACTTGGCGTTTTCTCGGTTTCTCCGAGGAAGAAGGGGTTATTACCTGCGGCATCTGATGTCGGTCGATGCCGGGCCTTATGGCGGCGAAGGTAACTTTTGGACGAAATCCTGTTTATGAACACGCGACGGTTCGAGCTGCCGTTATACAGGGCGTCACGATGAGCCTTATCAGTGAGCTTTGGTATTATGATCAAACTCTGCGTCTTCGATTGCGATGGAACCCTGGTCGACAGCCAGCATTCGATCGTTGCCTGCATGGCCGCGGCGTTCGCCGCGCACGGTCTTGCCGAGCCCACCTCCGAGGCGGTGAGGCGTGTCGTCGGCCTGCCGCTGCAGGTGGCCGTGGCGGCTCTGTTGTCCGATGACGACGAACCCAGGTGTGAGCGGATCGCCGAGAGCTATCGGGAGACGTTCGCCGATCTACGAAGACGAGGCGGGCTGACGGAACCTCTGTATCCCGGCGTACTCGAAGGGTTGGCTGCGATCGAACGGGCGGGATGGCTTCTCGGCATGGCGACGGGGAAGTCGCACCGGGGAGCGCTGGCGACCCTCGCCGGGCACGGTCTCCACCAACAATTCGTCACCCTGCAGACCCCCGACAATGCCGTCGGCAAGCCCGCGCCCGACATGATGCTGCGGGCGATGGCGGAGACCGGAGCCGGGCCGGACGCCACGGTGATGATCGGCGATACGTCCTACGATATCCTGATGGCGCGCAGCGCCGGCACCCTCGCCGTCGGCGTCGCCTGGGGCTATCACGACGAGGACGAGTTGTGGTCCTCGGGCGCCCACGTTGTCGTCCACTCGTTTGCCGACCTGCCGGCGGTGGTCGAACGGTTGCTGGAGACAAATCGATGACCCGGGTGCGACATGGCCTTTACGGCTAAGCGCTTCTATCGCACCGCCGCGGCTGCCGTCTTTGAGAGCGGATACGCGGTCGTTCTCGACGGACGTCCGGTGAAAACGCCTCTCGGCAAGCCCTTGGTGGTATCGAGCGAGACCCTGGCCGAGGCCATGGCCGTGGAGTGGATGGCGCAGGAAGAGGTGATCCGGCCCCATACGATGCCGATTACCCAGCTAGCCGCCACCGTCATCGACAAGGTCGGGCCGGCACGCCAGGCCGTCGTCGATCACCTCGCTTCCTTTGCCGCCACGGATCTCTTGTGTTACCGGGCCGAGCAACCTGCCGACCTGACGGCCCTTCAACATGCCTCTTGGCAGCCGCTGCTGGATTGGGCGGCGGATACCTGGGGGGTGCGCCTGAACGTGACCGCCGGAGTGATTCCGGTGGATCAACCCCCTCACGCCATTGACGCCTTGAGATCGGCGGCGGAGAGTCTTGACGACGTGGAGTTGACGGCGTTGGCGAGTGTCGTCCAGCCTTCGGGCTCGCTGGTGGTGGGCCTGGCGCTGGTTCTCGGTCGGATCGACGCCGACGCCGCCTATGAGATCTCGCAGTTGGATGAAAGCTACCAGATCGGCCGCTGGGGAGACGATGTCGAGGCCGCCGAGAGACGGCGGCGGCTCCGGGACGATATCCTAACTGCGGCGACATTCCTGGCGCTGGCGAAGGAAGAATTCGGGATGAACGGGTTACCGACAAGGCCGTGACGGCGGCCCGGAACCGGTGAGCGGGCCAAGCGAGACGAAGGCGGTCGTTGTGCGGATCGAAGGCCGCGTCCAAGGGGTCTGGTACCGGGGCTGGGCCGTCTTCGAGGCGACGGGGCGGGGCCTTCGCGGCTGGGTCCGCAACCGTTCCGACGGCACCGTCGAGGCCCTTTTCGCCGGTTCCAAGGCGGATGTCGACGAGATGTTGGAAGCATGTTGGCAGGGGCCCCCGGCGGCCCGGGTGACCAAGGTCACCCCGCGGCCGGCCGACGATCCGGGCGAACCGGGGTTCCGTCCTTTGCCGACGAGGTGACGGCGCAGATCAGGCAGTTCGGGAAGGCGCTTCCCTCTCGGCCGCACCGCGCCAGACGCAAACCCGATCGCGTCCTTCGTTTTTTGCCTGATACAGGGCCTGGTCGGCGCGTTTGACGATTTCCTCCACGGTCGCGTCGGCGTCAACCTGAGCGACGCCGAACGAGCAGGTGGTCGAGAGCGTCAGGCCCTCGCGGACGGTTACGGACTTGGCGCGGAGTTCGCCGAGGACACGCTCCAGGATTCTGCAGGCAATGTCGGCGGGAGCGTCGGGCAGGCAGAGCAGAAATTCCTCGCCACCATACCGGTAGACCGTGTCATACGGGCGAAGCGTGGACAGGAAGCACTCGGCGACGGCGACCAGAACACGGTCTCCCACGGCGTGGCCATGGGTATCGTTGACAACCTTGAAGTGGTCGAGATCGGCAAGCGCGAAACAGCATGGTCGATCGGCGCGGAGCGCGCGTGCCCGTTCACGCTCCAACTCGCGGGACATGACCTGGCGGTTGTGAAGCCCGGTCAACGGATCGAGATCGGAAGATGCGCGCGCAAAAGCCTTCTCCAGTCGCCGCGTGTGGGTTACGAATGCGGCCGCGGTGTCCATGAAAGCGTCATAGTCCTTCCGCGGGACGGGCGTACCGGCTCGAGCCAGTTGGACCAGGGCGTGAGCGCGTTCGTGCATCTCCCGGTGCAGACCGGCGAGATCTCGGATCGCCGGCTGGTTGACCAGGCCCTTGTGCTGATTTCTGACGTACCATGCGCCGAACCGCCCCAGGTCGCCAGGGGCGTCGGACCACTCTCTGGCACCAGGGGCTTCCGCGCAGAGAAGAGCCCGATGCCACACCTTGAGCCAAACCATGTGATCATTCAGCGCCTGGTCCAACTCGACCAGGATCTCTCGGACGGTGACACTGCCGTGGTTTCCCGACGCCGCGCTCATGACCGACGGCCCATCACCCTTCGACAGTCCACCCGCGCGTGTATCCGTAGGCTCGGTGGCGACGGCATGTCGCGGTCAATGGGATTTCGCACAACGGACATAGACGCAATTGCGGCCGTTGCGCTTGGCGGCATAAAGAGCCGTGTCGGCCGTGTCCAAGGCCGAAATCGACACCCTGTTCCACGTCCAGCGGTGCCACTCCCGCGGAGACGGTCAATTTCACATTCTGGTCGTTCTTGACCGGTACGGACCAGCCGGCGACTTTCAGTCGCAGGCGTTCGACGATCGCCCACGCGGTTCGGGCGTCGGCGTTGGGCAGGCATAGAACGAACTCCTCGCCGCCGTACCTGAACACCTGGTCATAGGGCCGAATACTGGCGGCCAGCAGCGAGGCGACGCTTCGCAGGACGACGTCGCCGGCGGCGTGCCCGTAGGTATCGTTGACATCCTTGAAGAAGTCGAGGTCGAGAAGCGCGACGCAGCACGGCTGGCGATTGCGCGCCTGGCGTTCGCATTCGACCCGCAGCTTTCTCAGCATTGCTTGTCGGTTGCCGAGGCCGGTCAGCGGGTCGATGTTGGCGAGTCTGTTCCATGTGTCGTTCTGCAGTTGGCGTACGGCCGTGTTGAAGTCGAGAACCGTGTTCATGAACCGGCCGTATTCGATCGGTGGGATGACCCTCGTTCGTCGAGCCACATGGGCAATGTGATCGGCCTGTTTGCACATGGTTTTCAGCTTGCCACAGATGTCTCGAACCGCTGGATTCTGGTCGAGCACGGATTCCAGCGGCCCCTCGCACCACAGGGCGAACTCGGGAGAAGGCGGCGGAGCATCGGAATGATCTTCAGGATCGAGGCAGGCGAACAGGTGTACATGCCAATTCTTCAGCCATTCGGCTTGGGCGGCCATGATGTGCTCGAGTTCGTGAAGCGCCCGCAGGATATGTCCTGGCCGCTCGGCTCCCGCCAAGGCAGCGGGCAGATCATCCGCGGGCGCAGCAACGGTTTCCCAGTTTGCCGAGGCTATATCCGTAATATCGGAGTCCGGACGCTTCCGTACCGTCAAATCCTGATGCTCCCCGCCGAACTCACTATCCGGTCTGGGCTCGGATCACCAGCGTTGGTGCAAATGCCCGGAGACCCTCTTGGACAGAGCGAATGTTTCACGGTTCCTCAGCCCGATCAACCTTTCGTGGTTCACGTTGATCTTCGAGATTCCGTCCGGCCGGTCGGCGACCTCCGTTATGTGGTGAACACCGGCCCGAAGGTATCGCGAAGAGCCGCGTCGACTTCGTCCATGCCTGCGGTGACACCAAGGGCGTGAAGTGATGTTACCCCGTGATCGGCGATACCGCACGGAACGATCCCGTCGAAATGAGAGAGCTTGGGGTTCACGTTGAGGGCGACACCGTGATAGGTGATCCATCGCCGAACGCGTACGCCGAGGGCGGCGATCTTCGCCTCCCGGCCGCCGTCGAGGTTCACCCAAATCCCGACGCGGCCGGCGCGGCATTGACCGCTGACGCCGAACCGAGCAAGGGTCGCGGTCAGCCAAGCCTCCAATGCCTGCACGTACGCACGAACATCCGGCCCACGCCGCCGGAGATCGAGCATCACGTAAGCGACCCTCTGCCCGGGACCATGGTAGGTGTAGCGACCGCCCCGGCCCGTCCGATAGACGGGAAAACGTTCCGCATCGAGCAACTCGTCGACGGCCGCGCTGGTGCCGGCGGTATAGAGGGGGGGGTGTTCGAGCAGCCAGACGCATTCGGCGGCTTGGCCATTGCGAATCGCCTCGACACGTTGCTCCATGAAGTCGACGGCATCCGGATAGTCCACCGGCCTCTCGCTGATCAGCCATTCGACCGAATTCGGCAAGTCAGTACTAGGCGACTCGAGAGGACGCGTTTCCAATATCGTTCAGCTTCCCGCCTGGGTCTCGGGCGCTTGATCCATGACCGATGTTCTGATATGTCCGCCTTTATCAATCGTTAGCATTTCGTGCTTTTGCAAGGCATTTTGCGGTCGTGGCGGAACCGGTAGACGCGCAGCGTTGAGGGCGCTGTGGGGGAGACCCCGTGGAAGTTCGAGTCTTCTCGACCGCACCAAATCCTTTGTGAGGCCCGCTGCAAACCGGGCCTCAAATTTTATCCGAGTACCGATACATCCGGAAATGGATACCCGAGAGTGATCGGGTAACCGATGCGGTGAGAGCCGATCCAAACGACAGGAGGGTGTTCAGGGTGACCGAACCCGGGCACGAAACCGAGATCGAACGGGATGAAGCGGCGCGGTCACGCGACGTCTATGGGCTCGATTCGGATCTGGTAGAGGCCGTCGAGGAGGCCCTCGACCGCGGCGACGGCGAAAGCGTCCGTGCGCTGATCGAGCCGCTTCATGACGCCGACATCGCCGACCTGCTTCAGAGTTTGGACGCCGACGAACGCCGTGAATTCGTCGGCATGATTCGTGCCGAGTTTCGTCCTGGCATCCTGGTCGAGCTGGACGAGAGGGTCCGCGACGAAGTCGTGGATCAACTGGGGCCCGTCGAAACCGCGGCTGCGGTTGCCGAACTGGATACCGACGACGCCCTGGATGTCATCGCCGAGCTGGACGAGGAAGAGCAGCAACAAATCCTCGAGGCGATCCCGGCGGCCGACCGCACCCTGATCGAGCAGGGGCTCGCCTATCCGGAGGATAGCGCCGGCCGGCTGATGCAGCGGGAACTGGTGGCGGTTCCGTCGTTCTGGACGGTCGGCGACACCATCGACCATCTTCGCAAGAGCGCCGACGAGTCACCCGACGATCTGCCGAGCGACTTTTACGACATCTTCGTCGTCGATCCCGGTCACCGACCCGTCGGCGCCATCCCGCTCAGCCACCTGTTGCGCGCCCGCAGGCCGGTGCCGCTCACCGATCTGATGGCGACCGAGATGAAGGTGATCGGCGCCAACACCGATCAGGAGGAAGTGGCGTTTCTGTTCCGCCAGCGGGACCTGACGTCCGCTCCCGTGGTCGACGACGGCGGCAGGCTGGTCGGGGTGATCACCATCGATGACGTCGTCGACGTGATCGACGAGGAACTCGAGGACGACATGATGCGCCTCGGCGGCGTCAGGGAAGACGACCTTTACAGTGCCGCCATGGAAACCGCGCGTTCCCGCTTCGGCTGGTTGCTGGTCAACCTGGGAACGGCAATTCTTGCTTCACTTGTCATCGGTGCTTTCGACGCCACGATCGAGCAAATGGTGGCGCTGGCGGTGCTGATGCCGATCGTTGCTTCGATGGGCGGCAACGCCGGCACCCAGACCCTGACCGTGGCGGTGCGCGCCCTGGCGACCAAGGAACTGACGGCCGGCAATGCCTTGCGGGTGATCGGCAAGGAGTTGATGGTCGGCGGCGTCAACGGTGTTCTGTTCGCCGTTATTGCCGCCGGCGTCGCTTGGTTTTGGTTCGGCAGTGGCGCCATCGCCGTTGTCCTCGGTCTGGCGATGATCATCAATCTGGTGGTCGCCGCCGTCGCCGGCGCGTCCATCCCGCTGATGCTGGAAAGGGTCCACGTCGACCCGGCGGTCGCCTCGGGTGTGTTTCTGACAACGATTACCGACGTGGTCGGTTTCTTCGCCTTTCTCGGGCTGGCTGCCTGGTTTTTGATGTGAGCGTCCGCATTCGCGAGGCCCGGGGGAAGGCGCTTTACCTTGACGTAAACGTCACGTAGGCTTTTCGCCATGTCGAGAACCTGTACCATCGCGGAACTGGCCCGGGAGTTCGGGGTCACCACCCGAACGATCCGATTTTACGAGGACCGCGGCCTGATCACGCCGTTGCGGGAGGGCCAGCGGCGCGTCTACAGGTCACGGGATCGGGTGCGCCTGCGACTGATCATGCGCGGCAAGCGCCTCGGTTTCTCGCTCGAGGAAATCCGGGAGATGATCGATATCTACGACACCGATCGCTCGGAGGTCGCACAGCTTCTCCTGGTCCTCGAAAAAATCGCCCAACGCCGGGCTAGCCTGGTCCAGCGGCAGCAGGATATCGCCACCATGCTGGGCGAACTGGAAGAACTCGAGGGGCGATGCGCATCCCTCCTCCGCGAGAAGGAGATCGAGACGTCGACACCGGTTCGGGCCAGGGGCTGAACATGGACTGTTCGATGCCGCCCGCGGATCAGTAACCACGCAAGGCGATGCCCGGCAACTCACTCAGGGTGGGGTAGGCCGGGAAAACTGCCGCCAGGGTTTCGGTTGTCATTTCTCCGGCAACGGCGACGGCAATCGGCGACAGCACCTCGGCGGCGCGATCGCAGCACGCCCCTCCGCCCAGCACCCGACCGTCTTCCCCGTCGCAGAGGATTTTGACGAATCCCTCGGTGGCGCCGGAAAGGCGGGGTTTCAGCGCCTCGTCAAGGGTTGCCCGAAAGACCTTGACGGGCCGCCCGGTCGCGGTGGCCTCGGACTCGCCGAGACCGACCACGGCAACTTGTGGTGCGGTATAGACGGCCTCGACGATCGTCTCTGGGCGGAATCCTGACGTCGCGGCTCCCGATGCGTGGCGGGCGGCGACGCGGGCCTGGGACTGGCCGCGGTTGGCGACGAACGGCGGTCCGGTCACGTCGCCGGCGGCGTAGATGTGTGCCTGGCTGGTGCGCCCGAAGGCGTCCGTTGCGATGCCTTTCGGCGTGACTTCGACCCCTGCGGCATCGAGGGAGAGGTCGGTCAGGTCGGCGCGCCGGCCGATCGCCAGGAAGGCGTGACTTCCCGCCAGCGAGCGCCCATCTTTCAGCGTGACGCTCACCCCCTCCGTCTGCGGACGCACCAACGCGACCGGTGCCGACTTCATCACCGTTATGCCTCGCGCCGAAAGCGCCTGTTCCAGGACGTCGGACAGGTCCGGGTCGACGCGGGGCAGGATTTGCGGCAGGTCCGTCACCCAGGTGACGTCTGCGCCCATGCGATTGAAGAAATAGGCGAACTCGGCGCCGGTGACGCCGCCACCGACGACGATCATGTGCGCGGGCCATTCGGCCAGCTTGCCCGCCAGCCGCGGAGCCAGGACGCGCTTTCCGTCAGGCTTGATGTCGGGCAGGAAGATCGGCAGCGAACCCGTTGCGATCACCGCCTTGTCGAAAGACACCGTCTCGGCATCGGCGCCTTCCCGGCTCAACTCGACGCGATGGGCGTCGAGGAAACGGGCGGTGGCGGAGACGACCCCGACGCCACGGCTCTCCAGCAACGACACGTGGTGCCGGTGCCAGGCCCGCGCCTGATCGGCGATGCGGTCGCGTAGCGACGGGAGATCCGGCTCGGGCGGCCCGCCCGCAAGGCCGAGAGCGGGGTTGTGCGCGGCCTCGCCAAGATGGTCGGCGGCGGTCAGCAATACCTTGCTCGGCACCAGACTGTGCCAGTTCGCCCGGCCGCCGACCGGCTCGGAACTCACCAGCGTTACCCGTGCGCCGCAGTTCGCAGCCTCCAAGGCGGCGGTGATGCCGGCTGGTCCGCCACCGATTACGATCATCGTCGTCATTTTCTTCCCCTGTCTTTAGATTTCGTGGGCTTGGGCTCCGCACCGACATGGGCTCGAGTGGAGGTGGATACCCCGGGTGCTCAGAGGTGTGTTTATCGGTCGGGTTTATAAGCCAGGGCGAGAGCGCGTGCCACTGCCGCCGACGAGGGCGGATTGTGGATGACGATGGAGGAGTCGGCGGGATGAACGTGGCGATGAAAAGGGCCGTGGTGGTGGTGGCTGTGGCGGTCTTGGCGGCGGCCTGCGCCCGGTTCGGCCGCGTCGGACCGGGACGGGTGGACATCGCCGGCGCCTATACGGTCGATTCGCCCGTTGCCTGGAACAGATCCTCCGAGGGCAAGTCGGAGATGTGGACCGTGGACGGCCTCGATCTTCAGCGATTGACCTTCGTCAACGGCCTCGCGGACGGCGATGCGCTGTTCGAGGCCGAGGGCGACAATGCCGAGAACCCGCCACGTTTCCACAGCAACATGTCCCCTGTTGAAATCAAGGAACTGATCGAGGCGGGCTTCCGGGCTTCCGGCGCCCATCAACTGGAGACCTACGACTTCCGACCCGAGATGTTCGGGTCGCTACCGGGATACCGGTTCGAATTCTCGTATACGCTGGCGAGCGGCCTCGAGAACGAAGGGACGGTCATCGGCGCCAACAAGGACGGGAAGCTCTACCTGATCGTCTATACCGGCACCCGGTTCTACTACTACGGCAAGCACAAGGACGACGTCGAACGGCTGATCGATTCGATCCGGATCCTGTGAACGGTTTCCTTCGCGACCCGGCCGCTAAATCGGTTCGAGGCGGCCGGCGACCATCGCTTCGATCGCCGCGGTCAGCCATTGCTTGCGGGTCTTGCCGGCGGCCTTCGCGGCATCGTCGATCTCATGCAACAGATGGCGGTCGATCTCGACCGCGACGGTTGCCGCGGTGTCGGCGAACAGCGCCTCGGCAAGCTCTTTCTTGCCCCTCGTTTCCAGCCATTGCAGCGTCATGTCGTCGGTGAAGGGGATCAACAAGGCGCCGTCCTGGCCATAGCTTTCGTGTTCCTCGACAATGAAGTATGCGCCTTCCGGCGTCTGGTAAAGCGTCGCCACCCGCCGGTGGTGGGTGGTATCGACCTCGTGCGAGGCGAGGCGCGTCGCCCGCGCGGTATCGTAGGTCTTTCCTTCGATTTCCCGTCTCATTGCAATTGCCCCCTAATTGTCTAGGCCCTTTACCCGAGTTTGGTCGATTCCGAGGCCGGCGGCAACCCGGACGTCTCGTGCCCTTTATCATCGGCAGGCAGCCCCCATATGAATGCCAACGGCTTGGAGGGATCGATGGGATGGCGAGTTGGTGTGGTGTTGACGGTGCTGATCGTCCTCGGCGGAGGCTGCGCGATGGCGGGTGACTGGCGAACGGCGAGCCGCGAGTCGGCGGGCATCGCTCCCGATCCGGCGGAGACCCGCGAGGCGGTGGTCCAGGTCTACGCCGCCCGCACCTGGGGATGGCGCGGCAATTTCGCCGTCCATACCTGGATCGCGGTCAAGCCGACCGACGCCCCGGCGTTCACCGTCTACGAGGTGATCGGCTGGCGCGCCTATCACGGTCTTTCGGCGCTGGCGGTGCATAACCGTCCTGCGGACGGGCGCTGGTTCGGGGCGGAGCCGGAGATCCTGTTCGACCTGCGCGGACCGGAGGTCGACGCGGTGATCCAACGCATCGACGCCGCCGCCCGCTCCTATCCGTTCGCCGACAGCTACCGGGTCTGGCCCGGTCCCAACAGCAACACCTTCACCGCCCATGTCGTCCGCGAGGTGCCGGAACTGACCGTCGACCTGCCGCCGACGGCGATCGGCAAGGACTACCTGACCGACGGAATCATGGCGTGGACGCCCAGCGGCACCGGCTTTCAGATGTCGGTGTTCGGCCTGGTCGGGCTGATCGTCGGATTGCGCGAGGGACTGGAAATCAACGTTCTCGGGCTGGTATTCGGGATCGATCCCGACGATCTGGCGGTCAAGCTGCCGATGGTCGGCCGGGTGGGCCTCGCCGGAAGGTAGGTCCTCGCGGGCCTTGCCAGCCGGCCGCATCCGGTTATGGTGTAGGCGGATGTTCTCTGCGGGCGGGTTACCATGAGCATCTGGGGTAAAGTCATCGGCGGCGTCGCCGGGTTCGCCCTCGGCGGACCGTTGGGGGCGCTGCTCGGCGCCGTCGCCGGTCATGCGGTCGACAAGATCCGCACCGATCGGGGCGACGGCGAAGGCACGATCACCGCCGGCGCCAAGCAGATCGCGTTCACCGTCGCCGTCATCGTGCTCTGCGCCAAGATGGCCAAGGCCGACGGTGTCGTCACCCGCGCCGAGATCGACGCCTTCAAGGAGGTGTTCCGGATCCCGCCGGGGGAAGTGAGGAACGTCGGGCGGATCTTCGATCATGCCAAGAAGGACGCAGGCGGCTTCGAGCCCTACGCCAAGCAGGTGGCGTCCATGTTCCGCAACGAACCGGCGGTGCTCGAGGAACTGCTCGGCGGCCTGTTCCACATCGCCCGCGCCGACGGCGACGTTCACCCGGCGGAGCTCGACTACCTGCGCAAGGTGGCGAAGATCTTCGGCCTCGACGACCACGCGTTCGAGCGGGTCAGGGCCACCTTCATGGGCGCCGACGCCTCCGACCCGTACGAGATCCTCGGCGTCAGCCGCGACGCCGGCAACGACGAGATCAAGAAGACCTACCGGCGGCTGATCCGCGAGAACCATCCCGACACCCTGGTCGCCCAGGGCATGCCCCAGGAATTCGTCGACGTCGCCAACGAGAAGATGGCGACGATCAACGCCGCCTACGACAAGATCGAGAAGCAGCGCGGGCTGAAGTAAGGGCAGGGATGGCGCCGCTTCCATCGGTTTCCCTCTCGGAACCCGCCCGATGAAGCCGCTCGATGTCGCGGCGGCGCTGGCGGTGATCGTCATCTGGGGGTTGAACTTCGTCATCGGCAAGATCGGCGTCGCCCAGATCCCGCCGCTGCTGCTGATGGCTGTTCGCTTCGCCCTGGTCGCGGCGATCCTGAGCCCGTTCCTGCGCCCGCTGGGCCGGTCGTGGGGCCTGGTGGCTGCCGTCTCGGTGGTGCTCGGCGGCCTCCACTTCGGGCTGATGTTCAGCGGGCTCAAAGGGGTCGACGCCGGCCCCGCCGCCATCGCCATCCAGCTGACCGCCCCGTTCAGCGCCATCCTCGCCGCCGTCTATTACCGCGAGCGCATGGGCCGGTGGCAGCTCCTCGGCATGGGCGTCGCCTTCGTCGGCGTCTACGTGCTCGCCGGCGACCCGACGGCGGCGCCGAGCATCCCGCATCTGCTGCTGGTGGTCGCCGCCGCCTTCGCCTGGGCGGTGGCCAACATCCTGATCAAGCGTCTGCGCGGCATCAACGTGTTCGTGCTCAATGCCTGGGTGGCGCTGCTCGCCCTGCCGCAGTTGCTCCTCGCCAGCCTGTTGTTGGAGCACGGCCAGCTCGCCGCCCTCGCCGCCGCCGACTGGCGCGGCTGGGGCGCGATCCTCTATATGGCGCTAGGGGCGTCGATCACCGCGTATGGGATATGGTATTACCTGCTCGGCAAGTACGAGGTGAACCGGATCGTGCCGATGACCCTGCTTTCTCCGGTGCTGGCGGTGGTGTTCGCGGTGATCATCCTCGACGAGACGCTGAGCGTCCGCATCGTCCTCGGCGGTCTGTCGACCATCGCCGGGGTGGCGATGATCCAGTTCCTGCGCCCGGCCGCCCGGGTACCGGTGGTGCAACCGTGATCGTCGACCGCCCGTCCGCCAACTTCGATGCCCGTCCCGAGGGCGCCGCCGTCGACATCCTGGTGGTGCACTACACCGGCATGGAGACCGCCGAGGCGGCCCTCGATCGACTGATGGACCCCGCGGCCAAGGTCAGCGCCCATTACCTGATCGACGAGGACGGCACGCTTTACCGGCTGGTGGAGGAGGACCGCCGCGCGTGGCATGCCGGCGTTGCCTCGTGGCGCGGCGCCACCGACGTCAACGCCCGCTCGATCGGCATCGAGTTGGTCAACCCCGGCCACGAATTCGGCTACCGGCCGTTCCCGGAGGCGCAGACGGGCGCGCTGATCGACCTCGCCGCCGACATCGTCGCCCGCCACCGGATCCCGGCCCGCAACGTCGTCGGCCATGCCGACGTGGCGCCCCGGCGCAAGATGGACCCGGGCGAGCTGTTCGACTGGCCCCGCCTCGCCGCCGCCGGGATCGGCCTGTGGCCCGAGGAGTCCGACACCTGCATCATGGACCCCGAGGCAGTGCAGCGCGATGCTCGCCGAGGTCGGCTACGAGACCGAGAACCTCCACCTGACCCTCAAGGCGTTCCAGCGCCACTTCCGCCCGGCCCGGGTCACCGGCCGCATCGACTTCGAAACCGCCCGCCGGCTCAAGGGCCTCGCCGATCTCTGCGCCGATTGAGCCCCGCTCAACAGAAAATCGTTTTATGTCAATATGTTAGAGCCGCGTCGCGAATAACCGAGTCGGGTGCGGGGGCATTGGTGACGATTTCGCGCCAGGAAAATCGCCTAAGCCGTTGAAATCAAAAGAGCCGGAAAAAAGCTCGAAATTATCGTCAAAACTCGTCAAAACTCGTCAAAACACGGCGTAACACATTGATTTCATGAACGTTTTTTAATAACCCTTCATTGCACTGTCGCAACGGTCTATAACCCATTGATATCAAACAAAACGGCCCCCTCAAAACCGTTGCGCCCCGACAACGAAGCGCATCGTCAAAACTCGTCAAAACTCGTCAAAACTCGTCAAAACTATGTCTAACGCATTGAAACAAAACCGAAATGATCAGTTAATTTTTCTCGCCAAGTGACCCGGCAGGCGCACGTCACCCGTTCCGGCATGTCAGAACGACCAAATTTTTTGACGGTGAAAAAGAGCTGCATAGGGATATATACCGTTTATGGCGTCAAGGCAAGGAAGAATATCCGCACCTTGGCGCCTCATCACCCTTCCTGCACCACTCCCCGGGACACTCCCCCCACCTTTCCCGTCGACAACTCAATCGCGCAGAATTGAGGGGTGGGGGCAACAGAGATGCCTTTCCCTGGCAGCCAACCTCGAGTGTTCGGCGTCAAAACTTCCGGTCGGCTGTCAACTGAACAGTGAACGCGTCAAGACGGCACAGTGTCCTTCCGAGTGTATCGCTTCTGAGACACGGGGCGAAGAATGGCAAGTGAACGCACGACACAGAATGCCTTGACGCAGAGGGTTCCCAAACGTCGCACACAGTCACACATGAAATGGCTGCGCAGGTCGCGAGCGCGGTTCATATTGGCCTCAATAACATGCGAACGAATATCTGAACCTTGATCTCTTGAGCGAGGATATGAAGTGGCCATCGAAGTGCTCCCTGTGATCCAAAACTCCGCATACTCATTCGGAGCTAGCTTCCACAAAATTAAGCGAGAGCGTTCCGGTCGTCTGTGAACTGGTTCACGGTTCGCGAGCTAAATTCGTGGCGAAAGCGGAGTTCTGGCGCGAGTATCCGCGCGTCGTTCGAGCGGGGCACATCCTTGAGAAAAACAAGCTCTCACGTTCGACCGTTAGTCCGCCCGTGGCTGATCCTCACCCTTCTTCCTCCGTCGGGTTGGTCCGCTGGCCCCCGATCACCGGAAGGGCGGACTTTGACATCCGTCTCCGGACCATCGGGCAACGTTGACTGTATCGGGTAACCTTGATCTGCTGCGCCGCGTGTTCCGGGGATGGCGGAATTTCTCCCGGTAGTGGGAAACGGACTGCGGACGATTTCACCATGTGTTCAAAGGCCTCGGTTCTGGGGTCGAAATAGGGGCAAAATCCCGGGCATCGGGGTGAATGCGGAAAGTCACAGGTCGGTGTCGAAGTGATCGGTGAGGCGATATCTTGGTTTGGCCGAGGCGACGCGTGTGATTTATTGACGGCATGACGGCTTCGATACCAGATATTGACGATCTGAGCGTTGACGAACTCAAGGAGTTGGTTTTGCGGCTTGTTGGGGAGATTGCGGCGCGGAAAGCGGAGAAGGCTGCGCTGCGCGAAGAGATTGCGCGGCTGAAGGGTCTGAAGGGTCGGCCGAAGATCCGTCCGAGCGGGATGGAGACGGCGACGGATCCGAAGCCGGAGGGCGGAAACGGCGAGAAGCGCCGCCGCGGCGGCGCCAAGCGGGAGGTCAGCGAGGAGCGGGTGATCACGGTGGTGCCACCGCCGGACTCGCGGTTCAAGGGCTACGAGAGTTACGTGGTCGAGGATCTGGTGGTTCGGCCGGCGACGATCCGCTATCGCCGCGAGCGCTGGCGGACGGCAGGCGGCGAGACGATCGTGGCGCCGCTGCCGGCCGGGGTGCGCGGCCATTTCGGTCCCGGGTTGCGCCGTTACGTGCTCGCCCTCTACCACCAGGGGCGGATGACGGTTGCGGGCCTGCTCGCCCATCTCGACGGTCTCGGGGTGAGCCTCTCGAAGCGGCAGCTGGTGCGCCTGCTCATCGCCGGGCAGGAGACTTTCGTCGACGAGGCGCGCGACGTTCTGGGCGCCGGACACACGGATTACTTGATCAACGACGCCGCGCTCGCCTACATGCGACCCGGTGCCCGAGCGCGGGCGCTTCGGACGGCGAAATGGGATATGCGGGTCAGCAAGGCGGATGTGGCTCTTGTCTCCGAAACGGCACGCCCAACTGCATTATCGGCATAGCGTGAAAGCAGGGGGCAGATGGATCACAAAACAAAATGGGCCCCGGCCCACATCGGGCCGGGGCTTTGGCGGGTTTCCCTACGACTCTGCTCTCAGTTCAGCGGCAACTCGAGCGCGGCGGCCTGCTCGATCATCTCCTCTGCGTCCGCCTCAAGGAGGAAGCGTTCGTTGACCAGCCGGTGCGCCGCGAGGCCGAAGCGCCGCAAATAGTCTCGCCGGTTACGGTAGCGCTCCTCGATAGAAAGGCGCGGATCGCCTGTCGCCAGTCGATCCTCGCGGGTGCGGGGGAAGGGGATGTACGAACCGTTCGATACACACCCCTCGTCCTCGGCGAATCCCGGCGCACGCAGATTCCATCCCGTGTAGGTCGCGATGGGTACCTGAAGGGCGGGCAGACGGATGCCGGCAACCGAGTTGCCGTCCGCATCCACGCGAGGCACCAGGACACCGTATTCGGCGGCCTTCGAACGGGGGCTCCACGGTGTAGTCGGTAACGCGCAGGGAATTGAACAACCCGGTGTAGGTCACACCGGGTATGTCGGGGAAGCCGGTGCTCGACTGATCGGAGGGCACGAAGCTGGGCGAACCCCGGTGGCCATGCCGTCTGGCGACCGAGCCGTAGCGGCTCTCCGGGTGGTCTGCGCCCTGTTGTGATCCACTCGTTCAGCGCGACGACCAGGGCACGCCAGACTGCCGTGCTCCCATTCGGGTTGAGCAGGTTCTTGCAGATTCCGAACGAGGGATTGGCCGGCACGATGGTTCCCGCGCCGCCATGCGGGGTCCCGGCGACCATGTACAGACGAACGTTGTCGGGGATGTCGATGGGCTTCGGCCCGGCTGGGTCCCCGTCGCTCACGAGCAGCGAGCCGCGCGCGCCCCATACCTCGAATTCGCCGTCCGCGTGGAGGATCTTCGGGCAGGTTTGGCTTGCCCGGCAGCGCTTCATGATGCCGTCGCGCTCGCCGGTGAGCGGATCGGTGGTGGTGGCGTAGGCGAAGGGGAACTGGTCGCCGGCTTGCAGGTGTTGCTCATGCTGCTTCGACCACCAGCCCGGCTTGGCGAAGAGGGTATTGGTCCACGTCTTGCGCGAGCCCGGGATGATCGGGAACGCGCCGTCGAACACCTGCCGGCCCATTTCGTCTTGGTTGAAACCAAGGTAGATGAAATGGCGCAGCATCCGCCCGCTCTGGGAAATGCCCATGGCCATCGCCCGCTGGATGGCTGGCCGATCGTGGTGCTTCCCGTGACCTCTGCCCTCGTCATTGGAATGACCGTTCCCGTTCGCCATATCGTGGCCGTGCGCCGGCGGAAAGGCCGCGCCGACCATCTCCGCGAGCGGATTCGGGTTGCCATGAGCGTCGGCCTCCTCGTAGCGGAGGAATGAGTTGACGTCGCGCGTCGCCGCGAAGCCGACGGCGTGCAGGATCGGGTCCATGGCGGGGTAGATGAACTCGAATATCGCGCCCGCATCATAGGGCGACCCGGGGTGGATGATCTCGATCTGCGTGTCGCTCAAGTACCGCCAGCTATCGATGGGTACGCGCGGGTCGCGTTCGTTCTCGCGCACCGTGAGCGATGCCTGATCGGGATCCAAGTTCTCGGCCGGATACGACAGGTCGCCGGTGATCGTGCCGTCGCCGATATACTCCTCTCGGCTGAGGCCCACCAACGGCGATCCGCCCTCGGTGGCGATGGGGAAGGTGGCCGTGAGGCGTTCACCGTTCGGCACCAGATCGCCCTGCCAGCCGCTCCATACCAGGACAAAGCCGTCCTCGAGACGGACGCTCCCGAGAGCGAGCTTGTTCCCGCGATTGACCACATCGTACAGCAAAGTGCCGTTACCCCGCGCAAGGTCTACGGGCTTGTGGATCTCCACGTCGACTCGGTAGCCGACAAGCCCGTTCGCATTGCGTTCGGCCTTGTCCAGGTTGGCGATCACGGCGTTTTGGGGATTCGTCGGGTCGATCTCGCCCACGGCATAGCCGCGCAGCTTCTCGTAAGGCCCCACCTCACCGAAGGAATCACCGCCGTAGAGGATTTCGCGAGTTTGAACGACAAATTCCGTCACCTCGGCGCTGGCGAGGGACGGGACGAGGATGGCGATGGCGCAGACCCAGCGTACGGCCTCGGCTAAAGGTTTCATGTGTTCCTCCATTTTCCAACACAACTCGGTTGTCATTTGCCGTTTCAGGCTTTTGTTGTATTTGGCATAAGCCTCACCCCGTTGATCCCGGTGAGATCAGCATCTTGTGAGTCATGGTTTGAGGGTGGACCCCAGCACGATTTCGCTCACACGAAGAGGTACAAAGTGCACTCTCGTCGGCGAGCTTTCGATTTCTTGTACCCGTTGTCCTTGGGAAGGAAGACCTCAGGAACCTTGTCAGCCCTGCCAATTGCAGCCCGTCGCAGCAGCCCGTAATCCGCCTGCCGACCATAGCCACAACACCCCCCCCCTTCTATAAATTTTGTGGAAAAAATCGTAGCACCCGAATGGGGTAGAGTCAATATCAGGACCGGTGGAAGGCAGGGAATTCGGGGTGAGTGAGTTCGTCACTTGGAGGTAGAGTTCCGAATGGATTGATGGCCTAGGATTCGGCATCCGGTTCGGGAACACGATGAGTTTCGTATCCGTCGAAGGGTCGCATCGCCTGCGCCCGGCTTCGGGAACTAACGTGGTGCCACTGGCGCCACGTTTTCCGAAGCCCTGCAGAGGGAGCGGGAAACGAGATCGTATGGGCACCATATGTCGGAATCAAGATCTCTAGGTGCCGGTCGAGGGTGTCACCGGCCCGGAGCCGGACGCCATC
>CAVYYK010000019.1:0-97178 GCA_963772635.1 uncultured Alphaproteobacteria bacterium
TCGAAGCCGGCGACGATGTCCAGCAACTCCTCGGTGACCGATTGCTGCCGCCTGCGGCGGTATTCGGCCATGTTCATGTCGTCGAGATGGTCTCCTCGATGTTGCGCTGGGCTGCCTGCATGGCGACGAGCCGCATCGCGTGCTCGCTGGCGCCAATTCCGCCCCGGCCCGGAACAGCCCGATGAACAGGTGCTGCCGGACCAGCGCCGCGGCAGAGATGCGGCGTCCATGGTGAAGGTCGGCAGGCTGCGGGACCGCCAGCGCCGCGCCGCGAGCCGCTGCAGCCATCGCGGCATAAAGCGGCAGGAGCTGCACGGCGCAAGGTGCCGCCGCGCCGCCGTCCTGCCGCCGATTGTGGAACCGGAGCACCCGCGCCGCGCCGTGCCGGCTGCCCGCATCTGTCCAGGTCCAGCAGGATGTCATGCGCCGTATCGGCCAGGCCGGCGACCGATCCGGGCAGGCGGAACTGGCGGACCACCTGCTCGCCGGTCGCTTCCAGCTCGGATGCGCCACCCGTTCGCCCGCGACGAGGTAGGCCGCGCCCTCGCCGGGGGCGGCCGTGGCGGTCCCGACAGCTCCTCATCGGGCGAAGCGGACGATCTCGCGGTTGAAACGGCCGCACAGGCCGTGATCCGAGCCGAAGACGATGGCCGCCCCCGGCGATCCTGTCGGTCGGTGGCAGCGGCGTGTGGCCGGTGCGCAGGACGACCTGCAGCCCCATCTCGATCGTCCGGTTATATTCGCGAAGTGCCGGCACGGCCTGGTCGTATTGCCGGATGCTGACCGCAGAGAGGGATTTCATGGTGTGGACGATCGAGTTGAGGTCCTCGGTCGTCGCGATCCGTTTGCCGAGGATCTCAAGGGTATCCATGGCCGGCTAGCCCTCAGCCCGGTAGCGTTCGACGACCTGTCGGGCGACGGAGAGCAGCGGCCCGCGATCGTCTTCGCCCAGCTTTCGCAGGCCGGACTCGATGCGGGCGCACAGTTCCGGCAACTCCTCGCGGACCACGCGCGGAGATCGGCTTCGGCGTCGGCGACCGGTCCGACGGGAATCGTCGAACAGCCCGCTGGTCGCGGCCAGCAGCACGGCGATCTGCTCGGCGACGGAGAAGAGGTCGTGCTCGGCCTGCTTCAGGATCTCGCGCACGCGCCGGCCGCGCTCCAGGCTCTGCCGGGTCTCGTCGTCGAGCCGGGTGCCGAAGCGGGCGAAGGTCTCCAGCTCCTCGAACTGCGCATAGGCGAGGCGCAGGTCGCCGGCGACGGCGCGGAAGGCCGGAAGCTGCGCCTTGCCGCCGACCCGGGACACCGACTTGCCGATGTCGATGGCCGGCAGCTGGCCCTTGCTGGAACAGCTCGGGCGAGAGATAGATCTGGCCGTCGGTGATCGAGATCAGGTTGGTCGGGATGTAGGCGGAGATGTTCTGCGCCTGGGTCTCGATGATCGGCAGCGCGGTCAGCGAGCCGCCGCCGTGGTCCTCGCGCAGGTGGGTCGCGCGCTCCAGCAGGCGCGAGTGGATGTAGAAGATGTCGCCGGGATAGGCCTCGCGCCCCGGCGGGCGGCGCAGCAGCAGTGACAGCTCGCGGTAGGCCCGGGCGTGCCGGGTGAGGTCGTCGTAGACGATCAGCACGTCGCGGCCCTGCTCCATGAAGAACTCGGCCATGGTCGTGGCCGCATAGGGCGCGACGAACTGCAGGCCCGGCGGGTCGTTCGCCGGCGGCCACCACGACGATGGAGTGCTCGAGCGCGCCGTGCTCGCGCAGCGTGGCGATGACCCGGGCCACCGCGGAGCCGCGCTGGCCGATGGCGCAGTAGACGCAGACCATGCCGCTGCCGCGCTGGTTGATGATCGCGTCGATCGCGATCGCCGTCTTGCCGGTCTGGCGGTCGCCGAGGATCAGCTCGCGCTGGCCGCGGCCGATCGGGATGGCGGCATCGACCGCCTTGATGCCCGGTCTGCAGCGGCTCGGCACCGGCGCGCGCGCGATGATCGGCGGTGCGGGGCGCTCGATCGGCCAGCGCTCCGCCGGCGGATCGGGCCGCTGTCGTCGAGCGGGCGTCCGATGGCGTCGACCACGCGGCCGAGCAGCGCCTCGCCGACCGGCACGTCGACCACGCGGTGCGTGCGCCGCGCTTCGTCGCCGGCCTTCAGGTGCTCGCTGTCGCCGAGCAGGATGACGCCGAGCCCGTCGAGCGAGGTTGGCGGCGATGCCCAGCAGACTGCCCGGAAGCTGACCAGCTCGTAGTCGCAGACATCCGTGAAGCCCGGTGACCCGGGCGATGCCGCTTGCCACCTGCGTCACGGTGCCGATCTCGCCGGCTCTCGAGTTCGCTGCGATAGCTCGCCAGCGCCCGGTCGAGCGGGTCGAAGGTCGTCCGGGACAACGTCGGCCAGCGAGATGTCCTTCTTGTCGTCGGTCATTCGCCGCCTTGCTTTCATCGACCGTCGACGCGGCGCGAAACTGCTCGTCGATCGCCCTTCGCAGCTCGTCCAGATAGCTGTCGAAGCTCCAGGAGACCGTCTGGCTGCCGGCCCCAGCTCGATGCCGAGACGTGCCCTGCCCGCGTGTCTCGTAATCGGGCTGCAGCGTCTTGCCGAGTTCGCGGTGGATGGCTGCCGTGACCCGACGCTTGGCCTCGGCCGGCAGCTCGAAGCGGCTGCGCACGGTGAGCTTGCCGCCTGCGGCCGCGATCGGCGAGGTCGTCCTTCGCCTTTCCCTGCAGGCTTTCCAGCCGCTTGACGAAGCCGAGTGCGATCTGGTCCTCCAGCTCGGCGTCGGCGAGGTCGGCGAGCGCCCGGCGCCAGCCCGTAGAACTGCTCGGTCGACCGCCCGCGCAGCTCGCGCAGGAAGCCTCGCGCTGCTCCGCTCGAGCTGCTTCAGCCATTCGGCCTGCGCGCCTCGATATCCTCGCGGCCTCGTCGCTCCAGCGCCTGGCGCTCGTCTTCGGCCTCCTCGCGCGCCTCGGCGAGCATCTGCTCGCGCTGGCGCTCCAGCTCCTCCTGCTTCTCCTCGAAGGCGCGCGCTTCGGTCTCCGCCTCCTGCTCTTTCGCTCGGCCTCGCGCAGCGGTCCTTCGATGCGTTCCTCGCGCCGCTCCATGGCGCGCGTGATCGGGCCGTAGAGGAAGCGCTTCAGCAGCCAGACCAGAACCAGGAAGTTGACGATCTGGGCGGCGACCGTGAACCAGTCGATCTGCATGCGGCTCACCCGCCGGCCTGCGCGATCACGTGCGTCCCAGAAGGGGTTGGCGAAGATCAGGATCATCGAGACCACGAAGCAGTAGATCGCGGTCGACTCGATCATCGCCAGGCTGACGAACAGCGTGCGCGTGATGGTGTTGCGCCTCGTCCGGCTGCTGGGCGATCGCCGCGAGCGCCTGGGCCGCGGCGCGCGCCTCGCCGAGCGCCGGGCCGATCGAGCCGATGGCGATGGTCAGCCCGGCGGTAAAGATCGAGACGGCGCGCGATCAGTCCGATACTGTCCATGCAGGGTCTCCGTTCACTGCGCTTTCGCTGCGGTTCGTCGTTCGTCCGCGCCTCGCCGGATGGGTCCGCGTGGCCGAGGCGATGTAGACCATCGCCAGGACGGCGAAGATGTAGGCCTGGATCAGCCCGGTCAGCAGGCCGAGCAGCTGCATCACGACCGGGAAGAAGAAGGGCACGATGCCGACAGGATCGCCACGATCACCGTGCCGCTCATCATGTTGCCGTACAGGCGGACGGCCAGCGCCAGCGTGCGCGACAGCTCGCCGATGATGTTGAACGGCAGCATGAAGACGGCGTCGGCTGGACGTAGTCTGCGCAGATAGCCGACGACGCCGCGCTTCGGCGATGCCGAAGAGCGGCACCGCGACGAGCACGCAGATCGCCAGCGCCGTCGTCGTCGACAGCGAGCCGGTCGGCGGCTCGAAGCCCGGCACGATGGCGAGCAGGTTCGACGTGGCGATGAACAGGAACAGCGTGCCGACGAAGGGCAGGTAGCGGCCGGGCTCGGCGCGGCTGACGTCGCGGATCTGGTCGCGCATGCCCGTCGACGATGACTTCCAGCAGGTTCTGCCAGCGCGAGATCGTCTCGTCGTCGGAGAGGCGCAGCGTGATCAGCCGCGCGAGCCGAGGACGAGCAGCGCCATGACGACCCAGGTGAAGACGATCGTCGCGTTGAGCACGACGGCCCGCATTGCCAGAAGACGATCTGGTCGGGCTGATCTGCATCGCCGTCCCTCGCTAGCCGCCGAGCGGGCCGTTCGGACGAGCGTCGCCTCACCAGCTGCTGGCGGCGATGCGCACGACCAGAAGCCGGCAAGCACGTCAAGCAGCCGCTCCCAGCGTCCGTCCATCACGCAGATAGAACCGCCGAGCGTCAGGCCGAGCCGCGGCACGGCGGTGCCGACGAGCCAGCAGCGCCGGGCTTGCGCGCATGGCACAGGCGCTGCACCGCGAGCCACAGCATCGCGCAATAGGCGACGCCGAGGCCGAGGCCGGCCGCGAAGGCATCGAGCGAACCGGCAAGATCAACGTGCATCGTCAGCCCACATCGTCTGTGCGCCGCAAGGCGCCTGCGACCTCGGTTCGAGGCCATGCGCGGCACTCAGCGTTCAGTCATGCTGGCTCTCCCGCTTGACCCAGTACCAGGCGTTGAGGCAGCCCAGCACGACGCCGACGAACAGCAGCGTCAGCGTCCACGAGATACGCTCGTCCAGCCGCGCGTCCAGCCACACCCCGAGCGCGATGCCGAGCAGCGTCGGCACCGCGACCGACCAGCCGACGAGCCCGAACATGCCGAGCCCGAACCAGACGCCGCGGTCGCGCTCGCCGCGCGCCTTCAGCTTGCGCTCCGCCTTGCGCCCGATCTCCTCGCCGATGTCGGCTCCACGGTCCCCGTCTTGTCCGGTCTCGGCCCGACCATCAGCCGCTCCTCGCAGCTCGATGAAGCGGCGCACGACGCCGGCCTCGAGCCGGGCGAGCGCGCTGCGCGCCACGTCTCCTGCTCGTCCAGCTCGCAGATACTGCTCGCGACGGTCTGCGCGCAGCGTCTGCCAGATCGTCGCCCGCGCACCGCGTTGCGCGTCGAGACCAGCACCTCGTCGCCGCACTTACCAGGATGCCCTCGTCGACGGCCGACGAAGAGCTCCTCGCCCTCCGGCGTCTCGTAGACAGAATGCCGGGCACCAGCGCCGCCGACGAAATCGACATGGCGCGGCAGCAGGCCGAACGAGCCGTTCTGCGCCTCGGCGACGATCTTGCTGACCTCCCGGTCGACCAGGACCTGCGTCGGCAGCACGATCTTCAGACGCATGCGACGGTCCGTCAGATCACCTGGCTGAGGCCGGCATCATGTCCCGGCCTCCTCGTCGCCGCGTCCGCTGCCGGCTCGCTCGAGCTCGTCGATGGCGCCGATCATGTAGAAGGCGCCTTCCGGCATGGTCGGCGAACTCGTCGCCGAGGATGCGCTCGCAGCCGTCGAGCGTCTCGTCGAGGCTCACCATGCAGCCCGGCCGTGCCGGTGAACGCCTCGGTGGTGAAGAAGGGCTGGGTGAGGAAGCGCTCCAGGCGCCGCGCCCGCGCCACGGTGTGGCGGTCTTCTCGGACAGTTCCTCCAGGCCCAGCATGGCGATGATGTCCTTGAGCTCCTCGTATTCGGCCAGCGTGGCGGACGGCCTGCGCGACACGGTAGTGGCGCCGGCCGACGACGCCCGGCGTCAGCATCTTGGCCGACGACTGCAGCGGGTCGATGGCCGGGTAGAGGCCCTGGCTGGCGCGCTTGCGCGACAGCACGATCGAGGCGGAGAGGTGCGCGAAGGTGTGCGTCGCGGCCGGGTCGGTGAAGTCGTCGGCGGGCACGTAGACGGCCTGGATCGAGGTGATGGAGCCCGACGCCGTGCTCGCGATCCGCTCCTCGAGCGCCGCAAGCTCGGTGCCGAGCGTCGGCTGGTAGCCGACCCGCGAGGGAATGCGCCCGAGCAGGCCCGAGACCTCGGAGCCCGCCTGCACGAAGCGGAAGATGTTGTCGATCAGCACCAGCACGTCCTGATGCGCGTCGTCGCGGAAATACTCGGCGATGGTCATCGCGCTGTGGCCGACGCGGAAACGCACGCCGGGCGGTTCGTTCATCTGGCCGAAGACCATCACGGTCTTGTCGAGGACGCCGGCCGTCCCCATCTCGCGGTAGAGCTCCTCCGCCTCGCGGCAGCGTTCGCCGATGCCGCAGAACAGGCTCACGCCCTCGTAGTTGCCGACCATGTTGTGGATCATCTCGGTGATCAGCACGGTCTTGCCGACGCCCGCGCCGCCGAACAGGCCGGCCTTGCCGCCGCGCTCGAGCGGGCACAGCAGGTCGATGGCCTTGATGCCGGTCTCGAATATCTCCGAGCGCACCTGCCGTCGCGACAACGGAACAGTCTCGCCATGGATCGAGCGAAGGGCGACGTCTTCCAGTTCCGGGCCGCCGTCGATCGGCTCGCCGAACATGTTGAGCATCCGGCCGAGGACCGAGCGGCCGACCGGGATCGTGATCGGACCGCCCGTGTCGGTCACGGGCTGACCGAGCGAGAGACCATGCTCCGCGTTGAGGGCAAGTCCCCGCACGGTGGTCGCGTCGAGGAGTGCGGCGACCTCGATGACGACGTCGCCGCTGCGCAGCATCCGGTTGATGGTCGGACGGTCGCGGTCGAAGCGGATGTCGACGACCGACCCCTGAATGGAGACGATGCGCCCCTCGCCGTGGTTCGTCTGTTCGTTCGCCATCACCTGTCCGTCATGCCCATGCCGTCGGCGGCCGCCCGCGGGCAGAACCGTGGCCGCCCCGCAGCCGATCCCGGTCGCATTCCGGCGACCGGGATCGGTTCACGCCGCATCCTCGCAGCAATTCACGAATGCAGTCCCTGCTATCATTCCCGAGTTCGGAAAGCGCAGCAAGGATGGTCTCGCGTGCCATTTCTGTCCGATGATCCGCCATTCGCATTTCCGGCCAGACGAAAAGGTCGATGCCGCGATTGCCTGAGAGCCGAAGCGGCTGATGCTGCGACAGTGCGGCCGATGTTCAAATGATCTCGGTCGTCCGCTATCCACCGCACACGCTCGACAACACGGAATCCGCGTCGATGCTCACGTCGAAACCCATCGCGTGACCGAACTCCGTCAGTGCCGGCGCCTCGTTGTCGACGAGCAGGAGAGCGAAGCGCATCTCGTCACATGGCGACGGCGTATCACTGGGCGGCGCCGACGTTTGGGTGCTGCAGGCGGCGTTCCCGACCGCGACCTGAGCCGGATGGGCAAGGCCCGACTGGCCGTCGTCGTCAATCAGGACCTATGCATCTGCCTCCGGTGCTTCAAACCAGACTGCATCTGAGCACCTCGCGGGCGATCTGCTCGAGTGGCACGACCTTGTCGACGCCACCGTGCGCAATCGCCTCCTTGGGCATGCCGAAGACGACCGAGGTCGCCTCGTCCTGGGCGATGGTGAGGGCGCCGGCCTGCTTCATCTCGGCCAGGCCCTCGCGCGCCGTCGTCGCCCATGCCGGTCATGATGATGCCGACGGCGTTGGCGCCGGCGAAGCGCGCCGCCGAGCGGAACAGCACGTCGACCGACGGCCGGTGGCGCGAGACCAGCGGGCCCTCCTTGACCTCGACGTAATAGCGCGCGCCGCTGCGCTGCAGCAGCATGTGGCGATCGCCCGGCGCGATCAGGGCCCGGCCGCGCAGCACGGTGTCGCCATCGGCGGCCTCCTTGACCTCGATCTGCGCACAGCCCGTCGAGCCGGCGCGCGAAGGCCGCCGTGAACTTCTCCGGCATGTGCTGGACGATGACGATGCCCGGGCAGTCGGCCGGCAGCGCCTCGAGGACGACGCGCAGCGACTTCCGTGCCGCCGGTCGAGGCGCCGATGCAGACGACCGTCTCGGTGGTCTGGGCCATTGCCCGGCCGGCGCGCGGCGGCGGCAGCACCGCGTCGGCGGTCAGCTTCTTCTGCCGGCGCGCGCGGCGCGGCCGGCGGAGCGGCCCGTCCGGCGTGCGCCGAGACGCGCCTGCGCCGCGGCCTTGACGACATCGCAGATGCGCATGTCCGCGATTCCTCGAGGAACTGCGCGATGTCGACCCGCGGCTTCAGGATGACGTCGACGGCGCCGGCCTCCAGCGCCTGCATCAGGGTTTCCGATCCCTCCTCCGTCAGCGACGAGCACATGACGACCGGGACCGGGTGCTGCGCCATGATCTTGCGCAGGAAGGTGATGCCGTCCATGCGCGGCATCTCGACGTCGAGGGTGATGACGTCGGGCACCTCGTCCTGGATGCGCTGCGCGCCGCGACGAAGGGGTCGGAGGCGGTCGCCATGACCTCGATCTCGGGATCGCGATCGCCAGGATGCCGGTCGAGCGTCTGGCGGACCGAGGCCGAGTTGTCGACGATCAGGACCCTGATCTTTCTTGCCATTGCTCGCTCACACGCGCGGAACACGGTGTTGCCGACCTGCTTGAGCGGCAGCGTGAACGCCGGCCAGGCCGATTCCGAATGGCCGAGGAACAGGTAGCCGCCCGGCCTGCAGGCATGCTCGCACAGCCGTCCGAGCACCGCCTCCTGCGTCGGCTCTGTCGAAATAGATCAGGATGTTGCGGCAGAAGATCGACGTCCATGTCGTCGCTCGACAGGATAGGCGCTGTCCATCAGGTTCAGGCGGCCGAAGCGCGACCATCTGGACGCAGCTCCGGCACGATCCGCACTCCGGCGCGTGCCGGGTCCCGCGCCTGCATGACAGATATGCGGCGAAGCAGGCGCGCGGCACCGGCCGACGATCATGCTTGATCGGATAAATGCCGCGATGGGCGCTGCGCGAGCACGTCGGTGCAGATGTCGGTGGCGAGGATGCGGCAGTCGGAAGCCCGTCCGGCCGCTGCGCGAACTCCGGCGAGCACCATGGCCATGCGTGTAGGCTCGGCCCCGGTGGAGCAGGCCGCGCTCCAGGCCTTGACCCGGCCGCACACCGCGCTCGCGCCAGTGCCGGCAGCGCCTCGTCCCGCAGAACCCGAAATGCGCCGGCTCGCGAAAGAAGTCCGTCTTGTTGGTCGTGACCGCGTCGATCAGGTGGACGCCTTCCTGCTCGAGGCCGCCTCCATCGAACAGGAAAGCGCAATAGTCATCCACGCTGGCGAGGCCGGTGCTGCGCGGAGCCGGCGGCGCAGCCGGCCCTCGACCATGGTGATCTTGTTCGGCGGCATCTTGATGCCGCTGTAGCCTGAGATGAAGCGCGCGAGCCGTGTCGAAGTCGCGCTTGGCTGAGCCTGTCGGACCCGTCGCTGGCGACCGGTGCCGCCTGGGCCGTCATCGTCATTGCAGGCCTCCTCGGCGACAGGGTCGCGAGCCGCTCGGGCCGCGCCGAGCATGGCGGCGTCGTTGCCGGACAGGAGCCGCGCCAGATCGACGATGACGACGAAGCCGCTCTCGCCGCGCACGACGCCGCCGATGTAGTCGGAGCGCCAGTTGACGCCGATGTCGGGCGCCGGCTCGATCTCCTCGGGCCGGAAGGCGGCGACCTCGAAGACGCGGTCGGCGACCAGGCCGAGCGTCAGGATCGCGCCCGCCGACCGGAATGTCGAGCACCAGCACCCGCGTATGCGGCGTCGGTTTCGTCCGCGGCCAGGCCCAGCTTGAGCCTGAGGTCGATGACCGGCACCGCCCGGCCGCGCACGTCGATCAGGCCCGGCAGATAGGTCGGCGCCCGTTGGGGATCGGAAGCATCGGCTCGAGATCGAGGATTTCCCGCACGGCCTGCGACCGGCACGGCGAAGATCTCCTCGTCCATGCCGAGGGTGACGAACTGCGCTTCATCCGCGGCGCATGGTCAGGTCGCTCTCGCTGGAAGTCGGCATCGTCGTCGTCGGGGCCGCCCGCCGAAGGTCGAGTGCAAACCCTTCGCCGCGCGCCTGCTGTCCCGAGACACTGTCGGGATGCGGCTCGCCGGTCGCCGGGCTCTTGGCCGGAGCGAATTGCCGCTGGCCTGTTTTGCGACACCTGCCGACGTCCCTGACCGGCCGGTCGACGCCTTGCCGCCGTTCGCCGTAGCCGCACGCGCGGTACTTTTCACGAAGGGCCCTGCGCCTTGACACCGGCCTGCACACCGCTGGCTGCTGACCCGGAAGATAGGCGATGCTGGACTGCAGCTGCTCGGCCTGCGCGGCCAGCTCCTCCGAGGTCGCCGACATCTCCTCGGACGCGCTCGGCGTTCTGCTGCGTCACCTGGTCGAGCTGCTGGATCGCCTGGTTGATCTGGCGGCGCCGATGTCCTGCTCGCGGCAGGCGGCGCTGATCTCCGCCACCAGCTCCGCGGTCTTGCTGGATGTCCGGCACCAGCTTGGTCAGCATCTCGCCGGCTTCCTGCGCCGCCTTCACCGTGTCGCGCGGAGACCGTGCCGATCTCCGCCGCCGCCGCCTGGCTGCGCTCGGCCAGCTTGCGCACCTCCGAGGCGACCACCGCGAAGCCCTTGCCGTGCTCGCCGGCGCGCGCCGCCTCGACCGCCGCATTGAGCGCCAGCAGGTCGGTCTGGCGGGCGATCTCCTGCACGATGGTGATCTTCTCGGCGATGGTCTGCATCGCCTCGACCGCCCGGCTCGACCGCCTCGCCGCTCGTCTGCGCGTCGGTCGCCGACTGGCGGGCGATCTTCTCGGTCTGCGCGGCGTTGTCGGCGTTCTGCTTGATGTTGGCCGCCATCTCCTCCATCGAGGCCGACGCCTCCTCGGCGGCCGACGCCTGCTCGGTCGCGCCCTGCGACAGCTGCTCGGCGCTCGCCGAAAGCTCCTGGCTGCCCGCCGAGACGTTCTCGGAGGCCGCGCGTGCATCGGCGACGACGCCGCGCAGCCGCTCGACCATGCGTTCGAGCGCGAGGCCGAGCGTATCCTTGTCGGAAAGCGGCTTGGCTCGACCGTCAGATCGCCGTCGGCGATCTGCGTCGGCGAGATCCGCCGTGGCGCGCAGGTTCGCGGTCATCCTGTTGACGATGTCGACCAGGTCCTTGATCTCGTCATTGGTCGTCACCTCGACTTCGTGGTCGAGATCGCCGATCGCCACCGCGCCCGCCAGTTCCTTGACCCGGTTGAGGCCGCGGCTGATACCGAGCGAGATCCAGACGGCTGCACCCACGGCGATGACGAAAGCCAAGCCGGCGATGACCAGCGTCAGGTTGCGCTGGGTGCTGTAATCGTTCTCCATCCCCGCGTCAGCTTGCTTCATGCCGGTCTTCTGCAGCTGAATGACCGCTTCCAATGCCTGCGTCATGGCGGCTGCAACCTTGCGGTGCTCGCCGGCCGACGCAGCCTTGGCACCTTCGAGATCGCCCGACCGCTGCAATTCGGCGACCTTGTCGCCAGCAGCCTTGAATTCCGCAAGCAGGCTCCTGGCCTTCTCCCACGCCGGTTTCTCCGCGTCGGATGCGATCGGCATCGCGGTGTCGATGTTGCCACCGAGGGCCTTCAGCGCCTCGTCGGCCTGCTGGTAATATTGCGTCGCCTCGGCCTCGTTCGCGGACAGCAGCGCATTCTTCTGCTCATGGATGACTTCGAGCTCGTGAATTTGCGCCCGCAGAGCCAGTTCCTGACCCTGAACCGGCCCTTCGATGAGCTGCGTGATGGCGTCATTGAGTGAGCGCAGGCCCACGATGCCGTAGCCGGCGGTGACCAGAAGCAGCACGACAATGGCGGCAAACGCCGTCGCGAGCTTCGCCTTGATGGTGAAACGCATTGGAACAAACCCGTCTGTCCGGCCTGGCAGCCTCGGCTGCCAGCGGCGATTTGAAAACTTGACGACGCTAGGCCTGCTGATCCCCGCCCGTGGCAAAGATCGTGTCGAGAGCCGGGAGAATAATGAATTCTCCGTCACGTTTGAGCAGGCACTCGATAAAGTCAGGTCGCCATTTCATGCCGATTTCCGGCGCCGGTTCGCTTGCGCTGCGTGCAAGCGTGGTGACTTCATTCACCCCGTCAGTACGTAGCCCGATCAGGGCCGGTTCGCCGTCGATTTCGATCTCGATGACGACAATTCGGCTATCGATCGTGCTGTCCGCCACGTCCATGTTGAAGGCGAGACGGAGATCGGCGAGCGGGATCACGTTTCCTCTGAAGTTGATCACGCTGCCGACGAAAGGTTCGGCTCCGGGAACCGCGGTCTCCGGAAGCAGATCCAGGATTTCCTGGACGGCCGTGGCCTCGAGTGCGAAGGTTTCCCCGCCGAGATTGAAGGTCAGCGCCTTGATCTCGTCGCTATCGGCCATGTCTGGTTCAATCGTATTGGTCACTGGATCCGTCATCCTGCCGCCCGCAGACGCGCCTCCTCTTGCTGGCCGGCGGCGACGAGATGGAGAATGTCGAGGATCAGCGCGACGCTGCCGTCGCCGAGGATGGTGGCACCGGAGAACACTCCACGTTTCGGTGGAGCCTCGACATCGACTTGATGACAGTCTGGTGGTCGCCGATGATCTGGTCGACGACCAGGCCGACACGTTCGTTGCCGGTCGAGACGACGACCATCTTCTGGTAGGGGTCGGGCTTCGTCCCGGTGGCGAAGAGGTCTCTCAGCCTGAGGAAGGGCACGAGGCTGTCGCGCAACGAGATGAAGCTGCGACCGCGCGAACGTAGGTCTTCCTCGAGCGAAAGCTCCAGGCATTCCTCGACGGCGTAAAGCGGTATGACGTAGCGCCCGTCACCGACGCGCACGAGGAGGCCGTCGATGATGGCCAGCGTCAGCGGTATCCTCAGGGTGATTTCGGTGCCGTCGCCGTGACGGCTTCGTACCTGGATCGTGCCGCGCAGCGCCTCCACGGTCTGCTTGACCACATCCATGCCAACGCCGCGACCTGACAGGTTGGTGACCTGCTGCGCCGTTGAAAAGCCGGGATGGAAGATGAGCTGAAGGATCTCCTGCTCGGAAAGCGGCGCGCCCGGCTCGATCAGGCCGATGGTCTCCGCCTTCTGCCGGATACTTTTCCGGATCGATGCCACGGCCGTCATCGCTGACGGTGATGATCACCTCTCCACCCGACTGATGGGCGGACAGAACAACGTGCCCGGTCTCGGACTTTCCTGCCCCCTTTCGTCCATCAGGTCCCTCCAGGCCATGGTCGGCGGAATTGCGTATCAGATGGACGAGCGGATCGGCGAGACGCTCGATGACGGTCTTGTCGACCTCCGTCTCTCGCCTTCGGTAACGAGTTCGATCGCCTTGCCCGTGTCGCGCGCAAGATCATGGACCAGCCTGCGGAAGCGGCCGAAGAGTGACCCGACCGGGACCATGCGCAGAACCATCATCGTGTCGCGCAGTTCGCCGGACAGCCGTTCGACTTCCTCGGATACGGCCCTCAACTGGATATCGGTGCTGGCATGTGCCAGCTGGCTGAGGCGCGACTGGGCGATCACCAATTCGCCGACCCGGTTCATCAGGTCGTCGAGCCGCCCCGCCGGTATGCGCATGCTTTCTTCCGAACGGCCGCTACGCGCGGCGGTTCCACCGCGTGGACGGTCCACGGTCTCGCCAGCTGCCTGTGCGGAATGCTCGGGGACGGCCTCCGGTTCTTCTGCCGTGCCACCATTCTCCTGCGGCGCGTCGTCGTCCGCAGGTGTCCGGGGCGCCACCTCGTCGATCTCCAGCGTCATGTCGTCCATGACGAAGATGAAGACGTCCTCGATCTCTGCACGCGGCTTCTCGGTGCAAAGCCGGACTGTCCAGCCGACGTGGAGCTCCGTGGCCGCCAATTGATCGAGCGGCGGTATCTGCGAAAGATCGGCCACGATGGTGCAGTTGCCGAGATCGCGCAGTTCGTCCAGCAGCCCCAGCGGATTGGTGCCGTTCGCCATGGCGTTGACCGGAAGCCGGAAGCGAATGATCCACCTCGCGAGACCGTCGGTATTGGAAGCCGGCTCGGTACCGGCAGTACTGATGAGCGCGTCGGCTCCCTCCACGGCAGCCCTTAGCCCTTCGAGCAATGCATCCCCGGTCGAGCCGTGATCGGCACCGGCACCGTCGAGCAGCGTATGCATATGATCCTTCGCCGCGAGCACTGCCGCCACGAGGTCGGGCGTGGCCGGTGACACGCCCTTGCGCACGCGGTCGAACGCCGTCTCGCAGTGATGCGTGAAGGCGGCGAGATCGTCGAAGCCGAACATGGCTCCAGAGCCCTTGAGCGTGTGAAGGCTGCGGAAGACGCTGTCGATGAGATCCTTGTCGGCGAGATCGTCACCGAGATCGAGAAGTCCGGCCTCGAGACTTGCAAGAAGTTCTACGGCTTCAACGCGGAAGACTGCGACGGGATCGGGCGTGCTCATCGTCCCAGCACCTTCCTGACGACCCTTACGAGCTGCTCGGGATCGAACGGCTTCGTCAGCCAGCCCGTGGCGCCGGCCGCCTTCGCGCGGCTCTTCATATCCGCGTCCGATTCCGTGGTCAGGAAGATGATGGGGATACCGGTCTGGTCGGGGCGCTTCCTCAGCTCCTCGATCATTGTCAACCCGTTCATGCCCGGCATGTTGAGATCGGTCAGGATGAGATCGAAGGGTTGCCCCTGGGCCTTGGCGAGGCCGTCAGCCCCGTCGACCGCTTCCGTCACCTCGTATCCTGCGCTTGTCAGGGACATCTTCGTCGTCAGTCGGACGCTCGCCGAGTCGTCGACAGTCAGTATTCTTGCAGCCATGGGATCAGCTCTCCTCGTGGAGCCAGAAGGCCCGCGTGTCGGGCGTCGCCTCGGTCAGGAAGCCGGACCGCTCGAGGACGTCGAGAAGCGCACCCTCGGCCGGTGAAGCAAGCGAAAGTGATTTGCCACATGCGGCGGCATGCACGCGCGCGGCTTCGATCAGCTGCACGAGGCTGAGGTCCACATCCGCGCTCTCGGGCAATTCTATGGACAATGAGCTCGCATTTTCGAGACGGTCCGCGATGATCTCGCGTGCGATGGATATATGTCTGATCGTCAGTTCGCTGGACAGAACTGCACGGTCAGCTTCATCATTAGGGAGCGTCATTAAGGTCACCGGGCAATGCATTTTGTGGCAATAGTTGATATGTCAACAATTCGAGACTCTGCCTGATTTGTTAAAATTAGCTGAATCATTATCTCGAATATCAGCATATGATCATGTGATCGGAATTCGACCCGCCGGCAGCGCTTGTGCGGGTATCGTTCGAGTAGCCGGCGAAGTCGGCGATCCGCGGATTTCTCGCGATTTGACTCGGTTGTTCCGCCATGTCCGGTGCCGCATGGCGGTTGAGTTTACCGGTCGTTCGCACATCGCCTATAGGCTGCGCGCCTTCATATTGGTCATATACTGAAGTGGAATAGGTCATTGAACGCCGCTGTTTGTTTGGAGCACGATAGCCTCGATGCCACGGCGGCCGCTGCCGCATCGCACCTCGAAACCGTCAGGACCACCATCGAGAGGCGCTTTCTGGATGGTGGCGAGGTGCTTATCTCCGCGACAGGGATGTTGAGCCGACTCATCGAGGCGCTTGACGAGCTCACGAACTCCCTCGACGACGAGACAGTCCGCCAGACGACGGCCGACATGCTTGAGACCATCGAAGCACTACATGGCGCGGTCGAACAGGAGGCCGGCCGGCGCGGATCCCTCGACGATCTCTCCGGAGTTCTCGGCGCGGATCGAATCCGATCTGTCCGACGTGCACGAGACCTTGCGCTATCTGCGCACCTTCGCGGTCAGCATCAAGATCAGCGGCGCCGGCATCGACGAATTCTCGGGCTTCGCTGACGAAATGCTCGAGCGCATCAAGGCTGGCATTGATCGCGTCGAGGAACTGGCCGGACAACTCGACGGCCTGCTGGGCGATATCGGACGCGCGAAGAGTCTTCAGGCCGGTAGCACCACGACGATGTCCGCCGAAAGCGTCGCCGGCATCGAGGCCAACCTTACGGAAGCCGTGCGCGATCTGGACAAGCATCATCAGCTGCTCAACGAGGTTGCGGCCGGCGTTGCAGCCCTTGCCCGTGCCGTCCAGGGAAAGGTGGCCTCCGCCCTGTCGGCCATGCAGGTCGGCGACATGACCCGTCAGCGCATCGAGCACATCCAGTCGGCCATCGGCCTCGCGGCGGACCGTTTCGGATCCATCTCCCGCGCATCCGGTCCGTTTCGCGCCATGCTCTCGGCCCAGATGGACGACACAATTGATGAGTTCGAAGGCCAGACCCGGCGCCTTACGGGGAACATCCGCGATCTCGGCGGCGATGCTGTCGACATCATGCGGCTTCGTGAAATGGCGGCTCACGGCCAAGAGGACGGTGGAGCGCCGATCGACGCACTCGATGCAAGCGTCTCGCAAACACTCGCCATGGTACGCCACGTGGAGGCCGCCAGCCGCCAGTCGGGTACGCTGAGCCGGGCAGCATCCGCCGCCGGCAAGGCGATGGCCGCTGGCATCGACGACATCCGCGCCATCAAGCTTGAGATCCAGTACATGGCGCTCAATACGAACATCCGCTGCGGCCGCATCGGCGACCGGGCCGCGCCCATCAAGGTCATCACCGTCGAACTCAGGGAGTTCGCCGCCCGGCTCGACGCCGCCGCCGACTCCATCATCGATGGCCTTCTCAGGCTCAATGACATTGCCAGCCGGCTTGCAGACGGCGACGCAGAGGGCGCAGACAGCCTCGGTGAGCGGCTCGAGGCGGCCACGAGCAGCATCCATGCGACAAGTACGGCCGTGGAGCGCAATGTCGCGATTGTTTCGCGCGAAGGGAGCGCCGCATCGGAAAAGATTGCGTCGCTTGCCGAAACACTCGACTTCAATCGCGGCCTCGGTGAGCTTCTTTCCCAATGCGCGGAATTGCTGGCGATGCCCGATGGCGAAAAGGCCCCTGAGACACCTTTGCCGGACGACGTCACCACCGAATTGTCGGATCTGATCTACCGCCTCTACACCATGGAGAGCGAGCGTGCGCTCCATCGCCGGTTCCTGCCCTCGCCCGACATGACGCCGGATGCCGCCTCTGCGACCGCGCAGGACACGGTCGCCGACGACGAAGACGAGCTCGACGCCATCCTGCTCTGACGCCCGCCGCGCGCGCATCTCGTCAACCATGCGACCGGCTCGGCGATCGAGAGCATCAGCCTGCCTTTTGCGATGTCGCCACAACGCGGCGCCACTGCTTGCCTCAAATTTGCCTCACGAAGTTAATCGCCCGTCAGGATGGCGCGTGATTTGGTGCGTCCTGAAGAAGTCTTCCTTCAGGAGGAGAAAGATGACGTTTCGAAAAGCGCTCGTTCTGTTGGCGGCGGCGACCGTGCTTGTCATTCCCAACATTGCGCAGGCCGGCGGGAGGGGACACGGACATGGCAAGGGGTGGGGCTTTGGAGGTTTTCCGGCTTTCGCAATGAAACACCATGGTCACGGCAAAGCCACCTCCAGGGCCGCGAGAGATCGCAGCACGAGAGGGGTGGCTCATGCGATGGACGTCGTAAGAACCACTCCCGCGTCGAAGCATTCCCGGGCCCTCGATGCCCTGCAGACAGCGCTGGACAGGACGACGCTCAGGGGTGCCAAGGACTCGTCGGACTGAGACCTTTCTTTGCAGGGCTCGACGGTACCAAGCTAACCTCCGATATCCACCGAAGGCGGAGGCTCAAAGCATCGTGCCGGTCGAGGAACAGCGCCGAACAGCGGCATTCGATGGTGCTCGGCGTGGCGGCCCGGGCTGAGCGCTCACCAGACTTTGCCGACGGAGCCTGGTCCTTGACCTCTGGATCAACCGACCGGTCGGGGTATGTCTTCTGCCGCCCCGGGGACTGTCAGCATTTCGTTACCGACGCTGGAGTAATGAGTGCGCCGGGGGAACGTACAGAGCGCCTACGCGGGTGTTACGGAACCGGCGCCAAGATCGGGAACGATGAAGATACTGATTGTCGAAGACAACCAGCGGCTTGCTGCACTCATGCAAACGCTCGTCACCGAGAACGGGCATTCAACGGATGTCACGGGGACCATAGACGAAGCCCGCGCCGCGCTTGCGCTCGTCCAATATGACCTCGTGCTGCTCGACCTCTCGCTGCCTGACGGCGACGGTCGCGATATCCTCAACGCCATCCGGCAGAGCCAGCGAAACTCCTTTGTTCTCGTGGTCACGGCGCGTGGAGACGTCGTCAACCGGGTCCAGGCGCTGAATGCGGGTGCCGACGACTACATCGTGAAGCCCTTCGACGATGACGAACTGATCGCGCGCATCCGCGCCGTCGGGCGTCGTGCGCGCCAGTTGCGCGATGAGGTCCTGACACTTGGCAACGTCGCACTGGATACCGCCTCGTTGACGCTGACGGTCGCCGAACGGGTGGTGTCCATTCCGCGGCGCGAATTGAGCGTTCTGTCCAAGCTGCTCGAACAGCATGGACGCGTACTGCGCAGGGAGAGCCTCGAGAATGCCGTCTATTCGCTGGACAGCGAAGTCTCGAGCAACGCCGTCGAGGCATGGCGCGGGCACCTTCGTGGCCGGCGTAACCTTCAAGGGGACGGTCGCCAAAGTCGCCAAATAGCCACGGCTTTCCGGAAAACGGAGGTTCGCGCCCGGGAGGAGCGACGAACCTCCGCAGAATTCCGGGAATTCCGGAGACATATTGCCAATCCTACGCGCCTGCCAATCCGGCGATACTGCTCCAATCATAGCCGGCTGGTCAAACGAAGTGGAAGGAAGACGATCATGCCCACCAACCCCAACGCGGCCGCAGGCCTCGGAGACCGCCGCCATCGCGCCTTTGATCTCGGCATTCTCACTGACAAAGTCCGGCGCTTCCTGGGAATACAGTGCGCTGTAGAGCGGCACGATGGCATTGTCCTCGTTCTCCACCGCGATCACCTGGCACAGCCAGTAGCCGTCGGCGATATCACCGGTGCTGCCGTCGCGGACGCGGGCAAGGTATTCCATCTTCTCCGCGTAGGGCTTGGCGATGTCGGAAAGGTCGACGATCAGCAGCGTACGCTGCTCGCCCACCTTGCGGCTCCCCTCGCGCAGCACCGCGCCGCCCACATGGTCGCGTAATTTCGGCCGCGCCAGGTTGCGCGAAAGCCGCGTCTCCGTCTTGATCAACGGGATCGCCTCCTCCAGCGACCGCCCGATCTCGCTCAGCCGCACGCTGCCCCGGGCCGCGATCCCGTAAAGCGCCTCCGCCACCAACCGCCGCGCCGGCTTGCCGAGACCCTCCGAAAGCTTGACGTATACGTCAAGCCCGAAAAAGCGTCGAGATGGCCACGCATTTTCCTCGCCGTTCGCACTATCATCGTTCCGGGCCTCCGTCGGATCGATTGGATGACGAGATCTCACAGCCTCCAATCCTATCCCCGGACGGCCCAACCTCCCGGCCGCAAAAACGTTCCCCAAAAAAGGCCCGCGTCACTTCCCAAGCCGCGCTATCACAACAACATCAAGACCTTCCTATCTCGGAACCTCTGTGTTCTGGGGAACGTCCTGGAAAACACAACCGCTTGACATCGGCCGGGAGAGAGCGCATCTGAGCGTTTCAACATTGACTCGCGATTGCGCGATGCGCTCCCGACATGATCGGCAGCGTCACATCCCGAGATCATCAATAGACAATTTACCCGTCCCGTCCGCGCGCGGAAGGGGCCAAAACGCCACCGAGAGGTTGCGCCCGATTCACGGCGCACATCTCCCTGGCGCAATAAGGATTTTTGTGTGACCACTTCCTCTTCTACTTCTGCTACTTCATTTTCGTCTCTCGGCCTCAACGAGCCGATCCGGCGCGCCCTTTCCGCCGAAAAATACGCCGACCCGACGCCGATCCAGACGCGGGCGATCCCGCTGCTGCTCGCCGGGAAGGACCTGCTCGGCATCGCCCAGACCGGCACCGGCAAGACCGCGGCCTTCGCGTTGCCGATCCTGCAGTTGCTGTTCGAAAAGAAGGCGCCGGCCGGCCCGCGCGCCGCCCGCGCCCTGGTTCTGGCGCCGACCCGCGAGCTTGCGATCCAGATCGCCGAAAGCTTCAAGGTCTACGGGTGCCACCTCGGCCTCCGTCAGGCGGTGGTCTTCGGCGGCGTCGGCCAGAACCCGCAGGTCCGCGCCCTCGCCCGAGGCGTGGATATCCTGATCGCCACCCCCGGGCGACTGCTCGACCTGCTCGGCCAGGGCCATCTCCGGCTCGATCGGGTGAGCCACCTCGTCCTCGACGAGGCCGACCGCATGCTCGACATGGGTTTCGTCCGTGACGTCAGGAAAATCGTCGCGGAACTGCCCAAGCGGCGGCAGTCGCAGTTCTTTTCGGCGACCATGCCCAGCGACGTCGCCCGCCTCGCCGGCGAAATCCTCTCCGACCCGGTCCGCATCGAGGTGACGCCGTCGGCCACCACCGTCGAGCAGGTCGCCCAGCACGTCTACTTCGTCAACGCCGCGGACAAGCGCGCGCTTCTCGCCCAGGTGCTGAAGGACCCGGCGCTGGCGCGGGTCATCGTCTTCTCGCGCACCAAGCACGGCGCCAACCGCGTCGCCCAGCAGCTCGACAGGTCCGGCGTCGCCGCCGAGGCGATCCACGGCAACAAGACCCAGGGCGCCCGCCAGCAAGCCCTCGAGAAATTCCGCTCGGGCCGCGCCCGGGTTCTGGTCGCCACCGACATCGCCGCGCGCGGCATCGACGTCGACGGCGTCACCCATGTCATCAATTTCGAGCTGCCGAACATCCCGGAGAGCTACGTTCACCGCATCGGCCGGACGGCGCGCGCCGGCGCGGCGGGCATCGCGTTCTCGTTCTGCGATCCGAGCGAGCGACCTTATCTGCGCGACATCGAGAAGCTGATCAAGCGCCCGCTGGCCGTGGTCGACGATCAGCCGTTTCGCGCCGCCGGATCGCGTGCCGCGGTTGCCCCGCCGGCCCCGCCGACGGCCAAGCGCCGTCGTCGGTTTCGCGGCGGCAAGGCGCGGCAAGCCGCGTGATTGCGGCTGTCCCGGGAACGTTTGTCCTCTAGCATAAACCCGATGACTCAAATGAACGATACCATCCGCGGCCTGCGCAACATCGCGATCATCGCCCACGTCGATCACGGCAAGACGACGCTGGTCGACAAGCTTCTCCGTCAGTCCGGCACCCTCGAGGAACACGGCGAGATGCAGGAGCGGGTGATGGACTCCTTCGATCTGGAGCGCGAGCGCGGCATCACCATCCTCGCCAAGAACACCGCGCTCAAGTGGCAGGACTGGCGGATCAACATCGTCGACACCCCCGGTCACGCCGACTTCGGTGGCGAGGTCGAGCGGATCCTGTCGATGGTCGACTCGGTGCTGCTGCTGGTCGACGCGGTCGACGGCCCGATGCCGCAAACCCGCTTCGTCACCAGCAAGGCCCTCGCCCGCGGCCTTCGCCCGATCGTCGTCATCAACAAGATGGACCGCGTCGGCGCCAGGCCGAGTTGGGTTCTCGACCACACCTTCGATCTGTTCGACCGGCTGGGCGCGACCGACGAGCAGCTCGATTTCCCGGTGGTCTACACCTCTGCCGTCCAGGGTTGGGCGTCGGCGAGCCCGACCGAGCGGGGAGTCGACATGGAGCTGTTGTTCGACACCATCGTCGCCAACGTGCCGCCGCCGGAGGTCCAGGCCGGCGGCCCGTTCCAGCTACAGGTCAGCGCCCTCAACTATTCCAGCTACGTCGGCGTGATTGGCATCGGCCGGGTGCAGCGCGGCCGGATCAAACGCAACACCGGCGTCACCGTCGTCGCCGCCGACGGAACCACCCGCAACGGCCGGATCCTGCAAATTCTCGGTTTTCATGGCATGAAGAAGATCGAGATGACCGAGGCCGAGGCCGGCCAGATCATCGCTTTTACCGGCCTCGACGAGTTGCACATCTCCGACACCCTGTGCGACCCCGAGGCGGTCGAGCCGCTGCCACCGCTGATCGTCGACGAGCCGACGATCTCGATGACCTTCCAGGTCAACGACTCACCATTCGCCGGCCGCGAGGGTAAGTACGTCACCAGCCGCAACCTCCGCGAACGGCTCGAACAGGAACTGATCCACAATGTCGCGCTGCGGGTCGAGCCGACCGACGACGCCAATCGGTTCAAGGTCTCCGGACGCGGCGAACTGCATCTCTCGATCCTGATCGAGACCATGCGGCGCGAGGGATACGAGTTGGCGATCTCCCGCCCCGAGGTGATCCTGAGAACCATCGACGGCGAGGTCTGCGAGCCCTGGGAAACGCTCACCGTCGATGTGGAGACCGAGTACCAGGGCGCGGTCATGGAGAAGCTCGGCGAGCGCCGGGGCGAAATGCGCGACATGGTTTCCGACGACAAGGGCCGGGTGCGCCTCGATTACTTCATCCCCAGCCGCGGCCTGATCGGATTTCGCTCAGAGTTCCTGACCATATCGTCCGGAACCGGCCTGATGTACCATGCCTTCGAACGGTACGGCCCGCGCATCGCCGCCACTCTCGGCGGGCGTCTGAACGGGGTGCTGGTGTCGATGGCGACCGGCAAATCGCTGGCCTACGCCCTGTTCAACCTCCAGGAGCGCGGGCGGCTGTTCATCGGCCACGCCACCGACGTATACGAGGGGATGATCATCGGCATCCACTCCCGCGGCAACGACCTGTCGGTCAATCCGCTCAAGGCGAAGCAGTTGACCAACATCCGCGCCGCCGGCAGCGACGAGAACATCCTGCTCAGCCCGCCGGTCCGGTTGACGCTGGAGTACGCCCTCGAATTCATCGACGACGACGAGCTGGTCGAGGTCACGCCCAAGTCCATCCGCATCCGCAAGAAGCTGCTCAGGGAACACGACCGCAAGCGCGCCTCCCGCGCCGCCTGACACAACTCGAGTATTTTCGCCCTCATCTTCTCTCCCCCTCACCCTTCCTCTCCCCGAGGGGAGAGGGATGCGCAGGGTTGCGGCGGCCATAGCCGGCGCTTACCCGAAGCCGGGTGAGGGGTGGGCCCAGCTCTCCCGATCAGCCGGTAAATTCGATCTTTCCGCCGGGTAACAGGTAGAGCACCAGCGCCTCGCCGCCGGTCACGGTCGGCCGATGGGCGGTGCCCGGACCGTAGACTTTCCACCCCCGCGGACTGCCGTCGAACAACGCGCTCGGCGTCACCGGCATGGTCATGCAGATCTCGCCGTTGGGATGGCGGTGGTGGGGTCCGACGATGTCGCGCAGCTGGACCACGTCGACGCTCAGATCGCCGGTTTCCGGGCCCGCCTCGATCACCCGCCCGAAACGGCGGCCTTCACCGCCCTGACTGCACATCCAGCCGGCCTTTATCGCGCCGTGGCAGGCTCTCTCGATACCCTTGAACACCGGCCCGTCACCGGGGAACTGCCGGTTGAGCGCGTCTTCCAACGCCGCATCGACGGACTTGCCGGCAACCGCTCCAGTCACCGGCGCCATCAGGCTCTTGAATTCCTCGACATTCATGGTTCGAGTTCCTCTCCCTCCCGCGAGATTCATACGCTGTTGATCAGTTTAGCGCCGCCGCGAGCAGGTCGTCGATACGGGTCAGCTTGCGGCGCACCCGCCCTTCGGCGCCTGCCCGGTCTCGGCCGCGTCGATCCGTTTCCAGCCGTCGAGGTCGACGACCGCCTTGCCTTCGAGCGCGTCGTTCACGGCCGTCCGACCAGGCTTGTCCGCCGGCGCCACCTCGGCAAGGATCCGGTCGGCAAGCGCGTGGCTTTCCGGCCGATTGGTGGGGATCGTTCCCGACGGGCCGCGCTTCGCCCATCCGACCACGTACAGCCCGTCGTCGATTCGCCCGTCATCGTTGGCGAAAACGCCACCGCTTGGCGCAAGACCGTCGCAGCCGACGGTTTCGTAGCCGATGCAGGTCACCACCAGCTCGGCCGGGATGTCGATGGTCTCGCCGGTATCGACGAAGCCCGCGCCCTGCGGCTGGGTCCGGCGGAAACGGACGGCGCCCACCCGCCCCTCGCCGTCGTCGACAAAGGCTTCCGGATGGAGACGAAAGCCCAGTTCGATCGTCACCGGCGCTTCGCCCGGAGGCCGTTCGGCGAATTCGCGGAGGATGGCGAAGCACGGATTTTCGCAATCGCCGACGGCGTCGATCTCGGCGGCGTCGACGACCGGCCGCGCCCGCTGCAGACGACCGAGTTCGGCAAGTTCCGCCGGGGTGAACTTGACCTCGGCCGGACCGCGGCGCCCGGCGATCAGGATCCGTTCGAGCGGTGCCATCGCCATCGCCGCTTCCACCGCGGGATCGATGTCCGAACGGTCCATCTCCGCGCCGGCGCGCGCCAGCACCCGGGCGACATCGATGGCGACGTTGCCATTGCCGACGACCACCGCCGAACGGACGCGGTCGAGCGCGACGTCCAGCCCGGCATGGTCGGGATGGCCGTTGTACCAGCCGACGAACGCCCATGATCCGAATACGCCTTCGAGGTCCTCGCCGGGGATCCCCAGCCGGCGGTCCTCGGGGGCGCCGGTGGCGAGCACCACCGCGTCGTACATCGAGCGCAGGTCGGCAAGCCGCAGATCGCGGCCGATCTCGACGTGGCCGAAAAACCGTACCTCGTCGCGCTCCAGCGCGCGCGAGAGAACCCGGGCGACGCCCTTGGTGCCCTGGTGGTCGGGGGCGACACCGCCGCGGATCAGCCCGAACGGCGTCGGCAGCCGGTCGAACACGTCGACCTCGACCGCGTCCTTGCCCTGCCGAACCAGTCGTTCGGCAACGTAGCAGCCCGAAGGGCCGCTACCCACGATGGCGATTTTCAGCGTCGTCATACGGATACGCCGCCGAGTCAGTGCAGCTTCACGTACTCGTAGTCGACCGGCAGGCTGTTGATGCCGCGCTCCGGCGGCGCGATCCAGCCGGCGATCTTGCCGGGCTCGGTCACCTGCTTCATCAGGCTCTTGACGTACGCCCGGTCGGCTTCCGACGGCAGCCATTCGCCCTTGCGCGCCTCGAACTCGTCGGCCGAGATGGGGTTGCCCTGGGGATCGGTCGGCACCCCCGCCCATGCGCCGATGCCGCGGCGGAAACGCCTGTTCGGCAGGGTGATCTCGAAGTCCACATCCGCCTTCTTGATCAGCCGGTTCCAGCGGCTGATGCCGACCATGCAGTCCTTGACGTAGCCCTGGCGGACGATCTCGTTGACCGCGTTGCGCATCGGCACCTCCTGGGTGGTGACCCCGCCCTTGCCGTCGGGCACCTCCAGCGCATAGGTCGTGTCCTTGCACACGTGATCCTCGAAGGTCGGCTCGTCCGGCCGCCCCTTGAGACCGGCGGCGAAATACGAGGCGGCGTTCGACGACGCTTCCGATCCGAACAGATCGACGCTCGAGGTGAACCAGTAGTTGACGTAGCGCTGCACCAACGGCAGGTCGACGACGCCGTGCTGGCGAAGCAACTGGGGATCGTCGGTGCCCAGTTCCTTCATCATCTCCATCGCGCGACGGATCACCCGGCTGACGCCGGTATCGCCGACGAACATGTGGTGCGCCTCCTCGGTGAGCATGAACCGGGTGGAACGCGCCAGCGGGTCGAACGCCGATTCGGCAAGGCACTTGAGCTGGTACTTGCCGTCGCGGTCGGTGAAATAGGTGAACATGTAGAACGACAGCCACTCCTCCACCGGCTCGTTGAAGGTGGCGAGGATGCGCGGGTTGTTGGGATCGCCGGAATGGCGGTGGAGCAGCTCCTCCGCCTCCTCGCGCCCGTTGCGGCCGAAATAGGCGTGTAGCAGGTAGACCATCGCCCACAGGTGACGGGCCTCTTCGACGTTGACCTGAAACAGGTTGCGGAGATCGTAGAGCGACGGGCAGGTCTGGCCGAGGAGCCGCTGCTGCTCGACCGATGCGGGCTCGGTGTCGCCCTGGGTGACGATCAGGTTGCGGAGCGCGGCGCGGTGCTCGCCCGGAACTTCCTGCCAGACGTCCTCGCCGAAGTGGTCGCCGAAACCGATCTTGCGGTCCGGCGTCGGATCGGCGAGCAGGATGCCCCAACGGTAGTCGGGCATCCTGACCGTGCCGTAGGTCGCCCAGCCCTTGGCGTCGACCGAGGTCGCCGTCCGCAGGTAGACGTCGGCGGCCTGGAACCCAGCCGGGCCCAGCTCCTGCCACCAGTCGAGGAAATGCGGCTGCCAGTGCTCCAGCGCCCGCTGCAGGACGCGGTTGTTGCCGAGATCGACGTTGTTAGGAATTTTCTCCTGGAGATTGACCGACGTCATTTCACACCCTCTTCCAATCGAATTCTGCCTTGGATCCCGTACCGAACAGTTTCAGCGCCCCCTTGGCGCCGACCGCGTTCGGACGGATGAAGATCCAGTTTTGCCATGCCGACAACCGCCCGAAGATGCGGGTCAGCATGTTTTCCCGCCCGCCGAACCGCAGGTTGGCCTCCATGCCGGTCAACGCGTCCGGCGACAGACTTGTACGCTCCTCGATGGCCAGCCGGATCTCGTCGGGCCAATCGAGGTCGTCGGGAATGAACGTGACCAGCCCGTTTTCTTCCGCCTGGCCGGGATCCAGAGACTCGCCGACGAGCGCGCGCAGCCGCTCGATCGCGTCGACATCGTCATAGAAGCGATTGGCCAGTCGCGTCGATCCGTCGACCCTTTCGAGGGAACCGAAGTTCATTTCGCTGAGCGCGATCGCCGGCGGCGTCCCGTCTTCCTTGGGCAGGTCGAGCATGTAGCTGCGGTCGGCGGCCAACGCCAACTCGAACAGGGTGCCGGCGAAACACGATCCCTCTTCGACCAGGGCGAACAGGCTTCGTGAACTGACGTCGATCCTGGCGAAGGTGCGGCGGATCATGTCGATGACCTCGCGGACGAACCAGTGGTCGCGGTTGTCGACCAGCGCCCGGTCGGCGGCGAGAACCTTGGCGGCGTCGCCCTCGGTCCTGAGCAGCCACAGGCCGATCTCGTGGTTGTTGGTCCTGAGCATGAGAATCGCGTCGTCGAGGTCCCGCGCCATGGCCAGCGGCCACCACGCCATCCCTTCACCGACGATCGCCTGCGGATCGGCGGCGACGTCGGCGTCCGGCGCCTTGACGGTGACGGTCGCCGTCCGCCGTTCCGCATCGATGCTGACGTCGACCCAGCGGTAGCGGTAGCCGTCGTCGACGATCTCGCGGGCGACCGGCGTCATCTTGACGCCGTCGGCGTCGCGCGCCCGGCCGCCTTCCTTGGCCAGCTCGGCCGCCCGCTTGCGCACCGAGTCCATGAACGTCTGCTTCGGCGCGATGTGGTCGACCAGTCCCCAGTCCTTCGCCTTGCGCCCCCGCACCCCTTCCTCGCTGGTGCAGAATACGTCGGCGAGATCGCGGCGGACTTTGCGCTTGTCGGTAAGGCGGGTGAGGCCGCCGGTCCCCGGCAGCACGCCCAGCAGCGGCACTTCCGGCAGGCTGACTGCGCTCGATCGGTCGTCGATCAGGAAGATCTCGTCGCAGGCCAGCGCCAGTTCGTAACCGCCGCCGGCGGTGGTGCCGTTGCACGCGGCGACGAACTTGAGGCCGGTCCGTTGGCTCGAACCCTCCATCGAGTTGCGGGTCTCGTTGGTGAACTTGCAGAAGTTCACCTTCCAGTCATGGGACGACAACCCGAGCATGTAGATGTTGGCGCCGGAACTGAACATCCGGTCGAGGCCGCTGGTGATGATGACGGCGCCGACCCGCGGATGCTCGAAGCGAATCCGCTGGAGGGCGTCGTGAAGCTCCATATCGACGCCAAGGTCATAGGAATTGAGCTTCAGTTTGTACCCTTCGACAAGCCCGCCGTCTTCGTCGATCGCCAGCGTCAACGTGGCGATGTCCCCGTCGACGTCGATCGACCAGTGCCGGTAGCTCGCCGGATCCCGATCATAGGTAACGATATTGCGAAAAGTCATGGACCGCGTCATCCCCGTTCGCCATCCCGCTTCCGCGGGCGCTGTTCTGCATTTAAGAATGAATCACACATGCATTATAGTGCACATCATGACGTATGCAAGACATGAATTCGCCGGTGGAAGGAACTTTTATCCCCGAGCGGACGACGCCGGTTCCGGCTGATGCGCGGAGTCGGGAGCCAACAGGCCGACCACCAACGCATCGAGCTGATCGAGGCTCTCGGCGATCGTCCGACCGGAGGTCTGGAGCGTGACGTCGGCCATCCGGTGGTAGGGCTCCCGCGCCTTGAGGATGGCCTTGAGGTCCTCCATCGCCTCTTCGTTCTTGGCCATCGGCCGCAGATCACCCTGCGAAATGACCCGGCCCAAATGCTCCTCCGGAGACGCCGCGATCCACACCGTATGGGTTTTTTCCAGCAGTAGGGAAAAGGTGGCGGCCTCCGAAACGATGCCGCCGCCGGTCGCGATCACCACGCTGTCGTGGTCGCGGATCACCGCCTCGAGGCAGCGACGCTCGTGGCGACGGAACGCCGGCTGACCGCTGAGCGCCAGGATCTCACCGATGCTGCCGCCGTACTCCTGCTCGACCAGCCGGTCCAATTCGATAAACGGAAAATCGAACCGTTCGGCGAGCATGCGACCGAGGGTCGATTTGCCGGCACCCCTGAGGCCGATCAGCGAGACCCGCTGGCGTTTGTCGCGTCCCCCTTTGCCGGTCAGCAGAAGCTCCACCTGGGCCCGAATCTTCGGCATTTCCGAGCGCGGCGCGGTCTCCAGCAAACGCAGAATTCGCGCGAAATCCGGACCGCCGTCGCCGACTCCGACGACCAGGTCGGCGAGAGGGTAGTCGACCGCCATGGCGATCTGCCGCAAAACCGCGATCGACGGGTTGCCGGCGCCGCTTTCGAGTTGCGCCAGATAGCGTTCCGACACGCCGGAATCCCGCGCCAGGATGCGCCGCGCCATGCCACGCTTCGCCCGCGCCTCGCGCACCCGCTGGCCCAGCGCCGCCAGGTAGGCCTGCATATCCAGATTCAGTTCGGTTCTCACCCGTCAACTCCGTTCATCGCGCGGTTCTCATCGATGCCTTATTCTACTTTGCATCGTCCACATGCTGCATTATATTGCCGGATAGGGGATTGAACAATGGGAACAACGAGAACCGACCGGGATCCGAACCAACCGGCATGAGCGAAAAGATCAAAATTCTCGTCGGCACGATGACGGGCACGGCGGAACTGGTTGCCAGCGAGATCGCGGAAGTCCTGGAGGACCGCGGCGCCGATGCGGAGATCGTGCTGATGGACGGTCTGGCCGCGGACGTATTCGAGCCGGCTTCCACCTATATCGTCTGCACGTCGACGTATGGCCAGGGCGACGTCCCGGACAACGCGCGGACCCTCATCGAATCCCTCAAGTCCGATCGGCCCGATCTTTCGGCGATCCGGTACGGTCTTTTTGCACTCGGCGACATGACCTACGCCCAGACCTTCTGTTTCGGCGGCAAACAGTTCGACGAAATCCTCCAGGAGCTCGGCGCCCGGCGGATCGGCGAATGCGAGGAACACGACGCCTCCTCCGGATCGCTTCCCGAGGACGAGGCGGCGACCTGGGCCGAAGGCTGGTACGAACTGTGCGCCGCCGCCGAAGGCGTGGATTAGCGCTCTGGTTTCGAGGAGGACCCAAACGATGACGGTCGACGAATTCAAGGACATCGTGACCAAGGTGACGGCGGCGATCGCCGGCAAGCCCGTGGACGGCGCCCTCGGCGACGAGCTCAATACGACATTTCCCGCCGGCGGCGACGTGTTCGCGGAATTGACCCAGGCCTTGCGCACCGGCATCGACGAAGGCTGGCTATGCGCACGCGAACACGGCGGCATCAAATATGGCCGGGTGATCGAGGCCTCGCCCGAGACACACGGCTTCTCGGTCGACGTGGTCGAGATGGACGACGTCGTCGGCCCCTATCACGTCCACCCGAAGGGCGAGATCGATATGATCGTCCCGGAGACGGCGACCGCGAACTTCGATGGCCGCGGCAAGGGATGGCTGGTCTACGAACCCGGCACCGGACACAAACCGACGGTCGCCAACGGCAAGGCGATCGTGCTCTACCTGCTTCCCGACGGCGAGATCGAATTCACCCGTCCGAAGTAGTTTTTTGGGTTGGCAACCGGCACCGACAAGCCGGGACCACAGGGAGGAAACAAAGATGGCGAAACACGCGTTGGGCGAAGACACCTACAACGCCGCGGCAGACCTGATCGGCCGCAACCTCGAGGCCGGACGCGGCGACAAGCCGGCGTTCATCGACGTAACCGGCGCCCATACCTACGCCGAGGTCGATCGCCTGAGCAACAAGGCCGCCAACCTGTTGACCTCTCGCGGCCTGCGCATGGAAGACCGGGTACTGATGGCGATGCTCGACACCGTCGACTTTCCGGCGGTGTTTCTGGGCGCGATCAAGGCCGGCATCGTGCCGATCCCGGTCAACACCCGGCTCACCGCGGCGGACTACGATTTCATGCTCGAGGACAGCCGGGCGCGCGTGCTCGTCGTTTCCGAGCCGATCCTCGAGCAATTCCTCCCCCACATCAAAAACCACCGGTTCCTGCAGACGGTGATCGTCGCCGGCGCCGACGGCCACGGTTTCGAGCGCCTGAGCGACGTTCTCGAAGGCCAGTCCGACAGCTTCGAGGTTGCGCCGACGCGGCGCGACGACATGTGCTTCTGGCTCTACACGTCGGGGACCACCGGCAAGCCCAAGGGCGCGGTTCATCTCCAATCCCACCTGATCGCCACCGCCGACCTCTACGCCATTCCGACGCTGGGTCTGACCGACGCGGACGTGGTGTTCTCGGCGGCCAAGCTGTTCTTCGCCTACGGCCTCGGTAACGGCTTGACCTTTCCGATGTCGGTCGGCGCCTGCGCGATTCTCCATGCCGGGCCGCCGGAGCCGGACACCGTCTGCCAGATCATCCGCGAAAAAAAGCCGACGATCTTCTATGGGGTGCCGACGCTGTTCGCGATGCTGCTCGCCGGCGACAAGCTGCCCGGCCCCGGCGAGCACGCGATGCGTCTGGCCGCCTCCGCCGGTGAGGCGCTGCCGGCCGACCTGCTCCGCCGGTTCAAGGAGCGGACCGGGGTCGACATCCTCGACGGCCTCGGCAGCACCGAGATGCTGCACATCTTTCTCAGCAACCGCCAGGGCGACGTCAAGCCCGGCACCTCGGGTACGCCGATCGACGGCTACACCCTCAGGATCGTCGACGACGACGGCAATGTCATCGACAAGGCGGACGAGATGGGAATGCTCGAGGTCTCCGGCCCGACCAGCGCGATCATGTACTGGAACCAGCGCGAGCGCAGCCGCGAGACCTTCCGCGGCCCGTGGACCCGCACCGGCGACAAATACGCGCGTGACGCACAGGGGTATTACCATTACGCCGGACGCACCGACGACATGCTCAAGGTCGGCGGCATTTATGTTTCGCCATTCGAGGTCGAGGGCGCGGTGCTCAAGCACGAGAAGGTGCTGGAAGCCGCCGTCGTCGGCCATGATGACAAGGACGGCCTGGCCAAACCGAAGGCGTTCGTCGTCCTTCGGGAAGGCGAAAAGCCGTCCGACGCCCTGGCCGAGGAGATCAAGGCCCTGGTCAAGACCGAGCTGGCGGCGTTCAAGTACCCGCGCTGGATCGAGTTCATCGACGAGTTGCCGAAGACCGCGACCGGCAAGATCCAAAGGTTCAAGCTGCGGGACCGCGGCGGCTGATGTCAGAGAGCAGCTTCGTCGGCCCGGAGGATTTCGTCGAGACGCTTTCCGGCCGCAAATTCGAGTGCCACTGGTACCCGCCGTCGCGCCATGACGCCCCGACCCTGGTGTTCCTCCACGAAGGCATCGGCTCGACCGCCATGTGGAAACGGTTTCCGGCGGACCTGGCGGCGGACACCGGCTGCGGCACCCTGGTCTACTCCCGCCACGGATACGGTTGGTCGAGCGGACGGGAGGCCCCGTTCGCGGTCGACTACATGCATCGGGAAGCCCTGGAGACGCTGCCGGAACTCCTCGACAAGCGGGAGATCGACAACCCGGTACTGATCGGCCACAGCGACGGCGCATCGATCGCGATCATCCACGCCGGCGGCGGCGGTCGGCCGGTGCGGGCGATCGTCCTCGAAGCGCCGCACGTGTTCGTCGAGGACCTGACCATCGCCTCGATCGAACAGGCGAAGGCGGCGTTCGGCGAGACCGATCTCAAGCACAAGCTCGCCCGCTACCACAAGGATCCGGAAGCCAGCTTTTTCGGCTGGAACGACATCTGGCTCCATCCCGAGTTCCGCCACTGGAACATCGAGGAGTATCCTGCCGGGGGTCACCTGCCCGACCCTGGCGATCCAGGGCGCCGACGACAAATACGGAACCCTCGCCCAGATCGAGGCGATCGAGCGCCAAGTCGCCGGCCCCTTCCAAAAACACATCCTCGCCGCCTGCGGCCACTCCCCCCACCACGAACAGCCCGCGGCGACCCTGGAGGCGATGCGCGCCTTCATCGCCGCGCTGTGAGTTTACGTTAGAGAACGTCGATGTTCCGGCGGGCCAAAGCTCCGCGTTAGCGGCAAGCCCACGCGAAGATAAATCAACGGAGGAACTCGCTCGGCGTCATCGGCGGATTTTGATAACTGTGTCGCATCTTTCTGAGAGCGATTGTCGCTTCGGACGGATAAGGCTCATACGTGCTTGAAAGAAACTGGTCGGCGGACATCGCCTCGATACCATGTAGACGTCGAATGGCTTCCTTCGAAGTCAAAGATCGCGAAGGTTTTCCGCGTGATGATGTGCTGAGCGCCGGATCGAATTGCGGCGGCAAGCACGTGCCGGTCGTTCTCATCTGGCAGATTGAGCGCAGCGTATCAATTCTTCGTACCCCAGAGCTCAATCATTGCTTCAGGAAACGCACGTGCCATCGCGTCTAGTTGGGAACGGATACTGCTCCTCATGAGCAAGAGCAGCCAAAATGGCCTTTTTTCAATGAGGTTACGTGCCCATTCATCAAGGATCTGAGCAGCTCAATAACCCGCCTCACGAAATCAGGCTTTATCGACTCGAACTGGAACCCGAGTTCCAGCAACAACCGCATGCGGTCATGAACTACAATCGCGATTGCGTGCGAGCTTGCCCACCGAGATCGTTCGGTCGTCCATGCATTTTTTCGCCTCTATTTCAACATCAGAAATTATGACTTTAGCGCTAGGTCGTTACCGTACTGACCGGTAGCCGCATCCTGAAGTCGCCCCGTGCCCTCTTCATGAAAAACGCGCTTGGACAAGTACATTCAGCACGGTCTTCGTCCAAAGATCTTCTTTCAGATGGCTCAGCCATTGCGCCACTGCCGAAGACGTCGGAGCGGCGCATGGTAAACGTTCCTGAGGATGCCCAATGTTCTGAGTCCCACCACGTCACGAAGCGAATAGATGCGACTATAAGGGGGATGACGACCATCGGTATTCTCAGCATACTCTGGACTGAAAAAGCCTGTCTTGTCCCAGTAACGCAACTGTGCCTTGGTCAGCCTAGTTAGCCTTTCAACGTGTTCTTCGCTGAACGCACGAATTACGGTCACCGTTGCTGACAACGCTTCTCCTCCTGCGCAGCCACGGCATTTCTCAGGGAACTCCTGGTCTCATACGATACACGCATGAGAAAACAAAATCTATTTCTCCATGATGCGTTCAGATTAGAGCATCTACCCGCGATTATCATGCGGCAATAATCGCGTGGTGTAACGCCAGAGCAAGGCTCTTGATTGTTTGATCAAGGCGATCATTAGACCGCACCGGTCACAAGCTTGAACATTGCATTCAGAATACCCCGATAATCGCGCGAAAAGTGAAATCATAAAAAGCGACGCACACACTTCTATGACATTAGTCCCATACGAGAATGCGAGCCAGGATCTCACACGCCGAGATGGCGGTGGAGGAAGGCGGGGTCTTTCATCAGGGTTTCGCCGTCGCCGTCGAACACCACCTGGCCCTTGACCAGGACCACGTGCCGGTCGGCGAGCGCGACCAGCTTGTTGACGTTCTTGTCGACGACGATGCAGGCGATGCCGGCAGCCTTGACCCGCTCGATCACCCGCCAGATCTCCTCGCGGATCAGCGGCGCCAGCCCCTCGGTGGCCTCGTCGAGCAGCAGGATCCTCGGATTGGTCATCAGCGCCCGGCCGATGGTCAGCATCTGCTGCTCGCCGCCGGAGAGATTGTTGCCCCAGCTCTCCTTGCGTTCGGCGAGCCGCGGAAACAGTTCGAGGACCGCGTCGAGGGTCCACTCGCACCGTCCGTCGGCGCCACTTCGCGCGGCCATCACCAGGTTCTCGACGACGGTGAGATCGGGAAAGATGCCGCGTCCTTCCGGAACGAAGGCGACGCCGGCCGAGGCGATCTCGTAGGTGACCATCCGCCGGGTCTCGCGGCCGAAGCGCGGTGACCGTCCCCTTGACCGGTTTCACCAGCCCGACGATGGTCCTGCAGCGTCGTCGACTTGCCCATGCCGTTGCGGCCCATCAGGCTCATGCACTCGCCGCCGCCGAGCCGGAACGAGACCCCGCGGAGGATGTGGCTCGCCCCGTAGTAGGTGTGCACGTCGGCGAGGTCGAGAACGGTCTCCATCACCCGTCGCCTTCCGATAGCTCGTCGCCGAGATAGGCCTGGCGCACGGTGGCGCTGGAGCGGATCTGCTCGGGCGGACCGCTTTCCAGCACCTCGCCGTTGACCATCACCGTCAGGTGATCGGCGACCGCGAACACCGCGTCCATGTCGTGCTCGATCAGGACGATGCAATGCTCCCGGGCGAGATCGCGGATCAGCGCGACGATGTTGTCGGTCTCCTCCGGCCCCATGCCGGCGAGCGGCTCGTCGAGCAGCAGCACCCGCGGTTCGGTGGCGAGCAGCATGGCGATCTCCAGTTGGCGCTGCTCGCCGTGGCTGATGGTGCCGGCGATCTCCCCGGCGCGCTCGGTGAGGCCCGCAAGGGTCAACGCCCGGTCGACCCGCTTGCCGACATCGCGATACCCGGCCGCCGGGCGAAAGAATCTCATGCAGGACTTCATTCGCGATTGCGCCGCGAGCCAGACGTTGCGGGCGCAGGTGAACTGCGGAAAGATATTGGTGATCTGATAGCTGCGGCCGATGCCCAACTGGGAAATGCGATGGGAGGGCAACTGGGTGATGTCGTTACCGCGGTAAACGATCGTGCCGGCGCTCGGCGGCAGATCGCCGGACAGGAGATTGATCAGCGTGGTCTTGCCGGCGCCGTTGGGCCCGATGATCACGTCGACCCGCCCGATCTGGAAGGCGATGGTGACGCCCCGCACCGCGTAGAGGCCGCCGAACCACTTGGAGACACCCTCCGTCTTCAGAATGGGTTCGCTCATGCCTCGTCCTCTTTCGCCGTTCCGCCGGCGGCTTGACCGGAAGCAGGAGCCCGGTCAGGCCGTTTTTCAGCAAAAGGACGACGGCGATGACAAAGGCGCCCATCAGCATCTGCCAGTGCTCCGACATGAACCCGACGATGTCGCGATCGCGGACAATCTCCTCGACACCGATGAACGCGATCGCACCGACGATCGAGCCGTACAACGTCCCCATGCCGCCGAGGATGACCATGACCAGCCCGATCCCCGACTCCCGCCAGCCGAGCAGCTGCGGCGAGACATAGCCGTCGATGCAGGCGAACAGGAAGCCGGCGACGCCGGCCATCGTCGCCGAGATGACGAAGCTCACCAGCTTGTAGCGGTAGGTGTCGTAGCCCAGCGCCCGCATCCGGTGCTCGTTGACCTTGATGCCCTGGATCACCTCGCCGAACGGCGAGCGCAGGACGACGACGATCAGCACGTAACAAAACGCCAGGCAGCCGAGGGCGAAGTAGAAAAGCGCCTCGCGGCTCTCCAGGTCGATCAACGTGACACCGCCCACCAGCAGCGCCGGCTTGACCCAGACGTAGGCGCCGTCCGATCCGCCGGCGATCGGCGAGTCGTGGAACAGGTAGAACAGCATCTGGGCGAAGGCGAGGGTCACCATGATGAAGTAGATGCCGCGGGTGCGGACGACGAGGGCGCCGATCAGCAAGGCCGCAAGGGCGGTGACGGCGAGGCAAGCCAACAGTGCACCGAGCAGGTTCACCGCGTCGTATTCCGGCGAGTACAGGTGCAGCATGTAGGCCGACAGCCCGAAGTAGGCGGCATGGCCGAAGCTGACCAGCCCGGTGTAACCGAGAAGCAGGTCGAGGCTCATCGCGAAGATGGCGAAAACGATCATCCGGGTGGCGACCTTGATCGCGTAGGTGTCGCCGACGTAGGGGACGACCGCCAGGGCGACCAAAATCCCGACGAGGGCGAATATGACCGGACGGCTCGGGACCGTGACCATGCCGTTCAGAGCCGGCCGTACAGACCGGCCGGCCGCCACAGCAGGATCGCCGCCATCAACGCATAGACCGTGACCGAGGCCAGCTCCGGCAGATAGACCTGTCCGTAGACGCGGGCGAGGCCGATGAGCAGCGCACCGACGAACGCCCCCTTGATCGATCCGATGCCACCGATCACCACCACGACGAACGAGATGATCAGCACCTGCTCGCCGATCCCGGGATAGACCAACTCCACCGGCGCCGCCAGAATGCCGGCCAGCGCGGTCAGCGTCACCCCGATCGAAAATACCGTGGTGAACAGGATCTTGGTGTTGATGCCGAGGATCTGCACCATCTCCGGATTCGCCGCGCCGGCGCGGATGCGCATTCCGAGCCGGGTCCGATTGACGAGAAGATAGAGGCCACCGGCGATTCCCAGACAGACCACCGACAGGAACAGCCGGTACACCGGGTAGTTCAACGTATCGGTCAGCGGGATCGACCCAACGAGCACCCCCGGCACCGGTACGCCGTGGGGATCGTCGCCCCAGATGATCGACTGCAGCTCGTTGAAGATCAGGATCAGGCCGAAGGTGAGCAGGACCTGTTGCAGATGCTCGCGTTTGTAGAGGTGGACGATGAACACCCGCTCGACCACGATCCCCAGCACTACCGCCACCGGCACGCCGAGGAGAATGGCGCCGAAGATGCTTCCGGTCCACTGGGTGAAGGTCAGCGCCATGTAAGCGCCGATCATGTAGAACGACCCGTGGGCGAGATTGATCACCCCCATGATGCCGAAGATGATCGTCAGCCCGCTGGCGATCAGGAACAACAACAGGCCATACTGCAACCCGTTCAGGGTCTGGATGAGCAGGAGGGTGAAATCCATCGTCCGGACTCTCAGGCTCGCTCCCCGGTCGCGCCGCTCAGCCCAGCCGCGGCCCGGATACGCTCGGCTACGAGCAACTGGCCGCCGCCGGGGTCACGGCGAAGCGACGGCCGGATCGATCAACCCATCTTGCAGCCTTTGGCCGGGTCCGAAAGGGCTTCCTCGGCGATTTTCAAAACCACGTTGTCGCCGTTCTTCACCTGGCGCAGGTAGATGTTCTGTACCGGGTTGTGGGCCGCCGACAGCTTGAACGGGCCGCGCGGCGAATCCCACGTGGCCAACTCCATCGCCTTGATCATTTCGGCCTTGGCGCCGGTGTCGCCCTTGACCGCGTCCATGCCCACCCTGATCAGCTCGGCGGCGTCGTAGCCTTGGACCGCATAGACGTCCGCTTCCTTGCCGAACTTGGCGGTGTAGGCCGCGCGAAACGCCTTGTTGGCCGCATTGTCGAGACTGTCGGCGTAATGAAGGGTGGTGCGGATGCCTTCGGCCGCCTCGCCCTGGGCCTTGGTCACGCCCTCGGTCAGGAACCCCGCGCCGACCAGCTCGATGTCCTTGAGGCCGGCCGCATGCCAATCCTTGACGAACTTGACGGCGCCGCCGCCGGCGAAAAACGTATACACCGCGTCGGGTTTGAGCGACGCGATCTCGGCCAGCACCGCCTGGAACTCGACCTCCGGAAACGGTACGCCGATCTCCTTGACGATATTGCCGCCGTTGGGGACGAAACCGTCCTTGAACCCCTGCGCCGACTGCTGGCCGGCGCCGTAGTTCCAGAAGCACGAGACGACGTTCTTCTTGCCCTCCTCCAGCAGCACCTTGCCCATCGGATATCCCGGCTGCCAATTGGAAAAAGACGTGCGGAAGATGTTGGGTGCGCACAGCGCACCGGTGATCTGATCGGCCCCGGCGTTGGGATCGATGGTCATCGTGCCTTCCTCGCGGGCGATCTTGGCCATCGCCATCGCCACCCCGGAATGGACCGGACCGACGAGGAAATCCACCTTCTCCTGGTTGATCAGCTTGGTGGTGAGCTCGGCCGCCTTCGGCGGCGACGCCTCGCTGTCGACCTTGACGATCTCGATCTCGCGACCGCCGACCATGCCGCCGAGCTCCGCGAACTTGAGCTCCATCGCATTGGTAATGGCGTCGCCGAGGCCGGCATAGGTGCCACTGTAGGGCAGCAGCATGCCGATTCGAACCTTCGCCTGCTGGCCGATGGCGAACCTGGTCGGAACGAGTGACGCGAGTGCCCCTACGCCCGCCAGCAACAAGGTTTCCCGACGCGTGAACTTCCCGGTTTTGTTGTCCATTTGCGTTTCCCCTCGGACGGATCGGACCGCCGTTGCAGCCCGTTGTTATGGTTGAAAGGCTCTCCCTGTCTTGCAGTATCCTGCATGCGAGTCCCGGCCCCTCCGCGGAGACCACCGAGCGAGCCATCCGTCGACGCGCCCCGGCATCTTCCCATCGAATCCAGCCGGTTACTCATCGTACGGTAGCATCGTCCGCCGCCGGCTGGCAACAGGCTTCTCTCACCCCATCATGAATTATCCTTCATGCTGCGATCGATCATGTCTCACTCGCTGGTTGGCGCGGCTCCGCGATTTTTGCGCCCGAGGCGAACCGGTGCCGGCGACGGATTTGGCATGATTTAGGTCTTGCCCACGGCTCTACATGCATTATTATGCATTGAAGTGGCCAGGCGCGCGATATTGGCGCGTCCTATCGACATCGAGAAGGCGCACGGATAGCACGAAAAATGACTGACGCGGGAACCAAGTCCGACAATTGGATCGACAGTTTTCTCGGCGCCGTCCTGGCCGCCGAATACGACCCCGAATCGACGATGAATTCCCGGCTCTACATCGAACGCTTCGATCAGGCGACATGGTTCCTGATGCACGAAATCGGCGTGACGCCGCGGTCGATCAAAGCCGCCGGCCGCCGGGTCGCCGTCGTCCGTCAGAACTTCCAATATGTCCGCGAACTGAGGGGCGGCGAACTGGTCCGCATCCGCAGCGGCTTCATCGCCGTCGGCAAGAAGCACTTCCGGTTCCTCCATCGGATGTTCGATATCGAGAACGGCGCGCTGGTCGCGACCGGTGACGTGACCGCGGTTCAGGCGAGCCTGGAGACCGGCAAGACGGTGCCACTGCCGCACGAGCAGATGGAACGCGCCCGGGCGCTCACCATCACCGACGCCACCATCGATTAGACGCCACCATCGACTAAGAGTCCGACCCGGGCATCGCCCGTCGGTATCGGAACCGAAGGTGTCGCGCGCCGCGCGCACCGCTCACCGGAGGGAGGATTTGATGAAGGCCCAAGCCGTTTTTTCCTGGGAGGATCCGTTCTTTCTCGAGGATCAGCTCGACGAGGAGGAGCACCTCGTCCGCGACACCGCGCGCGACTATGCGCAAGAGAAGCTGATGCCGCGCATCCTCGAGGCCAACCGTCACGAGCGGTTCGATGCCGAGATCATCCCGGAGATGGGCGCGCTCGGGCTGCTCGGCTCGACCATCCCCGAGGAGTACGGTGGCGCCGGCGTCAACCACGTGTCCTACGGTCTGGCGGCGCGCGAGATCGAGCGGGTCGATTCCGGTTACCGCTCGACGATGAGCGTGCAGTCGTCGCTGGTGATGCATCCGATCCACGCCTACGGCACCGAGGAACAGCGCCGCAAGTTCCTGCCGAAGCTGGCCACGCGGCGAGTGGGTCGGCTGTTTCGGCCTGACCGAGCCCGACCACGGCTCCGATCCCGGCGGCATGCGCACCCGCGCCGAGAAGGTCGACGGCGGCTACGTGCTCACCGGCGCCAAGATGTGGATCACCAACTCGCCGATCGCCGACGTGATGGTGGTGTGGGCGAAGCTCGACGGCAAGATCCGCGGCTTCATCGTCGAGCGCGGCACCGAGGGCCTGTCGACGCCGAAGATCGAAGGCAAGTTCTCGCTGCGCTCGTCGATCACCGGCGAAATCGTCATGGACCGGGCGTTCGTCCCCGAAGACAACATGTTCCCCGAGGTCACCGGCCTGCAGGGGCCGTTCGGCTGCCTCAACAAGGCCCGCTACGGCATTTCCTGGGGGGCCTTGGGCGCGGCGGAGTTCTGCTGGCACGCCGCCCGCCAGTACACCCTCGACCGCAGCCAGTTCGGCCGGCCGCTCGCCGCCAACCAGCTGATCCAGAAGAAGCTCGCCGACATGCAGACCGAGATCACCTTGGGCCTGCAGGCGTGCCTCCGCGTCGGCCGGCTGCTCGACGAGGGCCGCTGCGCGCCTGAGAACATCTCGCTGGTCAAGCGCAACTCCTGCGGCAAGGCCCTCGACATCGCCCGGATGGCGCGGGACATGCACGGCGGCAACGGCATCGTCGACGAGTTCCACGTGATCCGCCACGTGATGAACCTGGAGACGGTCAACACCTACGAAGGCACCCACGACATCCACGCCCTGATCCTCGGCCGCGCCCAGACCGGACTTCAGGCGTTCACCGGGGCTTAGCGGCCCGTTTGGGAAGTCGGCTTTCTGGGGGGCGGGCGGAGATCACGCGAGGATCGCGACGAAGACGGCGTGATCCCCGTGGATGACGGCCACCAGCGCCTCGCGTCGGGTGTAACCCGAGGCGCTTCGCGCCCCCTTGCGGGCAGCCGGTCGCCAATTCCGCCACCGGCGCCGCATGCACCGCCGCCGGGTTGTCCAAGGATGAGCGACAAGCCGCACTGGACCAGCCGACGACGTTGACGCTCGAGCCTGAGCACATGTTCGCGAGGTCGGACGCGCTCTATGACCGGGTCGATATGCTCGGCACACAAAAAGACGGCGGCCTAAACAGGCCGCCGCCGCGTTTCAAAACCTCGAAAGCTGATTAGGCCGCCTTGCGCCGCCGCGCGGCAAAGCCGAGACCGGCCAGACCGATGCCGAGCAGGCCCAGAGTTGCCGGCTCGGGAACGTTGCTGAACGGAAGATCTACAGTAATCCTCCGCCGTAGGCCGCCTGTTCCTTGCTGGAGTGATCTGCATCCTGGTGAGGGTTGCGGGCCGAAGTGTCCGCTTAATTTAAGTGGACACTTATCGATGCCTGAGAGCCGTCGTCGCACGCGTCGCCGCTGGAGTGTGGAGTTCAAGCGGCAGGTTGTCGCGGAGGCGTCGGCGCCCGGGGTTTCGGTTGCCGCGGTGGCCGGCGCTACGATCTCAACGCCAACCTCGTTTTCGACTGGCGCCGGCGTTATGGCGGCGGCGGTGTTTTTCTGCCGGTGGCGATCTCGGAACTGGCGCGGCCTGCTCCTGACGTTGCGGAAAGGGCTTGCGAATGCGTGGCGGGGGAGATTGAGGTCGCGCTGCCCTCGGGCCACCGGGTGCGGATCCGGGGCGGGTTCGATCGGAACTGGTTACGCGTCTGTTGCGGGGCCTTTCGTCGTGATCCCGGTGCCGGCGGGGACGCGGGTGTGGCTGGCGACTGGGGTGACGGACATGCGCAAGGGCTTTGCCGGCCTGTCGCTGCTGGCGGAGGAGGCTTGCGCTAGATCCCGATCGGGCCATCTGTTCGTCTTCCGTGGCCGGCGAGGTGACTTGATCAAGGTCATCTGGCATGACGGCCAGGGCGCCTGCCTGTTCTCGAAGAGGCTGGAGCGGGGCCGCTTCATCTGGCCGTCGCCGGCGGATGGCAGGTGAGCGATCACGCCGGCGCAGCTCGGCTATCTGCTCGAGGGGATCGACTGGCGCATCCGCAGAGAACCTGGCGACCCGACGGCGGGCTAGAATAGCCCCGGAACGCCCTGCAAGTATGAGGCAGAGAATGCTTGTAAATCAACGGACTGCAATTCCATGGGGCCTTCGACATCGCCGCCGCGCCGAGATATCCGCCCTGAAGGCCGCCCTCGCGGCGGCCGATCGAGCGGGCCGATCGGGCGGAAGCCGAGGCCACGGGGGCGGCCGACGCGATGATCGCGCACGTCTGAAGCTGGAGATCGAGAAGCTGCGGCGCGAGCTCTACGGCGCCGCGTTCCGAGCGCAAGGCGCCGCCTGCTCGACCAGATGGAGCTGCAGCTCGAGGAACTGGAGGCCGACGGCGACGCGAGGACGAGCTGGCGGCCGAGCGAGGCCGCGGCCAAGACGACGCACGGTCCCGGCCTTCGCCCGCAAGCGGCCGGCGCGCAAGCCGTTCCCCGAGCACCTGCCGCGCGAGCGCGTGGTCGATCCGGCGCCCGACGACCTGCGCGTGCTGCGGCTCGGACGCGCCTGCGCAAGCTCGGCGAGGACGTCACCGAGACGCTGGAGGTGCATCCCGCGGCAGTGGAAGGTGATCCAGACGGTGCGCGAGAAGTTCACCTGCCGGGACTGCGAGAAGATCAGCCAGCCGCCGGCGCCGTTCCACGTCACGCCGCGCGGCTGGGCCGGGCCCGAACCTGCTGGCGATGATCCTGTTCGAGAAGTACGGCCAGCACCAGCCGCTGAACCGGCAGTCCGAGCGCTATGCCCGCGAGGGCGTCGACGCTCAGCCTGTCGACCCTGGCCGACCAGGTCGGCGCCTGCGCCTGCGCGCTGCGGCCGCTGCACGACCTGATCGAGGCCCATGTGCTGGCGGCCGAGCGGCTGCACGGCGACGACACCACGGTGCCGGTGCTGGCCAAGGGCAAGACCGACACCGGCCGGGTCTGGGTCTATGTCCGCGACGACCGCGCCGTTCGGCGGCGCCGATCCGCCGGCGGCGCTGTTCTACTACTCGCGCGACCGCCGCGGCGAGCATCCCGCAGCGGCATCTCGCCGGCTATGCGCGGCATCCTGCAGGCCGACGCCTATGGCGGCTACAACCGGCTCTACGACGCCGGCGCGCAGCCCGGGCCCGTGTCTCGACGGCGCTGTGCTGGGCGCATGCGCGGCGCAAGTTCTTCGTGCTGGCCGACATCGCCGCGAGCGCCGCGCAAGGCGCAGGGCAAGACGGCGGCCGTGATCTCGCCGCTGGCGCTCGAGGCGGTGAGCCGGATCGACGCCCTGTTCGACATCGAGCGCGCGATCAACGGCGCTCGGCGCCGAACAGCGCCTCGCCGTCCGCCAGGAGCGCAGCGCGCCGCTGGTCGCCGAGCTGGAAGCCTGGATGCGCGAGGAGCGCGCCAGGCTGTCGCGCCAGCGCCGAGTCGCCAAGGCCATGGACTACATGCTGAAGCGCTGGGACGCGCTTCACCCGCTTCCTCGACGACGGCCGGATCTGCCTCACCAACAACGCCGCCGAGCGCGCGCTGCGCGGCATCGCCCTCGGCCGCAAGTCATGGCTGTTCGCCGGCTCCGACCGCGGCGGCGAGCGGGCGGCGCTCATGTACACCCTGATCGTCACCGCCAAGCTGAACGACGTCGATCCGCAGGCCTGGCTCGCCGACGTGCTCGCCCGCATCGCCGACACCCCGCAGAGCCGCCTCGACGAACTGCTGCCGTGGAACTGGAAGACAAAAAAAAAAAAAAAAAAAAAAAAAAAAAAAAAAAAAAAAAAAAAAAAAAAAAAAAAACTGGAGGACCGCCGGACCCTGGCAGCACTCGGTATACACTAACTGAAACGGGAAGTTGCCCGAGGGTCCGTTGTAGGTCGCATTCGAAACTGTGGGCGACGTGGGACCAGGATTGAACCCCAGGTCGATACCACCGATGATCAGTGTCAGACCGTCGTCATGTGCAACGGTGAACATCTGTCCATTTGTGACACTGACGAAGCCGGTAAATTCGAGCAAGGTGCCGGTGGTTGCGTTATCCATGAGAGAGGCGAGGGTACCCGCAGTATTCTCCACGATATTGAAGGCCCCGCCGCTCCCTAGCCAAGCGCCGACCGTGGCGTTGGTTCCGGAAAAATTCAGCGGCGAACTCACGTCGAACGTGACGTCCGGGGTTGCTGCGGGAACATTCGCGGGAATTGCGTTCTGAGCGGTCGCCTCGGAAACGTGCCAGAGATTTCCACTAATCAGGTTGGCCTGCGCTGTGGTCATCATCACCAAACCGATGACGCCGGCGGTGACGCTTGTGGTGATCGCCCCCAAAATGCGACTACTTTTCATAGACCTTCTCCTATTGGCCTTTTTCAAGACCGTGTTACCGAGTTGTGTGCGCGATAGATATGCAACTTCAGATAGGCAACTTCCATGCCATCCTGGAAAACACAAACTTTTCAATGCGCTCCCGAACGATGGCTCGAGGCGGAAGGCCAAAAGTGTAAGGAATTCCGACACTCGTTTTTCTACAAATGGCGGCCAAATCAGTTTGTCGCACAATCCAAGAAAATAAATTTCTTTATTTTTCAGAGCCTTATGATGCGTGACTGCGCGCGTTCGCACTTCCGGAGATGTGTGGGGCGACTGTCAAAAATTTTGACACCTCCGGTTTCCTACATGCCGGTCCGAATAATACTTGATGTTTTTCAACGCGTTGCAAGGGAGCGAGGACTATCCGGACAGGCTCTTGGGACGGCGGCTTCGGCGGTCGGCGTGACGGCGCTGCTTTGCTGCACCGCAAAAATCTGTTAGAATTTCCCGGATGATCGTCCGCTCCCGGCCGGCGGTGCGCCGGGCGGTGGCCCGATCGGAAGGGTTTAACCGATGAACGCGCTGACGGTTCCCGAGTTCCTGATGACCTTCCTGGCGGTGCTCTCCGCCCTGTTCGTCTTCGCGGTCGGCGTCGGCGTTCTGGCGGTGGTCGTGCTGTATGTCATCGATGTCACCCAGACCCGACACGCCATCCGCCGCAACTTCCCGGTGATCGGCCGGCTGCGCTATCTGCTGAGCACCTCGGTGTCTTCCTCCGACAATACCTGTTCGCCATGGACCGCGAGGAGATGCCGTTCAACCGCGCCCAGCGCAGCTGGGTCTACCGCGCCGCCAAGGACGTGGACAACACCCAGCCGTTCGGTTCGACGCGCGACCTGCGCTCCATCGGCACCATCCTGTTCGCCAACGCCACCTTCCCCAGCCTCGCCGCGTCGCCGGCACGCTCGGCGCCGAAGATCGTCGGGCCGGACTGCGAGACGCCCTATGAGGCGACCAGCCTGTTCAACATCTCGGCAATGAGCTTCGGCGCGATCTCCAGGCCGGCGGTGCTCGCGCTTTCGCAACGGTGCGCGGATGGCCGGGTGCTGGATGAACACCGGCGAGGGCGGCCTGTCGCCCTACCACCTCGAAGGCGGCGGCGATATCGTGTTCCAGATCGGAACCGCCAAGTACGGCGTGCGCGACGACCGGGGTGCGCTCGACGAAGGCAAGCTCGCGCGAGGTCGCGGCCCACGCCAGGTCCGCATGTTCGAGATCAAGCTCAGCCAGGGCGCCAAGCCGGGCAAGGGCGGCATCCTGCCCGCCGCCAAGGTGACCGCCGAGGTCGCGGCGATCCGCGGCATTCCGGCCGGCAAGGATTCGCTCAGTCCGAGCCGCCATCCGGACATCGACGGCACCGGCGACCTCCTCGACATGGTCGGCCGGGTTCGACGGGTCACCGGCAAGCCGACCGGCTTCAAGCTGGTGCTCGGGGAACCGGCCTGGCTCGACGATCTGTGCGAGGAGATCCTCCGCCGCGGGCTCGATGCCGCCCCCGACTTCATCACCGTCGACAGCGCCGACGGCGGCACCGGCGCGGCGCCGCTCAGCCTCATCGATAACGTCGGCCTGCCGATCCAGGAGAGCTTGCCGCTGGTCGTCGACGCGCTGAGCGAACACGGGCTCCGCGACCGCGTCCGCGTCGTCGCATCGGGCAAGCTGATCACGCCCGCCGACGTCGCCTGGGCGCTCTCGCGTCGGCGCCGACTTCGTCAACACCGCGCGCGGGTTCATGTTCGCGCTCGGCTGCATTCAGTCGATGCAGTGCAACAAGAACACCTGCGCCGACCGGCATCACCACCCATGATCCCCGGCTGCAGCGTGGCCTCGACCCGGCGGACAAGGCCGAGCGGGTGCGGCACTACGTGGAGAACATGATCAAGGAAGTCGGCATCATCGCCCACGCCTGCGGCGTCGACGACCCGCGCCAATTGCGCCGCGAGCACTGCCGCATCGTCACCGCCCCGGGCCGCTCGGTGCCGCTGAGCGAACTGTACGCCATGGCGAAACCCGACGCCGGAACCCCGCGGGCCGCCTGACGCGACGTTCACCGGCCGCCGCCGATAATCGCGCCTGCCGTTGGCTGGGTCGGGGTTATAGCTCGCCCATGACCTGGGCATGCAACTTCTCGGTATGCCGGGAAAGCCGTCGCCGGGGGGTGTAGGAGGCGATGGAGAGGCGTTGCGCGGGGGCGAACGGGAGCGCCTTGACCAGGCCGAGGGCCGCCTCGTTGTCCGCCGCGCCGGCCGGGATCAGGGCGAGTCCGATCCCCGATTGGACCAGCACCTTCATCGTCTCGACATTGTCGACGACGGCCCGGATCGGCGGACGGACGCCGAGGTTGTGGAGCATGGTCAGCACCGCCATCCCGTATCCCACCGACAGCTCGCTCATGATCAACGGCTCGTTCATGATCAGCCCGATGTCGATCGGCGTCCGTTCCGCCGCCAGCGGGTGGTCGGGCGGCGTGATCAGCACCAGATCCACCTCCAGAAGCCGCTTCACGGTCAACCCGGACGGCACCAGATCGGGATCCACCTCGATGGCGATGCCGATGTCGAGCCGGCCCTTGTGGAGCTCGCTGAAGATGACCCGGGTCGGCGCCGTACGGATCTCGAGCTGTACGTTCTCGGTCAGACCGCCGCCCGCGAACATTTTGGGGAGAATGATCTGACCCAGGCCGGAGATGATGCCGAGACTGACCTTGTCGACCGCGACCCCGCGAAGCCGCCGCGCCACGTCGACCAGATACATCAGGTCGTTGGCGACCATCTCGGCTTCGTAGAGGAACACCCGCCCCCTCTCGGTCATTTCGACGCCGCTGCCCATGCGGGTCATCAGCGGGAACCCGACCTGTTCCTCGAGCTGTTTCACCTGTTCGCTGATCGCCGATTGCGAGACGTTCAGCTGGTTCGCCGCCTTGGTGAAGCTGCGCTCCTTGGCGACGGCCACGGCGTATCGGATTTGCTTGAAATCCATCGCAATCCCGCTCGCTATTAGAAGATACCACCATTTAGTGTAGCGCCGCGCGGGCCGATCACAAGCAGAACCGGGTTCCGCTATCGGCATCTCCGATATCGGGATCGGAAATCGGTGTTGGACTTGAACGAAGAGGCTTGCGACCATACGCAAACAACGGAGAGGCAATAGGGATCCGTTTTGCCAACGGCGCGCGCCGACGCCGGACACGGAGAGCCACGAGTGGTAACGGACAGCGTCATAACCCCGCGACAGGTGCCCGGGTCGTGAAGCCCGCAGCTTTCAAATACCTGGTCGCCGATTCGCTCGACCATGCGTTGGCGGTCAAGGCGGAGCATGGCGACGACGCCAAGTTCCTGGCGGGGGGGCAGAGCCTGATCCCGGCGATGAACTTCCGCTTGGCCGAGCCCGCCCTGCTCATCGACATCAACGGGCTGGCCGCCTTGGACTACGTCCGCGATAGCGGCGACGGCGCGGTGCGGATCGGGGCGCTGACCCGCCAACGCACGCTGGAGCGCGACCCGTTGATCGCCCGGCGTCAGCCCCTCGTCCGCGAAGCCGCCGGCCATGTCGCCCATCCCCAGATCCGCAATCGCGGCACGTTGTGCGGCAACCTCGCCCACGCCGACCCCGCCTCGGAACAGCCGGCGGTGCTGTTGGCCCTGGACGCCCGGCTGCGCGCGCAGTCGGCTTCGGGCGAGCGCTGGATCGAAGCGCGGGACTTCTTCGTCAGCCTGTTTACCACCGCGCTGGAAGAAGACGAGATGCTGGTCGAGGTCGAACTGCCGGCGCTGGCTCCGCGGACCGGAACCTGTTTCATCGAACTGGCGCGGCGGCCCGGCGACTACGCGATGATGGGGGTGGCGGCGGTAATCACCCTCGGCGAGGACGGAACCTGCGCCGATGCCCGCCTGACCTATTGCAACGCCGGCGAGATCCCGGTGGCGGCGGACCGGGCGGCGCGGGCGCTGGTCGGCGGGCGGATCGGCGACGAGCAACTGCGCATCGCCGGGGATCTCGCCCGGGAAGAGATCAGTCCGACCGGCAACGCCCAGGCCAGCGAGGCGTTTCAGCGCCACCTGGCCGCGGTGCTGACCGGACGCGCGGTGAAACGGGCGCTGGCGGCGGCCGGGAGCGAAGAGGTGAGAGGATGATCGAGGGGTTGTTCACGGTCACCACGTCGGTCAACGGCACCCCCTACACCCGGGTGGTCGAGCCCCGGCTGCTGCTCAGCGACTTCCTCCGCCACGAGCTCGGCCTGACCGGAACCCACGTCGGCTGCGAGCACGGCGTGTGCGGCGCCTGCACGATCCTGTTCGACGGCCTGCCGATGCGGTCGTGCCTGATGTTCGCCCCACAGGCGCACGGCCACGAGATTGTCACGGTCGAAGGCCTCGCCGCCGACGGCGATCGGCTGCATCCGCTGCAGGAAGCCTTTCGCGATGCCCACGGATTGCAGTGCGGCTTCTGCACCCCGGGAATCCTGATGACGATGAAGGCCTTCCTCGACGAGAACCCGTCGCCGAACGAAGCCGAGATTCGCCAGGCGCTCTCGGGCAACCTTTGTCGCTGCACCGGCTACCAGCACATCGTCGAGGCGGTGACGCTGGCGGCAACGCGGATCGCCGGAAGGGGTCCGAAGAGTTGAAGAAAACGACCAACCGATATGTCGGCTCGCCGGTGAAGCGAAACGAGGACAGGGCACTTCTGACCGGCCGCGGGTTGTTCGTCGACGACATCGACCTGCCGGACATGCTGCATGCCGCGGTGCTGCGCAGCCCCAATGCTCACGCCCGCATCGTCGGTATCGATGTTGCGGGGGCGCTGGAGCGCGACGGCGTCGTCGCCGTCATCACCGCCGACGATCTCGGCGACTTCTGGCAGACCGTGCCGCTGGTGGTCCCGCCGCCGCCGATCGACGGCCTGGTCTTCAACAAGCGGACCCAGGTTCCGTTGGCCAAGGACAAGGTGAGGCACGTCGGCGAGGCGGTGGCTCTGGTGGTCGCGGAAAGCCGCTATGTCGCCGAGGACGCGCTCAACGACATCGTCGTCGACTACGAACCGCTGGCGGTCGCCGCCGATCTGGAGAAGGCGGCGGCGGGCGATGCGCCCCGCGTCCACGACGACGTCGCCGGCAACGTCGCGGCGCACGTGCACCAGGTCAAAGGCGACTACGGCGCCGTGGCCGGACGCGCCGCCAAGGTCGTCAAGCGCCGCTTCGTCTACGAGCACGGCATGGCGCAGCCGATGGAAACCCGCGGCGTGGTCGCGCAATGGGACGCCAAGGCCGAGCGGCTTTGCGTATGGGCGACGACCCAGGCGCCGACGTCGCTGCGCAACGGTCTCGCCGATCTGCTCGGGCTCAATGCGGTGCAGGTGCGGGTGATCGCTCCGTTCGTCGGCGGCGGCTTCGGCTCCAAGCTGCTGATGTACTATCCGGAAGAGCTGCTGGTCCCGTGGGCGGCGATCAAGCTCGGCTGCTCGGTCAAGTGGATCGAGGATCGGGGCGAGCATTTCCTCGCGACGACCCAGGAGCGGGGGCAGATCCATGACGCCGAGATCGCCCTCGCGGCGGACGGAAAGATCCTCGGCATCAAGGACGTGTTCCTCCACGACACCGGCGCCTACAACCCGTACGGCCTGACGGTGCCGATCAACAGCCAGTGCCAGATCCTCGGCCCCTATGTCGTTCCCAACTACGACAGCACCTTCACCGCGGTGTTCACCAACAAGCCGATCGTCGCGCCCTACCGCGGCGCCGGCCGCCAACACGGGGTGTTCGTGATCGAGCGCCTGCTCGATATCGCGGCGCGCGAGCTGGGGATCGACCGGACGGAGATCCGGCGGCGAAACTTCATCCCGCCGGACGCGTTTCCGTTCGGCAACGAGATCATCTTCCAGGATTTCGCCCCGCTGACCTACGACAGCGGCGACTACGCGCCGATCCTCGACCGCCTGCTCGAAATGATCGACTACCGGCGGTTCGTGAGCGAGGAGCAACCGAAACTGCGCGCGCAGGGCAAGCGGGTCGGGATCGGTGTCGTCTGCTATATCGAGGGCACCGGCATCGGGCCGTACGAGGGCGCGAAGGTACAAATCCAGGCCAACGGGCGGGTGTGCGTGACCACCGGGATCGGCACGCAGGGTCAGAGCCACTACACCAGCTTCGCCCAGATCGCCGCCGATCACCTCGGCGTCAACGTGGAAAACGTCGACGTCATCACCGGCGATACCGACCAGTTCTACTGGGGCGCCGGCACCTTCGCCAGCCGCGGCGCCGTCGTCGCCGGCAACGCGGTCAACGAGGCGGCGGAAGCCGTCCACCAAAAGATCCTGAGAGTGGCCGCGGAGCACTTCGGGTGCGGCGAGGACAAGCTGGTCGTCGAGGACGGGCAGGTCTCGGTGGCCGGCGAGCCCGGCAACGCCATCGGCCTCGGTGATCTGGCCAAGAAGGCCAATCCGATGCGCGGCGCGGTCCAGCCGGGGGTCGAGCCCGGTCTGGAAGCGACGCGGTATTTCGGCCCGGCGAGCGGTACCACCGCCAGCGGCGCCCACGCGATGATCGTCGAGGTCGATCCGGAGACGATGATGGTGGATATCAAGAAATACGTCGTCGTCCACGACTGCGGCGCCGTCATCAACCCGCTTGTCGTCGAGGGACAGATCCACGGCGGTGTCGCGCAGGGCATCGGCAATGCGTTTTTCGAGCAATTGCTGTTCGATGATCAGGGCCAACTCCTCAATGCAACGCTCGTCGACTATTTGATTCCGACCTCGCTGGACATCCCCCACATGACCCTCGACCACACGGTAACACCGTCGACGACCAACCGAATGGGCATCAAGGGCGTCGGCGAGGCGGGCGCGATCCCGGTCGGTCCGCTGTTCGCGCAGGCTGTCGAGGATGCTCTGGATCTGCCGTCGAAAGGTGTGGACATCCTCGAGATCCCCCTCAGCCCCAACCGGTTGTGGGAGCTGACCCGAGACCACTAGGGAGGAATAGGCGCGATGGAGCTGAGCGGTGACCACCGTATTGCGGCCTCCAGACAGGCGGTTTGGAACGCCCTCAACGATCCGGAGGTGTTGAAGGCCTGCATCCCGGGTTGCGAGTCGCTGACCCGGGACGGCGACAATGCTTTCGACGCGATCGTGCAGGCGAAGGTCGGACCGGTGCGGGCGAAATTTTCCGGAAGGGTGGAGCTCTCCAACATTCGTCCTCCGGAGAGCTACACCATCACCGGTGAAGGCAAGGGCGGGACGGCCGGGATGGCCAAGGGGGGCGCCGACGTGGTGCTCGTGGAAGACGGCGACGGGACGGTTCTGCGCTATACGGTCAACGCCGACGTCGGCGGAAAACTGGCGCAGATCGGCTCGCGGCTGGTCAAGTCGGCGGCCAACAAGCAGGCCCGCGAGTTCTTTTCGCGCTTCGGCGACATCGTCACCGGCGCGGTGCCGCTGACCCAGGCGGTTGCGCCCGAGGCGGTGAGCGTCGCGGCCGGGGCGCCGGCAACGGCGGTGGCGCCGCCGGGCGGCCGGGGCGACGAGAACATGGCGCACATCCGCAGGCTCAACTGGGCGCTTCTCGCTATCATTGTCGGTTTGATCGCCTATATTCTGGCGGCTCTTTGAGCGGGTCCGCCGGTCCAGGCGGTGTGGGTCAGGCTTTAAAGGAGGCTTCATGAACAACGACATCTCGGTAGCGGAATATCAATTCAGACCCGGCCAGTGGCTCATCGGCGCGCAGATGATGTTCGTCGCGTTCGGCGCGCTGGTGCTTGTCCCGTTGCTGACGGGGCTGGATCCCAACGTCGCGCTGTTCACCGCCGGCGCGGCACGCTGGTCTTCCAGGTGTGCACGAGAGGCAAGGTGCCCATTTTCCTGGCCTCGTCGTTCGCGTTCATCGCGCCGATCATCTACGGCGTGCAGACCTGGGGGATCCCGGGCACCTTGTGCGGCCTGGCGGCGGCGGGCTTGGTGTACGTGGCCATCAGCTTCGTCGTCCGCATCAAGGGCAGCGAGTTCCTCGAGCGATACCTGCCGCGCGTCGTGACCGGACCGGTGATCATGGTCATCGGGCTCATCCTCGCCCCGATCGGCGTCAACCTGGCCATCGGCAAGACCGGCGACGGTGCGGCGGTCCTGGTTCCCGAGGACCAGGCGCTCATGCTGGCGGCGATCGCGTTGATCGTGACCATCCTGGTGGCGCTCCTCGGCAGGGGGCTGTTCAGGGTCATCCCGATCCTGCTGGGTGCGGTCGGTCGGATACGCGGCGGCCCTGCTCATAAGCCTGACCGGCGAGGCGCAGCTGGTCGATTTCTCGACCGTGGCGGCGGCGCCGTGGTTCGCCATGCCCAGCTTCGTGCTGCCGGAGTGGAATCTGCAGGCGATCCTGTTCATCCTGCCGGTCGCCATCGCCCCCGCCATCGAGCATTTCGGCGACATCCTGGCGATCGGCGGCGTCACCAAGAAGGACTACCTGAAGGATCCGGGAATCCAGAACACCTTGCTCGGGGACGGCCTCGCCACGTCCTTGGCCGGATTTCTCGGCGGCCCGCCCAACACCACCTACTCCGAGGTGACCGGGGCGGTCACCCTGACCCGGGCGTTCAACCCGGCGATCATGACCTGGGCGGCGATCTGGGCGATCGCCCTTTCCTTCATCGGCAAGCTGGGGGCGTTGCTCCAGACCATCCCGACACCGGTGATGGGCGGTATCCTGGTGCTGCTGTTCGGGGCGATCACGGTGGTCGGCCTGAGCAACCTGGTGGGCGGGCGCGAAGACCTGACCAAGCCCCGCAACCTGATCATCATCTCGATGATCCTGGTGCTGGGGATCGGCGGCATGCAGTTCTCGATCGGGACCTTCACCCTCGGCGGCATCGGTCTCGCCGGCGTCGTCGGCGTCGTGCTCAACTTGATTCTGCCGCGGGAGAAAGTCATAGAAACCGCCGACTGAGGCGAGGTCGAAGTCCCGAGGTCGACGGACGATGCCCGACCGCTACGACATCCTCGTCCGGCGGGCTCGTCTGCGCGGTCGTCAGGATCGGCTGTTCGAGATCGGGATCTCGGACGGCCGCATCGCCGCTATCGGGGAAGGCCTCGACGGCACGGCCGCGACCGAGATCGATGCCCGGGGCAATCTGGTGACCGAGTCCTTCGTCAACAGCCATCTCCACCTGTGCAAGGTGTGGACGCTGCCGATGATGGAAGAGGCGGCGCTCGCGGACTACCACGCGGCGGGGATGGGCAAGGCGATGACCGCCATCGAGTTGGCGAGCGCCGTCAAGGACAACTACGACGCGTCGTGGATCACCGACAATGCCCGGCGCGCCGTCGCCCTGGCGGCGGTCCACGGCAACCTCCACATCCGAGCGTTCGCCGACGTCGACGGCAAGGCGCGGCTGGAGGGCGTCAAGGCGCTGATCGCGGTGCGAGACGAGTTCGAGGGGATCGTCGACATCCAGGTCGCGGCGTTCGCCCAGGACGGCATCGTCCGCGAGCCGGGCGCCGCCGAATTGATGCACGAGGCGATGGAACTTGGCGCCGACGTGGTCGCCGGCATTCCGTGGATCGAATACACCGACGCCGACGCCGCCCTGCACATCGGCATCTGCTTCGACCTCGCCCGAGAGTTCGACAAGGACGTGTCGATGCTGCTCGACGACGCCGGCGACGCCGGATTGCGAACGTTGGAGGCGATGGCGCTGGAGGCGATCCGGCGGGGCTGGCAGGGCCGCGCGCTCGCCCATCACTGCCGGGCGATGTGCCTCTATCCCCTGCCGTACTTCCACCGGCTGGTGGGAACCCTGAAGCGCGCCCGGGTGGCGGTTGTCAGCGATCCGCATACCGGGCCGCTGCACGCTCGGGTCAAGGAGCTGCTCGACGAAGGCGTCCTCGTCTGCCTCGGCCAGGACGACATCTCCGATGCCTACTATCCCTTCGGCCGCAACAACATGCATGGAGGTCGCCTTCCTCGCGTCGCACCTGTTGTGGATGACCACCCGCGCGGAGATCGACAGGCTCTACGACATGGTCACGGTCGACGCGGCGCGGGCGATCAACATCGCCGAACTTCCGGCTCGCAGGTCGGGGCGCCGGCGCACCTGGTGGTGCTCGACGAGCCGGACGTGGTCGAAGCCCTGCGCCATCACGCGGCGCCGGCCCATGTGATCAGCCACGGCAGGCTCGTCGATCAGGCGAAAATGAAGGAACTGACCCGCCAACCGGCGCGGTAACGGGATCCAGGCTAGGCGGATGCCCCGGCCTTCGAGGCAAGCGGTCTCCGCCGATTGCGCGACCGACACGCCGCTTGAAGACGAGATCAAGGCTATGTAACGTATTCAACCAACAATGCTCGCCCCACCAATTTCGGGTAAGGGCGGTACATGTCCGTTTCGGAAACGCGTTCGGCGTTTCGCCGAACCGGACACGGCAAAAATGGGAGGAATCGTCCATGCGAAAGCTGACAGCGGTGTTGGCGGGCCTGATCGTCGCCATGGCGGCGGCGCTTCCGGGTGCGGCTGCCGAGATCGAGGACAAGCTCGTCATCATAACGTCGTTTCCGAAGGATCTGACGGAGCCGTTCAAGGCGGCCTTCCAAAAGAAGCATCCGGGAACCGCGGTCGAGGTTCTCAACAAGAAAACGACGGCCGGCGTGAAATTCATTGAGGAGACGTCCAAGAACAACACGTCGGACATTTTCTGGGCGTCGGCGCCGGATGCATTCGAGGTGTTGAAGAACGACGGGTTGCTCGAAGCCTACCGGCCCGACGTCAAGGGCATTCCCGACAAGATCGGCGCCTACCCGATGAACGATCCGGATGGCATGTACCTCGGCTTCGCCGCCGCCGGCTACGGCATCATGTACAACACCCGCTATCTAAAGGCGAAAGGCCTGCCGGAGCCCAAGGAATGGGACGACCTCAAGCAAGCCGTCTATCACGACCACGTGGGCATGTCGGCGCCGTCGCGCTCCGGCACGACGCACCTCACCGTGGAAACCATTCTCCAGGGTGACGGCTGGGATCAGGGCTGGCGCAGCCTCAAGGAAATGGCCGGCAACTTCAAGACCATCACCGAGCGCAGCTTCGGCGTGCCCGACGGCGTGAACAGCGGCGACTTCGGCGTCGGCATCGTCATCGATTTCTTCGGATTCTCGTCCAAGGCCACCGGTTTTCCCGTCGAGTTCGTGTATCCGACGGTGACGACGCTGGTGCCGGCCAACGTCGCGATCGTGAAGAACGCGCCGCATCCCAACGCGGCCAAGGCGTTCGTCGATTTCCTGCTGTCGACGGAAGGCCAGGAAATCCTCCTCGACCCGAAGATCCGTCGATTGCCGATCAATCCGGACACCTACGCCAAGGCGCCTGCCGACTTCCCCAACCCGTTCAAGGACTCCTCGATCGGGGCGGCGGTGCGGTTCGACGTCGAAGAAGTCGGGGCAACGCTACAACTTGGTCAACGCGCTGTTCGACCAGCTCATCACCTTCCAACTCGACGGCCTGCGCGCCGCCACCAAGGCGGTGCAGGATGCCGAGGCGGCATTGGCGAAGAAGCCCAACGCAGAGGGCGAGAAGCTGGTTCGGGAGGCGCGCGATCTGATCGCCGCGATGCCGGTGAGCGAGGCGGAGTCCATGGATTCGTCCTTCGACGCGATCTTCGAAAAGAAGCGCAAGAAGAAGGGCGACGAGGTGCCGATGCGTCAGGCGCAGGTGGAGGAGAAATGGGATGCCTTCGCCTCGAAGAACTACGCGGAGGCCGAGGCAAAGGCGAAGGCCGCTCTCGCGATGGCGAAATAGCTTGACCCGGGGTCGTCAGCCCCGGGCGCCGGCGCTGATCGAACGGAACCGGCCGTGACCGCCGTCGCCCGGGCGCGCGCCGGTTTCGCCACGATGCGGCCGGGGCAGGCCGCGATCGCGCTGTTGATTGCCGCGTTTCTGATGGCGTTTCTGGTGGTGCCGGTCGCCAAGGTGGTTTTCGTGGCCTTCACCAGCGCCCGGACCGGCGAACTCACGCTGGTCAACTTCGCCGATTTCTTCAACACCTCGCTGTTCCGGGAATCGTTCTTCAATTCCGTCTACGTGGCCGGGATGTCGGTGGTCCTCTCGTCCCTGTTCGCCCTGCCGCTGGCGTACTTCACCACCCGCTTCGTGTTCCGCGGCTCGATCCTGATCCAGAGCCTAGGGGTCATTCCCTTGATCATGCCGCCGTTCGTCGGCGCGGTCGCAATGCAGATGCTGTTCGGCCGCAACGGAACGGTGAACCTGCTGCTCGACCAATGGTTCGGAGTCAACATTCCGTTCATGGAGGGGCTCAACGGGGTCATCTTCGTAGAGAGCATTCATTATTTCCCGTTCATTCTCATCAATCTGTCGGCCAGCCTGAACAATATCGACAAGGCCATGGAGGAGTCGGCCCAGAACCTGGGGTGCAGCGGCTTCCGCCTGTTCCGGCGCATCGTCTTTCCGCTCGCGATGCCGGGCTACGTCGCCGGGGCCGCCCTGGTATTCATCAAGGTGTTCGACGACCTCGGCACGCCGCTTCTGCTCAACGTCAACACGATGCTGGCTCCCCAGGCCTACCTGCGCATCTCGTCGATCGGCATCGCCGATCCGATGGGTTACGTCATCTCGGTGATCCTGGTGGTCTCCTCGCTGGCGGCGATGTGGGTCGCCGCCCTGGCGTTGCGCGGCAAGGATTACGCCACCGTGCAACGCGGCGGTGGCGGCCTGAGCAAACGCGAAATGCGCCCCTGGGAGAAGGTGATCGCCTACGCCATCATCCTGTTCATCCTGGCGCTGGTGCTGGCGCCGCACATCGGCCTGACACTGCTTTCGTTCGGAACCATCTGGTCGTACAGCCCGCTGCCGGACGCCTACACGATAGCCCACTACGAACGCGTTTTCGCCGAGACGCCCGAGTACATCTCGAACACGCTGGTGTACGCCTCGATCGCCGCAAGCCTGGACGTGGTCATCGGGGTGGCCATCGCGTATCTGGTCTTCCGCACGTCGCTGATTGGGCGGCAGGCGCTGGACTACGTCGCCATGGCTGCGCTCGCGGTGCCCGGCGTGGTTCTCGGCATCGGCTTCCTGCGGACCTACTTCGGCGTCAATCTGCCGTGGAGCAACCAGCCGCTGGCAACGTGGTGGGTGATGTTGGCGGTAGCGCTCGGCGTGCGGCGCCTTCCCTACGCCTTGCGCGCCTGCACCGCCGCCCTGCACCAGGTGAGCGTCTCGCTGGAGGAAGCCGCCGAGAACCTGGGCGCCGGAAAGATGCGGACGGTCCGCCGGATCGTCGTTCCGCTGATGTCCGGCGGCATCCTCGCCGGTTTCGTCACCAGCTTCGCGACGGCATCCGTCGAGCTGTCGGCGACGATCATGCTGGTCGGCCGGCAAAGCGACGCGCCGCTCGCCTATGGCCTCTATGTGTTCATGCAGTCGGCCGCCGGCCGAGGTCCCGGCGCCGCCCTCGGCATGGTCGCCGTCGCCATCGTCGGCCTCGCGACCTATCTGTCCCACCGGGTCATCGAGCGCGGCAGACGCGAGCGGGAGAAGGGTGCGATCGCGGAGTTCCAATGAGGAGGACTGAATGACGGTCGAAGATCTGAAGAGCGCCGCGCCGTCGGTCGGGGTCGGCATCGAGGCAGTGAACCTCTCTTTCGGCAAGACGCATGTCCTCAAGGACATCGATCTCGAAATCCATCCCGGCGAGTTCTTCGCCTTTCTCGGTCCCTCGGGTTGCGGCAAGACCACGTTGCTGCGGCTCATTGCCGGCTTCAACCAGGCGCAGACCGGACGGGTGCTGATCGGCGGCAAGAACGTCGCGGGACTCCCGCCGTGGCGGCGCAACGTCGGCATGGTGTTCCAGAGCTACGCCCTGTGGCCGCATATGACGGTGCGTGCCAACGTCTCCTTCGGACTGGAGGAGCGGCGGATGTCCAGGGCGGAGATCAAGCGGCGCGTCGAGGCGGCGCTCGATCTGGTCGGCCTCCTCGACCTCGCCGAACGCCGGCCGTCACAGCTTTCCGGAGGCCAGCAACAGCGCGTCGCCCTCGCGCGCACGATCGTCATCGAGCCCCAGGTTCTGCTGCTCGACGAGCCGTTGTCGAATCTCGACGCCAAGTTGCGCATTCAGATGCGCCAGGACATCCTCGAACTCCAGCGCAAGCTCGACATCACGACCATCTTCGTCACCCACGACCAGGAAGAGGCGAACACCATGTGCGACCGCATCGCGGTCATGCAGAACGGAATAATCCAACAGGTGGGAACGCCGCTGGAGCTCTACGACAACCCGGCCAATCTGTTCGTCGCCGGCTTCCTGGGCACCGCCAACACCCTCGAGGGTATCATCGAGGAGCACGACGGGCAGAGCGTATTCCGTTCCGACGACGGCATATCGGTACCCCTCGAAACGCCGCAGCGGGGCCAGCGGACCATCGTCTTTCGTCCGCAGGACGTACGCGTCGACGACGAGACCAACGCCGGCGAGATCACCTTGCGGGGAACGGTGCGCTACCGGGAATTCCTCGGAAGTCAGGTCCGTTACGCGGTGCAGGTGGGGAGCCATACGATACTGGTGGAGGATACGCACCAGCGCGGCCGGACGACGCTGAACGAAGCGGAGGCCGTCGGACTGTGCCTCGACTTCAACCAGGTGATCGTTCTCGACCGGTGAGCGGGTCGGTGATCATGGTCACCGGGCGAGCGTAAAGTCCACCGATGCCGGGCGTCCGGGCAGGTGCAGGGTTGCCGCCGCCGGGGCGGTCTCGGCGATGACGGCGCCGCGGCGAATGACGTGGAGCCGGGTCGCGCGAAGACGAATTGCTTCCACCGGATCGGCGGCCTGGAGGATCACCAGGTCGGCGAAACAGCCGGGTTCGATGCCGTAGCCCTCCAGCCCGAGGATCCGCGCCGGGTTCTCGGTGACCGCCCTGAAGCAGGCCCGCATCGCGTCGCTGCCGGTCATCATCGCCACGTGCAATCCCATCGACGCGGCGTCGAGCATGTCGGCGGCGCCGAGCGGATACCAGGGATCCATCACGCAGTCCTGGCCGAACGCCACCGTCAGCCCGGCCGCCATCAGCTCGGGCACCCGGGTCATGCCGCGGCGTTTCGGATAGGTGTCGTGGCGCCCCTGGAGGACGATGTTGATCAGCGGATTGGCGACGATGCGCAGCTCGGCCTCCGCCATCAACGGGATCAGCTTGCTGACGTAGTAGTTGTCCATGGAGTGCATGGAGGTGAGGTGCGAACCGGTGACCCGGCCGTTCAGCCCCAGGCGCTGCGTTTCGGCCGCCAGCGCCTCTACGTGACGCGACATCGGGTCGTCGCTCTCGTCGCAATGCATGTCGACCATCAGCCCCCGTTCCGCGGCGATCTCGCAGAGGGCGCGGATGGCGGCCGGGCCGTCGGCCATGGTCCGCTCGAAATGGGGAATGCCGCCGACCACGTCGACGCCCTTGTCGAGCGCCCGTTGCATGTTGTCCCGGGCGTTGGGCGACCGCAGATAGCCGTCCTGGGGAAACGCCACCAGTTGCAGGTCGAGATACGGCTTGACCGTTTTCTTGACCTCGAGCAGCGCGTCCACGGCCAGCAGCCGGTCGTCGCAGATATCCACGTGGGAGCGAATGGCGAGGAGCCCGTGTCCGACCGCCCAATCGCAATAGCGGAGCGCCCGCTCGGTCAGGGCTTCCTGGGTCAGATCCGGCTTGAGCTCGCCCCACAACGCGATCCCCTCGAGCAGCGTGCCCGACGCGTTGATCCGCGGAAGGCCGTAGGACAGGGTGGAGTCCATGTGGAAGTGGGCATCGACGAACGGCGGCGTCACCAGGCGTCCGGAAGCGTCGATCTCCCGCGACGCCTCGGCCTGGATCTTCGGCGCGACTTCGACGATCCGGTCCTTGTCGACGGCGATGTCGATGCCGGTTCGGCCGTCGGGCAGATTGGCGTTGCGGATCACCAGATCGAGCATCACCGCTCTTCTTTGCGGAACGGCGTCAGCAGCGCGGCGGGTACCGGTGCATTGCGCGACAGGAACGCCATCGCCACGATGGTGAGAACGAACGGCATCATCAGGAACAGCTGATAGGGCAGATCGATGGCGGCGCTTGCCTGCAACCTGAGTTGCAGGGCGTCGATGAAAGCGAACAGGAACGCCGCGAGTGCCGACTTCCACGGATCCCACCGGCCGAAGACGATCAGCGCGATGCACACCCAGCCGCGGCCGGAAATCACCCCGAAGGTGAACGCGTTGAACTGGGCCATCGACAGAAAGGCGCCGGCGATCCCCATCAGGACGCCCGACAGCATCAGCGCCTGGTAGCGGATCGCGGCGACGCTGACGCCGGCGGAATCGGCCGCGTGCGGCGACTCGCCGACAGTGCGAAGGTGGAGCCCCCAGGTCGTGTGACGGAGCACGAAAGCCGTTGCCGGAACCAGACAGCAGAGCGATGTAGACCAGGGCGTACTGGTTGAACAACACCGGTCCGATAATCGGGATGTCGGAGAGCAGCGGGATCGGCACCGTCTCGAACGCCTTGATGTTCGGCGGGCTCGCCGGCTGCTCGAAGATCACCCGGTAGAAGAAGAAAGCGAGGCCGGAGCACAACAGGGTCAGGCCCAGCCCGGAGACATGCTGGCTGAGGCCGAAGGTCACCGTGAGCAATCCCATCAGCACGCCGGCGATCGCCCCGGTCAGCATCGCCGCGGCGACCCCCAGCCACAGGCTGCCGGTGAAGTAGGTCGCGGTAAACCCGGTCATCGCCGAGAGCAGCATGATCCCCTCGATGCCGAGATTGAGAACCCCGGACCGTTCGGCGAACAGCTCACCGAGGGTGGCGAACAGCAAAGGCGTCGCGATGCGGATCATCGCCGCGAAGAAACCGACCTGGAAGATCTGGGCGAGGATTTCATCCATGGCTCGGGAGTCCGACGCGAATTCGGTAGTTGGTGAAAAGCAGGGCGATCAGCATGGTCATCAGCGCCGTTCCCTGCATGACGTCGGCGAGAAACACCGGCACCCCGGTACTTCGCGACATCGCATCTGCTCCGGTGATGATGATCGCAAAGAAGATGGCCGCCGGAACCACGCCGAGGGGATTGAGCCCTGCCAGCATGGCGATGACGATGCCGGTATAGCCATAGCCCGTCGATATTCCCGCCATGACCTGGAAATGGAGACCGGCGGCCTCGCCGACTCCGGCCAATCCCGCCAGCCCGCCCGAGATCAACGCCGTCAGCATGATCACGGCGGTGATGTTATGGCCGGCATAAGCGGAAGCTTGCGGGTTTTGGCCGACGGCGCGGATCGCAAAGCCGAGGGTGGTGAACCGCATCAACCACCAGACGAAAACCGCGGCGATGGCCGCGAGGAGAACGCCGAGGTGCAGTCGCGTCGCGTGCAGAAGGATCGGGAACTCGGCCTCCATGCGAATGTCCGGCGAATCGGGAAAGCCGCTCAGGGGATCCTTCCATGGCCCGTCGAGCAACGCCATCATCCCGTAGAACACGATGAAGTTGAGCAGCAGGGTCGTGACCACGTCGTCGACCTTGTAGCGTGCCTTGAGGAACGCCGGGATCGCCGCCCACAGGCCCCCCGCGGCGATCCCGCAGATGATCATCAACGGCACCAGCGACCAGGCGGGGAGGCTTTCCTGGGTTCCGACGTAGACCGCCGCCATCGCGCCGAGAAGGAATTGTCCCTCGGCGCCGATATTCCAGAACTTGGCGCGGAAGGCGACGGCGACGGCAAGACCGGTGAGCACCAGCGGCGCGGCCTTGACGATCGTCTCGACGATATCGAACTTGCTGTCGACCGCGCTCAGGAACATCGCCGCGTAGGAATCGATGACACTGGCGCCGGCGATGACGATCAGGCCGCTGCACAGAACCAAGGTGGCGAAAATGGCGGCGATGGGCAGGGCGAAACTGAGCCATGCCGACGTCTTTTCGCGCTGTTCGAGGCGAAGGCGGATCATGCTGCCTCTCCCCGATATCCGGCCATCAGCAAGCCGACCTTCTGGGCCGTCGCCTCGGCCGCCGGCAGAACGTCCATGATCTTGCCCTCGTAGAGGACCGCGATGCGGTCCGAAAGCGTGAACAGTTCTTCCAGGTCCTCGCTGATGACGATCACGCCGCGGCCGCGTGCGCGTTGGTCGAGAAACTGGCGGTGGACGAATTCGGTCGCCCCGACGTCGATGCCGCGGGTCGGCTGCGCGACCAGGAGGACCAGCGGATCGAACGCCAATTCGCGGGCGAGCAGGACCTTCTGCAGGTTGCCGCCGGAGAGCGTCCCGGTGCGCACGTCGATGCCGGCGGTCTTGATCGAGAACCGCTCGATCTGCTCCTTGACGAACTTGCGGATCGCGCCGCGGTTGATCAGCCCATGGCGGCTGAACGGCTTCTCGTTGATCCGGGACAGCACCATGTTGGCGCTGAGCGGCAGCGCGGTGATCAGGCCGGTGACCATCCTGTCCTCGGGCACCCGCCCGATACCCAACTTCTTGACCACGTCGACGCTGGGGCGGTCGATCACCGTGCCGTCGATCACCATCCGGCCGGCGTGGGGTTGCAGAACGCCGGCGATGACGTCGGCGAGTTCCTTCTGGCCGTTTCCCGACACGCCGGCGATGCCGAGGATCTCGCCGGCGTGGACGGTCAGGGAGAGATCCTTGAGCACCGGCCGCTCGGCGCTGCCGCCGGCAACGATCCCTTCCAGTTGCAGGAGCGGACCGCCCCGCTCGCTCGGCGGCTTCACCGGCGGCTTCAGCTCGTGCCCGCACATCAGCTCGCCGAGCCGGCGGTCGGTGAGATCCGGAGAATTGTCGAGGGTGGACGTCACCACGCCCTGGCGCATGATCATCATCCGGTTGGTGATCTCGCGGACCTCGTAGAGCTTGTGGCTGATAAAGATCACCCCCATGTCCTTCGCCGCCAGAGAGCGCATGGCGCGGAACAGCCCCTCGGCCTCCTGCGGCGTGAGCACCGCCGTCGGCTCGTCGAGGATCAGGATGCGGGCGCCGCGATAGAGCGCCTTGGCGATCTCGAGACGCTGTTGCTCGCCGACGGTCATCCGGCCGACGACGGCGTCGGGGTCGAGATGAAGGTTGTATTCCTCCCCGATCTCGGCAAGCCGCTTCTTGGCCGCGGCGCGGTCGAGAAGGCCGAAGCGGCTCTTCTGTCCGACCATCAGGTTGCCGATCACGGTGTGGCGCTGGACCAGGTGGAAATGCTGGTGGACCATGCCGACACCGCGGGCGATGGCGTCGGCCGAGTTGTGGATCGCGGCCGGCTCGCCTTCGATCTCGATGGTGCCCTCATCGGCCGCGTAGGTGCCGAACAGGACGTTCATCAGGGTCGTCTTGCCGGCCCCGTTCTCGCCCAACAGGCCGAGGATATCGCCGCGATGGAGGGTGAGATCGACGCCGTCGTTGGCCCTGTTGGCGCCGAAGCTCTTGCAGATCCCGCGCATGGCGAGGAGAGGCGTTCGTCTCCGTCATCGTTGAGCTCCCGAGAGACGGGTCCGGGGCGACGGGGCCACCCCGGACCGCTGTGCATCCGTTCAGTCGGACTTCGGTGCGCTTTCGGAGACATCGACCCGGAAGGTGCCCTCGATGATCTCGCCTTGCCGTTTGGCGACCATGTCCTTGACGTCCGCCGGGAGCTTGTCCTCGAACTTGTGATAGGGCGCGAGATACGATCCGCCCTTGGCCATGTACGAGAAACCGCCAAAATCCTGCGCGGTGAACACGCCCGCCCTGACCAGCTTTATGATGTGCTCGACCGTCGGGTACATGTCCCAGATCGGCCCGGTGATGACCGTGTCCGGACCGAGCTCGGCCTGATCCGACATATTGGAGATCGCCAGAACGCCCTTCTCCTGGGCGGCCTCGATGACGCCGAACCGTTCCGCGTAGATCACGTCGACACCCGCTTCGATCTGGGCGATCGCCGCCTCTTTCGCTTTCGGCGGATCGAAGAACGAGCCGATGAACGAGAACTTGCAGTGGACCTTGTCGTTGACCTCCTTGGCGCCGGCGCAAAAAGCGTTCATCAGCCGGTTGATCTCGGGGATCGCAATGCCACCGACCGCGCCGACCACGTTGGACTTGGTCATCTTGCCGGCGATCATGCCGGAGAGGTAGGCGGGTTCGTGGATCCAGTTGTCGAATACGCCGAAGTTCGGCTCCGCCGGCCCGATCCCCGAACCGAAGACGAAGGCGATGTTCGGGTAGTCCCTGGCCACCCGCCGGGCGATCCGCTCGGCACCGAAGGAATCACCCATGATCAGCCCATAGCCTTTTTCCGCGTACTCGCGCATGACCCGTGCGAAATCCGCGGACTTGACGCCCTCCGACCACGTGTATTCGATGCCGAGCTCTTTCTGGGCGCGAAGCAGCGCCTGGTGGATCTGCTTGACCCACGGCTCCTCGATCGGCGTTTCGAAGATCCCCGCGACCTTGAGGGTGTCCGCGTGCGATGGCAGCGGCGTCAGAATCAACGCCGCGAAGATCACGACAGCCTTGAGAAGCAGGGAACCCGCTCTCGTCTTTGCCCGTGCAACCATGTTTCAGCCTCCCTAATCCCTAATCGAACCCATTTCTTGGCCTCCGTCAGAAAGACGAACGCCGGAACATTAACCTCGTTGGCGAGGGAGAAAGTCAAACGGGATTTCCGGGACGACCGATCGGAAAATCCGATGGACCGGTATTTCCCCCGGCAACGGCAATCCAATAAGGTGATATGGGGACGCCAAGTCCGACAAGAACGGGCTCAGGGCAACAACGTCGAGAGTCCGGACCTTACCGTGTGGACGCTGACGCGATTAAGTCGCAATATCGGATTCCCCGATGTCGGGATCGGAAATCGCTGTTGGACTCGACCCGGGTTCCCCGCGAGTCTCGGGAAGATCGCAAAAGTGGCCGTCGACACGGTTGGAGAATATTTTCGGTGCCCAACAAATTTCTCATAAGGAAGAACCACTACTTCAACTCCGTGGCGCTGATGAGGATCGCGGCGGAACTGGAGGGACTTCCCGGCGTTCGCCAAGCGACCGCAATCATGGCCACAGAGGCAAACCTGGAACTTGCGGTCGCCGCCAATCTCGTCGACAAATCCGTCCAGGCACAGCCCAACGATCTGCTCATCGCGGTTGCCGCGGACGATGACGAGAGCGCCGAGGCGGCGCTCGCCCTGGCCCAGGACCGCCTCGACAATGTCGGCGCCGGCGCACAGGCCGGCGGTATCTCCCAGGAGATGGAGCCGCGCAGCATCGCAATGGCGCTGGCGCGCAATCCCGAACACAATCTGGTGCTCATTTCGTGCCCCGGCGAATACGCCGCCGCCGAGGCCAGGAAGGCGCTCAATCTCGGCCTGAACGTGATGATGTTCAGCGACAACGTCGCCATCGAGGACGAGGTGAAGCTGAAGCAAATCGCATCCGGTAAGGGCCTGATGATGATGGGTCCCGATTGCGGCACGGCGATCATCAACGGTGTCCCGCTCGGGTTCGCCAATGGGGTCAGGTCGGGGTCGGTCGGGGTCGTCGCGGCATCGGGAACCGGCATGCAGCAGGTCACCAGCCTGCTCTCGCAATGGGGCGTCGGCATATCCCAGGCGATCGGCACCGGCGGCCGCGACCTGAAATCGCAGGTCGGCGGCATCACCATGATCCGAGGCCTGGAGGTGCTGGCGAAGGATCCGGGAACGGAAGCCATCGTCCTGATTTCCAAGCCACCGAGCGCGGACGTCGCCGAGAAGGTTATCACCGCGGCGCGCGCCGTCGGCAAGCCGGTCGTCGTCAATTTCCTCGGTGGGGAACAGGCCCAGAACGACAACTTGGTTCAATTTGCCGAAACCCTGGAACAGGCGGCGGTTATCGCCTGTTCGGTGGTCGGCGGTACGCCGCCGCCCGAGAGTGCCGCCGATCCAACGATCGATATTTCCGGGCTGAACGGCGCTCAGAAGTATCTGCGTGGCGTCTATAGCGGCGGGACGTTCTGCTACGAGGCCCAGCTGATCCTGCGCGGCCCGCTCGGCCCGGTGTGGTCGAGCACGCCGGTCGACGAGGACCATCGCCTGGCGGATTCGTGGACCAGCCGTGAGCACACGGTCATCGATCTCGGTGATGACGAGTTCACCCAGGGCCGGCCGCACCCGATGATCGACCATCGCACCCGCCACGAGCGCATCCTGCAGGAAGCCGCGGACCCGGAAACGGCGGTGATCCTGTTCGACGTGGTGCTGGGTCATGGCGCCCATGCCGATCCGGCCGGCGAGATCGCCGCCTCGATCGACGAGGCGCGGGCGATCGCCGGCGCCGGTGGCCGCAAGCTGATTTTCGTCGGCTTTGTCTGCGGGACGGATCTGGATCCGCAAAACCTTGCCCGCCAGGTCGAGACGCTGCGATCCGCGGGCGTCCATTTGGAGGGCAGCAACGCCGCCGCATCGCGGCGGGCGGCGTCCCTCATTCAAGCCATTACCGGCGCAGTCCGATAGAGAGTCGAGAGACCGATCCATGAACGATTTTCAAGACCAGACGCTGAGTATCATCAACGTCGGCATCCGGTCCTTCGCCGACAATATCTCCTCGGTCGGCGGCTCGGTCGAGCATGTGGACTGGCAGCCGCCGGCCAACGGCAACCGAGAGGTCGGCGCCAAGCTCGCCGAGCTGATCAATCACCCGGCGATCGAGGCCGCCAACCGGGTCGCCTTCGACCGCTACGCGGCCGCCAATCCCGTCCTCGCGGGTGTCGGTGTCGCCGGTCGCGACCTTCCCGACATGGACGGCAAGACCATCCTGCATGCCGGCCCACCGGTGGCATGGGAGGAGATGTGCGGCCCGATGAAGGGCGCGATCATCGGCGCCGCCCTCTACGAGGGCTGGGCGGATGATCCGGAGTCGGCGGAGAAGCTCGCCGAAGACGGCGGGATCCGGTTCGATTCATGCCACCACCACGATGCCGTCGGCCCGATGGCCGGCATCGTCAGTCCGTCGATGCCGGTGTGGATCGTCAACAACGAGGAGCACGGCAATCGGGCCTTCTGCACGCTCAACGAGGGCCTCGGCAAGGTGCTGCGCTTCGGCGCCAACAGTGCCGATGTCATCGAGCGGCTGAAATGGATGGAAACGTCGCTGGCGCCGACCCTTGCGGCGGCGCTGAGGGCGACCGGCCCGATCGAAATGAAGCCGCTGATCGCCCAGGCGCTGCACATGGGCGACGAGGTTCACAACCGCAACACCGCCGGCACCTCGCTGTTGATCAAGAAGCTGATCATCGGCGCCCTCGAGTCCGATGCGAGCCAGCGGGACATCCGCGAAATGGCGGCGTTCGTTGCCGGCAACGACCACTTCTTCCTCAATATCTCGATGCCCTGCTGCAAGGCGATGCTGGACGCGGCCCATGGCGTCAAGGGCAGTTCGATGGTGACCGCCATGGCCCGAAACGGCGTGCATTTCGGGGTTCGGATCAGCGGCCTGCCGGATCGCTGGTTCACGACGCCGGCGCCGGTCGTCGACGGTCTGTATTTTCCCGGCTACAGCATCGCCGATGCGGCCGCCGACATCGGCGACAGCGCGATTACCGAGACCGCCGGTCTCGGCGGGTTCGCGATGGCGGCGTCGCCGGCGATAACCCAGTTCGTCGGCGGATCGCCTGCCGATGCGCTCATCCGGAGCCGCGACATGCGCCATATCACCATCGGCCGCAACAGCCAGTTCACCCTGCCGGCCCTGGACTTCGCGGCGACCGCGGCCGGGATCGACGTCCGCAAGGTCGTCGATACCGGTATCCTGCCGGTGGTCAACACCGGCATCGCCCACAAGGAAGCCGGGATCGGCCAGATCGGCGCCGGCATCACCAGCGCACCGTTGGAGGTGTTTATTCAGACGATCGAACCGCTGCACGCGTCCGTCATCGCGGCTTCGTAGGTGGACGGGCCAACCATGTCTGATAAGCAGGGAACCGTCGTCATCGGCGTTGGCGGAAACGCCCTGATCACCGCGAAAGACCGGGTGAGTATCGCCCACCAGTACGAAGCCGTCGAGAACTCCGTCCGCGAGCATCGTCGACGCCCACGAGAGCGGCTGGAAGATCGTTCTGACCCACGGCAGCGGACCGCAGATCGGCAACGTCCTGCAACGCTCCGACGTGGCCGCGGCCGAGGTCATCACCGTTCCCATCGACTATGCCGGCGCCGACATCCAGGGCGCGCTCGGCTACATGTTCAGCAAGGCCCTGGCCAACGAGTTCAGCGCCCGCGGCATCGACAACAAGGCGGTCGCGGTGGTCACCATGGTCGTCGTCGACGCCGCCGATCCGGCCTTCGCGGACCCGTCCAAGCCGATCGGTCCGTTTTTCGACGAGGCCGGCGCCAAGGATCGCGCCCGTCGGTTCGGCTGGGTCGTCAAGGAGGATTCCGGCAGGGGCTGGAGGCGTTTCGTGCCGTCGCCCGAACCCCTGGAAATCGTCGAGGCCGAGCAGATCTCGAAGCTGATCGAATGCGGTTTCACGGTCGTCGCCTGCGGCGGCGGCGGAATTCCGGTCAGCATCGATGCCGACGGCCGCATGAAGGGCATCGAAGCCGTTGTCGACAAGGATCTCGCCTCGAGCCTGCTGGCGACACGGCTCGGCGCCGACGTTCTTCTGCTTTCGACCGGCGTTCCCCAGGTAGCCGTCGATTTCGGCACCCCCGATCAGCGCTGGCTCGATACCCTGACGATCGCGGAAGCGCAGCGGCTGCTGGACGAAGAACAGTTCGATCCGGGCAGCATGGGCCCGAAGGTCGAGGCGATGCTGCGATTCCTCGGAAACGGCGGCAAACGCGGCGTGATCACCGATCCGGCCAACGTCGGCGCCGCCCTCGCCGGCACCGCCGGCACCCAGTTCGTCGTCTAAAGGCGTCGCTTGGCCAGCAGCGCCGAGTAGTGGGCCGCCAACACCTCGGACGAGGACGCCGCGGCGATTCCGGAAAGAATGCCGTAACACGTGGCCTCGCCCGACGAGTCGCCGATTTCCATGAGGCTGCGGACCTGCCCGATGACGCCCGGGCTGGGAACCGGTGTGAAGATCGCCTCGCACAGCGCGTAGACCGGCATCCCGTATCGACCGGCGATCGCATCCAGGAGGATCGACCGACTGATGTCGCTGGTCGTCCCGACGCGCTCGCCACAGAGCCCGCGCAACCGCGACAGGTCCCGCCTTCCCGCCTGGTCATTGGACAGACATTGGTATCCGGCGAGAAAACCGACCACGAAATCGTCACCCCACGGCGTGAGACCCGGCCCGCACCCGACAAGCGAGCGCATGGCGCCGCCGGCGGCCTCCCAGTCCTTTTCGGAAAGCGCTCGCGTCAAGGCGTCGGCCAAGTCCCACACCCGCATGAACGGATTGCCTTCGGACCGGGTGCTTTGGCGCGCCAGTGTCGGCGACATCGACGGGAAAGCATCGGCGGCGACCCTCCAGTTGGACGCCAGGATCGACGAATCCACGTCGTTGCGCGCAGAGGGCAACCGCGCGCGCCAGGTTTCGGCGTGGCGCAGGTCGACGACGAACGCGCGACCCAGCACCCGCAGGATGCCGGACCGGCACGACACCCGGTCGCCGGCGCTCAGATGATCACAAAACGCAAAGTCCCGTGGCGAGGCGAGGCGGATGCCGCCCGGCTGGTCGGGCTTTCGCGAACTCAGCAGGGTGAAAATCTCGCCGTCCGCGCCCTCGATATTGCAGGCGTCGGCGAAGACGCTGTGAACCGTTCCGTCGATCCGATGCGGTTTCACCCGAGGGCCGGTCGAGACGGCGGACAAAGTACTCATCCGTTCAGCCAAGCGTACAAGAGGGCGTTTTCCTGCCTCCATCGGAAATGCCGATATCCATATCGGAAAACGGTGTTGGACACGGAGCCCATAGCCTGGAAGTCTATAGAACCGGACTCCAAGCCAAAAGGGAGAGTGCAGAAGTGGCCGTCGAAGTTGCGAAGATCGAGATCAAGAGTGTGGACGACGCCTCCGGTCTGGAGGAGTGCATCCGCTCGGGACGGATGAAGGCCGACGAGGTGGTCGCGGTCGTCGGCAAGACCGAAGGCAACGGCGGCGTCAACGACTTCACCCGCATTCTCTCCGACCGGGCGTTCCGCGGCGTGCTGATGAAGCTCGGCACGCCGCAGCGAGGAAGCGGTCAAGCGGATACCGATGGTCTGGTCGGGCGGCTGCGACGGCATCATTACCCCCCATGCCACCGTCTTCGCCCGCGACGACAAGACCGGCCCGGCCGACAAGTCGCGCCTCGTCATCGGCATCGCCATGAGCCCGACGATCCAGCCCGAGGACATCGGCCGTCCGGCGATGGTCGAGAAGGTCGCCGAGGGCGTCCGCGCGGCGATGAAGGACGCCGGCATCTCCGATCCCAAGGACGTCCACTACGTCCAGACCAAGACGCCGCTGCTCACCATCGACACCATCCAGGACGCGGAGAGACGCGGCCACACGGTGTTCTGCGACGTCCACGAGTCGATGGGCGTGTCCAACGGCACCACCGGGCTCGGGATCGCGGTGGCGCTCGGCGAGATCTCGATGCCGAAGGCGGAGGACATCTGCCGCAACCTCGACCTCTATTCGTCGGTCGCGTCGTGCTCTTCGGGCGTCGAGCTCGACTGCGCGCAGATCGTGCTGTTCGGCAACAAGGCCGGCGCCGGCGGCCGCTACCGCATCGGCCACAGCGTCATGAAGGACGCGCTGGACATCGACGGCATCTACGACTCGATCCGCGACGCCGGCCTCGACCTGCCGGAGCGGGCGCGCGCGTCGGATCTCGGCGGCAAGCTGGTCAACTGCTTCATGAAATGCGAGGCCGACAAGCGCGGCACCCTGCGCGGCCGCCGCCAGATCATGCTCGACGACTCCGACGTCCACCATCACCGCCACAGCAAGGCCGCGGTGGGCGGCGTCGCCGCGACCGCCATCGGCGATCCGGCGGTGTTCGTCTCGGTCGACGCCATGCACCAGGGCCCCCACGGCGGCGGCCCGGTGATCGCGATCGTCGATCTCGGCGAGTGACGGAACGCAGGCTGGTATTACGTCTTTCGGCGCCCGCTTGTTGTCGCGGTGATAGGTCAGCGCGGCGGCGATGCACATCGCCAAGGGGGCGGCGGGGACGGTGTCGGTAGCCCTCGAACACGATGGCGCGGTTGCCCTCGAAAACGAAGGCGTCCGGAAACTGGGCGCGAAAGGTCTCGACGAGACGGGTCTGGCAGTGGAAGTAGAGCGCGTAGCGGCTCGGGCGAGGGCGGCGATGGTGCGCCCGGCAGGATTCGAACCTGCGACCCCAGGATTAGGAATCCTGTGCTCTATCCTACTGAGCTACGGGCGCAACGCATTGAAATCGTTACGTTTTCGTCCTCGCCTCGGACCGGCCGAGACGGTGCTGAACACGGTCTGAACACGGCCGAGGCCGATCGGCATCATAGTGGCCCCTTCCGCCCGCGTAAACGTCTCCGGACTAGCTGACCGCCTCGACTGGACCCGGCTCCGTCCTCAGGAGCTCGTCGTGGCTCATGGCGGCGTGGATCGGCACATCGTCGCCGTGCTACCCTACAACAGTAGTCTGCTATCCGATCTTACAATCGAAGTCACGCACACGAGATGACATTGGGCACAATAGCCAAGAGGCGACATTGCCTCATTCTCTACGCTCATGCGAGGCGAAAGTTCTGTTGGATTTGATCTGGCCTAGTGGATCGAATCCAACACTTGAAGCCCTTGGTGGACTGCGGCCTCACGATCTTGCCGGATAACCGGCATTTGTTCACAAGGACGTGAGGGTATCTGGTTTTTGTTTCAGTTCAACACCACTTCCCTAAACCTCATTTAGGGCTCAATTTTGCCTGCTAACCCCTAATGTCGGTGAGCCCTATGACAAACGGGAAGGAGCTGGAGCGATGAGCACAAGAGCGGCTTTGATTGGCACATTGGCGTTTGCAATACTAGCAGGTTTAACAGTCAGTGCGGCAGCGGAAACGGCCAGAGAAAAAGCGCTTAATGCGGGTGCAACACAACTGACATCCGACGAAATTGCAAATCTCATCGTCGGGAAAACGGTGACCGCAAAGTCCGGAGAAAAGAAGTTCTTGTTCTATTACAGTGATGATAATGTCCTCTCGGGAAAGCTAATCGGCGGGGACTGGTCCGATACTGGCTACTACGGCATCACAGATGACGATCGGGTTTGCCTCTCAATAACCAAGGACAAGGGTCGACTGCGCTGCCTTACACTTTTGAAGTGGGACGGTTCTGTCAAGAAGTACGATGCAAATGGTAACATGACCTTTGAGCTCCTTGGGTTTGAGGAAGGAAATCATTTGTAGTCGCGTTCGCGCCAGGCACGGATTGCACTACGATGGGCAACGAAGCGCGAGTGATATTGAAAAGCCTTTCTTGCTGGTGCATTTCAACGCAAATCGGCTTCATACATCGCAAGCGAGTTGTCTGATCTACATGTGGTAAAAATGGTCGCTCGGGGGCGCCATTTTCTTATGTGCTCGAACGTCTCTTTCGGGTCAAGAGCGACGGTTGGCGCCAGCCAGCTGTGTGGTCCGTAGCTGAGGGTCAAGCTGACCAAATCCGAGAGAAAGCCGACCTCCGAACTCGAACGTCGGCTAGGTGCAGCAACACCGCCTTGAATGCCCATGGGAGCTCAATTTCCGCTCATGGATCCACAAGCGGATGTGCCGTCCCTACGCAAGCAGCCCAATCAGGATCGTGGTGATCTTCGGTTGGACCCGCATGGAATGCGTCCCGAAGAGGCAATGATGCCTCCTCGGGACGTAGCCTTCAAGGCGCCCTAGGCCTTCCTCCTCGCGTCCATGATCGTCACCTCCTTGCCCTCCTTGCGAAGCTTCGAGGCGTACCAGGCCACCGAGGCAGGGCTGAACTTGGCGCCGAGCTCCTCGACCAGCCTCTCGGCGATCTGCTTGGCCGTGAGCTTCTCGGGGCCCGTGAGGAGCTCGATGGTCCTGGACTTCACGGTGACCTTCGCGAGCAATTCGTCCACGGCCCGCAAGATCCGCTTCCAAATGGCAAGCCCGTCGAGGTCCCCTTGATCTAGCATTTGGTCGGCGCGCATGGCCGCGTGGATCGGCGCCCTCCCCGGTCGTCTGCAGGGTGCCCCTCTGCGCGGTCGTCGGAACGGACCTGGGCTCGGGCCGACCCCGATCTTATGCGGGGTGCCGTGGCGTCCCATCCTGCCGTGGGCCGCGACGGGGCGAGAGGAAATTCTCGATGTGCTCGCCCCCCGGCCCACTGCCAATCACAAGCAACCTCCCTGGTCGCATTTCGGTGATAGCGAGGCCGTCATGGCGGTCGGCGTTGCCTTTCGTCTGTGGTGCTGCCAGAAATAGGCGGTTAGCCAGCGTGGACAATGCCGATGACAGACGCCGCTCGAGCCCTTTTGACGGCTGCCCTCTCGCTCCTGATCGCCGGGGCTTGCGCCAGCAAGCGGCCCGTCCTTTATCCCAATGCCCAGCTCAAGGCGGTTGGCTCCACCACGGCCGAGCGTGACATCGACGCCTGTATCGCCTTGGCCGAGGGTTACGGGGTCGACACCGGCCAAGTGGGGGGCGTCGCCGGAAGCACGGCGGCCGGCGGTGCTGTCGGCGGGGCGGCGGGCGCTGCGAGCGGGGCGGTGCTGGGCCGGCCAGGGACCGGTGCCGCCACTGGCGCGGCCGGCGGTGCGGCTGGCGGTCTGGTGCGGGGTGCGCTGAAGGCGCGCGATCCGGACCCGGTCTTCAAGCGTTTCGTCGAGCGCTGCCTCCGCGAGCGGGGCTACGACGTGGTTGGCTGGCGTTAACCGGCGATGCCGGTTTCCCCTCGTGTTCGAGGGGCCGCGTGATCCAGCCCCATTGAAGTGGTCCACCCAGACGTACGGAATTGGCATCGAGAATGGGCGTCATGCTCGTTGCGGCGGAGGCATCATGCCCTGCAGAGAAACGGCGTCGCCTGGAATAGTCGGACCGTTGGCGAAAGTCGGGTCAGGGTCACCGTGAACGCGCCACCACCGAGCCTAACCCCCCGCGGTTTCCTCCCCTGAGGCTTCTCCGACACCCGCCGAGCTCCTCGACCAGACTCTCGGGACCCGTGAGCAGCTCGATGGTGCGGGCCTTCCGGTCTTCTTCGGCTCGTCGGTCTTCTCGGCAGGAGAGCGTGGAAAACGCGATCGTGCGGGGAACCCATGCCGGGGCCGGACCACGAGTCGGGGTGGAGCGGCGCCGGCGTCGTGTCAGGCGATGTCCGTCGACTGGATGCGCTTTATGCCGGCCTCGGCCATCGCCTTCCAAGCGGCGGCGACCGAGCCGTTGAGGTCGATGCCGCGGCAGGCGTCCTCGATCACCCAGACGTCGAGTTCGGTCGCGCGCGCGTCCAAGGCCGACCAGCTGACGCAGAAGTCGGTGGCGAGCCCGCAGACATAGACGTCGGTCAGGTCGCGTTCGAGCAGATAGCCGGTCAGCCCGGTCCTCGTTTTCTTGTCGGCGGCGACGAAGGTCGAGTAGCTGTCGACTTCGTTGTGATAGCCCTTGCGAATGATCAGCTGGGCATGGGGGATGTCGAGGCCTTCCGCCAGCTTCGCGTCGTCGGAACCCTGGACGCAATGATCGGGCCACAAGACCTGGGTGCCGTAGGACAACTCCATGGTCTCGAAGGGTTTCTTGCCGGGGTGGCTGGAGGCGAACGACGCATGGTGCGGCGTATGCCAGTCCTGGGTCATGACGACGTTGTCGAACTTCTTGGCGAGCCCGTTGATGATCGGGATGATTTCGTTGCCTCCCTGGACCGCCAGCGTCCCGCCCGGCAGAAAACAGTTCTGCACGTCGACCACCAGCAGCACGGCGTTGTCGCCCGGGGTGATCGCGCCCTCGGCAAACGCCACGGTGAATTTCGTCGCGGCTCCGACGACGCTCGCGGCACCCAGCGCGCCGATCCCGGCGAGGACGCGGCGGCGGTCGAGCACCATCTGTCGTTGTTTCATCTCTCACCTCCCTCGGTTGCCGATTGGGTTATCCGCCCGACACCACCGGCCCGAATGCGTCCTCGGGCGACACAGGAGCGATGATTGGCACAGCCGGTCGGCTTCTATTCAAGCAGCATATCAACGAGTATCAGGCTGCGAATCGAAACCTGTCAAGGTTCAAGCGCCTGCCTAGCTCGGCGACGCGCTGCTCGATTTGGCGCATGTGCCGATTGACTTCGCCGCTGTGCAGGCGCGCCTTCTTGTTGGTGGGCGCCAACGGTTCCTCGATGGAAAAAGGCCGGCAGCTCGTCGTCGTCGTCGGAGAAGCCGGCGGCCGCGTTGAACGCGTGCTCGAGGCGCAGCGTTTCACGGCCGATATTCAGAATGAATTCCGGATCGATCCGCGTGTCGTGGGCGTCGTTGATCGCATTGGCGATCAGCTCCAGGTTGGTATTGGTCACCGAGCGGCCGAAGACGCAGAGGCCGGTCGAGTCCGCTATGGCGCTGAACACCTGGATGTCGTAGCTCGCCTCCACCAGGTCCGCGACGGTCTTTCCCTTGCATTCGAAGGTCGGCAGGTTGCCGGTGGTGTGGTCCGCCCCCTGCGCGGTCACCATCATCGAGACACCGGTCACCTCGATGACCCGCGGGTCGTAGGCGCTGATCGCCTGTTTCTTGATCACCGGTATGCGGGCGACATTGAAATGCTTGCCGACGCGGGCGGTGCCCTGCGCCAGAAATCGGCCGCGGTCGTTGCCGGCGCGAATGTCCTCGAGCGCCGCGGCCATGAAAGCCGTGTCGCCGAATTCGGCCTCGCCCGCCTCCATCAGCACCGCCAGCATCGCGCCGGTCTCGATGGTATCGATGCCGAGATCATTGGCGACGGCGTTCAGCCTGGCCACGTCGTCGGGATCGGTCAGGCCGCAGTTGGTGCCCATCAGGCCGATGGTTTCGTATTCGAGCGGCGAGACCATCTCGTCGCCGTTCTCGTCGGCATAGACGTTGCTGCACATGATCTGGCACCCGGGCATGCAGGCGTGTTCCGGCTCGCCGCCGCGGGCCTCGTTGCGCTCGCGGATATAGTCGCCGCCCATCTTGAGCGGCCCGTCCTCGGAGCGCGTCTGCTGGCCGGCGCTGAAATTTTTCACCGGCAGCCCGCCAACCGTGTTGGTGTAGTCGGCGACCATCGCCGTGCCGAATTTCTTCATGCTCTGCACGGCCGCGGACTCGCCCAGCATCCGGCCGTACGCCTTCACCGCGCCGATGACCTTCTTGCGGTCATGGAGGGGGGGCAATTTGTGCTTGTCGACGACGATGGCCTTGACCTTCTTCGATCCCATCACCGCGCCGACGCCGCCCCGCGCCGAAAAGCGGGTCGGGCGATTTTCGGTGTCGCTGAAAGCGATCCCGGCGACGAGGCCTTGATATTCGCCGACCGGCCCGCAGAGCCCGACGCTGACCTTCTTGCCGTACTTCTCGTGGAGCATCTGGGCGGCTTCGAAGTTGCCCTTGCCCAGATAGGGCTCCGCCGGTTCGAAGGTGATCGGCCCCTCCTTCGGAATGCGGATCACCACCCACTGGTCCGAGGCCCCGTAGAGGGTGAACCCGGCGATCTCCAATTGGCCGAGCGCCAGGGCGAAGGTGCCGCCGGCGTTCGCCTCCTTGATCCCGCCGGTGAGCGGGCTCTTGCAGCCCACGCTCAGACGATTGGCGTTGGAGAAATTCGTCCCCGCGAACGGGCCGGCCGAGAATATCATCGGGTTCGCCGGAGACAGCGGATCGACCGTCGCGACGCCGAGCTCGACGAGGGTCTTGGCGATGAGGTACCGCCCGGCTTGCGCCAGCGCCACGCCATGCAGTTCTTCGGTTCGCACCGAGCGATCACCGAGATCGATGTGCAGATGTTTGCGCATTGGGTCTACTCCACCGCGGAGAGGTGTCCGCCTTTCCCGCCCGTATTTTATTCGTATACGAATGAATTTTCTAGCGATCAAGCGCCATCGAGTCAATCGTCAATCGATCGGGTTTTATGATAGGCTGTCGGAGATGGACAGGGCGCCGGGAGTAACCGGCAGAACCCGCGACCGCGAGGAGGGAGACGTGAGCGAGCATTCGAACAAGCTGGTCATTCGCAACATCGGACTGCTGCTGTCGGGCAAGCTCGAGCAGCCGATTCTCGATGCGGATTGCGTCGTCTGCGTCGACGGCAGGATCGCCGAAATCGGCCGCGGCAACGAGCTGGACGTCGATCGCGCCGACACCATCGTCGACGCCAAGGGGGTGACCGTCGCGCCCGGCCTGATCGACAGTCATGTGCATCCGGTGATCGGCGACTACACGCCCCGCCAGCAGCAGCTCAACTGGATCGACTCGTGCCTGCACGGCGGCGTGACGACGATGATCTCGGCCGGCGAGGTGCACGTGCCCGGCCGGCCCAAGGACATCGTCGGGCTCAAGGCGATGGCGATCGCCTCGCAGCGCTGCTACGCGAATTTCCGCCCCTCGGGGGTGAAGATATTCGCCGGCGCGCCGGTGCTCGAAGAGGGCATGGTCGAACAGGACTTCAAGGACCTGGCCGACGCCGGCGTCACCCTGCTGGGCGAGGTCGGCCTCGGCTCGGTCAAGGCCGGCGAGACCGCGGGGCAGATGGTGAAGTGGGCGCGCAAGTACGGCATCCAGTCCACCATCCACACCGGCGGCCCGTCGATCCCCGGCTCGGGCCTGATCGACAAGGACGTGGTGCTGGAGGCGGACGCCGACGTCATCGGCCACATCAACGGCGGCCACACCGCCCTGCCGGACGACCAGATCGTCTGCCTCTGCGAGCAATGCCGGCGCGCCCTGGAGCTCGTCCACAACGGCAACGAACGCGCGGCGCTGGTGGCGCTGCGCACGGCGCGCGAACTGAACCAGCTCGAGCGCGTCATCCTCGGCACCGATGCCCCGGCCGGGTCGGGGGTTCAGCCGCTCGGCATCCTGCGGATGATCGCGATGCTCTCGTCGCTCGGCGAGGTGTCGGCCGAAACCGCGTTCTGCTTCGCCACCGGCAACACCGCGCGGATGCGCGATCTCGACACCGGGATCGTCGAGGTGGGCAAGGCGGCCGATTTCATCCTCATCGACCGGGCCCAGCACGCGCCGGGCCGGACGATCCTCGAGTCGATCGAGCAGGGCAACCTGCCCGGCGTCGGGATGACGATCATCGACGGCGTCGTCCGCAGCCACCGCAGCCGCAACACGCCGCCGGCGACCACCCTGCCCGAGGTCGTCGGAGCTGAGAACGGCATCGAGCTCGGAAATTATCAGGAGATCTTCGCCAGAAGCCGCAGCAGCGAGACACGTTCGCGCGGCGAAAGCGTTTCGAGGGTGCGTTCGGTGATCGTCCTGCCGGCACGCTGCGCCTCGATGACCACCTCGTGCCCGGTGGCCGTCAGGTCGATGAGCCTGCGCCGCCGGTCGGTCGAATCAAGGGTCGTAACAACCAGACGGCGCGATTTGAGACGGTCGACCACGCCCTTGATGGTGGCACCGTCCATCGCCGCGATCCGGCCCAGTCGATTCTGCGAACAGGGGCCGACCTCCTTGAGCTTGGACAACGCGGCGAACTGGGTCGGCGTCAGCCCCAACGGCATCTCCTCGGCGAAGATCGCGGTGTGCCGCTGCACTGCCTTGCGCAGCAGGAAACCCACCTGCTCCTCGAGCCGGTAGCGGTCGCCGTGCGCTTCCGGTTCGTTCAGCCATCGGGAATCCCGAGGCATTCGGTCATAACCCCTTTTCCATAGAGCGCCAGATACCTCTGGCGCACATCCGGATGGGCTTCGAGGTCCTCGAAGGTCCCCTCGAATTTGACCTCGCCCTTCTCGATGATATAGGCCCGGTTCGAGACGAGCTTGGCGAAGTACAGGTTCTGCTCGGAGATCAGCACCGCGAGGCCCTCGCGCTTGAGCGAGGTGATCACGTTCGCCATCTGCTCGACGATGACCGGCGCGATTCCCTCCGAGGGCTCGTCGAGCAGGACCAGTTTCGGATTTCCCATGAGCGTGCGGGCGATCGTCAGCATCTGCTGTTCGCCGCCGCTCAACTGGCCGCCCCGATTGTTGCGCCGCTCGGCGAGGTTCGGGAAAAGCTCGAACAGCTTGTCGAAATTCCACTCCGGCACGTTCGGGCGGACGGCGCGACGGCCGACCTCGAGGTTCTCGAGCACCGTCAGGTCCGAGAAGATCCGCCGCTCCTCGGGGACGTAGCCGAGGCCGAGACGGCAAATCTGGTGCGGCGGGCGACCCTGGAACGCCTCGCCGTCGTAACGCACCCTGCCGCGCTTGGGACGCACCAGACCCATGATCGACTTCATCGTCGTCGACTTCCCGGCGCCATTGCGCCCGAGCAGGGCGACCACCTCGCGGTCGCCGACGCTGAGCGACACGTCGCGCAGAATGTGGGCCCGGCCGTAGAAGGTGTTGATGCTCTCGACTTCAAGCATACGACGCCTCGGTCTCGCCGGACTTCCCGTCGCCCTTGAACACCGCGCCGCCGCCCAAATACACTTCCTGAACCAGCGGGTTCGCGCGGATCTCGTCACCGGTCCCCTCGGCGATCAACTTGCCGCGGTTGAGAACCAGGATCCGGTGCGCCTGTCCGAAAACGACGTCCATGTCGTGCTCGGTGAAAAGAATGCTCACCCGGTCGCGTTCGACGATACCCGCGGCGAGCTCCATCAGCCCGATCCGTTCGAGCGGCGCCATCCCGGCCGTCGGTTCGTCCATCAACAGCACCTTGGGCCGATGCGCCAGCGAGATCGCCAGTTCGAGCCGCTTGACGTCACCGTAAGCGAGTTCGGCGCAGATGCGGTCGGCCTGATCGCGCATTTCCACCATGTCCAGCAGCCTCCCGGCCTCGTCGACATAGAGCCGGGTGGCGCGGCGAAAGGGATCGAAGGTGCGCCGGTTGTGCGAGATGAAGGCCATCTGAACGTTCTCGCGCACGGTCATCGACGAGAACGTCTCGGTGATCTGGAATGTCCGACCGACGCCGAGCCGCCAAACCTCGCGCGGCTTCAGCCCGATCAGCTCGCGGCTGCCGAGCTTGACCGATCCGGCGATCCGGCTTCAGATAGCCGTTGAGCATGTTGAAGCAGGTGGTCTTGCCCGCCCCGTTCGGGCCGATCAGCGCCAGCAACTCACCCTCGCGCAGGTCGAACGACACGCCGGCGACCGCGCGAACGCCGCCGAAGGATTTCGACAGTTCGCGGACCTCGAGCGCGTTCATCTCGGTGCCTCCTTGTTCCTGAGCGAGGTCAATAGCGCCACCAAGTCTGTTCAGACCGCCGGCGATCCCGTCGGGCGCCACGATCACGATCGCCAGGATCACCAGTCCGAAGATGAACCGCCAGTAGTCGAAGCGGGTGATCCAGTCCGAGAGCAGGGTGAAAGCGCTCGCCCCCAGGATCGGGCCGAACAGCGCGTGGACGCCGCCCAGCAGCACCATGATCAGCCCGTCGATCGATCGCGGGATCGCCAGTTCGTCCGGGAACACGCTGCCCTTCGAAAAGGCGAACACCGCTCCCGCAAGTCCGGCAAGGGCGCCCGCCACCACGAAACCGGCCCACTGGTGCCGGCGCAGGTCGATCCCGATCGCCTCCGCCCGCAGCGCCGAATCGCGGCCGCCGCGCAGCACGTAGCCGAAGGGCGCATGGGCCATCCGTTGCAGCACCCAGATGCCGCCGACGCATATGGCCAGCGCGAGGAGATAGTAGTGGGTCTTGGACGACGCCCACTCGGCCGGCCAGACCCCCAACACCCCGTCGTCACCGCCGGTCAGGTCCTGCCACTGGAAGACGATGGACCACACGATCTGGGCGGCCGCGAGGGTCAGCATCGCGAGATACACGCCGGAGAGCCGGACGCAGAACCAGCCGAAGAACAGCGCGCCCAGCGCCCCGACGATCGGCGCGACGATCATCGAAGGGATCATGCCCAGCCCCAGCGTTGTCGTCGCCAGCGCCGCGCCGTAGGCGCCGAGCCCGAAATAGGCGGCATGGCCGAACGAAACCATGCCACCCAGCCCCATCAGGAAGTGCAGGCTGGCGGCGAACAGCGAGACGATCAGGATGTCGACCGCCAGCACCAGCGTGAACTCCTCGACCGCGAGGGGCGCCAGCGCCATCAACACGACCGCGCCGAACAGGGCGTACCCCGCGGGTCGGGAGAGCAGACGCAGCGGCGTCTCGGACTCGAGGGCGGAGTGCTGCGGGCGCTCCGGTCGACCGAACAGGCCCCACGGCCGGACCACCAAAACGACCGCCATCACCAGGAACGGCAGCACCAGGGCAATCGTCGGCACGATCAGGATTCCGAAGGCGTTGAGCACGCCGATCATGATTGCCGCGACGAAAGCGCCGAGCACGCTCCCCATGCCGCCGATGACCACGACGACGAACGCCTCGGCAATCACGTTGAGGTCCATCAACAGGCTCACCGCCTCGCGCGGCACCTGCAGTGCGCCGCCGAGCCCGGCGAGGAACGAGCCGAGCATGAACACGCTGGTGAACAGCCAGCTCTGGTTGACGCCCAGCGCGCCGACCATCTCGCGGTCCTGGGTCGCCGCGCGCACCAGAACGCCCCATCGCGTGCGATGGAAGACGAGCCACACCACGCACAACACCACCGGACTGATGGCGATCAAGAGCAGGTCGTATTCGGGAATGAGTTCGCCGAAAATGCTCACCGCGCCGGTCAGGCCGGGCGCCCGCGGGCCGAACAGGTCCTCGGCGCCCCAGATCCACAGGGTGAGATCCTGAATGATCAGCACGACGCCGAAGGTCGCGACCAGTTGGAACAGTTCGGGCGCGTGGTAGATCCGGCGCAGGATCGTCAACTCGATCGCCGCGCCGATCACGCCGACCATCATCGCCGCGACGATCACCGAACCCCAAAATCCCAGCACGTCCTGCGGCAGGACATTGACGAAGGTAACGGCGAGATAGGCACCGAGCATGTAGAACGAGCCGTGCGCGAAATTCACGATCCTGGTGACACCGAAGATGATCGAGAGGCCCGAGGCGACGAGGAACAGCGACGATGCGTTGGCGAGCCCGGTCAGCAGTTGAGCGAAGTAGAAACCCACGAGCCTGAACTCCAGCGATCGGAGGTGTTCCCCGCGGGGCAAGGCGCGGCCCCGTCGGCGACAGTGACGGTGGAGCGCCGGTTGGGATCGGCGCTCCACTTGGTGGCGAGATCAGTCGGCCGGTCGCATCGCCCGCGCCTCGTCGTCCGAGGGCAGGTAGTCGGCGCCGTTCCTGTAGGTCCAGTCGACCATCACCCCCTTGCCGTCCACCAGCGCGGTACGGCCGACCCAGGCTCCCATCGTCGACTGGTGATCGGAAGCGCGGAAAGTTATCGACCCCGAGGGGCTGTCGAAGGTCAGCCCGTCCATTGCGGCGAGCAGATCCTCGGTGTCGGTGGACTTCGCCTTCTTCAGCACCTCGGCGACCGCGAGCATCGAGTTGTAGCCGACCAGCGAGCCGGTCTTCGGCGTTTCGCCCCACTTCGCCTCATAGGCTTTGACGAAGGCCTGATGCGCGGGATCGGTGAGGTCGTACCAGGGGTAGCCGGTGACGATCCAGCCTTCGGGTGCCTCGCCGCCGAGCGGGTCGAGATACTCGGGCTCGCCGGTCAGCAGGCTGACCACTTCCCGGCCGTCGAACAGACCCCGGACCGAGCCCTCGCGGACGAACTTCGCCACGTCGCCGCCGAAGGTCACATTGTAGATCGCGTCGGGCTTCGATTGTTCGAGAGCGCGGACCGTCGAGCCGGCATCCATCTTGAACAGCGTCGGCCATTGCTCGTCGACGAACTCGACCTCCGGTTTGCGCTTCTTCAGTTCGGACTTGAACGCCGCTACGGCGTCGGTGCCGTAGGCGTAGTTCGGCGCCACCGTCGCCCAGCGCTTCGCGTCGAGCTTGGCGGCCTCCTCGGCCAGCATCGCCGCCTGCATGTGCGTCGAGGGTCGCAGCCGGTAGGTGTAACGATTGCCCTTCGACCACACGATCGCATCGGAAAGCGGCTCGGAGGCGATGAAAAGCACCTTGCGCTGCTTGGCGAAGTCGGTGACCGCGAGGCCGATATGCGAGAAGAACGTGCCGAACAGCATCACCACGCCGTCACTGCTGACCAGCTCCTCGGCGATCTTCACGGCGTCGCCCGGCTTGCCCGCATCGTCGCGGCTGATGACCTCGATCGGGCGGCCGTTGATGCCGCCCGCGGCGTTGATCTCGTCGAGAGCGAGCTGCCAGCCGTTGCGGTAGGGCTCGGTGAACGCCGGCAGGCGGGTGTAGCTGTTGATCTCCCCGACCTTGATCGGCCCGTCCGCGGCGAGGACCGGCGCGCCGGCGAACAGCGGCGCCGCCAGGACGGCCGCCGCGCATGTTAGGAACGTTCTTCTGTTGGTCATGTTCGTCTCCCCAATCAGTGTGGTTGTTGTCGCTGTGGTTATTGTCGCTGTGGTGGTTGTTGCTCCGGGGCCCCGCTCAGCGTAGCCCGTCGACACCCTTGGCCTCGGACGCCAGCAGTCCGCCGACGCGAGGCAGGGGTCGGCCGCTGTCGGTCACCGCGACCGCGACCATGATCTCGCCGGCGCGCGGCGAGTCGTTCAGGCGCACTTCGATTCCGTCGAAATGCGAGCGCACATAGGCGGCGTCCTTGTGACCGAGCGGCACGTCGAGCGGCTGGCCCGGCCCGCCCATCTTCTTCGACGACGGCACCAGCGCCGCGCCCTTCTCGACCGCCGCGCGCAGCGGTTTGCCGAGACGCGGGTGCAGGATCGCCGCGGCATGCTCCAGTTCGCCGTTCTCGCCGACCATCGCCGCCTTGCCGTAGCTCTCGGCATGGGCCGGATCGATCCCGAGCGCCTCGACGCATTTCCGGCCGAGCAGCCCGCCGAGTTCTTCGCCGATCTCCATCAGCGGCTCGAGGTCCTCGACATAGCGGCCGGCGAAAGGGTTGGCGATCACCGCCACCGCCACCGCCTTGCGGGTCGGCGGGTCGATCTCGCGCCCCATCTCGCGCCGGGTTTCCTCGACGATAACGGCGATTTTCCGAATGTCCGCGCTCATCTCAGTCCGTCCTCTCCCGTGATCTCCGAAGCGGCGAGCCCGCCCACGCGGGCGTGGATCCGCGGCCCGGTGGTCATCACCAGCGCCAGCGCCATCTCGTCGGCGCGCGGCCCATCCGAGACGCCGACCTCCATCGCATCGAAATGGCTACGCACGTACGAAGCGTTGATGTGGGTGATCGGCACGTCGAGCCGGGCGCCGACGCCGCCGACCTTCTTGGTCGAGGGCACGATGGCCTTGGCATCGCCCAGCGCCTCGCGCATCGCGTAGCCGCCGGGGACGTGCCACAGCGCGCCGTGTTCCAGTTCGCCGGCCGAACCGATGATCGCGCCCTTGCCGTAACCCTCGATCACCTTGCGGTCGCCGCCGAGCGCCCGGATCAACGTCTGCGCCATCTCGAGGCCCAGCGGTTTCAGATCGTCCATGAACCCGGCGATGTCGGGCTCGTAGCGGCCGGCAAAGGGGTTGGCGATCACCGCGACCGCCGCCGCCCGCCGATGCGGTTCGGCCGCGGGCGGTCCTCCTTCGTGAAAAATCTCCTCGACGCAGAGCAGCGTCTTTCGGATGCGTACTTCAGCCATTCACCACGACCCTTCTTTCCAGTCCACCGGCGACCTCCGCCAAGTCCGTTGTTGCGTCCAACTCGCCCTCGATGCGGCGCGCTTCCCCGAGGAATAGCCCGGCCGCTTCGATCAGCCCGGCGCGCGCGCATTCGCCGCGCCTCGACGACGCCGCGCGCCAGCGCTTCCTCGGCCTCGACGGGGCTCAACGGAGCGCACCCGGCCACCACCAGCCGCGCGCCGAGATCGCTGTCGGGATCGAGTTCGCAGGCGGGAACGCGCTCGATGCCCGGATGACCCGGCAGATCGACGGCGTTGGCGATCAGGGTCGCCGCGGCGTCGGCCGCCGCCGCCGTCCGGGCGAGCACCGTGACCGAGTCGGCGATGCCGAGCGACAGGCTGCGGCCGCCGCGGCCGCTGGTCGCGACGCCGCGCACCGCGTCGGCGGCGGTGATGCGGATTCGGCCATGTTCGCCCGATGCGTCGAGCCGAGCGACCGAAAGATCGAAGCGTGCCCCGGAAGCGAGGTGCAGCGCAATGTCGCCGCCGTTGTTCACATAGGCCCGGGTAAGCGGCGCGGCGGCGATCATCACCGAGAGGATCTCGTCGGCCACCGAGCCCGCCACCGCCGCCATCGGGGTGACGAAAACCCGGCGGGCGTGCGGACGAACCGCCGCCTCCATGCGCCGGGCGACGGGCCCGGCGAACACCCTGCCCTCCGGCCGACAGGCGGATCGGAGCCCCGGCAGTTCCTCGACAAGCTCCGAAAGAACGGTCTCGAAACGCTCGGCCGCGGCGCGATAAGCCGGCCACACGTCCTCGGCACCCCCGTCGGCGCCGATGATCAGGTCGATCGGCCCATGCTGGAGATGGAGGCGCCTGCCGTCCGGCAACAGCGCTGCGACCGCTCCGGTCATCGATCCGTCCTCGATTTCCCGCTCGACCATCGGTAATTGCGGTCGTCGGTCGGCCAGGGGGTGCCTTCGCGCGAATCGATGTGGCGTTCGGCCAGTTTCACCACGTCCTCGAGCTTGACGATCGCGCCCAGGTGTCCGCCGAGAAGCGCGTAATCGTCGAGCCGCATGGTGAACTCGATCGGCGCGACCAACGCCGGGGTCGGAACGTAGCCGAACGAGTTGCTCGGCATCATCGTGACGTCGACCATCACGGTGATGCCGCCGCCCGGCCAGACATAGGCGGGGGCGCCGCCGCACGAGACGTAGGTCAGCGCATCCCTCACCGAACGGGTCAGCCGCACCGGGTTCTCGGTCACGCCGGCGCGGAGCGAGCCGCCCGCCCCGCACATGAACAGCACCGAACTCAGCGCCGGCTCGCAATTCTCGGCGATGCGTTCGACCGACACCTCGAGGGCATCGGGCAAATCCATCTCGATCGGCTTCAGGTCCTCGCCGAGCTCGTAGTAAGCGTACTGCTCGCCGGTCGTCGAGACCATCAGCAGGCTCTGGCCCGGCTTGGCGACTTTCGGATTGAAGTTGCCGAGGATCGTCAGCGGATCCGAGATGTCGGTCCCACCCCAGCCGTTGCCCGGCTCGGCCACCTGAAAATAACGCCCCGGCGTCGAGCGCCGCCCTTTGATGCTGATCCCGCTCGGCTGGACGCCGAGCAGCTTGCCGGCCTGGTGCTCGGAGAGGACACCGGTGATGTGGTCGTCGACCACGACCACGTCGTCGACATGGCCGAACCACTGCTTGGCGAACATCCCGATCGTCGCCGAGCCGCAGCCGACACGCATCCGCTGTTCGACCACGCCGTTGATCACCGGCGCCGCGCCGGCCTTCACCACCAGGGTCGCGCCGCCGTCGATGGCCATCTCCACCGGCTCGCCGTTGCAGAGCTTCAGCAAGCGTCTCGCAGGTAACCCGGCCCTCCTTCTTCGAGCCGCCGGTGAGATGCTTGACCCCGCCCAGCGACAGCATCTGCGAGCCGTATTCGCCGGTGGTGACGTGGCCGACCGCCTCGCCGTCGACCCGGACCTGCTCGCGCTCATGGCCGACATGGCGGTCGGTGTCGATCTTCACCTTGACGCCGCAATAGCTGAAGATGCCCTCGGTGACGACGGTGACCATGTCCACGTCGTCGGCCTTCTGCGACACGATGAACGGCGCCGGCTTGTAGTCGGGATAGGTGGTGCCGGCGCCGACGGCGGTGATGAAGGAGCGGTCGGACTGGACGATGTCGCCGCTCCAGGTTTCGCCCTCGCGCGCCAGAAACGGCACCATCTTGCCGCCGGCGGACTTGGTGTTCTCGATGATGGTGAACGGATCGACGCGGACCAATTCGCCGCCCTCGTTGGCGTAACGGTCGCAGGCGCCGCTCTTGCCGTCGGCGATGTAGCACATCACCGGGCAGGCGTCGCAGCGGATCTTGCCCTCGACCGCGCTGGAGCTCGCTTGCCTGACCATGTCGGATTTCCCTATTGGCTTGCCGCCCGGATCGCCGCGCGGACGCGGTCCGGGGTGGCGGGCAGCTTCCTGATCCGCGCGCCGGTGGCGTCGCGAATGGCGTTGAGGATCGCCGGCGCGGTCGGGATCAGCACATGCTCGCCCAGCCCCTTGGCGCCGTAGGGTCCGTGCGCATCCGCCACCTCGACGATCAATGTCTCGATCGGCGGGATGTCGCCGAAGGTCGGGATCAGGTAGTCGTGCAGGTTCTCGGTGCGGCCGGGGATGAATTCCTCCATCAGCGCCATGCCGACGCCCTGGGCGATGCCGCCCTGCACCTGCCCTTCGACCAGGATCGGGTTGATCGCCCTGCCGACGTCGTGCGCCGCGGTGAACTTGACGAGCTTGACCACGCCCAGCGCGACGTCGACCTCCAGCTCGACCAGATGCACGGCGTAGCCGAACTGGGCGTAGGGAACGCCCTGTCCGTTCTCGTCGAGCGGCTTGGTCGGCGGGTCGTAGGTCTCTTCGGCGCGCAGCACGTAGCCCTCGGCATCCGGCGTCCGCGCAGCCAGGTCGACGCGCCGGTGCTCGCCGCCCTCGACCAGCCGGATCGCGCCGGTCTCGAAGACGATCTCGGCGGTCGGAGAGACGTTGCCGAGACGCAGGATCTGCGCTCGCAGCGCCTCGCCGGCCAGCCGCGCGGCGTTGCCCGGTGACGAAGGTCTGGCGCGACGCCGAGGTCTTGCCGGCGTCGGGGGTGACGTCGGTGTCGCCGCCGACGATCTCGACTCTCTCGACCGGCCACGCCGAGCGCCTCGGCGAAGATCTGGGCGATCACCGTGTTCGCCCCCTGGCCGATGTCCATCGCGCCCTGGTGCAGAACCACGGTGCCGTCCGCCCGCACCCCCGCCTTGATCGTCGAGGGGTTCGGCAGCGAGGTGTTGCCGCAGCCGTACCAACCGGAAGCGACCCCGACGCCCCGGCGCATCGACCCGTTGGAGCCGCCGGCGGCGTTCCGGTCGGCCGCCTCGCGCCGGGCGCGTTCGCCAATGCGGGGCTATCGCATCGAGGCAGGCGCCGATCCCGACCCCCTTCCCGAACACGTGACCGGTCACCGTCGGCGTGCGATCGTCCAACGCGTTGCGGCGGCGGAACTCCAGCCGGTCGAGCCCGAGCGCATCGGCCAGTTCGTCGAACAACGCCTCCTGCGCGATCGCCGATTGCGGCACGCCGAAGCCGCGAAAGGCCCCGGCGGGCGCGCAGTGGGTGTGCACGCCGCGGCTGCGGGCGCGGTAGTTGCCGATATGATAGGGCCCCGAGGCGTGCACCGGCACCCGGTTCGAAACCGTCGGCCCCCACGACGCGTAGGCGCCGGTGTTGAAGACGCTGTCGAAGTCGAAGCCGACGACGCGCCCGTCCCGGGTCGCGCCGACCCGCAAGGCTGATCCGCGACGGGTGGCGTTTGGTGGTCGACTGCATCGAACTCGGTGCGGGTGTAGGCGATCCGCACCGGCCGGTTGAGCTTCCACGCCGCCAGCGCCACATAGGGCTGGACCGAGAGGTCGAGCTTCGATCCGAAGCCGCCGCCGACCGCGGTCGGGACGATGCGGACGCTCTCGGGCGGCAGCCCCATCACCTCGGCGGTGCCGTCGCGATCGAGGAACGGCGCCTGGGTACAGGCGTGGATCTCGATCCGGTCGCCGACCCGGCGGGCGAAGCCGGCCTCGGGCTCGATGTAGGCGTGCTCGATGAACCCGGTCTCGAACGTCCCCCTCGACGACGACATCCGCCGCCGCCAGTCCCGCCGTCACGTCGCCGCATTGGACGAGTCCCTCGCACATCAGGTTCCTTCCGCGGTTTTGGTGCAAGACCACGGCGCCGTCGGCCTCGGCTTCCTCGGTCGTCAACAACGGCGCCAACGCGGTCCAGGTCACCGGAAAGGCGCCGAAATCGAGCCCTTCGATGACGGCGGGCTCGCCGACCACCGCCGCGATCGCCTCGCCGCGGAACCGGGTCAGGCCCTCGGCGAACACCGGCTGGTCGGCGAAATTCGGGATCACGCCGAAGCAATTGACGCCGGGAACGTCCTTGGCGGTCAGCACCGCCGCGACGCCGGGGTTGGCGTCCATATAGGCGCCGAGATCGCCGAGGACGAACCGGGCGTGGTGATGGGGAGAGCGGACCACGCGAACCGCCAGCGCGTCCGGCGGCGCGACGTCATCGCCGAACCGCTCGGTGCCCGACACCTTGGGCGCGCCGTCGAGCCGTGGGATCGCGGCGCCGACGACCCGTCCGTTTACTGGCACCGGTTTATCGGACAAGGGCGCGTCGAGGTTCAGGACGGCGTCGATGATCTTGCGATAGCCGGTGCACCGGCACAGCACCCCGCCGAGCGCGTCCTTGACCTCCCGCTCGTCCGGCGACGGCGTCCGGCGCAGCAACGCCACCGCCGAGACCATGACGCCGGGGGTGCAGATACCGCATTGGGCGGCGCCGTGGCGGAGAAACGCCTCTCTCAGTCGTCCGGCCAGCGCGTCCGTCTTGACCAGGCCCGCCAGCGTCTCGACCGTGGCGCCGGCGGCCTGCGCGGCCGACGTCATGCAGGCGCACACCGGCTCGCCGTCGATCAGCACCGTGCAGGCGCCGCAATCGCCGGCGTTGCAGCCGACCTTGACGTCGCGGGCGCCGAGCCTTTCGCGCAGCACTTCCGAAAGCCGGGCGCCGGGGGCGGCCTCGAACGAAATCTCGGCGCCGTTCAACGACATCGCCAACGTCGCCATGTTCATCCGACCCCCTCCTCGCAGCAATCGGCGAGCGCCCGGCGCAGCAGCTCCTCGACGGCCTCCAGGCGGTAGCTCGCGGTGCCGCGCACGTCGTCGATCGGCGACAGCGGCGCCAGATGTCCGGGACGCACGCGGGCGGCGAGCGCCTCGGGTTCGAAGGGGGTGCCGACCAGCGCCGCCTCGAGCGCCGGCAGATGGCGGGCGACCGGCGAGCACGAGCCGACGGCGATCCGCGCCCGTGCGACCGCCCCGTCCGCGCCCGGGACGAGCAGCGCCGATACCATGGCGATGGAGATCACCAGATAGGTCCGCGAACCGAGTTTGCGAAAACCGCTGCGCGCGCCTTCGGGCTGGCCGGGGACGAGCATCGCCACGACCATCTCGCCCGGCCGCAGCGCCGTCTCGCGGACACCGGTGATGAACGCCGCCAGCGGCAGCACCCGCGAGCCGGAGACCGACGCGATCTCGACCCGGCAATCGAGCGTCAGAAGCGGCGGCACGCCATCCGCCGCCGGCGAGGCGTTGCAGAGATTTCCCGCCAGGGTGCCGGCGTTCTGGATCTGGATCGAGCCGATTTCGCGGGCCGAGGCCTTGAGGCCGTCGAAGCAGCGCGGCAATGGCGCGCGGACGATGTCGGTCCAGGTCGTCGTCGCGCCGATTCGCCATCCCGCGTCGGTCCTCTCGATGCCGCGCAGACCCCCCACGCGGCTGATGTCGAGGGTGTCGAAGCTCACCGGGCGATCGGCCAGCGCCGGAAAGAAATCCGTACCCCCGGCGAGGATCCGCCGGTCGTCGCCGCCGAGAATTTCGAGCGCCTCCCCGAGGCTTGAAGGAGAGTTGTAGAGGACCACCCTTCATCTCCCTTTCATTTGTATACAAACAAGGTCACACAGAGCGTTCGGCTTTGTCAAGAGCCTGATTCGGTGATGTCGCGCGGGCCGGACGATGGTGCGTCGATCGACGGAGAGGCGGGGTGCGACGACAAAAGAGCAGAGATGCGAACGGTTGATCCGGTCGGTCAAATTTTCTCTCACCAAATCCCTCCGCGTGCAGTATACGAAGAAGGCACGGAACCGTCCCGGAAGAGAGCGGCGGTCGGCTCCAAGGGGCGATTTCGACAAACGATTTTGGAAGGTTGACGAATCGTTGTCAGCCGGGCTCTAACACCAACGGACAACACCCGAACACCAGGAGAAGCTAAGGAATGAACAACGACCTCAACGATATGGCCCAGGACATGCAGGATCGCATCCGCGAACTCGCCTACCTGATGTGGGAGAGCGCCGGGCGTCAGCACGGAATGGCGATGGAGTACTGGACGGCCGCGGAGCACGAGCTGCGTGCGACGATGGAGGCGGCAACCGCGAGGATGACGCCGCCGACCGCAAGGAAAGCCGAAGCCAAACCGGCGGCACCCGCAGCCAAGGCCCCGGCCGCGAAGCCGGCGGCGCCCGCCGCAGCCAAGGCCCCGGCCGCGAAGCCGGCGGCGCCCGCCGCACCCAAAGCCCCGGCGGCGAAGCCGGCGGCCGCAAAGAAAACCGCCGTCAAGCCGGCACCGTCCGCGGCCAAAGCTCCGGCCGCGAAGCCGGCAGCGCCCGCCGCACGGCCGGCGGCACCCGCCGCGAAGCCGGCGGCGCCCTCTCCGGCGGGCAAAAAAAAGTGACGTAGGATCGAACCGGTCGAGGGGCCGAAGAGACCGGGCGCCACGGCGCCCGGGCGGGCCGGCGGAGGCTGCGGCGACTGCGGCGACTGCGGCGACTGCGGCGAATAATACCAAAGCTCACTGATGGTGAGGTCGCCCGGAAGGTCGATGGACAGGCCGAGGACGCCGTCAACCGCCACGCGGAAGTGGAAATCCTCCGCCACGGCGCCCGGGCGGGCCGGTTGGGGGGACGATGCGGCGGCTGGTCGCGACAATTTCCGCCCGTACGTTTCCTCTATGTGTAACGCGTCTCCCGAACCTGGGGATCGCGGGCGAAGGTCAGGCGATCGGCGGGAATGCGGATGTCGAAAGCCGAGCTTCCGCGGATTGGGGTACGGCAGACTGACGGGACCGGACGGGCGAAGGGCAAGGATTACCCAATCAAGGATCACCCGGGAGCGGTCGTATCGCGATCTGCCCGCCAACGACTTTGTAACAGCATGCGTCTCCTCTCTCGTCAGCAATAATCCGTTACAAAATGGCCGATTCGCGGAAATCCTCCTGTTACACAATTCCCCCAAAAGGCTTTCCAGTCATCGAGATCAACTGATCCGCGGGCGAGGAAAAAATTTCGAACTGCTCGCTCGATGATCTTCGGTGATCACCTGCATTGTCCTGACTGAGTGAGGTGTTGACGTGCACATTGATCGCAAAACAGAGTTGGCCGTTTTCCTGACCACGGTGTCGCTGCTGGCTTTGGAGGTGGGGCTTTTGGCGGCCTTTCTTTAATTGCTCGCGTTGCAACGGGCTCGCTATGGCGTGAAGAAACCCTCCGCCTGATCAAGGAGGTCATCGCCTTCGACATCGCTACGAGGGTTTGCGCGATGCCACCGGCGCCGCGGTCCCCCGAACCCTCTGCGGCACCATCGCCATCCTCACCCTTCGCCAGTTTCTCGAACGCTGCGGATGAATCCGGTTGCCCGCCCCTCGGTCGCCCGGAAGGTCTACGGACAGGCCGAGGACGCGGTCAACCGCCACGCGGAAGTGGAAATCCTCCGCGACGGCGCGTGACGGCGAACCGTTCGGGCCGGTAGTGTCAGGCGATTACCCTACTCGTACTCCTGGAATTCGGATGGTATCTGCCTGACACTGCGAGTAGTGTCCTCAAAACGGGAGAACACATGGTGCACAGGCTTGCGGCGGTGTTGGCCGCCGATATGGTCGGATACAGCCGGCTGATGGAGATCGACGAGATGGGAACGCTCGCGCGGCTCCGGAGCCATCGCATCGAGCTGATCGACCCTGCCATTGCCAAGAACCGCGGCAACATCATCAAGACCACCGGCGACGGTGTGCTGGTCGAGTTCCAAAGCGTCGCCGACGCGGTGCGCTGCGCCGTCGAGGTTCAGGAGAGGATGGCGCGGCGCAACGCCGATGTCGCCGAGGACCGGCAGATCCATTTCCGTATCGGCATCAATCTCGGCGACATCATTTTCGAGGACGACGACATTTTCGGCGACGGCGTCAACATCGCGGCGCGCCTCGAACAGCTCGCCGAGGTTGGCGGCATCTGCGTGACGGCGGCGGTGCACGATCAGGTTGCCGATCGGCTCGACGTCACCTTCGAGGATCTGGGTGAGAAGACCCTCAAGAACATCAGCCGCGCGGTCCGGGTTTACCGCGTGGTGGTGGATCCGCCGCCCCCGGCGGGTGCCGTGAAAGACCAGCACCCCACGCCCACCCGCGCCGCGGTCAAACCCTCCGTCGCGGTTCTCCCCTTCGCCAACATGAGCGGCGACCCGGAGCAGGAGTTCTTCGTCGACGGACTGACCGAGGACATTCTCACCGAACTCGCGCGCCGGCACGAACTGTTCGTCATTTCGCGCAATTCCACCTTCGTCTACAAGGGCCAGGCGGTGAAAACCCGCGAGGTCGCGCAGAAGCTGGGCGCGCAGTACCTGGTCGAGGGCAGCGTGCGCCGGTCGGGGGACCGCCTGCGGATCACCGTCCAGCTGATCGACACCGTGAGCGACACCCATATCTGGGCCGAGAAGTACGACCGCAAGCTCGACGACATTTTCGCCATTCAGGACGAAGTGACGGCGGCGATCGTCGCCACCCTGCCCGGCCGGGTCGAAGCGGCCCAGCACGACCAACTGGCGCGCAAGAAGCCTTCCAGCATGGCGGCCTACGAATGCCTGCTCGCGGCAAAGGTCCTGCATCACCGCAGCACCCGCGAGGACAATGCCAAGGCGCTGGAGCTGGTCGGCAGGGCGCTGCAGCTCGACCCCGAATACGCGCATGCGCATGCCTGGCGCGGCTGCATCCTCGGCCAAGCCTGGGGTTATGGCTGGTGTGAGAACAAGGCCAAGACCTTCGCGGAAGCGACTGCCGAAGTCGACAAGGCTCTCTCGCTGGACGAAAACGACGCCGACGTTCACCGCCTCCTCGCCGCGGTCAACATCACCCGCGGCGAACTGAACCGCGCACGCTACCACCAGGAGCGGGCGCTGGCGCTGAATCCGAACTACGACCTGGTGGTGGTCCAGATGGGAGAGCTCCTGACGTGGCTGGGCAGCCCGCAGGACGGGATCGGGTGGATCGAAAAGGCCATGAAGCTGAACCCCCACCACCCGGTGCGATTCTGGAGCCACCTCGGCATGGCGCATTTCGCTTGCCGGCAATACGGCGAGGCGGTCGAGGCGTTCATGCATCTCTCGGCGATGAACGTGATGCAGCAGGCCTTTGTCGCCGCTTGCTATGGCTGGCTCGGCGACCGCACGGCGGCGGCGGCACATGTGGCCCGAATTAGCGAACTGGAGCCGGAATTCAACTTGGAGGAATTTCTCGCGACCATGCACTACGCGAACGAAGCCGACCTTCAACACCTTCGCGAGGGCTTGTCGAAGGCGGGGATACGAGAAGATTAATTAGGGCCTGTTGACAATCAGGATGGTGCCGTGGTTGCTCCAGGAAGGCACGCGGTTAGAAGCGAGGATGAAGGACATGCAGCGCATATTCGAAGACGAGCGACGCGGCCGCGCGCCTTCCTGGAGCAATCCCTCCGGGACGGGTCGTCTTTTCCCGCCCGTGTCGTCACGAACCGCTTGTGTGGGGCCTGCCACACGGCGCGGTCCGCTCCTAACCGGCGGGAAAATGCGATCCCGCCACGACGCCATCCTGATTGTCAACAGCCCCTAGTCCGACTCATAATGTATCGTGTGTTTTCAAAGCCTTGTGTTCGTGTCTCCGGCAGGAGACTTCGGGAAACGTGGCGCCAGTGGCGCCGCGTCAGTTCCCGAGGCGGCCGCCGTGATGCTGGAGCATCACAAGGGCGGCTCGACGCACCGGGGCGCGAACACAAGGCTCCCGTAGGGCGATTTGGAAGGGCGCCCCTGCGGCGTCGACGCACCTCGACGATACTCCAGCATCGCCTTCGGCACGCTTCCTGGCGAGGGCACCCTATGCCGGACTCAGATCACGAGCCGACGAAGCCGACCAGTTGCAGGTCGAAGGTCAGGGTCTGGCCGGCCAGCGGGTGGTTGGCGTCCAGGGTGACGCTGTCGTCGTCGAATTCGACCACGGTAAGCCGCATCTGGTTACCGGCGGAGTCGGAAGCCTGGAGCACGCCGCCCACGTCCAGATTGACGTCCGCGGGGATGCGGGTCCGTTCGACGACGTGAACGAGCCGATCATCGGAGTCGCCATAGGCGTGTTCCGGCTCCACAGTGACACTTTTTGCGTCGCCCTCGGCCATGCCGACAAGGGCGTTCTCGAAACCGGGGATGACTTGCCCCGTGCCGATCGTCACCTCGATCGGATCGCGGCCGACGGAGCTGTCGAACTGGCTGCCGTCGTCGAACGTGCCGGTATAGTGAACGCGCACGGTATCGCCGTTTGTCACCTGCCTCATATTGTGTCCTCCATCATCTCTGTGAGCCCATCACCTCTGTGAGCTACGTATGCCTGGCTCGGTCAACCCTGGCGCGCCCCCGCAACACATGACCGAAAAAGCGCCAGCTAAAGGTTGGATCCAACCAGGTGCGCCATGTGAATAATGGGGAGGCCGCAAACCTCGCACGCATCGACGCGCAGTGCAAGGCCTGCTCCCGAAAAGGCCTGATGCCGATACCGAGCTGCTTTTCGACTGACCCTTTGTGATCGGGTTTCCCGCCCGCTCGGTCGCCCGGAAGGTCCACGGACAGCCCGAGGACGCCGTCAACCGCCACGCGGAAGTGGAAATCCTCCGCTACGCCGCGTGACGGCGGGCTGGTCGGGGGGACGATGCGGCGGCTGGTCGCGCAAGTTTCCCCCGTGCGTTTCCTCTATGTGTAACGCGTCTCCCGAACCTGGGGATCGCGGGCGAAGGTCAGGCGATCGGCGGGAATGCGGATGTCGAAAGCCGAGCTTCCGCGGATTGGGGTACGGCAGACAGACGGGACCGGACGGGCGAAGGGCAAGGATTGGCCATAAGCCGGCATACGAGCTTTTTGCGATTTCAGCGGCGATGCCGGTCATGGGCGCGTAGAATGTCCGCCAGGAGCCCGATACCGTCGAGTGAAGGGCGGGCGGTCAGACGGCGACGCGGAGGTTGACGCTGGCGGGATCGGTGATGCGCTTCGAGGCGTCGAGGATTTCGAGGCCGACGAGGTTGCCGGCGGCGTCGTAGTCGAGCACCACCCCGGGCTTGTCCTCATCGCTTTCCGCCACCGGACCGGCGATGAATTCGATGCTGAGGGTGTCGGTGTGCGGATCGTAGGTGACGTTCATGGCGAACTCCGATACTTGCCGATGCGGCTGGTCGGCAGCCGGTGACGATCGGCAATCCCTTGCTTACGACAGTTCGAACAACTCTCATGCAGCCATCATAGCCGCTTTCGCCGGCGGTGGCGGGACGCGAACCCGGGGCGCTGGGCGCACTGCGACCAGGGGGAAGCGGCGGGATCAGGCGGCTTCGTACTCGCGCACCTCGACCCGGATGCCGGCGCGGGCGGCGCCGTCGGCCGCCTCGAGAAGACGCGCGGTCTCGGCTTTCCTCAAGGTACTCCTCGCCGCAGTTCTCGCAGACGCGGCCGGGAACGCCCTTGACCACCAGGATCAAGCCTTCCCGTTGGCGAGAGGGTCACGGTCACCCGGCCCGTCCGGGTCTCGCCGTTTCGGCAGACGACGCATTTCATCGGCGCTTCCTCCGGCCCCCCCCCTCTCGCCCAGGTGCGGCGCACGGGCGATGCACCCGAAAGAACAAGCCTGCGCTCGACCAATCCTCCGCAGTCCATGTCCCGGTTAAGACGTCTGGGATCGTACCACCGGGACAAATGACCCCGAAAGCGATTTGGCAAGAGCCCGAGGTCGGAGGCGGGGCGGCGACGCGAGGCTCGGGCGCGTCGGTACGGACACAACCGGTGCGCCGATGACAGGGATCTTCACCGGTACGCCGGTAAGCGCAAGGGCGCGCCCGGAACGCAGTGAGGATAGCCAAGCGGACGGACGTCCGCGCCCGGCGGCTGAGA
>CAVYYK010000020.1:0-23861 GCA_963772635.1 uncultured Alphaproteobacteria bacterium
CGCGATCAGCCAGTGCAGCGCCATGGCGACGCTGTCGTATCGCGTGCGGGTCGTGGTAGGTCCGGAGGGCCCAAGCCCCGATTGTGTAGCCGTCATTCCTGTTCACTCACCTGTTGGAGCAAGGCATATGCCGTCAACGCTTCATCGTCGCCGACCAAAGACGCTCACGCAATATTCGTCAAGCTGAAGCCGGATCGCTTGATGGTTGCGGCTGCGTGAGACCCGGCTACCGGGACATCATTCGGCGCAGCGTATTCGGTACCACGGAAATCAGTCTCAAAGATAATGGGCTGCGGCACATTGCGGATTCTCAAATTTGCCGCAACCTGGTCGCGATTTGTCCGGTCCGCCTGACCTTGCTCAATTCGACGCGGAGGGGAAAGTGGTGAGCCCGGATATCGACGGTCAAAACCGTACTAACCGATCTGCGGGGCTCGGGGGCACGTGCCGGGCTTTTGGCCCCCCGGCTTGACCGCCTCGGTCCCGCTTCCCATATTCGAGATGACCAATATTTGTGGAAGGCCCGGTTTTGACCGAAACAACAACCCGTGTTCGCCAGGGGCAAGATCTCGACTATCCGTTCGACACGAGACCCGAACCAGGCGAAGCCATCGAAATCGTTCCCGGTATCCTGTGGGTGCGCATGCGCCTGCCGTTCCAGCTCAACCACATAAATCTGTGGCTGCTGGAGGATGGTGACGGCTGGACCGTCGTCGATACCGGGGTGCGCGATGAGCCCACCGCGGAGGCCTGGAAGCGGCTGTTCGTGGGCCCATGGCGGGTCGCCCGTCAAGCGGGTGATTGTCACCCATCTCCATCCCGATCATGTGGGCATGGCGGGTTGGCTGGTGCGCCGCTTCGACGTCACGCTGTGGATGTCGCGCACCGACTATCTGATGTGCCGCAATCTCGTCGCCGATACCGGCCAGGAAGCCCCAAGGAAGGCATCGACTTCTACCACGCGGCCGGCTTCCCCGAGGAGATGCTTGAGAATTACCGCACACGCTTCGGCGGCTTCGGCAAGGGTGTCTACCGCATGCCGAATTCCTACCGCCGCATCGTGGACGGCGAGGAGATCGAAATCGGGAGGCGCACCTGGCAGGTGGTGGTCGGCCGCGGCCATGCGCCGGAGCATGCCTGCCTGTGGTGCAAGGAGCTGAACATCTTCATCTCCGGCGACCAGATCTGCCGCGAATTTCTTCCAACGTATCGTTGTTTCCGACCGAGCCTGAAGCCGATCCTCTGCGTGACTGGCTGAAATCCTGCGCGCGTCTGCGGGACCTGTTGCCTGAGGACGTCCTCGTTCTGCCGGCGCACAACCAGCCATTTCGCGGCGCCGGCCGGCGTCTGCAAGAGCTCATCGACGAACACGAAGCCAACCTGGAAAAGCTCGTAACTCTGTGTTCCGAGCCCAAGCGTGCGGTGGACTGTTTTCCGGCGTTGTTTCGCAGCCGCATCACGAGCGGCAATTTCGGTATGGCGACCGGCGAAAGCCTCGCCCATCTGAATTGTCTTCGCTATCGCGGCCGCATCACCCGGACCAAGGATGCAAATGGCGTGGACTGGTATCGGACGATCTGAGAGGAAAATCTCATGTCCCTCAACAACAAGACGCTTTTCATTTCCGGTGCATCGCGCGGCATCGGACTCGCAATCGCGCTGAAGGCAGCGCAGGACGGCGCCAACATCGCGATCGCGGCCAAGACCGCCGAACCCCACCCCAAGCTCGAAGGCACGATTTATACGGCCGCCGAGGAGATCGAAAAGGCGGGCGGCAAGGCATACCGCGCCGGCCCTCCAACGTCCAGGCCCCCGCAACCGATCGCATCTCGCCACCCTCGCTACCCACGCCGACGCCGTCAAATCCCCATAGACCGAGCCCGCGGCACCACCGAGCCTAACCCACCCGCGGTTTCCTCCCCTGAGGCTTCTCCGACACCCGCCAACCGTCCCTGCCGAAACCTCGTCGCCGCGGCGGGTGTCCGAGAACCCTTAACAGGGGCAGACACAGTGCCCTGAAAGCGTCGTCGGCGCGCTTGCCGTAAACGCTGGATTTACTCCACGCCAGTAAGCTTAGAAGGCGAACGCCCAGCGACCCGGCAGAAAGTATTTAAATGGCAACCAGACGACCAGAGCGGCGGAACCGAAAGATCGGCACCGAAGCAGCCGGGTATAGGGAATCCAACAAAATGGGAATCCCGGCGGAATGGCTTGATCGCGGTGGATCGCTACAATTCTATGCATCCCGAATGGGGCCTCATCAGGTTATCGAGTATCAGTTGCCCGGCGGCCCCCTCGTCTTTCTGTACGAGTCGCCTCGCTCGGATTGTACCTATGGTTGCTCGCCCCAGGACGTCGCGCACATTCTCGCGAACATTCCCCCCGGCGACATTGAAGGTCTGAAGATCATTGCGTTCCGGCAACCCACCAGGAAGCAGGCGAATCTGAGCCCTGTCTGGGGACGCCTCTTGTATGAAGCCGATTTTGAATCCCACGCTGGACCTGCAGTTGTGATCGAGGCGCAGGATTTGAGCCGACCAATCCGTTGGTCGCGGAAGCTGAGCTTGGAGGGACAGGCCGAATTGGAACGCCTTCGAAAAGACGGACACGGGGTCGAGGAGGATCGGCGCGGGTACACGATCCATCTGACAGAACACAGTGTGCGACATACAGTCCTCTACCGCACGCTGCTACACGAACTTGGACACTGGGTGGATTGGCTGGCGGAGGTCGAACGAACGCCGAGCAACGATGCGGAAGAAAGGTATTTTGCGCGACCGGCTTGCGAACGCGAGTCATATGCGCATGCCTATGCGGTCCAAATCGCTGAACGCCTGCGACGCAGCGGGGTAATACCATTCCAACCACTTCAAGAAGGTGGTCTGCAAGACAGCCGGTAGCTACGGTTTCGATTCATGAGTGACGGTCCGAGCGCTTCTCCAGCTTGGTCCGGAATATTGGCTCAAGCCGAAAAAAGTCGACAAGAAGGTTGACGCTCGGTCAGCCAGGTTGGCATGCCGTGGAAAAGCGATAGTCTGCTGCTGTGGCCCGTTAGGTCTGCCTGTCGCCGCCGCCGGAAATTCGAATCTAATCTCTATACGCTATCGGAGAAGTAAAAAGGAGGATTGGAGCATGGCCAAGATCGCGTTCCTTGGGCTTGGAAAGATGGGAAGCGGAATGGCTTCTTGCTTGCTGGCGGCGGGAAACGAGGTCAGGGTGTGGAACCGCTCGGCAGACAAGGCAGAACCCCTTGCGGCCAAGGGGGCGACGGTCGCAGCCTCACCGGCGGAGGCGGCAGAGAATGCCGACGCGGTGTTTTCCATGGTGGCGGATGACACGGCCTCCGAGCGGGTGTGGCTTGTCGATGACGGCGCACTGTCAACCGTACCCGCCGGTGCACTTGCCATTGAATGCAGCACAATCTCCCACAAGCATGTTTCCCGGCTGGCTGACGCCGCTGAAGCGCGTGGCTGTGCCTATCTGGATTGCCCCGTGAACGGGCCGCCATCGGCGGCGGCAAGCGGTGATCTGATTTTGCTGGTTGGGGCAAAGAAGAGAGATCTCGAGAATGCAAGGCCGTTGCTTGATGTCATCTCTGCGTCCGTACTGCATTTTGGAGAGGTCGGGACCGGGACGGCGTTCAAACTGATAAACAATCTTCTGGGTGCCGTGCATATCGCGTCGATCGCCGAAGCGGCTCATCTTGCCCGCAAACTGAACTTGGATCCCCAAACGCTGATAAAGGCGGTGGAAAGCGGGCCCTGCGCCAGCCCTCACGTCAAGCGAATGATCCGCCCGATGGCTGAGGGCCGCCTTGCCGATCGGTTCGGTCTTGCAATCGGTCTGCGGGAAAAAGACTCACGCTATTGCCTGGGTATGGCAGAGGCGTTCGAAACCGGCATGCCAGTCGGTGAAACGGCGTATCAATGGTACCAACTGGCGATAGAGAGTGTGGCGGATCAAGATGACTCCGCATTACTGCAAGTCACAACCGCCCACAATGGCAAGCTTCCGAAGAGATAATCCTTGGCGCGAACGCGTGTCGCGTGGCCCCGGTGTCCGAGTCGGGTCATACTCGCGCTACTGCTGCCTGCACCTCGCTTCGCACGTTGGTGATGGAATGGCGGACAGAGCCCACCGCCGGCGAATGGATTCGTGGACTTGCCGGTTGCCGTATTCCATGGTTCCGGCCGCGGCGTCCCCACGACGGCTTTGCCGACACCCTCCGCGACCGGTGCGAGGGACGGCCTCCACACAGCCTGCGGACCGTGACGGCTGAGTGGGCGCATACAGGAAAATGATCCTTGACTTCCCGCCCCTCCCGATGTACGTTCCTATTTTGTTCCGTTCGGAGCGATGGGAGACGTGCGTCTGGAGGAGGGCGCAATCCGATGTCCGATTTGCGGCGCGAGCGTGCCACGAAAGGGGAGAAATGACGAGTTTTGACGAGTTTTGACGAGTTTTGACGAGGGTCGTTGCCGGGGCGCAACGAATTCTTGGGGCGGGTTTCGTTTGATATCAGGGACTTACGGTCGTTGCGGCAGTGGAATGAAGGGTTATTGGAAAGCGTTTCGAATCAATGGCTTAGAGTGGTTTTTGACGAGTTTTGACGAGTTTTGACGATGATTCCGACGTTTTTTCACGCGTTTGTTTTCAATGGGTTAGCCGAGTTTCCGGGTCGCGAACTCGTCAACAATGACCCATTGCCGGGGTCGGGTATTTCGCCGGGATCAGCGCCTGGACAGGTGGGCGTAGGGCGGGTGGGTCCTGAGGCGGTCGTCGCCGATCGCGCCGCCGACGGTGAAATGGTAGAGGCTCTGCCAGGCGGTCGAGGCGGGATCGAAGCCGAACAGCCGGTGCATCAGGTCGTCGAAGAAGCAGCCGATCCCGGTCGCCCGCACCCCGAACGCCTCCGCTTCCAGATACAGCACCTGGCCGATGATCCCCGTTTCCCAGAACAGCCGGCGGTAGGCCCACGGCCCTTCGGCGGCGAGGGTGCGGTCGAAGTCGGCGATCATCCCGAGGCTGAAGGCGCCGTCGCCGGCGATGTCCTGGCCGCAGCTGATCTGGGCGGCGACGGCGCGGAGGTCGGCGCCGGGCATCAGCGCGTAGAGCGGTAGCGGGCAGTCGGCGAGCGGCTGCCATGCCAGGTAGTCCGCCGTGCAGTGGGCGCGGAACCCGGGGAGCAGCGCGGGGTCGCGGGCGAGCAGATAGAGCCCGGGCTCCAGGCCCTCCACCCGATGGACGAACAGGCCGAGAAACACCGCGGGCGGAAACGGAAATGCATCCCAAGGCGGGCGCGTCGGGTCCGGCATCACCCGCGACATCATCCGCAGGAACGCGGACTTCGGGATCGAGGTCGTGCCGTCCATGGCGACGGCGCTACGCCGCTGGCGGATGATTTGAACCGCATCGGCGAATCGGCTGGTCGAAGACGCCGGCTGCGGTGCGCCTGCGGTCGTAGCGGCTGCGCCCGGCATCGGTGGGGAACCCCGTTCGGGCTTTGCCGCGGCGGTCTCCACGGTCTCCATCGTCCGCCACGGGACTTGATGGGAGCTAAGCCGGTTGGCGCGGCCGCTCCACGCCGCGCCCGCCATCACCGGTCCCAGGCTCGCTTCCAGGGGTACGTCGACGGGTTCTCCCCCCGTCGGATCGAGCACCGCCAGGCAGTCGGGATGCTCCGGCTCGGCGCCCTCGAAGTCCTGGCCGCGGTCGAGCCCGAGCAACGCGGCGATATCGGGATCCGAGGGACCCGCCAGCACCCGCAGGCTCCACCCGAGGACCCGCGCCGCCAGGCGGAGGGCGGCGATGGCGTGCCCGGCGTCGTGCTGGCAGTAGCGATAGGCCCGCTCGCCGTACTTCCACGCCTCCCGCCAGTGGACGGAGGCGAGCCCGACCAGCGCGCAATGTCCCGGAACGGCGTGGCGAAGGTGCCGACGGATGTCGTCGGGGAACCGGCACCGCCTCTCGAGGGCATGTTCGTGGGGGGCGTAGTGATACACCCCGGGCTCGGGAACGTCCGGCGTGTCGTTGGCGATCACCAGATAGCCTTCGGTCGGATGGAGATTGCCGCTCGACGGGTTGTTGCGCAGCGCCCATCGGCTCTCGCCGTACTCCTTCCAGGCGCTGAGACCGAGTCCGAGCTCGAACAGCAGCCCGAGGCCGGCGATGCCGAACGGCCGCGGTTCGCCGGCGGCGGGTTCGAACAGGCCGTCGTAGCGACGGAACCGATCGCCGGCGATCAGCGGCAAGGGCACCAGGTCCGTCCCGGAGAAACGCCGGAACGGATCCGGCTGATTGGCCCAGTCCAGCCCCCCCGGCCCCGGCGCGAACCGCTGGGGGTGGTGCTTGCTCAGGATGTGATAGCGGCGCACCACCTCGACGTTCGCCGAATCCGGCCCGGTCTCGGTGCTCTGTTGCATTTTCTTTCCCTATCGTGTCCCGAGCCGGTTACCACAGTCCCGGCGTCGGCACCAATGATCCATGGATGATCGACCGCCGTCGTCAAAAGGGTTATTCTTGGAGTGAGCGGTCCCGCGCCGACCGACGGGGCCACATTGTCCTGGGGAGGATAGTCAAATGGCGGATCGCCGAAAGGGCGTTGCCGGGTCGCAACACGGGACCGAAACGGCTCAAAATTGGGAAGCGCTTTTCGAACGCAGCCGGCAGCTCACCACGAAATATCAAGGCCAACTGAAGAAAAGCGACGACTTCGAGGTTGTCGACCCGGCGGCGATCTCCAGTCTGTTCGTCGACGTCGCCCGCAGCCTGTTTGCCAAGCCGGACAAGCTGCGCGCGGCGCAAGCGAACCTGTCGGAAAACTACGCCAAGCTGTGGGAAGCGACCCAGGCGGCGACAAAAGGGGAGAAGCGTGCGCCGCTGGCGGAACCGGACAAACTTGACCGCCGCTTCAAGGACGACGAGTGGAGCGAAAACCCTCTATTCGACGCGATCAAGCAGTACTATCTGCTCACCACCCGGTGGCTCGAGGCGATGGTTCGCGAGGCGGAGGGGCTCGATCCCAAGACCCGCCAGAAAGCCGAGTTCTATACCCGCCAGTTCATCAGCGCGATGGCGCCGACCAACTTCGTCGCCACCAATCCCGTGGTGCTGCGCGCCGCCCAAAAAACCGAGGGCGAGAGCCTGCGCAAGGGCTTTTCCAACATGCTCGACGACATGGAGCGCGGCAAGGGGAAGCTGAAGATCTCCCTCACCGACCCCGAGGGGTTTACGCCCGGAGAGAATATCGCGGCGACGCCGGGCAAGGTCGTCTATCGCAACGACCTGATGGAGCTCCTCCAATACGATCCGGCCACCGAAACGGTGCACCGCAGGCCGCTGCTGATCGTCCCGCCGTGGATCAACAAGTACTACGTGCTCGACCTGCAGCCGCGAAACTCGTTTCTCAAATGGGCGGTGGACCAGGGGCACACGGTTTTCGTCATTTCCTGGATCAATCCGGACGAACGCCTCTCCCACAAACGCTTCGACGACTACTTGCTGGAGGGGCCGCTGGCCGCCCTCGACGCCATCCGCGAGGCCACCGGCGAGGCGGAGGTCAACGCCATCGGCTACTGCATCGGCGGCACCCTGTTGGCCTGCACCCTCGCCCATATGGCGGCCAAGGGAGACAACCGGGTCAAATCGGCGACGTTCTTCACCACGATGGTGGAATTCTCCGAACCGGGCGAGCTTGGCGTGTTCATCGACGAAGAGCAGATCGGCCTGCTCGAAAAGCACATGGACAAGACGGGCTACATGGACGGGGCGCAGATGGCCCAGGTATTCAACCTGTTGCGCGAAAACGATCTGATGTGGTCGTCCTTCGTCAGCAATTACCTTCTCGGCAAGGATCCGCCGCCGTTCGACATACTTTACTGGAACTCGGACTCCACCCGCATGCCGGCGATGATGCACAAGTTCTATCTGCGCAACATGTACCTGGAGAACCGGTTGATCGAGCCCGGCAGCATCACCCTCTGCGACACACCCATCGATCTCACCCGGATCAAGGTCCCCGCCTACATCCTGTCAACCCGGGAGGACCATATCGCACCGTGGCGCTCCACGTTCTCCGCCACCCGGCACTATTCGGGTCCGGTCCGGTTCGTCCTCGCCGCTTCGGGACACATCGCCGGCGTGATCAATCCGCCGGCGGCGAACAAGTACTGCTATTGGACCCGGCCCCGGAAAGTCAAAAGCCCCGAGGCGTGGCTGAAAGGGGCGACGCAACACGACGGGTCCTGGTGGCCCGACTGGGATGCGTGGGTGAGCCGCCACGGCGGCGGCAAGGTCGCCGCCCGCGTCCCGGGTTCCGGCGGCCTCGAACCGATCGAGGACGCGCCCGGCAGCTACGTCCGTATGCGCACGGACTAAGCTTGGGGATCCTTGGCGGCCGGTGATGGGCCCGGAGCCGGCTCGACCGCCTTTTCCGGGGCGCTCCCGCCTTCGTTCCAGAACGGCTCGCTTTGGCGAAAGCCCTGCCAAAACTGGGTCAAATCGCTCTTACGACCGTCGAAGGCATGGCTGTGCCAGCCGACGACGACGCCCGCGGCATAGTTCAACCGGGCCTTTTCCTTTCCGCGCGCCGATTTGATCACGCCGGCAATAAGCGTGCGGGCGACCGCAAGGTCGTTGTTGGTGCCGAGCCCGTCCTGGAGCTTCTTCAGGGTGGCGAGGTAGTTGGCGGACGTTTTCTTCGGATAGAGCGAACCGAAGAACTCGACGGCGTAGCGCAGCTTCTTGATCTGGATGCGCACCGCGTGCCGTTGTTTTTCGGACAGCGACTCGAAGCCTTCGCCGGCGAGGACCGCCTCCTGGTATCGTCCGTCGATCACCTCGCGGGCGAAAACCGTCGCCGGAACGAACAACTCTGGGGGGCCGTCGTCGGACGCGTGCTCATGCCAACGATGACCCTTCGCCCACGCGCTGAGCAAAAGGGCGAGCCCGACGTATCGCTCAGATCGGATCGCCGCCTGAGCGCGCTCGTAGGCCCGGTCTCTCTGATCCTCGGCCTCGGATCGCAGCAGACCGAGCTTGCCCTCGTCGGGCAGGTCGTTGATGACCGGTCCCAACACTTCGGCCAGGAAGACATCCCAGTCGCGCGCGGGACCGAGTTCGCCGATCAGCCACTTTAGTTCGTTGGCCAGATAACGGCGCTCTTCGGCCGGCAACAAGTCCTTGTAGATGGTCAAGGAGGAGCGCAGCCGCCGTGTCGCCACACGCATCTGGTGGACGCCCTCCACGTGGGCGCGCGCCAACACGCAGGCCTCGTTGCCGCGCAGGTGAATGATACCGCTGAGAACGATTTCAGCCAGGGCTTCCGCCGCCGTCGTCTCCGGGGTGAAGACCGGAAGCCGAGCCTTCTTCCATGAGGACGACCTGCTCCGTACTGGGTGAGCCATATCCCCGCTCGCACCCGAAATGTCCAACATCCTGTTTCCCACTCTCCCTATCCGATATCCCGGTGTCGGTCTACCGGCCAGCCCGTTTTTCGCTCCAGTTCCGCTGTGGACCCGAGCCGTTTCGCGACAACGTTCCACCGCATGTAACAAAAGCGTAACAATTTCGTAACACTATATTGTAACGAATTCGTAACAATATAGAGCGGAACTGAAGAATGCCAATGCATTTTTTGCATTGCAACTATTTGGTGGAAGCGACTCTCCCAGAGTCAATCCCTATATTTTACATGAAACTTTTGCCAAATGCGGTGCGCAGTTCTGCAACGAACGTGCCGACAGTCCCGCTACCGAGCGCACACCCGCGATGCGTTTGATTGGCCCGCCAATTCCAGGCATATTTGCACCATGGCCCAGGCGCGAGTTAACGAAAACCATACCTGGAGGTCCGATGATGCATTTTCAGATCATCTGGAATTGCTCGCGGCCATGGCCCAAAACTTCGCCGCTTCGCGCGATATCGACAAGACGCTGGAACATGCGCTGGTGCGCATCACCGAATACCTCGATGCCGAGAGCGGGGCATTGTTCATGCTCGACGACGGGGGCGAGACCCTGACCTGTACAAGCTGCTACGGCGCGACCCAGATCACCGGCTTCAGCCTTCCCAGCGATCAGGGCGTCGTCGGGCGCGCCGTTCAGAACAACGCGGGCGAGATCGTCCGTGACGCATCCGCCGATCCCAATTTCTTTCCCGGCGTCGATCGACGTACCGGCTATACCACCAAGTCCATCGTGTGCGCGCCGATCAGCATCCACGACCGCCGAATGGGCGCCATCGAGCTGATCAACAAGAGGGGACCGGATCCCCGGTTTACCCCTGACGACCTCCACATTCTCGAGACCATGGCATCTTCGGCCGGTCTTGCGATCCTCAACGCGCGCATGGCCGAGGCGTTGGTCGAGAAGGAACGATTCGAGCGCGAGTTGGAGCTGGCCGCCGAGATCCAGCGCAGCCTGCTGCCGGAGCGGCGCGACGGCCGCTTCCCGGTGCAGGGGGCCAGCATCCCGGCGCGCCTCGTCTCCGGCGATTTCTACGATTTCTTCACCCTGCCCGACGGACGCATCGCGTTCAATCTCGGCGACGTCGCCGGCAAGGGGATGAACGCGGCGCTGCTGATGGCGAAAACGGCCAGCCTGTACCGGTGCCTCGGCAAGACCCTCCATCATCCCGGACAACTCCTGGCGCGGATCAACGATGAAATCTACGAGACCGCGACCCGGGGCATGTTCGTCACCATGGTCGGTGGCATTTACGATCCCGCCACCGGGCTGGTGCGGCTGGCCAATGCCGGGCACGAGCCGCCGTTGCTCCATCGCCGCGACGGTCGTTTCGTCGCGTTTCCGGCGGACGCGCCGCCCCTCGGTATCGCCCCGTCCTCCGAGTCGTCCGAGGATTTCCCGGAAACGGAACTGAACCTTGAAGGCGGCACCCTCTACGTTTTTACTGACGGGGTGACCGAGGGGTACCTCAAAGGCGGCGGTACCCTTCGGGTCGAGGGGTTCGAGGCGGTCATCCGCGAAAACGCCCGGATCCCTCTGGCCCAACGGCTCGACAACGTCACCGCGATGTTCGGTGGCGCTGGCAGGACCTTGCGCGATGACGTTACCATGCTGGGCGTCGACGACGAGAAACCGGCGACGGCGAGGAGCACGGCATCCGGTGCGCTGGCGCCGCGGGCAACGGAGGTGGAGGAAGAGGAACTGGTGAGGCTCGAAGTGAGCGCCCGGCCCGATCGCCTGAAACTGGTGAGGCGGGCGGTCTCGGAAGCGGCGGCGCTTTGCGGTTGCGGCGAGACCCTGGCTCGGGACCTGATTCTCGGCGTCGACGAGGCGTGCCAGAACGTGATCCGTCACGCTTACGGCGACGATCCCGGCGGTGAAATGATCGTCGAGATACGCCGCAAAGGGGACGAACTGATCATCCTGCTCAGGGACTTCGCTCCACCCGTCGACGTCGACACGGTGCGGCCTCGCAACCTCGACGACCTTAGGCCGGGCGGCCTCGGTACCCACCTGATCAGTCAGGTGATGGACGAGGTCCGGTTCTTGCCACCGCCTCCCGGCGGCGGCAACCTGCTAAGAATGGTAAAAAGGATCTCGTGAGAAGGTGCGATGAAACATCAGGTGAAAGAAGAACAAGAAGGGGTCGTTGTCGCGCTCAAGGGCGATGTCGATCTACAGAGTTCGCCGGCGGCACGAGCGGTTCTCCTCGATGCCGTCGGCCGCGGCCGTCCGATTTTCGTCGACCTGTCGGACGTGACCTACATCGACAGCTCCGGCATCGCCTCGCTGGTGGAAGCGCTGCAGGACGCCCGCAAACGTGGCAGCCGCTTCGCTCTCGTCTCTGTCAGCGACGCGGCCCACCGGGTGCTGCAACTCGCCCGCCTGGACAAGGTATTCGCCATCCACGCGAGCCTTGCGGACGCCCAGTCCCGGGCCGAATGAGGGACCGAAATGACGATCGTCACCACCCCTAACGCCGCCGTCCGGTTTCTCGAAAGGGTCGGCCGCGTGAGCGTCCGCGGGGTTGCGGAAATCGGCGAGGGCGCCGGCCTGCTGGCCCAGAGCGTCTACTGGATGATCATGGGGCCGGCGCAGCGACAGCCGGTGCGGCCGCAGGCGGTGTTCGCCCAGATGATGGAGATCGGCATCCGCGCTGTGCCCATCGTCGGCGTCATGGCCGCCACCGTCGGCATCATGCTGGCCATCCAGGGCATTTACACGTTGAGGGTGTTCGGGGCGGAGTCGCGGGTGACCATCGGCATCGCATTGTCGGTAACCCGGGAGTTCGCGCCGCTGATCACCGCCATCCTGGTCGCCGGTCGCTCCGGCTCGGCGCTGGCCGCCCGCCTCGGTACCATGGAGATCAACCAGGAGATCGACGCGCTCAAGGTAATGGGCATCAATCCGGTGCGTTTTCTCGTCGTGCCCGCGGTCCTCGGTTGCCTGGTGATGGTGCCGTCGCTGACCGTCTTCAGCGACATCGTCGGGCTGTGGGCGGCGGGGGTCTATGTCGGCGCCGAGTTGGGCATGAGTATGGCGGCGTATGTCGACGAAACCATCCAGGTGCTCACCGAGCACGATATCCTCCACGGCATCGGCAAGAGCGCGATCTTCGGCGTGCTCATCGCCGTGATCGGGGTGATCAACGGTCTCTCAGTGACCGGCGGCGCCGAAGGGGTCGGCCGCTACACCACCCGGGCGGTGGTGCAGTCGATCGCGGCGATCGTCATTACCGACATGCTGTTCGTGTTCGCGGTAACCCGTTGAGAGCCTGAGATGTCCCGCTCGCCGCTCCCTCCGCCCCGCGATACCGTGATCGAGGTCAAGAACCTGGTCAGCCACTACGGCCCGCGGATGATCCTCAAGGGGCTCGACCTCGAGGTCTACCAGGGCGAGATCATGGTGATCATGGGCGGCAGCGGCTCGGGGAAGAGCACTCTTTTGCGTCATATGTTGGCGCTGGAAACGATGACGTCGGGGACGATCAGTATCCTCGGCGTCAAGATTGACCGGGCCAGCCCGCGGGAACTGGCGGCGCTGCGCAAGAAGCTGGGAGTGGCCTTCCAGGGCGGCGCTCTGTTCAGCTCGATGAACGTCATCCAGAATATCATGCTGCCGCTGGTCGAGCATTACGACCTGGATCCGAAGACGATGGCGATCATGGCCCGCCTCAAGCTGGAGGTGGTCGGCCTCGCCGGCTTCGAGGCGCTGATGCCGGCCGAGCTCTCGGGCGGGATGATCAAACGGGCCGCCTTCGCCCGGGCGCTGGTCATGGATCCGAAAATCCTGTTCTGCGACGAGCCTTCCGCGGGCCTCGACCCTGCGGTGGCCTCAGCCATCGACGACCTGATTCTCCAATTGCGTGACGCATTGGACATGACCATCGTCGTCGTCACCCACGAACTGGAGAGCGCTTTCAAGATCGCCGACCGGATCGCAGTGCTCGACCAGGGCAGGATCCTGTTCGTCGGCACCGTCAATGAGCTCCGCTCTCACCCCAGCGAACGTATCCAAAACCTGCTCAACCGGCGCCCAGAGGACGATACCATCGACCCGGACGACTACCTGCGGCGGCTCACCGGGGACCATGGAACGGGGGCCAGAGTGTGAGAGGGGCGGATCGATGAACGGTGGAAAGATCAACTATGTGGTTGTGGGAGGCTTCGTCCTGGCGATGGCCGCCGCGCTGGTCGTCTCGCTGGCGGTGCTGATGGGACGAACCGGCGCAACCGACGACTACTACGCAATCTACCGCAACGTGACCGGGGTCAAGTTCGGCACCCAGGTGCTCTACGAGGGTTATCCGATCGGTCAGGTCGAGAAAGTGACACCGGTCCCGTCGGAGGGCGGCATGGGCTTTCGAGTGGATTTCGGCGTCGCCAAGGACTGGCGGATCCCCGAGGACAGCGTCGCCGTGATCACCGCGCCCCGGTTGCTCGCCGCCGTCACCATCAACATCTCGGCCGGGGAGTCGGCGGTGGCGGTCGGCCCCGGTGGCATGGTTCGCGGGCGGGATGGCGCCGACGTTTTCGCCGCGATGTCGATGCTCGCCGGCGAGGTCTCCGAACTGACCCGGGGCAGCCTCCGGCCATTACTCGCCACCCTCGACCAGACCGTGGGCACCGCCGGCAAGATCCTCGCCACCGACGGCGCCGCCTTGTCCGCCGAGCTTCGCGCCCTCGCCGAGACCTACGCGAACCAGCGGGCGCCGCGAATTCTCGACAACCTCGAGCGGTTCACCGAGACGATCAACGAAAGCGGCGACCAGTTGAAAGCGCTCGCCACGCCCGAGAACCGCGAGAAGATCGAGGCGGTGATCGGCGGCCTGCAGCAGACCGGCACCAACCTGGTCAGGCTTACCGGCAAGTTCGACCGGCTGAGCGGTTCTCTGCACGGGGTGATCGAGGAAAACCAGACCGATATCCGTCAGTCCGTCGCCAACCTCCGCTACATCACCGAGTTGGTCGCCCGCGACATCAACTCGATCAACCAGAACCTGGACGGCACCGCGCGCAACATGTTCGAGTTCAGTCGTCAGATCCGGCAGAACCCGGGGCTGTTGCTGGGCGGCGGCCGACCCGTTGACGACACGAGGCGCCGATGACGCGTAACGCTGACGGCACGAGACGACTTCTGGCGGCATTGCTGCTGTCGTTCGCTTTGACAGCCTGCTCCCAGCCGGAGATCCCGTCCGACCGGTACTACCGGATCGTCGCCGGCGAACCGGAGGTCACGGCGGCCCATGCTCCCCTCAGCGGCCCGCTGGAGGTCGATCGTCTCGATGCCGACGGTCTGTTGGGCGCGCGGCCGATCGTCTACGCCGAAGCCGCCCGTCCCAACGAACTCCAGGAGTACAACTACGATTTCTGGAGCGAGCCACCGGCGCTGATGCTGCAGAACGAGTTGGTCAACTACCTGCGCGCGGCGCGCATCGCCGACATGGTAGTAACGCCGGGACTGCGGGTCAACGCCGCCTACCGGCTTAGCGGCCGGTTGCGCCGCCTCGAACATCTAGTCGGCGACCAGTCGAAGGTGCTGGTCGCAATCGAGTTCGCGCTCCGCGACAACCGGCACGGCCGGATCACCCTGCTCAAGACCTACCGGGCGGAGGCAATCCCCGTCAACGCCACCCTCCCCGCCGCCGTCGATGCCTTCGGCCAGGCGTTCACCGCCATCGCCGCCCGCCTCACCGCCGACCTTGCCGGCGGCTAGAACGGTTCCGGGCTAGAACCAATCGGCATTTGGGATTCCAGCGATCCGGAATGTCCGGAATGTATGACCCTAATTTCGGCAGTTTCGGTTGAAGAGGATGTGCGGGAATTTATGAAGGGTGCGGTGATGCCGGAGCTGCACCTGTGGGAGCCGCTGGGGCGGCAGTGTCAGGCGATTACCCTATCTGTACAGAGCGAGGACTCGATCAAGGAAGCCTTGATCGATCCACAACCAAATTCATCAGCACCGCCTGGAGGTTGTGGGATTTACAAGCGCAGTTGCGGCGTCGAACTCGCTTTCTGTGATCGAGGTGATCTGCATCCACCGCGTGACAGTGATATACGATATCGATTAGGACTTACCGGACCAGAATCCATCTTCCCGTCGGGCAGAAATGAATGTCGCAGATTCCTCCGATCGATGGTCCGAGCATACCACCAAAGGATGGCGGTGCGCCCGAGCAACTGGTCATTCTGCTTCACGGAATCGGTGCCGATGGCAACGACCTGATTGGGCTCGCCCCGCTCTATCAGCGCGTGTTGCCCAAAGCGTTCTTTGTTTCTCCGAATGCGCCGTTCCGCTTCGACATGGCGCCGTTCGGCTATCAATGGTTCAGCCTACAAAACTACCAGCCGAACACGCGCCTCGTCGGTGTTCAGGGCACCGCGCCGGTCCTCGACGCTTTCATAGATTCTCAACTCGACCGGTGGCGGCTGAACGAATCCGACCTCGTTCTGATCGGATTTTCCCAAGGCGCGATGATGGCACTTCATGTCGGTCTGAGACGGGAAACGCCCCTCGCCGGTATCATCGCCCATTCCGGAATGCTGGTCGGCGAGGAACTGCTGGCCGAGGAGATCAAATCACGGCCGCCGATCCTGCTTACCCACGGAGCGATCGACGAGGTCCTGCCGGTGCAGGCTCTGCCGGTGGCGGAAGTCGCGTTGAAAAACGTCGGGGTGGATGTGACGGCCCACGTGATGCCGGAACTCGGCCATGGCATCGACGAAAATACCATTCTTTTCGATCTGCGCTTCCTCGCGGAGGTGTTCAACGTTCGGGGTGATGGCGGGTGAGTTCCCGTGGAGGCGGCTGAGCGCAAAATCGTGTTCATCAAGATTTCACCAAGTGGGTATCTGGAAAGCACGCAGTACATGTAGTACGCTGGACTCGTCTCGATGGACGCGAACGAAGTTTGAAGGCGATGGACAATTATCCAGCCTTGGTCCTCAACGCGGATTTCCGACCGCTGAGCTACTTTCCACTCTCCCTGTGGCTGTGGCAGGACGCGGTGAAAGCCGTGTTTCTCCGCCGCGTCAACGTGGTTTCCGAGTACGACCGCCTGGTGAGGTCGCCGAGCCACGAAATGCGACTGCCCAGCGTAATCGCGTTGAAGCAGTACATACCGATTGTGCGCCGGCCGGCCTTCACCCGTTTCAACGTGTTTCTGCGGGATCGTTTCACCTGCCAGTATTGCGGCGGTGCATTTCCAACGGAGCGGTTGACGTTCGACCACGTGGTGCCGCGGGTGCGGGGCGGTCGAACCGAATGGACCAACGTAGTTACCGCGTGCGAACCCTGCAACATTCGCAAGGGCCATCGGATCCCCAAGGAGTCGGGCATTTTTCCCGTGCGTGCGCCCCATGAGCCGAGACCCTTCGAACTTCAGGAAAACGGTCGGGCGTTCCCGCCCAATTTTCTCCATGAGAGCTGGCGCGACTTCCTATATTGGGATACCGAGCTCGACCCGTTCTAATCCTGGAAGTACGGCCTTGGGCGCAAGCCTTTGACTTGTGGCGAGGCGTGCCTATACTCCGCCCCTCATTCCCGGGAACGTGGGAGACGATCCCCGCCCGCAAGGGCCTACCGGGACAAGAACAACCGGATGAATTGGTGAGTGCGAGATGACCAAACGACTGAAATCAAAGTACAAGATCAACCGGCGCCTGGGGGTCAACCTCTGGGGCCGGCCGAAAAGCCCGATCAACGTCCGTGACTACGGCCCCGGCGAACAAGGCCAGCGCCGACGCAAGCCGACGGATTACGGCTTGCAGCTGATGGCCAAGCAGAAACTCAAGGGCTACTACGGCAACATTAGTGAAAAGCAGTTTCATCGCTATTACGAGGAGGCGGCCCGTCGTCGCGGTGACACATCGGAAAACCTGGTAGGCCTGCTCGAGCGACGGCTCGATGCCGTGGTCTACCGGATGAAGTTCGTACCTACCGTGTTTGCGGCTCGACAGTTCGTCAACCACGGCCATGTCAAGGTCAATGGCCGCAGGGTCAACATACCGTCATATCTAGTCCGGGACGGTGACACCATCGAGGTTCGGGACAGGTCGCGAGAGATGATTATGGTTCTGGAAGCCGTGCAGTCGCCGGAACGCGATGTCCCCGATTACGTCACGGTTGATCACAACCAGATGCGTGGCAGTTACTTGCGGGCTCCGAAACTCGCGGACGTACCGTACCCCGTCCAAATGGAACCGCATTTGGTCATCGAATACTATTCGCGATAGCTGTCGCCGAAAGCTGGCCCAAGGACCGCTCGTTTGCAGGGCGGTCCTTGGCTTTGGCAAGATCTCCCCAAAACGAGCGGATCAGCTGGCGAAGTCGACCTTTTTTTCCTCGAAAAGCTGCTGCAACTCGCCCGTATCATACATCTCGCGAACGATGTCGCAGCCGCCGACGAACTCGCCCTTGACGTAAAGCTGAGGGATCGTCGGCCAATTGGCGTACTGCTTTATGCCCTCGCGCAGCGACGGATCGGTCAGGACGTCGATGCCCTTGAACTTGACGCCCAGATTCGTCAGCGCCTGTACGACCGCTGCCGAGAAACCACATTGTGGAAACATCGGCGTTCCCTTCATGAACAGGACGACGGGGGTCTCCTCTACTTCCTGCTTTATGCGGGCGAGCACCGGGTTTTCGCTCATGTCGGCTTCCTCTCTCCTTCTATCTGTCACAAACTGTCGGGAACACTGGTCTGCAAAGCCAGCGCATGCAACTCGCCGCCCATGCGGCCCTGCAACGCCTGGTAAATCATCTGGTGTTGTTGGACCCGGGACTTCCCTTGGAACGCCGCCGAAACAACCAACGCCGCGTAGTGATCGCCATCGCCGCGCAGGTCCTCGATGGTGACCCGCGCGTCGGGCAGGGCCTCCCGGATCAGGCGTTCGATTTCGCTGGCGTCCATGGCCACGATGGCGTCTCCCGTCGGCTCAACTGTGTTCTTGGGGCCCCGACATGTACGCCGGGAACCAGCTCTCATGAAGGCTCCGCAGATCCACAACGGATATGGCGTGTGTCCCGTTGACAATCAACCGTTTGCCGCCGGTGACGCCGATTCTTCGCGCCGGAACGCCAACGCGCCTGCCTTCCTGCTCGATGGCGTCGGCGCCTTCGGGCGAGACGGCAATGACGTAACGGCCCTGGTCCTCGCCGAACAGCCATGCGTGCGACGGGTCGGGAAGCGGCGTTGCGGTACCGGTTTCGATCGAGGCGCCAACGCCACCCGCGATCGCCATTTCCGCCACGGTGACCAGGAGGCCGCCGTCTGAGACGTCGTGACACGTGCGCACCCGGCCCTGCTCGATCAACGCTCGCACGAAATCGCCGTTGCGGCGCTCGCGCTCGAGGTTGACCGGTGGCGGCGCGCCCTCTTCCCTACCGGCGATCTCCCGCAGGAACAGCGACTGACCGAGCCAGCCGCCGCCGTTGTCGGGGGTTTCGCCAATCAGCATGAGCACTTCGTCCTCGCCGGCGAGGGCGATGGTGGCCATGCGATCCACGTCCGCGATCAGGCCGACCCCACCGATGCTCGGCGTCGGCGGGATCGCGACGCCGTTGGTCTCGTTGTAGAAGGAGACGTTGCCGGAGATCACCGGGAAGTCCAGAGCCCGGCAGGCCTCGGCCATACCGGAGACGCAGCCGGCGAACTGGCCCATGATCTCGGCCTTTTCCGGGTTGCCGAAATTGAGGCAATCGGTGATCGCCAACGGCCTGGCGCCGACGGCGACGAGATTGCGCCACGCTTCCGCCACCGCCTGTCGGCCACCCTGAAGCGGGTCGGCGAAGCAGTACCGGGGCGTGCAATCGCATGTCAGCGCCAGCCCCTTGGCCGTTCCGTGGACGCGGACGACGGCGGCGTCACCGCCCGGGCGCTGAACGGTGTCGGCCATAACCATGTGATCGTACTGCTCCCAGATCCAGCGCTTGCTCGCCAGGTCGGGAGATGAAATCAGTTGCTTAAGCGCCGCGATCGGATCGTCGGGCGCGGCGACGCTACCGGGCTCGACGACCTGACGGGAGGGGGTCGCGACATGCGGACGATCGTACTCCGGCGACGCGAGGGCGAGCGGGTCGACGGGCAGGTCCGCGACCACCCCGCCATGATGGCGGACGACCATGTGTCCGGAATCGGTGATGCGCCCGACGACGGCGAAATCCAGCTCCCATTTTTCGAAGATGCGCCGCGCCTCGGCCTCGCGGCCCGGCTCCACGACCATCAGCATCCGCTCCTGGCTCTCCGACAGCATGATTTCGTAGGCGGTCATGCCCTCTTCACGGATCGGCACTTGATCCAGGTCGAGTTCGACGCCGACGCCGCCCTTCGACGCCATCTCGAACGAAGACGAGGTCAGACCGGCGGCGCCCATGTCCTGAATGGCGACGATGACATCGGTGGCCATCAGTTCCAGGCACGCCTCGATCAACAGCTTCTCGGTAAAGGGATCGCCCACCTGTACCGTCGGCCGCTTCTCTTCGGAGTCGTCGCTGAATTCGGCCGAGGCCATGGTGGCGCCGTGGATGCCGTCGCGTCCGGTCTTGGAACCCACGTAGATGATCGAATTGCCGACGCCGGCGGCGGCGGAATAGAAGATCCGCGTTGCGTCCGCCACGCCCACGGTCATCGCGTTGACCAGGATGTTGCCGTCGTAACCCGGGTGAAAGGTACATTCGCCGGCCACCGTCGGAACGCCGACGCAGTTGCCGTAGCCGCCGATGCCGGCGACGACGCCGGCGACCAGATGGCGCATCTTCGGGTGCCCAGGGCTGCCGAAGCGCAGCGCGTTGAGGTTGGCGACGGGTCGGGCGCCCATGGTGAAGACGTCGCGCAGGATGCCGCCGACGCCCGTCGCGGCGCCCTGGTAGGGCTCGATGTAGGACGGGTGGTTGTGGCTTTCCATCTTGAAGATGACGGCCTGTCCATCGCCGATGTCGACGACGCCGGCGTTCTCGCCGGGACCGCAGATCACCCAGGGCGCCTCCGTGGGCAGCTTGCGCAGCCACTTCTTCGAGGATTTGTAGGAGCAGTGCTCGCTCCACATCACCGAGAAGATACCGAGTTCGGTGATGTTGGGCTCGCGGCCGAGCATGTCGAGGATCTTTCCATACTCCTCTCGCGACAGGCCGTGCTGCGCGACCAAGCCCGCGGTAATGTCGGTGGCGAGGGCCCGGTTCATGTGAAGGCCGCCACCAGACCCTCGAACATCGCCCGTCCGTCGGTGCCGCCGTGCTGCGGTTCGGCGAGCCGTTCCGGATGCGGCATCAGGCCGAGGACGTTGCCACGATCGTTCAGGATCCCGGCGATACTGCGTTGCGAGCCGTTGGGGTTGCCGGTCCCGTTGATCGCGCCTTGCGGCGTGCAGTAGCGGAACGCCACCCGGCCGGTATCGAACAAACGGTCGATGGTGTCGCCGTCGGCGAAGTAATTGCCTTCGTTGTGGGCGATGGGCATGCGCAGGATCTGGCCCCTACGGTAGCCCCGGGTAAACGGCGTGTTGTCGTTGTCGACCTTGAGATGGACGTCCCTGCAAATGAACTTTAGATCGGCGTTGCGCATCAGAACGCCCGGCAGCATCCCGGCCTCGGTCAGCACCTGAAAGCCGTTGCAGATCCCGAGGACGGCGACGCCGGAGTCGGCACGCGCCTTCACTTCCCGCATGATCGGTGAATGCGCCGCCATCGCCCCGGCGCGAAGGTAGTCGCCGTACGAAAAGCCGCCGGGAACGACAATCAGGTCGAGGTCCGGAAGCGCGGTGTCCCTGTGCCAGACCATGACAGGTGGCGTCCCGATCGCCCTCCGCAGGGCCACGGCGACGTCACGATCGCAGTTGGAACCGGGGAAGACGATGACCGCGGCTTTCATTTCAGTCCCAGGATTTCGACAACCGGTCTACAGGGGGCGGCCCGACGGAGGGACCACTCAGGGTTTATAGCGGAACGCTCGGCGTTGGTGGCTGCATTTTATCGCGATATGTCGATCGAATAATTTTCGATCACCGTGTTGGCGAGCAATTGCCGACACATCGCGTCGACGCGATCATGCGCTCCCTCGGGATCGGCGTCCGACAGATTGATCTCGATGTACTTGCCTTGCCGAACGCCGTTGACGCCGGAAAAACCGAGCGTCTCTAGGGCATGCTGCACCGCCTTGCCTTCCGGGTCGAGAACACCATTCTTCAATGTGATGTGAACCGTGGCCTTCACCGCTGTTTCACTCCTGCCCAAGATATTGCATGGTTCATTGCATGGTTACTGCATCGTCTCTGGGCCCTTGATGTCCGCGGGACCGCTCTCGGGCAGAATTCCGAGGCGGCGGGCCACTTCCTGGTAGGCGTCGGCGATCTTGCTGAGGTCGTCGCGGAAGCGCTCTCTGTCCAACCTCTCGTTGCTCTTGATGTCCCACAGTCGAGAAGAATCGGGACTGATCTCGTCGGCGAGAACGATGCGCATTTGCTCGTCTTCCCACAGCCTTCCGAACTCCGCCTTAAGGTCCATCAACCGGATACCGATACCGAGGAACAAGCCGGTGAGAAAATCGTTGATCCGCAGGGACAACGACATGACCTCGTCCAGATCCTGGGGCGAGGCCCATCCGAATGCAGTGACATGTTCCTCGGAAACCATCGGATGATTGAGTGGTTCCGACTTGTAATAGTACTCGACGATCGAGCGCGGAAGCGGGGTGCCCTCGGCCATGCCGAATCGCTTGGCAAAGGATCCGGCGGCAACGTTGCGGACTACCACCTCGATCGGGATGATCTCAACTTCGCGGACAAGCTGCTCACGCATGTTCAATCGACGAACGAAGTGGGTGGGTACGCCGATCTCACCCAGACGCGTCATCAGATACTCGGAAATACGATTGTTGAGCACGCCTTTGCCGGTGATCAGGCCGCGCTTCTGAACATTGAAGGCGGCGGAATCGTCCTTGAAATACTGAACGAGGGTGCCGGGCTCGGGTCCTTCGAACAGGATCTTAGCCTTGCCTTCAAAGATTTGTCTGCGTCGGGCCATATTTTTCAATCCCGTAATGACGACGCACCCACTTGTGCAGCCGCGAGGCGCGCTTCATATAGCAACTGTGCTGCGCCAAGACAATGTTACCACTTAGTGGCCCCGATTACATGCGGACGGGAGCGTAACTGTTTTCCCCCGGTTTTCCGGGCGCAAACAGCCACACCGGCTTCGCGTCAGAGAGACCTCCGGCGGGAAGCGCGATCAGCGACGACGAGACGGTGCAGAACCCCGTATCCGTTTCGACGCAAACCGCGCCGCCCGGGCCGGTGCTCGGATCATGTTCTCTGCTCGCCAGAAGTGCCTTCCACTCCAACCAATCGCCCGTTGCCGGATCCGGGGCCTTGGCCGCTTCGAACCGAGGCAGGTATTTGCGTATTCGTGGCGAGTGGGTATCGTTGCGATCGTAGGCGGTGATCATCGACAGTCCCTGCGGCAACTCGCATACCTCGACCGAGCCGCCGGCGCTGCAACCATTCCCGGCGTGTCGGGCACGAATCCAGAACGCCTCTCGGCAGTCGGCAACGATCATATTGAAAGGCCGATAGGCATGCGGGTCTATGTCTGCGATCGCTTCGGCGGCGACGCTAGCCTCCGCATGGTCGAGCGCTTCCAGCGGCAATTCTCCGCGACTTCTCAGGCCGGGGGCGGGACCGAGGGTGTTGAGGCGATTGAGGACCGCGGCAATGACGCCAAAATCGTTGAGGCCAAGCCAGGTGCCACGACCGAGTTCGTCCAATCCGGCGATCACCCGAGGCCGATCCGACCAATGCCGGGCCGGCGGTTTCGAGGGACGATCGGCCATCTCGTCGCGATTCGCCGCCAGCAACAACGGCCAGGCGTGGCCCAGGCGGTTCAAGATCACCACTGTGCACATGATTTCCCTGACATAGCCGTTTCAATCAAACAACGCCACATTCGAGCACAGGAGTTCCTTGCCGTTGCGCCCCGAACCGGCGCATCCTAAGTGTGGCTTCGGCCACAGAGGTATAAATTGTCATGACCGACACCCTTCGTGAGAAAGAAAAGGCCCACGAAGCGAAGTTCAAGCTCGATGGGGAACTGCGTTTCAAAACGCAGTGCCGGCGCGACAAACTGCTCGGTTTGTGGGCCGCCGAACATTTGGGCATGACCGGCTCCCAAGCGGATGCGTACGCGAAAAGCCTCGTTCGCCTTGGTTTCGACAAGGGAGGGGGTGGTAACGTCCTCGGTAAGGTGATGAACGACTTCGAGAAGATGGGTGTGAAGCTGACCCAAGAGGACGTGACGGCCGCGGTCGAGCAATTCTACGCCACTGCCCTTGAACAACTTTCGAAGGACTTCCCCAAAGCCCTCGATCGAGATCATGTGCGGGTCGGTGACTGAGACGGTCAGGCCTTG
>CAVYYK010000021.1:0-29207 GCA_963772635.1 uncultured Alphaproteobacteria bacterium
ACGGCGACGGCACGCTGACCTACACACCTAATACCGGTTATATCGGCACCGACAGCTTTACCTACACCATCGACGACGGCAACGGCGGCAGCGACACCGCCACCGTCTCGGTCACCGTGGACTCGCCGCCGCCGCAGGGATCGGGCCTCAACTCCGACGATTTCAGCGACGGGTTGATTGACCCGATGTGGACCTTTGCCGCGCCCTCAGGGGCCACAGCTGCACTGGAAACGAGTGGCGTCGAAGCCTTCGTCAAACTGGTGACGCCGCCCGGAGATTTCGATCCTTACGACACCAACAACGGCGCGCGGCTGATGCAGGCGGCGGCGGACGAGGATTTCCAGGTCGTTGCGAGGTGGCTGACGACGCCGACCGAGAAATACCAGGGACAAGGCTTTCTGGTGGAAGAGGACGCCGACAATTGGCTGCGTGTCGACATCTATTCCACCGGATCGCAGCTCTATGCCTACGGGGGGGTGACGGAGGCCGGCGACACGTCCACGCAGTTCAACGTCTCCCTGGGTACGACCCCGATGCCGTACATGCGGCTGACGCGCGAGGGCGATACCTGGACCTTCGAATTCTCGGCCGACGGCAGCGCCTGGACGGTCGCCGGGTCGTTTACCCACGCGATGACGGTGAGCGCGGCGGGGTTGATGTCCAACAGCAGCGCCGGCGCGCCGGGCTATGAGGCCCGGGCGGACTATTTCGAGAACACCGCCGCGCCGATCGCAGACGAGGATGGCACCATCGTTCCGGTCAACAATCCGCCGGTGGCAGTCGACGACCCGGCCCAGACCCAGGCCGACACCGCCGTCACCATCGCCGTGCTGGCCAACGACAGCGATCCGGACGGTGACGCGCTGACCGTCTCTGCCGTCGACAACTCCGCAACCACCGGCACCGTCACCGACAACGGCGACGGCACGCTCACCTACACCCCCGACGCCGGCTTCACCGGCACCGACAGCTTCACCTACACCATCGACGACGGCAACGGCGGCAGCGACACCGCCACCGTCACCGTCGATGTTGCGGCGGCGCCCAACCAGAGCCCGGTGGCCGTGGGCGACAGCGCAACCACCACCACCGACACCGCCGTCACCATCGCCGTGCTGGCCAACGACAGCGATCCGGACGGTGACGCGCTGACCGTCTCTGCCGTCGACGACTCCGCAACCACCGGCACCGTCACCGACAACGGCGACGGCACGCTCACCTACACCCCCGACGCCGGCTTCACCGGCACCGACAGCTTCACCTACACCATCGACGACGGCAACGGCGGCAGCGACACCGCCACCGTCACCGTCGATGTTGCGGCGGCGCCCAACCAGAGCCCGGTGGCCGTGGGCGACAGCGCAACCACCACCACCGACACCGCCGTCACCATCGCCGTGCTGGCCAACGACAGCGATCCGGACGGTGACGCGCTGACCGTCTCTGCCGTCGACAACTCCGCAACCACCGGCACCGTCACCGACAACGGCGACGGCACGCTCACCTACACCCCCGACGCCGGCTTCACCGGCACCGACAGCTTCACCTACACCATCGACGACGGCAACGGCGGCAGCGACACCGCCACCGTCACCGTCGATCGTCGCGGCGGCGCCCAACCAGAGCCCGGTGGCCGTGGACGACAGCGCAACCACCCCCACCGACACCGCCGTCACCATCGCCGTGCTGGCCAACGACAGCGATCCGGACGGTGACGCGCTGACCGTCTCTGCCGTCGACAACTCCGCAACCACCGGCACCGTCACCGACAACGGCGACGGCACGCTGACCTACACCCCCGACGCCGGCTTCACCGGCACCGACAGCTTCACCTACACCATCGACGACGGCAACGGCGGCAGCGACACCGCCACCGTCACGGTCACCGTGAACGCGCCGCCGCCGCAGGGATCGGGCCTCGACTCCGACGATTTCAGCGACGGGTCGATTGACCCGATGTGGACCTTTGCCGCGCCCTCAGGGGCCACAGCTGCACTGGAAACGAGTGGCGACGAAGCCTTCGTCAAACTGGTGACGCCGCCCGGAGATTTCGATCCTTACGACACCAACAACGGCGCGCGGTTGATGCAGGCGGCGGCGGACGAGGATTTCCAGGTCGTTGCGAAGTGGCTGACGACGCCGACCGAGAAATACCAGGGACAAGGCTTTCTGGTGGAAGAGGACGCCGACAATTGGCTGCGTGTCGACATCTATTCCACCGGATCGCAGCTCTATGCCTACGGGGGGGTGACGGTGGCCGGCGACACGTCCACGCAGTTCAACGTCGCCCTGGGTACGACCCCGATGCCGTACATGCGGCTGACGCGCGCGGGCGATACCTGGACCTTCGAATTCTCGGCCGACGGCAGCGCCTGGACGGTCGCCGGGTCGTTTACCCACGCGATGACGGTGAGCGCGGCGGGGTTGATGTCCAGCAGCAGCGCCGGCGCGCCGGGCTATGAGGCCCGGGCGGACTATTTCGAGAACACCGCCGCGCCGATCGCGGACGAGGATGGCACCATCGTTCCGGTCAACAATCCGCCGGTGGCAGTCGACGACCCGGCCCAGACCCAGGCCGACACCGCCGTCACCATCGCCGTGCTGGCCAACGACAGCGATCCGGACGGCGACACGCTGACCGTCGCCTCGGTCACCCCGGGCACCGACGGCAGCGTCACCGACAACGGCGACGGCACGCTCACCTACACCCCCGACGCCGGCTTCACCGGCACCGACAGCTTTACCTACACCATCGACGACGGCAATGGCGGCAGCGACACCGCCACCGTCACCGTCACTGTCAACTCGCTTGGGAACAACCGACCCGGTCGCCCAGGACGACACCGGCCCAGACCCAGGCCGACACCGCGATCACCATCGCCGTGCTGGCCAACGACAGCGATCCGGACGGTGACGCGCTGACCGTCGCCTCGGTCACCCAGGGCACCGACGGCGGCGTCACCGACAACGGCGACGGCACGCTCACCTACACCCCCGACGCCGGCTTCACCGGCACCGACAGCTTCACCTACACCATCGACGACGGCAACGGCGGCAGCGACACCGCCACCGTCACCGTCACGGTCGACGCGCCGCCGCCGCAGGGATCGGGCCTCGACTCCGACGATTTCAGCGGCGGGTTGATTGACCCGATGTGGACCTTTGCCGCGCCCTCAGGGGCCACGGCTGCACTGGGAACGAGTGGCGACGAGTTCTTCGTCAAGCTGGTGACGCCGGCCGGAGATTTCGATCCTTACGACACCAACAACGGCGCGCGGCTGATGCAGGCGGCGGCGGACGAGGATTTCCAAATCGCCGCGCGCTGGCTGACGACGCCGACCGAGAAATACCAGGGACAAGGCTTTCTGGTGGAAGAGGACGCCGACAATTGGCTGCGTGTCGACATCTATTCCACCGGATCGCAGCTCTATGCCTACGGGGGGGTGACGGAGGCCGGCGACACGTCCACGCAGTTCAACGTCTCCCTGGGTACGACCCCGATGCCGTACATGCGGCTGACGCGCGAGGGCGATACCTGGACCTTCGAACTCTCGGCCGACGGCAGCGCCTGGACGGTCGCCGGGTCGTTTACCCACGCGATGACGGTGAGCGCGGCGGGGTTGATGTCCAGCAGCAGCGCCGGCGCGCCGGGCTATGAGGCCCGGGCGGACTATTTCGAGAACACCGCCGCGCCGATTGTCTTGGAAGACACGCCGTTCTTGGCGCAGGACGATACGGCGGCGACAGCCGTTAACACGGCACTTGTCCTCAGCGTCGCCGGCGACCTGCTCGCCAACGACATTGACGAGAGCGGAAATCAGCTGACTCTGGAAGACTTCACCCAGCCGAGCAACGGTACGTTGATGGACAACGGCGACGGGACGTTGACCTATACCCCTAACGGGGGTTTCACGGGCGTCGATAGTTTCAACTACACGGTTGGTAATGGCGTGATTACCGACACAGCCACGGTGAGAGTCGGCGTCGACAACATTGGTCCGCTAGCCCAAGCCGATACGGCAACGACCAACGAAGACCAAACGGTCACTTTTGGAGTCCTTGCCAATGACAGCGACGCGAACGGCGATGTCCTTACTATTGCAGACGTAACTGCCCCGGCCCACGGCACAGTAACCGTTAATGGCGACGGCACTTTGACCTACACGCCAAATGCGGACTATTACGGTCCGGATCCGTTCACCTACACGGTCAGTGACGGGATCGCTCTTGCGGCGGGCACCGTCGAAATGACCGTTAACCCGGTGGCCGATCCGCCGGTTGCACAGGATGACTCGCTTTCCACTGAGCCGGACACATCGCTCACTATTAATGTAATAAATGACTTAATCGCAAATGACTTCGATATCGACGGGGACCCATTATCGTTTCAAAGTTTCGATCAACCTGCCAATGGCATGCTGGTCGATAATGGCAATGGCACCCTAACCTATACCCCGAACGTTGGTTTCGCGGGCACAGATGCCTTCTCCTATACGATCACCGACGGCAGCAATCCCGACACGGCCACGGTTGCCATTTCTGTCAACGACGCGATCAACGTCTGGTACGGCACACAACAGGCGTTCGGCAATTTGGGTGAAGCGCAGCGGTGGATCAACATCCTCGGTAACGTGGATCTCTCGCAAGTGAGCTCGCTCTCGTATTCGCTGAACGGAGGCGCGGATCGTTCCTTGTCGCTAGGACCTGATACGCGCCGGCTGGAAGATCCAGGCGACTTCAACATCGATGTAGACTTCGCTGAGCTGGATGGATCTGCGATCGACGACAAAGTAACGATTAAAGCCGACCTGATTGGCGGGGGTGTCCTCACCAGGGACGTTTTTGTCGATTACGAAGCCGGTAATCAATGGGATGCCAACTACAGTATCGACTGGTCAACCGTGACCAACATTCAAGATGCTGTCCAAGTGGTCGATGGCCTCTGGACCATTGAGGGGAACGGGGTCAGGACGGCCGAGCCAGGCTATGATCGAATTTTGGCGTTGGGCGATCAATCTTGGGACAACTATGAGGTAAGCCTATCGTTGACTGTGAATAGCGCACCCATCGGTCCGCTGGAAAGGGACGGCAGCGGGCTGGGATTTGGTATGCTTTGGGGTGGTCATACGGATGACCCTATCTCGGGCAGGCAGCCTAAGGAGGGCTATAATCCTATCGTTTCGCCCTTCTATAACCTTCGCAATGGTAATTTCATCCTTCACGATTACCCTGACTGGGGTTCGCCGCACCTCAATTCAACCGCCTTTAGCTTTGATGAGGGCGAGACCTATGAAGTCAAGATCCGCGTTGAGCAAACCAATCTAATAGACCGAAGCTATTACGCGAATGTTTGGAATGCGAACGACAGCGAACCAACCAGCTGGTTGCTGGAGGGAACGGACCAAATGACGGAACCGCTCAATGGCGCCTTTGTTCTGATCGCTCACCACTGGGATATTACTTTTAACAATATTGAGGTCACTGAAATCGTAGGAAGCGATATAGTGCAAGGCACGGACGGGGCTGATTTGCTTGTGGCGGTCGATATTTCGGACCCCGCGCCAGGCCTCGGAGAGACCGATGTGTTTCTTGGGTACGCTGGAGCGGACCTTTTCGTTTTCGGCGAGTCCGGCACGGTGTTTTATGACGACGGTGATTCGTCAACCGGAGGCACAACCGACTTCGGTTATATTTGGGACTTTGAGGCAGGAACTGACCAAATTCAGCTGGCAGGAAGCGCGGCCGATTACTCGCTGACCAACGACGCTCCGGGGCTGCCCACAGGAACGGCGTTGTGGCGAGACATCGGTGGACGGTGAAACCGCCGAGTTGATCGCGGATCATCAGAGATGTCTATGGGCTCGACCTCGACGAGAGCGATTTCGTTTGGTCCGACAGCATCGCGTGACGAGAATTCTCGTTGGTCTCGCACATTGCACAGGCATTATCGAAGGGTTAGCTTGCGCGCATAGAATGCTTCGGCAAAACCGTCAAACGCATTGCACTCGATGCCGCGGATACGCATGAGGCCTCGAAACGTAAGGTCGTCGAACCAGTGTTTCTCGCGCTGGGATTCAAAGCATGAGATCAGTAGCTCAATCTTTCGGTCCGTGTCTGCAAGCGAGGCTGGAACGTAGAGGTTGGGCGAACCAAGTCCGCCATCCCATTTGGGTATCTCGTATTCCAGTATGGCGTGATCGCGGAACGTATTCCACGTGAGCTCAGATACGGCCCGGTGATCCTGGTGGAGGTCATGACCATAGTGGGTGAGGATGAGGTCGGGATCGAAGTGTTTCAGGCGTTCGAAAAAGTCCTTGATCCTTGCAAATTCACCCGGAAACCGCCCATCCGCGAATTTTTCAAGGATCACCTCTGACTCACCGGCCCTATCAAGGTACTGCGTGGCACTCGCCCCAGCCTCGGTGCCTCGCACTCCCGCAGCCGAACAGACAACCCAGACAACCTTTGCCTCTGGGTTGTCCCGGATACACCGCAGTAATGTCGCTCCGGCACCCACTTCGATATCGTCGCTGTGCGCGCCGATGCACAGAATTGACTTCAGGGTTCCGAAGGAGAGTGGACGCATCGTCAGTCTGTTTTCCAGACTTCCCAAGGCGTGTCTCCGTTCGCCACCTTATCGTCCAACGCCTGTTTCTCCTTGAAGGTGTCCATGCAAGTCCAAAAGCCTTCGTGGCGGTAGGCAAAAAGGCGGTTCTCGGTAACAAGGCGATCGAACCCTTCGATCACAAGCTCTTCGCCCTCGTGCAGCTTTTCGAAGATGTCGGGGCGCAGAGCGAAGTACCCGCCGTTCATCCACATCCCCGAGTGCTTCACGTCGGAAATGTCCGAGATCGCGCCCTCGTCGCCAAACGAAACGAGGTGAAATGAATATGGCGGCTTTACACAGCAGAAACCCGCCACTGCGTCGGTCGCGGAGAACTCGTCGATCATGCCGGAGAGGTTCATGTCGGTAAGTGTATCGGCGTAGTTCGCCAAGAACATCTCCTCGCCTTCGAGATGATCCCGCACCCTCAGGAGCCGACCGCCGATGTTGGTGTTCTGTCCAGTGTCGACGAATGTAATCCGCCAGTCGTGGATATCGTGCTGCAACACCTGGACCTTGGCGCCACCATTCTCGAAAACGAAGTCATTGGTGATGCGTTCATCGTAGTCGAGGAAAAACTTCTTGATCGCCTCGCCCTTGTAGCCAAGGCACAGGATGAAGTCCTTGTGCCCGAAGGCGGCGTAATAGCGCATGATGTGCCACAAGATCGGGCGGCCACCAACCGGGACAAGCGGCTTTGGCACTTGATCGGAATAGTCCCGCAGTCGCGTTCCCTGCCCTCCACAGAAAAGAGCAACTTTCATCGCATCACCCCGTTTGCTCTGAGCAAGTACATCTAAGCGTCGATCGCCGCTTTCTGCCCCACGGTCGCAACGGAGGGAACGAACCGTACGAGTTTTGCACCCCATTCGGCCGTGTAGGCCAGTTGCTCCGCAATTTCGTCTGCGAAGTTCCAGGGCAGGATCACGATGATGTCCGGTTTGGTTTCGGCAATTCGTTCCGGCGCAAAAATCGGAATACGCGAGCCAGGAAGAAAGCGCCCTTGCTTGTACGGGTTCCGGTCAACAGTGTAGCGGATCAGATCTGGTTTTATTCCGCAGTAGTTCAGAAAGGTGTTTCCCTTGCCCGGTGCGCCGTATCCGACAACCTGCTTGCCCGACCGGGCTGCGGAAATGAGGAATTCAATCGCCGCGCGTTTGGTCTCACGTACCTGTTCTTCGAACTTGGCATAGGTTTCGATGCGGTCGAGCCCAGCAGCCCGCTCTCGCTCGCGGAACGCGTGAAGGCGAGAAGTGATCCCCTTTTCTTCGTCCTCGATATGCCGCCCGAAGATTCGAAGGGAGCCCCCGTGAGTGGGGAACTCCTGAACATCGAATATGGTGATGCCGTGGTGTGCGAAAATACGCTCTGCAGCCAATAGCGAGAAATAGCAGTAGTGTTCGTGGTAAACTTGGTCGAACTGGTTGCCCTCGATGGTTGCAAGGAGATGCGGAAATTCGATCGTCGTCACCGCTCCGGGCCGCATCATGATCTTCAAACCGGCAATGAAATCATTCAGATCAGGGACTTGCGCCAACACATTCTTCCCGAGGATCAAATCGGCATCACGCCCCTCAGCGGCGAGGCGAGTGGCCGTATCGACGCCGAAGAATTCGATCTCAGTCGGGACACCCCTCTCGATTGCCACCTTCGCTACGTTCGCTGCAGGCTCGATCCCATAACATGGGATTCCCAGTGAAACGAAATGCTGGAGGAGGTACCCGTCATTACTTGCCACCTCGACGACGTTGGTTTCTTCGTTAAGTCCCCAATGCTCCTTCATATCCACGCAGTATTTTCGGGCATGTTCCACCCAACTGTCGGCGAACGAAGAAAAATAGGCGTACTCGGTGAAAATGTCCTCGGCGGGTACGAATTCATCAACCTGAGCCAAAAGGCATTCGTGACAAACAAAGGCATGGAGCGGGTAAAATGGCTCCATCTTCGAGTAGTTTTCCCGGGAGACGTAACTTTCGCACAGCGGTGAAACACCCAGATCAACAAGTGTGTATCGAAGGGCGGTTCCACAGAAACGGCAGGGAAACGAGCCGATTGGGTCTGACATCTAAACCCACACCTCCATTGTCACGCGGCAACCAACTCAGGCGATAGACCGAGCCCAGCCAGGCTCGAAGCTATCTCATCACGATAAATCGGGTTCATCATCAACACGATATCTGGAGGCTCATTGACTAACCCCTCAGGAGCGACAATCCGCTGCCCCGTGCCGGACAAGTATCTGCCCTGCTTGAACGGGTTGATATCGACCACGCGCGTCACGACCTCGTCGTCTTGCATCATGTTCAAAAAGCCGACCGCCTTGGCACCGGCGCCCCAAGCGACGACTCGGCGGTGTTCCTGGCGCCATTCGGCGAGCCGTTTCCGCCAAGCCTCTTGCTTCTCCAACTGCGCCTTGGCGAATGCAGCTATGTCGTTCTTGAGCTTCGCAAGGTTTCCGAATTCCTGAACATCGGCAATGCCGTCATCGGTCCTCGCGCGAGCATCCACGGTGAGAAACTGGTGACCGAAGGTTTCCTCCAAGCGCAAGACCTCGAAGCCACATTCGAAAAACGAACGGGAAAGCGATTCGGGACCGAAATATGAGCAGTGTTCGTAGATGACGTCCCAAACCGACCCTTGCCGGATGATAAGATCGATGTTCGGCACCTCGAAGAAGACCACAGCGCGGGCGGGACCCGTGATCGACCGCCTCACCATGCGCAGGAATTGATTCGGATTCGGGATGTGCTCGTACACATATCGCGAAGAGATGAGGTCGGCGGCTATCCGTGCATGTTCTTCCGAGTAATACTCATTGCTCCAAGTGATCCGCTTTGCCGTTTTCGATTGTGGCCGTTCCCCTTCATAGGACGGATCGAAGCCGAAACCCGAATTCTCGCCTATCTCACAAAGCATAGTGAGAAAATCGCCCTTCCCACAGCCAATATCCACGACCGTCTTGTTGCGCAGATCGTACGTCTCAACCAAACGCTCTACCAGGTTTTGCGAGTAGGCCTGGAAGGTTTGCGAGAAGTGCAGGGAGTTGTCGTACTGCTCGTCATACTCGATCAAACCAGGGTCGAATCGGACGTTCCACACGAAACCACAGTCAGCGCAGAACGCGAGCTCGATATCGCCTCGACGGCATGCGCGGGCGGAATCCGCGTCGGACCATAACGCACTGATCAGAACCGGCTGGCGATCAACAGCAAAGAACACCTCGCCGTAGCGACCGGAACACACTGGGCAGGGCGGAACGGTTCTCACTGCACGCCCTCGGTTGCCGGCGCACCAGACAGAACGCGGATCTCTGGCGAAAGCCCCATTGCACCGAGGTCTCTCCCGATTTCTTGTCGGTATATAGGGTTCATGATGATCACCACGTCGGGTCTGAAGCCACACAATTCCCGCGGCGAGACGATCGGCATTCGGCATCCAGGCATGTGGCGGCCTTGTCGCGCTGGATTGATGTCGACGACGCAGTCAACAATCCCGGGGTCCCCGATTGTCGTCAGAAATCCGACAGCCTTTGAACCCGAACCCCAGATCGCGACCCGCCGCGCGTCCCTCTTCCACGCCTCGAAGTCCGTACGGTAGTCTTGTATCTGCTGACGGGCGCGCCGGCGAAATTGCTCAACCAGCAAAGCCGTCTCTTCCAAATCGTCGGCAAATGCTGGAAGTCCCCGCCGCGTTTCTGCAACCGGGGCCGCATCGAGAAGCAGATACTGATCGCCATACGCTCGGCGCACGTCGAGTATATCGAACCCCGCAAACAGGAACGCGCGCGCGAGCGACCCGGCCGTGAAATAGGACGCGTGTTCGTAGTAAATGTCCCAGAAGGCACCTTCTTGCAGGATGCGTCTCAGGTCCGGCACTTCGAATCCTAGGCGGATGCGCTCATTTGTTCCGCAGGCACGACGGATCAGCCCAAGAAACTCAGCTACAGCGCCAACATGTTCCAGCGTGTGGCGACACACGATGAAATCTGCGTTCACGGGTACATGCGCATCGGTGAAAAATTCGGCGTGGAAAGATACATCAGGCCCAGGCCTCGCTTCGCGTCGGACGAAACTCGGGTCGTATCCAGTTCCACTGCATCCACCTTCGGCACACATCAGACGCAAGAAATCGCCCTTCCCACATCCAATTTCCACAACGTGTCCGCCTGCGAGGCCATACCGCGAGATCCATTTGCGAGAGATCTAAGTCGCGAACTCGTTAAAGGTCGGTGACGAACCCTGAGCATCCTCATAGTCGACACTGTAGCTCACTCTGGATGGATCAAATGCGGCGTTGAAAACCAGCCCGCACTGTCCGCACCACTTCAGAACGAGGTCACCTCTGGGAAAATCCCGAGCGGCCTGTTCATTATTGACGAGCACAGTGCTCTGCACTGGAATATCTGTCAGCGAATAAAGTGTGGTCAGGTGCTCACTGCCCCCGCAGGAAGTACACGAGATCACCTCTGGCGCGGCCTCTCGCTTGCCGAACTCAAGAAGTTCATGGGCAACTTCCATGTCTTCAGACCGCCGCTGTCTGCGCACGTTTCCAGTACAAATCTCCGTCGAGTTCCTCGCGCTCCAGTCGATCCTTCAATCGTTTCAACCGGATAAAACGGCTGCCCTCGAAATCCGCCATCGTCAGCCCGTGACGGCGATAAGCCTGCAGGAGTTCTTCTATGCCTCCCGGAACAGTCCATGTCGGGTCGAATCCGGGCAGTTCATTTTCCGCACGGCTGAAATCAACGCGATAGCATCGCTTGTCGGGGCCACCGCCAGGCTCGTAGACGATCCGGCTTCCAGGAACGATGCGCGCTACGTGCTCGGCAACTTCCCGAACCTGGTAATTCTCGGAGGAGCGCCCAATGTTGAACGGCCGGTTGTGGATGACGTCTTTCGGAGCGTCGAGTGCGGCGATGAAGGCCCGACTGATATCCTGTACATGAACGAGGGGCCGCCAGGGCGTGCCGTCGCTCTTGATCAGTACCTCGCCGGTCAGATACGCATATCCGACAAGGCTGTTCACCATCAGATCGGCACGCAACTTCGGGGATGCGCCATACGCCGTCGCGTTTCTCAGGTACACCGGCGAAAAAGCGTCATCCGCGAGTTGAGAAAGGATCGCTTCGCTTCGAACCTTGAACTCGCCGTACGGGGTTACTGGATTGAAGCTTGCAGAATTCATCCAGGACGTCCGTCGGGCCGGCCGCGCCGTAGATCGAACATGACGACGAGAATAGGAATCGGGAGACACCGGCGCTCTTTGCAGCACGTCCAAGCGTTTCTGTTGCCTCGGCGTTGATGTCGTAGGTGCAAGCCGGGTTGATATCTCCCATCGGGTCATTGGATAGACCCGCAAGATGGATCACGGCATCCATCCCATCAAAATCTGCGGGCGTGACGGCACGAATGTCCTTGCGGATCACCCGATCGATGGTCGGCGCGTCCGACAACGTGCAATCTTCGAAAAAGAAAGTGTCAAGCCCTGCTACGCTGTGCCCGTGTTCCTTGAGCAGGCTGACCAGCAAAGGGCCGATGTATCCGTCGTGACCGGTTACCAATACACGCATCACTGATACTCTCACGAACCAATTTTCCCACGGCGGAAGAATACGGGGGAAATATGTGACGCGCAATGAGGCTGTTGCAGACCTCCTTTGGAGGTTGCTAGTGTCACTGTTCGCTGGTATTCCTAGTGTTCAGTAGACTCAAGGGCAGGGGAGGATACCCCATCCTAATTAGCGCACGTGGCGTGTCCGGCGCAACTTCCTCGGTAGATAAACGGTCTTGAGGGAGGGGTGAGTGGTTCTTTCGAATGCCTTGTGGTTTTGCTTCGCGTGGGAGTTGGCTAGGCATCGGTGCTGCGAGCATCGCAAGCGCGCGACGATACTCTAGTTTGGGAAGACGGGACAGACGCACACCGAACTCGACGGCAGCTCTGACGCGTCGCGTTTTCTACGACGCTGCCGACATCGCCGTCGAAGCCAATTCTAGTATGGCCAGCCTCCAGCTTTATGAAAAGTAGGCCCAACTTTTCATCCAGATACCAATGACTGACGAATATCGAAACACCATAAACGACCAAGACGGAGTTGGCGAAACTCGGCCGGGTAAAGAGCCGGTGTTTAAAGCCGCGCCAACCATGACGCGGGGGAGCACCACACCGGATTGCGCGCTGGAAGCCAAGCGCAGCGGCGGCCCACGCTGGTTCCTCGGCTCGGAATCTGGGGTGGAGGGTCTGGTGCGTCTGCTCGACGTGCTCGCTTTCGGCGGCTGTGCGGCGATCCTGTTTACCGCTTATGTCGGCACCTACCTTTACGGGCACTGGGAGTACGCCGCCGCCGTTGCAATCGCTACGACGCTTCTCGTCATTCTGCAGCAGAATTTTGGTCTCTACGATTTCGAAACGATCACACAGTGGCCGCGCCGAATGCTGGCGCTCATCACCATAATGGCGATCATCGCGGCGGCCCTCGTTGCCCTTGGGTTCGCGCTCAAGATCTCCGACGAGTTCTCCCGGGTATGGTTATTTGGTACATTTCTATCGGCCACTGTGACGATGATCGCTGCCCGCGGCATCATGTTGGTGACGTTCAGACGGTCGGCGCGATTGGGAAAGTTCCAACGCCGTGTGGCGGTCATCGGTGCCAGCAGCCAAGCGACCGCATTCATTGCCAGGATGTCCGCCGCGCAGGCGCCATGGCAGACCATCATTGGCATATTTGACGACCGTCATACCCGAATTCCGGCAACGGTGGAAGGCCACCCGGTGATCGGCAATCTCGACGCGTTGGTCCGTTACGTGCGGCACGGCGCCATCGACGTCATCATTGTTGCACTGCCATGGAATTCCGACACCCGACTTCTGTCAATCATCCATAGCCTCCGCGAACTGCCCGTTCACGTGTACTTGGCACCCGACCTGGTCACCTCTCACTTTCCGGTCCACAGTCAAGAGATATTTGCCGGTGTCTCGGTGCTGAAAATTGCCGCCCCACCCTTGTCCGGCCGCCGCGCCGTGATCAAGGCGATTGAGGACGCGGTACTTGGCACGGCGCTTGTTGTGATCTCAATGCCGCTAATGCTTGCCTGCGCCATCGCGGTAAAGCTTGACGGCCCGGGGCCGATCCTGTTCCGCCAGGATCGCTATGGCTTCAACAATCAGCGATTCACCGTGCTAAAGTTCCGGAGCATGACGGCCGGACGCCCCGCCGAGCCTGGGGTGCCGCAGGCGAAGCGCGAGGACCCACGAATCACACGCGTCGGCCGCTGGCTGCGCCGAACCAGTTTGGATGAGTTGCCGCAGCTTTTCAATGTGCTCGCCGGTACAATGTCTCTGGTTGGCCCGAGGCCGCACGCGGTAGAGCACAACGATATGTACGCCAAACTGATCGCCGGCTACAGCGGCCGGCATCGCGTCAAACCAGGTATCACCGGCTGGGCTCAAATCAACGGCCTCCGCGGCGAGACAGACACGCTCGACAAAATGGAGCAGCGCGTGCGCTTCGACATTGAATACGTCGAACGTTGGTCACTAGGGCTTGACTTGCGCATCTTGCTGGTTACGGCGATGATCGCCTGGCGGCAGCCGACCGCGTATTGAGCGGCGACGAAACCGTCTGGGCCGCAAGCGATCTATGCCGACCCATCAGGCGGCCGATCTCGGCGGGAGACTTCCCGGCCTCATGAAGCCGGTAAACTTCATAACGCTCGTCAATATCGAGCTGATCATAGGTCTTTCCCATCGCAACTCCGGAACATACCGGTGTTGCACTTGGAATGTGAATTTAGCCACCACGCTTCCTAGCAGATTGGCGCATCGTCGGAAACGTCAACAAACGAGCCCGACGCCAGCGCCTCAGATGTCTCGACCCCGATACCCTCAACGACGCCGAACTTCGGGAGATCGTGTCGTCCTACAACCTCGCACCAAGAACTACCTCTGATTCTTCATTCCAGCCCAGGCCCTCGTCAAAGAGCTTGGCAAAGACCTCCAAATCCGCTCCGCCTGCAACTGTTACGCCTCACCAACAAGTCCGCCCTCCCATTTGGGGCAAAAAGTACTCAAGTGGGTTATATTGTTCCCGTCGCGAATTTTACATTTATTTTATGGCATATTTTAACGAAATACTTCTTGTTGACATATTGTCGCCGTATTCTATAATTTTGCATAAGGAGGGCGGCTCCTATGAGGGAGAGCCGCTCGGCCGACGGCAGCGTTCGGGGCGCTGTCAAAAGATAATGGGGTGTTGCCCAACGAAAGGGTGCCAGGGCAACAGTCTCGTAAGAGGACAAAGCAATGAACGGATGGGGTACGGTTGCTGCAATTGCAGCAATGGTAGGGGCGTTGTGCGGAGGCGTGCGGCCAACGGCGGCTTACGCCTCGGCAAAATCCGATCCGCCCGTGGATCACCTTTCACCGTGGATCACCTTTCAACTGAACTCGCTGACGTCACCGAGAAAGGAAAGCCAGCTCTCAGACCACACATGCAGCTTCGGAGCGACAGTAGTTCCGATAGTGGCTGGCTGGGCTGGTCTAGCGGCAATGTTGGCAACGCACCGTTACATCATGGCGCGTCGGGCACTGTTATCGTTGAGGGCGTGAACTCAAACAATGGTTGGGAGCAGGAACGGTCGTTCTCGACAACTTTCTGCTGCGCTGTCAGCACGAGCGAGCAATATGCTGAGGCGCCTGCGACGTCGCATGTCATCGGCACGGTTCCTGCGCACGAATTCCGCGTTCCGGCGGCGGTGCCAATCATCGGAGCAGCTTTTGTGGGCTTCGCCTTAGCCGGCTGGCGTCAGCGGCGCTCGACGTAACCGAGGCACAACCCCTCGCCAATAATTAATGCGCGTGACCGGTCTGCGCCCCGCCCCCTAAATCCAGCGAGCATTCCAAATCGTTAGCAGGACGAAACTGTGAAGCGAAACAGGATGAAACCGGCGACAACACACCGCTTTTACACCACGCCTCGAGACACGACCATCGGCAAAAGAAGCCAACCGTTCGGCCGTCCCCGGAAATTCAGTTGCGAACGCCTTCAAGGATCCTTTGGGCTTCGCCGTCTCCCAAGGCGGCCGCCCGTTCCAGGCGATTTTTGAGTTCGCGCAGTTGTACCTCGGCTTCCCGATGGCCCATGTCGATCGCCTGCCGATACCATTTGATCGCTTCAGCGGGGCTTGGCCTCGGCCCAACAGCGCCAGTTTTCTCCATGTAAACCGGGTCGTAGGTCGAGCCCATCGCCGTTGCTCCTCTGGCGCTGCCCTTTGTGGCCGCCATTCGATAGAACAACCGAGCGGAAGCGACATCGCCAAGAGCCAAGAGCTGGTCTCCACGAGCAATTAGCCGGTCCAGATCGGGTTGTGGTTGAGTTGCTTGTGCTATTTGGGAGGGCTTTGGCGTTTCGTCAAGCGCCAGTACCTCTGGTTCCGCGGGCTGTGGTTCTGGCCGGCCCTGGGGTTGGTCGCGCAACTCCGGAGGATCCACTTTGGCAGTTAGGGGTACCGTAACCTCTTGAGCAGCCTTGGCCGTGGTAGCGGACTGGAGGTTTGCAGCAAGGTCGTCACTCACCTCTGATGCGGGCTGCTCCGCAGAGGGGCGATCAAGCCGTGTCTCCGGTTCATCGGCTTGTGCCGCCGGCTCTTCCTCTGCGGTTGCGACGCCGTCTTCAACCGCCTCGTCGCTCCCGGCCGCCGTTTCCATCTCGGTAGGGATCGCCTGACTTACCGTCGGTTCATCGACTTGCACCGCCAACTCTCGCTCTAAGGCCACCACAGCGCCTTCAACCGCCTCACCGCTCTCGGAAGCGGACGCCGTTTCCGTTTCGGTCGGTACCGACTGGCTTACGGCCGTCTCATCGACTTGCTCCGCCGCCTCTCCCTCCACGGCCACCACACCGCCCTCAGCCGCCTCGTTACTCCCGGCCGCCGTTTCCAACTCGGTGGGGATCGCCTCGCCTGCCGCCGGTCCATCGCCTTCCGCTGCCGACTCCCGCTCCACGGCTACCACGCCGTCTTCAACCGCCTCGTCGCTCCCGGCCGCCGTTTCCGTCTCGGTGGTTATCGGCTGGCCCAATGCCGGTCCATCGGCTCGCGCCGTCGGCTCCGGCGCCACGGCCGCCACAACGCTTTCAACCGCCTCGTCGCTCCCGGCCGCCGTTTCCGTCCCTGTGGTTATTGGCTGGCCCAATGCCGGTCCATCGGCTCGCGCCGTCGGCGCCGGCTCCGCGGCCGCCACAACGCTTTCAACCGTGTCGTCGCTCCCGGCCGCCGTATCCGTTTTGGCGGGCGCCACCTGGTTTGTCGCCGGTTTACCGGCTTTCGCTTGCGGATCTCGTTCCACGGCCACAACGCCGTGTTCAACCGCTTCATCGCTCCCGACAACCGTTTCCATTTCGGTGGGCGCCGCCTGGCTTGCCGGCGGTTCATCGGCTCGCGCCGGCGGCTCTGGCTCCGCGGCCGCCACAGCACCTTCAACCGCCTCGTCGCTCCCGGCCGCAGTATCCATCTCGATAGGTACCGCTTGGTTTCCCGCCGGTTCTGCTGCCGAACTCGGTTCTGGGTTCAGCCCGCCACCTTCGCCCGTGTCTGCAGTAGGTACAGCCGATTGGATTGCGAGCGGTGGTCCGGTGATCTTGGTCGGATCGTCGGACACGAATGCCGATTCCGTCGCGACGTTCAATTGGGGGCTATCGGCAGATCCGCTGGTTTCCAAGCCCGCTTTCTGTTCCGGATGCGGTTCGGCTTCTCTAGTGATTACAGTGGGCGTCGACGTGGGCCTAGGCGTGTTTGGCAAAATAGCCTCAGGGAGCGCCCCGTTTGGCGGCGTTTCCGATCCCAGTTCAACAGGTGATCCACCATCTTGAACGGGACGGCCTATTTCTTGTCCATGCAGATCAGGAAGTTGACCGCCGCTGCCGCGGGCAGAGCCGGATTCCGACGGCGTAGGATTGTCCCGGTCTGACTTCCCCGAAATTTCGATCCCGCTGGATGGCTTTCCCTCGCCAAGGCCAAGTTCTCGCGGGTCGTTTTGTGGCACGGCACTCTCGTAACCGAGAATTGGACCCAGCCAATTCTGTAGAAACCCGATTGCGTCGAACCGTCCAGTCTTGGCGAGGAAAACACCGGTCGCGCCAACAATAAGTGCTAGCACCAGGAAAATCGAAATCGAGTCTCCGCGCAAGGCCATCCTGGTATCGAGAGCTTTTTCCTGCAGGCTGGCCCTGTACGCGGTCTTCCGTTGGGCGGGGACTAGGGAGGGGGGGCAATGCGGCAGAGTGCGTTGTTTCCGCCGCTTGAGTATCCGCTTCATCGGGGAAAGGAAGCGTTTTGTCCGTGTCCTTGGACATCCGTGGCGCTATCGCCAGCGGTATCGGATCTCTCTCGCATGAGCTATCGCTGAGGCCGCCAGGAGACCGTTGTCGAGGGGTCGCTTCGCTGCGGCGGCGCGTTCCGTTGACTGGAAGGCGGGCCAGGCGTCGGAGTTTCCACATTTCCATCCGTCGCCGCAGCCAGTTTCGTTCTCTTGTTTCGAGCTCCGAAAAGTCGTGAAAAGAATCCCGGTCGCCGGCGCCTACTGGGCCCAGGTTCGGGCAACTCTCGCGACTTGTTGAGCACAATCCCCAAGAGGTTTCCGTGACGCAGGAGATCACATGCGCGCTCTACTTCGTCCGGCGTCGTCTTATCTTCCTCGACAAGGAGGATCGTGGCGTCGATGTAGGATGAAAGGGCCAAGGTGTCGGCGCCGGAGAGATTTGCCGGTACGTCGAAAACGATCAAGCGATTTGGATAGCGGCTGCGCAATTCGCGGACCATTTCGACCATCATGGGCGAGCCCATCAGTTCCGACGTGTTGTCGACCGGTGCGCCTCCGGGAAGCACAACGAGATTTCCAATGTTCGGGTGGATCAGCAGGTCCTCCAGCCGAGCCTCGCCAATCAGATAGTCCCCGAGGCCCGGTCCGGGCGCGAGCTCTAGCATGGTGCGCAGATATGGGTCGCGCAAATCAGCGTCTACAAGAAGCGCCGTGTAGTCCACCTCCATGCCGAAACTGATGGCGAGGTTGAGCGATACGGTGGACTTGCCGGCGCCCTGGTTCGGACTGGTGACCGCGAGTGTCTGCCAGCCGTTCCTGCGCATCTGCATGAGCAACTGCGTCCTTAGCAGTCGAAACGCATCGGCCGCCTTCGCGTTGTTCGTCGCGACGGCTATTCGATGGCGCTCCAGCACGTGTGCCGGGACTTCGATGTCAGGGGTATGCGTGTATTCGATGCGGTTGGGTCGGCGTTCCGGAGAAGGGGGTTGATGTGCCAACTTGTCCGCCGCTCGCGAGACAACGCTATCCTTCGGTCCCGCCCCCAATTTGCGCGACAAGTCCACGGTGATCAAATCCAATTCTGACTGATGAATTTCAGAAAAGCTGAAACGCCGACGAAGGAAGCTGCCGCCAGCACTGGGATCAAACAGATCGCCATCAGTGTCCGCAGCCGTCGCCAAACCCGTTCCCGACGGGTCTCGATGTACGGAATAGGATTAAGGATCGGCACGCGGGTGATGCGAGCAAGCTCCAACGGCCCCTTGACCGATGGATTCATCAGGTCGCGTAGCCAGGCGAAACCAAGCCCGCTACCGAGCGAAGAGACGAGGCCGATGAGCACGATGAGTTTGCGGTTAGGTCTGATCGGTTTAACCGGTAGATTGGGAGGTTCCAGCAGAGTAAACCGTTCGGCCTTGCGTTCTTTCTCAAGTTCCTGCGCGATTTCGGCTTCCATTTGCTTCGCCTTTACGTCGCGGTAATTAGCTTGCGCGTTGTCGTAGTCGCGCGTCAACTCGCGGTATTCGCGCTCGATTTCTGGGATCTTCTGCAACCGCTCGTCATAGGTGCGCTGCTTCTCCCGCAGGTCGTCCCTCAACCCCGAGAGGTAAGCGAGTTCGCGTTTGGCACTCTCAAGCTGCGTGGTCAGCGCAATGTAAGCTGGATTGTCAGGAGCCCTGGCGGGGGTTTTCAGTGCCGTCGCCTGCGAACCCGCGGATGCTTTCAGCGCTTCGATCGAGCGTTCGAGCCGCCGAATATCAGGGTGATCATCGGCGTAGCGTTCTCTGAGCGCGGCGAGCTCTGCCTCAAGCTCTTCAAGCTTGCCTGAGGCGTCAACTTGCGTACCCAAAGCGCCGGTCACAGCCTTAAGGAGGTCGATCTCTCGCATCAAGTCCCGCATTTTAGGGTGCTCGGCTCTGTACACGGCGGAGGCACTAATGTACTCGGCCATGAGCGCTTGCAGACGCGCTTCGGGCGTAAGCGCGGTTTTCCCATCGCTGTCCGCCGCGAACGGGAGATTGGGCTTGACGAAGTGGAGTTGCGCCTCGAGTGAGAGAATGCGGTCTTGGAGCATGTTTATCTCGCGTTCGTTTCGCAGAATGTCGGCCTGCGTACGTTCGGCAAGCTGCGTGTTGACCGCCAGATGAGTCCGGCGTGATGCCGGCGTAGCGGCGCTTGAAGTCCGCCAAATTCGTTTCGATCTCCCGGATGTGCTCGGCCACCCGCTCTGCCTCTTCGGCGAGGAATGCCGTCGTCTCGGCGACACTTTCCTGCCGAGCCTTGACGTTTTCGTGCAAGTACAGTTCGACCAAGTCGTTCACGACCATTTGGGCACGGTCCGGGTGCGGCGAGTCATAGGCGATTTCAAATGCAATGGTCGTGTTTACGCGGGACCCGCTGCCCCTGTCCGACATTCGGGCGTCAATTGGCGTCACGCTGATATCGTCGCGCATCCGCTCGGACGATCTGCTGGTCGGCCTCCTCCTTGCGGTATTTTTCGTAAAGATCGTATTTCTCTACGAGCGGCAACAGGACCGCGCTTGTCATCACTTGCTGGCTGATGACCTCGATTCGCTCATCCGCAAAGCTCGTGACGGTGGAGCGCACCAAGTCCTCGGGGAATCTCCTGTTCCTGCACCATGATGGTTGCCGAGGATTGGTAGAGCGGCGGCCAACTTACCGCTGCACCAGCGAAAACCGCACCGAGCACCGCCGTGACGGCAAGAATCTGAAGCTTGCGCCGGCGGAAAATGGCGATGTACTCGCTCAGGTGCTTGCCGGCATCTTCCTCCTCGGCGAGTAAGTTTTCGGCAAGCAACTCAGGCACGAAGTCGGTCCTTCATAGAGTTTTCGGCTTTAGGGGCCGAATGAGTGGATGCGAAATGCCGCCCTACTGTCCCGCGAGAACTATCCACTTGAACGCTCTTCCGCGAAACCCAGAGATTGCGACGGAGCCCCTGTGACGCAACCCTTGGGCGGCGCCAAAGTAGGTCGATGCAACGACGCCTGCGATCCTAGACGGCATGGCCTGCATGCTTCGCATCAGCGACGGTACGCAGAACCGGAGCCGATCCGCCAAACAGCGCGGGAATCATCACAAACCAACCCAGAGAAAGTTGTGGAGACAATTGGGCTAAACCTACCCCAAGTTAGCAGGGAAGTGGAACGCACAGTTAAAAGTAACATATTATGAAGGGATTATGCAACGTTGTTCACTATTGTCGAACCAGAACACCGGTTTCTGCGGAAAGGTTCGCCGAATGGCAAAGTTGGTGCGCCCATCATGTGGTAGATTGCAGACCGCTCGCACCAGCGCAAATTCGGAGTGACGCGGCTCCTGGCAAGCCCGAGGCATGGATTTCTTGACCCCAGGATTTCGGCACAATGCGGTGGCCTCTAAACGAACGGCACCCAAGATGCGGAATCGTCTGATGCAGGAAGCTGCAAAATCGGTCAAGATTCCATAGACATAGCGAAAACGGTGTCATGCAGTGCACATCACGGTCCCAAGTTGGCGGTATGCCGCTGTGAATCGAGGGAGCACGTTTTTTGCGGCCAAGAGCGACCCGAAGATGGTCTCTAATCAGGAAAACACCAGGGCGGGAATGTGGCAAAATCTTGTCTATCACGAGTTGAAGTATGGACCCAGAGTATGCTACAATAACACTCTTTAAATAGTTATTAAGATATTTTTTTCAGCCTAGAGCTGCACACTGAGTGCGGAAAGACGCGGCAAAGTAGATTTTTGAAACAAGGCAGAAACTAAGGGCGCCAGTCCGAAGAAAGAATCCAACCGATTATCGGAAAATCGGCGTGACTGTCATTGCAAAGCGTGGCCGGTACGCGTTGGCTCCCCTTGCGATTGCGCGCTCATTCGGTCGGCCTCCGATCGAAGATATGCACAAACGTTCAGTGGCGGAAGGAAGAAATATAAGAGAAAAAATAAATAAAAAATAGAAGTATTATTATCTGAGCCGCAAGTGTTTTAAACGATAGAAGAGACTGACTTAAAACAACAGCTGGGAATTGAAAATGACTTTAGGGAGGCGATAACGCTCGTCAGAGAGCGACAAGGTGTTTTTTGCGCGCAGAAAGAGTTTCATTTGCCTGTACACGGAGGTTTGGCTGCGTTGTGTCTCCTTGGTGTTCAGCATCAAACGTGAAATGTTCCTCCAGTTCGTTGTGCTCGAGGAGCAGGGCGGGTGACCAGTGAAAAACCGGTACGGAACGTTCACATCTCATGGGCAAGACGATGCCTCCAGAGCGGCGGTTGGAGCACGCGCGAAGCTGCATCTCTTCGGTGATGGAGGAGTCCTGCTCGATCCGCTTACGCAGCGGATTTATCGGCTCAACCAAGCATCGACTTTGCTTTGGTGCTGTTTCCTCGAAGGGTGGAGTGAGGATCGGGTTCGGGCTCTTTTGGAGAAGCGCTGCGGACTGTCGCCCGAGAGCGCGGACGCCTATATCGCTTCGGTGCTGGCCCAATGGCGCAATCTCGGGCTGCTCGACGATGGGAGACCCCAGGGCACGGCGGAAGAAAAAAGTGCGCAGTCTCCATCGCGAGTCGATCTGGCCCCGCCTTTGGCCCCTTCGCCGCTGTCGACCGCGCGCCGGCGGCTTGGCTACCGGATCCTCGACAGTGCCATCGAATTGCGGGGTTTGCCGGAGCCGTTGGCCGACGCGATGGATGAGGCACTGGGCCACCTCGTTTCCACCCGATTGGGAGAGGCCCCCGTCATCTGCACCCTGGTCGAGACCTCCCACGGTTACGAGCTAACCGAGGGCAACCGTGTCATCGACCGGTGCTCCACTCCGGAGGCGGTCGTACCCATGGTCAAGGCGGCGATCGTCCGCGTCGCCATCGACCGGGCAACAGCCTTCGCGATCGTCCACGCGGCTGCAGTGTGCGGGGATGGGAGTGCCGTCGTCCTGCCGGGACCGGCCGGCTCGGGCAAGAGCACGCTGGCGGCCAGCCTGATGCTCGAAGGCTGGACCCTGGCGGCCGACGACATAACGATCCTTGACACCGACGTTCTCTTTCAAGTCCGGCCCTTGCCGACGGCGCTGTGCCTCAAGACCGACGCGTGGCCAGTGATCGCCGCAAAAGCACCTGAAGTCACGCGCCTAGTCGTGCATCGGCGTGAGGACGGACAGCAAGTCCGGTATCTCAGGCCGCTGCAAGACTTGGCAGGGAAGGAGACTGACCCGTCATTTCCGATCGGGTTGATCGCCTTTCCGCAATACGTTGACGGCGCGCCGCTGAGTGTGCGACGCCTGAACCCAGGGGAGGCCTTCGACCGGTTCTTGCCCGAGTTCTATCCGGTGTCGAACCGTTTCGAGTCGGCGACGATAGACCGTCTGGTCGGTTTCCTGCGGCAGGTGCCGGCGATCGAGCTTTGCTATGGCGACGGAGCGGCGGCAGCCGAAGCTGTGCGGAAATGGGCTCGATGATCCGACTTCCGTCCCACGTGGAAACCGTCGTGGCCATCTTGCGGCAAGAGCAACGCGACGGTCGGACTGTCGGCGATCGTATTGCGGATGTCGACTGGGACTCGACGCTGGCTTTCGCCAATGAAGAGCTTGTGACACCTGAACTTTACGCGGCGATCGACTCTGCGGGCCTCGGCGACCGGCTGCCGCCGGACGTTGGTGCTTATGTAAAACATCTTTATGATCTCAATCAGACTCGCAACAAGCGCATGCGGCAGCAGCTGATCGAGATAATCAAGGCATGGAATGGCGCAGGTCTTGTTCCCCTGGTGCTCAAGGGTGGTGTTACACTGCTCGCCAATTGGGAAGCGACAACCTCTCGCATGATAATGGATCTGGATGTTCTGTTCGATGACGCCGAGGTCGAAAAGGCGGTTCGAACTGCCGAGATTCTCGGTTACCGCTCCGTCGAACATGACCCTGGAGAGCACGCGTACATTTACTTGGCTCGGTCGGGAGAACCTGCACTTATCGACCTCCACCACAGCTTACTTCGGATGTCACATCTGCTACCAGCCGAGGCCGTTCGCCACCGCGCGATCCCTCTGCGGCGCGACGGAGCCCGCGCGCTTGCGCCGTCGGCCGAGGACCAGTTGATGCACAGGGTGCTTCACGACATGGTTCACGTTAGCGGCCATCGAAGCGGAATCATGTCGCTGCGTGGCCTCACCGACTTCGCTCGGATAGTAAAAGCGAGCCCGACGCTGGACTGGGATGCCATCCTATCCAGGTTGAAGCGGCACGGTGCACACAATGTTCTCCGGGCACAGGCCTATGCGGCTCGGGAATTGCTCGGCGCGGAGGTGCCGCCCACCATCGCCGGCGGACCGGCGGCGCGCCTTTATTATTGGCGCGGGCTGGCGAGATGGCGGCGCTCTCCGGCTGACGAGGAACAACCGCTGTTGCATCTTTTGCTCAGTGGCCTTGCCTACAGATGGGAACCGGCCGCCAGGATAATGCCGTTTTCGGTCAAGCTCGTGCGACGACTGCTTTACGGCTGGGAACCAACTCCTGTCGGGCCTCCTTCAGGATCGGCGTCCGCCCGTGCGTCGCGCTCTCTGCGCAAGGATTCGGCAAAACCGGCCGCGCATCGCCGCTGATCCGTCTTCGAAGAAACTCTGCACGTTCTTGAAGCGCGTGGGAAAGATCGTGGAGATGCGAAATCTTGCGGGCACTTGATTGTCCGCGTTTCGGTTCAAACCTCCGTCTTGCAGACGGAGCGCTTCAGCGCCGCTTGTTCGCATAGTCGCCTCTGGAAAATGGGTCTCAGCTTGCGTGAAGACCCATTTTCCAGAGGCGACTATGCGCTACGACACCGGAAAACACACCGTCTATTATCATCCTAGAAACGGCAGTTGGCGTGGGCTTTTCGGCGCGGGGCTGGCGGCATTTCAACCTGCGGATGCGGCGCGAGGGGGAGGCAGCCACGGTTGCCGGCCCGGTTGGCGGCCGTGGAGATACTTTCGCAAAGCTTCGGCGAGGATTCGAAGCCATTTTTCGTGGACGCTCAACTGCTCCGCATTTTGGCGGAGACTTTGGAAGAACTTGGCGATTCGCGTGAGGGCGCGGACGACGTGCCGCCGACGCCCGTGGCTGGAGGTCACCGTTAGCCGGGTCTGGCCGGCGTGGCGGGTCTGCCGTGCCACCCCGTGCAACAGCAACGGCCGGCTGGTGATCGCCTCGCGGTGATGGTCGGGGTCGGCCAGGCGGGCGAACAGGCTCCACCAGTTGTAGACCAGGGCAACGAGGCGGGCGATGATTTGGCAGCGCTTCAGGTCGCGGGTGGTGAAGCCGGCCCAGCCCCACTGGTTCTTCAGTTCGTCGAAAGGGTTCTCGCCGTCGGCCCGGTCGCGGTACAACTGGGCCAGGGACAGGACTTCCAGATCCAGCGACGTCACCAGCACCGCGAACTCCCAGACGGCGCTGCCGGATTGGGCGTCGGCCCAGAACAGCTCGCCCTGGCCGTCGTCGGTCTTGCGGGTCAGGGCCAGGGTCTCGGGCAGCCGCCGGCGCAGCACCACCACCCGGCGCGAGCGGCTCCAGCCGTCCAGACGCAGCTCCGCCTTCCGGCCCCACCAGCCCTGGCCGGCGTCTTGCCAATCGCTGTGCCCCATCGCCCTCTCCGCCACCCGGCGCACCCCCTTGGTCAGGCGCAGCTTGAACAGATAGTCCATGCCTTCGCGCTCGCACGACGCCATGTTCCGCTCGTTGCCCCAATCCTTGTCGCCACGCACCAGCCGCGGCCAGTGCTCCCGGCCGATCCGCCCCAAGAAATCCCACAGGTGCGGTTGCGAAGTCTTCGAGGTGTGCCGGTTGCCCGGCGCCACCGCCACCTCCAGCACCAGGCGCACCCCGGCCATCAGGAAACTGTGGTAGGCATGCGACGGGCGCCCCGGTTTGTGCGGATTGTAGCCGACCACGGCGCCTTCCTGGTGGCCGTAGAGCGGCTTGATCGTGGTGTCGCAATCCAGAACCCAAGGCTCCGAAAGCAACGGGCGCACCGTGTCGTCGAGATGGCCTTGCAGCCATGTCGTGCCGGACCCTTCCTCGATCTTCGCCAAGCCGCGGCGCACCGCGTCCTCGCTCACCACCTTGCTCATCCCCAAAAGCGCCGGATTGACCGTGTCGCCGCGCAACGCGGTGATGTGCGCATAGCGCCACTGGCCCGCCAGGATCGACAGCAGCGCCGTGCCGAGCACGTCGCGCTTCGACGGCGCATTGGGGCTGGTGTAGAAAAGCGGGCAGTCCGCAACAAGAGCGTCAAACCGGCCGCTCACCTTCAAGTATTCCGCAAAAAACGCCAAGTGACCAAGCGGCGTCACCGCCGCATCCGGGTCCCATTCCACATGAACCGGACCGGCATACGTGTCCACTGTCACTCGTTCGCCGGAGACCGCCCGCTCAACGCCAGGTCGATCACCCGCTGGGTGCCCCTTCAGGCCCCCCGTTCCTTCCATCATCCCCCAAGCCTACAACGATTCCCACCCATCCTCACCAGCCGCAACTGCCGGATTTAGGTTCATCGGTTTCACATCGTTTGGATCACCAAGTACCGCTACAAGGTGCTTCGCGGCGCCTTGCGCGAGCGTGTCCGTGCCATCATCCGGCAGGTTTGCGAGGAACTCGGCGTGACCATTGTCAGCGGCGTGTTATCGAGCGATCACGTCCACATGTTTGTCTCGATCCCGCCCAAGCTTAGTGTCAGCGAGGTGGTGCGACGGGTTAAATGTCGTTCCTCACGCAAAATCCAGCAAGAATTTCCCGACATCCGCAAGCGCTACTGGGGTTGCCGTTTCTGGGCCAGGGGGTACTTCTGCACGACAAGCGGCAATGTCACCGACGACATCATACTTCGCTACATCGAAAGCCACGCCGACAAACCTACCAGCGTCAGCCGGTAGTCGTTTAGTGGGGCCAAGTGCGCCTCGGCAAGTATTGCGTTGCAAAACGTCCGAGTTCGCGTCGCTTGATACCGTTGCGCTTTGCTCTGGAATTCATTGGGTCGAAGTTTGCGCATGAAATCTTTGAGGCGAAAACCATCGTCGCCAGCCACATCAGCGCGACGCTTATGAGAGAGCAACCCCGAGAAAAAACGGTCTTTAGACCATTGAATGTGAGCTCTCATGTGGCTGCATCGAATGGCTGGACGGTATTCTTGGCAAACAGGGAAAGGACCTCGTGCAGTAGGTTCCGGTGGTTGGGGGCCCCCGCAACCAGAATCCAAAACATATCAACGACATAAAGGGCGCCCAGCGGCGCCCTTTCGCTATAGTAAGCACCCGCCGCCGCGCCAGTCAGCACTGTGTCAGCAAGGGGGCGCGAAAATGTGCGCAAAGCTGCATAGTGCGCTCCCTCCCAAAGCCCCTGCCGTTACGGCTACGACTGCTTGCTGCAGCCAAATAGCGGATCGTGCAAGAGTTCTGCGACACCCGCCGCTAGTCTCTGTCGCACCCTTCTCGGCCGCGGCAGGCGTCCGAAAACGTTTAACAACAACGGGCTTAGGTGAGACCCACACTACTCCGGCACCTTCAAGACCCTCAATGTCGCCGCCGCGCTCACCATCGTTCCCATCGATAAGGTTTCCGAAAACGCCCCCGATCACCGGGTCTATGCCGGCCAGCGTTACGAGGTTGGCGCCGCCTGGAGCCAGGTCGCCAAGTCGAGCGGCGAGACCTACCTGAACCTCAAGATCGGCGCGCCCGAGTTCGGGCCGAATTGGGTCCGGGCCCGGCTGGTCAAGCTCGAAAACCCCAACGGGGATGGCGCAACCCACATCGCGCTGTGGGAACCGCGCGACCGATAATGCCCCAAGCCCCGTCGTGGACCACCGCGGCGGGGCTTTCCCTCTGCGTGTGATCCGCCACGCCCGATCGAATTCGCGGGGGGCCTCTTTTCGAGCGTCCCCGAACGCGCCCCATCGCGCCCATCCTCGCCTGGTGCGCGGCGACATCCGCCGTCGCCGTCTGTATCGCAATCGAGGAGCGCCGAACATGGACGACGAGATTGTCCGGGCCGCCAACGCCAAGAAGGGCAGTCCGTTTCTGAACACCGACCAGGCCGCCTATTATGTCGGCCTGTCGCGCCGCACTCTCGAAAAGATGCGCACGGTCGGCGGCGGGCCGCGCTTTCGCAAGCACGGCCGCTACGTCCGCTACCACATCGACGACCTCGATGCATGGTCGGCGGAGCACGGCAAAACCTCGACATCGGAGCCCGACCGTGAGCGCCCCGCCCGGCCTGAGAATGGCGGGGCACGGCGATGATCGAGCGACCTTTCAGGCGCACCCGGCGGCGCCGGCGCGGCCGCAGGCGTCCGCGTACAGCCCTCGCCCTCACCTTGTTCGGGCTCGGACTGATCGGCCTCGCGACGCTCGCCAATTCTGTGTTGTGGGGGCCGGCGCCGTGGCTGGTGTGGAACGCCAGCGCCAGCGCACCTGTCGGCCTTTATCGCGTCCTTCCGGGGAACGCTGTCCGCGGCGATCTGGTGCTTGTCCGCACACCGTGCTCCGTGCGGCAGCTCGCCGCCGAACGGGGCTATCTCCCGCAGAACGTCCCGCTGGTCAAGCGCGTCGCCGCGCAGGGCGGTGACGTCGTCTGCGCCGCCGGCGATGTGATTTCCGTCAACGGCCTCGCCGTCGCCCAACGGCTGGCGCGCGACCGGCTCGGCCGCCCGCTGCCAGCCTGGATCGGCTGCCAGACCCTCGAGCCGGACGATGTTTTCCTGCTGATGGAAGACGTTACAGGCTCCTTCGACGGGCGGTATTTCGGGCCGGTGCCTCGGGCCGCGATCATCGGGAGGCTCGCGCCGCTATGGATCGAGTGACCCTCCTGCTGCTCGGCGCGTTGGCGGTCGGATCCATCCCAGGGGCCATGCTTGCCTATGCCGAACCCGTCGCTCCGATCGATGCCGCGCTCGATCGCTGGCAGGATTTCATCGTCGAGGCGTCGCGCCGGTTCGGCCTGCCCGAGGTTTGGATACGCATGGTGATGCAGGCCGAGAGCGGCGGCCGGACGATGCGCGACGACCGTCCGATCACCTCGCGCGCCGGGGCAATGGGGCTGATGCAGGTGATGCCCGACACCTATGGGGAGATGCGGCGCGTGCACGGTCTCGGCTCCGATCCCCATGACCCGCGCGACAATATCCTGGCGGGCACGGCCTATCTGCGCGCGATGTACGACCGCTACGGCCATCCGGGCCTGTTCGCCGCCTACAATACCAGACCGGGCCGTTACGGCGAGTATTTGCGCATGGCCGGCCTTTACCGGCAGAGACGCGCGCCTATCTCGCCAATGTCGC
>CAVYYK010000022.1:0-17530 GCA_963772635.1 uncultured Alphaproteobacteria bacterium
TCACCCCTCGCGCCCCGCGTCCGGCCGTGTCAGAATGACCGGCCTTCCGGCTGCGGCGGGAGGGCGAACCAGTTCCCCGGCATCGTTTGCGCCGGTTGGTGGGGAGTCAATTCAGATCTGCGCCGAGCGAAGGCGCGAAGGAGGTTAAAGTGCGGGAGAGAAGCAAGAATGCCTGGATCGGTCTGCTCGCGGCGGCGGCGTTGGTGATCGGCGCCGGCGGCGCGCGGGCGGAGACCCTGCGGCTGCTGACCTGGGGCGGTTACGCGCCGGAGAAGGTGATCGAGATGTTCAAGGCCGAGACCGGCATCGACGTCGAGGTCACCAAGTCCAACAACGAGGACATGATCTCCAAGCTCCGGGCCACCGGCGGCTCCGGCTTCGACCTCGCCCAGCCGAGCCAGGACCGGGTCGCCAGCGCCCAGGCCGACTTCGACATCTACAAGCCGATCGACCTCTCCAAGATCGACGGAAGCCAGATCATCCCGTCGATGCTGCAGGCGACCAAGACCAGCACCACGCTCGACGGCAAGGTCTACGGCGTGCCCCACGTCTGGGGGACCAGCGGTCTGATCGTCAACACCAAGAAGGCCGAAGGCGTCGCCGACTACACCGACCTGTGCAAGCCCGGCCTCGAGGGCAAGGTCACCTACCGGCTCAAACGGCCGACGCTGATCGGCTTCGCCTTCGCCATGGGCATGGACCCGTTCGCCGCCTACGACGACGCGGCGAAATACCAGGCCATTCTCGACAAGGTCGAGGCGGCGCTGATCGCCTGCAAGAAGAACGTCAAGGCCTACTGGTCCGGCGGCGACGAAATGATCGCCCTGATGCGCTCGGGCGAGGCGGTGGCGGCGATGGCGTGGGACGCCGGCGGCTGGAAGCTCAACACAGAGAACCCGGACATCGTCTTCGTCGCGCCCAAGTCCGGCGCCCTCGGCTGGATCGACACCTTTGCGCTGCCGCGCAAGACCGAGAACGAGGAAGCCGCCTACAAGTGGATCAACTTCGTCATGCGCCCCGAGATCGCGGCGATGATCACCGCCGACGCCGGCAACTTCACCGCGTCCAAGGACAGCGCCGCCCACGTCGATGAAACCCTGCGCAAGCAGTTCAACGCCAGCTTCTCGCCGGCGGACATCGACAACATCAAATGGTACCCGCCGGTGCCGGCCGGTCTGGAGGTGATGGAGGGCAAGACCCTCGACCGGATCAAGGCGGCGAAGAGCGGCTGACGGCAGGCGCGCGGCGGCCGCCCGACCGCGGCCGCCGGTCCGCCGAGGAAACACGAGTGATCTGAGAGCCTGACCTGAATGGTTTCGGGAACGCGCGGCGGCGACGTCGACCTCGAATGTCGGCGTCTGGTCAAGCGGTTCGGCGACTTCGCCGCCGTCGACGACGTCTCGTTCACCATCGCCGAGGGCTCGTTCTTCTCGATCCTCGGGCCGTCGGGGTGCGGCAAGACGACCCTGCTCCGGATGATCGCCGGGTTCCAGCATCCCGACGAGGGCGACATCCTGATCAAGGGCCGATCGATCGTCGCGACGCCGCCCAACCGGCGTCCGGTCAACATGGTGTTCCAGCACCTGGCGCTGTTCCCGATGATGAACGTCGCCGACAACATCGCCTACGGGCTGAAGCGCCGGGGCACGCCGAGGAGCGAGATCGCGCCCAAGGTGCAGGCGGTGCTCGAACGGGTCGGCCTGCCCGACGCCGGCCCGATGCGCGTCGACCAGCTGTCCGGCGGCCAGAAGCAACGCATCGCCATCGCCCGCTGCCTGGTGCTCGACCCGGCGTTGCTGCTGCTCGACGAGCCGCTGGGCGCCCTCGACCTCAAGCTGCGCGAGCGCCTGAAGGTCGAGCTCAAGGAGCTGCAGAGCGAGGTCGGCACCACCTTCGCCTACATCACCCACGACCAGTCGGAGGCGCTGGTGATGTCGGACCACGTGGCGGTGATGAACGAGGGCCGGTTCGTCCAGGTCGGCACCCCCCAGGAGCTCTATTTCAACCCGAAGACCGCGTTCGTCGCCGGCTTCGTCGGCGACAGCAACCGCTGGCGCGGCCGCGTCGAGGACGCCGACGCCACGTCGGTCAAGGTCGTCACCGACGACGACTTGCCGCTGATCGGCGTGCCGGCCGGCGGCGGCAGCCTCGCCCGCGGCGATTCCGTGGAAATCTTCGTGCGGCCGGAATCGATCCTCCTCGGCCGTACCCCGGAACGCCTCGGCGCCATCGACAACCGCATCCGCTGCCGGGTGGATAGCGTCCTGTTCGACGGCGCCAACAGCCGGATCCTGGTCCGCCATGCGGCGAGCGGCCACGAGATCGTCGCCACCCTGCCGCAGACCGGCGCGTTCGCCGACCTGGCCCGCGGCAGCGAGGTCCACCTCGGCTGGACCCTCGCCCAGGCCAAGTGCTTCCTCGCCGGTAACGGCGCGCCGGAGCCACTGGCGCCATGAACACCGGTGCCGGTCCTCCGTTCCGTCTCGGCCTGTTCCTGCTGCTGGCGCCGATCGTCCTGTGGCTGTCGCTGCTGGTGATCCTGCCGCACATCGACATGCTGTTGATCTCGCTTCGGGTGCGGGTGGCGCCGCGCGTCTACGAAACCAGCGTCGCCAACTACGTCGAGTTCTTCACCGAGCCGTTGTACTGGAACACCTTCGCCCGCACCGCGATCATGTCGGTGATCGCGACCGCGATGACGCTGCTGATCGCCTTCCCGGTCTCGTACTACATCGCCAAGATGTTGCGCGGGCGGACCAAGAACCTGTTGTTCCTGCTCTGCCTGATCCCGTTCTGGGTCAGCGAGCTGGTGCGCACCTTCGGCTGGATGATCCTGTTGCGCGAGACCGGCATCGTCAGCAGCCTGTTGCAGTGGGCGGGGCTGACCGCCGGTCCGGTCGAGTTTCTGTACAACGACGCGGCAATCATGGTCGGCCTCGTCTACTCGTCGTTGCTGTTCATGGTGGTGCCGCTGGTGACGACGCTGGACAGCCTCGACGACAGCCTGATCGAGGCCGGCTACGATCTCGGCGGCAACGGCTTCGCGGTGATGCGCGCCATCGTCATCCCCCACGCGATGCCGGGGATCGCGTCGGGCAGCATCGTCGTGTTCATGCTGACGCTGGGCAACTACCTGACGCCGAAGCTGCTCGGCGGCAAGGACAGCCTGTGGTTCACCGACCAGATCTATACCCAGTTCATCACCCGCTTCAATTGGGAGCTGGGCTCGGCGTTCGGCTTCCTGCTCTTGTTGTTGTCGTCGATCATCGTCTGGATCGGGCTGCGGCTGACCGGCCAGACCCTCTCGGAGAGCGTGCGGTGATTCCGTCGATCCCCCAGCCGAGGGCGTTCCGCGTCACCTACGCCGTCTACGTGGCGGTGTTCTTCGTCTACCTGATGGCGCCGTTGTTGGTGGCCGCCGCCTTCGCCTTCAACAATTCGCTGTTTCCGTCGCTGCCGTGGAACGGCTTCACCCTCGACTGGTTCTTCGGCGATAGCGAACCCCGGCTCGGCGTGTTCCACGACGGCGCGCTGACCGACAGCATCGGCATCTCCGCCTTCGTCGCCTTCTGGGTCACCCTCCTCGCCGTCGGCGTCGGCCTCTGCAACGCCTTCCTGTTCGAGCGCCGGACGTTCCCGTTCCGCGACCTGCTCTACATGCTGATGCTGGCGCCGCTGGTGATCCCGGGGGTGATCCTCGGCATCTCGATCCTGGTGTTCTCCAACTCGATCATCAACGCCGTCGACGGCGCGTTCGGGATCGAGCTCGACGCGCTGCGTCCCGGCCTGGTGCTGGTGGTCCTCGGCCAGTTCGCCTTCATCACCACCATCACCACCCTGGTGATCTCGGCGCGGCTCCGAAAATTCGACCTGTCGCTGGAGGAGGCGGCGCTCAACCTCGGCGCCACCCGGATGGTCGCGGTGTGGACGGTGACCATTCCCTACCTCAAGCCGGCGCTGATCGGCGCCGGCATCGTCGCCTTCCTGATGTCGTTCGAGAACTTCAACACCACCCTGATGCTGGTCGGCTCGGACGCGCCGCTGACGATCACCATGTACGACCGGTTGCGCGAGGGCTCGACGCCGGTGCTCAACGCCGTCTCGCTACTGTTGATGGTGGTCTCCGGGGGGCTGGCGCTGACCAGCGTCTTCGTCCAGCGCGACCCAGGAGGGCGTTAGCGGCGGGTGCTCGGGGCTGGCGGTCCGGGAGCGGTAACGGCGGGGGTAAACATGGCATCGAGCAACTGCCGGACGACGGCCATCTCGGCGTCGGACGTGCGGCCGTTGCCGTAGAGCGCTCTGGTGATTTCCCAAAAATCGTGGAGATCGACCTTGCTGATCATCTCATGTCCCTGCTTTTGTTGTTGTAATTGACGTGTGTCAATGCGGATGAACTCAACCGCAATTTATCGGCATAGACGTGAATTTGGTCTTAAAAAAGGCGAATTCAATCCCCGATTTTGTGAACCTTATTTGACAGAATACCACTAACCACCGAATCCAGCCAAATATGCGGCCTCCGCTCGCCCTTGCTTAGTTAAAAAAAAGTAACTTGCGCCTTGGCAGTCCATCCTGTACTACGCCGGCAAAAATCAACACCCTCCAGGAGGAAGCGGTCCGTATCTTCTCGATCATGGTATTCAGGAAAGGTACGCACCATGCCCGATACAACCGAACACCCGCCGATCGCCGGACGTTCCGAAGCCGCCACAACCGTGGCCCGGACCGCGCCGTCGGCGCCGAACGCTCCCGCTCCGGACGACACCGACTTTTTCGGCATCGTCCACCATCAGTCCATGGCCCTGCTCGAGTGCCAGGAACAGGCGCTACGATACGCCGTCGATCGTACCCAGGACTGGATCGATTGCGGCGCCGTGTGGATGAAGGGCTGCTCCCAGTTGCCGCGCGAAGCCGTCGACGCTTCGCGGGATTCGATTCGGATGGCAATCGAGGACTCCGCCAAGCTGTTCCGCCTGTGGACCGAAATCGGTTTCCAGGTCGCAGCGCCCTTCGCCGGCCCGAAGACGCGGGCCAACTGATCGCAGACGCGGTCGTCTCGGGGACGGTCCGACGACCGTCCCCGAACACCGAACCGGCATTGCGGCATGGCCGCGGCGGCTCGAATGGGGTATACTCCTCGTCTGTTTGGGGGTATCGCCGGTGGATCTCCGCGACGGACGCTCCCTTTCGAACAACGGACCGTGGGGAGCAAGTCCGTGGGCGCGAAAAAACCATTCCAAAGAGAGCATTGTCTTGTCGATCACTGCCGGTTGGTGACCACGGACCTGGACGAAGCCCGCGAGAGCGTCGGCCGGATGTGGGAACGGCATCGATCGGAGATGAGACGGGGCCGCCGCTACGGCTTGCGGTGGCATCAGGCCGAATTGATCGATACCAGCCTCAGCTACGGGTGCACGCCGAGTTCCATTCACATCGAGTGCGGACCGGTAAGCAACTCGTTCCGGATCACGCTCCACGAGTCGGGGCGTCTCCATCATCGCATCGACGGCCACGACGCGGTCTCGTCACCGACCCGCGCGGTGGTGCACGCGCCGGGTCAGGAACTGGAGATGGAGACCGAACCGTTCGCGCTGCTGCTGCTGACGTTCAACGGTGCCTTCGTCAGGAATTGCCTCGATCAGCGGTTCGGGCGGACGCCGTCCATCGACGCCTGGCCGCGCGAGTTTCCGCTGACAGCGCCCGCGGGAGCGGCGCTGCGGGCGCTTTGCCGCTGGATGGCGCATGAGCTCGATCGCCCGGGGGCGGAGATCCTCAACTCCGATCGCGCCGCGATGAGCCTGGAACGGACCCTGCTCTCGCTGTTTCTCGACTGCATGGATGAACGCCTTCCGGTCGAGCCTCGAAAAGCCGACGGACCTCGATGCCGCGCGTGTCCGGCAAATCGAGGAATGGATCGACGCCCATTTCGACGAACCCATCGGCATCGAGGATCTCGCCCGCCGGGCGGGGGTCGGCGTCCGGTCGGTTCAGACGGCCTTCCGCCGTCTGCGCGGGTGCACGCCGATGCAGATGGTTCTGCGTCGGCGGCTCGAAGCCGCGCGCGAGATGCTGCGCCGCGCGACGCCGCAGACCACGGTGACCCACGTCGCGACAGAGTGCGGCTTTTTCAACTTCGGCCGTTTTTCATGCAGATACCGCGACATGTTCGGGGAGGCTCCCTCGCAAACCTTGGCGCGAGCCGCGGATCGCAACGCCTGAGAGTCCGACTCTGGGAACCAGTGTCCAGTAAACGCAAAAAACCGGAATTGCGTTCTTCGGGTAGAGGGCCGTTTCGACACGCGGAATAATAGCGCGGTGCCAGTTCCTTTCCGAACGGTTGAAGTATCGTTGGACGCATTGGGATTGTGACCGGCGACTTCGGAGAGGACCTCCCGGGCCGCGCCATCTGGGGGGGCCGTGGCGCGGCCCGGGATCTAAAAGCCCCAAAGGCCCCGGGGGGAAAGTCATGGTACCGCTGCCGGTCCAGTGGGAGGATCGCCTGACCATGGGTGTCGGCAACCTCGACGACGCCCACAAGGAACTCATGGATCTCTACAACCGGATCGTCTGGGCGTGCGAGCACGACGCCACGGTGTCGAACCTCCGCGAACGGACCAGAACGTTTCTGATTTACGCCCGCTGGCACTTCGGCGACGAGGAGGAACACATGCGCCGGACCCGCTACCCCGGCTATGTGGACCACAAGGCCGATCACAAGCGCCTGCTCGATGACGCCGGGGATTTCGTCGAGAGCTTCGGCGGTGCTCTCGACCGGGAGGACGGCCCGGCGATCGCCAGTTATTTCCAGTTCTGGCTGACCCGCCACCTGGCGGGCAGGGACGCCCAGCTCCGGGACTTCCTCAAGAGCCGCAACGGCGCATCGGCGGCGTAGGGGTCTAGCGCGTGCCGAACAGGCGGTCGCCGGCGTCGCCGAGGCCGGGGACGATGTAGCCCTTCTCGTCGAGGTGGCTGTCGAGGGCGGCGACGTAGACGGCGATGCCGGGATGGCGTTCGCAGAACACGCGGACGCCCTCGGGGGCCGCCACCAGCGCCATGAAGCTGATCATCTCCGCCGGCACCCCGTGGCGCTTGACCACGTCGACGGCGTGGGCCGCCGAATTGCCCGTCGCCAGCATCGGGTCGACGACGATGAACCGGCGCCCCTCCGCTTGCGGCAGCTTGACCAGGTACTCCACGGGCTGCAGCGTCTTCGGGTCGCGGTAGCTCCCGACGTGGCCGACCCGCGCGCCGGGAACCAGCTCCAGCAGCCCGTCGGCCATGCCGATCCCCGCCCTCAGGATCGGCACCACCGCCAGCTTGCGCCCGGCGATCACCGGCGCATCCATCTCGCGCAGCGGCGTATCGATCGTCTCCAACGTCGTCGGCAGGTCGCGGGTCAGCTCGTAGCCCATCAACAGCGCGATCTCCTTGAGCAGCTGGCGGAACCGCTGGGTCGTCGTCTGCCGGTTGCGCATGTGGGTCAGCTTGTGCTGGATCAGCGGATGGTCGAGAACGTGGAGGTCGGGGAAGTCGTCCATGGCTGCCAATCCCATCGTCGTTGCCGTTGTCGTTCGCCGGATATGGAAATACCACCGGTCCGATCGGGCAAGACGCCGTTTCGGGGCAGTGTTCCCGGGCGGCTTGCCCCGCGCCGCCGTTGGGCTAAACTCGACCCGCAATCCGTCTCGGAAGGACACGCCATGCCGAGATCAAACACGTCCGCGGGCCCGACGCTGGAGCTGGTCAGGGAAAGCAAGATCGCCGACCTGCTTCCCGACGAAGGGATCGGCCGCTGGGAAGCGAGCGGAGTCCAGGCCAGGGGACAGTATCTGTACGTCATCTTCGACAACCTGCCCCACATCGCCCGGTTTCACGGCTCGCTCAAGGCCGGCCACCGGCACAATATCCTGGTGCGTCAGCGCGGCGAGGCCGCCGACTTCGAGGACATCACCTACCACCCGGTCGACCGCCGGTTCCTGATCATCATCGAAGCACGCAGCGACCCCGAGGACGGGTCCAGACCCGCCATCGAGGAATACGACGAGGACTTGCGCTATCTCGACCGGGCGATCGTGGATTTCCCGGTGGAAAGCCGAGAACAAAGGGTTGGAGGGGGTGGTTTGCGTTCGCCGCGGCGCGGACGACTATGTCCTCGGCCTCTGCGAGGGCAACAAATGCCGGGGCGGCGCGAAGGGACGCAAGCCCGGCGGCGGCCGGATCCAGATCTTCCAAAAGGCCGACGGCGGGTGGCGGCACCGGGGCACCATCAAGTTCCCGAAGTCCGTCCAATTCGAGGACTACGCCGCCGTCGACGTCGTCGGCAACCGGATCGCCGTCGTCTCGCAGGCAGAACTCCGCCCTGTGGATCGGCACGTTCGAGGACGAGAGCTGGGCGTTCGTCGACGAGGGCACGGTCTACCGCTTCCCCACCGACGACAACGGCGATCGTTCCTACTTCAACATCGAAGGCGTCGCCTGGCTCTCCCCCGACAAAATCGCCGCCGTCTCCGACAAACGCAAGAAAGGCGACCAGCCCAAGGCCGCCAAGCGCAAGGACCAGTCGGTTCACATCTTCCGTATCCCAGGTTGACCGCCCGTTCGCCTGCTGTCAATTCAGACACACCGATCCTCATGCTTCCTTTGGTGCTGTCCCATAGGAGGCCTCTGGCCGCTTTCGGCCGAGACCGCCGCTGATGCTGTCGCGGATCTCGTGCCGGTCGGACGCGCGGACGGCTCCCGTCAGAGCATAAACGCGGATCTTGGTGTCCTTGCCCTTGACCGAGATCTCCATCGGGGAGCCGAGCACGAAGCGGTTGCTCAGGCGGCGCACCAACGGTTCCGAGACGAGGATCTCCCCGCCTTTGGCCGCCTGACAGATGCGGCTGGCGATGTTGGCGCTATCGCCGACGACCTCGTAGATCTTCTTGCTCCGCCCGCCGATCAGTCCCTCTACGACCTGCCCCGTGTTGATTCCGATGCCGGCACGAAGACCGTAGGTGCTGAGCGCGGCCTCCACCTCGGATCGCAGCTCCAACGCCGTGCGGATTGCCTCGTCGGGATCGGCAAACACGAGGAGGACCTGATCGGCGGTGAGCCGGGCCGACACGAACGCGTGTCGGGACCAGACGTCCTCGCAGGCGCGATAGAAGGTCTCGAGCATCTCCGTTACTTCGGCGGCGACACGCCTCTCGCACCAAGGCGTGAAGCTTCGGATGTCCATGAACAACAGCGTTCGCATTTGTCGGCCGGGCGTCAGCGCGGTCGGGTCGCTGATCGCCGTGCAGACGATATTCGAGCCCCAGCACCATTCCGAGAGGGTCCTCAGCCGCGTGTTCATGCTCGCAAGGAGAGCGCGGGAGCGCAGGCGCGCAATATTGGCGATCCCGAACAGGGCGCCGAGAATCGGGATCACGATTGTTACGTAGATGTGGCTGTTGTCGGACAGGAACCCCGAAAGCGTCGCATAGTGGCGGTCGATGTAGATCTCGAACGCCCAATAGGTTGCCAGAAGGATCGACGCCCGGACGATGCTCTCCAGCAGAAGCAGCGCTTCCCGTGCCCGGGTTCCGATCCGGCCCTCTATGCACTGCAGCACCCCGATTACGGCCGAGAACACCCAGTAGGCGAGGTAATTGGGAGTGGCCAGAACGGCGACGCCCGAGACCGCGACGGCAACCACCGAGAACAGCGCGGGACCGACGAGGTTGCCAAGGAAAGGTCGCGGCGAGGCGCTGCGGCTCATGCGGGTGAGGACGTAGGCCTGGACCACCGCCGCCGCCAGCATCGCGAACACCTCGATGCCGAGCTGAAAACCCGCTTCCCGGGCGAGGAGGATCTCCAGAACGGCATTGGCGACGGGATAGTGGGCGGAATTGGAAACCAGTTCCTCGATCACACGGCCGCGCATCGTGCCGCGCGTGTGGTCATCGAGAACGGCGAAAGCCGCCGCCGGGCGGTCGGATTCCTCCGCGACGCCGTCGGCGGCGGTGTTCGGCCCCATGTCCGCAGAGGACGGGCCGCCGGAACGCCGTTCCACTCCGGCGACGTTGCCATGGCCCGCTTGTCGACGATCGCCGGCCATCCGTCCCCGGTCCTTATGGTTTCGGGCGCGGCGTCGTCGCGACGCTGGGCGGCAGGATCGGATATTCGACTTTCGGCTGGTCGCCGGTGAGGCTGTGGAGGAAAGCGGTGATCAGATCCACCTGCTCCTCGGTCAGCTTGGTGCCCAGCTGGCTCGACCCCATCACCGCTACGGCCTGGCGCAGATCCCACGATTTTCCGGTATGGAAGTAGGGCGGCGTCAGGGCGATGTTGCGAAGGGTCGGCACCTTGAACACATACTCGTCGTCCACCGACTTGGTGACCGCGAAACGACCCTTGTCGTCGACCGGCAGGAAGTCGGCACCCGGCTTCTCGACGACGCCGAACGGCGCGTACATGCCGCCGCCGACGTTGATGCCGTTGTGGCAGGAGGCGCAGCCGCTGTCGATGAACAGCCGAAGTCCGGCCTTCTCCTGGTCGCTAAGGGCACCGGCATCGCCCTTGAGATAGCGGTCGAAAGGCGCATTGGGGGTGATCAGCGTCGCCTCGAACACCTCGATCGCCTTGGTGGCGTTGTCGAGTGTCACCGGGCTCCCGTCGTCGGGATAGGCCCGTTTGAACTCGTCGACATAGCCGGGAATGGCCGAAAGCTGTTCCACCACGTGCTGGCGCGAGCTCGCCATCTCCACCGGATTGACCATCGGCCCGCCGGCCTGGGCGGCCAGGTCCTTTGCACGGCCATCCCAGAACTGGGCCGTGTTGAACACCGAGTTGAGCACGGTGGGCGCGTTTCGTCCGCCCCGTTGCCAGCGGTGACCGACCGAGGTTTCCAGCATGTCGACCCCGCCCAGTCCGACAATGTGGCACGAGTTGCAAGTGATGGTGTGGCTCTCGGACAGCCGGGGCTCGAAATAGAGCATCTGGCCCAAGTCGACCTTCTCGGCCGTCGCCGGGTTGCCTTCGATCGCGGGAGGCATGGTCGGGATCGGCTTGAACAGATCCTGCGCCTCCTGCATCAGCGCGTCCTGGGCCGAGGCCGGTACACCGGCCAACAAACCCACCACGGACGCCGTCGCCAAAACGATGTGTCGCATTTACCCCTCCTTCTCACTCAATCGTGGTCCGCGTCTTCATCTTCGGACGGGTGCTGGTACCCCGGGCGCTCGCCGGCGGTCGCTATGGCACCGAAGTCCGTCTGTTGGAACAGGATGGCGCCGATGCCGGCGACGATCGCGGCGACGATGGCGCCGCGCCACCCGTTGACCGGGGGCTTCTGCCGAGCCGCTTCGTCATCGTCGAGTCGCTTGCGGCCGGTGAGCATCGCCATGACAAGGTTGTCCCGGGTCAGCAACCAGTCCATCGCCACGGCAAGCACGTGGATGACCGCCAGAACGATGATGAAGTTGCCGAAAAACTCATGAATCTCCGCCAAGCCCTCGCCACCCGGCGCGGCGATCAGCGGCAGGAGGATGCCGGCGCCACCATCGTCATCGCCGGAAAACAGACCGGTTGCGACGGTGCCTACAAGGACGGTGAGCATGAGGATCACCATCCAGCCGCCGAGGGGGTTGTGCCCGACAAACCGCGGCGGTTTGAGCCGGAGAAGTTGCTTTGCATACGCCGTCACCGCCCCGCGGGAGTAGACGAAGTCGGAGAAGCGCGAATGGACGCTGCCGACGAATCCCCAGACGAGCCGGAAGACCAGTAGCAACGCGACGACGTATCCGGAGATCGTATGGACGACGAACAGGCTGCCCTCCTCGCCGCCCGTCGCGTAGCTGACGACGACGGCGACGACCAGCGTCCAGTGGAACGCTCGCGTCGGGAAGTCCCAAACGGGGACGGGACGCATTGTTGTTCTCCTTGCCGAGCGGAACCTCGGCCGGTCCTCGTTGCTACCGACTGCCGGCACTCACTTGTTGCGCCCCCGGCCCATGCCGCCCATGCCGCGTCCTTGCCCCGCGCCCATGCCTTGGCCAGGGCCCATGCCCTGACCCGGTCCCATGCCCTGGCCCGGTCCCATGCCCTGACCCGGTCCCATGCCCTGGCCCGGTCCCATGCCCTGGCCCGGTCCCATGCCCTGGCCCGGTCCCATACCCTGGCCCGGTCCCATACCCTGGCCGGCGCCCATGCCTGCCGCCGGCGGCTGCTCGGGCAGAGTCGACGCCCCTTTGCTGCGCCCGTACCTGCATGCGCTGGTGGTGCTCGGCTCGAATCTGCTGCCGTTCCGCCGCCGAAGTGGCGTTGCCCATGCGCTGCCGATAATCCAGCCGCTCCTGCTCGGTCATCAACTGGCTACCGTAGACCGGCGGTTCGTCGGTCGCGGCCGACTGGGCGGTGGCGAACGCCGGTGCGAGCAGTGCAAGCGCAAATGCCGTCGCCATTGCCAACCGATGGGTCATCTGATTCTCCTCTCTCATCCAAGCTCAGATGAAACCCGCGCTCACGGCGGACTTGATTCAGCGAACCCCACCGACTTTGTCGCGCGTACGCGGGTTATCCCGCTCATTATATTAGGAAATAATAATACAAATACTTGTTCGCGAGTTCGGTGAAAATGGAGGATCTGCCATGACCAATTTGCATGGCTTCCCCCGCTCGCAACGGACGTCACCCGCTTCGCCGAGCGGCCGTCGTTCAATTCGGCCGCTTCGCCCGGCATCGGGCCGCGCGAATGTGACCGCCGTCTCCGACAAACGCAAGAAGGGCGACCAGCCCAAGGCCGCCAAGCGCAAGGACCAGTCGATCTACATTTTCCGGATCCCAGGGTAGCGGCGCGGGCGACAGCCCGGATGGCAGCGAATTCGTGATGCAAGACCCCGCGGCCCTTGAGATGCGCTTCGACTAGGCTTAGTTTCGCGGAAGCTGTTCTGGACCGATCCGGGGGGAATTGTCGATTCAATGGCTCGGCAGCGCATACTAACAGCTTGGATCTCGATTGATCCGAGTTTGTCGGAACCGTTGTACCGGCAGATCTCGCGACAGATCGAAGACGCCGTTCACCAAGGAAGGCTCGCGCCGGGTACATACCTCCCGGCTTCACGGAGCCTGGCCAACGATCTCGGCGTCTCGCGCCTGACCGTGCTCACCGCCTACGAGTTGCTTACCGCCGACGGCCTCCTGGAGGCGATCACCGGATCCGGAACCCGGGTGTCCAACCGACTGCCGGACCGCAGTCCCGCGAGTCCCAACGCAACGGTCCTCGACGTCCCTGAAAACCGTCCACACGAACCCGTGGATCCGGCATGGCTGCCGCACAATCTCGGCCCCATGGCGTTCCGAACAGGGGTGCCGGCCCTGGATCTTTTCCCTCGGCGAGCCTGGTCGCAGTTGCTGCGGCGTCACGGACTTCGCGGCGACCACGACATTCTGGACTACGGATATCGCGGCGGCTACGGGCCCTTGCGGGAGATGATTGCCCGTTACCTGGTGACGTCTCGCGGTGTGCAATGCTCCCCCTCGCGGGTCATCGTGGTCGCGGGCGTCAGGGCGGCCATTTCCCTCGCCTGTTCCGTTCTGACGACGCCCGGCGAGACCGGCGTCTGGGGAGATCCCGGGTATCGTTGGGCCCGCGGCAGCCTCGAACTCTCGGGACTGCGGATCGTGCCGGTCGCGGTCGACGACAGCGGCTTGCGGGTGGACGACTTGGCAAGCCGGGCGGCCGACGCACGTCTCGTCTATGCTACACCGTGTCACCATTGGCCCACCGGCGTGACCATGAGTCCCGGCCGCCGGAAGAAGCTGTTGGCCTGGGCACGACGACGACAGGCCTGGATCCTCGAAGACGACTACGACAGCGAATTTCGATTCGACGGCCCGCCAAGCCGCCCGCTCGCGGCGGAGTTGGGCGGCGAACGGGTGATCTTTATCGGCACGTTCGCGAAGACGCTGGCGCCGTCGATCCGCTGCGCCTATCTCGTCGTCCCGGAAAACCTGGAACAGCGGTTCGTCGACAACGCCATCTACCTGGGAATCGAGCCCGCCTTGCACATCCAGGCGGCGCTGGCCGATTTCATCAAGGAGGGATACTACACGCGCCATATCCAGACCATGCGCAAGGTCTATCGCGCGCGCCGCGACACCTTGGAGCAGAGCCTGACCGAAACGTTGGGCCATCGGCTCTCGGTTCGCCATCCGGAGGGCGGTCTCCAGCTGATCGCCGACCTGCCGACGGACATCTCCGCCGAAGTCGTCTCGGATCTGGCGGCCCGGCGCGATCTGACGATCCGCCCGATGTCCATCTACTACGTGGCCCGCGCGCCGATCAACGCGCTGCACCTCGGTTTCGCCGCCGTCCCGGAACCCGAGATCGCACCGGCCATTCACCGGCTCGCCGAGGTCTTCAATACCAGCGCGTGAATTGGTTCTGAGAAATTCTCTCAAAGTGGTCCTGGAAAAACTCTCCCATCAGGTCGACCATTTATAACCCGTTTGTGGGTGCCCAGGACTTTCGGCTTACGAATCACGGCGTGTCGCAAGTGCCGTGGGAATTGCTGTGGGGGCAGCGCCGCTCTGCGACGCCATATCTGAGGAGGCAAGGATCATGTCCGCACCTGATGATGGACTGGAACGGCCATGGCGTGAGATGGAGGACGCCTGCCGGCCCATCCTCGAATCTCGCTACGCCCGCCAGACCGCCGCGGCCCATCTTCAAGACCAGGATTTCGAATTGCTGATCAAGGATACCGCGAAATCCACGAGCGCTCCGAGCACGGCCTCCGAGGCGTTCGCGCTGTTGCGCTATCTCGTCCAAACGCCGAGCGCCTCCCCGGACGACGACCGGATCGCCGCCGAGACGAAGGCCCTGGTCGTCGTCGCCCTGGAAGAGGTGATCGCGACGGCCGAAGCACGGTCGGTCAGCGACATGCACGCGCGCATCAACTTCATCGAGCATGCCGCGGCGAAAGAAACCGCCAACCCGATGATCGCCGCCTGCGCGAGAACGTTGCGGCGTGATGTTTACGCCTTTTGCCGGGGATCACTCCGCGAGACCGACGAGCGGAGGGACTGAAGGGGATTTCCGTTGAGCGGCTCGGACACACGCTCGAAAGCAAGTGACGTGTTCGCGCCTGTGCCGAGTGAGTGTGGGGAGGCATGATGCAGACAGACATATTGGTCGTGATATTGCTCTGGATATGTTCACCTCTGGTGATCGTCGCGGTGATCGTCGCGCCCTCCGTACTTTTGATCTACCTCCAGCGCATTTTGCGGAAAAAGCGGTCCTCGCAGGTGCCCGTTCCCGACAGAGCGCGCGGCTGATTTCCGTTGCCGGCCGCATCATGATCCTTCGGCGTGTCATCGTCGCGCTGATGCCGCTTCTTGCCGCGACCTCGGTCCGCGCCGCCGAGCAGTCGCCGCCCGCACCGGCAATGCCGCCCGCCGCGGGCGTCGCCGCCATCTGGAGTCAGATGATCGGCATCCCTGCGGGTGAGCGGCCCGGCGGACGCGTTTCAACCGCCGCGGGTCGAACTGCGGTTCATCCTGCCGGGCGATGCGCGATCCTGCGGCGAATACGACGTCTGGTATCGGCTGTCGGCGGCCGGCCCATGGAGCCGAACCCGGACGCCCGCCGAAGAGCGAACGCACGATATCGGCGGTTTCGAGGTCAGCAAGACCGACTTTCCGATGACTCTCTGCCGGTTGCCGATGAAAGCCGACTGGTTCGAGGCCGCGGTCTCCGAAAAGGGCGAGGCCTTCAAGCCGGTCCCCGTCTGGTCGCCAACCGGAAAAACCGTTCGAACCATCGTCGCCGGCGGCGGAAGCATCGGCCGGCGCAACGGTCGGGACGACCGGATCGTCATGGTCACCCTCGGTGATACCGGTTGCCGCGGAACGCCGATCGGCGCCCCGGGTCGGATGTCACAGGACTGTTCCACCGATTGGCCCTTTGCCGATCTGATGGACAGCGCGGTCGAGGTGAAGCTCGACGACGGCAGCATGGCGCGGCCGGATTTCTTCGTGCACGTGGGTGATTACCGCTATTTCTGGGAAGACTACGAGATCGATCCCGCCAAGGGCTCGGGTTCCGGCAATCAGGGTCATTCCAAGGACACCTTGGGATACTGGCTGCAGGATTTCCTGACCCCTGCCCAGCCGGCGCTCGCCATCGCGCCCTGGGCGCTGTCGCGCGGCAATCACGAGACGTGTCCGGACGCCGGGCCACACTGGTACGGCAAAGGCTGGACCTACCTGTTCGGAGACGTCGACTGGCCGCCGCAACCCTGCAACAACCTGGTGCCGACCACATACTTCGACGTCGGGCCCGGCGGCGGAAACGACCCGCGAACGCGGCACCGCGTGGTGATGATCGACAGTTCGAATCCCTACGGCACCGCTGACAAGGGCCGAAATCTGGCGGACCTGTTCAAGGACGCCGCCGCCGTGACCAGGGACGGCAACGCGGCCTACGTCAAATCCACCCACTGGGTCAGCCATATCCCGGCGTTGACCTATCTGAGCTACTGCGGCGGGCAATGCGGGGGCCGCAACCAACAGGTCTTGCAAGCCGTCGCCGACGCGTTCGGCGACACGCCACCATGCGAGGACCGCGGACCGGGGGCGCCCGGATGCGTGCCGTCGACGCTGTTCGCCGGTCACCAGCACTTCTATCAGCGGATCCGTGTTTCGGACCCCAAATCGCCCGACACCGTTTCGGTCACCTGGACCTGGCCGCAGACCCAGATCGTCGGCCACGGCGGAACCAAGCCGGATCACGCCTCGTTCACCCCCGACTGGTGCCGGACGGAGATCACCGTGCCGAAGACGCCCTCGGGTGAGACTTACAAAGCCAATGTCATCGCCAACTCGCGCCACGGCTTCGTCGTCTGGCGCCGGGCGGCGGATACCCTGTCCGATCCGGCCGGCTGGAAGGAAACCCGATACTGGCATACCGGCGCCCCGATCCCGCAACCGGCCAAGGATCTGGACAAATGCCGGCTCGATTGATCGGCCCGGCCGCCGACCGCCCTCCCCGTCATTGCGAGGAGCGGCAGCGACGAAGCAATCCAGTGCCGCCGTTGGCGCCGATGCTGCCTGGGCGGAAGGATCTGGATCGCCACGGCGCTCCGCGCCTCGCGATTGTCTGTTGGCACTTGTGTAGAATTCAGCGGTCCCCGGCATTGTCGAGCCGGGTGTCGGGTGGCCACCCGACACCCGGCGGCGCGGATCGATCGAGCCAGAGATCGCCCGCGCGGATGCTCTCGGCGTCGCGAAACACCGACAATCCGTGCCGATCGAGCTGCCCGCGCAGATTGACCGCCGCGTCCAGGTCGTTGTGGCTGTAGCTCAGAAAGACGTCGGTGCGGTCAGTCACCCGGCGGAACCCCCCCACCATGCCGGTTTCGTCGTCACCGAAGCTTAACCGGCAACCTCGGGAGACACCACTTCAAAGGCCGTCTCGCCAAGGCGCGCCCACAGGCCGCTTGAACAAGGGGAGCCCCAAGGGGTAACCCGGCGCCGCTGGCAGGCGGCAGCCGGGCTTCGGAAACCG